>NZ_JBITFL010000012.1:0-247727 GCF_044456045.1 Nocardia sp. NPDC051052
GGGCCCGGCGGGCGCCCCGGGGGGCCCGCGGCCGGCGCCCCCGGGCCCCGCGCCCCCCCCCCCCCCCCCCCCCACACCCGGGGGCCACGAACACGCCGCGCCCGCGCGGCCAATAGATAGGAGTACACACGTGCGCGACATGGTCGAGATCGGCATGGGCCGGACCGCCCGGCGTACCTATGAGCTGGACGATATCGACATCGTCCCCTCGCGCCGGACCCGCTCGTCGAAGCAGGTGTCGCTGTCTTGGCAGCTCGACGCCTATCGCTTCGAGATCCCGTTCCTCACGCACCCGACCGACGCGCTGGTATCGCCGGAGTTCGCCATCGAGCTCGGGCGCCTCGGCGGCCTCGGCGTTATCAACGGCGAGGGTTTGTGGGCCAGGCACGCGGATGTCGCGGCGAAGATCGACCAGCTGCTCGAGCTCGTCGGCAAGGGCGGCTACGAGCGAGCCGTCTCGCTGCTGCAGGAGCTGCATGCCGCGCCGATGCAGCCCGAGCTGCTCGCCGCCGCGGTGGCGCAGGTCAAGGCGGCAGGCGTGACCGTCGCGGTGCGGGTGAGCCCGCAGAACGCCCGCGCGCTGACCCCCGCGCTGGTGCAGGCCGGCGTCGACCTGCTCGTCGTGCACGGCACCATCATCTCCGCCGAGCACGTCGGCGACGGTGAGCCGTTGAACCTCAAGACCTTCATCGCCGAGCTCGACGTGCCCGTGGTGGCCGGTGGCGTGAGCGATCACCGGACCGCGCTGCATCTGATGCGCACCGGCGCGGCGGGCGTCATCGTCGGCTATGGCTCGTTCCAGGGCGCGACCACCACCCGCGAGGTGCTCGGCATCGGCGTGCCGATGGCCACCGCGATCGCCGATGCCGCCGCCGCGCGCCGCGACTACCTCGACGAGACCGGCGGGCGCTACGTGCACGTCATCGCCGATGGCGACGTGGAGACCTCCGGCCAGCTCGCCAAGACGATCGCCTGCGGCGCGGATGCCGCGATGCTCGGCGTGCCGCTCGCGGTGGCCGCCGAGGCGCCCGGTCGCGGCTGGTACTGGCCGTCGGCCGCCGCGCACCCCTCGGTGCCGCGCGGCTCGCTGCTCGGGGTCGAGTGGGAGCTGGACGACGGCACCGGCGACGCCGTGCGCCCCAGCCTCGAGCAGGTGCTGTACGGCCCCTCCGACGACCCGTTCGGCTCGCTGAATCTGGTTGGCGGCCTCCGTCGTTCGATGGCGAAGGCCGGCTACTCCGACCTCAAGGAGTTCCAGAAGGTCGGGCTCAGCGTTCGCGGGTGAGCCTCAGCGCGCGTGCGAGGGGGTGATCCGTTCGCGCAGGAACTGGCGCATGGCGATGTTCACCGGTTCCGGGTGGGTCATGGTGACCGCGAGCCGGGCGCCCGCGATCTCCACGTAGCTGGCGGCGGCGAGTCCCTGGGTCAGCTGCCTGGCCCGGTCGGGCGGAATGCCGCTATCGGTGGCGTGAATTACCAAGGCGGGACAGGTGATTTCGGACAACCGCTCCAGCACCGAGTCCCGGCTGAGCAGGCAACCCGCCGCGACCTCGATGCCGCGGCACTCGCGCAGCAACCAGCGGGTGGTCCAGATCGTGCGGTACCAGTTGTCGTCGCCGATCAGCCAGGAGGCCAGCTGATTGACCGCCTGCTCGCGCGAGCCGTCGTCGTACCACTGCTCCAGGAACTGCCGGGTGGCGTCGGACTGCTCGGCGGTGGGGCCGTTGGCCTCGGTGCTGATCAGGATCAGCGCCGACACCCGTTCCGGCGCGATGAGCGCGGTGCGCAGCGCGGTGAAGCCGCCCTGCGCGGTGCCGCCGACCACCGCGCGTTCGGCGCCGAGGTGGTCGAGCACGGTCAGCGCGTCGCGCGCCGCGGTCCAATAGGTGAACGGCAAACCCTCGTCCCTGGTGCGGCCGTGACCGCGCGCGTCCCACGAGACGATCCGGAATTCCGGTGCCAGCGCGGCCATCTGAGCCGCGAACATCGTCCGGTCCATGAAGAATTCATGTGCTAGCAGCACCACCGGGCCGCTCCCGCCGCTGTCCTCGTAGTGGATGTCGGCGTCGATCGCGCGGGCGAATGGCACGAGCACGAGGATAGCCAGCGGCGCGGGGCGGGTGGTGCGATTTGCTGGCTCGGCTTTTTGCTTGCTGGACCTGGGCTCGGCGACGCTGCTGCGGGCGATGGTTCGACCGAGTTGGCGCGTCACTAAACTGTGCTGGTGGCAGATACACAGAGACCGGTCCTCGTCGTCGACTTCGGCGCGCAATACGCACAGCTGATCGCCCGGCGGGTCCGTGAGTCGAGTGTGTTCTCGGAGGTAATTCCGCACACCACCACGGTGGAGGAGATCGCCGAGCGGCAGCCGCTCGCGGTGATCCTGTCCGGCGGCCCGTCCAGCGTGTATGCCGACGGCGCACCGCAATTGGACGCGCGGCTGTTCGATCTCGACATCCCCGTCTTCGGCATCTGCTACGGCTTCCAGGCGATGGCGCAGGCGCTCGGCGGCACCGTCTCGCACACCGGCACCCGCGAATACGGCCGCACCGAGCTGAGCGTCGACGGTGGCGTGCTGCACGGCGGTCTGCCCACCATGCAGCCGGTCTGGATGAGCCACGGCGACGCGGTCACCGACGCACCGGCCGGCTTCGAGGTCACCGGCACCTCGGCGGGCGCACCGGTTGCCGCGTTCGAGAACCGGGCCCGGCGCCTGGCCGGCGTGCAGTATCACCCGGAGGTCCTGCATTCGCCGCATGGGCAGCAGGTGCTCAGCCGGTTCCTGCACGAGATCGCCGGTATCCGCGCCACCTGGACCCCGGCCAATATCGCCGAATCGCTGATCACCTCGGTGCGCGAGCAGATCGGGGACGGGCACGCGATCTGCGGGCTGTCCGGCGGTGTCGACTCCGCGGTCGCCGCCGCGCTGGTGCAGCGCGCCATCGGTGACCGGCTGACCTGTGTGTTCGTCGACCACGGCCTGTTGCGGGCCGGGGAGCGCGAGCAGGTGCAGCAGGATTTCGTCGCCGCGACCGGTGCCAAGCTGGTGACCGTCGACGCGGTGGACAAGTTCCTCGGTGAGCTGAAGGGCGTCACCGATCCGGAGGAGAAGCGCAAGATCATCGGGCGGGAGTTCATCCGGTCCTTCGAGGACGCGGTCTCCGAGGTGGTCATCGAGCAGGGAAATGAAGCTACGGCTGTTTCCGATGGTCGCTCCGCAGGCTCCGCTCCGAAAGTCGAGTTCCTGGTGCAGGGCACCCTCTACCCCGACGTAGTCGAGTCCGGCGGCGGCAGCGGCACCGCGAACATCAAGAGCCACCACAATGTCGGCGGCCTGCCGGACGACCTGGAATTCGACCTGGTCGAGCCGCTGCGCCTGCTGTTCAAGGACGAGGTGCGTGCCGTCGGCCGCGAGCTCGGCCTGCCCGAGGAGATCGTCGGCCGCCAGCCGTTCCCAGGCCCTGGCCTTGCCATCCGCATCGTCGGCGAGGTCACGCAGGATCGACTGGTCACGCTGCGGCAGGCCGACGCCATCGCGCGCGAGGAGCTCACCGCGGCCGGGCTGGACAAGCAGATCTGGCAGTGCCCCGTGGTGCTGCTCGCGGACGTGCGTAGCGTCGGCGTGCAGGGCGACGGCCGCACCTACGGCCACCCGATCGTGCTGCGCCCGGTCTCCAGCGAGGACGCGATGACCGCCGACTGGACCCGGCTGCCCTACGAGGTGCTGGAGCGGATCTCCACCCGGATCACCAACGAGGTGGCCGAGGTCAACCGGGTCGTCCTCGATGTGACCAGCAAGCCGCCGGGCACCATCGAGTGGGAGTGAATCCCTACTGACACAACAAGAATGGCCCGTCCTTCAAGGACGGGCCATTCTTGTTGTGTCGATCAACGGTGGCGGCGCGGGGACACCACCAGCACGACGCCGATGATGATGGCGGCGAGCACCACGATCCAGCCGATCGGGACCACGCTGGACGCGGGCCACGACTCGGGGCCGACGAAGGCCCACGCGCTCACGCCGAGGGCGAGTATGCCGATGATGAGCAGCGAGGCGGAAGGGCCGCGGCGGGACTCGGTTTCGGTGGACTTGTCAGCCACGGTGTACCTCCGCGTTTCCGGCTCGGACGTTGACATTCAGATCCAGCACGGGGTCGCCCGGTTTGTTCGGTCCGGTGATGCCGTTGTCGCACTTGGCGTTACCCATGGCCGCGGTGCACTTGGCACGCACCGTCATGCCCGCGGGCACCCACATCTGGAAGTCGCCCATCTGCACGTCGACGTCGACGGCGCGGTTCTCGGTCAGGTTCAGCTGCCGCAGATCCAGCGTGCCGGAGCCCATCGTCACCCGGTAGTTCGAGTTGAGCTGACTGACCGAGGTCGGGTGGCCGAAGTCGTGCTGGCCCATCGCGCCGCGGTTGAAGTCGATCGGGCCGATCGCCGAGGCGAGCAGGACGAACCCGGCCAGCGGAGCGGTCAGCACCAGCAGGCCGTAACCGCGCCGCAGGAACGCGCCGAGCACCAGGCCGAGGCCGATCACCGCCAGCGCCACCGCCGCGATCCGGCCCGGCGTCATCCACTGCACGCCCGAGGCGGTCAGTGCGCCCGCACCGGCGGCGGCGAGGATGGCGAGACCGATGACCACCGGGGTCAGCCGGGAGCGCGGACGCTTCGGCGGTGGCGCGACGATGGTGCGGACCGGGGTCGGCTCGGGCAGGTCCCAGGCGAGCGGAGCGACACCGAGCGGGTCCCAGGAGGGCGGGGTGGTGCGGCCGATGGTGGCCGGGGTCGGTGGCTTCAGCGCGGAGGTGCCGCGTGGTGCGGAGTCTTTGCTGAGCGTTGAGGTGCGGCCGTCGGCCGGCGTGCCGGACGTTGTCGAGCCCGACGTGTCGAGCGTGGCGTTGTCGCCTTTGTCGAGCAGAACGGTGGATTCACCTGGCGCGTCGCCCTTTTCGAGTAGCGGCGCGGAATCGGCGCGCTGGTCGCCCTCGGGCAGCAGGGCGGTGTCCGCGTCGGCGCGTCGCGCCTGGTCGGTGCCGCTCGGTCCGGAATCCTGCTGGGACAGCACGGTTTCGGTGTCGCTCGGCGCTTCCGGCGTGTAGGCGTCCGGCAATTTCGTGTACGGCGTGTACACGCTGGTCGGCGGCATATACATATCGCCTGCGGTGCGCTGCGCGCCCTGCGGGAAGACCGCGCCGGGGTAGCCGGTCGCCATGATTCCGCTGTCCGCGACGAGTCCGCTGAACTCGCTGGTGGTCCCTGGTGGCGGCTCGGGATTACGCAGGTGCAGCATCCACCAGCCCGCCAGCATCAAGGCCATGCTGATCAGTCCGGAGCCACCGAGGCCGACGCCGACCGGACCCATCGTGCTCACCGCGATGGCGAGCGCGACGATCAACACGATCGTTTTGGTCTGCGACTGCGAGCTCTGGCCCTTGCCGACCAGCGACTCCGCCGCCGACGACTCGTCACCGGCGGCGCTGAACAGCAGCCAGGCCAGCAGATAGAGCACGACCCCGGATCCACCGAATATCGCGGACACCACGAACGCCACCCGCACCAGCACCGGATCGACGTTGTAGCGCTGCGCGAACCCGGCCGCCACGCCAGCGATCGGCCCCTGCCGAGGCAATCGCACCGGCCGTGTCCGCCAGATCTGCTGGAGCTGATCCCCGAAGCTCGTTTTCGTCATGGTTCCCATCCTGTGCCTGACCAGCACATCCGCACATCGGGGAGAACCCTGAAGATTCTCCTGATCCTTTTGGAGCCGCCCGGTCAAAGCAATCATCCGCCTGATCTCGAAGATCAGGGAGATTCCTGATGGCTAGTCGTCGGCGGGACGTGCCACTATCGAGAGCATGTACCCGTCTGCGCCCTCGTTCGACACCCGAGGGTTCGATGCCGCGCGGGGGTTCGACGCCGGGCGCGGTTTCGGACCCGCGCCGGTGTTGGATCCGGCCCGGCCGCCGCATGCCCGGATGGTGCGGCGCTCGGGCGGGCGGATCGTCGGCGGCGTGGCGGGCGGTATCGCCGATCACCTCGGGATCGACGTATTCAAGGTGCGGATGGCCTTCGTGCTGCTGTCCGCGTTCGGCGCGGGCATCGTCTCCTACGGGTTGCTGTGGATCTTCACACCGGGCGGCTCGGATGTGACGAAGGCGTCCGGCTCCGAACGGCGCCAGGCGATCGGACTGGCAATGCTCGGCATCGGCCTTGCCATCGGGGTGTCGTGGCTGTTCAGCGGGACCGCGGCGAGTGTGATCGCGCCCATCATCGTCGTCGCCATCGGCGCGGCGCTGGTGTGGCGGGAGTACGACGCGGACGGCCCTCGGTCACTGCTCGGCCTGCCCGCCCGGCCCTCGGTGGTGACGTGGGCGCGCATCGTCGCGGGCGGCACGCTGATCGTGGCCGGACTCGGCGTGGTGGTGCTGGCCAGGATCGATCTGAGCTCGCTCGGGTCCGCGTTGATCGCGGTGGCCGTCACGCTGGTCGGGGCCGGGCTGCTGACGGTGCCGCTGTGGTTGCGCATGATGCGGGCGTTGAACGCGGAACGTTCCGCCCGGATCCGCAATGAGGAACGCGAGGAGATCGCCTCGCACCTGCACGATTCGGTGCTGCAGACGCTGGCCCTGATCCAGCGCCAGGCCGAGGACCCGCAGGAGGTGGTGCGGTTGGCCCGCAGCCAGGAGCGGGAACTGCGCAAGTGGTTGTTCGAGGATTCCGGTCCGGCGCAGTCGAGCCTGGCCGCCGCGCTGCGCACCATCGCGGGCGAGGTGGAGGATCAGCACGGTGTGCAGGTCACCCCGGTGACCGTCGGCGATGTGTCGATGGACATCGGCGAGACCGGCGCGGGTTTGCCGAAGGAGCACTTCACCGCGCTGCTCGGCGCCAGCAGGGAGGCGCTGGTCAACGCGGCCAAGCACGCGGGAGTCCCGGAGATCGACCTGTTCGCCGAGACCGAACCACATCAGGTGAGCATCTTCGTGCGCGACCGCGGCACCGGTTTCGACACCACCGCGGTACCGCAGGATCGGCAAGGTCTGGCCAAGTCCATCCGCGGCCGGATCGAGCGCCGCGGCGGCCAAGTGGAGATCTTGTCCACGCCCGGTCGCGGCACCGAGGTACGAATCACCATGCCGCGCACGGATTCCGGCGGTGAGGAGGACCAGGACTCGGACGAGCCCGCGGCGACCATCGACGCCGAACAGGTGCCGGAGTCGGCGCATCCCGGACAGTAGCCGCTTTCTGGTCCGACATGTGGTACCGATGTGGGTGTGGGCGGCCCGTGGGCGGCCTGCGCGCCAGGGTGGGCCGATCCACCGACAGTTTGAGGAGAAGCAGGTGGCCGTGCGGGTCTTTCTGGTTGATGATCACGCAGTGTTCCGGTCGGGTGTGCGGGCGGAGTTGAGTAGGGAAACCGACATGGAAGTCGTCGGCGAAGCCGGTGGCGTGGCGGAGGCGATCGCGGGGATCAAGGCGACGAATCCCGACGTGGTGTTGCTCGATGTGCACATGCCTGACGGTGGCGGCGTCGCGGTGCTCGCCGGTATCGAAGCGGGTCCGGTGTGCCTGGCGCTCAGCGTGTCCGATGCCGCCGAGGACGTCATCGCGGTGATCCGGGCGGGCGCCAGAGGCTATGTGACCAAGACGATTTCGGGTGCCGAACTGGCCGACGGTATTCGCCGGGTGTCCGGCGGTGACGCGGTGTTCAGCCCGCGGCTGGCCGGTTTCGTGCTCGACTCGTTCACCGGGAAATCGCAGGTGCCCGAGCCGCCGCTCGATCCGGAACTGGATTCACTGACCCCGCGCGAACTCGAGGTGTTGCGCCTGCTCGCCCGCGGCTACACCTACCGTGAAATCGCCGAAAACCTGTTCATCTCGGTGAAAACCGTGGAGACTCACGCGTCCAACGTGCTCCGCAAAACCCAGCAGTCCAACCGCAACGCGCTCACCCGCTGGGCGCATCACCGCCGCATCGACTGAACCGTCAGCCGCGTTGGCGGGCAGGGGTTTACATCACCGCGATGATGATCGCGATGATGATGATCAGGCCGATCAGCAGGCCGACGGCGATCGCCAGTGGCGCGTTGCTCGCCTGCGGCGGCTTGGTCCGCTGTGGCGCGGGAACCGCTGCGGCGCCCACCGGGGCGCGGTGCGGCCGGGGCAGCGGGGTCGAGTGCGGACTGCGCAGACCGGACGCCGAATTCCGCGCCGCCCACGCCGGAATCGTGCCATCCTCGGTGCGCACCGGCGCGCCGAGAATGTACGGCCCGGTGCCTGGACCGAAGGCCGCGGTGAGGATTTCGTCCCTGGCCTCGGCCATCGTCGGCCGTCGCTGCGGCGCCGGCTCCAACATGTGCAGCAGCGCCTCGGTGAGCATCCCGCTGCGGGTCGGCGGAATGATCTGCGCCATGGCCGCGCGGTGCACCAGGACATCGCTGTCCTCGTCGAGGCCGAACGGTGGCTGCCCCTCGATCGCGGTGTACAGCGTTGCGCCGAGGGAGAATACGTCGCTGGCCTTGGTCGGCTGTGCGCCGCGCGCCACCTCCGGCGGCAGGTAGGCGGGGGTGCCGGTGATCACGCCGTCGGGTTCGTCGGAGTGCTCGCCCGCGCCGCGCGAGATGCCGAAGTCGCTGAGCTTGGCCATGCCGACGATCGGACCGCGGTCGGCGACAAGGATATTGCCCGGCTTGATGTCGCGGTGCGTGATGCCCGCCGCGTGCGCGGCGGCCAGCGCGTCGGCGACCTGCGCGCCGATCTGCGCCACCTCGATCGGCGGCAGCGTGTCCACCAGCGCGAGCGCCTTGGCCACGTTGCGCGAGGGTAAGTGCTCCATCACCAGCCAGGGCTCGCCGGCCTCCAGCACCACGTCGTACACGGCGATCGCGTGCTCGTGCGAGAGCTTGGCCGCGACCCGGCCCTCGTGCATGATCTGCGCGCGGATCTCGTTGGCCTCTGCTTCGTCGAGCCCGGCCGTCGAGATGACCTGCTTGATGGCGACGTCCCGGTCGAGCAGCCGGTCGTGCGCGAGCCAGACCGCGCCCATGCCACCGCCACCCAGCTTCGACTGCAGCCGGTAGCGGCCTGCGACGAGATAGTCGGGGCCGACAATGGGACGAGCGCGTTCGGTCACGGTGCGAGGGTAGCGGAAAACAGGGTGGGCTACGGGGTTTGCTGACACGAACGGCCGCCGTTTCTATGCCTCGCGTGGTAGTCGATCGGTGGGCGAGGTCGGCGGCGTTCGTCACTGTGACACCCGCTGGACGGCGGGTTGTCCTGCGCGCCGCCGCGGATAACGGCTGAGCAACTGACCGACCAGCGGTTACAACGGCATCGTTGCGAAATCGCGGTGGCGGGGGTGGAGCCTTGACGGAACCCGGGGGTCGGTTTCTACTGAGCAGGTATCGAACGTATATTCGATACGGATCGATAGCTGAATCGGTGCTGACCTCTCGTTCGTGGGGTCGTTCCGTACGCGTCGCCTCGGGTCCATCGTGGGAAGTAGGTGGTAGGGATGGGTTCGGATGCGAAACCGCAGGAGGGGGCACGGCCGCGCGGTGGAGCGCGGGAGAGCCCGCCGACGCTGGCTGAACTGCGCAGCAGAATGGCCGCGATACCCGGTCGCGGCGAGGCGGCGGCCGAGCGCATTCCGCTCGACGCCGAGCTGCGCCGGGAGTCGCTCGCGGTGCCGCCCGCGCTCGCTGAGCTGTTGCCCGGCGGTGGCCTGGCCAAGGGTTCCGTCGTGTCCTACACGGGTGCACGTTCGCTGCTCGCCGGGCTGGTCGCCGCGGTGACCGAGGACGGCGGGCATGCCGCGGTGGTCGGGGTGCCCCGGCTCGGCCTGCTCGCCGCGGTGGAGATGGGCGCTCAGCTGGAGCGGCTGGCCGTGATCCCCGACCCGGGCCCGGACCCGGTGGAGGTGGCCGCCGTGTTGCTCGACGGCCTCGACCTGGTCGTGCTCGGCCTCGGGGGCGGTGCCGTCGCCCCCGCCCGCACCCGGGTGATCGCCGCCCGCGCCCGCAACAAGGGCGCCACCCTCGTGGTCACCGACGGCCGCTGGCCCGGCGCCGCCCTGCACCTCGACGCCCGCATCGCGGGTTACGCGGGCCTCGGTCACGGCCGCGGCCGCCTGCGTTCCCTCGGCCTCGAGGTCGAAGTGCGGGGCAAGGCGGGCCCACCCCGCCGCGGTCGCCTCGATCTCCGCTCGAACTCCGGTCGAGTCGAATGGGCACTGCACGAACCGGTTACGCGTGCGGCCGCGCCGGTCGAGGCCAGAGAGACCGCGTCGTGACGGGTCGCGCGGCATCGTGATGCTGTCCAGCCGGGAGAAGGGCGCGGCCCGGGTATTGGCGCTGTGGTGTCCGGATTGGCCCGCGGTGGCCGCTGCCGCGGTGGCACGGTTGCCCGCGACCCGGCCGGTGGCGGTGCTCTTCGCCAATCGGGTGATCGCGTGTTCGGCGATCGCGCGGGCCGACGGGGTGCGGCGCGGGGCGAAGCGGCGGGAGGCGCAGGCGCGGTGCCCGGATCTGTTTCTCGCACAGGCGGATCCGGATCGGGACGCGCGGTTGTTCGAACCGGTGGTCGCGGCCGTCGACGCGACGGTGCCCGGGGTCGAGGTGCTGCGGCCGGGGCTGCTGGTGCTCGGGGCACGCGGCGCCGCACGGTTTTTCGGTTCCGAGGAGGCGGCGGCCGAGCGGCTCGTCGACGCGGCGGCGGCCACCGGGGTGGAGGCGCAGATCGGCATCGCCGACGAACTGTCCACGGCGGTGATCGCCGCCCGGCGCGGCGCGATCGTGCCCGCCGGGGCCGGCGCGAAATTTCTCGCGCCGATGCCGGTGCGTGAGCTCGCGGTCGAGCCGAGCCTGGCCGCGCCGGAGCGCGCCGACCTGGTGGATCTGTTGCACCGCTTGGGTTTACGCAGGATCGGCGATTTCGCCGCACTGACCCCCGGCGAGGTCGCCTCGCGGTTCGGCGCCGACGCCGTGCTCGCGCATCGCTGCGCGCGGGCACAACCCGAGCGCCCACCTTCCGCGCAGCCGCCACCCAAAGACCTGACGGTGGAGCACCGCTGTGACCCGCCGATCGAGCGGGTCGATGCCGCCGCCTTCGCGGGCCGCATGCTCGCCACCAAGCTGCACGCCGAGCTGTCGAACGCCGGGCTGGCCTGCACCCGATTATCGATCTTCGCGGAAACCGATGCGGGGGAGGAACTTTCCCGCATCTGGCGGTGCGCGGAACCGCTGACCCCGGACGACACCGCGGACCGGGTGCGCTGGCAGTTGGACGGCTGGCTCACCCGGCGCGACCGGCCCACCGCACCGGTCACCCTGCTGCGCCTGGAACCGGTCGAGGTGGTGGCGGCGGGCGCGCTACAACTCGGTCTGTGGGGCGGCGTCGGTGCGCAGGACGAACGGGCCAGGCGCGCGTTGATCCGGGTGCAGGGTCTGCTCGGCGGCGAGGCGGTGCGGGTCGGAGTGCTCAGCGGCGGTCGCGGCCCCGCCGAGCGGATCACCCTGGTCGCGCTCGGCGACGAGCCCGTCCCCGCCGCCGACCCGGCCTTGCCGTGGCCGGGCAGGCTGCCCGAGCCCGCCCCCGCCCTGCTGCTGCTCAACCTCCCGCTGGTCCGCCTGGAAGCCGCGGACGGCGCCCCGATCCAGGTCACCGAACGCGCCATGTTCAACGCCGACCCATCCCGCCTGAGCTGGGGCAGCAGACAGTGGCGGCTGACCGGCTGGGCGGGCCCGTGGCCGGTGGACGAACGCTGGTGGGTGCCGGAAACGGCCGAGAACGACGACACCCCAACCACTTTCACCGCCCGAGCGCAGGTCCAGCTCGACGGCGAACCGTCCGACGTCCGGGTGCTACTGCTCGTCTATCACGACGAGATCTGGCGTGCGGAAGGACTTTACGACTGAGGCCGGGTCCACACCGTCGCCATCGTGAACGGTTGTCCGCGCAGCTCTTGCCATTTCGGCTTGGCCGTGAGCCAGGTGTCGTCGATCAGCGTCTCGGTGAGTTCGGTGAGCACCCAGCCCGCGTCCAGCGCCGCCGTCACGTGCTCGCTGAGCAGGTGCAGGTTGGTGCTGATCGCCACCGGCTCGCCGCCCCGGGGCGTGTAGTGCGTCGGCATCCCGGTCGTCATCATGAATTGCGGGTGGAAGCTGACCAGGACACACCGCGCGCCGGGTGCGGCCAGCCGCCACGCCTCGGCGTAGAACGGTGCCAACTCGGGCAGGTGCTCGTCGATCAACGACGCGATCACCAGGTCGTAGGCGCCGCCCGCCAGCCCGGTGTCCCGCACATCCGCCTGGGTGAGCGTGGTGTGTGCCCCACGCTCCTTCGCCCGCGCCAGCATCCCCGCACTCACATCGACCCCGTCGATATGGGAAATGCCCTGCGTACGCAGCCAAGCCCCGGTCCGTCCGGTCCCGCACCCCAGATCGGCGGCTTTGCGCACCCGCGGCCACTCCGGTCGCCGCAGCCGGTCCAGCAGCGCGAGATCCATCTCGTCCATGACGGTCTGCTCGTACGTCGGCGCCCATCCGTCGTATCCGGTGGCGACATCGACGGTGGGATAGTTTCGGCGGTCGTAGTCCGCGAATGACGGCATGCGCGGAGTATTTCGCGGCGCAAGGGGATTGGCCAGATGTTTTCTTCGGGGCACCCGCGCCGAGACCGGCCGACCAGGAAGTTCGCGCAGGCGGCGAAGCACCGTCCGATGTGGCGCCCGGCTCACGTGATCCGTGCAACAGGTCCCGGGCCGGTAGCTGACAAGCCCAGTACGATCGAAGATCGTGGATCTCACGGTGACCAGACTCGACTTCGGTGACGTGCGGATCGCCTACCGGGATTCGGCGGCGATCGCGGGTTCCGACGTGCCCGTGGTCCTGGTGCACGGCATGGGCGGGGACGGACACACCTGGGACCGATTCGCCCGCGAACTGGTCCAGGCCGGTCGCCGGGTCATCATTCCCGATCTGCGCGGCCACGGCCGTAGCTCGCACACCGATTCCTACCGCTTCGATGAATTCGGCGCCGACGTGCGGAAACTGTGCGACCGGCTGGAACTGTCCACGGTCGATATGGTCGGCCATTCGCTGGGCGGCTACGCGGTCTCCCGCGTCGCGCAGGAGCGGCCGGAGCTGGTGCGCAGGCTCGTCATCGAGGAGTGCCCGCTGCCGTTGCAGTCCGGCGCCGAGGAACTGCGGCTGACCCGCCGCTTCCCGAGCGTGCCGGAACTCTGGCACGCGACGAGCAGCCTGGCCCGGCATCCGCGCGCGGTACTCGCCTTCGACCGGTCCATGACCAGGACCGCGCTGGAACAGTTCCGCAAGCCGAACCCGGAATGGTGGGACCGGCTGCCCGACATCGCCGCGCGGACGCTGGTGCTGCGCGGCGGCCCCGGCGGCATGGTCGACCCGGCCAAGCTGGCGCTCGTGCGCGCCGCCATCCCCGACTGCACGGTCACCGCCTTCTCCGCCGGCCACAGCATCCACCGCGACCGCTACCGCGAGTTCGCGGCCGTCGTGCATCCGTTCCTCGCGACGTGAGGAACACCGGCTTCGAGGGGATGCTCTGTTCGGCCGCCGCGACAGGGACGCCGCTGCCGGGCACCGCTACCCAGGTGACCGGCTGGTTGTGTGTCGAACAACCCGGCGCCTGGGGTCGCGATGTGATCGGCGACGAGGTACTCGGCCCGGAACTCACCCCCGAACTGGCGGCCCGCACCGCCGCCGCGCACGTGCGCCCGACCTTGATCCGCCGCCCCGGCCGCAACGAATTCACCGGTACCCGAACGGTTTTGCTCGCCAGCTCGCGTCCGGAGGGTTCCTGGTGTGAACGCTTCGAGATCACCGACCTGAAGCAACTGCTCGATATCGACCTGCATCTGTTGACCGGCCCGGCACCGGGAATCGGTGTGCCCGTATGTGATCCGCTGGTGCTGGTGTGCGCGCACGGAAAGCGGGACCAGTGCTGTGCGTTGCTCGGCCGCCCCATCGCCGCCGAGCTCGCCACGAAATACCCTGGGCAAGTGTGGGAGTGCTCGCACACCGGCGGCCACCGCTTCGCGCCCGCGTTGGTGTTGTTGCCCTCCGGACTCACCTACGGCCGGCTCGACGCCGCGTCCGCCGAGGAGATGGTCGAGGCCGCCCGCCGCGGCCAGGTCTCGCTGACCGGCCTGCGCGGTCGCAGCTGCTATCCGCCGCTGGAGCAACTCGCGGAAGTCGCCGTGCGCGAACAGGTTTCCGCCACCACCAGCGATCTCACGGTCGCGCCCGACCCCGCCTCGGCCGACGCCGCACTCGTCACCCACCGCGACGGCCGCCGCTGGCGAGTCACCGCCCGCACCATCGGTTTTCCGCCACGGCAGGCCAGCTGCAATGCCGCCGCCAAACCCGTAACCGGGCTGGCGGTCGACGCGGTCCAGCAGCTCGTCGACTGACCGTTACCAGTGGGTGCCGGGAACCCAGCGCGCCGCGCGGCGGATGGCGGTGCTGGTGGCTCGACGGGCCGCCGAGCGCGGCCGCGGTTCGCGCTCGGGCACAACGGGTTCCGCGTTGTCTTCGGTTTCTTCCACCTGTTCGCCCTTGGCGGCGGGGGAGTCCGGCAGCGCGCGGTAGTAGCGATGCAGGATGCGGTCGCGGAACTTGGGGGTGAGCAGGGCGCCGTATTCGGCGAAGGTGCCGATCGGCACGTCGATGCGCTTGGGGCGTTCGGTCAGCGCGCGCACGATCGTCGCGGCCGCCCACTCGGGGGATTCGGCAGGCTGACCCTGATCGCCGCTCGGGGTGATCATCGGGGTACGCACCAGCGGCATGTGGATGGTGGTGAAGGTGACGCCGTCGGCCATGGTCTCCACCGAGGCCACCTCGGCGAACTTGTCCAGCGCCGCCTTGCTGGCCAGGTAGGCGGCGAAGCGTGGCGTCGCCACCTGCACGCCCGCGCTGCTGATATTGACGATGTGGCCGAACTTGCGCTCGCGCATCTGCGGCAGCAGGGCCAGCGTCATGCGCAGCGCGCCGAAGTAGTTGACCGCCATGGTGCGTTCGAAGTCGTGCAGCCGGTCGGTGGAGCGGTGGATGGCGCGGCGGATGGACCGGCCCGCGTTGTTCACCAGCATGTCGACGTGGCCGTGCTCGTCGAGGATGGTCTTCACGGCGTGGTCCACCGAGTCGGAATCGGTGACGTCACACTGGTATCCGTAGGCGCTGCCGCCCTCGGCCCTGATCTCGTCGACCACCGCCGCGAGCTCGTCGGCGCGGCGCGCGAGCAGGAACACGGTGGCGCCCTTGCCCGCAACGGCGATCGCCGCCGCCTTGCCGATGCCGGAGGAAGCGCCGGTGATCAGGACATGCCGCCCGGAGATGTCACGGCTGCGACGGCCGCGCCGGGTCTCGGGCGGGCTGGCATCAGCGGATGCGTCACTCATCGCTGCTCCTTTGCAAGGTTGGTGGCCTGAACTTACTCCGAAGTAAGTTTACTCGCCAAGTGGAACTCGTCACTTTTCGGGGCCGGGGTCGAGGTGGTGAACACGGGTGGAACAACCTCTCGAAATCGATCGAACATATGTGCGATACTCACCGCATGGCGGACGATCGGATGGCGGAAATCTTTGCCGCGGTGCGGCTCGGTGGTGGGGACCAAGCGGCGGCGCGACAGGCGCTGGAAAAGTTGTGGGACGAGATCGGTGAGGGCGGTGATCCCTTGCACCGCTGCGTGATCGCGCATCACCTCGCCGATCTACAGGACACGCCTGCCGACGCGCTGCTCTGGGATCGGCGGGCGCTGGCCGCGGTATTCGGCCCCGGCATCCCCCTGGACGAAGGGCTCCGCAGCTTCCTCCCCTCGCTGTACCTCAACCTGGCCGACAGCCACCGCCGCGTCGGCGACTTCGAAGCCGCCCGGATGCAGCTGGCCATCGCCCGCGGCCACCTCGACGTCCTCGCCAACGACGCCTACGGCGCGCTGATCCGGGCCGGCCTCGACCACGTCGACGCCGCGCTCGCCGAGGGCTCGACGGCACCGCTACCGACCAACTGATCCGTCCGAGGAGGTATCGCGGTGGGCTGGAGCAACGGGCCGCCTACCTGGGCGGAACTGGAGCGGGTGCTGTCGGGACGACCCGGCCGGACCAACCCGGACGCGATGTACCCCGGCGACGGCGGCGACAGCCCGGCCTGGTCCCGCAA
This sequence comes from Nocardia sp. NPDC051052, assembly GCF_044456045.1. Classification (NCBI taxonomy): domain Bacteria; kingdom Bacillati; phylum Actinomycetota; class Actinomycetes; order Mycobacteriales; family Nocardiaceae; genus Nocardia; species Nocardia sp. NPDC051052. Next base: position 16,191 of record NZ_JBITFL010000012.1, read on the forward strand.
GCGCGGCGAGTACCTGGCCGAGCCGGTGCGGCCCGCCGACGGGCCGACGGTGCCGTACGCGGAGCTGCACACGCACTCGGCCTACAGCTTCCTGGACGGCGCGAGCCAGCCGGAGGAACTGGTGGAGGAGGCCGTGCGACTCGGCCTCGAGGCGATCGCGCTCACCGACCACGACGGCTTCTACGGGACCGTGCGCTTCGCGGAGGCGGCCAGGGAATGGGGGATGCCGACGGTCTTCGGCGCCGAGCTGTCGCTGGGCACCCAGCCCGCCGAGGGTGTGCCGGGTGCCAGGCGTGCACGCCGGAGAGCCGAGCAGAACAGTTCGGCAAGAATGGAACCGCTCGCGCTGACAGAGCTTAGTGAGACTCTGAAATCCGCTGAGCAGCTTGGTGATTCGACCGCAAGACGCGGACACGTCGACGCGCCGGATTCCACCCCGCGCACCGGATCGCCGGACCCCGCCGGCCCGCACCTGCTGGTACTCGCCCGCGGTCAAGAGGGCTACCGCCGACTATCCAGGGAGATCGCGGCCGCCCACATGGCGGCGGGGGAGAAGGGCATCCTCCGCTACGACCTCGACGCGCTCGCCGCGGCCGCCGAGGGGCAATGGCAGATCCTCACCGGCTGCCGGAAAGGGCACCTGCGCCAAGCGCTCGCGGCCGATTTACAGTCGGGCAGTACACGTCTCGTACGCTCCGAGGCCGCGCTGCGCGACCTGACGGAACGGTTCGGCGCCGACCGGGTGAGCGTGGAACTCACCCACCACGGCATTCCGGAGGACGACGAACGCAACGCCCACCTCATCGCCCTGGCCGACCGCCTCGGCCTCCCCGTACTCGCCACCACCGGAGCGCATTTCGCCGCGCCGGGCCAGCGCCGCCGCGCCATGGCACTCGCGGCGATCAGGGCCAGGCAGAGCCTGGACGAGATCGCAGGCTGGCTGGCCCCGGCGGGCGGCGCGCACCTGCGTTCCGGCGCGGAAATGGCGCGGCTGTTCGCCGACTGCCCGCAGGCGGTGCGCAACGCGGTCACGCTGGCCCGCGAATGCGCCTTCGACCTGAAGCTGATCGCGCCGAAGCTGCCGCCGTTCGAGGTGCCCGCCGGACATGACGAGAAGTCCTGGCTGCGTGCGCTCACCCTCGCGGGCGCCGCGGCCCGCTACGGCCCGCCGGAGCGAAACCCGCAGGCGTACCGGCAGCTCGAGCACGAGCTCGCGGTGATCGACAAGCTGGAGTTTCCCGGCTACTTCCTGGTGGTGCACGACATCGTCACCTTCTGCAAGAACAACGACATCCTCTGCCAGGGCCGGGGTTCGGCGGCCAACTCGGCCGTCTGCTACGCGATCGGCATCACCAACGTCGACCCGGTCACCAACAACCTGCTGTTCGAGCGCTTCCTCGCGCCGGAGCGCGACGGACCGCCCGATATCGACGTCGACATCGAATCCGACCGCCGCGAGGAGGCCATCCAGCACGTCTACACCAAGTACGGCCGCGCGTACGCCGCTCAGGTGGCCAACGTGATCACCTATCGAGGCAAGTCCGCTGTCCGCGATGCCGCACGCGCACTTGGCTTTTCGCCGGGACAGCAGGACGCGTGGAGTAAACAGGTGAGCCGATGGGCTGGTGTCGGCACTGAGACCGACACCGACATCCCTACCGAGGTGCTTCAGCTGGCATCCGAAATAGAAGGCTTGCCAAGGCATCTCGGCATCCACTCCGGTGGCATGGTGATCTGCGACCGCCCTATCGCCGACGTCTGTCCGGTGGAATGGGCACGGATGCCCGGTCGCAGTGTGTTGCAGTGGGACAAAGACGATTGTGCCGCCATCGATTTGGTGAAGTTCGACCTGCTCGGACTCGGCATGCTCTCCGCGCTGCACTACATGATCGACCTGGTGCGCGAGCACACCGGCGTGATCGTCGAGCTGCACAAGCTCGATCTGCAGGAAGCCGCCGTCTACGAGATGCTCTCGCGCGCCGACTCGGTGGGCGTCTTCCAGGTGGAGTCGCGGGCGCAGATGGCCACGCTGCCCCGGCTGAAGCCGCGAAAGTTCTACGACCTGGTGGTGGAGGTGGCGCTGATCCGGCCCGGCCCGATCCAGGGCGGCTCGGTGCACCCCTACATCCGGCGGCGCAACGGCGCCGAGGAGGTGACCTACGACCATCCGGCACTGGAGAATTCGCTGTCCCGCACGCTCGGCGTCCCGCTGTTCCAGGAGCAGCTCATGCAAATGGCCGTCGACGTCGCGGGTTTCACCGCAGCCGAGGCCGACCAGCTGCGCCGCGCGATGGGCTCCAAACGTTCACCGGAACGCATGGAGGGGCTCAAAGAACGCCTCTACCAGGGCATGCGCGACCTGCACGGCATTACCGGCGAGATCGCCGACCGCATCTACGAGAAGCTCTACGCCTTCGCGAATTTCGGTTTCCCGGAAAGCCATTCGCAGAGCTTCGCCTCGATCGTGTTCTATTCGTCGTGGTTCAAACTGCACCACCCCGCGGCCTTCTGCGCCGGCCTGCTGCGCGCGCAACCGATGGGCTTCTATTCCCCGCAATCCCTGGTCGCCGACGCGCGCAGGCACGGGGTGCTGGTGCACGGCCCCGACATCAACGCCAGCCGCGCCGAACCCACCCTCGAGCACGACGGCACCCAGATTCGCCTCGGCCTGGCCTCGGTCCGGCACATCGGTTCCGACCTCGCCGAAAAGATCGTCGCCGCAAGGGATCACGGGCCGTACACCTCCTTCCTCGACCTGACCGGACGGGTGGAACTCAGCGTCGTCCAAGCGGAATCGCTCGCCACCGCGGGTGCCCTCGGCGGTCTCGGCGGCACCCGCCGCGCCGCGCTGTGGGCCGCGGGCGCCGCCGCCGGGGAACGCTCGGATCGCTTGCCCGGCACCGGCGCCGCCACCACCGCCCCCGTGCTGCCCGGCATGAGCGACCTGGAACTGGCCGCCGCGGACGTCTGGGCCACCGGCGTCTCCCCGGGCAGCTACCCCACCGAATTCCTGCGTCCACAGCTCGATGCTCTCGGCGTGATTCCCGCCGCGGGCCTGCTCGCCATCCGCGACGGGTCGCGCGTGCTGGTGGGCGGCGCGGTGACGCACCGGCAACGCCCTGCCACCGCCGCGGGTGTCACCTTCCTCAATCTGGAAGACGAGACCGGCATGGTGAACGTCGTCTGCTCGGTCGGCTTGTGGGCCCGCTTCCGCCGCCTGGCGCAGAGCGCTCCCGCCCTGCTCATCCGCGGCCGCGTGCAGAACGCCGAGGGCGCGGTCAGCGTCGTCGCCGAACACCTGCAGCGGATGGACCTCCGGGTCGACTCGAAGTCGCGCGACTTCCGCTGAACGGGTCGCATCCGCCGCTGGCCGCACGGATTCGGGAGACACCGCGAAGCTCGGCGAATGACCTGGCCACCCACACTTTTAAGAAAGTGTTAGAAGGGCTCTAGAGAACGGTTATGTCGGGCTGTTCACGCAATCACAGCGGCTACTGTGCGAATTATGCGAAAGCTTGCTGTGCTGTGCATCGGTCTGCTCGGTCTGACGTTGCTCGTCGGCTGCGGCGCTGACAACAACAACGCGAAGAAGGTCCCGCCGCCACCAGGCCGGCCCGACTCCTACGCCACCGTGGAGCCCGCCCCCGCGTCGGCCCCACCGGCGCTGCGGGACCAGGGGCCCGCGCGTAAAGACAACAACGCCGGCGGTGAAACGGTCACGGCGCGTAAGGAAGTGGTCACCGGCAACGTCGAGATGACCGCGGGCAAACCGGTCGAGGCGGCAAGCACGATCGCCGACCGGGTGCGCGAGGTCGGCGGCCGGATCGATAGCAGGACCGAGCAGCCCGGCACCGACGACACCGATCCCAGCGCCACGCTCACCGTCCGGATACCCGCCGACAAGACCGACGCGTTCATCGACGGGCTCGGTGGCATCGGCCGCGTCACCCGGGTGCACACCAACCGCGACGACGTGACGATGCAGTGGGAAGACCTGGACGCCAGGATCAAGGCCTTGCAGGCCTCCGTCGACCGGCTGCGCGGGCTCATCGCGGGCGCCACCAACACCGCCGACCTGATCAACGCCGAGCAGGCGCTGTCCAGCCGTCAGGGCGAACTCGACAGCCTGACCGCGCAGAAGCGGCACCTCGACGACGAGGTCGCGCTGTCCACGCTCACCATCGACCTCACCACCGCGACCACCAAAGCCCAGGAGGACCGCGCCGACAACTTCTGGGAGGGCATCGTCACGGGCTGGCACTCGCTGGTGGATTGGCTGAAGGACGCGGTCGTGTTCACCGGTAAGGCGTTGCCGTGGCTCGGCTTCCTGGTAGTGCTCGCCGCCGTGATCTGGGGCGTTGTACGGACGGTGTTGCGGCGCAAGAAGAGTGGGCCGACACCGAGTGCGGCGGTCGCGAGTGGCTCGGGGGCCGCTGCGGGTGCCGAGAATTCAGCGAGCGCTGGAACTCCGGCCGGAAGTTCCTCGGGCTCAGGGAGTTCGGCAGAATCGGAGTCCTGACACCTGATACTCGGCGTGCCCGGCGATCGAGGGCGGGCACGCCGAGTTTTCGCAGGGGAGTACCGAAGAACGCCGTATCGTGCCGCGCACCCGTTGTCGTGCCGCGCACGATTCCGTTGGCGATTCGGTGCGCCGACCGCGAATTCGTGCGCGGCGATCACACGCCGCCGTCGAAGCCGAGCTGGCGCCAGGCTTCGTACACCGTGACCGCTGCGGCGTTGGACAGGTTCATCGAACGGCGGCCCGGTAGCATGGGGATGCGCAGCTGGCTGGTCACGTGCGGATCATCGAGCACCGCCGCAGGCAACCCCGTCGGTTCGGTGCCGAAGAGCAACACATCACCTTCCCGATAATCCACCTCGGTGTAATGCGTCTTCGCCTGCGTCGTGAACGCGAAAACCCGCTCCGGCCGCACCGCCTCCCACGCCGCTGCCAGATCCTTGTGCACCGTCACCGAAGCCAGATCGTGGTAATCCAACCCGGCCCGCCGCAACTTCGCCTCCGAAAGATCGAACCCCAACGGCTCGACCAAATGCAGCTCACACCCCGTCCCCGCCACCAGCCGAATCGCATTGCCGGTATTCCCAGGGATCGCGGGCTCATGAAACATCAGTCGGAACACAACGCACCAGTCAACCAGGTGGCCTCGGCCGCCCATCGGACGAGTCGGTCAGTCGGGTAGCAGCCGGAGCGGTGCTGGGTGACGCGTTCGCACAGCGCTGAAGTGCCGAAGATCCAGGGTCGCGACCTCATGGACGTCGAGGCGCTCGGCGACCGCAAGGACGGCGGCATCGACGGCTCCCAACGGGAAGGCCGCGTATTTGCGAACCAGTTCGGCCATCCGCAACAGGTCGGCTCGGGTGAGGTCGACGAGTTTGATTTCCTCGTTGGCGATCGACTCGAGGAACGTAGCCTCGACGGAAGGCCCAACGCGAGTCTCCAAGAAATAGCAGACTTCGGCGAGCACGGGGCTCGGCACGAGCAGCGGCCCAGGATGAGTTTCTAGGAGATCCAGGCAGCGCCGATGATCCGCGTCGTTCTTGTTCAGTACGGCAACAAGCGGGCCTGTGTCGCAGACGATCACTCGGCTTGTTTACCACGTTCTTCGCGGAGCAGATCTTCCGACCTCGCGGCGAGATCAGGTTCGGCGTCCATCACGCCGGCGAACGAAAGATGCCGTCGCCGCTCGCCCGGGGGGTCGGTGGAGGGGCTTTGCTGCGGGCCGTCAGTGACAACCAACTGCAATGCGACGGCCCGCAGCGCATGCGCTTGGTTCGGCGTGAGCCTATCGACAAGACGATGCAGGTCTTCGTAGTCGTGAGCTGCGGTCATGTCGATGATTGTAGTGAAGACGAGGCGATCGTAGTGAATACGAAACCGGAAGTCACGACAGAAGCACGCCGGTTGTCTTGAACATCGAAAATAGGCGGCTGGCGTTGCGCGGAAGTCGACGGGACTCAGTTCGCCGGACGCTCCGGCAGTGCGCACATGCCGCCCTCGGCCATGCCGGTCGGGCGTACGCCGAGGCCCTGGTTGAGGCGGGCGCGCTGGTTTTCCCAGGCGATGGTGGCGGCTAGTTCGGCGAGTTGGGATTTCGAGAGGTGGGTCAGCAAGGTGGAGCGCAGGTCGTCTAGGTCGACGGCGGGGGTGGCGGTCATGGCTTCGGCGAAGGCGATGACGAGCTTTTCCAGGTCGGTGTAGGCGTCGCTGGTTCGGTAGCGCGGCAGGTCGGCGAGTTGTTGCTCGGTGAGGCCTGCGGACTGGGCCAGCGCGGAGCCGATGTCCAGGCAGAACTCGCAGTTCACCAGGCCCGCGGTTTTCAGCTCGGCCAGCTCTTTGAGCTTCGGGTCCAGCCGGTTGGTGAACAGCAGCGCGGACTCGAACACCATGGTGCTGAACAAGAGTTGTGGTCGTCGCAGCAGCCAACCGGTCAGATCGGACCGGTTCCGCTTCGCTTGCCGCACTGCCTTCAGGTAGTGCCGGATCCGTGTCAAGGCTCTCATCAACCCACCCTCCTAGATCGGATGATTCGACTCTACATTCAAACTACGTTCCGTAGTAGACGTTTGTGGCCGCCGACTGAGCCCGTCGACGGCGCGCGCGGTGTGCGGAGTCTGTAAGAATCGGGGGGTGACCGACGCCGACACGTCCACCGCGGGCCAGCGCGCAGGCAGCAACCTGGGCTCCCAGTTCCTGCGCAGCCACCTGCCGATGGTCGTCGTGACACTGGTCATCGCGGTGGCGATCGTGTTCGTGGCCCAGGATCGGTGGCGCCGCGGCGCACTGTTCTTCGGCGGGGCAACCCTACTCGCGGCGGCGTTCCGCCTGTGCCTGCCGACCGCGCGGGTTGGCTTGCTCGCCGTGCGCAGCAAGCCCTTCGACGTCGGCGCGCTGACCCTGCTCGGGTCCGCCATCGTCTTCATCGCCGCCACCATCAACACCCTCGGCGTCGGCTAGTTCCCGGCAGGCGCGGGCAGTGTTGGTGCGCAAAGGGATACGGGGTACTGCTCGGTGAAGACCGCCTGTTCGCGAGGGCGCCGACCGGGGTGCGGCGGGGTGGCGTCGCTGTAACCGACGGCGACCAGGACCGCGATGGCCAGATCGTCGCGATCGCCGATACCGATGGCCTGCTTGACCAGGTCGGGGTCCCAGCCGTTCATCGGAGCCGAGGACAGGCCGAGGCTGGTGGCGGCGAGCATGACGTAGGTGGCCGCGATCATCGCGTTCTTGACCGCGTTCTCCCGGAGTAGCCCGCGTTCCCGCAACGACTGGAACTCGTTGCGCGAGTGGAACATCGCGGCGAACTCCGCGTTCCACGCCCCGTTGCGCCCGGCCAGTTCGGCGATGTCGGCATTGCTGTCCTGCCAGGCCGTCGGATCGGCGACGAAGACTAAAACGACCGGCGCCTCCAGCGGCTGCGGCTGGCCGAACGCGGCCTTCGACAGCGCCTGCCGCCCGGATTCGCTGGTGACCACGACGATCGAGCGATCCTGCATGTTCCATGCGCTCGGCGCCTGCACCGCCAGGTCCAGCAGTTCATCGATCAGCTCCGACGCTAGGGGCTCGGGCCGGAAGTGGCGAGTGGTGCGGCGGGCGCGGATCGCGGCGGGAACCGAAAGTGTCTGTGTTTCCATGATTCTTACTATCGGAGAGTGGCGCTCTAATAGGAAGAAGGCACTAAAAAGTGCGTTACACTCTCGAAGGTGCGCACGCTTATCGAGGGTTCCGGACTGCCCGCCGACATCTACTCGGCCAAATGTCCCACCCGTCAGGTGCTCGACCGGATCGCGGGCAAGTGGACGGTACTGATCGTCGACGCCCTGGCCGACGGCACCATGCGCTACACCGATCTGCACAAGCGCATCGAAGGCATCTCGCAGAAGATGCTGACGCAGACCCTGCGCGAGCTGGAGACCGACGGATTCCTCACGCGCACCGTGCATCCCACCGTTCCGCCGCGCGTCGAGTACACCCTCACCGATCTCGGCCACAGCCTGCGCACACCCATTGCGGCACTGCGCGATTGGATCGAATCCAACATCAACCTGATCGAGCAGGCGCGCCGCGCGGAGTGAGCCGCCACGGCGGATTCCGCTGCGGCGGAAACCAATTCGGTGAACCGCCCGCCGCACCCCTCGATGCGCCGGGCGAACCCGAAACTCAGGCCGGCTCGGCGACCAGCGCGGCGCGCCCGGATCGACTGCCGTACAACGCGCGTGCCTCCGTCGGGCTGATCGTCTCCAGCCGGGTCGGCGGCTGCGCGTTGATGTGCTCCTTCAGGATCTGCCCCGCCATCGGCGCGACGAACGGCGCCGCGACCAGCAGTCCGAACGAGTTGAACCGGGTGAACCCCCAGACGAGCGCCTTGGCGGGCAGCCGAACCGCGAGATCGACGATGCCCCACCGATCGAAACGCCCGAGCTTGCGCATCCACTTCGGCAGCGTGGCCACCGAGGCGAGCGAAAGCAGCCTGCTCCCAATGGCATACGAGATGCCCGCGCCATTGCGCGGTGAGGTCCACAGCAGATGGTGCATGCCCTCCTCCGCCTGTTCGGAAGTGCACAGCCGGGGGCGGACCCGCGCGTAGTACTCGCGTACCTCGGCGCGCGAGCGCGGCACGTCCTCGGGCTTGCAGGTCTGCAGTTCGGCCGCGATCGCGCATTCCTGCCAGAAGCGCGTCTCCTCTTCCGGCGTCAGTCCCGGCCCGAACATTTCGTACGCCTTGAGCACCGAGTGCCAGCCGGTGATGTGGATCCACAGCTGGGTGTCCGGGCTGTTCGCGCTGTAGCGGTTCCCGCTGATCGGTTCGATGCCGGTCATCGGCGCGTGGATCTGCATGAGGTGCTCGGCCGCCTGGATGGCGGTGCGCCCGTCGGCGATCGCGGCGATCAGGAAGTAGGAGAAGGTGCGATCGAGGCGCTTGCGCGGGTCGCTGTAGATGCCGCGCGAGTCGGCGACGGCCGCGGTGAGGAACGGATCGAAGTGCTCGAGCACGACGGCCCGCTGGAAGCCGATGACCGCGGTCGGCGCGGTCCAGACCTTCCAGCTGGGCGAATCGGGGCCGAAGAACCCGTAGTCGTCCCGGCGCAGGGTGGTCGGATCGAAGTGCATCACGTGCTCCTTTGCGATGATCGCCCCGGCACCGGGGGTGAATACAACGCAACCGTAGCAATTGCTGGCAATGAATACAACGGTTGCGTAGCATTTGTGTCGGACGGGATGCGGGATCGAGACCGGAATACTGTCAGGATGAACCGCATGGAGGTGCAGCGGCAGTGACGACATCGCGTACTGCGGCGGACAAGCCGCGCAGGCGCTACGCGCCACGGCTGCCGCCGGAGCAGCGACGAGCCCAGCTGCTCGACGCCGCCTTCACGGTGCTGAGCCGGGCGGAACTGCACGAACTGAGCATGGAGGCGGTCGCCCAGGAGGCAGGCGTCGGCAAGCCGGTGCTCTACACCGTCTTCAAAACTCGCGCCGAACTCGTTGCGGCACTGCTGGAACGGGAGCGCGAGCGCGGCCTCGAGCAGGTCGCCGAGACCATGCCGACCGACCTGATGGGCGCCGACCCGGTCGTCGCGGCCTCGGCCACCGTCGAGGCGTTCGTCGGTGTGGCACTGGAGAATCCGACCCGCTGGCGCCTGATCCTCGCCGGACCTGGCAACGCCCCCGACGAATATCGCGAGGCATTGCGCAAGTCCCGCGCGGGCATCTTCGACCAGGCCGAAGCGCTGGTGCGGATCGGCACCGCGCTCGAACCCCGTTGGGCCGGAGTGGATTCCGGTCTGCTCACCAACTCGCTGCTACAGGTCGCCGAGATGCTCGGCAGGCTGGCGGTCAGCGAGCCCGACGAATACCCGCGCGAACGCCTCCAGGGATTCGTCCACGCCATCGTCGGCCTGCTGGTCGGCGCCCCCGCCGCCGATTGATCGCGCGCGCGGCGGAAACCGCTGCGCTCGAAGTGGATTCAGTTGGCAGGCTGACGGCTCTGCTGCGCCAACCGCATCGTCTCGGTCAGCAACTTGGACACCGCCGCGGCCTCGGTGAGGAACCCGTCGTGTCCGTCGCGCGAGTGCACGACCTCGAGTCCGTCGCAGCCCGGCAATCCCTCGGCGAGTTCCTGCTGCGTGCGCAGCGGATACAGCCGATCGGAGTCGACGCCACCGACCACGCACGGCACCGGCGTCGCGGCCAGCGCCGCTCGGACGCCGCCGCGTCCGCGCCCGACGTCGTGCCGGTTCATCGCCTCGGTCAGCAGCACGTAGGTGCCGGGATCGAAACGCCCGCAGAGTTTGTCGGCCTGGTGGTCGAGGTAGCTCTGCACCGCGTACCGGCCGCCGCGCCACGGATCCTCGGCGCCCTGCGCGCTGTTCTCGAACCGGTGATCCAGCTCGTCCTCGGTGCGATAGGTCAGGTGCGCGATCCGCCGGGCGATGCCCATGCCGGCCATCGGGGCGCGATCGGTGTCGTGATAATCGCCGCCCTGCCAGTCCGGATCGGCCTTGATCGCCGCGATCTGGGTGGTCTGCGTGCCGATCTGGTCGGCGGTGGCGCGGGCGCCGACGGCCAGCACCAGCGCGGAGCCGACCCGGTCCGGCGCGCCGACCATCCACTCCAGCACCCGCATGCCGCCCATCGACCCGCCGACCACCGCGGCAAGCCGCTCGATGCCGAGCCGGTCCATCAGCGCCGCCTCGGCGGACACCTGGTCGCGGATGGAGATATCCGGAAACCGTGCGCCCCAAGGCTTTCCGTCGGGCGCCAGCGTCGAAGGGCCGGTGCTGCCCTGGCAGCCGCCGAGCACGTTCGTCGCGATCACACACCACTTGTCGGTGTCGAGCGGACAGCCCGGCCCGACCATCCCGTCCCACCAGCCGGGCAGCTGATGAATGTCGTCCGGGTGGCCGACCACGTGCGAGTCGCCGGTCAGCGCGTGCTCGACCAGCACCACGTTGTCCAGCGCGGGGGAGAGCTCGCCCCACCGCTGCACCGCGAGGTGCACCTGCGGGATGACCGCGCCGCTTTCCAGCTTCACGTCTCCGATGGCGATGATGCCGAGCCGCCCGTCCGGGGGTGGCAGGGCCACCCCGGACGAACGGGCGAAACTCGGTTCGGTACTCACCGTCACGTCGCCGCCGCCGCGAAACCGGCACGCAGGTCGCTCAGAATGTCCTCGATGCCCTCGATCCCCACCGCCAAACGGACCAGACCCGGCGTGACACCGGCGAGCAGTTGCTCGTCGGGCGTCAGCTGCGAATGTGTGGTCGACGCGGGATGAATCACGAGGGAGCGCACATCTCCGATGTTAGCCACATGGCTGTGCAGGACTAATCCGTCGACGAACTTCTTGCCCGCATCGACACCGCCGCGCAGTTCGAAGGCGACGATCGCGCCGGGACCCTTCGGTGCCAGCTGCTTGGCCCGCTCGTACCAGGGCGAAGTCGGCAGACCCGCGTAGATCACCTTCGTGACGTCGGGCTGGTTGGTCAGGAATTCGGCGACCGCCTTGGCGTTGGCGACATGCCGCTCGACCCGCAGGCTCAGCGTCTCGATGCCCTGGCTGATCAGGAACGCGTTGAACGGCGAGATCGCCGAGCCGAGGTCGCGCAGCAACTGCACGCGCGCCTTGAGCGCGAAGGCGGGCGCGCCGAGGTCGGCGAACACCGCGCCGTGATAGCTCGGGTCCGGGGTGGTGAAGCCGGGGAAGCGCGGCTGTCCCTGCGCGTCGGTCACCGTCCAGTCGAAGGTGCCGCCGTCGACGAGCACACCCGCCACCGCCGAACCGTGCCCGCCGAGGTACTTGGTCGCCGAGTGCACGACGATGTCGGCGCCGTGCGCCAGCGGCTGGATCAGGTACGGCGTGGCAACGGTGTTGTCCACGATCAGCGGCAGCCCGGCCTCGTGCGCGACGGCGGAGATACCGGGGATGTCGAAGACAGCGCTGCTGGGGTTGGCGATGGTCTCGCCGTAGAACGCCTTGGTGTTCGGCCGGATCGCGGCCCGCCACTGGTCCAGGTCGTCGGGGTCGTCGACGAAGGACACCTCGATGCCGAGCTTGGGCAGCGAGTAGTGGAAGAGGTTGTAGGTGCCGCCGTAGAGGTGCGGGCTGGACACGATGTGATCGCCCGAGGCCGCCAGGTTCAAGATCGCGAACGTCTCCGCGGCCTGTCCGGAGGCCAGCAGCAGTGCGGCGACACCACCTTCGAGCGCGGCGACGCGCTGCTCGACCACGTCCTGGGTGGGGTTCATGATCCGGGTGTAGATGTTGCCCGGCTCGGCGAGGCCGAACAGCGCCGCGGCGTGATCGGTATCGCGGAAGGCGTACGAGGTGGTCTGGTAGATGGGCAGGGCCCGGGCGCCGGTGGTGGCTTCCGGTGCCTGGCCCGCGTGCACCTGCTTGGTCTCGAAGGACCACTGCGCGGTGGGATCGATATCGGCCGCGGGCAGGGTGGAATTACTCATGAGCGTTGCTCCAAGGAAAAGGTTGTTCGCCAGAACTACAGGGGGTTATCGGGATTTAGGCGAAGGACAACAACACATTTCGGGAACCTCCTGAAAGCGCGCTTGCTCTCGACCTTCGAGAGCCCGGTCATCACCCGGAGCACCCCACCGCTGCTGGAGGGTTGCCGTCCAGCAAGCCGGGGCTTCGCGCTGGCACTCATGACCTGAGGGCATCATAACCGGCCGTCGAGCGGCGGCCGAATTCTGTCGTCGAACTCAGCCGGACGCGCTGGTCCGCGCGCCGCCGCAGACGCGGAAGAACTCTTTGAACGCCGCGGTGAAGGAGTTCCGGCCTGCCGCGGCGGCCTCGTGCAGATCGTCGTAGTCGAACATGCTCTCGCCGCATTCCATGGCCAGGTGACCGATGAGCTGCCAGGTGCCGAGAATCAGCCGCACCGGGAGCGCGCAGGGCGTGCTGTCGAGCCGCTCGGCGACCACCTCGGCGATGGCGATGTTCTTGTTATCGGCGTGTTCGATGCTGCGCGCGCTGACCGAGGGACTGCTGCGCACGATCCGCTGCATCTGCTGGAATTGCCGGAAGGAGACCGGCCCGCCGCCGGGTTCGCTGACGGCTCGGTCGACCACCTGCAGAAACGCCGTGCGCAGCGATTCCAGTTCGTTGTCGGTGACCGGGAGCTGGCGCAGCGCCGCCGCCACGGCCTGGCCGAAGTCCTGGATCGGACCGAGGACGATGTCCTCTTTGCTGTCGAAGTACCGGTTGATCGTGCGCGGCGATACGTCGGCCGCATTGGCGATCTGCTCGACCGTGGTCGCGTCGAAACCCTGTGCTTCGCACAAGTTCAGGCCGATCTCGATGATCCGCAACCTGGTCTGCTGCTTCTTGCGTTCGCGCAGGCCGGGGTTGGCGTTCGTCGCGGCGCTCGCAGTGGTCTGCGCTGCGGCACTCGCGCCCGTCGGCGTCGGTGACTCGAGCATGCTCCCACCTTATCGAAACCCAGTGTTTTCGTGTCATTAACCGCCAAATGTCGCATCACGACATTTTTCGCTTGACGCCAATTGGCGCCTGCTGACAGGATAGCCACCGAGTTCGAACGATGAGGAGATGACCGTGACCGACACTGCGCAAGCGGTAGAAATATCTGAAAAACGAGGCGGTTCGGCGCGCTGGTTCGCCCTCGGCGTTATCGCATTGGCCCAGCTCATGGTGGTGCTGGACGCCACCATCGTGACCATCTCGCTGCCGTTCGCCCAGCAGGATCTCGGCATCAGCGACGGCAACAAGCAGTGGATGCTGACCGCTTACACGCTGATCTTCGGCGGCCTGCTGCTGCTCGGCGGTCGGCTGGCCGACTACCTGGGCCGACGCCGGATGTTCATCATCGGCCTGGTCGGTTTCGCCGCCGCGTCGGCACTTGCCGGTCTCGCGCAGAACGGCGCGGAGATGTTCGCCGGGCGCGCACTGCAGGGCGCGTTCGCGGCGTTGCTCGCACCGGCGGCGTTGTCGCTGTTGTCGGTGACCTTCACCGAGGCGCGCGAGCGGGCCACCGCATTCGGCGTGTTCGCGGGTATCTCGGCCGGTGGTGCCGCGCTCGGACTGATCGCCGGTGGCGCGCTCACCGAGTACGCCTCGTGGCGCTGGTGCCTGCTGGTGAACACCCCGATCGCGTTGCTCGCCCTGCTCGGCGCGCTGGCGTGGGTGGTCAAGGACGTGCCGACGCCGCGTACCGGCGGCTACGACGTGCCAGGCGCGGTCACCGTGACGCTCGGCCTGATCTCGATCGTCTACGGGTTCAGCCGCGCCGCCGAGGACGGCTGGCTGTCCGGCAGCACCCTCGGCCTGCTCATCGCCGGTGCCGCGCTGCTGATCGCGTTCGTCGTCATCGAACGGCGCTCGGCCAATCCGCTACTGCCGCTGCACATTCCGGGCGAGATCAACCGTGGCGGCGCGTTCCTCGCCGCGCTGCTTGTGCCGATCGCCATGTTCGCGATGTTCCTGTTCCTCAGCTACTACTTCCAGATCACGCTGGGCTACTCGTCGCTGAAGGCCGGTTTCGCGTTCCTGCCCTTCCCGGCCGGCATCGCGATCTCCGCGGGTGTCACCAGTGCGCTGCTGCCGAAGCTCGGCCCGCGTCCGCTGATGGTGGCCGGTGCGGTGCTCGGGGTGCTCGGCCTGCTGTGGCTGGCGCAGCTCGGTTTCGGTGACAGCTACGCGTCCAGCGTGTTGCCCGCGCAGGTGCTGATCGCGCTCGGCATGGGTCCGCTGTTCGTCGGCATGCAGACCGTCGCGCTGCATCAGGTCGAGGAGGCGGATTCCGGCGTGGCCAGTGCGCTGCTGAACGCGGCGCAGCAGGTCGGTGGCGCGGTCGGCACGGCGCTGCTGACCACCATCTCGGTGCAGACCGCCAAGTCCTACGCGGAGAGTCACGCCACGATCGACAACCTGATCGCCCGCGCCTCGATCCACAGCTACGACGTGGCGTTCTACGTCGGCGCCGGGTTCTTCCTCGCCGCCGTTCCGGTGATCGCGTTCATGATCAGGGACCGGCCGGCGAACCTGATCGAGGGTGCCGAGGACGGGGCGCGCCCGGTCCACGTCGGCGTCTGAACTTCCCCGCAACACCCCTCGGTCCGCGTATCGCCAGCTCGGCGATGCGCGGACCGCGGTCGTTGGACGGGGTGACCTGCGAATTGCGGAATGACCTACCAGCCAGTAAGTTCGTGGGGTTTCTCACTCGGGGGGCTGCCCGCACACCACGATCATCGGCAGCAGTACGCTTGTCTTGTTTGCACCACACGTCTCGCGGACAACGCGGGGCATATACGTTGTCTGTTGGAACAGCTGGGGTCCGCTCACAAGCGTGTTCACCTGGCCGTGCAATGAGGGCACCATCCTAGGAGGACACGAAGATCCATGTCCAAAATCAAGGTTGAAGGTACCGTCGTCGAACTCGACGGCGACGAGATGACCCGGATCATCTGGCAGTTCATCAAGGACAAGCTGATCCACCCGTATCTCGATGTGAATCTCGAGTACTACGACCTGGGCATCGAATACCGGGATAAGACGGACGACCAGGTCACCATCGACGCGGCCGAGGCGATCAAGCGCCACGGCGTCGGCGTCAAGTGCGCCACCATCACCCCTGATGAGGCGCGCGTCGAGGAATTCGGCCTGAAGAAGATGTGGCGGTCGCCCAACGGCACCATCCGCAACATCCTCGGTGGCACCATTTTCCGTGCGCCGATCATCATCTCCAACGTTCCGCGCCTGGTGCCCGGCTGGACCAAGCCGATCATCATCGGCCGTCACGCCTTCGGCGACCAGTACCGCGCCACCGACTTCAAGGTGTATCAGGCCGGCTCGGTCACCATCACCTTCACGCCGGAGGACGGCAGCGAGCCGATCCAGCACGAGGTCGTGCAGATGCCGGAAGACGGCGGCGTCGTCATGGGCATGTACAACTTCAAGGCTTCGATCATCGATTTCGCGCGGGCCTCGTTCAACTACGGCCTGCAGCAGAACTACCCGGTGTATCTCTCGACGAAGAACACCATCCTCAAGGCCTACGACGGCATGTTCAAGGACACCTTCCAGGAGGTGTTCGATGCCGAATTCAAGACCCAGTTCGACGCGGCGGGCCTGACCTACGAGCACCGCCTGATCGACGACATGGTCGCCTCCTCCATGAAGTGGGAGGGCGGTTACGTCTGGGCCTGTAAGAACTACGACGGTGACGTGCAGTCCGACACCGTGGCCCAGGGCTTCGGTTCGCTCGGCCTGATGACGTCGGTGCTGCTGACCCCGGACGGCAAGACCTGTGAGGCGGAGGCCGCGCACGGCACCGTCACCCGGCACTACCGCCAGCATCAGCAGGGCAAGCCGACCTCCACCAACCCGATCGCGTCGATTTTCGCCTGGACGCGCGGGCTCGAGCACCGCGGCAAGCTCGACAACACCCCCGAGGTGATCGGCTTCGCGCAGACCCTCGAGGATGTCGTCATCAAGACCGTCGAAGGCGGTCAGATGACCAAGGACCTCGCGTCGCTGGTCGGTGGCGACCAGGGTTACCTGAGCACCGAGGAATTCCTCGGCGCGCTCGACGCAAACCTGGCCCGCGCACTGCGCTGAACAGGGAATAACCCGGCGCTGGAAGCGAATCCGGCGCCGGGAGGATGACCTTACGGGCACCCGCACCACACGGTGGTACGGGTGCCCGGACTGTTTTTCCGGCGCGGCCGAGCGCCGTCGAGCAGTCGAATAGCTCGACGCCAGAAGCGAATCCGAGGCAGGGATGACGCTGGCCACATCCGGTCGTCCGGTCGTCCGGGTCGCTTCGGGTACGCGGTTGTTTCCGAATGGAATTTGCCAGGTGGCGGGCCGCGACGTGTCCCTATTGCGCGTTTTTACATTCTGACCTGCACGTTTTCTTGATTGTTAGCGTGTCTCAACTCACGTTTACCGGGGAAGCGAAACCGCCTGTTGAGGCGTTTCATGGATACGTGACCACACCACTCGCCGCCCAGGCCCCCGCACGCCCCGAGCCTGCGCGGACGACTTGGCATATGCCTGCCATGCTCGCGCTGGCGCTCGGTGGATTCGGTATCGGCACAACAGAATTCGTCACCATGGGTTTGCTGCCGGATATCGCGCGCGCCATGGGTGTTTCCGAGCCGACCGCGGGGCACGCGGTCTCGGCGTACGCGCTCGGCGTGGTGATCGGCGCGCCGGTGATCGCCGCCCTGTGCGCGCGGGTCTCCCGCAAGAAGCTGCTCATCGCGCTGATGGCGGCGTTCACGCTGGGCAACGTCGCGACCGTGCTCGCGCCGACCTTCCAAACCCTGGTGCTCGCCCGGTTCGTCTCCGGCCTGCCGCACGGCGCGTATTTCGGCGTCGCCTCGCTGGCCGCCGCCACGCTTGCCCCGGTGGGTCAGCGAGCGAAGGCGGTTGCCGCGGTTATGCTCGGGTTGAGCGCCGCCAATGTTGTCGGCGTTCCCGCAGCCACCTGGCTCGGCCAGCATCTCGGCTGGCGCGACGCCTACGTGGTGGTCGCGGTGATCGGGCTGGCGACGGTAGCCGCACTGATCCGCTTCGTGCCGGAGCTCACCGGCATCACCATGACCAACCCGATGACCGAACTCGGCGCACTGCGCCGTCCCCAGGTGTTGCTCACCCTGCTGGTCGGCGCGATCGGCTTCGGCGGCATGTTCGCCGTCTACACCTACATCACCACCACACTCACCAGCGTCGCCGGTATGTCGGCCGGGCTGGTGCCGATCGTGCTGATGCTGTTCGGCGTCGGCATGGTGGTCGGCAATATTGTCGGTGGCGTGCTCGCCGACCGAGGCGTCGATCGGGCGATCTACGCCTCGATGATCGGCATGGCCGTCATCCTCGCGATATTCGTTGCGGCGGCCCACAATCCGTACACCGCCGCGATCGGCGCGTTCCTGGTCGGCGCGACCGGCGCGTCGCTGGCACCCGGACTACAGACCCGGCTGATGGACGTGGCGCACGAGGCGCAGACCCTGGCCGCCGCGCTGAACCACGCCGCGCTGAACATCGCCAACGCCGCGGGTGCGTGGCTCGGCGGTGCCGTGATCGCGGCCGGGCTCGGTTACACCGCGCCCGCCATGGTCGGCGCCGGGCTCGCCGTGGTCGGCGTGGCGCTGTTCGCGATCACCGTCTTCGCCGCCCGCCGCGACGCTCGCCTGGTCGCGGCCGCGGCGCTGGTCGCCTGACGTCGTGCCGCATCTGAACATACAGAGCTGTATGTAAGTGTAGAATCGCCGGATGGCCAGGATCGAAGTCGCGAAACCGCAGCGCCGCACCCAGGAGCAACGCAGCACCGAGATGCGCACCCGGCTGCTCGACGCGACCATCGACTGTCTGGTCGAGTTCGGCTACGCGGGCACCACGACGCCGCGGGTCGCCGAACGCGCAGGCGTCACCCGCGGCGCCCAGGTGCATCACTTCGGTTCCAAGACCGACCTGGTCGTCGCCGCCATCAGCCACTTGGCTCAACTGCGCGCCGAGACCGCGATGCGGGAGATGGCCAAGGTCGAGCGCGGCGACGATCCCGTCGCCGCCGCGCTGGAATTCCTGTGGGAGCTGCACCAGGGCCCGCTGTTCATCGCGACCGTCGAGCTGTGGGTCGCCGGCCGCACCGATCCGGTGCTGGCCGCCGCGATGGAAAAGGTCGAGCCGTTCGTCAACAACGCCGTCCTGATGGCCGTCGCCCGCTTCGTCCCCGACGAAATCCGCCGCAAAGAGGCCCGCGACTTCGTCTACACCGCCATGGACGCGCTACGCGGCATCCTCATCTCCAACTTCGTCGACCCGGACAACGAACGCGCCCAACGCCGTTGGCGCCGCGCCACCGCCCACCTCCGCAACATCGCCGAAGCCGCACTCGCCGACGTACGCGCGGCCGACTGACCGCTCGGGGTCAACGCTGTTGCGGGAGGAGGTGGTGGCCCGCCTTGTCGGTGGAGAGGGCGAGGGAGCTGATGTACTGGATCTCGCCTTCGGGGCCGGGGATCGCCGAGGCGATCATGTCGGGGCGTTCGAATTCCAGGCCGGTGATGTGGCAGGTCAGGGTTTCGCCGGACGGGTTGCCGTGCTCATCGAACATCGGCAGGTCGATGCCGTCGTCGGTGCGGCGCAGGTAGTACTTGCCCTTGGTGGCGACCGCGGTGAGCGGGGTGGCGACGAACGCGACCACCAGCGCGACGATGGGGGAGTACGGCTTCAGCAGCTCACCGAAGACGCCGAAGAACGTCATGATCGACAGCACCGCGGAGAGACCGAACCCGACCAGGCCGACGGGGTTGAAGTCGTAGAGCATGCCGCGACGGAACTCCGGCTGCTTCGGCGAGATCTTCAGCAGGTACTTGTTGACCGCGATATCCGTTGCGACGGTGACGATCCAGGCGATGCCGCAGTTGGCGTAGAAGCCGAGGATGTTGTTGAGGAAGTCGAACATGTTGGCTTCCATCAGGATCAGCGCGATCACCAGGTTCACGGCGAGGAAGATCAGCCGGCCCGGGTAGGACTTGGTGACCCGGGTGTAGGAGTTGGTCCAGGCCAGCGACCCCGAGTAGGCGTTCGTGACATTGATTTTGATCTGACTGATCACCACGAGCACCACGGCCAGCGTCATCGCCAGCCAGCCCGGCACCATGTCGCGGTAGATCTCCAGGAACTGGTGCACCGGCTGATTCGCGATGCCCTGCGCGGCAGGCAGATTCGCGATCAGATACACCGCGAGGAACAGGCCGACCACCTGCTTGAGCGCACCGAAGACCACCCAGCCCGGTCCGGCCAGCAGCATCCAGCCCCACCACTTGCGCGCGTTCTCCGGCGTGCGCGGCGGCATGAAGCGAAGGTAGTCGATCTGCTCGGCGATCTGCGCGATCAACGAAAGGCACACGCCCGCGGCCAGCAGCGTGCCGGAAACGCTTACCCCAGAACCGTTCTCGCCGCCGTAGGCGAAGAACGACGACACCGAATCCGGATGCCGCACCAGCAGGAACCCGAACGGCAGCACCATCAGCAACAGCCACAGCGGCGTCGTCCAGACCTGCAGTTTGGCCAGCGTGTTCATGCCGTAGATGACCAACGGGAAGATCAGTAGCGTCGAGGCCAGATACCCGAGCCACAGCGGTACGCCCAGGCCGAGTTCCAGCCCCTGGGCCATGATCGAGCCCTCCAGCGCGAAAAAGATGAAGGTGAACGAGGCGAACACGACATTGGTCAGCACCGAGCCGTAATAGCCGAATCCGCTACCGCGGGTGATCAAGTCGAGATCGAGGTTGTAGCGCGCCGCGTAATAGGCGAGCGGAAACCCGGTCACCATGATGACGATCGCGAAGAAGCCGATACCTAGCAGCGCGTTTCCGGTGCCGTGCGCGATGCCGATATTCGCGCCGATGGCGAAGTCGGCCAGGTAGGCGATGCCGCCGAGGGCAGAGATCCCGACCACGGCCGGGCTCCATTTTCGATAACTCCGTGGTGCGAACCGGAGGGTGTAGTCCTCGAGTGTTTCCTTCGCTGCGGCGATCCCGTCAGAATTCGACGACCGGGTCTCGAGCTCGACCACGTTTACTCCTCATGCCCACACTGTTGAATGCAACCATCCGACGGTCGTACACGGTTGTGGTCGGGGAATTTCCGAACGATTACGCGGCTGTTACGGCATTCGCGGTGGTGAGGCAGATCACAACAAGGATTTCGCGCTGTGGTCGGGCCCGAGGAATCGCTGTGTACCAGCACGGACTGGCAATACATACACCTCCACCGGTATGTCGAAGGTCAAGTGCTACCACCTGGCTATTTGAAACCCGCAACCTGCGGTAACGATGACAACCTTGCGTACTTACATACATCTCTGTATGTTTGTTTCCAGCTGGATCCGGACGGATCGGCCCAACGCTGCCCGCCTGCGGGCAGTACCCGGCGGAGCGCGCCGGGACAGGCACAACCTGAGGAGTTCGATGGCGAACATGGCCCACCCGTCACCCGACCGCCGCCCATCGACTCGCTTCGCGAGCAGGGTCTATGTGGTCGGCGTCGGCATGACGAAGTTCGAGAAGCCGGGCCGCCGCAAGAACGAAGACGGCACCGATTGGGACTACCCCGATATGGCTCGCGAGTCCGGAACCAAGGCGCTCGCCGACGCGGGCATCGCCTACGACCTGGTCGAGCAGGCCTACGTCGGTTATGTCTACGGCGAATCCACCTCCGGCCAGCGCGCGGTCTACGAGCTCGGCATGACCGGCATCCCGGTGGTCAACGTCAACAACAACTGTTCCACCGGCTCGACCGCGCTTTACCTTGCGGCACAGTCGATTCGGGGCGGGCTTGTGGACTGCGCGCTGGCGCTCGGCTTCGAGAAGATGCAGCCCGGCTCGCTCGGCTCCACCTGGGACGACCGCGAGCAGCCGATGGCCAGGCACATCATGGCGCTCGCCGAGATCTCCGAGGTGCTGTTTCCGGTGGCGCCGTGGATGTTCGGCGCGGCCGGCCGCGAGCACATGAAGCAGTACGGCACCACCGCCGAACACTTCGCCAAGATCGGTTACAAGAACCACAAGCACTCGGTGAACAACCCGTATTCGCAGTTCCAGGACGAGTATTCGATGGATGACATCCTCGGCTCGCGGATGATCTACGACCCGCTCACCAAGCTGCAGTGCTCGCCGACCTCCGACGGTTCCGGCGCGGTGATCCTGGCCAGCGAGGCGTTCGTGGACAAGCACAACCTGGCCGCGCAGGCGGTGGAGATCGTCGGACAGGCGATGACCACCGACTTCACCTCGACCTTCGACGAGACCGCCAAGAACCTGGTCGGCTACGACATGACCGTGCAAGCCGCGCGCCAGGTGTACCGGCAGTCCGGCCTCGGCCCGGAGGACTTCCAGGCCATCGAGCTGCACGACTGCTTCTCGGCGAACGAACTGCTGACCTATGAGGCGCTCGGCCTGTGTGGCGAGGGCGAAGCCGGAAAGCTGATCGACGACAACCTGACCACCTACGGCGGCAAGTGGGTGGTGAACCCATCCGGCGGCCTGATCTCCAAAGGGCACCCGCTCGGCGCAACCGGTTTGGCGCAGTGCTCCGAGCTCACCTGGCAGCTGCGCGGCACCGCCGACAAGCGCCAGGTCGACAACGTCACCGCCTGCCTGCAGCACAACATCGGCCTCGGCGGTGCCGCGGTCGTGACCGCCTACCAGCGCGCAGAACGCTGAGCTCGCGAAGCGTCATCCACTTCAGCGCTGATTCGCTGCACTCGCACAACGAAATTCGACGAGGAGTTATCGCAATGGGACACATCGAAGCAACCAAGGACGTCAACGCCACCCCGGTGGCGCTCTGGACGGTCGTCTCCGACCCGAACACCTGGGAGAAGTGGTTCACCATCCACGAGCGCTTCATGGAGGAGCCGCCCGCCGTGCTGACCGAGGGCGCCAAGCTGGTCGCCAAGATCGTCATGCTCGGCATGGCGAACAAGCTGGAGTGGACCGTGGTCTCGGTCCAGCAGCCGACCAAGCTCACCCTCGGCGGCACCGGCATGGCCGGCGTGAAGACCGAATTCACCTTCGACATCCAGCCCAAGGGTGACGGCGGCAGTACCATCGTGGTCTCCGGTGACTTCGAGGGCGCGCTGATCAAGGGTGCGCTCGGCAAGGCGGTCGAGAAGGACGGCCTCAAGCAGCTGGACAAGTCTCTCGAGCAGCTCGACGCCCTGGCATCGGCATGACCTCGGAAACCACTACGGCCCGGCTCGTCGAATTCGACGACGCCGGTCTCGAAACCTGGTGTGAAGACGAACGTTTCGAGGTAATCGGCGAGCGCATCGGTGAATATGCCGCAGCCACCAACGATCCGATCGAGGCACATCTCGCGGGCAAGGTCGCCTCGCCGGTCTTCGCGATCGTCCCCGTCTTCGAGGCGATGATGATGCCGGTGATCGAGGTCGCGCCGTTGGACATCTTCGGCCGGGTCGTGCACGGCGAGCAGGACTTCCACTTCCACCGCGCCATCCAGCCGGGCGACCAGCTGGTCTCGCGCGCCAAGGCGACTGGTTACACCAGCCGGTCCAACGGCACGGCCATCACCATCCTCGTCGAATGTCGCACCGAGGCAGGGGAATTGGTCAACGAGCAGTACCTGACCGCCTTCTTCCGCAATATCGACGCGGGTAAGACGGTTGGTGCCACGGCGCCTGCGCACAAGTTCGACGAGAACCTGCGGGCGCAGCCGCCGGTGGCCGTTGTCCCGCAACATGTGGACGACGACCAAACCTTCCGGTACTCACCGGCTTCCGGCGATCCCGTGCCGCTACACCTGGACGAGCAGGTGGCCAAGGACGCCGGGCTGCCCGGCATCATCGCGCACGGGCTGTGCACCATGGCGTTCGCGTCGTGGGCGGTGCTGACCGAGGTCGGTGCGTCGGATGTCAACCGGCTCAAGCGTTTCGCGGTGCGCTTCGCCAAGATGGTTTTCCCTGGCGACGATCTGGAGACCCGTATCTGGAAGGTCGGTTCCGCCGACGGCATCACCACCTATGCCTTCGAGACCGTGCGCGGTGACGATGTCGTCCTGAGCGACGGACTCGCCGAGATCGCGGAGTGACCGCTCGCCGGGACGGTTCCGCCGTCCCGGCGAAGGTCGTTGTCCAGTCGCAACTTTCAGCACAGACTTCAGGAAGAGGAGACATCGATGGGTGCACTCGAAGGTCGAGTAGCCATCATCACCGGCGCCGGTCGCGGCATCGGTCGCGAGCACGCGCTGCTGTTCGCCCGTGAGGGCGCGGCCGTGGTCGTCAACGACCTCGGCGGTAGCAATGCGGGCGAGGGCACCGACACCACGCCCGCGCAAGAGGTCGCGAACGAGATCATCGCCGCCGGTGGCACCGCGGTCGCCAACACCGCGAACATCGCCACCTGGGACGGCGCGAAAAACGTGGTCGACCAGGCGATTTCCGAGCTCGGCGGCCTCGACATCGTGGTGAACAACGCAGGTATCCTGCGCGACGCGTTCATCGCGGGCCTGGACGAGGCGCAGTGGGACGCGGTGATCGCCGTGCACCTCAAGGGTCACGCCGCCGTACTGCACCACGCCGCCGCCTTCTGGAAAGACCAGAGCAAGGCGGGCAACCAGCCGAACGCCGCGGTGATCAACACCGCGTCCGCCTCCGGCACCACGGTGCCGAACGCGGGCCAGGCCAATTACGGCGCGGCCAAGGCGGGGATTGCCGCGCTCACCCTGGTCGCGGCCGACGAATTGGCCCGCTACGGCGTGCGCGTCAACGCCATCGCGCCGATCGCGCGCACCCGGCTCACCCTGGCCACACCAGGCATGGGCGCCATGATGGCGGCCGAGGCAGACGAGGTCGAAGACGGCGAATTCGACGCCTTCAGTCCCGCCAACATCTCGCCGCTGGTCGCCTACCTCGCCTCGGACAAGTGCCCGATCACCGGCAAGGTGTTCGCGGTGCAGGGCGGTGCCATCTCCGAGCTGGCCGGTTGGCACGATGTGAAGACGATCGAGACCGAGGGACCGTGGCTGATCGACGACATCTCCGCTCGGCTGCCCTGAGCTCGCCGGAACGATAAGGAGAACAACGATGTTCGAATGGTCCGAGACCGATGTGATGATCCGCGATGCCGTGCGGACGTTCATCGACAAGGAGATCCGGCCCAATCTGGATGCGCTGGACAGCGGCGAATTATCGCCGTACCCGATCATCCGGAAGCTGTTCAGCGAGTTCGGGATCGACGCCATGGGTGGCGAGGCGGTGGACAAGCTGCTCGGCAAGCAGCGCGCCAAAGAGGCGGCCATCGCCGCGGGCGAGCCACTGCCGGAGAAGAAGAAGGAAAAGTCCTCCGGCGGTAGCCCGTTCGCCGGGCAGGAATCGCTGATGGCGGTGCTAATCGGCGAACTGTCCGGTGTCTGTATGGGTTTGGTCACCGCGATGGGCGTCAGCATCGGCCTCGGCGCGACCACCATCATGTCGCGTGGCACGCTGGCGCAGAAGGAACGCTGGCTTGCCGACATCGTGACCATGAAAAAGGTTGCGGCATGGGCGATCACCGAGCCCGACTCGGGATCCGACGCGTTCGGCGGCATGAAGACCTACGTCCGACGCGACGGTGACGACTACCTGCTCAACGGTCAGAAGACCTTCATCACCAACGGCCCGTTCGCCGACGTGATGATCGTCTACGCCAAGCTCGACGAGGGCGACGGCGGCGACAAGCGCGAGCGCAAGGTGCTCACCTTCGTCCTCGACAAGGGCATGGAGGGGCTCACCCAGGGCAAGCCGTTCAAGAAGATGGGCCTGCACGCCTCGCCCACCGGCGAGCTCTTCTTCGACAATGTCCGCCTCGGCAAGGACCGTCTGCTCGGCGAAACCGAGGAGCACAAGGGCGGCGACGGCCGGGAGAGCGCCAGGTCCAGCTTCACCGCGGAACGCATCGGTGTCGGCTTCATGGCGCTCGGCATCATCAACGAATGTCACCGGCTCTGCCTGGATTACGCGAAGAATCGCAAGCTCTGGGGCCAGGAGATCGGTCGTTTCCAGCTCGTCCAGCTCAAGCTGGCCAAGATGGAAATCGCCCGGATCAACGTGCAGAACATGGTGTTCAACACGCTGGAGCGCGGTCGCGCCGGCAAGCCGCCGACGCTCGCCGAGGCCTCGGCGATGAAGCTCTACGCATCCGAGGCGGCCACCGAGGTCGCCATGGAGGCAGTGCAGCTGTTCGGCGGCAACGGATACATGACCGAGTATCGCGTGGAACAACTCGCGCGCGACGCCAAGTCGCTGATGATCTACGCGGGCAGTAACGAGATCCAGGTGACGCACATCGCCAAGGGTCTACTGGCATAACGCTTTGCGGGGACCCGGGTGCGCTACGACGGCGTGCGCGCTCGGGATGCCCTGTCCGCCATCGAAACGCCGCTGGTCCTACGCACCGTGCTGGTGCGAGCTCGCAAAGGGGCAACCGGCCGATGATCACCGAAACCACGGCGCACTACCACGGCGTCACGACCCGAATCCTGTCCGTTCCCGGCACCGGCACCCCCATCCTGCTGCTGCACGGTTACGCCGACAGCGCGGACACCTGGCGCGGCGTCCTCGCCGCGCTGGCGGCCGAGGGCCGTGCGGCGTTCGCCGTCGACCTCCCCGGCTTCGGCCTCGCGGATCCGCGCGAGCCGGGCCCGCTGACTCCACAGTTCGACAGCTTCGTCGACGCGATCATCGCCGAGCACGGCCCGCTGACCCTCGTCGGCAACTCGCTCGGCGCCGCCACCGCCCTGCACGCCGCCGCCCGGCATCCGGACGAGGTCACCGCCGTGGTCGCCCTCGACGAGCCACTCTTGGCCCGGCACTGGCTGGCCCGGGTCGGCCGGTTACGTGAATACCGACTGTTCTTCCGCCTCGTGGCCCTGCTGCCCATCCCGACCGCGCTGGTGCGCTGGGGTGTCCGGCGTGCGGTGGCGCTGTTCGTCTATGGCCCCGGCGTCATCGCCGACCCCGAATTCCTCACCACCGCCGTGCGTTCGGTGCCCGATATGGCCGCCGTCGCCGCGCGCGGCCGGGACGCCACCCGCTATGCCCGCGAACATCCCTCGGGCCACGTCGATCTCGTCATCGCCTGCCCGGTCCTGGTCGTGCACGGCACCAAGGATCGCATCATCCCGATCTCCGCCGCCCGCGCCTTGCATGCGATGTTGCCCGGCAGCGAGTTCGTCGCCCTTCCCGGCGTGGGCCATTGCCCGCAACTGGACGTCCCCGACGAGGTCTGCCGACTGCTACTTGGCTTCCCGCGATCCGACAGCAAGCAGGCCGACGTCGCGTCCTAGAGTGGTGATTACAGTCCGGGCGGTGATAACCGGGTGGGGTTGTCGCCGTTGATGATCTGGTTCATCCGGTGTGCTACGTGTCCTTTCCATTCCGGGTGCGTCAGTACATAGAAGCGTTCTTCGTGAATTGCCCGTACCACGTGTTCTCCGATAACTCGCGGACTTGTGCCGAGCGCGAATGCTTTCCGGGCGGCTTCGGCATTCCAGCCGTCCGGGCGCGGGCCGACGTCGGAAAACCGATTCGGCCGATTACGTTCGGAATCAAAGATATTCGTGTCGACCACCCCGGGAAGCAGCACCGATATCCGAGGCTTGAAACCGCCGTCGACGAGCTCGAGGTGGACGGTCTCCGACAACGCCAGCACCGCCGACTTCGTCGCACCGTACAGCGACGACCCGCCGACCACCGCGGCAAGTGACGCGGTATTGACGATGTGCGCCGCCTCGCCCTGCTCGATCATGATCGGCAGAAAGATGCTGTGGCCGTGCACCACACCCATCAGATTGACCCCGAGAATCCACTGCCAATCATCCAGCGTGCTGTTCCAACTGGGCCTGCTACCCGCATAGACCCCTGCGTTATTGCAGAGAACATGCACGGCCCCATACTTTTCCAGCGTCGCCTCGGCCAGCGTCGTAACATCCTCCGGCGCCGAAACATCCGCCACGACGGCATGCACATCCGCTCCCGCAGTACGCAATTCGGCCGCAGTCGAATGCAGCGTAGCGACCTCCACATCACTCAGCACCACCCGCATCCCCGCGTCGGCGAATGCTTCGGCCATACCCCGGCCGATCCCACTGGCCGCCCCGGTAACAACAGCGACTTTGCCCCGCAGATCGTCCATTTACCCTCCACCCTGTGCTGGACCAAGACCGGTCAACAGCGTAGAAGCGCAACGCTCCGCAATACATCGCCCCGCAGACCGATGTATTGCGGGTGTCACCCAGGCTAAAATGAAGTGGGAACAGGAAATGTCCCACGCTCCGAACGCCGACTACCCCTCGCCCTCGAGCGACGCGGGCTGCTGCTTCCTCAGCAGATCGACCACCACATCTAAGGTCTGCGAGTTCTGCCGCACCAGCACCGCCAACTCGCCCACCTGCCCTTCGAGCCTGTTCACCCGCGCAGGCAATTCCACAAGCTGATCCATCTGCTCCGTCAGGAAATCCACCCGGCCCGTCAGATGGTCCACGCGTCCGGTCAGGTGATTCATGTGTCCGGTCAGGTTGTCTACGTGCCCGGTGAGGTCGTTCAAGTGTCCGGTCAGCTCATGCACGTGTCCGTTGAGATCGTTCAGGTGTCCCGCCAGGTCATTCACGTGCCCGGTGAGGATGTCTACGCGTCCGGTCAACCCGTCCACTCGCCCTGCGAGTCCGTCTACCTGTTCCGCGAGTCCGTCTACGTGTTCCGTGAGTCCGTCGACGCGTCCTGAGAGTCCGTCTACGTGTTCCGCAAGTCCGTCGACGCGTCCCGTGAGTCCGTCTACGTGTTCCGCAAGTCCGTCGACGCGTCCTGAGAGTCCGTCTACGTGTTCCGCAAGTCCGTCGACGCGTCCTGAGAGTCCGTCTACGTGTTCCGCAAGTCCATCGACACGTCCTGTGAGTCCGTCGACGCGTCCCGTGAGCCCATCCACTTGCTCCGGCAGCGGTGCAAGTCGGTCTACTTGCTCGGTCAGGTAGTTCACCTGGCCCGCAAGCTCATCCACTCGCGCTGGTAGCGGCGTCAGGTGGCTGACTTGCGCCGCCAACTCGCCCACTTGTGGTGCCAGGCGGCCCATTTGTTCTGCGAGCTCGTCGACTCGTGCTGGTAGTGGTGCCAGACAGCTCATTTGCTCTGCGAGCTCGTCTACTCGGGTCGGCAGCTCCGCCAGGTGATTCACCTGCGTAACCACTTCTCCGAGTAGCGATTCCACTCGATTCAGGCGCTTCCCGTGTTGACGGTCGGCGGCGAGGAGCACGCCGAACTGGCGCCCGGACGTCCGTGCCAGCCGTCGGAGCCTTAGGTCGGTGTCGCGAACCACGCTGTCCGTTTCCTTGGCCTCGCGGCTCATCCTGTTGTTCAGGTCGTACAGGCCATCGACGTCGCCGCGGAGTTGATGCATTGCGCGGTCGGTTTGTGTGCTCCCCATGCCTCGAAACAGTAGGCGTGGGCACGAGCGAGATCGAGACCTTTCCTCGATCTGTGGATAACTTCCTGACCTGTGGATATCCCGTGCCTCACACCGCGCGGAGGCGGTTGCGACTCGCGTACACGTGCTCGGCGATGAGGGTCGCGATCCGGTCCGGCGCCTCGAGCATCGGGACGTGCCCGACGCCGTGCACCACGATGCGGTCCGCGGACTCGGGGAGCTCCTTCAAGTAGCGGCGGGCGTAGACGCGATTGGGGATGACGCGGTCGTATTCGGCGAGCAGCAGGCGCACCGGTGTCTCCAACGTGGACAGGTCTGCCTGCTCGGGCCCGCGGATGCTGCTGACGATGAACGGAAGCATGGACGGGCAGTGCAGGGCGGCCATGATGGCGGCGGCGGCGTCGCGGCGGGGGACCGCGGCCGCGTTCTTGCTCAGCCACAGCAGCGCGAACCGCTGGGCAATCGGGTTGTTGACCGCGAAACCGCCTAGCCGCTTGCCGATTTCGACGATCGGGACAAGCGACAGGAACTTCAGATTGGTCCGCAGCTGGGTCAGCGACGGCACGTGCCAGCCACCAGCCGGGGCGACCAGCGTGAGCGTGCGGGCCCGGCCCCGGCGGGCCAGTTCGACACCGACCCAGCCGCCGAGTGAGTTGCCCGCGATGTGGCAAGTGCGCCAGCCGAGTTCGTCGAGTTGATCTTCGATGCGGTCGGCCAGCATGTGCACGTCGACCGACCAACCATCCGCGCGCTCGCCACCCCAGTGCCCGGCGAAAGCGGGTGCGTACACCTCGCACTGACTCGACAGCCGGGTCGCGGTCTGCTCCCAGCAGTGCGGCGACATCATGAAGCCGTGCAACAGGAGCAGCGGATCACCGGAGCCCATGTGCAATGCCTTGACAGCCTTGGGCAGTTCCGGCTTCTTGGTCTTGACCGGCGGACGCGCGGCGCTGGTGGCGCGTTGTGCGGCGGCGGCGGACTTGGCGGTGTCAGACGGCATCGTCATCACCCTTTCCTGGACGGCGGTGTCCGAAGGAATTCATCTGACCAGCATTGTACGGTCGTCCGGTGGCCTACATCATTTCGAGTGTGAACGTAAACGGCGTCCGCGCGGCAGCGGGCAAAGGCATGCTGGCCTGGCTCGCCGCGACGGAGGCCGACATCGTCTGCGTCCAAGAGACCAGGGCCACCGACGAGCAGACGAGAGCGGCGCTGGCGCCCGCGCTGGCCGACGGCTGGTGGCTGGCGCAGGCCGAGCCGGAGTCCAAGGGCAGGGCCGGCGTCGCGATCCTGTCCAGGCGCGAACCCGACGCGGTTCGAATCGGCTTCGGCAGCAGCGAGTTCGGCGCGTCCGGCCGCTATATCGAGGCCGACTTCGACGAGGTCACGGTCGCCAGCGTGTATGTGCATTCCGGTGAGGCGGGTACCCCGCGTCAGGACGAAAAGTACCGGTACATGGCCGAACTCGGCGCCTACCTCACCGCCCGCGGCGGCGAGTTCGTGGTCAGCGGCGACTGGAACATCGCGCACACCGAGCTCGACCTGAAGAACTGGAAGGGCAACCGGAAGTCGGCCGGATTCCTGCCCGAGGAGCGGGCCTGGATCGACGAGCTGCTCGCCGCGGGCTACGTCGACGTGGTGCGCCAGCTGCATCCGGCGGTCGAGGGCCCGTACAGCTGGTGGTCCTACCGCGGCCGCGCCTTCGACAACGACACCGGCTGGCGCATCGATTACCAGCTCGCCCGCGGCGATCTCGCCGCGCGCGCCAAGCAAGCCGTGGTGGAACGTGCCGCCGCCTACGACCAGCGCTGGTCCGATCACGCGCCGGTCACGGTGCAGTACCGATGAACCTGTCGCCGAAGGCCATTCGCATGCTTGCCGTGCTGGGTGCGGTGGCGCTGGCGGTGGTCGTTGTCGCGGTCCTCGGGCTGCGTGGTGGCGGCAACGATACTGTCGCCGGCACCACGACGGCCCGCACCACCAGCGGCGCAACGGCTCCCAGCGTGCCGAAACCCTCGGCGGCGGGCCCGTCGGCCAGCCGCGCACCGGGCGTGCCGGGCCACGCCTACGACACCCTGGCCGAAATCGACGCGGGCCGCTGGCCCGATTCGGCGAACGCCCCCGGTACCAAGGGCGGCGATCGCTGGATGAATCGCGGGGGCACGCTGGCCGCCAAAGACGCGGCAGGCAAACCGATCACCTACCAGGAGTGGGACGTGAACCCCAAGCAGCGCGGCCGATCCAGGGACGCCGAACGCATCGTCACCGGCAGTGACGGATCGGCCTGGTACACCGGGGACCACTACGAGACCTTCACGAGGATGCGCTGATGACCAAGGCAATGCCGTTGTCGCAGTTCCTTGCTCGCCCTGTCGATGCCGATTCGCGCGCCCGACAGATCGACGCGCCCGTGCTCGGCGCGACTGCCGTCGATGCCGCGGAGCTGAGCAGCGTGCGCTTCCGCGCGCCATCCGGCTACCTGGTGCGCGAACTACGCGGCACGAAGATGCGGACGATCGCGCGAGTGTTCGACGAAGTCGCCGCGGCCCTGCAGTTTCCGTACTACTTCGGGCAGAACAAGGATGCCTTCGACGAATGCCTGCGTGATCTGGACGATTTCGTCGGCGACGGCACGGGATACGTTGTCGTGATCCGTGATTCGGCGGACCTGTTGGCCGAGGAGCCTGCCCAGCGGGCGTGGTTCGCCGAGGCGATGCGTGACTGCGCCGAGTATTGGTCCGGCAAGGGCGTCCCGTTCCGCGTGGTCCTGCAAGGCGAATCGACCGGGTTGCACGACGTTTCGCTGGAGCTCTGACACCAGAGGCGTCACGTCAATCGGCGCGCCAAATCCTCACCGAGCAGGACGAATACGTCGGTGGTGTGCTCGATGAGCTCGTCGCGGGTGAGTGGCAGTTCGCCCTGTAACCAGGCGGTGAGCGTCTGCACCAGGCCGCCGACCAGATAGTTGGCGCGGAAGTCGATCGCGGGATCGGAAGCCGGGTCATCGATCCCGTAGAAGTCGATCCCCTCGGCCGCGACCATCCGTGCGAACACCCGCACCGTTTCCGTGGTTCGGGCCCGCAGCTCCGGCGTCGCCATGCCTGCGACCAGCGTGACCTTGGCCTTGCGCGGGTCATCGGTGAGCAGGTGGATGCCCGCCGCGATCGCGGCCCGCGCCGTGGCCCGCGAATCCTTCGGCGCGGTGCCGACGGCCGCGACGATCGCGGTCGCGAGCTCCTCGGCGATCGTGTCGACGAGTGCGGTCAGCACGGCATCGCGGCTGTCGAAGCTCTCGTAGTAGTAGCGCTCGTTGAGCCCGGCCTGGGCGCACAGCCCCGAGACGGTCAGTTTGGCCAGTCCCTGCTCGCCGATGATCTCCAACGCGGCCGCCAGCAACGCCGCGCGCCGCTGCGCCCGGCGCTCATCCGCGGAGATCCCGCCATACGTCCGCTGCGCGTTCACCACTTGATTCTGGCACGGCATCATTCTGGCAGAGAGTATTGCCAGAATGGTGAAACTGGCGGATGCTGTTGCCAGATGCTCTCGATGAGGAGGCGGCAATGTCGGAGCCCGGTTATTTCAGCGACCACTCCATGGCCAGGCGGGTCATGAGCAAGCGCGCGGTCGGCCTGACCTACGGCCAGCGCGCCCTGGTCATCGGCGCGGTCCACCCGCTGCTCTACGTCGGCACCGCGGAGAACACCGAGCACCGGATGACGCCGTACACCCGGCTCTCGCTCACCGGTCATCTTTTCGAGGCCGTGTTCCTCGGCAGCAAGGCCGAGGCTGATCGCGCTCTCGAATTCACCACGAAGAAGCACGCCAAGGTACGCGGCGTTCTGCCGGAGGACGCCGGGGCGCGGCACCCGGCGGGCACCGGCTATTCCGCGCTCGACCCGCACCTGATGTACATGACGATGGCGTTCACCTTCGACTCCGCCGAGGTGATGTACGACCTGCTGGTCCGCACCATGACCGACGGCGAGCGCGAGGGCCTGTATCAGGACTACGTGCGCTGGGCGGAGTTGTTCGGCATGCCCGTCGACGCGGCACCGAGCAGCTATCCGGAATTCCGTGCGTCCTTCGACGCCTACCTCGCCTCCGACGAGCTGTTCCTTACCGGCGAGGCGCGGCTGGTCGGCTCCTATCTGGCCGGGCAGCGCGTGCCTTATCCGCAGCGGATACCGCTGCAGCAGGTCACCTCCGCGTTCTTCCTGCTGGTGCAGGGCAGCCTGCCGCCGCGAATTCGGCAGCTGTACGGCATGCGCTGGGGCAGGGCCGACCAGGTCGCCTACCGTGCGGTCGCGCAGGCCGTGCGCACCGCGCATCTGGCGCCGCCACTGCTGCCGCCGGTGCTGCGCGGCTCCCTGCTCGGGCCGAGCGCGCCGATCTACAAGCTCGTTTCGCAGCGCGAGCGCCGACTGGTCACCAAGGGGCGGTCGAGCATGCCAGGCGTGGACCCGCGTAACTGGGCGGAGCGAAATTCCGTCGAGGAGCCGCGCGCGGCGACTAGTTGAGGGTGTGGGCGGGCGACGAGCAGGCGCCGCATGGAAAGATCGGGGCATGTCTGTTCCTGCAGAAATTCCGGCCGCTGAACGCAAGCAGCGGGTCCTTTCCGGGATCCAGCCCACCGGTACCTCGTTTCACCTCGGCAACTACCTCGGGGCGCTGCAGTACTGGGTGACCATGCAGGACGACTACGACGCGCTGTACTTCATCCCGAACCTGCACGCGATCACCGTGCCGCAGGATCCGAAGGCGCTGAAGGCCCAGACGAAGGCCGCCGCCGCGCAGTTGCTCGCCCTCGGCATCGACCCGAAGAAGTCGACGCTGTTCGTGCAGAGCCAGGTGCCCGAGCACGCCGAGCTGGCCTGGGTGCTCAGCTGCATCACCGGCTTCGGTGAGGCGAGCCGGATGACCCAGTTCAAGGACAAGTCGGTCAAGCAGGGCTCGGACAACGCCTCGGTCGGCCTGTTCACCTATCCGGTGCTGATGGCGTCGGACATCCTGCTCTACCGCCCGCACCAGGTGCCGGTCGGCGAGGACCAGCGCCAGCACCTCGAGCTGACCCGAAACCTGGCGCAGCGCTTCAACACCCGCTTCAAGAAGACCTTCGTCGTGCCCGAGGCGCACATCGAAAAGGGCACCGCCAAGATCTACGACCTGCAGGACCCGACCTCGAAGATGAGCAAGTCGGCCTCGTCCGACGCGGGCCTGATCAACCTGCTCGACGACCCGAAGGTCACCGCCAAGCGGGTCCGGTCCGCGGTGACCGACACCGAGCGCGAGATCCGCTACGACGTCGAGCAGAAGCCGGGTGTCAGCAACCTGCTGGTGATCCTGAGCTCGTTGTCCGGCACGCCGATCGTCACGCTCGAAAAGGACTACGCGGGCAAGGGCTACGGCGACCTGAAATCCGATGTCGCCGACGCGCTGGTCGAATTTGTCACGCCATTGCAGGCGAAGGTGCAAGAGTATTTGTCGGATCAGGGCGAACTCGACCGCATCCTCGCCGCCGGTGCCGAGCGTGCGCGAGAGATCGCCGGCAACACCCTCGCACAGGTATACGACCGAGTGGGCCTGCTGGCCCGCTAGGGCCGTCACCTGCGAGATCACTCCTGAAGGGGCGAACTGGTGCAGGTGATCGACAACGTCAAGGCCGGGATCGAACGACGGATCCAGGCGCTGCCATGGCTGGACCATCTGGTGCGCGCGGGCGGGCGGTATCAGCGACAGCGCGGCGACTACTACGCCGCGGGCATCACGTATTTCACGGTGCTGTCGCTGTTTCCGCTGCTGATGGTCGCCTTCGCGATCGCGGGTTTCGTGCTGTCGAGCAATCCGGATCTGCTCAGCGAGGTGCAGACCAAGATCGTCGACAACGTCCCGGGCTCGCTCGGCGAGCAGTTGAACGAGCTGATCGACAAGGCGGTCGATTCCCGCGGCACCGTCGGCATCATCGGCCTGCTGGCGGGGATCTGGTCCGGGCTCGGCTGGATGGCCAACCTACGGGCGGCGCTGACCGAGCAGTGGGAGCAGAAGAGCGAGGATCAGAACTGGTTCATGGCCAAGCTGTCCGATCTCGGCGCGCTACTCGGCTTGGGCCTGGCCTTCGTTGTCTCCCTCGGCCTTTCCGCGCTCGCCTCCAGCACCCTCGGTGCCCGGCTGCTGATCAGTCTCGGCCTTTCGCACCTGCCCGGCGCCCGCCTGCTGCTGGCGTTGGTGTCGATCCTGCTGGGCTTCCTCGCCTCCTGGGCGGTGTTCGCCTGGATCATCGCCCGCCTGCCCCGCGAACCGGTCACCCTGGCCAGCGCCGCCAAGGCCGCTGCGCTGGCCGCGCTGGTCTTCGAAATCTTCAAGTTCGTCGCGTCGATCTATCTGCAAAAGGTGCTGAGCAGCCCCGCGGGCGCCGCCTTCGGTTCGATCATCGGCCTGATGGTCTTCAGCTACGTCACCTACCGCATCATCCTGTTCGCCACCGCCTGGGCCGCCACCGCCTCCGACAACGAACCCGAGGCGGAGATCCCCGCACCTCCCGCCGCGGTCATCGCCCCACGCATCTCAGCCCGCGAACTCTCCGTCGGCGCGGGAGCCACCTTCTTCGGCGCTGGAGCCCTTGCCGCTCTTGCTCTTTCGAGTCTGCACCGACCACGCGGCCGGTGATTCCCGACCTTCCTCGGTCACCGGCGGCTGCCGAAGATCGAGCGCTCGCTCTTGCCGCCAGCGAGGCACCGGCGTCCCTTCCGCGATAGGAACCCGCGCGCAGTTCACGTCGTACCGCCGTGCCGCACATCTCGCCACCGCACCGCAGGCAGGAAATAGTCCTCGATCCGGTCCGGACCAGCGCCGTTGCCGAAGATGGCGAGCGGAAGGTACACGTCGAACAACCACACCGCCAACAGGCGGCCGAATGAGGGGTACGCACCGTCCTCCGGGCGGATGACGACCAAGGCGAAAAGCGCCTTGCCGATAGTCGTGTGGAATATCGACTGGATGATGATCCGGTCGATTGCGGAGGCGGCGAGGAAGAAGCCCACCGCGACAACAGGATTCACCCCGATGTGCTGCCAGTCGCGCCGCGCGATCGCGTCGGGAGCGAACCCAGGGCTGACGGCAATGGCGGCGCCTACCCCGCATCCCAGATGGATTAGCCAGTCCAGGACGAAGGCGAGGACCCGCCGCAGCATGCGTGGCGACGGGTATCTGACATCGCCTTTTCTGCCATAGGGTTTCGGCTCTTCCGGCGGTCCGCCGACCGGCTGCATCTTCGGGTGTGTGCCGTCCCGCGTCAGCTCATACTCCGGTCTCGACGAGGCATCCGAGCTGCGTCGGTTGCTCGAATCGTCTGTGCGGAAGGTGAATTCGGGAGGGGTCTTCGGAGTGGAGCGGTAGGCATATCGAAGATCGCCGCCGCCAGGCCGGGAGACCACGCCATACTTCTGTGGATCACCGGCGAACCAGATCTGGCGAGTTCGGAAATCGACCAGCTTTCCCCGCTCGCTCGGCCAGGTGCTGAGTTGGAGCGTGGAAACGGGGACGCCGTCCTGTCCCATCAGTGCTACCCACTCGTCGCCGCCGACGCGGATGTACCGGATCGGCCAATCCGTCCACGGATAGCGGCGCAACGCCTTCCTTTTCCGGTGTCCGATCCAGCCGAATACGCAACCGACAACGGTCCCGATGACGAACACGGTGCCGATGATCCCGGCAACTTGTGCGCCAATTCTGCTGATGATGTGCACATTCGAGTGCCCGAGCCCTCGGCCGAGAGCGAAAGCCAATGGTCCGCAAGCGATTACGGCCAGGAATAGGGGCCACCGAACGGTAGCGGTCTTGTGTAGCGCCGCTCGTGTCTCCGGGCAGGTATTGGCTGGGGCAGATGACGAGGTTTGGATAACGACATCCTCACAGGTCGAGCGACGACGGCCGGGCGGTCGGATGATCGCTGGGGCGAAATGCGACCGACCGCGCCATGTCCACGATCATTTTCCGGAATTCGGGTCCGTGGTCGAGGTAGGCGGTGGACATCTCGACAGCTGCGATCGCAGATCCGTCCGAGGACGGTACGACCGCTTCGAGTTGGTACGTTGCCGTGGTATCGCTCGTATACGGCTGCGCTGGCATCTCGGGCGTGGGCAGCTCGGTTATCCGCTCCGAGAACAGCATCGGCCGGCCATCGATGTCGGTCAGCTCGATCTCGCCTAGGTCATCTCCGGACTCGAGCCTGGACTCGACCAGATGCGTCAGCGCCAATCGTGGGTTTGTCTTCTCGCCATCGTTTTCGTAGACGCACACGGTCAGACACGAGGTGACCAGGCCACCGGCCGATGACAAGTGCCGTCCTATGCCGCAGTACCGCGCGTCCCGCTGTGCCAGTTCGGTGAGCAGGGCGGCTGCGGCAGGCAGCAGCGCGTGAGCCATCGACACTATGGGCGCGGGCGGCATTTCATCGACGAGGTCCTGGACAACGCCGATGCGTTCCTCGATGCCGGAGAGCGGCATTTCCATGTATCCGTCGGGGATCCAGATATCCAGGGCCGTCTCACTCATGGTTCCCGAACACGCTTCCTATTTTCTCCAAGCCCAACCCGGCCTTGGCGGATCGTGAAAACAGCTCGATACCGGCCAGCGCGGTGCCCGGCGCCAATTTGCTCGCCGCGCTGAAGTCCTGCAGCAACAAGGTCGCCTCTGCGGGCCGGGGAATCCAGTTGAGCGCCTTGGACACCGCCCCGGGCGACTGTGCACCCTCCGCGAAAGCTCGGACGGCCGGCGCGAACTCGCCGAGCTCGCTCAACGCCTTCGCGCCCTTGTATGCCCCGCCGACGCCGGGGATGACGCCGAGCGCATCGATACCTACCGTGGTGCCGATCTTCTTCAATGCATCGCTGTTGAAGTCGCCGTGCAGCACATCACTGAACGCGCTACGCACCTCCGGGTCCAAGGCGTCCATCGCCAGCACGCCCGCGCCGGCCACGAGTGCGATGCCGGCGAAGATCGCGTCGGCAGGCGGCGGGGTCACCAACGCGAGCAGCCCCGTGACGGCGGATATTCCGGACAAGACGTCGTGGATCTGCTGCCGGTGTTCACTGATCCACTCACCGACACCTTTTACCGCGTCCGCGATGCGGTCCCAGATGCTCTTGTCCGGTGGGCTCGGGGCGAAATCCTTTGCGGCGGCGTCTAGTTCGGTGGCGGCGCGGCGGGCGGTGCCGTCGTGCTGGGTTTCCAGGTCGCGGGCGCGTTGGAGGATGGAGTCGATTTTTCCTTGCCAGTTGTCGACGGCGGTGCTTGCGGAGCGGACCTGGGCGGTGGCCGCGTCGAGGCGGGATTGCGCGGCTTGTAGCTCACCTTGGTCGGTGAACATCACGTTCGCGAGGGCGAGGTCCGGATTGGCCTTGGCGGATTGCAGGGCCGAGACGGCCTGGGTGTGTTGGCTTTTGGCGTCGGCGGCCTCGGCGTCCAGTCCCTTGGCGGTGTCCTGGTAGCCGACCAGGTCGGTGTGCCACTGGTCGAGCACGCTGACGGCGCGTTCGAGGGACTTCTGCGCGTAGCCGAGGTCTTGGGCGAGGGTGGCGTCGAAGTTGGCGCGGAAGGCGTCGCCCGCGTCGCCCTTCCAGACGTTGTCGTTGCTGTTGCGCAGGCGTGTCAGCAGGTCGTTGGTTTCCCGGACCGCGTCCGCCGACGTGTCGATCTGCCCGCGCAGTCCGGCGACGTCGGTGGGCGCGCCGGGGACCGGGTTGAAACCGAGGTTGGGATACGGGTTGTTACTCATGTCTGCGCCTGTGTCTTTCCGTCGATGACACCGGCGACCTGGTCGAGCGCTTTGGCAATGGCGGTGTCGACGTCCAGGTAGGCGTCGTGGCACTTGCTGACGCCCTCCGCGGTGACCTTGGCGGATTCGCCGATCCGCTCGATCCCGAAGTGCCACCGCCGCTGGAAACTTTCGGCGGCATCGTTGAGCACCTTGGTGCCGATGTCGCCGTGGCCCGCTCTGGTCATTGCCTTCATCGCGTCGTTCAGCACCTGCTCGGCGCCGCGCAGCGACTGGACTGTTTTGCCAAGCACCTCGATGTCCACGCCAAGAATTCCAGCCACGTCGATACATCCCTTCTCGCACGGCGACCGCATCCGAAAGACGGAAGTCACTTACACAAGCCATAGACGCAGCGCAGCGGCGATCGGTTCCCTCGCCGCGAACATTGTGTAGCGAATCTGCGATCCGAACCTGCCGCCTGCCACTCGAGCAAGGCGCGAGGTTCAGTGCTACCGGCGCCGGTTCATTCGCCGCGCACCCAGCAGCAGGGCAAGGACGAGGATGACGCCGCCGACGATCCAGACGGTCCGGTGGTTGCCGTGCTCTTCATCGGCCAGGGGGCGGGACTCCTGGTCTTTGGGCGGCGGGGAGGCAAGGGCGGCACCGCTTTTCGGCTGCTTGCGGTCCGGGTCGGGCAGCCTGCCGACGGATGTCCCACGGGGGAGTGCGAAGCCGTAGTCGAGCAGGCGAGCCGCCTGGTCCGCGGGCCGCAGCGGCCGGACGTCCGCTTTGAGCAGGGTGATCGCGAGGCGGCGGCCGTCGCGTTCCGCCGCGGCGACGAAGGTCTGCCTGGCGTCGTCGGTGAAGCCGGTCTTACCGCCGATGGCGCCGTCGTAGTCGTAGAGCAGATGGTTGTCGTTCCCGATGGGGAAGCCGGGGTGGTCCTTGTCACCCTCGATCTTCGGGTTCGCGGGATAGCCGGGGAAGTCCACCTGCTGGGTGTGGATGAGCTCGGCGAACAGCGGGATGGTCATGGCCTCGCGGAACAGCACCGACAGGTCGTAGGCGGAGGTGCTCATGCCGGGTCCGTCCAGGCCGGACGGGCTGGCCGTGCGGGTGTCCAAGGCGCCCAACGACTTCGCGAGCTCGTTCATCTTCGCGACGGTGGCCGCTTGGCCGCCGAGCTGGGTGGCGATGGCGTGCGCCGCGTCATTGCCGGAGGCCATGATCAGGCCATGCATGAGCTGGCGGTTGGTGTAGTGACCGCCGGGGCCGATGCCGACCCGGGTGCCGTCGGCGTTCGCGTCGTCCTCGGTGCCGACGACCACCTTGTTGAGATCCAGGGTGCGCAGCGCGATGGTGGCGAGCAGCACCTTGATGGTGCTGGCCGGTCGATAGCGGCCGTGCGGGTCCTTGGCCGCGAGCACCTCGCCGGTGTCCAGGTCCGACAGCTGCCAGGCGGTGGCTGAAATGTCCTGTGGCACCGGGGGTCCGCCCTTGGGTAACACCGCGCCGCACTGACCGAGCTGGCTGCCGCCGACCGGGGGCGTCGGAATGGGCAGCGCCGTCGGCGTCGGTTCACCCGGCGCCGGCACCTCGGACTCGTCGATCGGCGCGGGCGGGCGCGTTTTCTGCGGGCAGCCGTCGGTATCGGGGGTGGTGAACGGTGTCGTCGGCGTGCTCGGTGGCGGCGCGGCGAACGCCGGAACGGCGGCCGAACCCGCGATCACCGCCAAGGCGGCCAGCGCGGAACCGAGGCGGAGTGTGGCGCGGCGGCGCGAGTCCCGGATCTTCATCGTTCGCGAGCCTAGCGATTATGCGGCGAGTCGGCCGAATGCACGCCGGAGCGGGGTATTGACAGGACCTACTAAATGTTAGTTACTATCAAAAAGTAGTTTCTATCATTTTCGGAGGGGTAATGAAGACAGACGCAACACGCCGCTGGCTTGCGCTCGGTGCGCTCGCGGTGGCCATGCTGACCATCGGGCTCGACACCACGGTGCTGACCGTGGCGCTGCCGACACTCGCCGTTGACCTGCACGCGAACACCGCTGCGCTGCAATGGTTCACCGGCGCATACACGCTGGCGCTCGCCGCGCTGATGCTGCCCGCGGGTGCGCTCGGCGACCGCTATGGCCGCAAGAAGTTCCTGCTCGGCGCACTGCTCATCTTCGGCGCCGCATCGCTGGCCTGCGCGTTTGCCACATCGTCCGGCCAGCTCATCGCCGCACGGGTGGTGCTCGGCGTCGGGGCGGCGGCGATGATGCCGCTGTCCATGTCGGTGCTGCCATCGCTGTTCCCTGAGCCCGCGCAACGTCAGCGCGCGCTCACCATCTGGGTGACTTCGACGGCCCTCGGTCTGCCGCTGGGGCCGATCCTCGGCGGCTGGCTGCTGCGAAACTTCTGGTGGGGTTCGGTATTCCTGATCAATGTCCCGATGGTGATCATCGGCGCGCTCGCGGTCTTCGCGCTCGTGCCCGAATCGCGCAGCGCGAACCAACTCCGTGTCGACGTCCCCGGCGTGCTGCTCTCCGCCGCGGGCATGCTCGGTCTCACCTACGGCTTCATCCGGATCGGCGAGCTCGGCTGGGGCAATGTGTCGGCCTGGGCCACCGTGGTCGCCGGTGTGCTGTTGCTCGGCGCCTTCGTGCTCTGGCAGCGAAGGTCGGCGCATCCGCTGATCGATCTCGGCCTGTTCGAGAACGCCGGATTCCGCTGGGGCACAGGGCTTTCCATCGTCGTCAACTTCGCCATGTTCGGCATGTTCTTCACCGTGCCGCAGTATTTCCAGGCGGTTCTAGGAGTGGACGCACTCGGCAGTGGTCTGCGGCTGCTGCCGCTGATCGGCGGGCTGATCGTCGGCAGCAGGCTCGGCGACAAGATCCTGCCGAAGCTGGGCACCCGAGGACTGCTCGCCCTAGGTTTCGCCCTGCTGGCCGGTGCGCTCGGGCTGGGCGCGATGACCAGCGTGGACAGTGGCTACGGCTTCACCGCGCTGTGGACGACTGTGCTCGGCGCGGGTATGGGCCTGGCGATGCCGACGGCCATGGGCCTGGCGATGGGCGAGCTCACCGCCGAACGTGCCGGGTCCGGATCCGCGTTGATTCAGGCCCTGCGCCAGGCAGGCGGCACCATCGGCGTCGCGATTCTCGGTACGGTGCTGTCCACCCAGTACCGCTCGGAGCTCGGCTCGTTGAACCACGATCCGATCTCCGATGGCGTCAACGCCGGAGTCGCGGCGGCGCACCAGCTCGGCGATTCGGCGGTGCTGCACCAGGTGCAGAGCGCGTTCGTCGGCGGCATGGCCGCGATGCTGTGGGTCTGCGCGATCCTGTGTGCGGCGTCGGCGGTGCTCGCCGCCGTCTTCATCCGAGCGAAGCAACCGGCTGAGCCGGCGCCCGCGGAGCGGCTGGATATTGTCGGTGGCACTGTCCGGGCCGCCGATCAGTCAGAATCGACTCATGTCGGTTGAATTGTCCGGAGAAGAGCCTGCTGTGCGCGGCCTGCGTGAGCGGAAGAAGGAGCGGACCCGCCGGACGATTCGCGAAGAAGCGTTCCGGCTGTTCCGCACGCAGGGCTACACCGAGACGACCATCGAGCAGATCGCCGCGGCCGCCGAGGTGTCGCCGAGCACCTTTTTCCGCTACTTCCCGAGCAAGGAGCAGCTGGTGCTCGCCGACGACCTCGATCCGTTATTGATCGAGGCCATCCGGGCGCAGCCGCCCGACATCGCGCCGCTGACCGCTTTCCGCAACGCGATCGAGGTGGTCTTCAACCAGCTGCCCGCGGCGGCGATGGCGTTCGAGCAGGAACGACAGGCGCTGGTCTATCACGTGCCCGAGCTGCGTTCGGCCATCGGCCTGGAGATGGAACGCAACATCGAGATGGTCGCCGCCGTGATGGCCGAACGGGTCGGCGGAACCGCCGACGATTTCGAGATACGGGTATTCGCGGGCGCGTTGACGGGCGCGGGTCTGGCCATCGCGCGCATCACGCCGATGAATCTCGACAACATCAGCAGGA
Organism: Nocardia sp. NPDC051052; assembly: GCF_044456045.1. Lineage (NCBI taxonomy): Bacteria > Bacillati > Actinomycetota > Actinomycetes > Mycobacteriales > Nocardiaceae > Nocardia > Nocardia sp. NPDC051052. Next base: position 58,949 of record NZ_JBITFL010000012.1, read on the forward strand.
TGTTGGATCTGATGGAAGCCGGGTTGCCGTTCGGCCAGGACAAACCCCGCGAGCAGGGCTGAACCCTGCTCGCAACGGGTGCGGCTCGGGAAAGCTATTGCGCCCCAGCCGCACTCGACTGCCGCAGCCGATCCGGGGTCTCGTCATCCATCGTCGCGAAGAACCCGCCGATCACGTCCTCGATCTCGGCGACCGACTCGGCGCAGTACAGAATCGGCTGGTAGTGGGTGATGTCGTAGACCGCGGTGCCCATCACCGCGACATCGAGCGGCCGCAGGTCGGCCCCCCGGAACTCCTCGATCTCACCGTAGGAGGACAGCAATCCCGCACCGTAACAACGGACTTCGCTGTGCTCCCGGACCACGCCGAACTCCATCGAGAACCAGAAGACGTTCGCGAGGAACTTCAGCGCGGGCTCGGTCTCCAAGCGGCCCACCGCCGCGCCGACCGCCTCGTAGATGGCGGCGAAGCGCGGGCTCGCGATCTGATTGGCATGGCCGATGATCTCGTGGATGGCGTCGGGCTCCGGGGTGTACAGCGGCGCCGAATGATGCCGAATGTACTGGGTGGAGTGGAAGGTTCGATCCGCGAACGAGCCGAAGAACTGGCGCAGCGGCACCAGCCCGGCGGCCGGGGCGTAGCGGAATCCGCTGAGCGGCACCAGTGCCGCCGAGACCTCGTTCAGCTGCGGGATGTGGTCCTCGGGCAGCGCGAGCCGCGCCGCGGCCTCCAGCACCTCCGCGCAGGCATAGGTCTGGTGCTTGCGGGCGAGCTCGGCCGAGGCGATCCGCCAGACCTGCTGCTCCTCGTCGGTGTAGTCGATCTGCGGAACGGGTTTGCCCGGTGCGTAATCGAGCGCAAGCGCGGCGATGGCGTTGCGACGAGCCCGGTAGTCCGCGTCGTGCACGCCGGGGTGCTCGTCGCTGAGGTGGACGGTCACATCGCCGTCGCCGGACCGGGTCACCGGTGAGTACAGCTGCGCTTCGGTGAACATACGTCGATGCAAGCACCGCGCGGGCCTCCCGACAACAAAAGCCAATGCAGCTTGGCAAACTGCCTAGCTGACTGTCCTTTACTGTGCAATTACCGGCATCGGACGACGGATTCCGTCGACGAGCTGACCAGCGGCCGCCGCTCGCTGCCGGGTATTCGCCGACGCTGTCCCGATTTGCCGGACATGAGCGAGCAACATGGCGCAAAATGGCGAATGTACGAAGGAGGACGCATGAAATCCGTGCGGATCGATCTCGACCAGAAGTTGCTCGCCGCCGCGGCCGCCGTGATGGGCACCTCGACGAGCAACGCCACAATCAACGAGGCACTGCGCCGGATCGTCGTGCACGAGCGTCAACTGCGACATCTCGAAAAGCTTGCCGCCAACGCCTTGTTCGCGCTGCCGGGACCCGAGGTCGTGGTCGTCGACGGGTAGCTCAGCGGCTCACGTTTTCGAGCACCGCAGGCCATCGGCCGGTGCTGTCAGATCGATCAGATACTTCACTACGGGCTGGTCGACGCAGGCGATGCCCTCGAACGCGGCTCCGTGCTGGGTGCCCTCGTAGGTGATCAACGTGGCGCCAAGGGTTTTCGCGAGGGTGACGGCGCCGGGATAGGGCGTCGCCGGATCGCCGGTCGCCGCGACAACCACGACCTTCGGTAGGCCGACCACCTTCGGCACGTGCGGCTGGGCGGTCGGTGGGACCGGCCAGAACGCGCAGGCGTCCAGCGGCGCCGAGGCGTTGGCGTTTCCCGTGGCGTCGTCGAAAGCCGGAGCGGCGGCGCGGGATCGGCGGACGATGTCGGCCGCGACGGCACGGTCGGTCACCCGGACCTCCTCCAGGCAGAGCACCGCGCGGTGCACGTCATCGGACGAGGCGTCCTCATATGCGGTCGCCTCGCCGAGCAAGGCGTCGCCGCGGCCTTTGGCGAGGTCGGTCAACCCTTTGGTCAGGTCCGGCCAGGACGAGGGATGGTAGAGCGCGGCGATCGTCGCGGTGATGACGGCGCCGTAGTCGAGCCCGCGGATCGGGTGCTGGATCAGCGGGCTGACCAGCGCGCGGTAATTCAAGTTCGCCTTCTTCGGATCGGTGCCGAGCGGGCAGTCCGGTGCCTTGGCGCAGTCGGCGGCGTAGGCGTCGAACGCCTGCTGGAAACCGGCGGCGGTGATCACCTCGTCGCCGATGTTCGTAGTGGGGTCGACGGGGGCGTCGAGGACCATCGCGCGCACCCGATCCGGAAACAGCTCGGCGTAGGTCGAGCCGAGGCGAGTGCCGTAGGACCCGCCGAAGTAGGTCAGCTTCTGTTCACCGAGCGCGGACCGGACGACGTCCATGTCGCGGGCGACGTCGACGGTGCCGACATGCGCGAGCAGTGTCCGCCCGGTGCGCCGCGCACACGAGTTGGCGTAGTCCTCGTTCTCCTCCTCGACCTGGTCGATCTCCGCGAGCGGGTCGGTCCGGCCGAGCACGCGCTGACCCGTCTCGAACTCGGCGACCGAGCGGCAGCTTACGTGCGGGGCGGAGGCGCCGAGCCCGCGCACGTCCATTCCGATCACGTCGAGACGTTCGGCCACCGGCGACTTCGCCAGTGCCAGTGGCAAAGCCAACCCCGGTGCGCCGGGCCCACCCGGGTTGGTCAGCAACGACGCGACCCGGGTTCCGGTGGCGCGCAGCCGGGAGATGGCGATCCGCGCGGTGTCGCCGCCCGGTTTGCCGTAGTCGATCGGCACCAGCACCCGCGCGCACTCGATCCCGGCCGCGCCGAGTTCCTCGCCGCCCTGGTAGCCGTCGCACGAACCCCATGACAGCGTTTGCCGGTAGTAGGGATCGAGGGTCGGAACCGGCGGTCCGACGGGGTCCTTGTCGCTGGTGCACGACGTCACCAGCAGCGCGATCGCGGCGAGCGCTGCGGGCAGCAGCATGACGTGCCCCGGTGCCGCGGTTGCCTTGCGCGGTTTGAACATTCATCTGCCCCCGTACTCGGTCGACGCTCTCAGTGTGCCCGACTCGCGCCGATCCGCAATCGGCAGGGATCGGACATCTCGGGCGGCGCCGCGGCCGCGGGCAACATGTCGGTAGGGCCTGGCACACTCCATGACACTGTCGCCGTGACCAAGGGGTGCAACGATGCCGGTCTCTCTTATCGATGTACCCGTCGAGCAACGGCCGCGCGAGCGACTGCTCGCGCTCGGTCCGCAGGCGCTCAGCGATGTCGAATTGCTGGCCTTGCTGTTACGGCACGGTAGGCCCGGCGCCAGCGCGCTGGATCTCGCGGTGGAACTTCTCGTCGAACACGGCGGGCTGGCCGGGTTGGCCGCGGCCCGTCCCGAAGAGTTGTCGCGCCGGGCCGGCGTCGGGGTGGCGAAGGCGGCGGCCCTGGTCGCCGCGTTCCACCTCGGCTCCCGGGCTCGCGGCGACACCGGCACGGCGATCCGCCTCGGCGGCGCGTCCGATGTCGCCGCCGCGGCCCGCCCGCTGTTCACCGGCGCCCGGGTCGAGCGGCTGCTCGTCCTGGTGTGCGACGCCCAGAACCAGTTGCGGAGGCGGGTATTCGTCGCCGAGGGCGCGGTCGATCAGGTCGCGGTCCCGGTCCGCGAAATCCTGAATACCGTGCTGCGCCACGACGGCCGCGCCTTCGCCGTCGTGCACAACCACCCGTCCGGCGACCCGACCCCGAGCCTGGACGATCGCCGCGCCAGCACCCTGCTCGCCGAGGCCGCGCGCACCGTCGGCCTTCGCTTCCTCGACCACGTGGTGATCGCGGGCGAAGCCTGGTCCAGCGCACCGGCCAGCGTCGTGCGCCACTGACTTCGCTCGATCCTCGGCGGCCGCGCCGTCATCGTCGGGTGGCGGCGGCCTTGGTGCCGTGGGCTTGGTCGGTGGAACGCTCATCTGCGGGTCAGCGACCGCGGTGTTGTTCGGGCGCTACGATCAACTCTCCGTATGGGGCTCGCTTGACGCGCTGCCGGTGTTCGCGTGGAAGGTCAGCCTCGCGGTCTATCTGATCGTCAAAGGGTTCCGGCAGTCCCTCGACGTCTTGCCGGTGGAGCCGGCGTTGTCGATCGCGTGAGGCGTTAGGACGTTGGCCAACTTCGATTTTCGGGGAGATCCGTCAGCCGCGGGCCGTTATCCGAACCGGCCACTGCTCGCCGCAGCGGCCCACCAGCACCGCGGCCGAACCGGCACCCCCGAATCTCAGCAACCGCCGCCGAGAGAGATCCATACGTCAGGGTATATCGCCGGGTGGCCCGCCGATCCGGATCCAGGCCGTCGACCGGGGATCGCCCGCACTATTCGTTGCGGACACATGGTGAGCGTTTGCGACATGATCGTGAGTAAACAGGCGATTGGAACGCTCGGCGCAGGCACGTAGCGTTACGTAACAGCAGCCGACAGCGAGTGATTGGAAGACCATGACCATGGAGATAGGCGTTTTCCTGCCCACCTCGACCCCCGACCCCGAGCACCCGATCATTGGCGACGTCCGGGCCAGCGCCCGCTTCGCCGAAGAGCTCGGACTCGATTCGATCTGGTCTACCGATCACCTGGTGGCGAGCGCCCCGATGTTGGACAGCACCGTCACCCTGGCCGCGGCCGCGGCGGTGACCGACCGAATCGGTATCGGCTACAACGTCATGCTGCTGGCGCTGCGTCCGGTCGCCTGGGCGGCCAAACAGATCAGCACCCTGCAACACGTGTCCGGCGACCGGCTCGTCGTCGGTGTCGGCACCGGCAATCCGGCCCACGGCGACATCGGGTGGCGCGCGGCCGGCGTCTCCTTCGAGGACCGTGGCCGGCGCACCGACGAGGCGTTGGCGGTGCTCCCCGGCCTCGTTACCGGACAGCCGACCACCCTCGCCGACGGGCTCGAGGTGACCCTCGCGCCAGGTTCGGCGATGCCGCCAATCCTGGTGGGCGGCAACAGCGCCCGTGCGCGCCGCCGCGCCGCCACCTATGGCGACGGCTGGATCACCATCCAATCGGACCCGGAACAGCTGACCAAGGACATCGCGGAACTCCAGGAACTCGCCGCACAGCGGGACCGTGCGCCACTCTCGGTCACGGTGCTGGCGGTCGGGTTGTCGTCGGACGTCGCACCGGCCGCCGAGCAGCTGTCCGCCTATGCGGCACAAGGTGTCTCGAGGGTGATTGCCCTGCCGACGGGTGCGGATTGGCAACGTGACTACGAGTTCGCCGCGAAGGTTCGTGCGGCGCTATAGATTCGGAGTTCGCCTGGAATGGGAAGGTCGCCTGCATCTTTCGATGAGGCGGCCTTCGCTTTGTGCCGATGGAAGCCGGCGGGCCCGCGGCTGAATTCCCCGGGGGCCTAGGCGATCTCGGATCAGTGAGTCGAAATCGCGGGTCCGATCAGTGCGTCGACGGACCCAGTTTCAATGGACGGTACCCCGCGTCGGTCGATTCGGTGTCGGTGCCCGCGCTCTTGCCCGTGCGGGTGGTTTCGTCGCCCGCGACCGGAGACGCGGCGCTCAGCGATGCCATTCCCGCACTGCCGGTGGCTATTCCGGCGGCGACACCCGCGCCCAAGGCGACGCCGAAGGGGACCGCGGCGACGCTGCCGCTGCCGAGCATGGCGCTGCCGGTGCCCGCCATTGCGGCGAAGGGTGCGGCGGCCGCACCCGCGCCGGCCAGGCTCGCGCTGCCGGTGCCCGCGGCCGCGCTCCCCGCGCCGAGCAGGGCCAAGGGGGTGCCGAGGCCGCCGGTGGCGACGCTGCCCGAGGCCCCCGCGGCGGCGCTACCGGTGCCGAGGAACGCGGCACCCGCGCCGAGAACAACTCCGAGCGGTGCGAGTGCGGCGCTGCCGGTCCCGGCTGCGGCACTGCCGGTGCCGAGGAACGCCGCCCACGGTGCGGCGGCGACGCTGCCGGTGCCCAACAACGCGCTGCCGGTGCCGATCAGCCCCGCCAGGCCGAGGCCGAACGCCGCGCCGCCCATGCCGAGCGGGCCCGCGGTATCGACGAGTCCCGGGTAGAGCAGGGTGTTGAGCACCGTGCGGTGCGGACCGGCCGGGCCACGGGCATTGGTGGTGACGACGGCCGAGGTCACCTGCGCCGCGACGCAATGGTGGTGTGGCACGGCGCTGGTCGGTGCGGAGGCCGTCGCGGCCGCGGCGACCAGTGCGGGGCAGGCCAGCACGGTCGCGGCGATGGCCGTTCGGAACACGTACATGGGGTTAGCGCCTTCCTCTCGAGCCATGCGCGACGGATTATCGCGGCGCGGCCGACGATGTGTGCGGCAACCTGGAGAGCACGTCCAAGATCAACTTACCGGCAACACTCCGGTATTGATGGCAATTGGCTATCGCGAAAAACGACAAGCGATTTTTCCGACACGCCCATTACTGTCCAGCGCATGGGAATCACGCTCAGCCAAGCCACCGTCGCGTTGCTCGATGCCAAGAATTACGCGGTGCTCGCCACCATCAATGCCGACGGCAGCCCGCAGACCTCCGCGATGTGGGTCCTCAGGGACGGTGACGACCTGCTGTTCTCCACGCTGGAAGGGCGGCTCAAGTACCGCAACATGGTGCGCGACCCGCGCGTCAGCGTGACCGTGATCGACTCGACCGACGGCGAGAGCTACGTCGAGTTGCGCGGTAAGGCGACGATCGTCCACGACGTCGATCTCCGTGTCGGCCACCGGCTGTCGTGGAAGTACGACGGTAAGGACCACGCCCTCCCCGCCGAAGGCCAAGTTCGGGTCGCGGTTCGGGTCGAGGTCGAGAAGGCGACCGGATACGGGGCCTGACCGCGGCGTCGCACCTGGGCGTAGCCGGGCCGCCACTAGGGTGGCTCGGCATGGACACCGCTTCGATCGCGCCGTCGACGGCCGTGCCCACCCCCGGGCCGGAGGCAGTCGCAGCGCGCATCCGGCGTCGTCTCGGGCGAGTGTCACCCGTTGTCGTCGCGGCAGTGTGCTTGATCGTGCTGCAACTGGCGTTGCGCGGCTGGGTGGCGGGCAGCGGGTACTTCTACTGGGACGATCTGATCCTGGTCGGCCGGGCCGGCCGGTATCCGCTGTTTTCCGCGGAACTGCTGTTGCACGATCACGACGGGCATTTCATGCCGCTCGCCTTCGCCGCCGCCTGGGTGTCGACGAAAATGGCGCCGTTGGTATGGGCGGTGCCCGCGCTCTCGGTGCTGATCGGGCAGCTCGCGGTGTCGTTCTCGGTGCTACGGATGTTGCGCGTGCTGCTCGGCGACCGGTGGGCGTTGCTCATTCCGTTGGTTTTCGTGCTGTTCTCGCCGGTGACGCTTCCGGCGTTCGCCTGGTGGTCGGCCGCATTGAACGCGCTGCCTTTGCAATTCGCGCTCGCCTGGGTCATCGGGGATGCGCTGCTGCTGGTTCGCACCGGACGGCAGCGGCATGTGCTGTCCGGGATGGTCGTGCTCGCGATGGCGCTGTTGTTCTTCGAGAAATCGGTGATCATCCCCTTCGTCGCGTTCGCCGTCGCGGTGCTTGCCCACTATGTCGACGGGCGAGAAGGCGCTGTGCGCGTGGTGGCGCGGCGCGGTATGCGGTTGTGGGTGGGCTCGGGCCTGGTGCTGCTTTGCTGGTTGGCGGCGTATCTGGCGGTGGCCGGTTTTTCCGGGGTGCACAACAACCTGCAGGGCATGCGCGACTGGCTGCCCAACGCGACCTCGCTCGGGGTGGTGCCCGCGCTGGTCGGCGGGCCGTGGCGATGGGAGCGCTGGTTGCCTGCCGCGCCATGGGCCGACCCGCCCGGCGCGGCGGTGGTGGTCGCCTGGATCCTGCTGGTTTCGGTTGTGGCACTGTCGATTTACGCCAGGCACCGAGTGTGGCCGGTGTGGGTACTCGCCGTGGCCTATGTGCTGCTGATGCAACTGCCGGTGGCGCTGGTGCGCGGCGGTCCGAACACCGCGGCCGAACTCATGCAGTCACTGCGTTATTTCGCCGACCTCGGCGTGACGTTGTCCGTCGTGGGTGCGTTGATCCTTCGAGCGAGCCCACGAAAGTTACCGAGCCCGTTGGTCTTTCGCCGCGCCGCGATACCGATGCTTGCGCTGTTCGTGGTGAGCAGCCTGTTTTCCACGTACACCTTCGTCCGTTCTTGGAGCCCGAGCCCGACCAGAACCTATCTCGCGAAAGTGAAACCGGCCCTCGACCATTGGGACGGTGCGCCACTATTGGAGCAAGAAGTCCCGTGGGACGTCCTGAACCCCCTGGCCTACCCACAAAACCTGACCACCCAGGTCCTCGCTCCCCTCGCCGCACCGGGCACCTTCGCCGACTCGACCCCGCACCTGCGCATGATCACCGACACCGGCACGATCGTCGAAGCCCAGGTCTGGTGGAACCGCCGCATCCTTCCTGGCCCAGACCCCAACTGCGGCTACCGAATTCAGGACGGCCCCGCAACTATCGTTCCCCTCGACGGCCCCATGCTCGACCACGAATGGACCGCCCAACTCAACTACCTGGCCAGCCGAGACGGCCAACTCGACGTAGCCCTCGAACACGGCAAAACCGTGACAGCCCCCGTCCGTCAAGGCCTCAACACAGTCTTCGTCCGCCTGGTCGGCAACGGCTCCGCCCTCCGAATCGCCTCCCGCACAGCAGAACTCACCGTCTGCCTGGGCTCCGGCCCCGTCGGCGTAGCCTCCTACGACAACTAGCCCGGCTAGCCCATGAACAACGAAGGCCGCCTGCATCTTTCGATGGAGGCGGCCTTCGGGGTGCCGGAGGTCAGCGGGCGAAGAGCAGGGCGCGCTTGACTTCTTGGATGGCCTTGGTGACTTCGATGCCGCGGGGGCAGGCGTCGGTGCAGTTGAAGGTGGTGCGGCAGCGCCAGACACCTTCGACGTCGTTGAGGATGTCGAGGCGTTCGCGGGCGCCTTCGTCGCGGCTGTCGAAGATGAAGCGGTGCGCGTTCACGATCGCGGCCGGCCCGAAGTAGCTGCCGTCGCTCCAGTACACGGGGCAGGAGGTGGTGCAGCAGGCGCACAGGATGCACTTGGTGGTGTCATCGAAGCGGGCGCGGTCGGCCTGGCTCTGGATGCGTTCGCGGGTCGGCTCGTTCCCCGAGGTCATCAGGTAGGGCTTCACCGCGCGGAACGCGTCGAAGAACGGCTCCATGTTCACCACGAGGTCCTTCTCCACGGGCAGGCCGCGGATCGGCTCGACGGTGATCGTGAGGGACTTGTCGCCCTTGGGCAGCATGTCCTTCATCAGCACCTTGCAGGCCAGCCGGTTCACCCCGTTGATCCGCATGGCGTCGGAGCCACACACACCGTGCGCACAGGAGCGCCGGAAGGTGAGCGTGCCGTCCAGGTAGGACTTGATGTAGATGAGCACGTTGAGGAAACGGTCCGTGGTCAGGACCGGCACCTGGAACGACTCCCAGTGCGCGCCCTTGTCGTCTTCCGGGTTGAAGCGGGCGACCTTGACGGTGACCATCACCGAGCCGTCCGGGACCGGCGCGGGCTTGGCCGGGGGTGTCTCGAGTACGCCGGGGGACGGTGAGGCGGCGGAGCCGCCGGGGTGGGTATGCACAGTCATCAGTACTTACGCTCCATCGGCTCGTAACGGGTCTGCACCACCGGCTTGAAGTCGAGGCGGATATCCGAGATGAGATCCGGGCTCTCCTTGTAGGCCATCGTGTGCCGCATGAAGTTCACGTCGTCGCGGTCCGGGTAGTCCTCGCGGGCGTGGCCGCCGCGTGATTCCTTGCGGTTGAGCGCACCGACGACGGTGACCTCGGCCAGCTCGAGCAGGAAGCCGAGCTCGACGGCCTCGAGCAGGTCGCTGTTGTAGCGCTTGCCCTTGTCCTGCACCGTGATCCGGCTGTAGCGCTCCTTGAGCACGTGGATATCGGTGAGGGCTTGCTTGAGGGTGTCCTCGGTGCGGAACACGGCGGCGTTCATGTCCATCGTGTACTGCAGTTCGGTACGGATGTCGGCGACGCGCTCGTTGCCGTGGTCGGACAGGATCAGCGCCAGCCAGTCCTGCACCATCCGCGCCGGGGTCTCCGGCATCTCCACGAACTCGGTGCGCAGCGCGTACTCCGCGGCGGCGATGCCCGCGCGACGGCCGAACACGTTGATGTCGAGCAGCGAGTTGGTGCCGAGACGGTTGGAGCCGTGCACCGAGACGCACGCGCATTCGCCTGCCGCGTAAAGACCGGGCACCACATCGGTGTTGTTGCGCAGCACTTCGCCGCGGATCTTGGTGGGGATGCCGCCCATCACGTAGTGACAGGTCGGCATGACCGGAACCAGCTCGGTCACCGGGTCGACACCGAGGTAGGTGCGGGCGAATTCGGTGATGTCGGGCAGCTTCTCCTCGAGCACGTCCGCGCCGAGGTGGGTCACGTCGATGTAGACGTAGTCCTTGTTCGGCCCGGCGCCGCGGCCCTCGAGCACCTCGAGCACCATCGAGCGGGCGACGATGTCGCGCGGCGCGAGGTCCTTGATGGTGGGGGCGTAGCGCTCCATGAACCGCTCGCCGCTGGCGTTGCGCAGGATGCCGCCCTCGCCGCGGACGGCCTCGGAGATGAGGATGCCGAGACCCGCGAGGCCTGTCGGATGGAACTGGTGGAACTCCATGTCCTCCAGCGGCAGACCCTTGCGGAACACGATCGCCATGCCGTCACCGGTCAGCGTGTGCGCGTTCGAGGTGGTCTTGTACATCCGGCCCGAGCCGCCGGTGGCGAAGATGATCGACTTCGCGTGGAAGACGTGGATCTCGCCGGTGGCCAGCTCGTAGGCGACGACGCCGGTCGCGACCTGGCCCCGGTCGGTCTCGCTCATCACCAGGTCGAGCACGTAGAACTCGTTGTAGAACTCCACGTCGTGCTTGACGCAGTTCTGGTACAGCGTCTGCAGGATCATGTGACCGGTGCGGTCGGCGGCGTAACAGGCGCGGCGCACCGGCGCCTTGCCGTGATCGCGGGTGTGTCCACCGAAGCGGCGCTGGTCGATCTTGCCCTCGGGCGTCCGGTTGAACGGCAGGCCCATCTTCTCCAGGTCCATCACCGCGTCGATGGCCTCCTTGGCCATGATCTCCGCGGCGTCCTGGTCGACCAGGTAGTCGCCACCCTTGACGGTGTCGAAGGTGTGCCATTCCCAGTTGTCTTCTTCGACGTTCGCCAGCGCGGCGCACATGCCACCCTGCGCCGCGCCGGTGTGGCTGCGGGTCGGGTAGAGCTTGGTCAGCACGGCAGTACGCGCCCGGGGCCCCGCCTCGATTGCCGCGCGCATGCCGGCGCCACCGGCGCCGACGATCACGACATCGTAGCGATGCTCCTCAATCCGCGAGTCAGTCATCGAGTTGACCTGTTCCTAACTGATGTTGGGGTCGAAGGTGAAAATGACGTAGGTGCCGACGGCCAGGATCAGGATCATCGAGATGGCCAGCAGTGTGTTCAGCCAGAACCGGGTCGAGTCCTTGCGGGAGTAGTCCGCGATCACCGTGCGCAGGCCGTTGCCGCCGTGCAGCTGGGCGAGCCAGAGCATCGACAGGTCCCACAGCTGCCAGAACGGGCTGGCCCAGCGGCCGGCCACGAAGCCGAAGTTCAGCCGCTTCACGCCGCCGTCGAGCAGCAGCATGATCGACATGTGGCCGAGGACCAGCACGATCAACAGCAGGCCGGAGAAGCGCATGAACAGCCACGCGTACTTCTCGAAGTTGCTGTTCGCGCGCATGCGCGGCGAGCGCGGGTTGTCCAGGCTCGCGGGCCGGTCGTACGACTTACCGAGGACAGGTGCAGGCCCACCCGCCGCCCGACCGCCGCCCCCCACGGAATTGCTCTGCAATGCTGTCATTTTCAGTGCTCCGTGAACAGGTAGAAGAACTGACGGCCGATAGCGGGCACCGCCAGCAGGAACCAGACCGCGAGAATGATCCACAGCATCAGGCGCTGGTACTTCGGGCCCTTGGCCCAGAAGTCGACCAGGATCACCCGGACGCCATTGAGCGCGTGGAAAAGCACGCAGACGACAAGGCCCATTTCCATCAGCGCGACGATGGGGCTCTTGTAGGTCTCGATCGCCCGGTTGTAGGTGTCCGGGCTGACCCGGACCAGCGCGGTATCCAAGACGTGCACGAAGAGGAAGAAGAAGATCGTGACACCGGTGATCCGGTGCAGCGCCCAGGACCACATCCCGGGGTCGCCTCGGTACAGCGTCTTCCGCTTCGGCTGGGCCGGAGCTTCTATCGTGGTCATAGAGTGCGGTGCCTCCAACGTCGTTGATGGACCCGGTTCATTGCTTCGAGGCCGACTGCGTTTGGGCGCAAATGCCCAGGTGGCTGCGCTGCGGCCCGCTGCCGGGAACCTGAACCGATCTGTTCTGGACTCTAATCCTCTAGGTTTGCCGGAACTAATTCGGCGTGCCGTGCGTTGCGCTACAGTCTGGCGGGTTAGGTTTGCCTTTCTTGATACGTGAAGGGTTCCTTCGAGGGCCTCGCGCGGCCAAGTTCGGCTCGTTCCAGAAGAGGTTCCCGATGTCGCAAATCGACTGGAAATCCCTGCACGACAACGCGATTCAAGTCATGCGCAATGCCTATGCGCCGTACTCGCGGTTTCCGGTCGGCGCGGCGGCTCTCAGCACCGACGGCCGAATTGTGAGCGGCTGCAATGTGGAAAATGTCTCATATGGTTTGGGCCTGTGTGCCGAATGTGTACTCATCGGTAACTTGCATTCGGGCGGCGGCGGGCGCCTGCTGGCTATCTCGGTCACCGATTCCCGCGGCGAAATCCTGATGCCCTGCGGGCGCTGCCGCCAACTCCTCTACGAACACGGGGGAGCTGACCTGTTGGTCGATCACAAGGATGGACCCGTTCGGCTGAGTGTCTTGCTGCCGGATGCCTTCGGCCCGGATGACTTAGGCGCCGGACAGATCTGAGCGAGCGCTCACAGCTCCGTTTCGCGTACCGCGTCGATCCCCTAGCCCCTCGAGCGATTGATGCGGTGAGGCTATCGAACCCCGCCGACAAGAAACCAGACTCGATGTCGATCTCGTGCCAGACTGGCGAATGTGACGGCACTGGACGCGGTTTCGATCATTACCACCAAGCGGGACGGCGGCGAGCTGTCGGACGCGCAGATCGACTGGGTGGTCGATGGGTTCACCCAGGGAGCGGTGGGTGACGAGCAGATGTCGGCGCTGGCGATGGCGATCGTGTGGCGCGGGATGACGCGCCGGGAGACGGCGCGCTGGACCAACGCGATGATCACATCGGGTAGCCGGCTGGACTTCACCGATCTGCCGCGGCCGACCGTGGACAAGCATTCGACCGGTGGCGTGGGGGACAAGATCACGCTGCCGTTGGCGCCGCTGGTCGCCGCGTGCGGTGCCGCGGTGCCGCAGTTGTCCGGGCGTGGGCTCGGGCACACCGGCGGCACCCTGGACAAGCTCGAGGCCATCCCGGGATGGCAGGCCGACGTGTCGGTGCCGCGGATGCGCGAGATCCTCGCCGATCCCGCGATCGGTGCGGTGGTGTGCGCGGCGGGGGCCGATCTCGCGCCCGCCGACAAGCGGCTCTACGCGCTGCGCGATGTGACCGGCACGGTCGAATCCATTCCGCTGATCGCCAGCTCGATCATGAGCAAGAAGATCGCCGAGGGTACCGCGGCGCTGGTGCTCGATGTGAAGGTCGGCGCGGGCGCGTTCCTGAAGACCCTCGACGGCGCCCGCGAATTGGCAACGGCCATGGTCGAATTGGGCACCGACGCCGGGGTGCGCACGGTGGCGCTGCTGACCGCGATGGACACTCCGCTCGGCCGCACCGCGGGCAACGCGCTCGAAGTCGCCGAGTCGGTCGAGGTGCTGGCCGGCGGTGGCGCCGCCGACATCGTGGAGCTCACCGTCACCCTGGCCCGTGAGATGGTCGCGCTGGCCGGCCTCGACATCGACCCCGCCGACGTACTCGCCGATGGCCGGGCGATGGACCAGTGGCGCGCGATGGTCCGCGCCCAAGGCGGCGATCCGGACGCGGCGCTGCCGACGGCGAAGCACACCGAGGTCGTGCGGGCCGAGCGTGACGGCGTACTGACCCGCCTCGATGCCATGGGCGTCGGCATCGCCGCCTGGCGTCTCGGCGCGGGCCGGGCCCGCCAGGGCGACCCGGTCCAGGCCGGTGCGGGCATCGAAATGCACGCCAAGCCAGGCGATTCCGTGACCGCGGGCCAGCCGCTGCTCACCTTGCACACCGACACCCCGGGCGCGTTCCCCGGCGCTCACGCCGCGTTGCTCGATGCTTTCGCCATCGGCGATTCCGTCGAAAAGCCCACCACCCCAATCGTGCTCGGCCGCATCGAAGCCTGATCCCACTGCCCGGAAAACGCATTGGATCGCCGTTGCCGCGTGTGAATTGGTTTGCGGCGCACAGCATCGGTCGATGGAGTTGTGCGCCTGGATCCCGGCGTGCCAGGTGTGTGTCGCGTTCGACTTCCGACGCGAGACGGCGTAGGCGGGTGCCGAATTGTCGCGGTGTGCGGCATCGCACAGATGTGTAGTTGTCGCTGGTCAGTGCGGGATTCGGTGAGGCGGGCCGGTATCCGGATGTGGGACGGCGCGGGATGGGCGGGCAACGAGATGGTTGCCACTTCGGCAGTCGGGTGCCGTTCGGGCGCGGTGCGGCTACCGTCGTTACATGACTGGACCGACCGCATTGACCCTTGCCTCGATCCGACAGGCGCCAAAAGCGCTGCTGCACGACCACCTCGACGGTGGTCTACGGCCCGCGACGGTGCTGGAGCTGGCCGCCGAGTGCGGATACGAGGACCTACCCGCCACCGACGAGGCGGCGCTGGCCACCTGGTTCCGCGACGCGGCCGACAGCGGATCGCTGGAACTGTATCTGGAAACCTTCGCGCACACCGTCGCCGTCATGCAGACGCCGGAGGGCCTGCGCCGGGTCGCCCGCGAATGCGCGGAGGACCTGTCCACCGACGGCGTGGTGTACGCCGAGGTGCGCTTCGCCCCCGAACAGCACCTGGAACGCGGACTGACCCTCGATGAGGTCGTCGAGCACACCCTGGCCGGTTTCCGCGAGGGCGAGGCGGCGGCCGCGGCGGCGGGACGTCCGATCGTGGTCACCTGCCTGCTCACCGCCATGCGGCATGCGGCCCGCTCTCGGGAGATCGCCGAGCTCACCGTGCGCTTCCGCGATCGCGGCGTCGGCGGCTTCGACATCGCGGGCGCGGAGGCCGGGTACCCGCCGAGCAGGCACCTGGACGCGTTCGAATACATGCGAGCCAACAGCGCGCACTTCACGATTCACGCGGGTGAGGCGTTCGGCCTGCCGTCGATCCACGAGGCACTGGCCTTCTGCGGCTGCGACCGGCTCGGCCACGGCGTGCGGATCACCGACGACATCAGCGTGCCTGGTGCGATCGAGGACGCGCGCCTCGGGCTCGTCGCGAATTACGTGCGCGACATGCGCATTCCGCTCGAGCTCTGTCCGTCCTCGAACGTGCAGACCGGCGCGGTGCCGTCGCTGGACAAGCACCCGTTCGATCTGCTGGCCCGGTTGCGCTTCCGTGTCACGGTCAACACCGACAACCGGCTGATGAGCGACACCAGCATGAGTCAGGAAATGCTCAAGCTCGCGGACACCTTCGGTTACGGCTGGAGCGATCTGGAGCGTTTCACCATCAACGCGATGAAGTCGGCGTTCATCCCGTTCCCGGAGCGGCTGCGCATCATCGACAACATCATCAAGCCCGGCTACGCGGTGCTGCTCGGATAGCAGCTGAGTTGGTCGAGGGGGAACTGGTGGTGGACGCCCAAGTCGGGCGATACCGGCATCAGTTCCCCGTGAGCCACGTCTCGTCCGTCGGACGGGGCGAAAAGGGCGGGGTGCTGGTTCGCTAGCGTGCTGAGTATGGCGACATTGCGGATTTCCAGTCGGTTCAACGGGCCGCCCGATTCCGGTAACGGCGGATACGTGGGCGGGCTGCTGGCCGAGCGGCATGGGGACGCCGCGGTCACGGTGATCCTGCGCAGCCCGACGCCGCTGGACACACCGCTCGAGGTGCGGGACGGCAGCCTATACGACGGTGACACCTTGGTCGCCGAAACCCGCGCGGGCGAATTCGACCGGGACGCACCGCAATCCGTGCCGTTCGCGACCGCGGCCGCCGCGGCGAGCTCCTACCAGAGCAACGAGATGTTCGCGTCCTGCTTCGTCTGCGGCAGCGCCCGCACCGACGGGCTGCGCATCGAGGCCGGTGCCGTCGGCGACGGCCGGGTTGCCGCACCATGGACGCCCGACGCCACGCTCCCGCTCGGCCCCGCCGTCCTATGGGCCGCAATGGACTGCCCCGGCGGCTGGTCCCTCCCCGACATGTTCAACCGCCCCGCCCTCCTCGGCTCCATGACCGCCGCCGTGCACGCCCTCCCCGAGGTCGGCGAACACTGCGTAGTCATCGGCGAAAACCACGGCGAACAAGGCCGCAAATCCTTCTCCTCCACGGCGGTCTACGGCTCCGACGACCGCCTCCTCGGCCGCGCCGAGCAGATCTGGATCCGCCTGAAGTAGCCGCAACTACTAGAGGTGACTGCGGCACTCAGGACGACCGCAACTACCTGAAGTCACCGCGACAGCGCGCGGCGACCGCAGTCGCCTGAACGAATCTGCGATGGACTTGATGCGACCGCGGCTGCCAGCGGACAGAGACTTGAATGACTCCGGCGGGCGATGACTACGCACACTCAGACGGTCCCAGCTACGTGAAGCGACCCATGGCTACCGACCACTCCGCAAACAGCGGATACCCAGCGCGCCAACTGATCTCGCGAGCACATGGGTAACTCACCGGGTACCAGCCAACCCAACCACCACCTCGACCGCCAGCCGCCAACGCCACTACCGCGCTACTCAGTCTGGCCTGAATACCCGGAGAGGCGGGGGAGCTACTGCTGGTTGAGGCGGGCCTCGAAGTTGCGCTCCAGGTCTCGCCAGGATTGCGCCTCCGCGGTGAACGGCGGGTTGGGGGCCATGCGGCTCGGGTCCGGGTTCAGCAGGTACGAGACGTACCAGCCGAGTGGATTGGATTGGGCCAGTGCCTGTTCCACGGTGTCGTCGCCGGCGTAGTCGGAGGCGTCGGTGAACAGTTCCACCGCGAGGTCGAGCTGTTCGATGTCGACGGCTTCCGGTCCTTCGGAGAGGTCGTCGGCCAGGCCTGGGAGCACGTAGACGTTCTCGTCGGTGACCTCGACCTCGAGCGAACCGTCCACCGCGGCGGTCTGCACGTCGGCGAAGGTGCTCACCCGGGACAGGTCGTGCTCGTGGTCGTCGGCCAGGTACCTGGCGAGTGCGCGCTCCGAGGTGAACACCGTGATGGTGTTGTCGGAGCCGAGGAAGATCGGCTCGTCGTCGAGGTAGCAGCGCAGCGTGAAGTAGGTGCCGTCCGAGGCGATGATCTTGACCGGGTCGATGCCGACCTCGTGCCAGAACGACTCGTCTTCTTCCTCTTCCTCTTCGTCCTCGTCGTCCGCGTCGAGGTCGACGGGTTCGAACTCGTCCTCCTCGTTGTCCGCGGCGTCGTCGGCGTCGACCACGTTCTCCTCGGCGGCCAGCAGCTCGGCCTCCGCGACGGCG
The DNA here is from genome assembly GCF_044456045.1 of Nocardia sp. NPDC051052. Classification (NCBI taxonomy): domain Bacteria; kingdom Bacillati; phylum Actinomycetota; class Actinomycetes; order Mycobacteriales; family Nocardiaceae; genus Nocardia; species Nocardia sp. NPDC051052. Next base: position 76,529 of record NZ_JBITFL010000012.1, read on the forward strand.
ACGGCTTCCGCGTCGACGTCGGGGGTGTGCACGACGGAGTCGATGGCGTCGAGGACGCTGTCCCAGCCCTTGGCGATGGCGGCGCCGATCTGGTCCCAGAGTTCCTCGCCGTCGCGCCCGATGAACGCGTTGACACCGCCGGGCAGTGCGCCGAGCACCGGATGCGACCCGAAGAACTTGGTCACCGTCTCCAGCTCGCACACCTCGCCGATGTTGCGAACCATGCCGAGGGTGTCCTCGAGCTCGGCGATGGTGTCCACGTCGGGCTCACCGGCGGCCAGCTCGGGCACCGCGACCAGATCGAAGGAGAAGTTCTCCTCCGGCTCCAGTTCCACCGCCGACAGCGCGGCGACGACCTTCCATGCCGGATGCTCGACGAGGTCGTTGTCGGAGTTGGTCCGGATGAACGCGGCCAGCTCCGCAACGGTTTCGAAACCATAGAGGGAGTCCTCGTGTCCGAGGAACGCCTCCCACTCGTCGTCACCGTCTCGCCAGCGCGGTGCCCACAGGGTGACGAGATCGCCGTCGGTCAGGCCGAGCTCGATCGGGACGATGTCTCCAGAAGCCATGAGCGGAAGCCTATCGACCTTCCGCGTCAGGCACTATCCGGCCCGCCCCCAATGGTTCCTTTGGCGTCGTTCGGGCCGGGAACGAATGACTCGTTCAGTGTCCCAACGACCTTCGAGCGCTGGTTGCCCGCGTCCTCGGCGGCCTGCCTGCACGCCCAGACGATCAGCTGTCCGACCTCGGCCGGTGCCAGCGAGGTGACCGTTTCCGCGAGGCTCAGCGCGACGAGCGCACCGTCGCTGTCGACCTCGACGGTGACCGTGCCGTCCTCGGTGGTGTGGCGGCCGCGGACCTGCTTGAGGCCATACAGCGCGGCCTCGAGTGCCTCCAGCTTCTGCGTCGCGTTCGCGACGAGAGCATCCATCTCAGCACTCATGCCTGCGCCTCGCTGACGCTCGGCTCCGGCATGAGCGCTGGGGCAGCTGTGCTCATTGTTCGCTCGCTCATACGGGCCTCATCCAGGTCGTAGGTCCGGTGTCCGCGTCGTCGATCCGGTCCAGCTCGTCCACCGCCGCCTGGCGGGTTGGCAGGCCGAGCCGGTCCAGGATGTCGGCGGGCATGCCCGCCTCGGCGAGCAGCTCGCGCCGTCGCGCCTTGGCGGCGACGGTGGAACGCTTGGTGAGCCGCAGGATCTCGTTCGCGAGAGTCTGTGCGCCGTAACGGTATTCGCTGCGCTCGAACTTGATCTCCACCGGCATGCCCTGATCGGTGGCGCGCACCGAGATGGTGCCCGATCGGTTCGTACTGCCCGCGACCGTGACGTTGGGAACCGTCGGTTGCTGCGGCGTACTCATGACGTCGGCCTGTAGAAGCCGTGGAAGCCCATCCCTGAGTTCTCCGTTCGAATAGAGCTGATCTGGACCGGGTCGCCGGCCTCGACGAATTCTCCGTTGCCTATCACCATCGCGACATGGCCGTCCCACACCGCCAAATCGCCGGGCATGAGGTCGCCGGGGGAGACCGAGGTGCCGATGGCCTGATCGGCGGCCAGGCGCGGCAGATCCATGCCTGCCTCGCCGTACGCGTATTTGGTCAGGCCGCTGCAGTCGAGTCCGGCGCCGGGCGTGTTACCGCCCCACACGTACGGGGTGCCGACCGCGCTGATCGCCGAGCGGACCGCCGTCGCCGCCTTCTCGTTCGGCGCCTCTACCGTGCTGCCGTCGGGCAGCGTGATCTTCACGCCCTTGCCGTCGCTCGGCATGCCCGCCGAACCGGTGTTCGGCTTGGGTGTGCCCGAGGTGCTCGGGGTGCCGGAGGTGGATTTCGGCGAGGCCGTCGAAGCCGGGATCGTGGACATCGCGGTACTCATCAGGCTGCTGGCCATCGAACCGGCACCGCTGAGCGCGCTGGACGCGGTCGACGTCAGCTGCTGCACGCCGGCGGTGCTGACGGCGGCGGGCGTCCCGGCGAGCGACGGTGTGGACGGCGGCGGGGTGAGGTCGGTCATCGAGGCGGTGTGCGTGGTGAGCTCGTTTTGTACCCGGCCGACCACGTTGAGCGCCTGGCCGAGGTGGTCGATCGCGGAGCCGACGATCATCGTCAGCCCCGCTGGCGTGGCCAGTGCCGGGCCCGCGCTCGCCGCGGTGTTGACGAACGACTGGGCGATGCCGGTGAGGTCCTTCTGGCCCGATTCGATCTCGGCGGCGGCCTGGTTCACCACGGTTGCCATGTCGTTGCCACGGTCGGAGATAGTGGCGGCCGAGGTCTGTACCTTCAGGGCCTTCGCGGTGGCGGCGTCGGCGGCCTGGCCGTCCCACGCGGTGTTCATGCCGTTGATGCTGTCGCGACCCATCTGGTGGATCTGGTCGACGGCGGTGGACGTGCTGCGTAGCGCGTCGGAGGGCCCGCCGGTCGGCAGCACGCCCGAGCCGAAGCTCTCGAGCAGGTCGAAGATCGGTTTGGCCAGTGCGCTGATATCGATCACAGGCTCACCCGTCCAGTTCGGTGGCCACGCTCCGCAGCGACCCCGCGTGGTTCAGGTCGGTCTCGGTGAGCACCGTGGCCGCATCGGTGGCCGCGCCACCCATGCTGGTCAGCACCGCCGACAGCTGCCCGATCGAGGCGACGTGCCCCGCGTGCGCGGCGGTGTACGCGGCCATGAAATCGCCGCCGATCAGCCCCATGATCGGGCCGAGCAGCGCTGGTTCCGCCGCGACCGCGCTCGCCCCGGCCGTGGCCATCTCCCCGGCCATCACATGGGCGGTCGCGCCATAGGCTGCGATGCCCTCGGTGTCCGCCGACATCTTCCGCATCAGAGCTTCCCCCATCTGTTGTTCCCAGGCAGAGTACGTCATTCACTTGCTTCGACGCGCTCTCTTCCCGTTCGGTTCCCACCGATGCGAAAAAACTTTCGGGTGGAGCTTCGGCGGCGGGCCCACCGGTCACTTTATCGTTCCCTCATGCGTACTCACACCGTGGACCATCCGCTCGCCGCCGCCCTGTTGACCACGATGCGAGACGAGCGAACCGAGAATTCCGTCTTCCGCGCGGCGCTGCGCGACCTCACCAGGATCCTCATCTACGAGGCCTTGCGCGCGGCGCCGGTCCAGCGCTTCGAGATCACCACGCCGGTCGCGGTCACCGAGGGCGCGCGCCTGGCGCGACCGCCGCTGCTGGTGCCGGTGCTGCGGGCGGGCCTCGGCATGGTCGACGTGGCCGCCGAGTTGATCCCCGACGCCAGGATCGGCTTCGTCGGCATCGCCCGCGACGAGGAAAGCCACCAGCCGGTCCCGTACATGGAATCGCTGCCCGCCGACCTGGCTGGACTCCCGGTCTATGTGCTCGACCCGATGCTGGCCACCGGTGGCTCGATGCGCCACACCCTCGAACTCCTGGTCGCCCGCGGCGCCACCGACATCACTGCGGTCTGTGTCGTTGCGGCACCGGAAGGTGTTGCGGCATTGGCTGATTCGGGCCATCCAGTGAACCTCGTTACCGCCGCCGTCGACGCGGGCCTGAACGAGCACGCCTACATCGTCCCCGGCCTCGGCGACGCGGGCGACCGCCAGTTCGGTCCGCGCTAGCGGGACCGGCGCTCGTTGGAGCTGTTCATCCGTCCTTCGACCGGGTGAACAGCTCCAGGTGCGAGCAGTCCTCGCATCGATAGGCGTCGACCAGCCAGTGGCTGCGTCCGGTGCGTTTCGCGCCCCAGAAGCCGATTTCCAACGGGCCCTCGACCCAGCGGGCATGGCCGCGTGAACTGTCGCCGGAATCCTCGATGTAGCCGGGCAACAAGCCCTCGCTGCCGCAGTGAGTACAGTGCATCGCCGTCATCATCTGATGATGCCTGGCTGTTCAGAGCCCCTGGCAGTATTCGCGCAATGCGGAAAGGTGTTGTCCCGCAGTTGTCCTGGCGGCGGCGAGATCGGCGTGGGCCGGGACCGGCGTGCACACCTCGAGATAGCACTTGAGTTTCGGCTCGGTGCCGGACGGGCGGACCACGATGCGCGACTGAGCGCCTTCGAAAACGAGTGCGTCGGTACGCATCCGACCGCGCACCTGGAGCAGGTCGGAGTATTTGACCGGCTCGCCCGCGATTTCGTCCGGCGGGTTCGCGCGCAGCCGGGCCACCACGGCCGCGGCGGCCGCCGCCGAATCCAGCCGCAGCGACACCTGATCGGTGCTGTGCAGGCCGAATTCGACCGCGTAATCGTCGAGTTGGTCGGTCAGGGTGCGGCCCGCCGACTTCAGGCGGGCGACCAGATCGGCGGTCAGCACGGCGGCCGAGATGCCGTCCTTGTCCCGGACCGTGGCCGGATCGACGCAGTGGCCGATCGCCTCCTCATAGGCATAGACCAGGCCCTCGCCCGCGCGGGCCAGCCATTTGAAGCCGGTGAGGGTTTCCGCGTAGCGGGCGCCGCGGGCCGGTGCCAGCTTGGACAGCAGTCGCGACGACACGATGGTGGTGGCCACCAGCGCGTCCTGCGGCGCGGTGCGCAGCACGCAGTCGCCGAGCAGCACGCCGGTCTCGTCGCCGCGCAGCATTCGCCAGGTGTTGTCCGGCAACGGGATTCCCACCGCGCAGCGATCGGCGTCGGGGTCGACCGCGATCGCCACGTCCGCGCCGATCCCGGCGGCGAGGGCGAGCAGCAGATCGGTCGCGCCGGGCTCTTCCGGGTTCGGGAACGCGACGGTGGGGAAGTCGGGATCGGGCGCGAACTGCTCCTCGACCACGTGCACGTCGGTGAATCCCGCCGCGGCGAGCGCCTGCACGACCAGGTCGCCGCCGACGCCGTGCAGCGGCGTCATCGCGATCCGGATCGCGGCCCGCGCGCCCTCGCCGCCGATCAGCGAGGGCAGCGACGACACCCGATTCAGATACCGCCGCACGATGTCGTCGTCCACCGGTTCGACCGGAGTACGGGCGACAGGTTCGGTGACCGCGTCGATGCACCGCTCGATCTCGGTGTCGGCCGGGGCCAGCAGCTGCGAGCCGCCGTCGAGGTAGACCTTGTAGCCGTTGTCGGCGGCCGGATTGTGCGAGGCGGTGATCTGCACGCCCGCGACCGCGCCGAGCTCGCGGACCGCGTAGGCGACGATCGGGGTGGGCAGTGGCCTCGGCAGCAACGTCACCGGAAAGCCCGCCGCGGCAAAGATTTCCGCCGTCGCGGTGGCGAATTCGGCGGACCCGTGCCGCGCGTCGCGGCCGACGATCACCGCGCCGCCACCGAGACAGCGCCCCCGCAGCCACTCGACGATGCCTGCGGTGGCCCTGGTCACCGTCGTCACGTTCATGCCGTCTGGACCGTCTCGCAGCGGTCCACGTAGACCAGCGGTGCCGAAGCGCAGCATCTACACCCGTTCCAGCACGCCGCGCAGCAGCTTGCCCAAGCGCGGCGCGGCGGCGTGGCCTTCGGCCAGCACCTCGGTGTGCGAGAGATGCCCGCCAGTGACGCCCGCGGCGAGGTTGGTGACCAGTGAGATGCCGAGCACCCGTGCGCCGAGCGCGCGGCAGGCGATGGCCTCCAGCACCGTCGACATGCCGACCAGGTCGGCGCCCATGGTGCGCAGCATCCGGATCTCGGCGGGGGTCTCGTACTGCGGCCCGGTCAGGCCCGCGTACACGCCCTCGGTCAGGCTGGGGTCGATTTCCTGTGCCATGGCACGCAATTCGGGGTCCCAGGCATCGACGAGGTCGACGAAGGTGGCGCCGGTCAGCGGGGTGCGGCCGGTGAGGTTGAGGTGATCGTTGATCAGCACCGGCTCGCCGACGCGCAGCCCTTCGCGGATGCCGCCAGCGGCGTTGGTGAGCAGCACGATCTCGACGCCGGCCGCGATGGCCGCGCTGACCGGGTGCACCACATCGCCGGGTTGGTAGCCCTCGTACAGGTGCTGGCGGCCCATCAGCAGCAGCGTCGGCGTGTCGCCGACGGTGACCGAGTGGACCATGCCGCCGTGCCCCTGCGCGCTCGGCCTGCCGAACCCGGGCAGCTCCGGCATCGGCACCGACGCGACCGGCGTGCCGATCTCCGCGGCCGCCTCCTGCCAGCCAGAGCCGAGCACCACCGCAACCCGGTGACGCGGCACTCCAGTACGTTCGGCGATCGCCTCGGCGGCCTGTTCGGCAAGCATATGGATCACTGTATTGGATTGCCGCGCTTGCGGCGCCGGGTGTGGGCGGCCGCCGTCCTCGCGTGGCGCAGCGGTGGAGATTCGCGGATCTGGCCATCGAGTGCGACGCAGACGGCGCTCGAGTGACGCGCGTAGGGGTTGCGAGAAGGACGCGTGGCGGTCGCATGCCAGGTAGGCGCCACGGCCCAAGAATGCTACCCACGAGTAGGGGAGTCGCCGCGCGCCGGATATTCTGCACCCATGCCGTATCTGGAACGTGATGGGGATGTGTTCGTCGTCTACCTCGGGAACGAGGGACAGACGGACAGCGAGAACCGCTTCCACCCCGACTGGATCGACGAGTTCCACGGTGTGCTCGACAAGGTCGAGGACTCCGAGGGCTCGGCCGCGCTGGTCACCGTGGCCAGCGGCAAGTTCTACAGCAACGGCCTCGACACCGACTGGCTGTTCGGCAACCTGAACAAGTCACACGGTTACCTGGACCGCGTGCACTCGCTCTACACCCGGTTGCTGCAGTTCCCGATGCCGACGGTGGCCGCGATCAACGGCCACGCCTTCGGCGCGGGCGCCATGCTGGCCACCTCGCACGACTTCCGGGTGATGCGGGCCGATCGCGGCTTCTACTGCCTGCCCGAGGTGCACCTCGGCATGCCGTTCACCGTCGGGATGAACGCCCTGCTCACCGAGCGGTTGTCCAACCAGGTCTGCGTGCAGGCGATGACCACCGGCCACCGCTACCCGGCCGACGAGGCGATCGCCGCGGGCATCGTCGACGGCAAGGCCGACGCGGAGTCGTTGCTGGCGACCGCGGTGGCCAAGGCCGCGGCATTGGCGAGCAACCGCAAGCCGAATCTGCCGGTGATCAAGCGCGCGCTGCACGCCAACGCGCTGGCGGGGCTGGCCGTGCCGACGACCCCGGAGAACCTCGCTTTCGCCACGGCCTAGTCGGACGGCCGTTCGGTCGGATCGACGCTCCTGATTGCGTGTTCGACGTCCTGAACTGCGCGAATGTCGCAAGAACGCCGCGCGGCGCGGTCCGCTGGGCGGATATGCGATGCGCTCGGTTTGCCGACGAGTGCAACACTGTGTTCCATGCCACCACCGCGCAGCGGGCACCAGGAATCGCGCAGCGACTATGCCGTCGCGCGTGCCGATGCCGTGCAGCAGTCGGACGCGGCGATCAAGGCCGCGGTCGATGAGCTGATAGATCTTTCGCACTCGATCCACGCCGAGCCGGAGCTCGCGTTCGAGGAGACCAGGAGCGTCGCCAAGATCATCGGCCCGCTCGCCGAGCGCGGCTTCGAGGTCACCACCGGCGTTGCCGAATTGCCGACCGCGTTTCGAGCCAGCTTCGGCAGCGGCCCGCTCACCGTCGGCATCTGCGCGGAGTACGACGCGCTGCCCGGGATGGGACACGCCTGCGGGCACAACATCATTGCCGCCTCGGCCGTCGGCACCGCGCTCGGCCTCGCCGAGGTCGCCGACGCGCTCGGGCTCACCGTGCTCGTGCTCGGCACGCCCGCCGAGGAAAGCGGCGGGGGCAAGGTGCTGATGCTGGAGCACGGCGTGTTCGACGACGTGGCGATGGCGATGATGGTGCACCCCGGCCCGTCGGACATCGCCGGCGCGCACTCGCTGGCGATGGCCGATCTCGCCATCGTGTTCCACGGCCGCGAGGCACACGCCAGCGCCGCGCCGGAACTGGGGCGAAACGCGGGAGACGCGGTCACCGTCGCCCAGGTAGCTCTTGGGTTGCTGAGGCAGCATATCCAGCCCGGCCAGCAACTTCACGGTATAGTCGGCGATGGTGGCGTAGCCCCGAACATCGTCCCCGGACGTGCGGAACTGCTGTATTACCTACGCGCAGTCGACTCCGCATCTCTCGACAATCTGATGCGACGAGCGTCGGCGTGTTTCGAGGCGGGGGCCCTTGCGACCGGCTGCACCCACGAAATCCGGACTGTCGCGCCGACATATACCGAGCTGACACCCGATCCGGCGTTACTGTTTGCCTACCGCGAGCAGATAACCGGTTTGGGACGAGTGCCGATCGCACCCGAGCTCGAGGCACAGCGGCCGCTCGGAAGCACGGACATGGGCAACGTCACCAACGTCATTCCGGGCATCCACCCGGTCATCGGCATTGATGCCGGTGGCGCGGTGACGCACCAGCCCGGCTTCGCCGCGGCGAGCGTCAACGCCTCGGCGGATCGTGCGGTTGTCGATGGTGCGCTCGCACTCGCGCGTACCGCGATCGCCGCTGCCAGCGATGAAGTACACAGGGACAGGTTGTTGCAACGGCTCGTTCAACGACAGGAGGAAATTCGGTGAGCACTACCGGCCGTTCGGCTGAGCGGGCGACGGGGACCGACACGGGGGCATGCGCCCTGGCAGAAGACCCGGCGGACATCGTATTGCCGAACACCGTAGGAACAGGTTTGGGATCAGTAGAGGGCTGGCTGGCCGAGCACGCGTTGGACCTCGTGCAGTGGCGCAGGCACATCCACGCCAACCCGGAACTTTCCCGCACCGAGTTCGCCACCACCGAATTCATCTCCTCCTGGCTGATCAAGGCGGGTCTCACGCCGCAGCCGCTGCCCGGTGGCACCGGCTTGATCTGCGACATCGGGCCCGAGGGTCCGCGCATCGGCCTGCGTGCCGACATGGACGCGCTCCCGCTGCAGGAGTTCACCGGTCTGAGCTTCGCCTCCACCGTGCCCGGCGTCTCGCACGCCTGCGGGCACGACGCACACACCACGATTTTGCTCGGCACCGCGCTCGCGCTGGCCGAAGTGCCCGAGCTGCCGGTCGGCGTGCGGCTGGTGTTCCAGCCCGCCGAAGAGGTCATGCCGGGCGGCGCGATCGACGTGGTCGCCACCGGTGCGATGGAGGGTGTGCAGCGGATCTTCGCGCTGCACTGCGATCCGCGACTGGAGGTGGGCCGGGTCGGCATCCGGGTCGGCGCGATCACCTCGGCCGCCGACACCGTCGAACTGGTGCTGGATTCGCCGGGCGGGCACACCTCGCGTCCGCATCTCACCAGCGATCTGGTCTACGCCATCGGCACCGTGATCACCGGCCTGCCCGGCCTGCTCAGCCGTCGCATCGACCCGCGGACCAGCACGGTGATGGTGTGGGGTGCGGTCAGTGCGGGCAAGGCGCCCAACGCGATTCCGCAGACCGGCATGCTCACCGGCACCGTCCGCACCGGCGATCACGCGACCTGGTCGCTGCTGGAGCCTATGGTGCGCGAGATCGTCGACGGCCTGCTCGCCCCCACCGGCGTGCGCTACCAGCTGAATTACCGTCGCGGCGTGCCGCCGGTGGTCAACGACGAACAGTCCACCAGGATGTACGAGGACGCGATCCGCAGGATCGGTCCGGACGCGCTGGCCGACACCATGCAATCCGGTGGCGGCGAAGACTTCTCGTGGTATTTGGAAGAGGTGCCCGGCGCGATGGCGCGTCTCGGCGTCTGGTCCGGGCACGGCGAGCAGCTCGATCTGCATCAGCCGACCTTCGACCTCGACGAGCGGGCGCTCGCGGTGGGTGTGCGGGTGCTGACCAATATCGTGCTGAACGCTTAGCGCGCGAATGCGCTAGGCCGCGTAGTGATTTCGAGCTGAACGGCGACGTGGTCGACCCCTCGGGCCGGCCACGTCGTTTCGTTTGTCAGCCGAAGTTTCCGGGGCCGACGTTGCGGCTGTTGCGAGTTCGCAGGGAATGCACGTAATCCTCAGGAGCACCGGCCTTTTCGGCCGCGTCCGCGATCACCCCGATGTAACGGGCCGAGGGCAGGCCACCCTCGTACGCGTCCAGCACGTAGAGCCAGGACAGCGTCGGATCGGCACCGCTCTCACTGCGCGTCACGCGCAGCCGGATCTTCTTGTGGATGCCGAAGTCCGAACCCTCCCAGCGGTCCAGCCGCTGTTCGTCTTCCGGCGACACGTCGTAGAGCACGACGAAAACGCGGGAGCCCGGCTCCTCGACCACCGTCGCCAGCGGCCCTTCCCAGCCGATGTCGTCACCGGCGAAGGTGAGCCGCCAGCCCTCCAACCAGCCCGTTCCGGACATGGGCGAGTGCGGACAGCGCTCGAGCATCTGGGTTGAGTCCATGTTGGACCCATAGGCGGCGTAGATCGGCACCACAGAAGGGTAGCCAATAACATCCGGGGATCGACTCTATCCCGGCCAGATGCGGCATTCCTGTGGCGCGTTCCGGGCGCGGCGACGCGTGTAGACCCGCATCGTGTAGCGATTCCGTGGGGGGTGGTGGCCGGGCGACGGGTGGGCCTGCCTCGCCCGATAACGTTGACAGGTACCGGAGATCCCGGTGCGCAACCAGAAGCGGAGGTATCAATGACCCGCATAGCGATCATCGGTGGCGGACCGGCCGGCTACGAGGCGGCGCTGGTGGCAGCCCAGCACGGTGCGTCGGTGACGCTGATCGATAGCGACGGCATCGGCGGGGCTTGTGTCCTCTGGGACTGTGTTCCCTCCAAAACATTCATCGCCTCCACCGGCGTGCGCACCGACCTGCGCCGCGCCCGCGATCTCGGCATCACCCTCGATCCGAACCAGGCGACCGTGCAACTGTCCGAGGTGAACGGCCGCGTCAAGGCGTTGGCGCTGGCCCAGTCCTCCGATATCAGGTCCAAGCTGCAGACCGTCGGCGTGCAGGTGCTCGCCGGTCGCGCGGAGCTGATCGACCCGGCTACCGGGCTCGCCGCGCATAAGATCCTGGCCAAGCTGGCGGACGGCACCGAGGAGGTCATCGAGGCCGAGGTTGTGTTGATCGCCACTGGGGCGAGCCCGCGCGTGTTGCCGGGTGCCGAGCCCGACGGTGAGCGCATCCTGAACTGGCGTCAGCTCTACGACTTGGCAGAATTGCCGGAGACCCTGGTGGTCGTCGGTTCCGGTGTCACGGGTGCGGAATTCGTCTCCGCCTACACCGAAATGGGTGTGCGGGTGCGGCTGGTCTCCAGTCGCGATCGGGTGCTGCCCGGCGAGGACGCGGACGCGGCCCTGGTGCTGGAGGACGCGCTCGCCGAACGCGGTGTCGAGCTGGTTAAGCACGCGCGCGCCGACGCGGTGGAGCGCACCGCCGAGGGTGTGGTCGTCAAGCTGTCCGACGGCCGGACCGTCGCCGGGTCGCACGCGCTGATGACCGTCGGCTCCACGCCCAACACCGATGGGCTCGGACTGGAGCGGGTCGGCATCGAACTCGACCGCGGCGGTTACCTGCGCGTCGACCGGGTTTCGCGCACCTCGGTGCCCGGCATCTACGCGGCGGGCGACTGCACCGGCCTGCTGCCGCTGGCCTCGGTGGCCGCCATGCAGGGACGCATCGCGATGTACCACGCGCTCGGCGAGGGCGTCAGCCCGATCCGGTTGAAGACGGTGGCGTCCGCGGTGTTCACCCGCCCGGAGATCGCGACGGTCGGCGTGAGCCAGACCTCGATCGATAACGGCGAGACGCCGGCCCGCACGGTGATGCTGCCGCTGAACACCAACCCGCGAGCCAAGATGCTCGGCCTGCGCAGGGGTTTCGTGAAGATTTTCTGTCGTCCCGCCACCGGCGTTGTCATCGGCGGTGTGGTGGTGGCGCCGATCGCGTCGGAGCTGATCCTGCCGATCGCCCTTGCGGTGCAGAACAACCTGACCGTCAACGATCTGGCGCAGACCTTCTCGGTCTACCCGTCGCTGACCGGGTCGGTGACCGAAGCGGCACGCCAGTTGATGCGGCACGACGACCTGGATTGATGCGTCCGCCGAGGTGATCCGGTGCCCCGGATTCACGCGTCCGTCGCGGCGGCGGGGCGACCCGGGTTGAATGGTCTTGCGGTTCAGCGGCGTTCGTGCAGCCTGAAGTTTTGATTCACATTGCTCATCAGGCCTACATATGGTTCACTTCCCGCAGAGATGCGATCGGCGGGCGGTCGCGTGGTTCGGTGTTCGGGGGGATGGATCTTTTTCCCAGTCGAAACGTCGAATGACCTTCGCGTCGTTCGACGACCGGGCGTCTCGTCAGAGACAACTGAGTGTGACTGATCTCCAGGTCACACCCGGGAAAGGGAAACGAAAAGTGAAACATCGTAAGCCGAGTCGGGCGCAGCGAGCGATGGCGAGCACCTCGTTGCCACTGGCCGCCGCGGCTGCCGTGGCCACTCTCTTGGCAGCGCCGGCGGGGGCCGCTCCTACCGATCCGAGCATTCCACCCACCACCGCGCCGCCGAGCCCAGCTCCGGTGCAGCCGGCGCCTAACGAGGCAGCGCCGAGTCCGGAAACCGCCAAGCCGGATCCGACCAAGCCGGCGGATCCGCAGACGCCGACCCAGCCGGGTGTCACCACGCCGGGTCAGCCCGGCGTCAACACACCGGACCCGGTCATGCCGAATCCGAACAAGGATCCGAAGCTGGCTCAGCCGACGCAGCCGGGTGTCACCACCCCGCGCGTCGCGCCGCTGCCGGTGCCGGGTCAGTCGGATCAGCCGCAGCCTGCGGTCGTGCCGAATACGCCGCCGGGGGACCAGAAGCCGGCCCAGCCGGGCACCACCACCCCGCAGCAGCCGGGTACACCTGGCACGCAGACCACGCCGAAGACCCCGGGTGACGAGAACGCTCAGGCGCAGCAGCCGGAGACGCTGGTCCAGCCGCAGCAACAGCCGCGCTGGCAGTCCCCGCAGCTGCAGGCGGCGCCGCCCGCCCCGGTCGTCGAGATGACCGGTCCGCACCAGGAGATCGGTGCGAACGTCGATGGCGGCTCGCTGCTGCCGGGTTACGTGGCCAACACGCACCACTTCAACAACGAGTCGGGTTACGTCGGCACCGTCGGGTACCGCACCCCGGCCGGTGCCGGTGAGGCCGGTGTGTCGGTCGAGTACGTCGACACCAACACCGTCAAGGTCACCACCTACACCGGTGGTGTCGGCCTTGCCGACAACAAGACGATCTCCGTCTTCGACACCACTCAGGCCAACCTGGCCAAGGCGGCCGTCGAGGACTGGATCAAGGAGCAGCCGGGCGGTGCCGCGGCGCTCGAAGCGGCCGCACAGGTTAAACTTCCGCTGCAGCCGGGCGATCTCGCTCCGCAAACGGCCGATGTGGGTGGTGTCACCACCCAATGGGGTGGTTCACTCCAGTACTGAGACTGACTGGGGCTGATTCGACGGGTGGGGCGGTCGTTCGCGACCGCCCCACACGCGTGTCTTGGGGAAAGGATTGGGTGTGACCTCCGAGGGTGATCCGAGGGAGAAGGAATCCGACGACCAGTCCGCGTCGGATTTCGGCCCCCCGGTGGGTGAATTCGGCCCGCCTGTCTCAGAATTCGGACCTCCCGTCTCGGAGTTCGGTCCGCCGGTTTCGGAGTTCGGCCCGCCGACGGGGGATACCGGTCCGCACTGGCAGGTGACGGAGCAGACGGGCGACCATCCCGAGCTGGTCTGGCGTCCCGCTGCCGAACTGGGGACGACACCGCCGCCGCCCCCGCAGTACCGCGCACCCGACTCGACGTCCTTCCCCGAGCCGCGGCCGGTACCGCCCGTTCCGCCTCGGGTGCCGCCCGCCGATCGGGAGCAGGCGGCCGACCCGGACCAGGATTCGTGGTGGAACCGCCCGACGGATACCGGCAGCGTGCCGAAGCCGCCGCCGCTGACCTCGCCGGGACTGTCCTGGGCCGACGATCCGATCGCGAAGATGTTGGCGCCGACCACGCCGGTCGCCCCGCCGCCCCCGCCCAAGCGGGCCGGCTCGCACACCGGGCGCAACGCGCTGGCGGGCATCCTGGCGGTCGTCATCCTGGTCGGGCTGACGGTGACCGTCATCATGGTGTCCAAGGGCAATGGCAGCGATAACCCGACCCCGCCCGCCGCGAGCACCGGTGCTGGAGTGAATTGCCCCACCAGCATCAGCAAGGACGGCAAGGTGACCAACGGTAATGGCAACGGCGACACCAACAGTGGGCCCGGTGCCATCCTTGCTTTCCAATACGCCTTCTACGTGCAGCGCAGTGGTGCGAACGCCCGGAAATTCGTCGCCGACGACACGGTGAATGTGTCTCCTGCCGACGTCATCCAGAAGGGCATCGATGAGCAAGTCCCCAAAGGCACCACGCACTGTTTGAAGATTTCGGAGGTGACCGCCGGGACGTACGCGGTCGACCTGCGGGAACTCCGGCCGAACGGGACCGAACAGCTCTACCCGCAGACCATCACCACGGTGGTGCGGGACGGCAAGAACCTGCTGTACTCGATCGACAAGCGGGGCGAATAATCTCAAATGGTGAGAAACTAGTTTCATATCTTGGTCACGATATGGGACAGTGAGGTCTCGCGTACCTTGGCGTCCGTTCGGAGGTTCTCATGTCGCCGACCATCCCACCGCTCGCGGCCAAGCTCGGCGGCCTGCAGAGCTCGGCGATTCGTGACCTGCTGAAGCTCACCACACGCGCCGAGATCATCGGCCTGGCCGGCGGCTTGCCCGACGCGGAACTGATGCCGCGCGAGCGGATCGCCGCCGCGGCGGACGCGGCCCTGAGTAGCGCGGGTTGCTTGCAGTACACCGAGTCGCCCGGCTGGCGGCCGCTGCGCGCGGTGCTCACCGAACGCGAATCGGCCCGGCTCGGCCGAGCGGTGGACATCGACGAGGTCTTCGTGACGCACGGCTCGCAGCAGGCGCTTTCGCTGCTTGCCGAGGTGTTGCTCGACCCAGGCGCGCTGGTCATCGTCGAGGATCCCGCGTATGTCGGTGCGCTGCAGGTCTTTCGGGCCGCCGGTGCGCGGATCGTCGCGGTGCCGCTTGATGCCGAGGGCATGCGCACCGACGTGCTCGCGGAACTGCTGGCGCGCGGCGAACGCCCGGCCGTGGTCCACACGGTGAGCAACTTCCACAACCCCGGCGGCGTGACGATGAGCCCGCAACGCCGCGCCCAACTCGCCGAACTCGCTGACGCACACGGCTTCTGGGTGATCGAGGACGATCCGTACGGCGAGCTGTGGTTCGACAATCCGGCCCCCGCGTCGGTGGCAATCTACTCCCGCAACGTGATTCGACTGTCGAGCGCCTCGAAGATCCTGGCGCCCTCGCTGCGCGTCGGCTGGATGGTCGCACCGGACGCGGTGTGCCGCGCGGTGGAACTGCTGAAACAGGGTGCGGACCTTTGTGGTTCGGCATTGACCCACCAGATCGCCGCCGACCTGCTCGCCGACGAGGCCTGGCTGACCGCGCACGTCGACAACGTCCGCACGGCCTACGGCACCCGCGCCAAGTCCCTGGTGCACGCGGTGCGCACCCGTTTCGGCGATCGCGTGCGGTGTACCGACGCGACCGGCGGCATGTTCGTCTGGGCCGACTTCACCGACGGCACCGACACGCAGGCGCTGCTACCGCGTGCCCTGGACGCGGGCGTCGCCTACGTGCCCGGCGCGGCCTTCGCCGTCGACGGCGGCTACCGCAACTCGATGCGCATGTGCTTCACGACTTCTGACGCCGCGACCCTGACCGAGGCCGTGGATCGCTTGGCCCGCGCGGCCGGATAGCAAGTGCTGACACGTTTGACGAGGGCCTCGCCTTGCCCGGCCACCGTTGTGTGTCAGTCGGCCCAGTTGTAGGTGCGCTCGACGGCCTTGTTCCACGCCGTCAGATGTTCGTCGCGGTCCTCGGCGGACATCGTTGGCTCCCAGGTCTTGTCGGCGGCCCAGTTCTCCCGGATGTCGTCGGTGCCGGACCAGTAGTCGACCGCGAGGCCCGCGGCGTATGCGGCGCCCAGTGCGGTCGTTTCGTTGACGACCGGGCGCACCACGGGGACATCGAGGATGTCGGATTGGAACTGCATGAGCAGGTCGTTGCTGACCATGCCGCCGTCCACCTTCAGGGTGGTCAGCTCCAGGTCGAGGTGCTCGGATTCGGCGTCGGCGCGCATCGCGTCGACCACCTCGCGGGTCTGAAAAGCGGTGGACTCCAGCACCGCTCGCGCCAGATGAGCCTTGTTCACGTACCGGGTGAGCCCGGCGATCACGCCGCGCGCGTCCGGCCGCCAGCGCGGCGCGAACAGGCCGGAGAAGGCGGGCACGATGTAGGCACCGCCGTTGTCCTCGACACTGCGGGCCAGCGGCTCGATCTCATCCGCCGAGGAGATGATGCCCAGATTGTCCCGGAACCATTGCACCAGTGAGCCGGTCACCGCGATGGAGCCCTCCAGCGCGTACACGGCTGGCTCGTCGCCGAGCTGATAGCAGACGGTGGTGAGCAGCCCGTGCTTGCTGACCACGGGCGTGGTGCCCGTGTTGAGCAGCATGAAATTGCCGGTGCCGTAGGTATTTTTGGCCTCGCCGGGAGACAAGCAGGCCTGGCCGAAGGTGGCCGCCTGCTGGTCGCCGAGGATGCCCGCGACCGGAATCCCCTGCAGCGGACCGGAGGTGATCTCCGCGTACACCTCGGAGGAGCTACGGATTTCGGGCAGCAGCGACTCCGGCACGCCGAACTCCGCGCAGATCTCCGAATCCCACTGCCGGGTATTCAGATCCATCAGCATGGTGCGCGACGCGTTGGTCACGTCGGTGATGTGCTCGCCGGTCAAGTTCCACAGCACCCAGCTGTCCATGGTGCCGAAACACAGCTCGCCCGCCTCGGCGCGTTTGCGCGCACCGTCGACGTTGTCCAGGATCCAGCGCAGCTTCGGCCCGGCGAAGTAGGTGGACAGCGGCAGCCCGGTGCGCTCCTGGTAGCGGGTCGGCCCGATGTCGCCGCCGAGTTCAGTGGTCAGCCGGTCGGTGCGGGTGTCCTGCCAGACGATGGCGTGGTGAATCGGCTTGCCGCTGGCCCGATCCCACACCACCGTCGTCTCGCGCTGGTTGGTGACGCCGACCGCCGCGATGTCGTCGCTGCTGAGCTTGTTCTGCTTCAGCACCTCGCCCAGCACGAAATCGGTGTTTTTCCAGATGGTTTCGGCGTCGTGCTCGACCCAGCCCCGTCGTGGAAAGATTTGTTCGTGTTCCCGCTGGGCCACGCCGACGACGCGCCCCTGCCGATCGAAGATGATGCAGCGACTCGAAGTCGTGCCCTGGTCGATGGCGGCCACATAGCGACGCATTCGTGCAGGTTACTAAACACAGCGCCCGCTGTGTCCGATTGCGCCCCTCGCGGGTCCCTCCGTGGTTACGCAAGCTGCCTCCTCCGGGCCCGTCGCTCAGGCCGCGTGTCCGATTGCGCCCCTCGCGGGTCATGGTGGCGATCACGTCGCCGTCCGCGTGCCGCTGGATTAGTGTCGGTAGCAGTTACCGACGAGTAGCGCGGGAACGACACGAGCGATGTCGTGGTCGAAGAGATCCGAGGCCACTGGCATAGCCTGTACCAAGAGCAGCTCGAACGAATGCCCGAGAAAGACCACTACGTCGTCGACACGCGGCTGGAGGAGTCGAGCATGACCAAGAAACCGGAATCCCAGTTCCTCGGTCCGGAGCAGCGCAGGGCGGCTTGGGAGCGGTTCGGCAAGGACCACTTCGATGTGGTCGTCATCGGCGGCGGTGTCGTCGGCTCGGGCATCGCCCTGGACGCGGCCACCCGAGGGCTGAAGGTCGCGCTGGTCGAGGCGCGTGACCTCGCCTCCGGCACGTCGAGCCGGTCGTCGAAGATGTTCCACGGCGGCCTGCGCTATCTGGAGCAGTTGGAGTTCGGCCTGGTTCGCGAGGCGCTGAAGGAGCGTGAGCTCGCGATGTCCGCGCTGGCGCCGCATCTGGTGAAGCCGCTGCGCTTCCTCTACCCGCTCACCCATCGCGCGTGGGAGCGCCCGTATGTCGCGGCGGGACTGATGCTCTACGACACCATGGGTGGCGCCAAATCTGTTCCCGGCCAACGGCATTTGTCTCGGATGGGCGCGCTGCGGCTGGCCCCCGGCCTGAAGCGCAGCGCGCTGATCGGCGGCATCAGCTATTACGACACGGTGGTCGACGACGCCCGCCACACCATGACCGTCGCCCGCACCGCCGCGCACTACGGCGCGGTGATCCGCACCTCCACCCAGGTGGTCGGCTTCCTGCGCGAGGCGGACCGGGTGGTCGGCGTGCAGGTGCGCGACAGCGAGGACGGCCGCACCGCCGACATCCGCGCGCACGTGGTGATCAACTCGACCGGCGTGTGGACCGACGAGGTGCAGGCGCTGGCCCATCAGCGCGGCCGCTTCCACGTGCGCGCCTCGAAGGGCGTGCACATCGTGGTGCCGCGCGATCGCATCGTCAGCGACGCCGCGATCATCCTGCGCACCCCGACCTCGGTGCTGTTCGTCATCCCGTGGGGCACCCACTGGATCATCGGCACCACCGACACCGACTGGAACCTCGACCTCGCCCACCCCGCGGCGACCAAGGCCGACATCGACTACCTGCTGGACCGGGTCAACGACGTGCTGGTCACCCCACTCACCCACGACGACATCGACGGCGTCTACGCGGGCCTGCGGCCGCTGCTGGCGGGGGAGAGCGACGAGACGTCCAAGCTGTCCCGCGAACATGCCGTTGCCCGGGTCGCCCCCGGCCTGGTCAGCATCGCGGGCGGCAAGTACACCACCTATCGAGTGATGGCCTATGACGCCGTCGACGAAGCGGCACAGGATATTCCGGCCAGGGTGTCGCCGTCGATCACCGAGAAGGTGCCGCTGCTCGGCGCCGACGGCTACTTCGCGCTGGTCAACCAGACCGTGCAGCTGGCCGAGGCGTACAGCGTGCACCCGTACCGGATCAAGCACCTGCTGGACCGATACGGCGCGCTGATCGACGAGGTGATGGCCATGGCGGACGGCAAACCCGAACTGCTGCAACCCATTACCGAGGCGCCGTCGTATCTGCAGGTGGAGGCCGTGTACGCGGCCGCGGCCGAGGGTGCGCTGCACCTGGACGACATCCTGGCCCGCCGCACCCGCATCTCCATCGAGTACCCAGACCGCGGCGCCGACTGCGCCGAGCAGGTTGCTCAGCTCGTCGCGCCGATCCTCGGCTGGGACGCCGCCGAAATCGAGCGTGAGGTAACGACTTACCGTGCGCGGGTGGCGGCGGAGATCCGTTCACAGACCCAACCCGACGACGACTCCGCCGACGCCCTGCGCATCGCGGCCCCCGAGCCTCGCCCCGAGATTCTGGAGCCGGTTCCGGCCGACGGCGTGGTGAACAAGGAAGTGCGGCAGGCGAACCGGTAGCCCCGGACTCAGGAAAGCCCGAGCGTGGGCGGCGGTAGCGCGATAGTGGCGATGGTGCCGCCGCCCGGTGCGGGCTCCATCGTCGCGGTGCCGCCGTGTAATTCGGCGATCCACGCCACCAAGGCCAGCCCGATGCCGCTGCCGCGCCCGCCGGTGATGCCGCGCTGGAACGGATTGCTCGACAGCTGTGGGTGCAACCCCGCGCCGTGATCGCGCACGCTGACGCGCCCGTCCGCGACGTGGACCTCTACCGGCGCGCCCGGGTTGATCGCGCCGTGCGTGATCGCGTTCTCGATCAGATTGCGCACCGCGAGTCCGAGCAGGTTCGGATCGCCGACGACCACCGTAGGACTGCTCTGCACAACGACATTCGCTTTGAATTCCTCGACTACCGACTCGGTGAGCTGATCGAGCAGCAACTGCACCTGCTCCATCGTCGTCACGCCCGACTGCATCCTGGCCCGTGCGAGCAGACCCGCGACGATCCGCTCCATCCGGGTGCCAAGCGCGCCCGCCTCGGCCAGCGCGCGCTCCACCTCGTGCGGATCGCGCCGACGCGGCGCGGTGACCAGCCCCAAAGTGGTGAGCGGCGTGCGCAATTCGTGCGCGGCGTCGCCGAGGAAGCGTTCCTGCTCCTCGACGAGCACCAGCGCATGGCGCATGCTCCGGCCCGAAAGGGCATGTGCCGCAAGGGCGGAGAGCGCGACCAGGGTAAGCCCGCCGACCACGAGCACCCACAGCAGCAGCGCCCGATCGCGATCCAGCAGTCCCGGATTCGTGCCCGCGACGACGACCGCCTGGGTATTCGTGTCCTCCCAGAAGATCGGCGTTGCCGCCAGCCGCACCGGACGGCCCGCGCTGTCGTACCCGTCCTGAAAGACGGTGCCCTCCGCGCGCACCGCATCGTCGGCCAGTGCCTCCGCGCCGGTGTTGGGCGGCAGCCAGGAACGTAAGTGCCCGTAGATCTCTCGCCAGTGCCCGTTGTCGTCGTTGGTGAGGATCACGACCGCGGTCTCGCCGTTGGCCAGGTCGTCCCGCTCGAGCAGGCCGAGATCGATAGCCTGGTCGTCCGGGTTGAAGTCGATACTGCGCCACAGTCCGGTCACCACGCGGTCCAGGGTGTTGTCGACAGCATTGTGCCGCGAGCGCGCGTCGATGGTCGCCGCGAGGATGCCGAGGATGATCAGGCAGGTCGCGGTGATCACGGTGATGAGCGCGGTCAACAGCCAGCGGGTGCGGCGCAGCCTGGCCACGGCGGGACGGGCGCTCGACGTGGAAATCAGCGTGCGGATGGGGCACTTCCGATCATGAAGCCGGTGCCGCGCACGGTCTCGATCACCTGCGGCGGCCCGAGCTTGCGGCGCAGCTGGGCGATCACCGCGTCGACCACATTCGAGGCGGGCTCGGCCATCTCGTCCCAGCAGCACTCGATGAGTTCGCTGCGCGACACCACGCTGCCCGCGCGGGTGGCGAGCAGTTCGAGCACGGCGAATTCCTTCGGGGTCAGCGAGCGCAGGATGCCCGCGCGCTGGACGCGACGGCGCGGCAGGTCGATGTCGATATCGCCGAGCACGAGGCGGGCGGGCGCGGGATGTTCGCGACGGCGGCTCAGCGCGCGCACCCTGGCGGCGAGTTCGGGCAGCGCGAACGGTTTGACGAGGTAGTCGTCGGCGCCGTGCTCGAAACCGGCGATGCGGTCGGCCAGGCCGTCGCGCGCGGTGAGCATCAGCACCGGCACCCGCTGGCCCGCGGCGCGGTGCGCGGCGACCAGGTGCAGGCCGTCGCCGTCGGGCAGGCCGCGGTCGACGACGAGGACGTCGTAGGTGTTGACGGCGATCTTCAGGTCCGCGTCGGCGAGGTGGCGGGCGAGGTCGACGGCAAAGCCTGCCGAGCGCAGCCCGGCGGCGACTTCGTTGCCCAGATATTCGTCGTCCTCGACCACCAGCACACGCACGAAATCAGAGAATAGGTCATTTCGGACCGGAACCCGATCCGTCACCCCCGACCGAAGCCGGAGATGACGGATGGGGCCGACCGGATGGCGGTCCGGCTCGGCCGGGATGGCGGTCCGGGATCAGTTGCTGGAGTAGTACAGGTCCCAGTCGCCGGTCGGGGTCTGCTGGCACTCCCACCACGTCCAGTCCGGATGCGCGGGAGCGTTCGAGCCGTCCGCTCGGCAGGCTGCTTCGGTGCCATAGGTGCCGACATAGATTGTCTCCGCGTTGGCCACCGCCGACCCTCCGGCGACGAGGCCTGCCGAGAGCGCGACGGCCGCGAGCAGGGTGCTGATCTTCATGTGTTTTCCTCTCTCCCCGGCGCGAGATCCGCGCCTGGAGAACAGAAAACCAAGCTGTCCGTGAGATTTTCGTGATGCTGGGCGACGCGGCAGGTCAGCGCGGCGCTTCCAGGCGCATGGCCCAGCCGACCAGCGAGCGGATATAGCGCAGCACCAGCTCGTCCGGGTGTCGCGCCGGATCGGTGAGGTGCAGCCTGGCCAGTTCTTCCAACGCGGCGAGCAGGATTCGCTCGGTCGGACCGTCCGGGTCGACGGTGACGCCCGCATAGCGGGAGAGGTGTCGTGCGCCGATCGCCCGCGCGTAGGCCCGGCCGTATTCGAGCCGGTCACGCAGGCCCGGCGGGCCGCCGTCCGGCGGGCTGAGGATGATCTGCCAACTGGTCGGCGCGGCATGCAGGTAGGCGAGGATGCCGCGACCGACCTGATCCACGTCGACGGTGTCGGACCAGTCGACGCTGCCCACCCCGGCCAGCGCGATCGCCGACTCGCGGTCGAGCAGCGCGGTCATCAGGCCGGACAGGTCGGTGAACTGTTGATACACCAGGGCGCGAGCGACCTGGGATTCGCGCGCCACCCGGTCGATGCTGACCGCGCCGAAGCCGTCGGCGGCCACGATGTCGCGCGCGACGTCCAGCAGTTGAGCCCGCCGGTCCACCGCCGACATCCGGCGCTTGGGCGTCGGCTGGTCGGTCGCGGGTTCGGTGGTCAGTGGCTTGTCCGTCAGGGGTTGGGCGACGTACTCGGACGTGGCGCGATCCGTGCTCACCGCACCGACGGTAGCGCAAGCAGCAGATCGACCGCCCTGGCCGCGCTCTGTACTGCGCTTTCCATGGTCGCCGACCAGTCGGTGGCGGTCCAGTCGCCCGCGAGTACCAGCGTCGGCACGGAGGTGCGCTGCGCGGGTCGCAGCGCGTGCGTGCCGACCACCTGCGAGAACGTCGCCTTCGGCATCCGAACCACGTGCCCCTGAATCACCTTGGCGGCCTTGGCGGCGGGGTAGTAGCGGTGCAGCAGCGCCAGCTGTTCGGCGACGATCTCCTCGTTGGTCTTGTGGATCTGTGCGTAGGCGCCGCTGGTGGTCAGGCAGTACAGCCAGGCCCGGTCGGTCTTGCGGCCGGTCATCCGCTGGCGGTCGAAGACCTCGTCGATCACGCCGGTGCCGCCGATCAGCGCCTCGAATTCGGTCGTGGTACCCAGCGGGCGGTCCAGATAGAGGTTGGTGCTGACGATCGGGGTGTAACCCAATTTGTCTGCGGCCGCATAGATTTCGGCATGCTCGGGCAGGTCGTCGAGCAGGCCGTTGACGTTGGAGTTCGGCACCGCGCACACCACCGCGTCCGCGGGGACGGTGGTGCCGTCGGCCAGCGCCACCCCGGTGACCCGGCCGTCGAAGATGTTGATCCGGCGGGCCACCGCACGATGCTGAACCTTGACCCCGTGTCGCGCAAAGACTTTCAGCGCGCCGGTGACGTAAAGGGTATCCAGGTCGGTGGTGGGATAGCCGATGGTGGCTGGACGACGGTGTTTGATGCCGAGGCGGATGCCGGTGGCCATGACATCGGCGAGGACCTTCGCCGACTCTTGCTGCACCGGCTCGGCGGCGACCCCTAGAGCCAGCCAATCCCATAGTGCCTCACGGGCTTTCGCGGGCATGCCGACGCGGTTGAACCATTGCTCGGTGGTCAGGTCGGGCAGATCGGTGGGCTGGTGCAGGCACTGCCAGCCGAGCCGGAGGGTGGCGACGGCGGCGCGGACCCGTTCGAGCGGATTGGCGTCGGGATGCGCGCCGGTCAGGGTGCGCAGCGCGCCGAGGCCCTTCGTGCTCATGGTGACGCTGCGGCCGTCGGGCCAGCGCAGCGTGGCATGGTGCGGGAAGGCGACGTACTGCCGGGTGCCGACGCTGGTGAGATACCGGAACAGGTGCTCGTAGCCGCTGGCGATCACGTGCTGGCCGTTGTCCGGGAGGTCGTCGACCACGTCGACTTTCATGGCGTGCGTGCGGCCGCCGAGTCGGCCACGGCGCTCCAGCAGGGTGACCTTCTTGCCCGCCTCGGCCAGCCAGACCGCGGCCGCGAGCCCGGCCAGTCCGCCGCCGATGACCACGTATTGCCGTGGATCGTTCATGCCGCACTCCTCATCAACTTACATGTTGTAAGTTAAGTGGGAGGGGTCACTTCGTCAAGGGCGCGGCGATACCGAGGAGATCGGCGGGTGCGGTGCCCCCGGCGTCTCGGCGTTCGAATTCGGATGGAGCAGTAGGTAACTGAAGAGCACGGTGGCCATGGTGGCCAGCGCGGCGAAGAAGAGGCGGCTGGCGATCGCGAGGAGCGGTCGTCTGCCCGATCTCGGTACCGTCGTCATGGCCTGCTCCTGTGCTGTGTCGTGACTGCCACGGATGTAGTCGTGCCGAGCGCGCCGATCATTAGCAACTGAGTGGCAAATTACAGTGGTGGGCGGGTAATAGCCGGTGGGCACGCCGAGCGGTTGGTTCGGTTGCACAATTGATTCGGTGCGGCGAACCAATGGGCTTGGTCCACTGCCGGACTTTCTGCGATCAGACTTGTGCGGTGAGTAACCGCGCGCGGTGCACCGCCGGGAAGCGTTCTGATATGTCGGGAACAGGCGAAATGCCGTGTCCGCGCGGACCGATACCCTGCCCGGCCCGAGCTCGCGCCGGCGTGGTCTGGGGCTCGCTCAGGTTGCCGGGGGAGTGGCGAGCAGCGGGCAGAATGCGGTGCCGCGCGCACGCCTTGTGTGGCCGCGTACGAAATAGCCGGCTTCTACGTACGCACCGTTACATCGGCTGCGCGGTGACGGCGCTGCGCCGGTGCGTGGCGTGATTGCGGGCTCAGGTGCCGGGGATCGGCTGGCAGTGTGGGCAGAAGTAGATACCGCGTTCGCGGTAGGCGATCCGGTCCGAAGCGGGGGCGGACTCGCCGAGTAGCTGCGACGCGATGGGTGTACCGCAGCGCTGGCAGGAGCGGCGGGTGCGGCCGTATATCAGTTCGCGCCGTGGTGGTTTGCGCACGGCCTCGGTCATGATTCGCTGCGCCTCGTTCACCAGTGCCAGCAGATCGGGCACCTGACCGACCGGGGTGGCCGGGTGGACGCGGCGCAGGAAGCAGATCTCGCTCCGGTAGACATTGCCGATACCGGCGAGATTTCGCTGGTCGAGCAGCGCGACGCCGATCGGCTGCTCCGGATATCGTTCCAGTCGGCGAACCGCCTCGGTCACATCCCAATCCGGCCCGAGTAGGTCAGGTCCGAGATGATCGATGACCGTGTGCTCGTCGGCGACGCGCAGCACTTCCACCTTGCCGAGTGAGAATCCCACGGCTTCGATCGCGTCCGTGCGCAGCACCAGCCGGGCGGTGACCCGCGGCTTGGTCCAGCGTTGGCCGCAGTGGAAGACCCGCCAGCTGCCCTCCATCTTGAGGTGCGTGTGGATGCTGACCGTTGGCGTCCGAATGAACAGGTGCTTACCGTAGCTGCCGACGCTTTCCACGACTTGATCCCGCAGATCGACGGTCGCGTACCGCGGCACCCGGAAGTCGCTGCCGGTCAACGTCTTACCCGCTAGCGCCGCGCGCAGTCGCGCCGCCGTCAGGTAGACGGTGTCACCCTCGGGCATGCCGCATCCCGAGGTTCGCTGAACGAGGCCCTTCACTCACCGGTTGTCCCGGTGATACCCGCTTCGCGGCGGCGGGCAGGATGCGTCGGCTCACGGACGGCTCCGGAGGCGCAGGCCGCGCGGTGTCGCGGAGAACCCCGCTTCGGTCAGGAAGCCCGCGAAGGTATTGCCGTGCACGGTTTCTCCGTCGACCCGATCGATGACCAGGGAGTCGACGCGGCGATGGCGGACCAGGTCGGCCAAGGCTTGGGCGGCGGACTGGCGGGCGTCGGGATCCTCGGTGAAGGTGAGCAGGGTCTTGCCGCCGCGTTCGAGGTAGAGCACCAGGTCGCCGTCGACGAGGACGACCAGCGCACCGGACTTGCGCCCGGGGCGATGGCCGCCGTCGCCGTCACCTTTCGGCCAGGTCAACGCCGCGCCATAGGGATTGGCCGGATCGCACGCGGCCAACGCGAGCGCCTTGCCCGTCTGCGGCCGGGTCTCGCCGGGACGGCTGCGCTCGAGGTCGAACGACCGCAGCCGATCCACCACGTCGGTGGTGGAGAATTGCGCGCCACCGAGTGAGTCGATGAAATACCCACGGCGGCAACGGCCCCGGTCCTCGAACTCGGTGAGCACTCGATACATCAGCGCGAAACCGCCGGGCACGCCCTCGTTCTGCACCGACCCCCTGGTCAGCACCCCATACCGTTCCAAAAGCATGTCCGCGGTCGCGTGTGCTCGAACGGTGTTGTCCGACACCCGCTCCGGCAGCAGCGACCACCGCCCCGCCACCGCGGGCGGCCCGGACCGCGTCGGCATGCTCGGGCGCGGCAGATAAGCCCGCCCGCGCGGTGCCCGGCGCGGCGTCCGATGGGCGGTCGTGGTCCGCGCGGTACCGGACAGCATGGCCCGCACCGGCGCGAACGTATCGCCCGAAACCATTCCGGCCCAGACCAATTCCCACAGTGCCGCCGCCACCTGGGTGTCGTCGAGCAATCCGGTCGCGTCGGACAGCTGCCGGAAGAAGTACGCGCCGCCGCCGTGCGGCATCGGCGTCGGGTTGGGGGCCTCGGCGGCGGCCGAGGGGGGCGCGAGGGACGCGCCGAGTGCGGTGAGCAGGCGCAGCTGCACCTCGGACAGTTCGATGTCGTCGGGTGGTGCCAGGGTGAAGGGGGCCTGGTCGGTCAGGTGCAGGGCGACCCAGCCGTCCTTGGCGGTGATCGATCCGTGGCCGGACCAGAGGACCTCGCCGGTGGCCATCAGCTCGTCGAGCATGGCGGGGGAGTAGTCGCGGACCCGCACGGGCAGGATGAGCGACTCCCAGGCCGAGGCCGGGATCGGCACGCCCGCAAGCTGTTCCACCACGGCGGCGACACCGTCGACACTGCGGAGTTCGCTGGTCCCGATGTGTTGCCAGGCCGGCAGGAAGCGGCCGAGGGTGGCCGTCGATACCGGCTCGACCTCATGCCGGGCCGCGGCCAGCGAGCGTCGGCGCAGGCGGCGAAGCACCTGTGCGTCGCACCATTCCGAGCCCGCCGCACCCGGCGTGAATTCGCCCTCTACGATGCGCTTTTCGGTGATGAGCCGATGCAGTGCGGTGGCGACGACGGCCGTGCCGAGGCCGAAGCGCGCGGCCACCGCCTCGGTGCTGAACGGACCGTGCGTACGGGCGAATCGGCCGACCAGATCGCCGAGTGGGTCGGCGACGGGTTCGATAAAGGCCGCGGGCGTGCCGATCGGCAGCGGTACGCCGAGCGCGTCACGCAGCCGGGAAGCGTCCTCCACGGCCACCCACCAGCTGCGGCCCGCGAACGTAACCTCCAGGGCACGGCGCGATTTCACCAACTCGGCACACCATTCGGCAGGATCGTCGACGCAGCGTTCGGCGGCCTCGGCGGCGGTGAGCGGTCCGAGCAGGCGCAGCAGGTCGGCCAGTCCTTCGGCGTCGCGGGCGTGGCGCTCCGGGGTGAGCCGCTGCAGTTCCCGCTCGGTCAGCTCGATGACCGAGGCGTCGAGCAGTTCGCGCAGTTCCACCCGACCGAGCAGTTCGGCGAGCAGGCCCGAGTCGAGCGACAGTGCGGCCGCGCGGCGTTCGGCCAGCGGGCTGTCCCCGTCGTACATGAACTGCCCGATGTAGTCGAACAGCAGGGCATTGGCGAACGGCGACGGCGTCGCCGTCTCCACCTCGACCAGGCGCAGTTGGCGGCGCGCCACCCGGCTGAGCAGGTCGCGCAGCGACGGCAGATCGTAGACGTCGCGCAGACATTCGCGCACCGTCTCCAGCAGGATCGGGAAGTCGGGGAACTTGCGCGCCACATCGAGCAGCTGCGCCGAGCGTTGCCGCTGCTGCCACAGCGGGGCACGCTTGCCGGGATCGCGCCGCGGCAGCAAGAGTGCCCGCGCGGCGCATTCACGGAAGCGGGACGCGAAAAGCGAGGAGCCGCCGACCTGTTCGGTGACGATGTCGTCGATCTCGTCCGGTTCGAAGACGAACAACTCGGCGCCCGGCGGATCGTCGGTGGTGTCGGGCAGCCGCACCACGATGCCGTCGTCGGAGGCATTCGGCGCGGCGTCGACGCCGAACCGTTCGCGCAGCCTGGCCCCGATCGCCAGCGCCCACGGCGCGTGCACCGGCAGCCCGTAGGGCGAGTGCAGCACCAGTCGCCAGTCGCCGAGCTCATCCCGGAACCGCTCCACCACCAGCGTTTTATCGGTGGGCAGCTGGCCGGTCGCGGTCCGCTGTTCGTCCAGGAGGGTGCCGAGGTTCGCGGTCGCGAACGCGTCCAAACCAGCTGCGCCGGTGAGTTTTTCCAGGTTTTCCGGGTGCTGGCCGACCTTCCGCACGAATTCGCCGAGCGCCCCACCGAGTTCGGCGGGGCGGCCCAATCCGTCGCCGTGCCAGAAGGGCAGTCGGCCCGGTTGGCCGAACGCGGGCGTCACCAGCACCCGGTCGAAGGTGATCTCCTCGATGCGCCAGCTCGTCGCGCCCAGCGCGAACACGTCGCCGACTCGCGACTCGTAGACCATCTCCTCATCGAGTTCGCCGACCCGCGAGGCCTTTTCGCCGACCATGTAGACCGCGAAGAGGCCACGGTCCGGGATTGCGCCGCCCGAGGTCACCGCGAGCCGCTGCGCGCCGGGGCGCCCGGTGAGTGTGCCCGCGTCCCGATCCCACACCAGCCGCGGTCGCAGCTCGGCGAACTCGTCCGACGGGTACCGTCCGGCCAACAGGTCGAGCACCGACTCGTAGGCCGAACGCGGCAGCGCCGCGTAACTTCCGGTGCCGCGGACGATGTCGAACCAGGCGTCGACATCGATCGATTCCAGCGCGCACGCGGCCACCGTCTGCTGCGCGAGAATATCGAGCGGATGCGCCGGGATCTGGATCGCCTCGATCTGTCCGGCGGTCATTCGCTGCGAGGCCACCGCGCAGTGGATGACATCGGTGCGGTGCTTCGGGAACAGCACCCCTCGCGAGATCTCGCCGACCTGATGCCCGGCCCGCCCGATCCGCTGCAACCCGCTCGCCACCGACGGCGGCGCCTCGACCTGCACAACCAGATCGACCGCGCCCATGTCGATGCCGAGCTCGAGGCTGCTGGTCGCGACGACACAGCGCAGCCGCCCGCTCTTCAGATCGTCCTCGATGAGCGCGCGCTGCTCCTTGCTCACCGATCCGTGGTGCGCTCGCGCGAGCAGCGGGCCCGCACCGTGCACCACCTCGGTCGACGCACCGAGCTGCGCGGGCGGCTTGTGCTCGGTTTCCACCGGTTCGCCCAGCCGGGCCGCGTAGGTCTCGTTGAGCCGCGCGGTCAGCCGCTCGGCCAGCCTGCGCGAATTCGCGAACACGATCGAGGATCGGTGTTCCAGCACCAGATCCACGATGGCCTCGTCCACGTGCGGCCAGATCGAGCCGGGTTGATCGGACTCTCCGGGTTCGGTCATGTCCGCGACCGGAACCCGGACGGACAGGTCGAAGGTCTTCGGCGCGGGCGGCGAGACGATGGTGATCGGCGCGTTGCCGACCAGGAATCGGCCGACCTCGTCCGGCGGCCGCACGGTGGCGGACAGGCCGATCCGTTGCGCGGGTCGTCCCGGCCCGCCCGTCGCCCGGCCGCCGCTCCCCATCGAGTCGCTGCGCGACGCCGATGTCAATTGATCGAGTCTGGCCAACGACAGCGCGAGATGCGCGCCCCGCTTGGAACCGGCGATCGCGTGGACCTCGTCCACGATCACCGTGCCCACGTTGCGCAGCGTCTCCTTGGCCGCGGAAGTGAGCATCAGGAACAGTGATTCAGGCGTGGTGATCAGAATGTCCGGCGGCGTGCGTTGCATCGATCGCCGATCGGACGCGCTGGTATCGCCGGACCGAACCCCGACCGTGATAGCGGGCGGATCGAGCCCGAGCCGCTTGGCGGTCTGCGTCACACCCACCAGCGGCGCCCGCAGGTTGCGCTCCACGTCTACCGCGAGCGCCTTGAGCGGCGACACATACAGCACCGAGGTCCCGGCCTGCTCCGGCGCTTTCTCGCGAGTGGCCAGCTGATCGATCGCCCACAGGAACGCCGACAACGTCTTACCCGACCCGGTCGGGGCGATCACCAGCGTGTGCTCGCCCGCCGCGATCGCCTCCCACGCACCCAGCTGGGCGGCGGTCGGCGCCGGGAAGGCACCGTCGAACCACTCCTGGGTAGCGGGGGAGAACTGAGCCATGGCATCAGTGTGCACCGAGGCACCGACAACATGGTCGGCGCAGCCGAGGGCCGCTGATCTCGGGTGTAGACGGGTAACTCATTGGGTACGGGGCTGACCCCTTTCGCTCCTCACCGACGGCCGCCAGCGCTACTGTCGTGGCACCTGAGCCTGGCCTGAATACTCGGAGAGGCGGAACAGTGCAAAAGGTGCTCAGACTCGACCTGGTCAGCCATGGCATGACCGAGGCGATGCGGAAGGCACGTTTTCCAGTCGACGAATCGCTGACCGAAGCAGGCCGCCGGGCCATTTCCGGATGCACGCCGCTGGCCGCACCCAGGGTGCTCACCGGCCCCGAGCGCCGGACCGTCGAGACGGCGGCGCTGCTAGGCCTGCCCGGTGACGAGGACACCCGGCTTCGCGACCTGGACGCGGGCGCGTGGCGTGGCGGGGCGCTGATGTCGGTGCCCCAAGACGAGCTCTACGCCTGGCTCACCGACCCGATGTTCCGCGGCCACGGCGGCGAATCCGTGGTGGATGTGATCGAGCGAACCAGGTATTGGATGGCCGAGATCGCGTCGGAGGGGAAGTCGACCATCGCGGTCACCCATCCCGCCGTCATCCGCGCGGCCCTGCTGGTGACCCTGGACGCGCCGCCGAAATCGTTCTGGCGGATCGACATTCCACCGGGCAGCGTCACCCGGTTGCACTACCGCGGCGAATGGACCCTGCACTTCACGGCGTGACGGCGCTTTTCGCGGCGAGCGGTCCGGCACCGAGGGTGACGAGCAGCCGGACGGCGTCGGTGATCAGCCGGGCCGGGATCGACGGGTCGATGGCGCGCTGCATGCCGAGGCCGATGCCCATGCTGAGGATTCCCGTCGCGGCGTCCTCGGCGGGCACCGGCAGCTCGATCCCCATCGTGTCGGCCAGCGTTTGCACCTGCGCGGCGACCGCGCCGCGCACCACACTCAGGCTCGACACGAGCGCCGCCTGCAAGGTCGGATCGTCGCGGGAGACGGTCGCGAACTCGAATTCGAGCATGGTCCAGCCGACGTCGCCGACGGTCCGTTCGGCCCACTCCTGAAACCGCTCCAGCTGTTCCTCGAAGCTGTCGCCCGCCGCGAGCAGGTCGGTCACCTCGTCGAACTTGGTCGCGTGGATCAGCTCGATCACCTCGAGGCCGAGCTCCTTTTTGGTGCGGAAATTCGAGTAGACGGCGCCCTTGGAGTAGCCGGCCTCCTCGGCGACCCGCTCCAGGCTGGTGCTCGCGTAGCCGTCGGCCAGGAAGAGGTCGCGTGCCGTGGCGATCAGGTCAGCGCGGGTGCGGGCCTGGCTCTCGGACCGGGTCAGACGTGCCATGCCGTGATTCTACGTACCGTGAGATTTGGGATACCACTGGTATTTGAATTCTGTTAGTGTTTGGAACCATGGGTAACAACAACGGGCCGCAGCGACGCGGTCTGGCCATCGGTTGTGGTGGCACGCTCGGCGCCGCGTGGACCGTCGCGGCGCTGGCCGCCGTCCGGGACGCGCTCGCCTGGGATCCCCGCGAGGCCGACGTGCTGCTCGGGACTTCCGCAGGCGCTGAGTACGTGACCATGCTCGGCAACGGCGTCTCGGTGGACGAGTTGGTCGATATGCAGGACGGCACGTCCACGAACCCGATTCTGTTGGCGCACATGCGGTCAGGCCCCGGGCGTTTCCCGCCGGTCCCGCGTCCGCGACTCGGCTCGCTCCGACTTCCGCTGCGCCGCAACGAGTCCGGGCAAGCGCTACTCACCGCGGGCAGTGGGCTGTTGCCGGTAGGCGGCGGTGACGCGGGTTGGCTGGAACAGCTGGCCGAGCGGCTGAACCCCGGCCGTTCCTGGGTTGCGCACCCGGCTACCTGGCTGGTCAGCATGGATTACGCGACGGGAGAACGGGTTCCGTTCGGATCGCCCGACGCGCCGACCGCGCCGCTCGGGGCCGCCTTGCGTGCGTCGTGGGCGGTGCCGGGCTGGTTTCCGCCGGTACCCATTGCCGGGCGTCGCTTCATCGATGGTGGCGCCGGTTCGACAGCCTCGGTCGATCTGCTGATCCCGGAAAAGTTGGACGAGCTCGTCGTGCTCGCCCCGATGGCCTCGACCGGGAAGATCCCCGCGATCGGCGCCGGTCACTTCCTCGAACGGCAGCTGCGAAACCGTATGAGCGCCAAGCTCGATGCCGAGATCGCCCAGCTGCGCGCGACCGGAACCAAAGTCCTTCGCGTCGACGCCACCGCCGACGACCTCGCGGTGATGGGCCCCAACTTCATGGACGGCCGCCGCCGCCTCGACACCTTCCAGCACAGTCTGCGCAGCACCCGCCGTGCGCTCGAACAAGGAGTCTTCGCATGAGAATTCTCGGTCACGGATACCCCGGATTCGACCTGAAGGGCGCGCGCGTCCTGATCACCGGGGCCGGCCGCGGCATCGGCCAGTCCACCGCGGAACTGTTCGCGGCCAAGGGATCCGAGGTGGTGATCGCCGACGTCGACACCGTCGCCGCCGAAACCGCCGCTGCCGCAATAGGAGCCAAGTCCTACGAGCTCGACGTGCGCTCGCGCGGCCAGTGGGACAAGGTGATCGCCGACCTCGGCCACGTCGACGTCCTCGTCAACAATGCCGGTGTCATGCCCGCGGGCTCGTTCCTGGACGAGCCGGACGTGGTCGGCCAGGCCACCATGGACATCAATGTCTGGGGCCTCATCCACGGCATGCGCGCCGTCGCGCCCGGCATGATCGAGCGCGGCCACGGCCACATCATCAACGTCGCCTCGCTGGCGGGCAAGATCCCGATCGCCGGTCTCGCCGTCTACAACGCGAGCAAGTTCGCCGCCGTAGGCCTTTCCGCCGCAACCCGTTTGGAGTTCGCCCCGCAGGGCGTCAGCGTCAGCTGCGTGCTGCCATCGGCCGTGCGCACCCGCCTCTCCTCCGGCCTCACCCTCGGCCACGGCATGCCCACCGTCGACCCCGAAGACGTGGCCGCCGCCATCCTGCGCACCGTCGCCACCCGCAAAGGCGAGGTAGCCGTCCCCAGCTATCTCGGCCCCATCGACGTAGCCCTGGCCGCCACCCCGGAACGCGCCATGCGCCTGGTCCGCCGCCTCATCGACGGCGACCGCGCCCTGCACCCCGCCGACGAAAA
Organism: Nocardia sp. NPDC051052; assembly: GCF_044456045.1. Classification (NCBI taxonomy): domain Bacteria; kingdom Bacillati; phylum Actinomycetota; class Actinomycetes; order Mycobacteriales; family Nocardiaceae; genus Nocardia; species Nocardia sp. NPDC051052. Next base: position 109,621 of record NZ_JBITFL010000012.1, read on the forward strand.
GACCCGCGCCGAGTACGAGGAGCAGGTCCGCTCCATCAGTTGACCATCTGTGTCGCAGACGAAAAGTGGCCCCGGAGTCGGACTCCGGGGCCACTTGTCATTCGGGGGTCAGCAGGTGGTGGGGGCCGGGTCGCCGCGGAAGCGGGCCTCTACGTAGTTCCAGGCTTGGACGAAGCCTGCGGCGGCCGTGGTCAAGTGTTCCGCTATTTCGTAGGGGTGGAACTCGACTCGGGCGCCTGCCTTGCAGTAGCGGTCGACGACTTCGGCTACCGGCGGGAAGAAGGTCATCTCGTCGAAGCGGCCCTGCCAGATGTAGGTGGGGACGGTGGGCACGCCGTCGAAGTAGCGCAGGCTGTTCTCGCGCAGCACCTCGTGGGCGACCGGGCTGTCCATCAGGCTCTTCGAGGCGGCCATCTGCTCGGCGTTGCGGAAAGCGCCGTGAAACAGCAGGAACCGGCGGCAGGCGTCATGGGTGAATTCGCGGAACCACAAACCGTTTTCGTTGAGCTGGTCCGACACCGGAAGCCGGTCGGGGTATTCGCGTTCGAGGCCCATCGCGGCGGCGAACGCCAGTCCGAAGCCGGGGTGCGGGGCGAAGCCGAGCGCCATCGCCATCTGCTCGAGATCGGCGGGGATGCCGCCGGCGATGGACGCGGTGATCTTCAGGTCGGGTGCGTAGGTGGGCTGTAGCGCGGCCGCCCACGCGGTGGCCATGCCGCCGCCGGAGTAACCGGCAAGCGCGACAGGCGAAGTGGACAGGCCGAGTTCGGCAACCTGCTGCACGGCCTTGACGCTGTCCAGCGTCATCATGCCGCTGAGCCGCGCCGCGCCATAGGCGGAGGTGGGGCCGAGGTAGTCGGGCAGTGAAACAGCCCAGCCGCGCCCGATCGGCAGCATCGCGCCGACCGCGTCCTGCAACTCACCGTTGAACAGCGAGCGCGACGGGTTGCACTGGGTGCCAAGGGAATTGATCAGCGCCTGGTAGGAGACCAGTGGCGGATTCTTGACGCCGATCGGCAGCAGGACGGTGGTAACCCCCATCACCGGCTTGCTCTGCGAGTTGGTGGACCGGAACGCGACCTGCCAGCCCGTAGTGCCGACATAAGGGCCGGTGTCGATCTTGCGGGCGCGCACGACGTCGCCCGGCTTCAGCGCCGCCAGGTCGGCGGGCGCCGTGTAGAACACATCCGGATCCGGTGTGGGATAGAGCGGTTGGGCGTTCGCGGGCAGGCCGAGCAGGCCGGCCGAGACGACGCTCAACACCAGGATCGCGATCCTGAACGGAACTCTGTGCACGGTTTTCCTTCGAATATCGGCCGTTATCGACTTACCGACCCCGACAACGCCTCGGCAACTCGAACGGACCACCACTGCATGGGAAATCGCGGCGAACGTCATCGTTCGCCACGTGGACGGAGAGACATGACCTCACAGTCGAACCGAAGGTCGGACCGGCACACCACCTTTCGGCTCAACGACTGTGGGTGGCCGCGAAAGCGGCACCATCCGCAGCGAACGTAGCGTCGCGCCTTCGGTCCCGCGCAACCGGGTCCGGCATATTGGACAATTCACAACGCATTTCCTGTGCGTTTGACCAAGATCACTGCGCCGGACATCTCGCTTATGACTCGTCATAGCGAATGGCTCTCGAAATTCAGGCTGGGCGCGTGTCGAGCGGGGCCATTGCGGAGCTGTCACTCGACGTTTGCCTCAGCCATGCCCCGTCTGCTGGGTGAGTCCGCGGACGACGCCGATCCGGGCGTGGTGGTGGGGATCACACCAAACCTCACATCGTGCATAGTGTGTGCCCATTCACAGGGAGTAAAATTGCGCAAGATGCTCAATTTCTAAAGCCAAGGTTGTTCATTCCGCCCTTCGAAGGCAGGGTAAAGGGCATCAAGTGCTCAACTAAGGCGGCGCCCGATCGGCGCCGACCGGACGGGTGGATGTATGACCGAGCTCGCCGATCACGATCTGATTCCGGCGCCTTATGACCTTGCCGACCGCTACCGCGTTGGTGCGGGCACCGTTGTCCTCACCGGGGTCCAGGCGATCGCGCGTCAACTGGTGGAACAGCACGTGCGTGACCTGCGCGCCGGACGCCGGGTCGGCACGTTCGTGTCGGGTTATCAGGGCAGTCCGCTCGGAGGCGTGGACAAGATGCTGGGCGGGATGCCCAACGTACTTGCCGAGCACGATATTTCGTTTGTCCCGGGTTTGAACGAGGAGCTGGCCGCCACCTCGGTGTGGGGGAGTCAGGCCGACCTGCCCAAAGGTACCGCTACCCACGACGGCGTCGTCGGTGTTTGGTACGGCAAGGGACCCGGTCTGGACCGGGCGACCGATGCGTTGCGGCACGCCAACATGTACGGCGCCAACGCCAACGGCGGTGTGCTGCTGCTGGTCGGCGACGATCCGGCCTCGAAGTCCTCGACGGTGCCCGCGGTGAGCGAGCGCTCGCTGGCCGCGATGAACATTCCGGTGCTGTTCCCGCGCAACGCTCGCGAGATCATCACCATGGGCCTGCACGGTGTCGCGCTGTCGCGTGCCTCGGGGTGCCTTGTCGCGCTGAAGATCGTGGCCGATGTCGCCGACGGCGCCTGGTCGGTCGACGGCGACGCGGGCGACATCGACGTCATCGTCCCCGAGATCACCTGGGAGGGCAGGCCGTTCACCTACCTGCAGCGGCCGATGGCGGCGCCGACGGACAGCGTGATCGCCGAGGCGGACCTGTACGGCCCGCGGTGGGAGCTGGTCAAGGCGTACAGCACGCTCAACGACCTCGACGCCATCGAGCTGGACCCGCCGCACGCCACCCTCGGAATCGCCGCCACCGGAACCACGTTCGACGCCGTCCGGCAGGCGCTGATCGATCTGGGCGTGGATGACGACGCGCTCATGCGCGCCGGTGTCCGGCTGCTGCGCATCGGCATGCCGTTTCCCATTGCGCCCGAACGCGTTCGGCAGTTCGCGAAGGGCCTGACCCGGCTCGTGGTGGTCGAAGACAAGACCGCCTTCATCGAGACCCAGATTCGGGAAATCCTGTACGGCACGGCCGACGCGCCGGAGATCATCGGCAAGCGGGACGCCGCCGGTCGCCCCTTGTTCAGTCAGGACGGCGAACTCACCACCGGCCGCATCACCAAGCCGCTCAGCCGCGCCCTGCACGGCTACTTGGACACGAAACGTCCGCTGCCGCAGCCACTGTCGCTGTCCGTGCTACCCGCCAAGCGGGCCGCCTACTTCTGCAGCGGCTGCCCGCACAACCGCTCCACCGCGGTGCCGGAGGGTTCGCTGGCCGGCGGCGGCATCGGCTGCCACACCATGGTGACCATGTCGGGCCGGGAGGACAGCCAGGTCACCGGTCTGACCCAGATGGGCGGCGAGGGCGCGCAGTGGATCGGCCAGGCGCCGTTCACCGATGTGCCGCACCTGTTCCAGAACATCGGCGACGGAACGTTTTTCCACTCTGGCCAGCTTGCCGTGCAGGCGTGCATCGCGGCCGGGGTGAACATCACCTACAAGCTGCTCTACAACGACGTCGTCGCGATGACCGGGGCACAGGACGCCGAGGGCGCGCTCGCGGTGCCGATGCTGACCCACAAGCTCAGCACCGAGGGCGTCGCGCAGATCATCATCTGCGCCGACGAGCCGAAGAAGTACCGCAAGCGCGACCTCGCACCGGGTACCCGGCTGTGGCACCGCGATCGGCTCGACGAGGCTCAGCGCGTGCTGCGTGAGGTGCCCGGCGTCACCGTGCTCATCTACGACCAGCACTGTGCCGCCGACGCGCGTCGGCAGCGCAAGCGCGGCACCCTGCCGACGCGCCGGACCCGGGTCGTCATCAACGAGGCGGTCTGCGAGGGCTGTGGTGACTGCGGCGTGAAGAGCAACTGCCTGTCCGTGCAGCCGGTGGACACCGAATTCGGCCGCAAGACCCGGATCGATCAGACCTCCTGCAACACCGACTACACCTGCATGGACGGCGACTGCCCATCCTTCGTCACGGTGGAACTGCCGGATCCCGCGAAAGCCAAGAAGCGCAAGGCAATGCAGCGTCCGGCCCCGGCGGTGCTGCCCGATCTCGCGCAGCCGGCGCTGACGACGACACAGAACGTCTTCCTCGCGGGCATCGGCGGCACCGGCATCGTCACCGTGAACCAGGTGCTCGCCACCGCCGCGCTGCGGGCAGGCTACGAGGTGGCCAGCCTGGACCAGATCGGCCTGAGTCAGAAGGCGGGACCGGTCGTCTCGCACCTGCGGTTCGCCACCGGTGAACTGGAGCCCGCGAACCGGCTGACCCCGGGCTCGGCGGACTGCATCATCGCCTTCGACCTGCTGACCGCCACCGACAACAAGAACCTGGCCTACGGCTCGAACGCGACCACCCTGTCCGTCGCGTCCACCAGCAAGACCCCGACCGGTGACATGGTGTACGACAAGGCCATCGAGTACCCGGAGACACCGGCGCTGCTGTCCAGGCTCGAGCAGGCGTCGCGCGAGGTGCGATCATTCGACGCGCTCGCCGCCGCCGAGGTGCTGTTCGGCAACACCGCGGCCGCCAACTTCCTGATGGTCGGCGCCGCGTACCAGCTCGGCGGGCTGCGCCTGCCCGCGGCGTCGATCGAGGAGGCCATCGAGATCAACGGCGTCGCCGTGAACGCCAATATCGCGGCGTTCCGCTGGGGCCGGATCGCGGTCGCCAGGCCGGACGACTTCGCCGCGGCCGCGGGTCGCCCGCAGGCCGAGCGCCCCGAAATCAAGGTTCCTGCGGACCTTTTCGACTGCCTGACCGCGACGGGTGAGACCAGGCGGCTCGTCGAACTGCGGGCTGCGGAGCTGATCGGCTTCCAGGGCGTCCGCATCGCCCGCGACTATGTGCGTACCGTGCAACACATTTGGGACGCGCAGCTGCGCACCACCGAGCGCACCGAGTTCAGCGAGCAGGCGGCGCGTGGACTGTACAAGTTCACCGCCTACAAGGACGAGTACGAGGTGGCCCGCCGCCTGGTCGACCCGGCCTTCCTGAACGAGGTCGCGGGTCAGCTGCCCGAAGGGGCGAACCTCACCTACAAGCTGCACCCGCCGGTGTTGCGGGCGATGGGCCGCAAGAAGAAGATCGGCATCGGTCCGCGCGGGCATCTCGTGCTCAAGGTGCTGGCTAAGGGAAAGCGGCTGCGCGGCACCAAGTTCGATCCGTTCGGTTATGCCCACGTTCGTCGGGTCGAGCGCACCCTGCTCGCCCATTACACCGAGATGGTGACGACGCTCGCGGACACACTCGACGAGGCCGGTTACGACCGCGCGGTGCAGGCCGCCGCACTCGCCGACACCGTGCGTGGCTACGAGGACATCAAGCTCGCCAACGTGGAGCTGTACCGGAACAGCCTGCGCGACCTCGGCATCGAGCCGCCGGTGCTCGAATCCACGAGCGCGGCTGGGCAGTAGACCGCGCGCCTGGTCGAGCGTGAGGCCACGCTCCCGGGTACATGGAAAGCGGCCCGCAACTGCAGAGTTGCGGGCCGCTTTCTCGTTGACGGGCTATCTGACGTCGGCCGATATGACCGCTCAGCTGGACGTGTTCCTGCGCGAGATCATCACCGGCTGACCGGTCGGCGGTAGCGACTCGCAAATCGGTTGTCTCGCTATGGAACCGATCGGGCGGTTCGCACGTCCAACCAGGTAGTCAGGAACAGTAAGTCAGTGGGGGGATTCCATGAACACCGCACAACTGAGCCGGGACATCACCGAGATGGCCAAGCCGAACGCATTCGCGCATCCGAGTCTGCGCGACTATCTGGATCCGGCGAACGGGCCATGCGGGAGCCTGCTGGCTCCGGCTTTTCAACTGGAGTTCGCCGACTACGACGAACTCACCGCGCGCGGCGACGTCGACGGTGCGCCGATCGTGCTGCCGGTCAATACCGAGCCCCAGGCCGACAGTCTGCGCTCGATCCGGGCGACGCATGCCATGGGACTGATCGTTGCGGTCACCAACGACCTCACCGGCCACTCGACCTATTTCGCCATCCGCTCGGGTGCCAACTTCGTGGTCAACATCGCGATATCCATCGAGCGGCAAGCCGAACCCTTGCGCGCCCAACTGCTCGACCACGTACGTTCGGCTCGCGACAACCGCCGCCCGCCACGCGACGTGATGACTGCCCGCCGGGCACCGGAGCTCCCGCGCTCCCGAAACCTTGTACCCGCCAGAGAGGTCCGCCGACCTGCCCCCTCCACCTTGGACGACTTCGATACCCGGCTCCTGCGCATGCTGCGCACCTCGATGACGGTCGCCGAAATCGCCCGCCACAACTACCTTTCGGAGCGCTCCATGTACCGGCGCATCCGAAACCTCTACGACACCATGGGCGTACACAGCCGCGCCGAGCTGGTCAGATCGGCGCCCCGCGACGATGCCCCCGCCCCACGCACCATGTACCGATCACGGCCGGCGAGTTGATCGAATCACTCAGCGCTACACCATCCGTAGCCGAATTGAATACCGATGCTTTGGAGGAAGATATGGTCTCGAAGGTTCGACGTCTACTGCTGGTCGGGGTTGCGAGCGGCGGTGTGTTGATGATCAGTGCATGCGGGGGAGGGGGTGAGGGGGCGGCGCAGCCGAGTCCGGTGCCGCTGCCCGAGCCGACGTCCAGCAGGCAGGCGGTGGCCAGCGAGAACCTCGGGTCCCTGTGGCCGTTCACGGTCGATCACGGCACCCTCGAGTGCCGGGCGGGGGTGCAGGCGGTGTTCGTTGCGCCGGACGGGAAGTCGTACGCGCTCAACGACAAAGCTGAGCAGGCGGGGGTGGCGGGCGTTGAATCGTTGCGGGCCAAAGGTTCCGGGGGTGACGAGATCAGTCTCGGTGCGGTGCGCAGCAGGGCGTTGCGGTTGTGTGAGTTCGCGGGCTAGTCAGGTGTGTTGGTTCGGCCGGAGAGTTGCTCGACGACGTGCAGGACCGCGATGTGGTCGAGGTGACCGAGGTCTTGGGCGACGAGGGCGGCCATCAACTGCGCGGTCCAGGTGGCGAGGGGCACGCTGACGCCGTGGGCACGGGCTAGGTCGAGCACGATGCCCATGTCCTTGTGGTGCAGTTCGGCACGACCGTGGGGGGTGTAGTCGCGCGCGCACATCGCGCTGCCGCGCCGGTCGAGCAGTCGACTACCCGCGAGTCCGCTTGCTAGAACGGATAATCCGGTTGCCGCGTCGATGCCGCAGGCTTCGAGCAGGACGATCGCTTCCGCGAGCAAGCCGAGCGTGCCGCCGACGACGAGTTGGCTCGCGGCCTTCACGATCTGTCCCGACCCCGCCGGGCCGACGTGGGTAATGGTGGTGCCCACCGCGGCGAGCACGGGTCGGGCGCGTTCGACGCAGTCGTGCGCACCGCCGACGATCACCGTGAGGGTGCCGTCGATCGCGCCTTGCTGTCCGCCACTGACCGGGGCGTCCAAGACGTCGACCCCATAGCGGCCGCCCTCCTGAGCCAATTCCTGTGCTAGAGAAGGGGGTACGGTACTCATGTCGATGTAGAGGGCACCGCGGGGCAGTGCGGGCAGGATCTCGGACAAGGCGATCTGGCGGACGGCGTCCGCCGAACCGAGCACGGTGATCGCCACCTCGGCGGCCTGGACCGCCTCGGCCACGGAATCGCGCAGCTCGACGCCCTGAGTCACGAGGGGGCGAGCCTTGTCGAGAGTGCGGTTCCATCCGGTGACTTCATGACCGGCGCGGGCCAAATTCAGTGCGATCGGTGCGCCCATGGCGCCGAGTCCGACTACCGCGACTCGTGCCATCAGCGTTCCCCCTGGGCGGGGCGCAGTGTGACGGGAAGGGATCGCAGCGCACGGACGGAAAGGTTCTCGTGCCACTCGATTTCCTCGCGGACCAACCGGATATCGGTGGTGCGCCGGCTGAGTTCGCCGAACAGGATCTCGGCTTCCAGCTGCGCCAGGGCCGAACCCGGACAGGTGTGTACCCAGTGCCCGAAGGCCAGGTGCCGCCCGCCGGGTCGAGTGATATCGAAACGATCCGGATCGGTGAACACGCCGGGGTCGCGGTTGGCCGCACCCACCATGAAGAAGACCAGCTCATTGGCGGGGATCTGCTGACCACTCAACTGGATATCCGCTGTCGTCATCCGCGACAGCCGCTGCACCGGACTCTCGACCCGGAGCATTTCTTTGATCGCGGAATCGAGGAGCTCCGGCGTCGCACGGAGTAGCCCGAACTGCTCGGGGTGCCGCATCAGCAGTAACAGCCCATTGCCGAGCAGGTTCGTGGTGGTCTCGAATCCGGCGAAGACCATCATGATGCAGGTGGCGATGATGCGGTCCTCATCGACCGCGCCAGTGCGGCGTGACGCGGCGAGCAACGCGCTGATCAGGTCGTTGCGGGGTTGCCGCGCCCGCGCGCGCACGATGGGCCGCAGGAGTTCGACCGTGTCCTGCAGCGTCCGGGTCGCGACATCGGCCTTGGGCAGGTACGTGGCCGGCGGTGTGCCCAGAAAATCGACGATATCGATCGCGCACCGCTTGAGTGGATCGAGCGCGTCGCGCGGCACGCCGAGCAGCTCGGCGACGACGTAGAGCGGCAGCGGGACGGCGATGTCGGCCACGGCGTCCACGTGCTGCCGGTCGAGCGCGCGGTCCAGAAGTTCCGTCACCACGGCGTGGACCAGCGGACGAAATTTCTGGATGACCGACCGGTGCATCGCCGCGGTGAGCGGCGCGCGTTCGGTCGCGTGGCGCGGCGGGTCGAGCAGCAGTGGCCACTGCGAGAGCACCTTCGTCAACTCGCCGAAGCGTGGCCTGTCCGCCGCCGGGAACTGGCGCAGCCGCGGGGTGATGCGGTCGGCGGAGACCGCGGGGTCGCTCAGTCCGGTGACGACGTCGCGGTACCGAGTGATCAGCCAGGCGCGCCACTGGGCGCTGTAGTGCACCGGTGCGTCCGCACGCAGACGATGGAAGGCGGGATACGGGTCGCGACGGAAACCGGAGCTGATCAGGTCGGGCAGGTTGGATGCAGTCAGAGTTGGATGAGACAAAGCCGCTGACCTCCTGACGAGGCAAATGTGAACGCGGATCCTTCCAAACTGTACGAAGTTATTCTAACAGTGCGAGATCACTGCTTCGGACACCCATCTCCGGAGGTGGTGGATTCTTGAACGTGCCTCTTTTAAATTTGAAGAGCAGGTGTCGAGTCGTGCGAACCAACTATGGACAAGTGATCAACAGTGGTCTGACCGGGGATGGTTATGGTTACTTGTGAGTATCCAGATGGAAGGTTTATGATCAGTAAGATCATGCGGGAGTGATCTTGACGTGTTCTGATCGGTCGGCGACGTTCGGGGAGGATCGGTCACGTGGAAGCCGAAAGGAGCTCTCTCGCAGGCATTTTGGCGGGCGATTCTGCTGTATTCGGTGCTGACGAGGGCGATGTCGCTATTGTCGGAATGGCCTGCCGATACGCCGGTGATATTCGATCTCCGGAAGATCTTTGGCAGTTCATTGTCGATCGTCGTGATGCAATATCTGCCTTCCCGCATAATCGTGGATGGAATGTAGCGAATCCGAACAATTCTGAACCGCTCGATTCACTCTATGTGCGCGCTGGCTGCTTTCTGCATGACGCAGATGAATTCGATGCTGGATTCTTCGATATTTCGCCGCGGGAAGCCCTCGCCATGGATCCGCAACATCGTCTATTACTGGAAATCTCGTGGGAAAGTATAGAAAGCGCCGGCATCGATCCGGCGACGCTCAAGGGCAGTCAGACCGGCGTCTTCGTCGGCGTCACCGATAGCGACTACGTCGAGCTCTTGGAACAATCGGAGACGACCGAAGGCTACCGGGTTCTCGGCACCGCACTCGGCATGGCATCGGGCCGTATCTCCTATGCGCTCGACCTCAAAGGGCCGGCACTCACCGTCCACACCGCGTGTTCGTCCTCGCTCGTTGGTCTGCACCTTGCCGTTCAAGCGCTGCGCCGCGGCGAATGCGGCATGGCCCTGGCCGGCGGCGCCGCCGTGATGTCCACGCCCCGGACCCTCATCGAATTCTGCAAGCAGCGTGGCTTGGCGCCGGACGGTCAGTGCAAGCCGTTTGCCGCGGCGGCGGACGGCACGATGTGGGCCGAGGGCGCCGGTGTGCTTCTGCTGGAAGGGCTTTCGGCGGCCAGGCGGAACGGTCATCCGGTGTTGGCCGTCGTCCGCGGGTCGGCGGTCAATCAAGACGGCCGGAGCAACGGGCAGATAGCACCCAACGGGCTCGCGCAGCGGCAGGTGATCGAGCACGCGCTCGCCGACGCCCGGCTCGGCCCGCACGAGGTCGACACGGTGGAGGCGCACGGCACCGGCACGGTGCTCGGCGACTCGGTGGAGGCGGCGGCGCTGCTCGCCACGTATGGCCGGGACCGGCGGCCGGATCGTCCGCTCTGGATCGGGTCGGTGAAATCGAACATCGGTCATACGACGGCCGCGGCGGGCATCGCCGGCGTGCTCAAGATGGTGCTGGCGATGCGCAACGGTGTATTGCCCGCGACCGTGCACGTCGACAAGCCGACGCCGCACGTGAACTGGTCCGGCGGATCGATAGCGCTGCTGACCGAGGGCACCCCGTGGCCGGAGCAGCCGCGGCCGCGCCGGGCGGGAGTGTCGGCGTTCGGCGTCACGGGAACCAATGCCCACGCGATCATCGAAGCCGCCCCGCAGGGCCCCGAGCCGGGCATGCGCTCCGAAGGCGATCCGGCACCTCGCGAATTCCTGGTGCCGAGCCCGATCTCGGGCCGAGGTGACGCGGCATTGATCGAACAGGTTCGCCGGTTGCGCGAACACGTGCTCGCGCACACCGAAATCTCGATCGCCGATCTCGGATTCTCCTTGGCCACAACGCGTACCGCGTTCTCGCACCGCGCGGTGGTGCTGGCTCGCACCAGGACGGATTTCCTGGCCGCGTTGGATTCCCTGCTGGCAGAGCGTGATACGCCGGGCATCCAGCGCGGTGTGGCGCCATCCCGTACTCGGCTCGCTTTCCTTTTCGCGGGTGGCGGATCTCAGCTCGCGGGTATGGGCAGGCAGTTGTACGAAACACTCCCGGTCTTCGCCGCGGCCTTGACCGAGGTCTGTCGGCACCTGGACGACGATCTCGGCTGTTCGCTGCGGGAGGTCATGTTCGCCCCCGCCGGTTCCGAGCGGTCCGCGCTGCTCGACGAGATCGCGTACGGGCACCCCGCGTTGTTCGCCCTCGAGATCGCGTTGTTCCGGGTGCTGGAAAGCTACGGAGTGCGCCCGGATGTCGTGCTCGCTCACTCTGTCGGCGAGCTGGCGGCGGCGCACGTGGCCGGTGTCCTCGCCCTGCCGGACGCATGTCGGGTTGTCGCCGCCCGGAGTCGGCTGATGCAAGCCATGCCGGGCGACGGTGCCATGATCGCGATCGGGGCGCCTGCGGACGCGGTGCTGGCCACGCTAACCGGATACGAAGACCAGGTGAACGTCGCCGCATCGAATGGGCCGTCGTCGACGGTGATCTCCGGCGACGGGGCGATCGTTGCGCGGATCGCCGAAGCGTGGGCGGCACAGGGCTATCGGACTCGCCGGTTGCGCATGAGCCGGGCCTGTCATTCGCCGCATATGGACGGCATGCTGGACGAGTTCCGGAAAACCCTTGCCACCGTCGACTTCTCGCCACCGAACATGCCGATCGTGTCCACGGTGACCGGTGATTTCGCGTCGGCCGAGCAACTCTGTTCGGCGGAGTACTGGGTGACGCAGGTACGCGATACCGTGCGCTTCCAGGAAGGTATGCGTCGACTCGAAAGTTGCGGCGTCACCGGGTTTATCGAACTGGGCCCGGATGGTGCGCTGACCACGCTGGCGCGGGAATGTCTGCCCGATGACGCCGTCACCATACCGATGCTGACCGCGCGTGACGGCGGTGTGCCCGGTGTGATGGGCGCACTCGCCGCGCTCCACGTGCACGGTGTGACGCCGGACTGGCACGCCGTCTTCGCAGGACGCACCACTCGGCGAATCAGCCTGCCGACCTATGCCTTTCAGCGACGGCGCTTCTGGCCCGAGATTCGCCGGGTGCGGACCGGCACCGCGTACGGCCATGACGAGATCGGCCACCCATGGCTGAATAGCGTTACCGCCGTCGCGAATACAGACACCTTCCTGCTCGAAGGCTGCGTGTCCACCCGTACTCAGCCGTGGCTCACCGAGCATCGGGTACTGGGCGCCATCGTGTTTCCGGGCACCGCCATGCTCGAACTCGCGCTGCGGGCCGGTCGACTGCTGGGTTGCGCGCGGGTGCGGGAGCTCGTGCTGGAATCGCCGATGGAATTGCCGGAAGACGGAGAACTGTGGCTGCAACTGGTCGTCGGTACCGCGCACGAAACCGAGGGCCGATCAGTGGAGATCCTTTCCCGGCCCGCCGGGACCACCGATACCGCGCCGTGGACCCGGCACGCCACCGGTGTGCTCGCGCCCGCCGCCCAGCCGCTCGAATACGACGCCAAGGCCTGGCCGCCCGCCGATGCGGCGATCGCTGAGATCGGCGACTTCTACCATCGGCTCGCCAGACGCGGCTTATCCCTCGGCCCGGCCTTCCAATGCCTGCGTGCGGCGTGGGTGGGCGCAGGCGAGGTCTGCACCGAGGTCGATCTCGCCGGGCATATCGATCCCGGTGTCCGGCCGCGGTTCGATCTGCACCCCGCGCTGCTGGACGCGGCTGTGAGCGGCGTCGATTTCATCGCGCCGTCCGACACCGACCCGAGTGGACCGCCGGTGCCCTTCGTCTGGCGGGGCGTATCCGTGTATTCGCGGGGTGCTGAACGCCTGCGTGTTCACGTGGTGCCGACCGGGCCCACCGAGGTAGCCATCACGGCCACGAACGAGGCCGGTGCGCCGGTCATCTCGATCGAGTCGTTGCGGTGGCGGCACGCGCGCGCTCGGGTTGCGCGCCCGGAGCCCAGGCTGTACCTCCCCGGATGGACGCCGATGCCGAAGCCGGCCGACCCGACTTCGCCGCCGGAAGCCCAAATAGTCATCGCGGCAGGCGATGTCGAGCGACTGGCCGCGCTGGCGCGCGAACCGGTCGTACCGGCGGCGGTGTTCGTGCAGTGCTTTGTGCAGGGGGACATCGAGTCCGCGGATCGGATCCGCAGCACCGTTACCGAGCTGTGCGACCTGATCCGGCAATGGACGTCGGACGACCGATTCGCCGCGTCACGGCTGGTGGTGCTGACCCGGGGAGCCGTCGCGGTCGGCGTCGACGAGGGCATATCCGACCTGACGTGCGCTCCGGTCTGGGGGCTTGTCCGCTCGGCGCAGGCCGAGCACCCCGGTCGGCTCGTACTGATGGACCTCGATCAGCACGCGGACTCATGGCGCGCGATGGTGGCCGCGCTCGCCACGGGCGAAGATCAGGTGGGGATACGGGAGGGCCGGTTGTATCGCCCGTCGCTCAGCGGCGACTTTGCCGACTTGCCCTGTCCGGCCGGTGAAGTGCCGTGGCGGCTCCGCCAACAGCAGGCGGGGTTGCTGGACGATTTCGCGCTCCTGCCGCACCCGGAATCCATGAAGCCGTTGCAGCCCGGCGAGATTCGTCTCCGCGTTCGCGCAGCAGGGCTCAACTTCCGCGATGTGCTCACTGCCCTCGGCCGTCTGCCCGGCGCGATCGGGCGAACCGGCGAGGCAGCGGGCGTCGTCATCGAAACTGGCTCGGACGTGGTTGATTTCAGGCCGGGAGATCGAGTGCTCGGCCTGTTCACCGCACCCTTCGCCGCCATCGCGACCACCGATCAGCGCCTTGCCGCCCCGATCCCCGCCGGGTGGTCGTTCGGCGCCGCGGCGGCGTTCCCGGTGGCGTACCTCACCGCGTATCATGCGTTGACCGAGCGCGCCGGGCTCCAACCCGGCGATAAGTTGCTTATCCATGCCGGGACCGGTGGCGTCGGCATGGCCGCGATCCACCTCGCCGCGCACCTTGGCGCGGAGATCTTCACCACCGCGAGCGCAGCGAAGTGGCCGGTCCTGCGCGCGCTGGGAATACCGGACACTCATATCGCGTCCTCCCGTGATCTCGGCTTCGCCGAACAGTTCGGTGCGCGCACCGGCGGCCGCGGGCTCGACGTGGTGCTGAACAGCCTCGGATCCGAGTACATCGACGCGTCGCTGCGGCTGTTGGCGCCGGAGGGACGCTTCATCGAACTGGGGAAAGTCGATATCCGCAGCCCCGAACGGATGCGGGCCGAACACTCCGGCGTCGCCTATGCCGCGTTCGATCTCGCGGACTTCGACGCGGACGACATCCACCGAATGCTCAGGGAGCTACTGACATTGGTCGCTGCCGGGCAGATTTCGCCGTTGCCCGTGCATGCCTGGCCGATCGAGCGAGCGCCACGGGCGTTCCGGTTCATGAGTCAAGCCAGGCACGTGGGCAAGGTCGTGCTGAGCGTGCCGACGGCGGTGAATCGAGACGGCACGGTGCTGATTACCGGCGGTACCGGGGCGTTGGGCGGGTTGGTCGCCCGGCATCTGGTCGGCAAGCATCAGCTCCGGCACGTAGTGCTGGTGAGTCGTCGTGGTCTGCACGCGCCGGGCGCGCAGGAACTCGCTGCGGAGCTGACCGGCGCGGGCGCCACCGTACGCGTCATCGCGTGCGATGTCGCCGATCGTGCGGCCGTGGCCGCGGTGCTCGACGGGATACCGGCTGAGCATCCGTTGACGATGGTGGTGCATGCCGCAGGCACCCTCGATGACGGAGTGATCGAGGCGCTGACGCCGGAGCGTGTCGATCGGGTGCTGCGCCCGAAAGTCGATGGGGCACTGCACTTGCACGAACTGACCCGAGACCTCGATGTGGCGCGGTTCGTGTTGTTCTCCTCCGGCGCGGGACTGTTCGGCGTCGCGGGGCAGGCCAGTTATGGCGCGGCCAATTCCTTCCTGGATGCGCTGGCGCGGCGGCGCAGGTCGGCAGGCTTGCCCGCGGTGTCGCTCGCGTGGGGGTGGTGGGACACCGCGACCGGAATGGGCAGCGACCTCGGCGCCCGGCTGCTTCGCACGCTCGCCCGTAGCGGCATGGCGCCGATGCCGATCACCGACGGGCTGGCGCTGCTCGATTCGGCGCTCGAGTCCACCGAAGCCGTTCTCGCGCCACTCAATCTGATCCCCGCGGCCACCGGCGCGGTGGTCGCCGCGCCCGAGCGGCCGCCGGTCGGTGGCGACGGATCCAGCGTGCGACCGCTGGCGGCCTTGCCCGCCGAAGAGCGTGATCGTGCCCTGCTCGACCTGGTGTGTGCGCACACCACTGCGGTCCTGGGATACGAACCGCAGGGCACGGTATCGATCGAAGACGAGTTCGTCGGCCTCGGCTTGGATTCGCTGTGCGCGACCGAACTTCGCAATCGATTGAACGCGGATACCGGTCTGCGGCTGTCGCCGACGGTGATCTTCGACTTTCCCACGCCGACATTGCTGACCAAGTATCTGTCCGACGCCATGGCAGCCGTGCCCGCCGAAGAAGGCATGGATCTACGCCGCGTGTCGGATAATTCCATACGGTTTTAAATAATACAATTAAATCGACCGATCGACTCTTGAAGAAAACATACAAAACTATTCCAGGAGGAGAGCCCGTGTTCGAAACCTCTGTCCACCGTGCAAGCTGGGCCGCAGGGTTCGCATTGTGCGCCGTTGCTGTGTCTTTTTCGACACCGAACGTCGCGAGCGCCGCAGATAAAGTGATCGACGCGGTGTGCGAATTTTCCGGAACTGTCACTTTCGATCCGCCGCTCAGTGAAAACGCTGAGGACACCAAGGTGGTCGGCACGGTCAAGAAGGATGGTGCTACCTGCAAGGACGGCAAGGGAAAGGCCATCGATGGACCGAAATCCGTCACTTTCAAGGGCAAAGTTGAGGATGAGAAAGGTACCGCGAATGACACGGCCGAAGACGAGGGGGACGTCAAATGGGCGGACGGTACTTTCAGTCATATAACTTCCCATCGGACCAGTGGCAGTGATCCGGATGGTAAAGGTACGGACAAATTCTATTTCAAGGGCAAGGTGTCGGACGATTCGACCAAATTCGCCGGAGACGACGCCGATGCCAAGGGCGCCGAGAAAGTCGAGGCCGATGACAAGAAAGCCAAGAAAGAGGACTTCAAGTTGACAATGACATTCTCGCATCCGGCATCCTGAATATTTCGCATGCCGATCTGACGATATTACGTCGACCGTTTGGGGAGACGGCTGGCTGCCGCCGGCCGTCTCCTGCGGATATCGAGGAGTCGAGTCCATGACCCACGTGTACGACCGGTCTTCGCGCGGAACCTGCGAGCCGGCGATGCCGCCCGAAGAATTCATCGAATCGGCGATGCGCTGGCATTTCTCGCCGGCGACCGGTTCGCCGTTCTGGCTACACAAGGCGCAGGATTTCGATTTCGACCCGCTGTCCGACGTGCGCACGCCGCGGGATCTGGCGTTGTTTCCCGATGTGGCCGACGAGCTACGGGATGTCCCGGTGGGCGATCTCGTGCCACGCGGCTACGGTGCCGATCCAGAGATATACGCGGTATATGACTCGGGTGGGACGACCGGCAAGCCCAAGCGGTTGGTGTTCATGGCCGACTGGATGAATCTGTTGATGGAATGGTCGAGCCGAGATCTCGATATACGCGGATTTCGGCGCGGCTGCCATTGGCTCGCGCTCGTGCCGAGCGGGCCTCATCTGTTCGGTGACTTCACTGCGGAAATGGTGCGGCGCAGGGGTGGCTTCCGATTCACCATCGACATCGATCCGCGGTGGGTGAAGGAATGTATCCGCACCGGCGACAGGGTAGCGACCGCGCGGTACCTGGAGCATCTCGTGGGGCAGACCGAGACTGTGCTGCGCACACAGGACATCTCGGTTCTGGTCGTCACCCCGCCGCTGCTGGAGCGGATATCCCGGAACGGCGAGCTCGTCGAGCTGATCAACCGCAAAGTCGAGTGGATCATCTGGGGTGGTGCGCATATGGGGTCGGATACGCGTCGGGTATTCCGCACCGAGCTGTTCCCGGATGTCAGCTTTTACGGCTACTACGGCAGCGTGACGATGCTCGGCACGTCGATCGAGCGAGCGGGACTCGCGGACGACGAGCCGTGCGTGTTCGACACCTTCTCGCCGTATATTTTCCTTTCTGTGGTCGACCCCGATACCAGAACGGCGGTGGCCTACGGTGAGCGCGGCCAGGTAGTCATGAACCACGTCAGCAAGAGCATGCTGCTGCCGAACAATCTGGAACGCGACCTGGCGCTTCGGGTGCGGGCACCGGAAGGCGGGCTCGGTGATTCCGTCGCCGATATCCGGCCGATTCCGTCGCTGTCCGGCAACCCGGTCATCGAGGGCGTCTACTGAATGAGTGACCTGATCCAGCTGGCCGCCCTCGGTCCGCGTGGACGTTTCCAGGCGGACAACCGCCACGAGATCCGCTCCGTCACCGAGCTGCCGGTCGCCGAGATGTCTTTGGTGCCATCGGTATTCGTATACCGCAGCCTCGCTGCGCTGCGGCAGGCGCCGACGATGCCCGCAGCGGAACGAGCAGCGGCGCTGACCAAGGCGGGACAGCTCTTCGCGACCGAGACCATCGCTGACCTGTCGGTGCGGGAGTACGAGCACGTGGTCAGCCGAGTATCGGGGGTACCGATCTCGGCTGTGCGCGCCGCAACCCGGTATATCGCGGACGTGGCGCGGCAGGTATGCCAGGCGGTTCAGGACGTCAGGCCGGCGGGCGCTGACCGTGATCCGCGCGCGCGGCGGCTCGTATGGTCCAGGCGCGCAGATGTGCTCGCGGTCAATGCCGCAGGCAACCATCCCGCAGCGCAGTCTCGTTGGCTGGAGGCGGTGGCGCTGGGCTACCGCGTGGCGGTTCGCCCTTCGCCTCGCGAACCGTTCACCGCGCATCGCCTCGTCGGAGCGCTCCGCGCCGCCGGATTCCGGGACGACCACCTCGTGCTCCTGCCCACCGAGCCAACGGTTTCCGACGACCTCATCGGCGGCGCGGACCTGGCGCTGGTCTACGGCGGCGAGGTGATCGGTAAGTACGCCACCGATCGCTCGGTGCTAACGCAGGGTGTAGGGCGTTCGAAGATACTGCTGACCGGGCAGGACTGGCGGCATCAGGTGGACGCGATCGTCGGCTCGATCGGTCATGCGGGCGGCACCACCTGCACCAATACCACCGCGATCTTCGTAGAGCATGACCCGGCGCAGGTGGCCGACGCCATCGCGCAACGGCTCGCGAACCTGCCGAGCAGGCCGCCGGAAGCCGAAGATGCCGTGCTGCCAGTGCAATCCGTAGCCACGGCACGAATGCTCGATACGTATCTGCGCAGCCATGGCGCAGGCACGACCGCCTGGCTGGGTGGCGATGGGATCGTCGATGAGCTCGGCGACGGCAGCGCCGTGCTCCGGCCGGCGGTATTCCAGGTGGGGCGCGGTGACGCACCACAGCTCGGTATCGAGCTGCCGTTTCCCTGCGTATGGATCGCCCCGTGGTCATCGGCGGACGGGGTGACTCCGCTGCGAAATAGCCTCGCGCTGAGGGTGATCGGGGCGGACGGGCAGGCGCTCATCGAACAGATATTGGATGAGCCGACAATCGGCACCGCGTATGTGGGTGACTGTGACGATCACTGGTCGACACCCGAGCTCCTACCGGACGGCCGCATAGTCGAATTCCTGATGCAGACAAAGAGCTACGTCAACGCTGTGCTGTGTTGAGCCGCACGAGTTCTCGCGCCAGTGCGGACGGCGTCGGATGATCGAACAGCACGGTGACGGGCAGTGTCAGTCCGGTGTGCGCCGTCAACTTGTTGCACAGCTCTAGCAGTCCCATCGAATCGAAGCCCATGTCATGGAAGGTAGGGTCCGCGGCCGTCGTCTGCCGCCCGAGCACCGCCGCAGCCGCTCGGTAGATGACCTCGATCAACGCATGCTCCGCACCGAGCGGCTGCGACTTGTCGAAAACGTTCGGCACGGGCGGTTCTTCGATCACCGGCCCGCCACCGCCGCGTCGTCCAAGTCGAGCCTGCCGGTGTACACGGCGTCACCGGTCACCTGGGTGCGGTGGCCGAACGATCGCTCGGTGATCGAGAATGCGCCGTCCTCTCGAACCAACAGCACAGTGCTGCAACGAGTTCCATACAGCAGGTCGGCGACGAAGCGAGCCGAGACGGCGCGCTCGTGCCGCGGCGGCAGACCGGTATCGGGCAGCTCGTGGTCGGCGGCGAGGGTCCGGTCGGCAAGTACGCGCAGGTAGCCCGGCACATCGGCAGGATCGGAATCGATCACGGCGTGCAGGCCGCGCAGGCCCTCCCACACCTTCGGCCATGCGGGTGCATCGGATTCGGTGCGAATCTCGGTGGGATCGGCCAGATTCGAGGAGCCGAGCAGGGCGCCGTTGGACAGCCCGTGCAGTCCCGGAGTGAGTTCCAGCGGGGTCGCGGTGCTCCGATTGCTGTGCCACCACAGCGATTCCAGGTCCGAGACCACCAGGTTGTAGCCGTTGTAGTCGTCGGGGGCTGCCGCGATCGCACGCGCGAATTTCTCGGGTCCGGTCACGCCGCGCAGGTACGCCATGGGCAGTGCGCCACGAGAGCGGGCGTCGGTGCGGTGTTCCCTGCGGCCGTAGACGTTGGTCACCGCCGCGAATCGGCGATCGCCGGGTACCAGGCCTAGCCACGAGCCCGGCACCTGGTTGTCGACCTCCAGATCCCGGCCCGCAAGCAGCCCCGGTACCTCGGGCCACCAGCGCAGCGATTCCGTTGGGCGGGTGTAGAACTCGTCGCGGTTGGCCGCCACGATCAGCCGATACTCCGGGTGTGCGCGCCAGCCGATCAGTACCAGACACATGGGCTTCAGCATGCCGGACCGCGTCCCGGCGGGAATGCTCGAATCGCCGGGCAAGAGTGAAAATCCGAATGGCCTGTCCGCGCCGCCCGGCGACAACGAAAACGGCCCGGAACCAAAAGGTTTCGGGCCGTATCGTTTGTAGCGGGGACAGGATTTGAACCTGCGACCTCTGGGTTATGAGCCCAGCGAGCTACCGAGCTGCTCCACCCCGCGTCGGGTGTTCCCCAACCCTACACACTGCGTGCCTAGATGCGAAAACGCCTGGTAGGGCGTGTCGAAGCGAGGCTGGACGACTCGGAGGCGGGCACCCGTGAGCCACCAGGGAGTGTGGTCTGGATCACTGTGCTGGGGTGTTTGAGATAGACATCACTCGTCGTTTCCCGAATCGTGACCGAGGTTTATGGTTGCTGCTTAGCTTGTGGGCGCGAGGTCGCCGCGGTCCGGGGATGGGAATGGCCGCAGTTCGACAACTGATGCTTGATTCTGATTTCAGGAGTTGCTGATGGCGCTGACTCATCGCGGACATCGGACCGAGCGGGCGGCTGTGCCCGCGGCGCAGGCGGGTCCGGCCGGTTTCACGCATCGGCAGGTGCTGATCATTCTGAGTGGCCTGGTCCTCGGCATGTTCATGGCGGCGCTGGATCAGACGATCACCGCGACCGCCGTCCGGACCATCGCCGATGACCTGTCCGGCTACTCCTTGCAGGCGTGGGTCACCACGGCATATTTGATCACCGCGACATTGACAACGCCGTTGTACGGCAAATTGTCGGATATGTATGGCCGCAGGCCATTTCTGCTCGCCGCGATCGCGATATTCGTCGGCGGATCGCTGCTGTGCACGGTGGCGCAGTCGATGTATCAGCTCGCGGCGTTCCGTGCCATTCAGGGCGTGGGGGCGGGTGGGCTGATGTCGCTCGCGTCGGCCGTGCTCGGCGACATCGTGAGTCCGCGCGAGCGGGCGAAGTACCAGGGGCATTTCCTGGCCACCTGGGCGACGGCGAGTGTGATCGGCCCGGTGCTCGGCGGGCTTTTCGCCAGTCAGCACGCCATTCTGGGGATCACCGGGTGGCGCTGGGTGTTCTTGATCAATGTGCCGATCGGCCTGATCGCGCTGGTTGTGGTGTATCGCGTGGTGCGGATGCCGAGGAGTAATTCGGCTCGGGGGCCGGTCGACTGGCTTGGCACGGTGGCCTTCGCCGCCGGCATCGCGCCGTTGCTGATCGTGGCGGAGCAGGGGCGTAGCTGGGGATGGACCAGCGTGGGCGCGTTGGCCTGTTACTCGATCGGTGTGGTCGGGCTGGTCGCGTTCGTCGGTATCGAAGCGAAGATGGGCAACGCGGCGCTGATTCCGTTGCGGCTGTTCCGAAATCGGACTTTCGCGCTCGGCGTCGCGATCGCGATGGTTGTCGGTGCGGCCCTGTTCGGCGGCATCATTCTGGTTCCGCAGTACCTGCAGGTTGTCCGGGGTGCCAGTCCGATAGCCGCGGGTCTGCAGCTGTTGCCGATGGTCGGTGGGCTGATGGTGGGTTCGATCGTGTCGAACCGGCTCATCTCGCGGACCGGTCGCTACCGAGCCTTCCCGATTATCGGCACCGCCACGGTCGCTGTCGGCTTGTTCCTGTTCCACTATCTGACGCCGGATACGCCGCTGTGGCGAACCATGATCTTCATGGCGATCACCGGATTCGGGCTGGGAAATCTGTTGCAGCCCATCACCTTAGCCATCCAGAACGCCGCTGCGCCCAAGGACATGGGTGTATCGAGCGCGGCCGCGACCTTCTTCCGTCAGGTCGGCGGCACGCTCGGTGTCGCGGCGATGCTGTCGACGCTGTTCGGCCTGCTGCCGACCAAGGTGACCGCCGCGATCGAGGCGGCTTCGACCCGCCCGGCGTATCAGCAGGCGGTGGTGGCGGGTTTGCACAGCGGCAACCCGGCCGACGTGGCCTTCGCGCAGGGGCTGGTGCATCACGACCAAGCCGCGGTCCAGAAGGTGCTCGACGACAGTTCGGTGATTCAGCAGTTGAACCCGACTCTCGCTGGGCCGTTGCAGACGGGCTTCGCCGAATCCATGTCGACGGTGTACGTCGCCGCTTCCGTGCTCGCGGTGGTCGCATTGGTCATGGTGTTGTTCTGGAAGGAGATCCCGCTGCGGGAATCCGGCGGGGTCGAGGATTCCGATGTCAGCGCGGGCGGAGCTGTCTGAGAAACTGCGAGTGGTAGTCCGAATTGAGCGATAATTCGGACAATCCGTGCGGCGGAAGAATCGAATATTAGCGACACGTTACGTTGTAGCTAATTATTCGCCTCGTAATATTTATAGACGGCTATGGCGCGACCTGCCTGCGGGCAGGGTGCTGGGGTTGCGGACGCTTCCGACGGGCCTGTCCTGTCCATACCGATGGCCGATCACTGGCCTCAAAAACCGGACTAATCAGGCAATATGGAAATATCTGACTTTCCTTGTCTTTGCTGCTAGGAGCGGATTCTTCGTCGGTTTACGGCGTGAATCGCAGCGCATGGGCGGAATGTGCTGAATTGTCGTAGAACCGCTCGCGTAAAGATTCCGTAGGGGTTGTGTGATCTGAAGTACAGCACCTTGAACTCTATTAGCTAGAGGTTCACTGTATCTGATACGACGTGTAGCAAGATGAGATCGAAACGTCATCGAGTTGCGTCTCAAAACCTATCTACGGGTCAGTGAAAGCGGTACGAATCCGCGCTGACGCTGGGATGGGTAGCGACAGCGTCGTCGCCGATATCAGACACCGCAAAGAAGGTTGACCCATGGTGGAACTACTCGACGCAATGGCGGTGGAGCAAATCGACACGAATTTCTTTCGTGGCAAGCTCCAGCACCGCACCGCGCTGGTTCGGACATTCGGGGGCGAAGTGGCGGCGAGGGCGCTGGCGGCGGGCTCGGCGGGGATGCACGCCGGATTCTCCGTTCATTCGATACACGGATATTTCGTCCGGCCGACGACGCCGGAGATTCCGATCGACTATCTGGTCGACACCGTCAAGCTCGGCCGCTCGTTCGGTGTTCGCCGGATACGGGCCCTGCAGCACGGTCGAGAGACCTTCCTGATGGTCGCGTCGTTCCATGTCGGTGGGCACGGTGTGCGGCATGCCGACCCGTGTCCGGAAGCTCCCGAACCCGAAGCGCTGGCACCCATCGGGATGGGCGACGCGGGCAACGAATGGGACGGCTGGGACCTCCGCCGGGTGCCAGACGGCGCGATTTGCGCGGCGCGCCAACAGGTTTGGCTCCGCTACACCGGCGAGCTGCCGGACTGCCCGGTGACCCACAGCTGTGCGCTCACCTACGCCAGCGACATGACGCTGCTGGGAGCCGCCGTCGCGGCGCACCCGGGTATCGCCATCCAGACTGCCGCGCTGGACTATTCGATCTGGTTCATGCGGCCGTTCCGGGTGGACGATTGGCTGCTCTACGACGAGATATCGCCGTCGGCGGCGGGCGGCCGGGCGTTTACCCAGGGCCGGATATTCAGTCGCAACGGCGATTTGGTGGCGATGGTCGCGCAGGAGCGGATGCTGCGGCTGGCCGAGCCCGCCTTCCTGTCGGACGCCTCGGAGCTGATGGATCGGGAGGCTTCCTGATGGCCCCGGTGTATGTCGGTCTCACCGACAAGGCATTCCTGCGGCTGCATCACGGCCACGGCGCACCGGTCATCAGTCAGACGGTGACGGTGCTGGCGAACTCGCTGACCGAGGACGAGTTGCGGGAGATGTACGCCCAGCTGCGCTCCGGCCCGTTCATGCGGCGGGTGCGGCGCCCCCGGGTGCCCTTCGCCCGGTGGCGCTGGGTGCTCGCGGACACCGCCTTGCCGTTGACCATGGAGCACGCCGCGATCGACGACGCCGACGCGCTGGCCTGGGCGAACGACCAGGCACAGTACCCACTCGATCCCGAGCAGGGGCGCGGATGGCGGCTGTCGGCGGTGCCGACCCGATCCGGCGGCATGGTCTGTTCCTGCGTCGCGTCGCACGCCATCGCGGACGGCCACGCGGGACTGATGGCCGCCATCGGACTGGTCCAGCCGGAACTGGCGAAGACGGAGGGCCTCGACGACGTCGGCCGACTTCGCGACGATCTGAAGGACGGCACCACCCGCGGTATCGCGGTGGCGCGCGAAGTGGTTTCGGAAGCGCGTCGCGCGTATCGGGATCCAGCGCACCGCAAGGCAATTCGTCAGGCGATGGCCCGCCGCGGCGCGTCGCGCGAGCCGGCGCCGCTCGGCTGGCGCGAAGGCTCGATCATCGCCACCTTCGACGCGGCGCAATGGAAGGAACTGGCGGCACAGCGTGGCGGTTCCACCAACACGCTGTATCTGGCGCTGGTCGCCGACCTCCTGCGGCACTGCGGTGCGGTGGGCGAGACGGCTCCGCTGGTGCTGATGACCGCCGTGCGGATCTTGCGGGAGCAGGACCAGATCGACTCGAATTCCTTTGCCCGCGTGCCGATCGTGGTGCAGCGGGACTGGCTGGATCGGTTCGATCTCGCGCCGCTGCGCGCGGCGAGCAAGGCAGGCTTCGGCGCGGTGCACGGGGTCGGCGCGGGCGGGATCTCGCGCCCGCGGAACATGCCGCCCGAGCTGATCGACGTGCTCCCGGAAGCGATGGTGGAACGGCTCGCCGACATCCCGCCGATCACCGTCGGCATGTGCTCCAACATGGGCGTACTCGACCCCTTCGTGCCGACCGTGATGCGCAATGGCGCGGAGCCGACCATGTTCGTGATGCGCGGGGTGTTCCAGGGCATCGACACCGAACAGGCCGATCGGCAGCCGATCGCGCTGGCGACCTGGTTGTCGGAGTTCGACGGGAAGGTCCAGTGGGTCCTGGAGAGCATCAAACCCGAAATGGCGCACACCGATGAAGAACTGGGCTTCCTGGCGCGACTCGTCGCCGAGGCCTGGGGATTGAAACCGCTCCAAGTCAGCAGCGGCGGCGGCAGTAACCGCAAAACGGCCAGGGAGTTCTCATGACCAAGCCATTGATCAAACTAGGCACCGACTTCGTCTACAACCCACATCCGGTGTACGACGAACTGCGCAAGCAAGGCCCGATCCATCACGTCCTGCTGCCCAACGGGCTGACCTCTTGGCTGGTGGTCGACTATCAGCTCGCGCGGGAGGTGCTCGCGGACGGCCGGATCAAGAAGGGCGCGGCCGCCTTGGCGCCCATCACCACCCGGCTGCGGCCGGGCGATACGTATACGACGGTGAGCACGGACCTGTGGGAGCACATGCTCAGTTCCGATCCGCCGGACCACACCCGCCTGCGCAGGCTGGTGACCAAGGCGTTCACCGCACGCACCGTGGAGCAGCTGCATCCGCGGATCGACGCGCTCGCCGACAAGCTGCTCGACGAGATGGCGGGCAAGACCGAGGTGGACTTGATCGCCGACTACGCGCTGCCGATTCCGATGACGGTGATCTGCGAACTGTTCGGGGTACCGGAGGCCGATCGGGCGCGGTTCCGTGAACTGTCGACCACGATGACGGCGGCCTCCGCCGAGAACGCCGAAGATCAACTGGCGGCGGCGAATTCGCCGTTCTACGCGACGGCAGCCGAGCGCGGTGCGGCCAGCGTCGAACTGGCCACCTATCTGATCGGGCTGGTCGCCGAGCGAGCGAAGGACCTCGGCGAGGATCTGCTGTCCCAGCTGATCATGGCGAACCACGAGGGCGACAAGCTCAGCGACAAGGAGCTCATCGCGATGCTGTTCCTGATCCTGGTGGCCGGGCACGAGACGACGGTCAACCTGATCGGTAACGGTCTCTACGCGATGCTGCGCGATCGGGTGCTGTATGAGGAGCTCACGCGGTCATCGGAGCAGATTCCGGCGGCCATCGAGGAGTTCCTCCGGCACGAGGGTCCGGTCCATCTGGCCACCCTGCGGTACACCGCCGAGCCGGTGACCTTGGCGGGCATCGACATTCCGGCCGAGGAGTTGGTGTCGGTGTCGCTGGCCGCCGCCGATCACGACCCCGGTCAGTTCGAGAATCCGCACGGCATTCAGATCGGCCAGACCGGCAAGAGCAAGGGCGGGCACCTGGCCTTCGGGCACGGCATCCACTACTGCGTCGGCGCGCCGCTGGCCCGGTTGGAGGCGAAGGTGGCGTTCGAGAAGATCCTGGCCCGCTATCCGAACATGAAGATGGCCGACGAGGTGCAGTGGCGGCCGAGCACCTTCCTGCGCGGTCTGCAGACGCTGCCGACCGTGATCGACTGAGCGATCCGGGCCCAGGCCGCGAACGACCTGGGCCCGGATCGCGTCGGCTCAGCCGAACTGGATGCCCTGTGCCAGCGGCAGTTCGGCGGAGTAGTTGACGGTGTTGGTGGCCCGGCGCATGTACGCCTTCCATGAATCCGAACCGGATTCGCGGCCGCCGCCGGTCTGCTTCTCGCCGCCGAACGCGCCGCCGATCTCGGCGCCGGAGGTGCCGATGTTGACGTTGGCGATGCCGCAGTCGGAGCCGTCGGCGGCCAGGAAGCGCTCGGCCTCGCGCTGGTCGGCGGTGAAGACCGCCGACGAAAGGCCCTGCGGCACTTCGTTGTGCATGGCGATCGCGCTGTCGAAGTCGTGATAGGTCAGCACGTACAGGATCGGCGCGAAGGTCTCCTCGCGCACCACCGCGGTCTGCGCGGGCATCCGCACGATCGCGGGCCGCACGTAGTACGCGTCGTCGCCGAAGCCGTCGACTCGTTCACCGCCGCAGATCAATTCGCCGCCGTCGGCGAGCGCCTTGTCCAGCGCGGCACGCATGCCCGCGTAGGCCCTGCCGTCGATCAGCGGACCGACCAGCACCCCGTCTTCCAGCGGATTACCAACGCGCAGTTGCTGATACGCGCTCTCGATCCGCTCGACTAGCGGGCCGACCACGTCGGCGTGCACGATCAACCGCCGCAGCGTGGTACACCGCTGCCCGGCCGTGCCCGCCGCCGAAAACACGATGCCGCGCGCCGCGAGCTCCAGATCGGCTGAGGGCGTGACGATCGCGCCATTGTTGCCGCCCAGCTCCAGCAGGCAGCGGCCGAACCGTTCGGCAACCCGAGGTGCCACGATCCGGCCCATCCGTACCGAACCCGTCGCACTGACCAGCGCGACCCGTTCGTCGTCCACCAGCCGCGAGCCGACCTCTGCCGCGCCCTGAACCAGTTGGTGCACTTCGGGATCCGCGCCGACCTCGGTCGCCGCGCGGCGCAGCAGGGTGTGGCAGGCCAGTGCGGTCAGCGGTGTGGTCTCCGACGGCTTCCACACCACCGTGTCGCCACAGACGAGCGCGATCGCGGTGTTCCACGCCCACACCGCCACCGGGAAGTTGAACGCGGAGATGACCCCGACGACACCCAGCGGATGCCAGGTCTCCATCAGCCGGTGCCCCGGCCGCTCGGACGGCATCGTCTGCCCGTACAGCTGCCGCGACAGGCCGATCGCGAACTCGCAGACGTCGATCATCTCCTGCACCTCGCCCGCGGCCTCGGCGCCGATCTTGCCCGCCTCGAGTGTCACCAGTTCGGCGAGCTCACTCTTGTGCGTGGTGAGCAGCTCGGCCAGCCTGCGCACCACCGCGGCGCGGATCGGCGCGGGCACCGTGCGCCAGGCGCCGAATGCGGTGGCCGCGCGGTCGATCGCGGCATCGACCTCGTCCGATGTGCTCGATGGCAGGCTCATCAACTGGGTGCCGGTAATGGGGCTGCGAGCGGGCAGGTCGCCCGGTTCAGGGGGTTGGACACCGAGGCCGCGCAGTACCGCTGCCGCGCGGTCCGCGAGTTCCCGGGTGGACTGGTCGCCGAGTACATCCGTCATCTGTTGCTCCGCCGTACCTTTCGGCCGCATTGCGGCATCTCTGTCCCATGTCTTGGGAGGATCGGGGTGATGTTTCTGCCACGAGGAGGGCTGCCTGGGTTAGTCTCCGCTGATGGCGGATACACCTGCACGACCTGCACTCGACGATATCGATCGCCTGCTGATCCGGGAACTGATGGCCGATGGGCGCGCCACGTTGTCGAACCTGGCCGAGAAGGCGAGCCTGTCGGTGTCCGCCGTGCAATCGCGGGTGCGCAGGCTGGAAGCGCGCGGGGTGATCCGCGGCTACACGGCGCACGTCGACCCGGAGGCACTCGGCCAGCTGTTGTCGGCATTCGTCGCGATCACTCCTCTCGACCCGTCGCAGCCCGATGACGCCCCGGCGGTGTTGCAGCACATCCCCGGGATCGAGGCGTGCCACTCGGTAGCAGGCGATGAGAGCTACATGCTGCTGGTCCGGGTGGCCTCGCCACGGCACCTCGAGCAGCTGCTGCAGGAGATCAGAGCGACCGCCAACGTCAGGACCCGAAGCACCATCATCTTGCAGACATTCTATGACAGGTAGCCGTTACGTGTAATTAATCCGCTTTCCTGTACAGAAACCGTAAATTTTCGTATCCTCGATGGCGTGACCATCGAACTGGAACGCACCCGCCCGGCGGTCACCCCCGCCGCCCGGGTGCACGAGATTCTGTCGGCCAGCATCCTCGCTGATGGCTTCGATTTAGTGCTGGACTTACAACAGTCCCGCGGCTGCAAGCTCGTAGACGAACGCGACGGCAGCTCCTATCTGGACATGTTCGGCTTCTTCGCGTCCAACGCGCTGGGGATGAATCACCCCGCGCTGGCCGACGACGCCGAGTTCCGCGAGGAGCTGGTGACCGCCGCACTGAACAAGCCGAGCAACTCCGATATCTACACCGTAGAAATGGCGCGCTTCGTCGAGACGTTCGCGCGGGTACTCGGCGATCCCCGGCTGCCGCACCTGTTCTTCATCGACGGCGGCGGACTCGCCGTGGAAAACGCGCTGAAGATCGCGTTCGACTGGAAGAGCAGGCACAACGAGAGCCACGGCCGCGCACCGGAACTCGGCACCAAGGTGCTGCACCTGACCGGCGCCTTCCACGGCCGCACCGGCTACACGATGTCGCTGACCAACACCGACCCGGTGAAGACCGCCCGGTTCCCCAAGTTCGACTGGCCGCGCATCGACGCGCCGTTCCTGACCGACGACCACGACATCGACGAGGCCGAAGCCCGCGCGCTGGACCAGGCCCGGCGCGCGTTCGCCGAAAATCCGCACGACATCGCGTGTTTCATCGCCGAGCCGATCCAGGGCGAGGGCGGCGACCGGCATCTGCGGCCGGAATTCCTGCAGGCGATGCAGCGGCTGTGCCACGAGAACGACGCGCTGTTCGTACTCGACGAGGTACAGACCGGCGTCGGCATGACCGGAACCACCTGGGCCTACCAGCAGCTCGGCGTGCAGCCGGACATCATCGCGTTCGGCAAGAAGACCCAGGTGTGCGGCGTGATGGCCGGCGGGCGCGTCGACGAGGTGCCCGACAATGTGTTCGTGGTCAACTCCCGGATCAACTCGACCTGGGGCGGCAACCTCACCGACATGGTGCGCGTGCGGCGCATTCTCGAGGTGCTGGAACAGGATTCGCTGATCGAACGGTCCAGGGCACTCGGCGCGCACCTGCTCGATCGGCTGGAAACGCTCGCGGCGCAGCATCCGAGTATCACCGAACCGCGCGGACGCGGACTGATGTGCGCGGTCACCGTGGCGTCGGTGCAGCTGCGTGACGAGGTGCTCACCGCGCTGCGTGAGCGTGAGCACGTGCTGATCCTCGGCACCGGCGAGCGGAGCATCCGTTTCCGGCCGCCGCTGACGGTGTCCGCCGCCGAACTGGATGCCGCGGTCGACGCACTGGATCGGGTGCTGGCCGGCTTCGAGTAGGCACGGCCGGGGCCGGGCGCGATTTTCGTGCGGCCGCTTGGGTGGTAGCTTCGCGCGGTCTGCCGGACGGAACGTCGTCCGGCAGACCGCGCGTTTGTGTCACTCGTCAGCTGCTCGGCTGCGTTGTGCCGCACGTGTTTTGTCGTGCTGCCGCCGGAATTGCCGGCAATTACACGCGCAGGCCCAGGGCGCCTTCGACGAATCGGCGGACGGTGCTCAGGCCGGCTTCGAGGGCGGGTTCGTAGCCGTCGCGGGCCCAGCCGGTGAGTTCGGCCGCGCCGTCGCCGGTGGGGCGCGCGCCTACTTCGGCGACCAGCTCGGCGGTTGTCGGTTCGCATACCGCCCAGGAAAAGTGGGATTCCTCCACCCATCCGGCGGTGCGCAACGCGACGTAGCCAGGGTCGGTGATGCCGCCCTCGGCCAGTGCGGGGCGGTCATCGATGCGGTCATCGGCGCGGAGTGCGCGCAGATACCAAGTCCCCGCGTTGATCTCGATCGGTTCCATCAGTGGCCGCACTCGTCGCGATGCTGCGGCGTCGACTCCTGTTGCTGCATGCACCGAGGCTAGCGGCTGTTGCCGAGCCCGATTCGATCGTCCCGTAGTACCGCGCAGCGCGGTGCTGTCCGGTGAGCCGATCGCGGGTGACGACGAGCAGGTTGCGACGCGATCATGCCGACGGTCTCCGCGCTGTTCTCGATCAGTCGATGGCGTCCCGGCCGCGGCCCCTGCGGTCCCGTCGGCGATCCCGGCCGCGGTCGTCCTGGTTGTGCCTGCTGCCGAACAGCAGGGCGCCCATCAGCGGGATGGCCAGGAACCACAGCCAGCTGCCGGTGGCGAAGAACAGGATGACCGCGAGGATCGGGATCACCGCCATCACCCGCTCCGGCCACTCCGAGAGGAAACCGGACTCCGGCTTTGCGGGCACCGCCGCGGCCTTGACCAGCGGGTCCGGCAGATCGGCGAACACCGGCGTGATGTCGCCGCGCGTGACGGCGGCCGCGATCACCGCGCTGCGCTCGTCGAATTCCGCGACGCTGAGCCGCCCGGCTGCGAAATGATCGGACAGTCGTTGCATCGCCGCTTCACGCTCCGCGGTGCCGATACGGATATCGGGTAGATCCTCCATGAGGAAAAGGCTAGCGGGAGGTGCAACACCATGGGTGAGACGTGGTTCGGCCACTATCGCCTCGATCGATTGCTCGGCAGCGGTGGCACCGGACAGGTGTGGCTCGCGCACGACAGCATCGCCGATCGTGTCGTCGCGTTGAAGGTGTTGTCCGCCACGGTGGCGGCCGACCCCAAGTACCGTCAGCGGTTCACCAGGGAGGCGCGGCTTGCGGCTCAGGTGCGCGGGCCACACCTCGCGGCGATCCACGCGTTCGGCGAATTCGATGACAAGCTCTACCTCGCGATGGAGTACATCGAGGGCACCGATCTGGCCACCGTGCTCCGGCTGGAGGGTCCGATGTCGCCCGCACGGGCGGTGCGGGTGGTGGTGCAGGTCGCGACGGCGCTCGACGCCGCGCACCGGGCGGGCCTGGTGCATCGCGACGTCAAGCCGGCCAACATCATGGTCCATCCCGGCGGGCACGTGCAGCTGATCGACTTCGGTACCGCGTATCGGATCGACCAGCCCGCGATCACGACGAGCAGCAATGTGGTCGGCACCCTGGCGTACATGGCGCCGGAACGCTTCGCCAGTTCGGGCGACGCTCGCTCCGACCAGTACTCGCTGGCCTGTGTGTTGTATGAATGCCTCACCGCGCGAAGGCCCTTCGGTAATGCCGATGCGGCGCAGTCGATGGTCGCGCACCTGATGACTGAGCCGCCACTGGCCGCGGACGTCAACCCCGCGGTGCCCGCCGCGCTGGACGCGGTCATCGCCCGCGGGATGGCCAAGGCTCCGGAGCAGCGCTGCGCCAGCGCGGGCGAATTCGCGTCGGCCGCCTATGCCGCGATCACCGGCCTCGACGTGCCTACGGTCGAGACCGCCGCCGCGCTATTGCCGACGACGGCCGTGCTGCCCCAGCCGCTTCGATCCCCTCCGATGCGGGTGGGTGGTGGCTCCGGTAGTGCGTCACCGGGTGTCGGCAGCACGGTTTCGCAACGCCTGACGCGTCCGGAGTGGCTCGGCGGTGGCTCGCGGCAGGTGACGAGATCGCGATTCGCGGTCGCGGCCCTGGTCGCGCTGCTCGTTGCGGTAGGGATGGCGATGTGGCTCGGTCGGCCCGGTGATCATGGGAAAGACTCGGCTGATTCGATATTCGGGCCGCCGACCACGCAAACCGGATCCTTCGAGCCTCGGCTGGCACCCCCTTCGGTGACGTCCGCGCCCGCCCCGCCGGTGCAGGCTCCGGTTTCTGCTGCGCCGCTTCCGGTTCCGGAAACCCTGCCGGTCGCCAGTGATCCGGTCGTATGGCAGCCGTGCGATCCGGCCGTCGACGGGCGCGGCCTCGCCGGGGACGGCACCCCACTGCAGTGCGTTGGCATTGGCGGCCGGCTCGCGAGCTGGATGCCCGCGGCGCTCGGCACTGGGCCGCCCGCGAACACTGCGAAGCCAGGTCGCGACAAGCCGGGCGGCGAAAACAACGGCAACGGCAACGGCAACGGAAACGGAAACGGAAACGGCAACGGGCACGGCAAGCACGGCAACGACAAGTAACGGCCGGGTGGCACGCAGGGCGAGGGCGGGTGTTGTTGACGACACACTGGCCGGTCGGGCGGGGCGGGGTTAGGCTCCGAAGGAGGTTGGGTTCTTTGGTGTTCGCGGCGTGAACTGGTGTTTTCCAGTGGCGCCGTGGTCGATCGGAGACCGGCGGGCTGGGCCTGGACAAGTCGACGGTGACTGGAGGTTCGCGATGGGGGAGGTGCGATTCGGGGGTTACCGGCTGGAGCGGTTGCTCGGCCGGGGTGGGATGGGGCAGGTCTGGCTGGCGTATGACGACGCGGGCGCGCGCTGGGTGGCGTTGAAGCTGCTACCGACCGAGCTCGCGGCGGATGCGGGGTATCGCAAGCGATTCGAGCGCGAGGCCGAGGTGGTGGCCAGGCTGCGCGATCCGCACATTCCGCGGATCCATCGGTTCGGCGAGATCGACGGCCGGCTGTTCATCGACATGGAATTCGTCGAGGGGCAGGATCTGGCGAGCACGGTCGCCGCCGGAAAGTTGGCGCCTGCCGCGGCCGTCGGGATCGTCGGGCAGGTGGCGGTTGCGCTGGATGTGGCGCAACGGGCCGGGCTGGTGCATCGAGATGTCAAGCCGTCCAACATCGTTGTGCATTCCGGCGGCTTCGCCTATCTGATCGACTTCGGCATCGCGCACGGCATCGGCCAAACTGCGGTAACCACAACCGGATTGGCGATCGGCACGCTGGCGTACATGGCGCCGGAACGGTTCACCGGTAAGGCCGATGCCCGCTCCGACGTGTACTCACTTGCCTGCGTCCTCTACGAATGCCTCACCGCCGCAAGGCCTTACGGTGATACCGACCCTGCTCAGCAGATGCACGCGCACCTGATGACCGACCCGCCGCGCGCCGCGTCCCGCAACGCCGCCGTTCCTGCCGCGTTGGACGCCGTCATCACCCGCGGCATGGCCAAGAAGCCTGACGATCGCTATCCGACCGCGGGCGAATTCGCCGCTGCCGCGCACGCTGCGATCGGAACCCGCCCGCCCGATTCGCCGGCACGTCCGCCGAAATCGCTTGCGTCGACCAAGGTTTTGCCGCAATCCGGACCCGCGCCCACTCGCGTCGAGACCCGTCGAGCGGAACATGGGCGGCCAGGACCTATGTGGGGCGTGCCGCAGCCCCCCGCGCGGCCTGGTCCCGCGCAGCCGGTCGGGGCCGGGCAGGGCTTGGCGCAATCCGGGCCGACAGCCACCCGTGTAGAGGCCGGTCGAGAGGGCTTTGCGCTGCCGGTCAGGTCTGCGTGGGGTGTGTCGCGATCCGGCGCGGCGCCGACCCTGGGCGAGCAACCGGTCGCCGCGCCTCGCGCGGCGAAACCGCTTGCGCCGACGAAGGTTCTGCCAGAACCAGGGCCGACGCCCACTCGGGTGGCGACTCGGCTCGAGGTGTCGCCTGCGAGTTATCTGCCGCCGCAGTCATATCCGACCGGAGCGCAGTATCGAGAAGACGCGCGTGGATATCCCGTAGTGGCACAGCGGGGTGCCGAAGTGCCGGTTGGCTACTCGTCGGACCACCGTCCGCTACGGTCGGGTTCGGTTGCACCGCAGTCGAGTTCGGTCGCGCAGCAGGTCGGGGCGGCCGCGCGAGGGTTGCGCGCGCTTGTGCTGCCGCGTTCGGCTCCATCGAAGCCGGGAACGGTGGGTCCGGGGTCGCGTCCTCGGGAAGTGCTGTCCCGTCCGGGGGTTCCGCAGCAGCGCTACCCGGTCGGCTACGGGCGTCGTGTTTTCCCGGCTCCGGCGAAACGGCCGAAGTATCAGCGGTATTCGGATGCTCGCCGACCGATCGTTGCGGTGCGCCGCCCGCGGCGCAAGCGCGGCGGGGTGCTGTCCAAGGTGATCGGCGCACTGGTTGTCATCTTTCTGACGCCGTTCATGCTGGCGGCGGGGTGTGTTGCGTTGTTGGCAGGCAGTCGAACCGGTGACTCGAACGGGACCGGTGCGCCGCGGCCGACGGCGATGGCTGAGGAGAATCCGGCGCCACCGCCGGATCAGCCCGATTCGCCGGGACTTCCGGCCGCAGGTACGCCGGTGCGGGACGGGAAGTTCGAGTTCGTCGTGCGCAACGTCGATACCGGCGTGCATCGCGTCGGCCTTCAGTCGGCGACGGGGTCGTTCGTGATCGTCACCCTCGACGTCCAGAACATCTCCGACGAGTCGAAGTGGTTCCTTCCGGTCGGCCAGCGCCTGTTCGACGCGCAAGGCACCCCGTTCGACCACAATGTCACCGCGACCATGTGGCAGTCCGCCCAGCACGGCTACAACTACTCGTTCGAACTGCCGCCCGGCCAATCCGCAACCACCCAACTGGTTTTCGACGTGCCGCCCGCCGCGACTCCGGCCCACCTGGAGCTACACGACTTCGTCCTGTCCAACGGCGTCGCCGTCCGGCTGGACTGACCCGCGGAACTGTCAGGCGACGCGAGCCGTGTCGGCGAGCACCGTGTGTACCGCGCGGCGGCCGATCTCCAGTGCCGTGGCGAGCAGGGTGGTGTCGCGGGCGGCGCTGTCGATGTCGGGGGAGCCGAGGGGCGGGTGGATCTGCAGGACGGCGTCGCCGAGTTCGGCGAGGGCGCGGTCTTCGATGGCCTGCTGGTGCGGGCGCTGAATCCAGGCGCGGTAGGCGCCGGGGGCGGTGGCGCGCAGGTAGCCGCCGCCGACGACGCGGTGCAGCAGCGAGGCGGGCGGCCGGTGTTCGTCGATGCGGCGGGTGCGCAGGACGAGGGCGTGCGTAGCGCCGTCACGGACGGCGGTGCGGACCGGGACGGTTTCGGTGAGGCCGCCGTCGAAGTAGTGCGCGCCGCCTAGGGCGACCGGTGGACCTGCGAGGATGGGCAGGCCCGCGGAGGCCCGCAGCGCGCGCATGAGGGTGCGTTTGTCCACGATGTGGGGGTGCAGGTCGACCGCGTGGCCGGTGCGGATGTCGGTGGCGATGGGGTGAAAAGTGGTGGAGTTGGCCAAGATCGCCGAGAAGTTCATCCCCTCGGCGCCGTCGTAGACCTGATGCACCAGGTAACGCAGATCGAAGGCGGGCCGCCCGCGTAACAACCTGGCCGGATCGATGGCACGCTGCATGATCTCCGGATCGGTCCAGGAACGCATGCCCGACCGCGCGCGGCCACCGAGCAGCCAGGCGCCGTTGATCGCGCCCGCGGAGGTGCCGTAGACGGCGTCGAAGACCTGGCCGAGGCCGAGTTCCTCGATGGCCGACACCATGCCGCTGGAGTAGACGCCGCGACTGCCGCCACCCTCGACGACGAGCACCAGCCGCTGCCCGTCGGCGCGGCTTCCCGCCGCACGACGGGCGCGGATCATCTCCGCGACGACGGAGACGGTCTGCGTACTGGTCACCGGACCACGATACGACAGAGCGGGCGCGGACGGCGTTGTCCTGCGCCCGCTCGAAGCGGTGTTCGCCCTACGTTTACGCGGGCTGCACTACTTGGTCGCATCGAATCCGACGCGAGCTCGGTGGGCCGAGCCGCGCGTCATTCGATCAGGCGTTACTTGATCTCGGCGAGAACCGTGCCCTGGGTGATCGCGGCACCGGCCTCGACGGACAGTCCGGTGACCACACCGGCCTTGTGCGCGTTGACCGGGTTCTCCATCTTCATGGCCTCGAGCACCACGATCAGGTCGCCCGCCTCGACGGTCTGGCCCTCTTCCACGGCCACCTTGACGACGGTGCCCTGCATGGGCGCGGTGACCGCGTCACCGGAGGCCGCACCGGCACCGGCGCCGCCACGCTTGCGCGGCTTGGGCTTCTTGCGGACCACGCCGGCGCCATTGCCCGCGGCGACGGGGCCACCGCCACCGAGGCTGAACTGCCCGGGCAGCGACACCTCGACGCGACGCCCACCGACCTCGACGACCACCTTCTGCCGGGGCAGGTCCTCGTCCTCGTCGGCCTGGGCCGCGCCGGTGTACGGCTCGACGGTGTTGTTCCACTCGTTTTCGATCCACTTGGTGTAGACGTCGAACGTGGTGCCGTCACCGATGAACGCGGGGTCCTCGATGACGGCCCGATGGAACGGGATGACCGTGGCAAGCCCCTCGACCTGGTACTCGGCCAGCGCGCGCCGGGCCCGCTCGAGCGCCTGGGTGCGGTTCTCGCCGGTGACGATCAGCTTGGCCAGCATCGAGTCGAACTGCCCGCCGATCACGCTGCCTTCCACCACCCCGGAATCCACCCGCACACCGGGGCCGCTCGGCTCCTTGTAGACCGAGACCGGGCCGGGCGCGGGCAGGAAGCCGCGACCGGCGTCCTCACCGTTGATGCGGAATTCGAACGAGTGACCGCGCGGGGTCGGGTCCTCCTTGATCGTCAGCTCTTCGCCGTTGGCGATGCGGAACTGCTGGCGCACCAGGTCGATGCCCGCGGTCTCCTCGGTGACCGGGTGCTCGACCTGCAGCCGGGTGTTCACCTCGAGGAACGACACCGTCTCGCCCTGCACCAGGTACTCGACCGTGCCCGCGCCGTAGTAGCCGGCTTCCCGGCAGATCGCCTTGGCCGAGGCGTGGATCTTGGCGCGCACGTCGTCGGACAGGAACGGCGCGGGCGCCTCCTCGACGAGCTTCTGGAAGCGACGCTGCAGCGAGCAGTCACGGGTGCCCGCGACCACCACGTTGCCGTGCTGGTCGGCGATGACCTGCGCCTCGACGTGGCGGGCCTTGTCCAGGTACTGCTCGACGAAGCACTCGCCTCGGCCGAACGCGGCGACCGCCTCGCGAGTGGCCGACTCGAACAGTTCGGGGATCTCCTCGATGGTGTGCGCGACCTTCATGCCGCGGCCACCGCCACCGAAGGCGGCCTTGATCGCGACCGGCACGCCGTACTCCTTGGCGAAGGCGACGACCTCGTCGGCGTTCTTCACCGGGTCCTTGGTGCCGGCGGCCATCGGCGCCTTGGCGCGCTCGGCGATGTGCCGCGCGGTGACCTTGTCGCCGAGGTCGCGAATCGACTGCGGCGACGGGCCGATCCAGATCAGGCCGGCGTCGAGGACGGCCTGAGCGAAGTCGGCGTTCTCGGAAAGGAATCCGTAGCCGGGGTGGATGGCGTCGGCACCGGAGCGCGACGCGGCATCGAGGATCTTGTCGAAGACGAGGTACGACTCGGCCGAGGTCTGGCCGCCGAGCGCGAATGCCTCGTCGGCGAGCTTCACGAACGGGGCTTCGGCATCCGGCTCGGCGTAGACCGCGACGCTGCCGAGGCCGGCGTCCTTGGCGGCCCGAATCACGCGCACGGCGATCTCGCCTCGATTAGCTACGAGTACCTTCGTGATCCGTGCGCTGGCGTGGCTGGGCACTGAGCCTCCTGTGTGAAATCTTTGGTCGCCCCGTGGTCGACGAAACTACGTCTGGGCGAGTGTAGGCAGTCTGCCAACAGACGCCGAACTCGGCCAGTCCTACTGAACAGTAGGTCGCGGATCGCCGAGGGGCCACCCCTACAGAAAGGCGTGCGTGCGCTACCTGTTGCGGGGTCGGCGGGCGGTACCGGCCGGTGCCGCACCGGGTTCAGTCCCCTGGGCGATCGGCATGCGCACCGAATTGCCCCATTCGGTCCACGAGCCGTCGTAATTGCGCACGGTGTCGAACCCGAGCAGATAGGTCAGCACGAACCAGGTGTGGCTGGAACGCTCGCCGACCCGGCTGTAGACCACCAGATCGTCCTCGGCGGTGTGCGCGCCGTAGATCGCGTCCAGTTCGGCGCGCGAGCGGAACCGGCCGTCGTTGGTGAACGCCTCGGTCCACGGAATGTTCGCGGCGGTCGGGATGTGCCCACCGCGCAACGCCGCGTCCTCCGGGTTGGTCGGCTTGATGGCCGGCATCGCGTAGCGATTCGATGGGGGGTGGTGGTCGGGTGACGAGTGGGCAAGCGTGCCGGAGTACTCCTCGGGCGAACGCACGTCGATCAGCGGCTTGCCGAGGTGCGCGAGCACGTCTTCGCGGAACGCGCGGGCGCTGCTGTCGTCGCGTTTGACGGCCGGATAGTCGCTGGGGGTGAGATGCGGGGTGTCGAATGTGGTGTCGCGTTCCTCGGAAATCCAAGCGCCGCGACCGCCGTCCAGCAACCGCACATCTTGATGCCCGAACAAAGTGAAAACCCACAATGTGTGCGCCGCCTGCGCGTTGCCCCGATCACCGTAGATCACCACGGTATCGTCTCGCTCGATTCCCTTGGCGCGCATCAACTCGGTGAATCGGGCTCCGTCGATGTAGTCACGAGTGACCGGATCGTTCAGATCGCCCCGCCAATCGATCTTGGTAGCGCCGGGAACATGTCCGATGTCATAGAGCAATATGTCCTCGTTGGACTCGACGATCTTGAGTCCTGACGTGCCGATGTTTGCCGACAGCCACTCTGTGGTTACTAGTCGGTGAGGATGTGCGTAAGAACCGAATGCGGGATGAGGGTCCGGAGCAGCGGGCACGATGTGGGTCCTTCACGCGTGGTAGACGG
Organism: Nocardia sp. NPDC051052; assembly: GCF_044456045.1. NCBI lineage: Bacteria > Bacillati > Actinomycetota > Actinomycetes > Mycobacteriales > Nocardiaceae > Nocardia > Nocardia sp. NPDC051052. The sequence continues at coordinate 148,457 of NZ_JBITFL010000012.1, forward strand.
CGGTTTCAGCGGTTCAGGTCTCACAGCGATGGTATGTGTGAGGCGTTAGTGACTCTCGTTTCAGATCACAAATCGGCTGAATGAGCGAATAAATCGCACCTGCATCCGATAAAGTCTCCCGGGAGGAGGGGTGAGCTATGTCCGATTCTTGGCCGCGGCGGCGACTGCTCGCGATCTTACGTGGCGCCAGCGAGCCTCTCGATGCCCAGGAACTGGCCAGAATCACCGGACAACACGTCACCACGGTTCGGTTTCATCTGGACGTGCTCACCAGGGAATCACTGGTGCGGCAATTTCAGCAGCCGCCCCGCGGTCGCGGACGTCCGCGCATCGGATACAGCGCGGTGCAGCGATCGGTCGGTTATCAGGAACTCGCGCAGGTGCTCGCCGATCAACTCGGTCCCGATCCGCGCAGGCGTTCCGAGGCGGCCATCGCGGCCGGGCGGTCCTGGGGCGCGAAGCTCGACGCCGGTGACCATCGGATCGAATCGCTCGACGACGCCAAAGACGTCGCCATGACGGTGCTTTCGGAGCTCGGCTTCGCGCCGGAACGCGATCCGAACGAGACCGCCGAGCAGGCACTGATCCGGCTCACCGCCTGCCCGCTGCGCGAACTCGCGCGCACGCACTCCGAAGTGGTGTGTGGTGTGCATCTCGGCCTGATCAAAGAGGTCCTAGACCGCAGCGGCGCGCGCGGCGACGTGAATGTGCGCCTGCATCCGTTCGTCGAGCCGGAGCTGTGTGTGGTCCGGCTGGAGATGATGGCGCGGCGCGAGCAGGAGATGCGCCGCGAGCCGGACAGCCGTGAGGTGGTCACGGTGCCGGTGGCCGGGGATGCGACCGGGTCGGAGCCGCTGATCGCGCCACCGTCAGGTGGCCGAGTGGCCCCACAACTGCGTAACGGCGACCCCAACGTCGCCAAGCAGTCGGCGCAGCAGTGGTAGACCGATGCCGATCACGCTCGACGGATCGCCATCGATGCGGTCGACGAACCAGCCGCCCAGCCCGTCGAGGGTGAACGCGCCCGCCACCTGGAGCGGCTCGCCGGTGGCGATGTAGGCGTCCAGCTCGTCGGGTTCCGGCTTGGCGAAATGCACTGTGGTGGAACTGCAGTCGATGGCTTCGGCGGTAATCCGACCGTCCCGAACGCGCAGCACGCAGTGCCCGGTCACCAGATCGGCACTGCGCCCGGCCATTTCGCCCCAGCGGGCCCTGGCCACCTCGGCGGTGTGCGGCTTGCCCTGGAGCTCGCCGTCCACCAGCAGCATCGAATCGCAGCCGACGACAACACAATCGGCGCCGAGCTCGGGAATCATCCCGGCGACCGCCGCGGCTTTGGCCTTGGCCAGCTCGACGACGACCACCTCGGGTGAGGTGCCGTCGGGCAGCGCGGCTTGGATCGCGTCCTCGTCCACGTCCGACACCCGGACGATCGGATCGATGCCCGCCGAACGGAGTACTTCCCGACGGGCCGGGGACGCGGAGGCGAGAACGAACGCGGTCACCCGCGCAGGTGCGACTGCTGCGGGAAGGCGTAGGGGGAGAACGGCGAGGTGCCCCGGTGCATGAAGCTGGGCCGCCCCCACATGTCTGCCGGGCCCGACGAACCGGCCGACGCGCTCGCCGCGGCCGCGGAGAGCACACAGACCAGCGCCGCGATCTCCTCGTCGCTCGGGTTGCCCTTCACGACGGTGAAGAACGGCGCCGCGGCCTGGGCCGCGGACTCGGCGACAGCCACGTCGGCCGCCTCGACCTCGTCGGTGATCGAACCGACGGTCAGGTCGAGCTCGGCGGCGGTCAAAACATCTTCTTCTGCCACGGTCGTCACAGTGCCAGATCCTCTCTTTGCCTGATCAGGCGTGTTCCTCGGTCGAAATCAGCGGGCGAATGATGCGATCATCCTCAGATCCACTCATTGCGTCTCTACATCCAGTGTGCGCGGCCTACCGAGCGTATCGCTGGATCGCCACCGGGTGTTGCGGCCGGAATCACAGCGGGATGTTGCCGTGCTTCTTCGGCGGCAGCGCTACCATCTTGCGCTCGAGCAGCCGCAACGCCGAAACGATCTGGCCGCGGGTGTGCGAGGGCGGGATGACCGCGTCCACATAGCCGCGTTCGGCGGCGATGTAGGGGTTCACCAGGGTGTCCTCGTACTCGTTCTGCAGCTGAAGCCGCAGCGCATCGACGTCGTCGCCGCCCTTCGCGGCATCGGCAAGCTGCTTGCGGTAGACGAACCCGACGGCGCCGGAGGCACCCATCACGGCGATCTGCGCGGTCGGCCAGGCCAGGTTCACGTCGGCACCCATGTGCTTGGAACCCATCACGTCGTACGCGCCGCCGTAGGCCTTGCGGGTGATCACCGTGATCTTTCCCACAGTGGCCTCGCCGTAGGCGTAGAGCAGCTTCGCGCCACGCCGGATGATGCCGTTGTACTCCTGGCCGGTGCCCGGCAGGAAGCCCGGCACGTCGACCAGGGTGAGGATCGGGACGTTGAACGCGTCGCAGGTGCGCACGAACCGCGCGGCCTTCTCCGAGGCGTCGATGTCGAGGCAGCCGGCGAACTGGGTGGGCTGGTTGGCCACGATGCCGACGCTGCGGCCGTCGATCCGGCCGAAGCCGACGATGATGTTCATCGCGCGCTCGGCCTGCACCTCGAGGAACTCGTCGTCGTCGAGCAGCCGGCGGATCACCTCGTGCATGTCGTAGGGCTGGTTCGGCGAGTCCGGGATGATCGAGTCCAGCTCGCGGTCCTCGTCGGTGAGCGAGTCCTCGATGGCGCCGTCGATCGGGTCGGTGGCCGGGAAGCGCGGCGCCTCGGCGCGGTTGTTGCTCGGCAGGTAGGACAGCAGGTCCTTGACGTAGTCGAGCGCGTCCTGCTCGCCGGAGGCAACGTAGTGCGCGACACCGGATTTCACCATGTGCGTGTGCGCGCCACCCAGGTCCTCCATGGTGACGTCCTCGCCGGTGACCGTCTTGATGACGTCGGGCCCGGTGACGAACATCTGGCTGGTCCCGTCGACCATCACCACGAAGTCGGTGAGCGCGGGGGAGTACACGTGCCCGCCCGCGGCCGCGCCCATGATCAGCGAGATCTGCGGGATCACGCCGGAGGCCTGGATGTTGCGGTGGAAGATCTCGCCGTAGAGGCCGAGCGAGACGACACCCTCCTGGATGCGCGCGCCCGCGCCCTCGTTGATGCCGACCAGCGGACGGCCGGTCTTGAGCGCCAGGTCCATCACCTTGACGATCTTCTCGCCGTAGACCTCGCCGAGGCTGCCGCCGAACACGGTGACGTCCTGGCTGAAGATGCAGACGTCGCGGCCGTCGATGGTGCCGTAGCCGGTCACCACGCCGTCGCCGAGCGGCCGGTTCTCGGCAAGGCCGAAGTTCACGCTGCGGTGCCGCGCCAACGCGTCGAGCTCGACGAAGGAACCCTCGTCCAGCAGGGCGAGGATGCGCTCGCGGGCGGTCATCTTGCCCTTGGCGTGCACCTTGTCGACCGCGGCCTCACCCATCGGGTGCTGCGCCTCATCCAGCCGATTCCGCAGGTCAGCCAGCTTCCCGGCGGTGGTGTGGATGTCGGGGGCGCCCGCTGGATCTTGCGCGGACTGCTGCTGGACACTCGTCATGGCTCCGGAGTGTAACGAGTGACAGTGTTTCCCACTAACCCAGTAGGGGCTACCGGTGGGTAAAAAGCGCAGCTAGATCGTGTTGTTTTGGTGAATTTTCGGGTCGTTTGGCGCGTTTGCGCCGGTAGTAAACCGCTATCGCGCCACCTGGGGGCCCAGTTAGCCTGGAGGAGTCCAGTTTTCGTGCTCAGGGGGAGGAGCCCAGTTATGTGGGAATGGAGCAAGACCGTCGCGGAATACGCGGCCGCGGCGTCGTGGACGAGCTGTCACAACTACGAGAGCGAACCGACGATCCTCGATCCGGAAGGCAAGCCCGAGGTCACCCACGGGCATGCCGAGGGGGCCGACGGTGCGGCACGCGCACCGAGTGACGGGTACATCCTCGTCGGATAGTCGATGTCGACCTCGTCGGTCAGGCCACCGCGCACCAAGTAGCCTGCCCGTGTGACCAGGTCTCCTTTGGATGCAGAGCAGTTGCGACGCAGTCTCATCGAACAGCCCGAGCTGTCGTTTTTCCGCCACATCGAGGTGGTGGAGTCGACCGGGTCCACCAACGCGGACCTGATCGCGCGCGCAGGCGAACCGGACGCCGATCGCGCGGTACTCCTCGCAGAGGCGCAGGAGCAAGGGCGCGGGAGACACGCACGCACCTGGGTCAGCCCGCCGCGGGCACAGATCTCCCTGTCGCTGTTGGTGCGGCTGGACGGGATCGAGCCCGCGGTACTCGGCTGGCTGCCGCTGCTCACCGGCATCGCCGTGGTGGACGCACTGCGCGCGACGGCCGGTGTGGACGCGAACCTCAAGTGGCCCAACGATGTGCTGATCGATGGCCGCAAAGTCGCGGGCATCCTGGCCGAGGTCGCGTCAAGCAACGACGCACCGGCGGTGGTCATCGGCATGGGGCTCAACGTCAGCCTCACCGAGGCGGAACTGCCGGTGCCGCATGCCATTTCGCTCACCATCGCGGGTGCCGAGAACACCGACCGGACGCTGCTCGTGCAGTCGATGCTGACCGAATTCGCCCGTCGTTTCACGGCGTGGCGGGACGCGGGCTGGCAGACCGCCGACCTCGCCGTCGCCTACCGCGCGCGGTGCGCGACGTTGGGCGTGCAGGTGCGCGCCGAATTGCCAGGCGGCCGAACGCTTACCGGCGTCGCCACCGACATCGACGACGCGGGCCGCCTGCTGATCGGCGACCAGCCGGTCTCCGCCGGCGACGTCACCCACCTGCGCGCCCAATACTGAAAACGAAACAGCCGCACAGCTGCTGACCCCCGCACCGGTAATTGCCTGCGAATCCGGTTGCGGCAAATCAGAACTTGTGCGGCTGTTCGCGCCTACGCGGGTTGCAGCGCGCCCTTCGCGGCTTCCCTGGCGAACATCCGGTCGCGCTGCTCCTCGAACTTGAGCACGTCCTGCTCCAGCTTCTCGACGAACACCCCGAGCTCCTCCCGCGCCTGCTCACCGCGCGGCCCGAAGTCGTTGCGCTCGAAGATGTTCCACTGCTTGAGCACCGGCGCCACCACATCCTCCAGGTGCTGGCGCAGGTCGTAGATGCCGTGCTTGGCCATCAGCACGCCGTTGCGGCGGAAGTTGGGCATGCCCGCGCCGGGCATGATGAAGTGGGTCAGGATCTTGGTGATCGCCATCATCGCCTGATCGGGTGCCAGGTCGAGGCCCGCGGCGCACAGGTTGCGGTAGAAGATCATGTGCAGGTTTTCGTCGGCGGCGATGCGCTGCAGCATGCGATCGGCGACCGGGTCGTCGCAAATCCGGCCGGTGTTGCGGTGCGAGACGCGGGTAGCCAGCTCCTGGAACGTCACGTAGGTAACGCTTTCCATGAATCCGCCCCAGTTGTCCGGCGACGCGACCCCGTTGGTCATATGGATCATCCTGGCCTCTTCGAGGGCGACCGGATCCACGCCGCGGGTGACCACCAGGTAGTCACGAATGGCGATGCCGTGCCGGTTCTCCTCGGCGGTCCAGCGGCCGACCCAGGTGCCCCAGGCGCCGTCCTGAGAGAAGTTCTCCGCGAGTTCGCGGTGGTAGGAGGGCAGGTTGTCCTCGGTGAGCAGGTTGGTGATCATGGCGACTTTGGCCACCTCACTCAGTTTGGACTGCTCCGGCGCCCAGTCCTGCCCGCCCATCGCGGCGAAGTTGCGGCCCTCGTCCCACGGGATGTAGTCGTGCGGGTGCCAGTCCTTCGCCAGTGCGAGGTGCCGGTTGAGATTCTGTTCGGCCACCGGCTGAAGTTCGGTCAGGATTTCCAGCTGAGTCAGGTCTTTGGTCACGCATTCCTCCACGGTCGTATTCGGCTTTGTTCGAGCAGAGCTGTTTGCGGACAGAGCGTTCGAGCCAGATCGATCGGAGAACTTTCCTGCCGAGAGCGAAAACTCTAAGACGCGCGGGTTCGGCACACGCAGGCAGACGATTGTGCAGCACGACGCGGTTCGGTGTCCGGCATTTCGGCATCTTCACGCGGTAGTGTTCCCGCCATGGGTTATCCGGAGGATGTGCTTGCGCCGGAAGAGCAGCTGATCCTGCACCGTCATCCGCATTGGAAGATGTTGTTCTGGCCGATCGTGACGTTGATCGTGATCACCGCACTCGCCGGTTTCGCAGGGGGACTCGCTTCGCGCAAAGCCGAGGGGACGGCGCGGACGGCATTGCTGATCGCGGTGCTCGCGGTGTGGTTGATCGTCGTCGTGTGGCGTTGTGTCGCACCGGTTCTCAGCTGGAAGTCGACGCATTTCATCATCACCGACCGACGGGTGCTGGTCCGGCAGGGCGTGCTCACGCACACCGGCATCGACATTCCGATGAGCCGCATCTCGAGTGTGCAGTTCCGGCACGGGCTGTTCGATCGGATGCTCGGCACCGGGACGTTGATCATCGAATCGTCCTCGTCGGAGCCGCTCGAGTTCGACGATATTCCGGCCGTGCAGAAGGTGCACGCCTTGATGTACCACCAAGTCTTCGACGTGGAAAACGGCGATAACGGACGAGGCGAGCACAGGAGCGAGCACGGCGACTACCGATGAATGAGGCATCACGCATGAGGCAAAGGGGGCAGGTGACGGGTAAGCCCGTTAACCTGGGCGTATGACGGCCGTACTGCTAGCAGAAGACGACGAGGCGATTGCCGCGCCGTTGTCGCGCGCCCTGGGGCGCGAGGGGTACTCGGTGACCGTCGAGCGCTTCGGTCCCGCCGTGCTCGAGCGGGCACTGGAGGGCCATCACGATCTCCTCATTCTCGACCTCGGCCTGCCCGGCATGGACGGGCTCGAGGTGTGCCGTCAGGTCCGCGCCCGCGGCGCCGACCTGGCCGTGCTGATGCTCACCGCGCGCACCGACGAGGTCGACTTCGTGGTCGGGTTGGACGCGGGCGCCGACGATTACGTCGGCAAGCCGTTCCGCCTCGCCGAGCTGCTGGCCCGGGTGCGAGCGTTGTTGCGGCGCAGCGGGATCGGCGACGACACGGTGGAGGTCGGCGGCATCCGGCTGGAGCCCGCCGCGCGGCGGGTGCTGGTGAACGGCGTCGAGATCGGCCTGGCGAACAAGGAATACGAGTTGCTGAAGGTGCTGATCGATCGCGCGGGTCAGGTGGTGCCGCGCGAGACCATCCTGCGTGAGGTGTGGGGCGACGCCGAACTGCGCGGCTCCAAGACCCTCGACATGCACATGTCCTGGCTGCGCCGCAAGATCGGCGACGAGGGCCCGATGGCCGAGCGGCGCATCGTCACCGTGCGCGGTGTCGGGTTCCGCCTGAACACCGCATGATCGGGTCAGGCCCGGCGGCAGCCTGCGTGACCACGCAGGGCCTCCGCTCACGCGCCGAAGATATCGACTGACGTGCGACGCCGAATCCTGCGGTCCATGCTCACCGTGCTGACGCTCACCACGGTGGTGCTAGGCCTGCCGCTGATCTACACGGCATGGCTGTGGGTCGAGGACATCACCCGCGACGATCTGCAGAGCAAGCTCGAGCGGATCGCCTCGGCGATCATCGTCCAGGAACAGAGCGACGGCATGGTGCTCGGCGCGCTGGACACCCGATCGGTGGAGCCGCTGCTCCCGCAGGACGGCAAGCTCACCATCATCTATCCGGCGCCACAGGACAACGCGTCCCGCCTCGACGTCGGCGTGATGCAGGTTTCCGACCCCCTGGTCGAGTCGCTGTCGATGGGAACCAAGGGGTCGCTGCGCCTGGAGGTGCCCTCGGCGCCGATGCACGCCAGACAGCGTCAGGCCGTCGCGGTGGTGGCCCTGGCGGTGCTGGCCTCGCTCGGCGCGGCGGTCTCGGTCGCGGTGATCACCGCACGCCGGGTGGCCGATCCGCTGCGCGATGTGGCGGCACGGGCGGCGCGGCTCGCCATGGGTGACTTCCGGCCGGACCCGCGCAGGCACGGCATCTCCGAACTCGATCGGGTCTCCGACGTGCTCGACTCGGCCACCGTGGAGATCGCCGGGCGGCTGCAGCGCGAGCATGCCCTGGTCGCGGACGTCTCGCATCAGCTGCGCAGCCGCCTCACCGCGGTGCGGCTACGGCTGGACGAGTTGTCCACGCACGCCGATCAAGAGGTGGTGCACGAGGCCGAGGAGGCGATGGCGCAGGTCGATCGGCTCACCGACGCGATCGACGAGCTGGTGCGCGCCTCCCGCGACGAGGACGCCGCCGATCTCGATCCGGTGCCGGTGATGGCGGAACTGCGCGGGGTGGTCGCCGAGTGGACGCATCCGTTCACCGAGAAGGGCCGGTCGCTGAAGCTGATCGGGGACGAGTCGTTGCTGGCGCCCATCACCGGATCGCGTTTGCGCGAAGCGGTTTCGGTGCTGGTCGACAACGCGTTGATGCACGGCGGCGGCACCTGCACGGTGTCGGTGCGCACGGTGCGGCCCGGGGTCGATCGGGACCCGCTGGTGTGTGTGGAGGTCGCCGACGAAGGCGACGGGGTGCGCGACGAATTGGCCCCGCACATTTTCGACCGTGGTTTCTCCGCGGGCGGCTCGACCGGTGTCGGATTGGCGTTGGCCAGGGCGCTGGTGGAGGCGGATGGCGGGCGGCTCGAATTGCAGCGGCGCAGGCCCGCGTTGTTCGCGGTGTTCCTCGGCTCGTCCGCGTATCGCACGGTGAACGCGGTGGTCACCGAGCCGCGCTGAATCAGTTGCGGCGGAATGTCAGTTGCGGCGGAATTCCTCTTCGACCAGGTCTTCGAATTCGGCGGCGATCTCGTTCATTTCGTCGGGGAACACCCAGCGGCGCATCGCCCAGAACCGGAACGCCATCTGCAGCAGGTTGCCGATGATGAAGGCGCTGATGAAGTCCGCGACATTCTCGACGGTGAAGCTCACGTCGGGCTGACGCAGGTCGAAGACGTAACTCGAGATCCACAGCGGGATGAAGGCGAGGACCACGCCGACGCCGCTGACCCCGAAGAACAGCAAGGCCTCGTGATGGCGTTCGCGGCCGCCGCGATTCCGGAACGACCATTCGCGATTCAGGATGTACGACGCGATGACCGCGACGACACCGGAGATGATTTTCGCGGTGACCGGCTTCTCGGAAAGCACGGTCCATTTCAGCGCGTAGAAGATGCCGCTATCGATCACGAAGGTCGTCGCACCGACTATGGCGAACTTGATCAGTTCCCGATGCCGGTACGCGATCTCCGCGAGCGGTTTGGGAAGGACGCTCACCACGTCGTCGACGAAGGACACGGGGCCGAGTGTACCGCTACCCGGTGCCGGTGCCCCGGTGCGTCCGCGTGACAGTGACTTGCTGGGGAAGCGGGTGAGCCGCTCCCGCGTGGGGGCATTTCCGCCGGTTATGACAATATTGTCGGTCGTGAGCACCGGCCGGTCCTTTGATCCCTCCGCTATGCCCACCGTCACCATGATCGGCGGTGGTCAGTTGGCGCGCATGACGCATCAGGCCGCGATCGCGCTCGGCCAGCGGCTTCGCGTGCTCGCCGAGCATCCGGACGATCCGGCGGCCCAGGTCAGCCCCGAGGTCGTGTTCGGCAGCCACACGGATCTGACCGCGCTGCGCAAGGCCGCGATCGGGTCGCACGCGCTGACCTTCGACCACGAGGGCGTGCCGACCGAACATCTCGAGGCGCTGGTCGCCGAGGGCGTGAACGTGCAGCCGCCGCCGCGCGCGCTGATCTTCGCGCAGGACAAGCTGGCCATGCGGGTCAAGCTGTCCGAGCTCGGCCTGCCGGTGCCCGCGTTCGCGCCGGTGGGTTCGGTGGCCGACGTGGTGCGCTTCGGCGACGAGCAGGACTGGCGAATCGTGCTCAAAGCGGTGCGTGGCGGTTACGACGGTCGCGGCGTGTGGATGCCCGAGTCGGCGGATGAGGCCGCGGCGATCGTGACCGAGCAGCTCGCGCACGGCGCGCAGCTCCTCGCCGAGGCGAAGGTGGATCTGAAGCGCGAATTGTCGGCGATGGTGGCGCGTTCGCCGTTCGGGCAGGCCGCGACCTGGCCGGTGGTGGAGACCGTGCAGCGCAACGGCCAGTGCGCCGTGGTGATCGCGCCCGCGCCGGATCTCGACGACGATCTGGCCGCCGAGGCGGAGACGTTGGCGCTCAACCTGGCCAAGGAGCTCGGTGTGGTCGGCGCGATGGCCGTGGAGTTGTTCGAAACCCACGACGGCACGCTGCTGATCAACGAGCTGGCGATGCGCCCGCACAACTCCGGGCACTGGGGCATGGACGGTGCCCGCACCGGCCAGTTCGAGCAGCATCTGCGCGCGGTGCTGGATTACCCGCTCGGCGACACCTGCCCGTTGGCCCCGGTCACCGTGATGGCCAACATTCTCGGCGCCGCCGCGGCGCCCGCGATGTCGATGGACGAGCGTCTGCATCATCTCTTCGCGCGGATGCCCGACGCCAAGGTGCACATGTACGGCAAGGGCGAACGCCCCGACCGCAAGATCGGGCACATCAACATTCTCGGTGACGAGGTCGCCGTGGTGCGGGAACGAGCTGAGCGCGCGGCACAGTGGATGTCGCACGCGGTATGGACCGATGGATGGGATCCCCATGAGTGAGCAAGGCGCGCACGGCCCGCAGGTTGGCCTGATCATGGGCAGCGACTCCGACTGGCCAACCATGGAGGCCGCCGCGGAGGCGTTGGCGGAGTTCGGCATTCGCTTCGAGGTCGGCGTCGTCTCGGCACACCGCACCCCCCAGCGCATGCTCGACTACGCCCGCGAAGCCGCCGATCGCGGCCTGCAGGTCATCATCGCCGGCGCGGGCGGCGCCGCCCACCTCCCCGGCATGGTCGCCTCCGCGACCCCCCTCCCCGTCATCGGCGTCCCCGTCCCCCTCAAATACCTCGACGGCATGGACTCGCTGCTCTCCATAGTCCAAATGCCCGCAGGCGTCCCCGTAGCCACGGTCTCCATCGGCGGCGCCCGCAACGCCGGCCTCCTGGCCGTCCGCATCCTCGCCGCCCACGACGCACCCCTGCGCACCCGCATGCAACAGTTCCAAGCGGGCCTGGAAAAGATGGTCCTCGAAAAAGACCAAGCCCTCCGCACCAAACTCCTCGGCTGATCAGCGGTTGCGACTGCCTACCCGCAGCGCCGCAACGGATTCCACGAGGCCCGCACTATCGAGGGCATCGAGCACGTCCTCGATAGTCTCCGGCGGATTGGTGTGCGAATCCGCAATCTGCTGGATGCAGGCCCAAACCACGCGATCATCGAGGTCGATCTGGTCGAGCAGAAAGTCGTCTGGACTCTTTGCCTCGATGTTCCAGGAGGCCAACACATCTAGTGGGAAGTCCGCGAGATTGGAAGTGACGATGACCTGTGCGCCGACTTTGATCGCCGCCGCGAGGACGTGCCGATCATCCGGGTCGGGCAGCTTCAGGCCATCGATCAGTGGCTCGTAGCCGTCGACCCGGCAGTCCGGGACCGCATCGTTCATAAGTCTGCGCAGCCGGGTGAGTTTCTCGGTCGGGATGTCCGGCCGTTTGGCCGCCAGGTTTGTCAGGGCCTCGTCGAGGATCTTGTCGGTCCACTCGGCTTGGATCACGCCAGACCTGGCGAGTCGAATGAGCAGGTCTCGCAAAGCATTTCCGTAGAGGACGTTGGCGTCGTACACCACGACGAAGACCATGTTCAGATGCCGAGGTCTTGACCGAGGGTGGCCAGCTCATCTGCCGCAGCCTTGCTCTTTGCCTCATTCTGCTGCTGGTACGCCTTGAGGTCCTCATACCGGATCCGACGATGCCTGCCGACAAGACGGAATGGAATCTCGCCGGCTTCCAGCAGCGTGACCACATAGGGTCGGGAGACGTTCAACATATCTGCCGCTTGCTGCGTGGTGAACTCCGCGTGCGAGGGGACCACCGACACACCGCGACCGTCGGCGGCCTGGGCCAGGATGAACGCCAGGAGGCTGACAGCCTGTCGGGGCAGGACCAAGGCATCCTCACCGGAGTGCTCCTGGGTAACCCGGATGTTCTGTTCGGTGGGGTGCTGCATGAGGTAGTCCTTGATCCTCCGCATTGCGCGGGCGGCTACGTCGGCATCGATCTCCCCAGGTGCAGTGCGCTTTGCGGCCTGCATGTTCACCATGACAACCACCTCCTCATTCGCAGTATACGAAACAAACGAAATATTCGAAAGGGGCCGCGTTGGGTTGGTCAGGGGGTTGGGCTCGCTACGGTGGGGTGGTGACTACTGGGGATGGGCGGGTTCGGGGTGGGGAGGACAACACTCGGTTTCGGCTGACTGTTGTTGATCAGGCGTTGCGGTTGTTTGCCGAGAAGGGGTATGAGGCGACGACTGTTGAGGAGATCGCGGAGGCGGCGGGGATTTCGCGGCGGACGTTCTTCCGGCAGTTTCGGTCTAAAGAGGATGTGATCTTCGCCGATCACGAGTCGCAGTTGGCGCAGGCGGCGGAGTTTCTCGGGGCGTCGCGGGGCGATCCGTGGGACACGGTGTGCGAGGCCGTTGTTCAGGTGTTCGAGCGGTTCACCCAGTGGCGGGAGATCGCGGAGCGGCGATATCACGTGGTGCGGCGGGTGCCCGCGCTGCGCGAGCGCGAGATCGTGACGGTGTTCCGGTATGAGCGGCTGTTCACCGATTATCTGCGGGATCGGCTGCCGGAGGTGCCGGATCTGGCCCGGGTGCAGTACACCGCCGCGGTGACCGCGACGCACAACTATCTGCTGCGCCGCATGGTGCGCGGTGAGTCGGACGCGGGTGCGGCGGATCTGCGCGTCGAACTCGCCGCGATTCCGCGCGGCCCGGGACGACGCGCGGGTGCCGATGAGCTGGTGGTCGCGGTGTTCCCGCGCGACACCCCACCCCGGCAGGTCGCCGATCTGGTGGCACGCAAACTCGGTAGTCTTTGAGCTAGGTCAGTGCGACCAATCTGACACTGGGTGCCAGGAAGAATCCGCACGTTGCGGCCGTTCCTGGGCGTACACTGGATGACAATGTGGCACTGAGTGCCGACATGTACCGACGACCAGGAGTGAGCCCCATGGCGGGAAACCCCGATTTCGACCTGTTCAAGCTCGAGGACTTCCACGACGAACTGCGTGCGGCCATCCGCGGTCTTGCGGAGAAGGAGATCGCTCCGCACGCGAAGGACGTCGACGGCAACGCGCGCTTCCCGGAGGAGGCGCTCACCGCGCTCAACGCCGCGGGCTTCAACGCGGTGCACGTGCCGGAGGCTTACGGCGGTCAGGGCGCCGACTCGGTGGCCACCTGCATCGTGATCGAAGAGGTCGCCCGCGTCTGCGGTTCCTCCTCGCTCATCCCCGCGGTCAACAAGCTCGGCACCATGGGCCTGATCCTCAACGGCTCCGAGGACCTCAAGCAGCAGGTGCTCGCCGACATCGTCAACGGCGAGATGGCCTCCTACGCGCTGTCCGAGCGCGAGGCCGGTTCCGACGCCGCCAGCATGCGCACCCGCGCGAAGCAGGAGGGCGACGACTGGATCCTCAACGGCTCCAAGTGCTGGATCACCAACGGCGGCAAGTCTTCCTGGTACACCGTGATGGCGGTGACCGATGCGGACAAGGGCGCCAACGGTATTTCGGCGTTCCTGGTGCACAAGGACGACGAGGGTTTCGTGGTCGGCCCGCTCGAGCACAAGCTCGGCATCAAGGGATCGCCCACCGCGGAACTGTATTTCGAGAACTGCCGGGTGCCGGGTGACCGCATCGTCGGCGAGCCGGGCACCGGCTTCAAGACCGCGCTGCAGACCCTCGACCACACCCGCCCGACCATCGGCGCGCAGGCCGTCGGCCTCGCGCAGGGCGCGCTGGACGCGGCCATCGCCTACACCAAGGACCGCAAGCAGTTCGGCAAGGCCATCGCCGACTTCCAGAACACCCAGTTCATGATCGCCGACATGGCGATGAAGATCGAGGCCGCCCGCCTCATGGTCTACACCTCGGCCGCCCGCGCCGAGCGCGGCGAGAAGAACCTCGGCTTCATCTCCGCTGCCGCGAAGTGTTTCGCCTCCGATGTCGCGATGGAGGTGACCACCAACGCCGTTCAGCTGTTCGGTGGCGCCGGCTACACCACCGACTTCCCGGTGGAGCGGATGATGCGCGACGCGAAGATTACCCAGATCTACGAGGGCACCAACCAGATCCAGCGGCTCGTCATGTCGCGCGCGCTGTTGCGCTGACGTCTTGACAGCGAGGGCCCCGAACGCGAACCGCGTTCGGGGCCTTGCTATTCGAGGGCATGACGTTCAAGGCCGGCACGCACCGTATGCGCTCAGCCGACCAGGTCGGCGTACTCGCGGTGTTCGCCGATGTACTTCTCGACGTACCAGCAGGTTGGGATGACGGTATAGCCGTTGTCGCGTGAGTCCTTCAGCGCGTATTCGACGACCTCGGCCGCGACGCCACGGCCGCGGAATTCCGGGAAGGTCATGGTGTGATGGAAGTCGCGGATTTTCGGGTTGTCGCGCTGGGCGTAGTCGGCGTAGCCCGCGAGGGTGTCGTCGAGGTAGATCTCGAAACGAGTGTCGGCGACGTTGTGCTCGAGCCTGGTGGTCATGATCTGGTGAAACTCCTTCACGGTCGGGAATGTTCCGTGGGCTAAAGAATCGCGCCTGGATTGAGGATGCCGTGCGGGTCGAGGGCGTCCTTGATGCGGTGGGTCAATGCCATCACATCGGCGCCGAGCTGATCCGGCAGCCACGCCTTCTTCAGCCGCCCCACGCCGTGCTCGCCGGTGATGGTGCCACCGAGCGCGATCGCCAGGTCCATGATCTCGCCGAAGGCGCGGTGCGCGCGCTCGGTCATCGCGGCGTCGTCCGGGTCGTGCACGATCAGCGGGTGGGTGTTGCCGTCTCCGGCGTGCGCGATCACCGAAACCATCACGTCGTTGCGTTCCGCGATCTCGGCGACGCCACGCACCAGGTCACCTAGTCGCGGCAGTGGCACGCCGACGTCTTCGAGCAGCAGCGTGCCCAGCTTTTCCACCGCGGGAATGGCGAAACGGCGTGCCGCGGTGAAGGCTTCGCCCTCCTCCGGATCCTCGGTGTGGAAAACCTCTGCCGCGCCGGCTTTTTCACACGCGGCGACCATGATTTCGGCTTCGCGCCTGGCAAATTCGCCCGGCGCGTCCGAACGGGCGACCAGCAATGCGGCGGCTTTGCGATCCAGCCCCATCCGCAGCTCGTCCTCGACCGCGTTGATCGACACCGAATCCATGAATTCCAGCATGGAGGGCCGCAATTCGCCGGTGATCGCGAGAATCGCGTCGACGGCGGCAGACAGTGTCGCGAAGGTCGCGACGACCGTGCTCTGCGGCGGTTGCGCGGGTAGCAGGCGCAGCGTCAGCTCGGTGATGATGCCGAGCGTGCCCTCGCTGCCGACGAAAAGCTTGGTCAGCGACAGCCCCGCCGAATCCTTGAGCCGTGGTCCGCCGAGCCGCAGCACCGTCCCGTCGGCGAGCACCACCTCCATGCCGAGCACGTAATCGGTTGTCACGCCGTACTTCACGCAGCACAGCCCGCCCGCGTTGGTGGCCGCGTTCCCGCCGATCGAGCAGATCTCGAACGACGACGGGTCGGGCGGATACCAAAGCCCATGCTCGGCGACCGCACGTTTCACCTCGGCGTTCAGCAGGCCGGGCTGCACCACAGCGGTCCTGGTGACCGGGTCGATCGCGATCGCCCGCATCCGCTCGGTGCTCAGCACGAGGCCGCCGTCCACCGCGGTGGCACCGCCGGAAAGACCGGAGCCGGCGCCGCGCGGCACCACCGCGATCCGCCGCTCGTGCGCCCAGCGCAGGGTCGCCGCGACATCGTCGGTGCTGGTCGCGCGCACCACGGCGACTGGCGTGCCCGCGTCTGGATCCCGCGCCCAGTCCTGCCGGTAGCTCGCGAGCAGGTCGGGGTCGGTGACTACGGCGCCATCGGGTAGTCCATCGATCAGGTCATGCAGCTCCACAACCCCACGCTAGCCGCCCGGGCGGCCAGGCCACGCAAGCCACCGAATCTGATGTCACCCGCCCCAGTGGTGTTCGGGCCGGTTCGAGATAAGAACGCCGAGAGGGGCTTGCTGTTCAGGGCATCGAGTTCTCCCGGCACCACAGCGGCGGCGCGGTTCACTTTGCGGACACCTGCCGCTGGCAGGCTGGCCGCGTGCACGAGCTGGCGAAAACCACCGACACGGTCGCCGACCGGTTCACCCGATGGTGCGAGGCCGTGGTCGCGCGGCTGCCGTGGGGTCTGCATCGGCTTGTCGCCCCGACCTTCCTCGGCTTCGCGCTGATCAACAGCTTTACGTTCGCCGTCGACCTGCTGCTGCTCACTATTTTCCACGGCTGGTGGGGCTTGCCCGTCTGGCTGTCGGTCACCATCGCCTACATCTGCGCGTTCGGGCTCAGTTTCGTGCTCAACCGCACCTTCAACTTCCACTCGCACGCGCCGGTCGGCCAACAGGCCGCGGTGTACGGGGTGGTCGTCGCGATCAACTACGTCGCGTTCATCCTCGGCGTCGGCAGCGGTCTCACCGCGCTCGGTCTCGAATACCACCTGTCCCGGCTGCTGGCGGGCGCCTGTGAGGCCGTCTACATGTACAGCGCGATGCGCTGGGTCGTGTTCCGCCGCGAGCCGAAGCCCGAACTTGCACCTCACGCGACGTGAGGTCATAGCGTCGTAGGTGTGGCGAACACCAACGGATACGTCAAGGTCGGCGAGCTGGCCACGGCGACCGGGCTGACCGTGCGCACCCTGCACTACTACGACGAGATCGGCCTGCTCTCGCCCTCGGGCCGCAGCGGCGCCGGGCACCGGTTGTATTCGAACGCTGACGTACAGCGGCTGTACCGGATCGGCCTGCTGCGCAATCTCGGCCTGCGGTTGGACGAGGTGGCGGCGGCCCTCGACGAGCCCGCTTGGGATCTGTCCGGCGTGATGCTCCGGCACGCGGCCGAACTCGATCGCAGGCTGGCCGTCGGTCACCGGCTGCGTCAGCGACTCATCACGATGGCCGCCACCGTCACCGCTCGCCGCAGCCTCGAAACACGGGAGCTGCTGGACACATTGGAGGACATGGCCATGCTCGACACCAAGATTCAGCGTCGCATCCCGACGCTCGTCTACCGCGATATCGCCGCCGCCCACGAGTATCTGACCACCGTGTTCGGCATGGAACCCGGCCGGATCAGCAGGGGCGAGGACGGCACCGTGCACCACGCGGAGATCACCGCCGGGGACGGCGTGATCTGGTTGCACGCGGTCTCCGAGCAGTTCAAGCTGCAGTCGCCGATCACCCTCGGCGCCTGTACCGAGGGGATGTCGATCGTCGTCGAGGACGTGGACGCGCACTTCCGGCACGCGCGGGCGGCGGGCGCCGAGATTCTGTACGAGCCCACCGACCAGTTCTACGGATATCGCGACTACAGCGCGCGTGACCTCGAGCAGCGGCTGTGGTCGTTCATGACGCCGCTCGACTGATCAGTACCTCGGTCCGGTCGCCGTCGACGACGATCGCGTCGTCGTCGGTGAGTGCCCAGTGTGCGATGCCTGCCGCGCGATAGGACTCGGCGAGCTCGCCGCATTCGCCGGTCGGGTCGGTGGGGGAGTCGACGTGGGGCACGATCCGGCGATCGACCAAACCCAGTCCGTCCCAGCGGGGTTCGATACCGCACGTGGGCGCGACCTCGGCGGGATCGTCCACCGACTCGATCCCGTGCAGGTCGGGGGTCAGCACGCAGGCGCCCGCGCTGTAGCCCGCGTACACCAGGGCATCGGCGGCGAGGAGCTTGGGGAGCACGACATCGGCTCCACTGCGGGCGAATTGGGCGCGCAGCACGAAGGTGTTGCCGCCGCGCACCCACAGCAGCGGGAACGAAGCCAGTGTGCGCTCCAATTCCGCTGAGCCGTCGACGAAATCGCGTAGGTCCACCGTTTCGGGCGCGTAGCCCAGCTTGCGCAGCGGCACCATGTCGCTGGTGATCGCCGCCTGCCACGCCTCGGGCCACGCGTCACAAGCATTGGGAATCAACGCGACTCGGCCCGGCTCGCCGGTCAACGCCGCGAGCCGATCGTAGTGCGCCCCGAATCGGTAGCTGGACAGGAAGAGTCGCACCGGATCTCAGAAGGTGAAGGCCAGGTTGCGGACCAACCGCTGCCCGAGCTCCTCGTCACCGGTGATGACGATCGCATCCGGGTGCTCGTCCGCGGTGGTGCGTCCGCCGCCGAGCCGAACGAAAAGCTCCGACGGCAACTGGATTTCGACGGTGGCGGGCTCGTCGAACGAGTCCACATAGCCTGCGCGTTCCGCCACCTGGATGTGCAGTGTCCTGGCCAGCGACCCGGTCAGGGCCAAGGTAATCCGCGAACCCTCCGGCGCCCCACCCTTTTTCACCACTACCCGCGGCACGCTGCCCAGGAACTCGGCGAACCCCAGCTCGCCACGGGGCCCACCCTCCTCGACCTGAACGTCGAGCGCGTCGGCGAGGTCGAGTTCGTGCATCCAGCAGTCGAACAGTCGCACCCGCATGAACCGGCCGTAGCTGACCGGCCCGATCGGGGACTGGGTTTGCGCCTGCCATTCCTCATCGCCCATGGCGGCCAAAGCTTTCCGCCTGCGCTCGACGGTCTCGCGGAACACTTCTAGCAGCCGGACGCCGGACATCGGCCGCAACCTATCCACCCAGATCTCGTTGAACACCGCGGTCTCGTTGCGGACATGCGGCAGCGTGCTCACATCGGTCTTCGCGGTGAGCGGGTCGTGCGGCGGCGGGCGCTCGCCGAGCAGCCACGATTCGCTCCCCACGACATGCGCGACCACATCGAACACGGTCCAGCCGGGCAGCGCGGTCGTTGCCCGCCACTGGTTTTCGTCGATGTCGGCGACCAGCGCGGCGATCGCGTCCCACTGTTCGGACAGCCGGGCCGTCAGCTCGGTGCGGTCCAGTGTCGGGTCGGTCATTCCTGCGCTCCTTTGTCCGGGTCTTCCATGCCCAATTTTGCACCGAGGCCCGGCTTTTCGTCGCGCTCCAGCGCGGCGATGCCGCCCTGGATGGCGGCCGCGGTGGACTGTGCGTCGTGCGGGCGGCGCAGCACCACCCCGGCCGCGAACCGGAACTTGTCGCCGTGCCGGCGCGGGATCACGTGCAAATGGACGTGCGGGACCGTTTGAAAGGCGGCCGTACCGTCGTTGAGCAGCAGGTTGGCGCCGTCGGCGGCCAGGGTGCTTCGCCGGACGGCCAGCGCGAGCCGGTGCCCGGCGCGGAACACGTACGCGCCCAGCTCGGCGTCGAGATCCTCGAGCTCGGTGGCGTGCTGTTTCGGCACCACCAGCATGTGGCCGCGGGCAATCGGGCGGATATCGAGGAAGGCGCAGAGGGTGTCGTCCTCGTACACCTTTGTTGCCGGGGCCTCGCCGGCCACGATGCGGCAGAAGACGCAGTCGGTCACACCGCAGGACCTTACGGTGTACGAGCGGCGCGGAACAGCCCCGCGCGCGAAACGCCCATGACGCACGTCACTATTCGCGCCCGCGACCACGCCCTGACCTGCTGACGAACCTAGAGGTAAGCAAGGGACCTGCTGGTTCGCTCTTGTCGCGGTCACCGGCAGCGACAAACATCAGTACCGGCGCTCATCCGAACGGCCGACAGCGCGAGAGGTGACCACGATGTTCGCGACGACCTGCCGAATCCGGCAAACCGGCGGAATCAGGCATGATCTTGTGACGGGCGTCTCAGCGGTCTGCACAAAACGGCAGGTACAGTAGCGAGGATTTGAGCGACCTTACTCTGAAGTAACATCGTCCGGTCGTCCATCTGATGCCTGAAGCTCAGCACGAGAAGGAACTGACATAGTGGAGACAACGCAGAGCGTAGGCGACGAGTCGCCACGCGGCGCGCGTGTCGGAGTCGTTCGCGAGTCCAACGCGGGCGAACGACGTGTCGCATTGGTGCCGAAGATCATTCCGACCCTGCTGAAGCAGGGCGTGCAGGTGGTGATCGAGTCCGGCGCCGGGCTCGGCGCACTCATTCCCGACAGCGCCTACGAGGCGGCGGGCGCGACGATCGGCGATCCGTGGTCGGCCGAGGTGGTCGTGAAGGTGGCCCCGCCCAGCGACGCCGAGGTGGCCAAGCTGTCCAGTGGTCAGACCCTCATCGGCTTCCTGGCGCCGCGCAACGCGGACAACCAGATCGGCAAGCTGAAAACCGCTGGCGTGCAAGCGTTCGCGGTGGAGGCGATCCCGCGCATCTCGCGTGCGCAGGTGCTGGACGCGCTGTCGTCGCAGGCCAACGTCGCCGGTTACAAGGCCGTGCTGCTCGCCGCGTCGGAGTCGACCCGCTTCTTCCCGAT
Source organism: Nocardia sp. NPDC051052 (assembly GCF_044456045.1). Lineage (NCBI taxonomy): Bacteria > Bacillati > Actinomycetota > Actinomycetes > Mycobacteriales > Nocardiaceae > Nocardia > Nocardia sp. NPDC051052. The sequence continues at coordinate 168,903 of NZ_JBITFL010000012.1, forward strand.
GCTCACCACCGCGGCGGGCACGGTGAAGCCCGCCACGGTGCTGGTGCTCGGCGTCGGTGTCGCCGGCCTGCAGGCGCTGGCCACGGCCAAGCGCCTCGGCGGCCGCACCACGGGCTACGACGTGCGGCCCGAGGTCGCCGATCAGGTGCGTTCGGTCGGTGCCCAGTGGCTCGATCTCGGCATCGATGCCGCAGGCGAGGGCGGGTACGCCCGCGAGCTCACCGACGAGGAAAAGGCGAAGCAGCAGCAGGCGTTGGAGGACGCGATCAAGGGCTTCGACGTGGTGATCACCACCGCGCTGGTGCCCGGCCGCCCCGCGCCGCGACTGGTGACCGCCGCCGCGGTGGCGGGCATGAAGCCCGGCAGCGTGATCGTCGACCTGGCCGGGGAGACCGGCGGCAACTGCGAGCTCACCGAGCCCGGTGAGGTCGTGGTCAAGCACCAGGTCACCATCGCCTCGCCGTTGAACCTGCCCGCGACCATGCCGGAGCACGCTTCAGAGCTGTACTCGAAGAACATTTCGGCACTGCTGGAACTGATGCTGGTGGACGGCAAGCTCGCGCCGGACTTCAGTGATCAGGTGCTCGCCGATTCCTGCGTGACACGTGAGGTGGAAGCCTGATGTACACCGAACTGCTCGCGAATATCGCGATCCTGGTCTTGTCCGGGTTCGTCGGATTCGCCGTCATCTCCAAGGTGCCCAACACCCTGCACACCCCACTCATGTCCGGTACCAACGCCATTCACGGCATCGTCGTGCTCGGCGCGCTGGTCACCCTGGGCAACGTGCAGGACCCGTCGATCCTGACCCAGATCATCCTGTTCGTCGCCGTGGTGTTCGGAACCCTCAATGTCATCGGTGGTTTCGTGGTGACCGACCGCATGCTCGGCATGTTCAAGGGCAAAAAAGCAGCCCCGGTGAAGGCGGAGAAGTGATGCATACCTTCGACAACGTGTCCTACCTGGTCAACGGCCTCTACATCATCGCCTTCGGCATGTTCATCTACGGCCTGATGGGCCTGACCGGCCCGAAGACCGCGGTGCGCGGCAACCTGATCGCCGCGGTAGGCATGTTCATCGCCGTGGTCGCGACGCTGATCTCGGTGCGCCACACCAGCAACTGGATCCTGATCGTCGCCGGTCTGGTGGTCGGTATCGCGCTCGGTGTGCCGCCGGCCCGGTTCACCAAGATGACCGCCATGCCGCAGCTGGTCGCCGCGTTCAACGGCGTCGGCGGTGGCACGGTCGCGCTCATCGCGTGGTCGGAATTCATCAACAGCCAAGGCTTTTCGCACTTCGACGAAGAGCCGACCGTGCACATCGTGGTCGGCTCGCTGTTCGCGGCGATCATCGGCTCGATCTCGTTCTGGGGCTCGCTGATCGCGTTCGGCAAGCTGCAGGAGATCCTGCCCGGTCGTCCGCTCGGGCTCGGCAAGCTGCAGCAGCCGCTGAATCTGCTGTTGCTGATCGGTGCGATCGCCGCGGCGGTGGTGATCGGCATCGGCGCCACCAATGATGGTGTGTCCCAACTGTGGATGATCGCGGTGCTGGTGCTGGCCGGCGTGCTCGGTCTCGCGGTGGTGCTGCCGATCGGCGGCGCGGACATGCCCGTTGTCATCTCCTTGCTCAACGCGTTGACCGGATTGTCGGCCGCCGCAGCGGGTTTGGCGTTGAACAACACCGCGATGATCGTGGCGGGCATGATCGTCGGCGCGTCCGGCACCATCCTGACCAACCTGATGGCCAAGGCCATGAACCGGTCCATCCCGGCCATCGTGGCGGGCGGATTCGGTGGCGGCGGAACGGCTCCCGGCGCCAGCGGCGACGGCGAGGCCAAGCAGGCCAAGGCCACCTCCGCCGCCGACGCGGCGATCCAGATGGCCTACGCCAACCAGGTCATCGTGGTCCCCGGCTACGGCATGGCGGTGGCCCAGGCCCAGCACGCGGTCAAGGAAATGGCGGCGCTGCTCGAAGCCAAGGGCGTCGAGGTCAAGTACGCCATCCACCCGGTCGCGGGTCGCATGCCCGGTCACATGAACGTGCTGCTCGCCGAGGCCGAGGTCCCCTATGACGCGCTCAAGGAAATGGACGACATCAACGGCGAGTTCTCCCGCACCGATGTCGCGCTGGTCATCGGCGCCAACGACGTCACCAACCCGGCCGCCCGGGAGGACGCCAGCAGCCCGATCTACGGCATGCCGGTGCTCAACGTCGACCAGGCCAAGAGCGTCATCGTGCTCAAGCGCTCGATGAACTCCGGCTTCGCGGGCATCGACAACCCGCTCTTCTACGCCGACACCACCTCGATGTTGTTCGGCGACGCGAAGAAGTCCGTCGGCGCGGTCACCGAGGAACTGAAGGCGCTGTAAGGCAGCTGGACCTAATCGCCTCAGGGGGAAACAGCTATGTCGCAGGGCTTTCCGCCGCCCACCGAAACCGAGGACGGCGCAACGGGTCTCGAGGTCACGGTGCCGGTGCGCCGGAAACCGTGGCAAGCACGCTGGATCGTCAAGCTCGCCGTGCTCGTCGTCGGGGTGGCGGTGTGCCTGGTCGTCGGCGTCTTCCTCAACATGAAATCGGCGCCGGGCGAAGCCAAGATCACGGCCGGGAGCTGCGCGAAGGTGTGGGGCGCGACCAGTGCCGCGGAACTCGCGCAGGCCGACTGCGCCGACCCGGACGCCAACTACCGAGTGGCGCTGCGGGTGGACAACGACGTCGACACCTGCCCGAGCCCCGATTACGCCTACTACAAGCGGTCAGGCCCGGACGGATACCGGTTGTGCCTGACGCTCAACGCGGCCGAGCACGACTGCTTCGAGGACCTGCCCGGTTTCGTCAGCCCGAAGACGGCCTGCGGCCCGCACAGCTACCAGGTGAGCAGGATCGTCCATGGCACCATGGATCGCCTGCTGTGCGGGGTGGACACCAGAGCGCAATGGGGCCTCGTCTATTCGACGCCGGAGCCGACCACGATCTGCGTGCGTGCGGTCGGAAGATGATCGTCCACGATTTAATTTGCTGGACACGGCGGGCCGGTAACCCTGATCATGCTCGGAGTGTCCTCTCGTAATGAGCCGCTTCGGTTGATCGACCCGAGCGCACCCTCGGCCGATCTCGCCGAGCGGCTGCCGTGGGCTGTCACCGTCGACTCCGCCTACTCGACCCGCGACGCGATCGACGCCCTCGCGGTGACGCCGTTCCTGCGCGGCGATCAACCCTGCGCGCACATCGCGCGGTTCGAACGGATCAACCCGGAGGCGCTGCTCCGCCCCGAATACGGCCAGGTGGTGCGGTCGGTGCAGGAGGAGGAGAGCACCGCGACCCTGGTGGTCGGCACCGGCTGGTCGTTGCGCGCCATCCGCTGGTCGGGCGGGTCGGCGATGGTCGAGGTCACCGCCGAGACCGACGAGCTGGCCGCCACCGTGCTCGCCGAGTCGATCAAGGGCGCGGCCGCGCAGCCCGAGGTGGGCGAGACCATCGAGATGGGCTTCTGGCACATGGCAGGCCACGGGCCGCAGCGCCGCGGCCACGCCATCTCGGCACCGGAGTGGCCGACGATCCGCGGCAACTACCCCGAGGATGTCGCGGGCGCCATGGACCGGCTGATGGCGTTGACGGCGGCGGACGTGCGCGGCCGTCTCGTGCTGCTGCACGGGCCGCCGGGCACCGGGAAGACCACCGCGCTGCGTGCGCTCGCGCGGGCGTGGGCGCCGTGGTGTCAATTCGACTGCGTGCTCGACCCCGAGGTGATGTTCGGCAAGCCCGGCTACCTGATGGACGTGGCGGCGGGCGTCGACGGCGACGACGACACCAAGCGCTGGCGCATGCTGGTGCTGGAGGACTGCGACGAGCTGATTCGCGGCGAGGCGAAAGAGACGGCGGGTCAGGGCCTTTCGCGGCTGCTCAACCTGACCGACGGCATGCTCGGCCAGGGCAGGGACGTGCTGGTCGCGATCACCACCAACGAGGACCTGTCCCGGCTGCACCCCGCCGTCACCCGGCCGGGCCGCTGCTTGGCCCAGCTCGAGGTCGGCCGGTTGTCACCCGCCGAGTCGGCGGCCTGGCTCGCCAGGGAACGTCGTCCGGATACGCCGGCCGATGCCGCCTGCCCGGACGGCGCGACGCTGGCGGAATTGGTGGCGCTGCGCGACGGCGACACCAAAATTCAATCGGTCAAGGATGATCCCATCAATTCGGGCCTCTATCTGTGACGAGGTAGGCAATCGGCGAGCACCCGGAATCCGGATCGATCGGCTAGATTCTGTGAGTTCGTCTGCCGTCGTGTGCGGTGGAATTGCTTTGAACCCTGGGGAGGGGAATCCATGACTACACCACCACCTAATTATCCGTATCCGGGGCAACCTGGTGGACAGGGCTACGGCCAGCCGGGTTATCCGCAGGCACCCGGCGCACAGGGGTATCAACCACAGCCGGGTTACGGCTATCCGCCACCGAACAACGGCTTTCCACCGAACAACGGATTTCCGCCGCCCAACGGTTTCCCGCCGCCCGGGCAGCCCGGATTTCCGCCAGGCAATTTTCCGCCGCCCGCGCCGCCGTCGCGGTCGGGTGGTCGCGGCAAAGCCATTTTCCTCACGATCGCCGTCGTGGTCGCGATCGGCCTGGTCATCGGGCTCGTCGTGCTGCTTCGCCCGGACGGCGACAAGGTCGCGGTCGGCGAGTGCGCGAAACTGTCCGGCACCACCTTCAAGGCCGAATTCGCTACCAAGGAGTGTGCCGACCCCGAGGCCAATTACGTGGTGGCGGAACGGATCGACGGCGCCAACAAGGATTGCGCGACCAAGGATTACGCCAGCTACTACCAGACCGGCGGCAAGGAATACACGCTCTGCCTTCGTCTCAATGTGAAGGAGGGTGACTGTGTCGACGGCAATACGCTCGGTGCCAGCACCAAGGTGCCGTGCACCGCGGCCGCCGACTACAAGATCGGCCGCATCGTTCTCGGCACGGCGAACAAGTCCGCGTGCGGCAGCAAGTACACCGAGGACAGCACCATCGTCTACCCGAAGCCGGACCCGATGACGCTGTGCTTGGTGCCGCCGAAATAGCTGCGGCTAGCTGGATTCGGCGCGGTCCGGAGCGACGACGCCTGCATAGCGGCAGCACACCAGCACCGCGATGAGCGGAACGGCGATCGCGGTGGTCAGCGGGACCACCGCGGTGAGCCAGCCGATCACCGCGGGCCCGGCCAGCAGGCCGAGATAGCCGAAGCTGAAGACGCGCGACATATCGGTCGCGGCCTTGCCGGAACCGAGATTGCCCGCGGCGGTGAATATCTGCGGGACGCTGCCGGACAGGCCGAGGCCCGTCAACGCCCAGCCGAGCAGGGTCAGCGGGATCCAGGGGGATGCCAGGATCACGGCCAGTCCGAGCGCCGAGATCAGCATGCCGTAGCGAACGACGGCGACCCGGCCGAATGCGCCGCTCACCCGATCGGTGGCCAGGCGGCCCGCGGTCATGGCGACCGAGAAGGCGCCGAAAGCCAGTGCGGCGGTGGCCGCGTCGGCGTCGAGGTGCTCGCGCATCTGCAGGGTGCTCCAGTCGCCTGCCACGCCCTCGGTGAGCAGCACCGCGAACGCGATCACGGCCAGCGCCAATACCTTCCGGCGGTGCTCGCGTCCGGTGGAGTCCGTTGGGGCCGCAGGTTTTTGGCGCAGGTGCTGCTCGGCTGCCGGGGGATCGGTGTCGCGGAGCAGTCGTGGCAGCGCCGCGAACGTCAGTGCCATGCAGGCGATCGCCGCCGATGCCAACGTCACTCGCAAATCCAGCCCGGCCCGCAAGGTCGCGGCACCTATCAGCGATCCGAGCAGGCCGCCGCCGGAGAAGAGCGCGTGAAAGGCGGCGATGATCGGGCGGCCGTAGGCCCGTTCCACATGCACCGCTTGGGTATTCATCGACACGTCCAGCGCGCCGTTGCCGAAACCGAAGCAGGCCAACGCGATCGCCAAGGCGACCGGGCCGGTAGCGAGGCCGGGCCCGATCACCGCCACGGACGCGATGATCGCGGCGGCGGCGACCAGGGTCCGGCTGCCGAACCGGTCGGCGAGCGGCCCCGCGATGCGCATGCCGACGATGCCCGCACCGGCCATCAGCAGGATGAACATCCCGAGCGTCGACTTCGAGACGCCGGTCCGATCGGTGATCGGCGGAATGTGCACAACCCACATGGCCAGCAGGAACCCGTTCAAGCCGAACACCGTGAACACGGCGGCCCGGGCCGTGCGGGTTGTTCGATCAGCCGTCGAAGTCACCATCGTCTCGACGGTACCGATGAGATTTCCGCGTGCGCCCCACCCCCTCGATGTCGGCAAAGACCGGCCCGACCTCGCGGGATCCGGGGCGGGACATCGTCGGCCCACCGGTCCGGAAGCCGGATCGCGTCGATGCGATCCGGCTCCACAGGTCGTCTGCACAGCCTCTACTTGTTCCAACCATCCACTAGCCCTGGATGTTCCAGATGCCGGTTGCGGCCGTCTCACGTGCGTACTCGGTGAAATCCTTTGGCTCACGGCCCAAAGCCCGGCGCACACCGTCGGCGGTCTTCGAGTTCCTGCCGTCCAAGATCGTGCCGAACAGGTAGTCGAGCAGGCTCACCACGTCGGCGGGCACCTGGTAATCGGTCAGTGCCGCAACGAAGTCCGTGCGCGAGACGGGGATGAAGGCGATGTCGCGCCCGGTCGCCTCGGCGATCTCCGCGACCGCCTCGGCGAAGGTGAGCGCGCGCGGCCCGGTCAACTCGTAGACCTCGCCTTGGTGCCCGTCCTCGGTGAGCGCGCGCACGGCGACGTCGGCGATGTCGTCGGCGTGCACGAACGGTTCCGGCACCGCACCGTTGGGCAGCGCCACCTCGCCCGCCAGGATGTAGTCGGTGAACGCGCCCTCGCTGAAGTTCTGCGCGAAGAAGGCGCACCGGACGATGGTCCAGTCGAGACCCGATTCCTGCACGATCTCCTCGCATTCCGCCGCCTCCGGCTCGCCGCGACCGGACAGCAGCACCAGCTTGCGCACGCCGCTCGCCTTCGCCGCGGCCGCGAACGCGCGCAGCGTCTCGGGGGCGCCGGGCACCGCGAGGTCGGGCTGGAACGCGACGTACGCGGAGTGCGCGCCGGCCAGTGCGGCGGCCCAGGTATCGCGGTCCTCCCAGCTGAACGGGATCTCGGCCGAGCGCGATCCGATCCGGATCGAGTGGCCCGTCTGCTCGAGCCGGGCGGCGACGCGGCTGCCGGTCTTGCCGGTCCCGCCGGTGACGAGGATGAGGTCGTTTGCGTTGCTGTTTGTCATTGTTCGAGTACATCGTCAGGGGGCTGGACGAGACATAGTTCAGCAGCTCATGACCATGCGTGATCGTCTACTGTGGATGACGTGGATGCGCTCGCCAGTCTGCTCGAAGGTCCACGTGCCCGCGGCGCGTTCGTCATGTGCTCGTTGCTGAAGCCGCCGTGGTCGCTGCGTATTCAGGACGAGGCGTCGCTCGCCGTGGTGTCGATGGTGCGCGGTGGCGCGTGGATCATGATGGACAAGAACGCGCCGCGCCAGCTGTGCGAAGGCGACGTCGCGATCTTCCGCGGACCCGACCACTACACGATCGCCGACGACCCGGCCACCGAGCCGGACATCGTCATCCATCCCGGCAACGTGACGAAGACACTCGACGGCGAAACCCTCTGCGAGACATTGAGTCTCGGCGTGCGCCAGTGGGGGACCGACGCCGATGGCGCCACCCTGATGGTGACCGGCACCTACGAGTCGGCGGGCGCGGCCAGCCAGCGCCTGCTGCGCGCGCTGCCGCAGGTCATCGTGCTGCAGCGCGGCGACTTCGACACCCGCCTGCTCGACATCCTGGTCGACGAGGCCGTCAAGGAGCAGCCCGCCCAGGGCGTCGTGCTCGACCGCCTGCTGGACATGGTGCTGATCGCCGCCCTGCGCGCCTGGTTCGCGCGCAACGACGCGCCCGCCTGGTACCACGCCTACAGCGACCCGCTGGTCGGCAAGGCGCTGCGACTGCTGCAACACAATCCGGCGCACGGCTGGACGGTGGCCAGCCTGGCCGAGGCCGTCGGGGTGTCCAGGGCCGCGCTGGCCCGCCGCTTCACCGACCTGGTCGGCGAGCCGCCGATGTCCTTTCTCACCGAATGGCGCCTCGCGCTGGCCGCCGACCTGCTCGCCGAATCCGACGCCACCATCGAATCCATCGCCCGCCAAGTGGGTTACGGCAGCGCCTTCGCGCTGAGCACCGCCTTCAAACGCCACTTCGGCGTGAGCCCGCGCGACCACCGCCAGGGCGCCACCCCCGCTGAGCTATCGTCGGCCGGGTGACGCAGCAGTATCCGGTCCTCTGGCCGATGCCGACCCGCTGGGCGGACAACGACCACTACGGTCACGTGAACAACGTGACCTACTACTCGTACTTCGACACGGCGGTCAACGCGTGGTTGATGCACGCCACCGGCACCGACATCCGTGACCTGCCCGCGCTCGGTGTGGTCGCCCAGACCTCGTGCCAATACGTCGGCTCGCTCAGCTTCCCGGATCAGCTGCAGGTCGGCCTGCGCATCTCGCGCCTCGGTCGCTCCAGCATCACCTACGACCTGGCCATCTTCCGCGACACCGACGGCGCACTCGAATTAGCCGCCACCGGCGTATTCGTGCACGTCTACGTCGACGCCGAAACCCGTAAGCCCGTAGAGATTCCGGCTGTCATCCGGACCGCCGCCAGCACCCTTGTCACCGACTGAAGGTGTGCGGCAACGGTTTTGTTGTTAGCGTCGATACCGCGGCCTGGGAGTGGCCGCGGTAGGACGTGCTTTCACCTCATGGGGGAATGTTGATAAATCGGCTGTTCGCTGCGCTGTTATCCGCCGCCGCATTAGTAGCGGGAAGTACCGGTTTTTCCGGTGCTTCGCCGGTGGGGGTGACGGTGCTGCCCCGGCCGGGTGGCCAATCCCCGGTCGGCACAACGACTCTGCACCTGGTCGACGCCGCGCGACCGGACCCGTTCAAGCCGGAGCGGTCTCGTGAGTTGATGGTGTCGGTGTTCTATCCGGCCGCTCAGATCGACAAGTACCCGCGGGCACACTACGCGTCGACCGTGCTGATCCCGGAACTCGAGAAGCGCTACGGTATCGAGCTGCCCGGCCTGCTCACCAACTCTTACAGCGGCGCACCCGCGCTCGCCGGATCGGCATATCCGGTGGTGCTGTTCACGCCGGGAGCGGGCGTCTCACGGGTGGAGAGCACCGGCCTGGCCGAGGATCTCGCCAGCAGGGGCTACGTGGTCGTGACCATCGACCACACCTATGAGGCGCAGCTGGTGGAGTTCCCCGGCGGCAGGTTGGTTCAATCCGCGCCGATGCCGGCATTCGACAAGGAAACCCGGCATCGATTCGCGGATGCCAGGATGCTCGATGTCCAGCTGGTCTTGAACTCCCTCACCGGACTGGCCCGCGGCGAAAACCCGGACGCCGAGCATCGCGACCTGCCCTCGGGCCTCGATCGTGCCCTCGACCTGGACCGGATCGGGCTGATCGGGCACTCGCTCGGCGGGTTCACCGCCGTCGAGTCGATGCACGACGACCGCCGCATCGACGCCGCGATCGATCTCGACGGGCAGATCGGCATCGACGAGGATTTCGGGCGCGCGGCCACCGACGGCGTCGACCGGCCGGTGCTTGTGCTGACAAGCCAGCAGATCAACGAGGTCGGCGACGCCGCGCCGTCGCTGGATGCCTTCTGGCACCACGGCACCGGCTGGAAACGTCAACTGATGCTGCGGGATTCGGCCCACTACGACTTCACCGATATGCCCGCGCTGGTGCCCGAGATCGCCCGGGCCGCCGCCAAGCGATACATCGGCCCCCTCCCCGCGGACCGCGCCACCACCCTGGTGCGCACCTACGTCGCGGCCATGTTCGACAAGTTCCTCCGCGACCGTTCCGGCACCGTCCTCGATCAGCCGCCGACCGACCCGGAGGTCGTCGTCGACCGCTGAGCTGGCTCAGCTTTGCAGGGCGGCCTGGAAGCGGCGCATGCCGTCGAGCCAGCGGTCGTAGTCGGTGCCCTTGTGGCGGTACATCTTCAGTACGTCGGGGTGCGGCAGGATGAGGAAGTGCTCGGCTTCGATGCCCGCGACGACGATCTCGGCGACCAGGTCGGCGGACAGCACCGGGCCCGCGGTCTTCACGGCCTTGACCGCGAGTTCGGCCTCGGCGGCGTGCTCGGGTGGGACCAGGCCGGTGTGCAGGAGCTGGGTGTCCACACCCATCGGGCAGACGCAGCTCACGCGAATGCCCTTGTCGCCGTAGGTGACCGACAGCCACTCGGCGAACCCGACCGCGGCATGCTTGGAGACCGCGTAGGGCGCGGACCCGAGCTGGGTGAGTAGGCCCGCCGCCGACGCGGTCGACACGAAATAGCCCGTGCCGCGGGTCAGCCAATCGGGCACCAGCAGCCGTGCGGCGCGAACATGCGCGAGTACGTTGACCTCCAACGCCGCCGCCCACTGCGCGTCGGTGCTGTCGAGCCCGGCGCCACCGCCGATGCCCGCGTTCGCGAAATAGAGGTCGACGGGGCCGAATTCGGATTCGGCGCGGTCGATCAGCACGCGGATCACCCGCTCGTCCGCGACGTCGCCGCCGACCCCGATCGCGGTGTCGCCCAGCGATTTAGCGATGCGGGTCGCTCCATCGGCGTTGAGGTCGGCCAGTACCACGCGCGCACCGCAGGCAACCAGCCTGCGGGCCAGCGCCTCGCCGATGCCCGCTCCGGCCCCCGTGACGATCGCGACCTTGCCCGAAATCTCCATTCCCGCACCCTAGCGGGGCCGCGCCGGCCCGCCGCCACGAATTCGGCAACCGGGGTAACCGGTCCGGAAGCCCGGTGCGGCGCTCAGGAACTCGCGCGCGAATATTCGGTCAGTTACCGCGCGACAGTCGATTCAACAGCGGCGCCGTGCGCGGGCCGACCAGTTCGCGCATCACCAGCGCCATGTTGGTGCGCTCGACGCCGGGAACCTTCAGTATCTGCCCGGCAATTCGATACAGGTCGTCGGCGTCCCTGGCGACCACCCGGACCGTGAGGTCGGTGAGCCCGGTCATGCCGCACACCTCAGTCACCTCGGGCACCTCGGCGAGTTCGTCTACGACAGAATCCAATTGGTGCTGATCGACGACCACCGCGACGAACGCGGACAGCGGGTAGCCGAGCGCGCGCGGCCGCACCCGGCGCTCGAAACTGCCGAGCACGCCGCCGGCCTCCCAGCGCGACAGCCGAGCCTGCACGGTGTTGCGGGACAGCCCGAGCCTTGCGGCCAGCTCCACGCCGGTGGCTCTGGGATTGGCGACCAGTTCCAGCAAAAGCCTGGCGTCGGTGGCGTCCAAGGTCACGTCGACGGCTTCTCTGGTCATGGAACGCAGTATGACATTGCGACTGGGGTAAGAATTGAGCATTCTGCGCATTCGCGTGTCGATCACTTGCGCAGTTCGCATTATCGTGGATGCTGTGAGGTAGAGCACACCGAAATGGTGAGGAGGCGGCTACCGATGCCAGACAAGGTCGAGTATCCGGTTCAATTGGTCCAGCCCGACGGTCGCCGTGTCCTCGATCGCGAGCACGCCGCACTGGTCGCCGACGTCGGGCCCGAGCAGCTACGTGCCCTATACGAGGATATGGTCGTCACCCGGCGGATCGACACCGAGGCGACCGCCCTGCAACGGCAGGGCCAACTCGGTCTATGGGCTCCGCTACTGGGGCAGGAGGCCACCCAGGTCGGTTCCGCCCACGCCTTGCACCCCGACGACTACGTGTTCTGCAGCTATCGGGAGGCCGCCGTCGCGTACTGCCGCGGCGTGCATCCCACCGAGCTCACCCGGCTCTGGCGCGGCGTGGCGCACTCCTGCTGGGACCCGAACGCGGTCAATATGACCAACCCGAACATCATCGTCGGCTCGCAGGGTTTGCACGCGACCGGCTACGCCTACGCCGCGCACCTGGACGGCGCCGAGATCGCGACCATCGCCTACTTCGGCGACGGCGCGAGCAGTCAGGGCGACATCGCCGAGGCACTCGGCTTCGCGGCGAGCTGGAGCGCCCCCGTGGTCTTCCTCTGCCAGAACAACCACTGGGCGATCAGCGAACCGGTCAACGTGCAGAGCCAGACCCCGATCGTGCGCCGGGCCTACGGCTACGGCATCCCGGGCGTGCAGGTCGACGGCAACGACGCGCTCGCGGTACTCGCCGTGACGCGGCAGGCGGTGGCCCGCGCCCGTTCCGGCGGCGGGCCGTCCTTCATCGAGGCGCTGACCTACCGGATGGGCCCGCACACCACCGCCGACGACCCCACCCGCTACCGCTCGTCCGCGGAGACCGAGCAGTGGGCCCGCCGCGATCCGATCGACCGGCTGCGCAGGCTGCTGGAACGAGAATCGCTGTCCGACTACGCGTTCGAGCGTCAGGTCGCCGAACGCGCCGATGAGGTCGCCCGCCAGGTGCGCACCTCGACCATCGAAATGCCCAACCCCGCACCGATGGACCTGTTCGACCACGTCTACACCACTCCGCACGCGCTCATCACCGAAGAGCGACGGGAGTACGCGGAATACCTGGCCGGCGATCCCAGCGAGGCGGCCGCGCGACCGGAAGGAGTCCCTTCATGATCACCACGTTCGCAGGTGCGCTCAACACCGGGCTGCGTCGCGCGCTGGAGGACGACCCCAAAGTTATCCTGATGGGCGAGGACATCGGTCGCCTCGGCGGCGTCTTCCGGGTCACCGACACCCTGCAGAAGGACTTCGGCAACAACCGGGTCGTCGATACCCCGCTCGCCGAATCCGGCATCGTCGGAACGGCTTTCGGCATGGCGCTGCGCGGCTACCGGCCGGTGTGTGAAATCCAGTTCGACGGATTCGTCTATCCCGCCTTCGATCAGATCGTCTCGCACGTGGCCAAGATCCACTACCGGACGCAGGGAAAGGTGAACGCGCCCCTCACGATTCGCATCCCGTTCGGCGGCGGGATCGGCTCGGTAGAGCACCATTCGGAATCGCCGGAAGCCTATTTCGCGCACACCGCCGGGTTGCGCGTGATGTCGCCGAGCAATCCCGCCGACGCGTATCTGATGATCCGCCAGGCGATCGCGTTGGACGATCCGGTCATCTTCTTCGAACCGAAGCGGCGTTACTGGGACAAGGCCGACATCGACTTCCTCGCGCTCGATCGCGACGGCGGCCTACCGCTCGACCGCGCCAGGGTGTGCACCGTCGGCTCGGACGCCACCGTCGTCGCCTATGGCGGCACCGTGGCCACGGCCCTGTCCGCCGCGAAAATCGCCGCCGAGGAAGGGCATTCGCTCGAGGTGATCGATCTGCGCAGCCTCTCGCCGATCGACTTCGACACCATCGAGGAGTCGGTCGCCAAGACCGGCAGGCTGATCGTCACCCACGAGGCGCCCGTTTTCGCCGGTCTCGGTGCCGAAATCGCCGCCAGGATCACCGAACGCTGCTTCTACCACCTGGAGGCGCCGGTGCTGCGCGTCGGCGGGTTCGACATCCCCTATCCCCCCGCTAAGCTCGAAAAGTTCCACCTGCCCGACCCCGACCGCATCCTCGCCGCGGTCGATCGAACGCTCGCCGCCTGACGCCGGTCCGCCGTAGTGAGAGGTGCCCACGTGGAAGATCGTGCCAAGCCGGGCCACGGCGACATCCTGGAATTCCGCCTCCCCGACCTGGGGGAGGGGCTGGCCGACGCCGAGTTGGTGTCCTGGTCGGTCAGCGTCGGCGACGCGGTGGAACTGAATCAGACGATCGCCGAGGTCGAGACGGCGAAGGCGGTGGTGGCGCTGCCTTCGCCGTTCGCGGGGCTGGTGGTGGAGTTGCTCGCGCAGCCGGGCGAGACCGTGCTGGTCGGCGCGCCGTTGATACGGGTGCGGGACAGTGCGGCGGCACCGGCGAGTCGAGCGGGCGAGACGAACGGTGCCGAGGTGTCGAGTGAGGCGCCCGGCGCGGGGCGGACCGCGGTGCTGGTCGGTTACGGGCCGGAGGGGGAGGCGGTGTCGCGGCGGCGCAGGCCTGTTGCCGCGACATCTGTTGTTACGGAGGCGGATTCGGGTCGGAAAACGGAGGATTCGGCAGCGCGGCGAGCCGTGCCAGAACTGGCTGAAGCTCCTGCTGCGCAAACGGTTTCGCCTACGGATGTGGAAGATGAAGCCGCGGCGACCTTCTCGCCAACCAGACCCCCATTGACCACCACCAGGGCAGCCGCCACACCTGCCGCTCGCAGGCTTGCCCGCGAGTTGGGCATCGATCTGTGGTTCGTCGCGGGCTCCGGGCCGGACGGCGCGGTCACCGTCGAGGACGTGCGCGGCGCGGTCCCGGTCTCGCAACCACGCACGCTGGCCGGTCAACCGCAGGCCACGCGGGTGGCGACCGCGCCGGCCGGCACCGACCCCGCAGCCGGGGTGATCCGCCCACCGGCCCGCGAGGTTCGCACACCGATCAGCGCCATCCGCAAACGCACCGCGGCGGCCATGCTGGCCAGCGCCCGCTCCATCCCGCAGGCGAGCACCTTCGTCACCCTGGACTGCACCGCGTCGATGGAGCTGCTCGACCATCTCCGTAGCACCAAATCCTTTGCCGGAGTGACCCTTACCCCGCTCGCGCTGGTGGCGAGATCGGTGCTGGCGGCACTGGCCGAATTCCCGGAGATGAATGTTTTCTGGGACGAGGCGGCTCAGGAGATCGTCACCAAGCACTATGTGAACCTCGGCGTCGCCGTGGCCACCGATCGCGGACTGCTGGTGCCGAACATCAAGGAGGCGCAGTCGCTGAACCTGCGCGACCTGACCAGGGAGATCGGCTGGCTGGCCGAGACCGCGCGCGCGGGCGGCGCCAGCCCCACCGACCTGCGCGGCGGCACGTTCACCATCACCAATGTCGGCGTGTTCGGGGTCGACACCGGAGTGCCGCTGGTGAATCCCGGCGAGGCCGCGATCCTGTGCCTCGGCTCGATCCGCAAGCGCCCGTGGGTGTTCCGCGACGAACTCGCGATCCGCTGGGTTACCACGCTGGGCATCAGCTTCGATCACCGCATGATCGACGGCGAACTGGGCGCCCGCTTCCTCGCCACCACCGCGAGCCTGCTCGAAGACCCGCTCACCCTGCTGAGCCGCATCTAGCGGATTCAGCGGGCGTGCGCGAGATGTGGGTGTGATGTCACGCGGGGGAAACATTGCGGGCGCTCGATGTAAAGAAGACCGACTAGTTCTGTAGGCATGGCAGAGGCAGCGCATCTCGTCGATACCAGATTGCCGCTCGGGCGGCAGCTCACCTTCGGCATCCAGCACGTGCTGATCATGTACACCGGGTGCATCACCGTGCCGCTGGTGTTCGGCGCGGCCGCGGGGCTCGACCGGGCCACCATCGGCCTGCTGATCAGCGCGGACCTGCTGATCGCCGGGGTGATCACGCTGGTGCAGAGCCTGGGGGTGGCCAAGCTCGCGGGCGCGCGGCTGCCGATCATCTGCGGGGCCACCTTCATCGGCCTCGATCCGATGATCATGATCGCGAAGGAGTACGGGCTGCCCGCGGTCTACGGGTCGATGATGATCGGCGGTGTCGTCGGCGTCGCGCTGGCCTGGCCGTTCGCCCGGCTGGTGCGGTTCTTTCCGCCGCTGGTCACCGGGACCGTGCTCACCGTGGTCGGCGTCTCGCTGATCGGGGTGGCGGGCGGGCTGATCATCGGCACCGACCCGAAGGCGCCCACCTTCGCCGCACCGTCGCATATCGCGCTCGCCGCGGTCGTCTTCCTGATCGCCGTCGGCTTCCTCTGCCTCGGCCGCGGCATGGTCGCTCAGCTCGGCGTGCTGATCGGCCTGGTGGTCGGCATTGTCGCGGCCATCCCGATGGGGCTCATCGACACCGACGGGATCGCCGGGACCGACTGGGTAGGCCTGCCGAAGCCGTTTCACTTCGGCGCGCCGGAGTTCCCGATCACCGGGGTGGTCGCGATGAGCGTGGTGATAGCGGTCGTGTTCGCCGAATCGACGGCGAGCATGCTGGCGATCAGCGAGATCACCGGAAAGCCCATCGG
Source organism: Nocardia sp. NPDC051052 (assembly GCF_044456045.1). Classification (NCBI taxonomy): domain Bacteria; kingdom Bacillati; phylum Actinomycetota; class Actinomycetes; order Mycobacteriales; family Nocardiaceae; genus Nocardia; species Nocardia sp. NPDC051052. The sequence goes on from NZ_JBITFL010000012.1 coordinate 185,004, forward strand.
CAAGGGTGATTTGGCGCGCGGCCTGGTCGGTGACGGGCTCTCCGGGGTGCTCGGCGGGATGTTCACCGCGTTCATCGACACGATCTTCAACCAGAACGTCGGCGCGGTCGCGGCCACCAGGGTCTACAGCCGCTACGTCACCGCGACCAGCGGCGCCATCCTGGTGGTGCTCGGGGTGCTACCCCGCTTCGGCGCGATGGTCGCGGCGGTTCCCGAGCCGGTGGTCGGCGGCGTCGGCCTGGTGCTGTTCGCCACCATCGCCATCGTCGGCGTCGACACCCTGCGTAAAGCGGACCTCGGCGACCGGGTCAACGCCACCATCGTCGCCACCGCTCTCGGCGTCGGCCTGCTGCCGGTGCTGGCGAAGGACATGTTCGTGCACTTCCCGTCCGGGGCGCAGATCCTGCTCTCCAGCGGCATAACCCTTGGCGCGACAACAGCTTTCACCCTCAATCTGCTCTTCAACCACACCAAACTGAGCGCACTCGCCCGAGGCGGCGTGACCCCGAAAACATCAGAGCAACAGACCATGGTCGAACCGAAAGATACCGCGGCCCCACACCCCACCCCGGCCCCAGCCTGACCTGCCGCGTCGCGAGTGGCGAACCCCTCTCGGCGACCGCCGGCACGGTGCGCCACTCGGCCTGACGTCGCTTGCTGTGCCACAGCGGGTTTGCGTGCTCGGTCAATCGCGGTGCGTCAGCACCTTGCGGACTACCAATCCCGCGATGAGGGCCCAGAACGCGGCGCCGACACCGAGGAAGCCGACCCCGGAGGCGGCGATCAGGAAGGTGACGATGCCTGCCTCGCGGTGTTTTTCGGAGCTCAGCGCGCCGGTCAAAGCGGCTGCCAGGGTGGCGAGGAGGGCAAGGCCCGCAACGGTTTCCAGGACGCCCCTTGGTGCGACGGCGATGAAGGTGACCAATGCGGCCGAGCCGAGGGCGACCACGAAGTAGATGGTGCCGGAGGTGAAGGTGGCGATCCAGCGTTTCTTCGGGTCGGGGTGCGCCGAGGGTGCCGCCGAGAGGGCGGCGCTGATCGCGGCCAGGTTGATCGCGTGCCCGCCCGCGGGCGCGCCGATGATGGTGCCGATGCCGGTGACGGTCATCGCGGCCCGCCAAGGGACTTGGTAGCCAAAGGATTTCATGACCGCGGTGCCCGGGATGTTCTGCGAGGCCATGGTGACGATGTAGAGCGGTATCGCGACGCCGATCATCGCCTGCCAATTCCAGTGCGGCAGTGTCAGTTCCACCGACGGCACCATCGCGGCGAAGTCGAGGTGCTTGTGCTGCACCGCGATACTGATGCCCGAGCCGAGCGCCGCCGTGCCGAATGCCGCGATCACCGCCCAGCGCTTGGCCACCCGCTGCAGCACCAGCCACACCAGGATCACCGGAATCACCACCGCCGGGCTGGACTGCACCGCTTTCACCGGCGCAAGGCATAGCGGCAGCAGCACCCCGGCCAGCATGGCCTGTGCGATCTCCACCGGAATCGCGGCGACCAGCCTGCCGAGCCGCTGCCACACGCCGGTGATCACGATCAACACCCCGGCGACCGCGAACGCCGCGACCGCGGCGGGCCAGCCGCCCGCCACCGCGCCGGTGCTCGCCAGCAGCGCGGCGCCGGGCGTCGACCAGGCCAGCGTGATCGGCATCCGAAACCGGTAGCTGAGCACCAGCATGCCGATCGCCTGCGTCACGCACAGTGCGAGCAGCCCTGAGGCGGCCTGCGCCGCGTTGGCGCCGACCGCGTTCAGTCCGCTCAACACCACCGCGAAGGAGCTGGTGAAACCCACCAGCGCGGTGACAACACCGGCGCCGACCGGCTGCGCGAGCCCGGTCCCGGTGGCCTCCGGCCCTGGATCCGGCTCGGTGGGTGCCGTGGTGGCCGGTGAAACGTTCGACATTGTGGCGATCCTGCCCGCAACTGGACTGGTCCGTCACGGGCCAATCGGCCGAAACTGGACCGAATTGCCGAACGGTCGCGACCAGCGCGTTCGCCGGACGCCGCCACCCGGCGATTCGATGGTCCGACCGCCCGCCCGGTCGTCCTTACCGGCGAGTAGCGCTGGGGTGCAGCCACATTGCCCAGTTCAGATGCGTAGGGTAATGGGTATTCGGTGCGCGAAGGTGCGATTACTGGACTAGGAGCCTGGGTTGAGCGCGGTACTGATCTCGCCGGTGGAGCTTCGGGAGACGTTGTCGGACAAGCGGGTTCGCCTGCTGGACGTCCGATGGTCGCTGGGTGACCCGGACGGCCCGCAACACTATCTGGACGGCCACATCCCCGGCGCGGTGTTCGTCGACATGGAAACCGAGCTGGCCGCGCCACCCTCGCCCGCGCGCGGCAGGCATCCGCTGCCCGACATCGCGCAGCTGCAGAAATGCGCGCGCAGCTGGGGCATCCGCCACGCCGATCCGGTGATCGTCTACGACGCCACCGGCGGCATGGCGGCGGCCCGCGCCTGGTGGCTGCTGCGCTGGGCGGGCATCGCCGACGTGCGGATCCTCGACGGCGGGCTGCCCGGCTGGACGAACGCCGGCGGCGAACTCGCCACCGGCACCGAGCCCGATCCGGAGCACGGCGACGTCGAACTGAGCCCGGGTCATTTGAAGGTCATCGACGCGGACGCGGCGGCTCGCTGGCGTGGCGTGCTGCTCGATGCCCGCGCGGGCGAGCGCTACCGCGGCGAGATCGAGCCGATCGACCCGAGGGCCGGGCACATCCCCGGCGCGATCAGCGCCCCCACCGCCGAGAACCTCGATGCCAGCGGACGTTTCCGGGCCCCGGCCGAATTGCGGGACCGCTTCGCCGGATTCACCGCCGAACCGGTCGCGGTCTACTGCGGTTCCGGCGTCACCGCCGCCCACCAGGTGGCCGCTCTCGCCGTCGTTGGTATCGATGCGGCCCTCTACCCGGGGTCGTGGTCGCAGTGGTCGAACGACCCGAAGCGGCCCGTCGCGACCGGCAGCTGATCGCGGGCTGCTCGGTCGACACGTACGTCCGAGTGGCCGCCGCGAGCTGCTCTGCCGACAGGTAGACCCGCCTACTGTGGCATGCGACCTTGTCGTGGGATCTTGACGCTCAGGGGCAGGTGCGCGCCACCCCTTGCAACGCCGTGCTGTCCGCTTCGGTCAGCGGTAGCTGATATTGGGCGGCCACGGTGAGGTACTTGCCCGCGTAGAAACAATGGTTCGCGCGTGCGGGTGGCAGCCATTCGGCAGGGGTCTTGTCACCTTTGGCCTCGTTGGTGCGCCCGTCGGTGGCGAGCAGGGTGAAGTCGAGGTCGTTGGCGAAGCGGATGCGCCGCTCGGGCGGCCAGCCTGCCGCGCCAAGATCCCAGGCGGCGGCCAGCGGATACACGTGGTCGATCTGCACATCGTTGGCGGCGGCCTTCTTGAACGGGATTCGCTTGCCGGTGTACGGATCGTTCAACATGCCGCCGACGACCACGCAATCACGCGTCCCCGGCCGGAAACTCACCCCGACGAGTTGCTTGGCCAGCACGTTGTTGCGGGTATCGCAGCCATCGTGTCCGCCCGGCCCATCGTTGTCGTCGGTCCACGCCTGCCCGAACACACAACCCTGTCCCGCCTGGCAACCTCTGTCGTATCCGCCGGGATGCGGCCGATCCGGCACTACGCGCACGCCGGCCAGTAACCGCGCCAACTCGACCCTGGTCGGACTACCCGGCGCGGGTGCCACCGGGGTGACGCCGAGCTGGCCGCACCCGGCGGCGCACAGCGCGACGAGCCCGCCAACGACCCAACGCCGAATGTCCATGGCGCCAGAGATACACGGAGGGACCGACATTCGTTGAACCCGACGCACGAGCAGTTGTCAGCAGCGCAGCGACACAACCCTCACAACCAGGCCCGCGCGAGCAGGTCGTCATCGGCGACCTCGCTTGCCCTCGGCGGGAACCGAGTGGCCGAAATCGACTCGGCGTCCGCGCCGTCGTGCCCGATCAGCCACGAGCCGCCGCGTTCCTCGCACTCGGCGAGCTTGGCGAAGGTGGCGAGCAGGAAGGCGATGGCGTCGTGCGAGTCCAGGGTTCTGGCCAGGCGCTGTGATTCACCGGGGCGGGACAGGTCCAGCCACACGCCGGACTGACCGTCGAGCCGCATACCGACGATCTTCTCGGCGTTGATGAAGGTGAATTTGCGCCGTTCCCACGGCGTCGTCGGCGTGAAGCTCTGCTCGAGAACTTGGAGCAGAATCGTCATGATTGCCTCCGTTGACCAGCGGATATTCAAGTATGTTCCGGCCAGCCCCAGAAATCCAGAAAAGCGGGATGGCCGCGGTGGATCGCTGTCGGACCCACCTGCTTGGATGGGTTGATGCTGCACGGTCTGTGGTCGCCGGGATCCGGGTTGCTGCTCTGGCACGACTCACCCCGCACCGCGCTGGATCCACCCACCCCGCCGGCTCCGCCGGCTGCCGTCCCCCTGCCCGACCCGTTGGGCAGCGTCTTGAGCGCGTCCAAATTCCGGCACCGGGCCGACGTGCTGATCATCGGCCCGGACGGCGCGGACACCGAGCAGGTTCGCGCGCACGCGATGGCCCCGTCGGCCGCCGCCGCGGTGCTGCGGCAGCGGCTGCCGGTCGAGGCGGTGTCGGGCGATCTGCGCTTCCTCGCGCATGTCGCGCACGGGGTGGAGCGCTGGGTGCGGGCCGGCCGGATCGTGCCGGAGGTGCACCGAGCGGACGGTCAGTGGTGGGTGCGCTGGCGACTGGTCGGCGGCGAGCGGCAGCGCGCCTGGCTGGCCGAGCTTGCCGTGGCCATGCCCGCCGCGCTGCAGGTGGCGGGCAGGCCGAACGCGCTGCTCGACGACCTGGTCACCGAACTCACCGACCCGATCGCGCGGGCACTGATCGACCCGCCGGAGTCGGCGCACCCGCTGGTGGACGCGCTCATCCGCGATGTCGCCCTCGATGCGGGCAGCTACCGGGTCGCCGAGACGCTGGAGCATTGGCGAGCCACCCTGACCGGTGACGAGCCGGAACTGGTGTTGCGCCTGCTCGAACCGGACGGCGAGCTCGGCACCGCCGACGAGTCGGTCGCGCTGTGGCGGCTGGAGGTGTGCCTGCGCGTCGACGGCGAGGCGCCGAATCCCGTACTGCTGCACGCCGATCCGAACCTGCTGCGGATCGCGGTGGAGAAGCTGGGTGAGGCGCAGCGGGCATACCCTCGGCTGCGCGATCTGCCGAGCGATCCACGCTCGATGGACCTGCTGCTGCCGACCGAGGTGGTCGTCGATCTGGTCGAGCACGGCGCGCACGCCCTACAGGCCGCCGGCGTGCGCCTGCTGCTGCCGCGCGCCTGGAGCGTCAGCGCGCCGACCATGCGGCTGCGCGTGGAGAGCGCGGTGCCCGCCGCCGAAAGTACCGTCGGCATGCCGGGACTCGTCTCCTACCGCTGGGAACTCGCGCTCGGCGACACCATCCTGACCAAGGCCGAGATGGCACGGCTGGTCAGCAGCAAATCCGACCTGGTGCAGTTGCGCGGCGAGTGGGTGCAGGCCGACCACAAGGTGCTCGCCGCGGCCGCCCGCTACGTCGCCGCGCACACCGACACCTCCGAGATCACCTTCGCCGACCTGATCGGCGAACTCGCCGGCGGCCGCGTCGAACAGGTGCCGGTCACCGAGGTCACCGCCACCGGCTGGGCCGCCGACATCCTGGACCGGACCCGCGAGCTCGCACCGATCACCGCGCCGGTCGGCCTGAAGGCGCAGCTGCGCCCCTATCAGGAACGCGGCCTCGCCTGGCTGGCGACCATGAGCCGCATGGGTTTCGGCGCGATCCTGGCCGACGACATGGGCCTTGGCAAAACCGTCCAGGTGCTCGCGCTGCTGGTGCACGAGCGCGAGGCGGCCGACGGCACGCCGGGTCCCACCTTGCTGGTCTGCCCGATGTCGGTCGTCGGCAACTGGCAGCGCGAGACCGAGCGTTTCGCACCGGACCTGCGGGTGTGGGTGCATCACGGGGTCGGCAGGCGCTCCGGCGACGAACTGGACGCGGCGGTGGCCAAGGCGGATCTGGTGATCACGACCTATTCGCTGCTCGCCCGCGACCTCGACGAGCTGAAGCGGCAAACGTGGGACCGGATCGTGCTCGACGAGGCACAGCACATCAAGAACGCCGCCACCAGGCAGTCCCGCGCGGCCCGCGGCCTGCCCGCGCGACATCGGCTGGCGCTCACCGGAACTCCGGTGGAGAACCGCCTGGAGGAGCTGCGCTCGATCATGGATTTCGCGGTGCCGAAGGTGCTCGGCAGCCCGCAGACGTTCCGCGCCCGCTTCGCCGTGCCCATCGAACGCGAGCGGGACGAGAACGCGATCAGCAGGCTGCGGATGATCACCCAGCCGTTCGTGCTGCGCCGGGTGAAGACCGACCCCGCGGTGATCACCGACCTGCCGGACAAGCTGGAGATGACGGTGCGCGCCAACCTGACCGTCGAGCAGGCCGCGCTGTACCAGGCGGTGGTCGACGACATGCTGGCCAAGATCAAGGACGCGAAAGGCATGGCCCGCAAGGGCGCCGTGCTCAGCGCGCTGACCAGGCTCAAGCAGGTGTGCAACCATCCGGCGCACTTTCTCGGCGACGGCTCAACGGTGCTGCACCGCGGCAGCCACCGCTCGGGCAAGCTGGCCCTGGTGGAGGACGTGCTCGACGCGGTGCTCGCGGACGGCGAGAAAGCGTTGCTGTTCACCCAGTTCCGCGAGTTCGGCGAGCTCATCGCGCCCTACCTGGTCGAGCGGTTCGGCACGGAGGTCCCGTTCCTGCACGGCGGGGTGCCCAAGCAGCGCCGCGACACCATGGTCACCCGGTTTCAGGAGCTGGCCGGGCCGCCGCTGATGTTGTTGTCGCTCAAGGCCGGTGGCACCGGGCTCAACCTCACCGCCGCCAATCATGTGGTGCACCTTGACCGTTGGTGGAATCCGGCGGTGGAAAACCAGGCCACCGATCGCGCGTACCGGATCGGGCAGCAGCGCAATGTCCAGGTGCGCAAGCTGGTCTGCGTCGACACCATCGAAGAGCGGATCGACGAAATGATCAACGGCAAAAGGCAACTCGCCGACCTGGCCGTCGGCGCGGGGGAGAACTGGATCACCGAGATGAGCACCGACGACCTGCGTGAGCTGTTCACACTGGGCGCGGAAGCGGTCGGCGAATGAGTCCCTACATCGACTACAACGAGTACGGCAAGCGCCGTCCGGTGCGTGGCGGAGTCGAGGCACGCAGCCGCCGTGGCGGTTTCGGACGTACCTGGTGGGGCAAGGCGCTGCTGGAAGCGATCGAGCAGATGGCCGACGCCGGGCGCCTGTCGCGCGGGCGCACCTACGCGCGGGCCGGGCAGGTGGTCAGCTACCGGATCGAGCCCGGCTCGGTGACCGCGGAAGTGCAAGGCAGTCAACCGCGTCCATTCACCGCCGTCTTCACCGTCCGGCCGCTGCGGGAGGAGGAGCTCGAGCTACTCATCGAGACGATCCGCGACGCGCCGGGCATGCTCGCCGAGATCGCGTCCGGCGCGCTGCCGACCGCGCTCGGCCCGCTGCTGCTGCCGACCACGGCCGCCGACCTGGATTTCACCTGCACCTGCCCCGACCCGGGGTGGCCGTGTAAACACGTGGCCGCGGTCTGCTACCTGCTCGCCGAACGGCTGGACGAGCGTCCCCGGGAGATCCTCACGCTGCGTGGCCTGGACCTGGACACGCTCATCGGCGGCATCGAACGCGACCCGCAGCCCACCGACTCCGCCGATCCGTACGGCAACGATGCCGAGCTGCCGGACCTGCCGAAGATCGAATTCCGTCCCGCACCGGATGATCTCGACCCGCTGCTGTTGCGCAAGGCGATGCGGATGACCTCGGCCGAAGAGCCGATCGCCGCGGCGGGCCTGCGCGACCTCACCGCGCTGTATCGCATGTTCGAGGCCTGATCGAGCTTGGTGAGCATCCGGCGTCGGGGCTTGCGGTTGTCTCCGGACTTTTCGGGGCGGGATCAGGTCCGGTGACACAGGGACCGGGACTTCCCGACACCGGATGCCTCATTAAGTCTGCGCGCGCCGGACCCGCCCGGGAACTGCCCGAGGGTTGCCCGGCCGCTGCCCTTGCACCGAACTTCGGGCAGCATCCGGGCCGTGCCTAGGCTGGTAGACGTGGCAGGCAACAGTTCGTGGCCGCGGTCCGGCCCGATGAGCGTCAGCGACGATCTCGGCGTCGCCGTCCGGCTCGCGGCGCCGCCGCGACGGGTGGTGTCACTGGTGCCCTCGTTGACCGAGGCCGTCGCCGTGACGTGTCCGCACGTCTTGGTCGCCGCCACCGAGTGGTGCACGCAGCCGGCCGATCTCGCTGTCGAACGCGTGCGCGGCACCAAGAACCCGCACGTGCGCCGCATCATCGAACTCGCGCCCGACCTGGTGTTGTGCAACATGGAGGAGAACCGGCGCCTCGATGTCGATCGCCTCCGCGCGGCCGGAATTCCGGTGTGGGTCACCAGAATCGAGACGGTGGACGAGGCGCTCGCCTCGCTGACGCGCCTGTTCACCGTTGCCCTTGGCGCCGCCGTCCCGCCGTGGCTCACCGAGGCCGAATCCGTCTGGGCGGCACCGCCGCCGCCGGTTCGCAACGCGGTGATCCCGATCTGGCGCCATCCGTGGATGGTGGTGGGCCGCGACACCTTCACCGGCGACCTGGCCGGGCGCCTCGGCCTGCACCTCGTGCACGCCGACCGCCCGGACCGCTATCCCCGCCTCACCGAGCGGGAATTGACCACCGGCATCGACCTCGCCGTCCTGCCCGACGAGCCCTACGTCTTCACCAGAACCGATGGCCCCGAGGCTTTTCCGGGAACTCCGGTGGCACTCGTCGAGGGCCGCAGCCTCACCTGGTACGGCCCGTCCTTGGCCACCGCACGGCAAACCCTCACCCAGCAGCTGGCGGCGGCCTTCCCCGGCGGTGCTCAGCCGAGTTCGTAGTCGAACCAGAGGTGGTGACTACCATCCTCGTCCACGCTGAGACCACCCGTGCCAGTGATACCGGCCAGGGCGCCGGTACCACTCGCCGGGACGATGACAAACGATTCGGCGGTTCGGTCGGTGCCCGAGGTGGTCGCCGAATGGGCGAAGTTGAAGCTGCCCGAGGCGCCGTTCAGCGCACCCTCGAACGATTCCATAGCGACGTAGGTTCCGGTCCCGGTGGCCTGGTCGAATGCCGCGGTGAACAGGGTCGCCGAGCGGCCGGTGATCTCGCCGTCGAACTTCTTCTCGATCTGTGCGACGCCGACCGGGAGCGCGGTGTCGATGGCGGGGGTAGGGACGACCTCGGTCGGGACGAACGAGACGACGGAAAAGGTACCGATGGCTTTCATGCGCCGGATCGTATCGACGGGTACCGACAATGTCGGGGCCGTTACGCCGATGTAGCGAACCGGTAGTCGGTCAGGTCGAAGTGTCCACTGCGCCAAGCCGCCTCGACCGTGGTCGACGGGCGCAGTGGCACGTCGCCGTGCTTGTCGAAGTAGTAACTGTTGGATACGGCGCAGCTGTCCTGCCAGAACACCTGTCCGCCGCGGCGGTCGAGCATCTCCTGGAAGAAGCGGTCGTTGGCCTCGCGGGTCACCTCGACCACCGTCGCGTTGCCCGCGCGGGCGTGCCGCAGGCAGCGCAGGATGTGCCTGGTCTGGTTCTCGATCAGCGCGAAGTAGGACGAGCCGTTGTAGCCGTACGGCCCGATGATCGAGAAGAAGTTCGGGAAGCCGGGCACGCTCACGCCCTCATAGGCTTGCAGCCGGTTCTCGTCCCACCACTTCTCCAGGTCGAGGCCGCCGATGCCGCGCAGGTCGTAGGTCGGCATGTTGCCGGATTCCATCACCTTGAAGCCGGTCGCCAACACCAGGATGTCGACCGGGTATTCGGTGCCGCCGGCGGTGCGCACGCCGGTGCTGGTGATCTGCTCGATCGGGTCGGTCTCCAGCACGACATTGTCGCGGTTGAAGGTGGCTAGATAGTCGTTCGAGAAGCTGGGCCGCTTGCAGCCCAAAGCGTAACGCGGCGTGAGCTTTTCGCGAATCGCCGGATCGTGCACCTGGCTGCGAAGATGCGCGAGACCGGCGCGCTCGCCGAGCGCGGCCGTCGGCAAACTCTGGTAATAGTGCGCGGCGATCGGGAAGGTGATCTCCACATACGTCTGGCTGATCAGCCTGGTCAGCGATCGCGCGCCGGGAATCCGCAGCGCCCACTGCACCGGCTTGGGCAGCGGCAGGTCCAGCCGGGGCAGGCACCAGATCGGCGTGCGCTGGAAGACGACGAGCTGCTCGACCTCGGGCGCGGTCTCCGGAATCACCTGCACCGCGGACGCTCCCGTGCCGATGACGGCGACCCGCTTGCCGCGCAGGTCCTGTTGATGATCCCAGCGAGAGGTGTGCATGGTGACCCCGGTGAAGTCCTCGACACCCGGGATCTCGGGCAGCTTGGGCCGGGTCAGCACCCCGGTGGCGCTGATGACGAAGCGTGCGGTGAGCTCGCCACCGTCGGCGGTGTGTAGCCGCCAGTGGCAGCCGTCCTCGTCGAATTCGGCCTCAGTGATATTGGTATCGAACCGAATTCGCGATCGCAGCTGGTATTTGTCCACGCACGATTCGGCATATGCCTTCAATTCCCGGCCCGGCGCGTAGGTCCGCGACCAGCTGGCGCGCTGCTCGAAGGAGAACTGATAGCTGAACGACGGAATGTCAACGGCGATACCGGGATAGGTGTTCCAGTGCCAGGTGCCGCCGACGCCGTCGGCCTCGTCGACGATCAGGAAATCGTCGAATCCGGCCTCCCGCAATTTGATCGCGGCCCCGATACCGGCGAACCCCGCCCCGACGATGATCACCTCGTGATCGATTGCGTTGCTACTCATGCCACCGCCCCGTGCGTCATGGGCCGTGTCCGCGGCGTAGACGGCGGTGTCGACCCGGTGCTGAGCGCGGCCGATCGGCAATTGGCCGCACATGCCACCAATTAGGCGCGCGGCGGGGTACTTTGTCAACCATGAGCCTGCGCGTACCGGCCCGGACCTGGGGCGGCCGCACCACCGAGGAGCGGCGCGCCGAACGCCGCGCGCGGCTGATCGACGCGGCCCTCGACGGCTGGATCGAGAACGGCTGGGCGGCCGTGACCATGCGCGGCGTCTGCCAGCGCACCGCGCTCAACGACCGCTACTTCTATGAGCACTTCGCCGACCGCGACGACCTGCTCGGCGCCACGTGGGACGCGGTCCGCACCGAGGTGTTCGCCGACCTGACCGCGATCTTCACCGGCCACCTCGAGCTGCCCCCGCTGGATATCCTGCGCGCGGCGGTGACCCGTGCGGTGCGCCTGCAATCCGACGACAACGGGCGCGCCCGCATCCTGCTCGCCGACCACGCGGGCAGCGCCGTGCTCGAGCAACGCCGCAAAACGATGCTCACCGACGCCACCGATCTGCTCGTCGTCACTTCCCGGCCGTACCTGCGCCAGGACGCCGACGAGCTCGAGTTCCGGATGAGCACCCTCGTCGGCATCGGCGGCTTCATCGAGCTGCTCACCGCGTGGCGCACCGGCGCGATGGACATCGACGGTGATCGCATCATCGAACACACCTGCCGACTCGGCGCACTGCTCGCCACCGAGTACCTGCCGCCGGAGGTCATTACGCCTGCGGGATAACGGTTTTCCGCGTCATGCTCCCGCGTTGCCGATTCGATATACGCGCCGCGCGGTATCCCGGAAGATGTGCGCGAGCTCCGCCTGCCCGCCGCCGTGCCCGGTGATCGAGGCGGCGACCGCCTCGATGCTGCCGGTGATGGTGGTGATCGGTTTGTCCACCGGGAAATTGGAGCCCCAGATCAGGCGGTCCGCGCCGAACGCGTCGATGGCGTGTTCGATGAGCGGGTGAATGCGATCCACCAGCACCGGAACCGGGGTGGCGGTGCCGCGCGGCGGCACCGGGTGGCCGAGCACCGGCATCATCAGGCCGCTCACCTTCGCGACCACATTCGGTCGTTCGGCGAGTGCGGACAGGTCGTCGCGCCAGCGCAGGAACAGCGCGCGCCGCTTGCTCGGGTCGGTGCCGGTGTGCTTGCCGATCGGGCCGAAAATGCCTGCCGGAGTGGCGAGATGGTTCAGCACGATCGGCACCTCCGGATACCGCTCGGCCAGCGCCGTCACATCGGGAATGGCATGCGAGTACACCCAGGCCTCGAAGGATAGGTCACGCTCGGCCAGCTCGCCGAAGCCGTTCAGAAACTCCTTCGTGGCGAGCGCACCCGGGTGGTCGGTGTAGGGCCGGACGTCAGGATCGGGATGGTGCGCCGCGTGTGAACGGATGCCGCGCACCATCGGCGCGGCGGCAAGGTGCGCGTCGAGCAGCGCGGCGAAGTCGGGTGCCGCCGGATCCGCGTAGCCGAGGATCGCGCCGAGCTCGGGATGGTCGCCGCCGAACGGCAATCGAGCCACCCACGCCGTCTCGTCGGCCTCGGCCAGCGCGTCCTTCCCGACCCAGCCGACCTCGATGTGCACGATCGTGTCGATCGGCTCGGCTCCGGCATCGGCCCGATAGTCCGCAGGCAAATACGGACGGCTGAAAGCCGTAGGGTCCCCGGTGAATTCGCGATCCCGACGCGGCGCCACCCGTTTGGCCAGATCGATCGGGAGCGGCAGCGCCCGGAGCAACTTCGCCGTCCCGCTGAACACCCGTGGTGTGGTGAACGGATCCCACTGATGAATATGTGCGTCGACGATCCGAATACCCGATAGCTCCATGTCCGCCGTCCCAACCGCGCCGATGGCCTTGACCCGGCGATTGTCACACGCCACCAGCCTTGTTCGTCCAGATTCCCCGAACCGTGACACCGCGGCCTGGGGCTCAGCGCGGATCTGCTGAGCCGGCTGGCTCACACATTGCGGCGGTATTGGCCGCCGACGGTGAAGAAGGTGTCGGTGATCTGTTGCAGGGTGCAGACTCGGGCGGCGTCCATCAGGACCTCGAAGATGTTGTCGTCGGTGCGGGCGACGGCCTCGAGGCGGGTGAGGGCGTCGTGGGCGGGGTCGCGGTGCCGGTGCTGGAATTCGCGGACGCGGGTCAGTTGGGACTGTTTCTCCGCCTCGGTGCCGCGAGCCAGTTCGATGTCGTGCTTCGGCTCACCGTGCGGGTTGCGGAAGGTGTTGACGCCGACGATGGGCAGCGAGCCGTCGTGCTTACGGTGCTCGTAGCGGATGGACTCGTCCTGGATCTTGCCGCGCTGGTACCCGGTTTCCATCGCGCCGAGTACGCCGCCGCGTTCGCTGATCCGGTCGAACTCGGCCAGCACCGCCTCCTCCACCAGGTCGGTGAGCTCGTCGATGAGAAAGCTGCCCTGCAACGGGTTTTCGTTCATCGCCAGGCCCCACTCGCGGTTGATGATCAGCTGGATGGCCAGTGCGCGGCGCACCGATTCCTCGGTGGGGGTGGTCACCGCCTCGTCGTAGGCGTTGGTGTGCAGGCTGTTGCAGTTGTCGTAGATGGCGATGAGCGCCTGCAGCGTGGTGCGAATGTCGTTGAAGTTCATCTCCTGTGCGTGCAGCGAGCGCCCGGAGGTCTGCACGTGGTACTTCAGCTTCTGCGAACGGTCGTTGGCGCCGTAGCGATCTCGCATGGCGACGGCCCAGATGCGCCGGGCCACCCGGCCGATCACCGAGTATTCGGGGTCCATGCCGTTGGAGAAGAAGAACGACAGGTTGGGGGCGAAGTCGTCGATCCGCATGCCACGCGCGAGATAGGCCTCCACATAGGTGAATCCGTTGCTGAGGGTGAAGGCGAGCTGGCTGATCGGGTTAGCGCCGGCCTCGGCGATGTGATAGCCCGAAATCGAGACCGAGTAGAAATTGCGAACGCCGTTGCGCACGAACCACTCCTGGATATCGGCCATCATGCGCAGGCTGAATTCCGTGGAAAAGATGCAAGTGTTCTGGCCCTGATCCTCCTTGAGGATGTCGGCCTGCACGGTGCCGCGCACCGTCGCCAGGGTCTTCGCGCGGATATCGGCGGTCTCGTCGGCGGTCGGCTCCCGTCCCTCGTCGGCCGAGAAACGTTCCAGCGCTTGGTCCATCGCGGTATTCAGGAAATAGGCCAGGATGGTGGGAGCGGGGCCGTTGATGGTCATCGACACCGAGGTCGTCGGCGCGGTCAGATCGAAACCGTCGTAGAGCGCCTTCATGTCGTCGAGCGAGGCGATCGAAACACCCGAGGTGCCGACCTTGCCGTAGATATCGGGGCGCTCGGCGGGATCGTGACCGTAGAGCGTCACCGAGTCGAACGCGGTGGACAGCCTTTTGGCGTCGGCGTGTTCGCTGAGCACCTTGAAGCGCCGATTGGTGCGGAACGGGTCGCCCTCACCGGCGAACATCCTGGCCGGATCCTCGTTGTCACGCTTGAACGGGAAGACGCCCGCGGTGAACGGAAAGCGACCCGGCAGATTCTCCGCGCGCAGGAAGCGAAGCAGCTCACCGTGATCGGTGTACCGGGGCAGCGCGACCCGCGGAATCGAGTTGCCGGACAGTGTTTCCCGGCGCAGCGGTGTGCGGATCTCGCGGTCGCGCACCCGCACCACCTGCTCGTCACCACGGTAGGTCGCGGCGAGCGCGGGCCATTCGTCGAGCAGTGCCGCGTTCTCGGCGGTCAGCGCGGCCCTGGCCTTGGTGGCCAGCTCGGCGACCGCCTGGTCCGCCGGCAGTTCCGCGGCCACCTGCTCGAACCGCTGGACCCGTTGGGCGGCAACGATTTGCGCGGCCGTCGCGGCGTGATAGTCGCGCACGGTCTGCGCGATCTCGGCCAGGTAGCGCACCCGCGCGGGCGGAATGATCTGCGCGAATCGGGTCGATGCGCGGGTGTGCACCCGGGGCAGCGCGCCCTGCTCCAACCGCAGGCCGCGTTCGGCGAGCAGCCCGGCCAGGTGCTGATACAGCGCGGTGACACCGTCGTCGTTGAACGTCGCCGCACTCGTGCCGAAGACGGGCATGTCCTCGGGTGAGGCGGTGAACTCCGACCGATTGCGGATCAGCTGACGCGACACGTCGCGCAGCGCGTCGGCGGCGCCACGGCGCTCGAACTTGTTGATCGCCACCATATCCGCGAAATCCAGCATGTCGATCTTCTCCAGCTGGGAGGCGGCGCCGAATTCCGGGGTCATCACATACATCGACACGTCGACGTGGTCGGTGACCGCGGCGTCGCCCTGCCCGATGCCCGGCGTCTCCAGGATCACCAGGTCGTAACCCGCTGCCTTGCAAGCGGTCACGATCAGCTCGATATTGTTCGGCAGTTCGCGCCCGCCCCTGGTGGCCAGCGAGCGGAAGAAGATGTGGTGGCCGTCGAGTGCGTTCATCCGGATGCGGTCGCCGAGCAGCGCACCGCCGCCGCGGCGCCGGGTCGGGTCCACCGCGAGAATCGCGACGCGCAGCTTGTCCTGCTGGTCCGAGCGCAGCCTGCGCACCAATTCGTCGGTGAGCGAGGACTTTCCGGAGCCGCCGGTACCGGTGATGCCGAGCACCGGGACCGTGCGCGCGGCGGCGGCCCGCGTCAACGCCTGCCGGTCGTTGTCGGACAACGCGTCCTGCTGAATGCAGGTGATGGCGCGGGCCAGGGCGGGGCGTTCACCGGCGAGCACGGCCTCCAGTACCGGCGGCACGGTGGCGAGGTCGACGTCGCAGGCCTGGATCAGCTGATTGATCATGCCGGGCAACCCGAGTCGCTGTCCGTCCTCGGGGGAGAAGATGGTCACCCCGGCGGCGGCGAGCCGCGCGATTTCCTCGGCGACGATGACGCCGCCGCCACCGCCGAATATCCGTACGCGGTCCGCCCCGGCTTTTTTCAGCGCGTCGGCGAGATATTCGAAGTATTCGACATGCCCGCCCTGATACGAACTGACCGCGACGCCCTGCGCGTCCTCGGTGAGCACCGCGTCGACCACCTCGCTGACCGAGCGATTATGGCCGAGGTGGATCACCTCCGCGCCCTGCGCCTGCAGGATGCGCCGCATGATGTTGATCGCCGCGTCGTGCCCGTCGAACAGGGCCGCGGAGGTCACGAAGCGAACGGGGTTGATCGGCGTGTGCAGCGCGCTGTTGTCGGCCACGGTTTCCTCCGGCGATATCCAGTGGGCGCCCGATACTAGGACGTCAAACTAATCGTACGGTGATGCCGATCACAGCGCCAGGCGACACCCGCCCGGTCAATTCAGGAAAGCCACCCAACAAGGTTCCGCTCATCGTGAATGCAAATGGCGACAACCGGTCCAGGCTCGAGTTCCGATGGGACGCGATGCCCTAAATCCGAAATCCATCCGCACAAATCCACCAAAAGGACGATCCATGGGACGGAACTCTTATCGGCTCACCGCCGCGGTAGCCGCCCTCGGCCTGTCGGCGTTCGCGGCGCCGTTCGCGCACGCCGAACCCGCGCCGCTGAACGGCCTGTTCGCGCTGTCGCCCGGCGTCTGCTCCGGCGGTGCGGTGACCGGCAGCTTCTTCCGGATGATCCTGCCGACCGGCGACGCGGGCGGCCCCTACTTGGCGAACAGCGACTCGGCGTGCAGCGATCAGACGGTGACCACGCTGTCCGCGGGCAGCGACGGCGGCCTGGTCAGCGGCAGTTATCAGCCGCAGCCCGCCGCGGCCTTCGACGGCGCGGGCAACGCGCGGTCGGGCCGGGTCACCACGCCGGTCCGCTTCTACGGCGTCGATTTCGCCACCGCGACCAATCCGACCGATCCGCAGACCGGCGGCGGGACCTCGGTGCCCGAGCTGTACTCCGACGGCGGGCAGCTGTCCGGCGATCTGAGCAGCCTCGGGGTCACCTGGAACAACCAGGTGTTCAACCAGGGCGCGCCGAAACCGGGCGGTGGGCTGCCCGGCAAGACCAGTCCGGTGCGCGGCAGCATCGACGGCTCGGGCAATTTCGTGATCGAGTGGACGAGTCAGATCGTCGGCGGTCCGTTCAACAACTTCACCGGGCTGTGGCATCTGGCCGGCCAGTACCGTGGCGGCGGCGCGACGCAGGCGGCACCGGCCGCCGCGCCGATCGCGCAAGCGCCCGCTGCTCCCGCGCAGGCCGCGCCCGCGCCCGCTGCTCCGGCCCCGGTGGCACCTGCGCCCGATGCAGCCGTGCCCGCCGCCGTGCCGGTGGCCCAAAACCAGCCCGTGCACGCCGATCCCGTGCTCGCTTCAAAGACGGTCGAGGTGCCGCGCGGACGGCACACTCCGGCGTGGGTGGTGCCGACGCTGCTGGTCGTCGCGGTCGCGGCGGCAGGGGTGTTCTTCAACGCGGACCGGATCGTCCGTCGGCAACGGCAGTGACAACCGTGTCGGGGCTGCCCACCTATTCGGAATTCGTCTCGAATCCGGAGCCCGCGCCACCGCGGCCGTTGAAGCGGTGGCCGTTCGTGCTGATCATCGCGCTCGGCGCGATCCTGGTCCTCGCGCCGATCGTCACCGGCATGTTTCCGCGAGCGGTCAAGGGCGAGGCGATGATCGACGCGTTCGAGCCGTATATGACGCGGTCGAGCATCGATGGGTATCGGCACGATCTGCACGTACTCGATGACGCGCGGACGAACGTGCTGACGCTGCGGCAGAACGGACAGCAGCCGGGCAGCTTCGACCGCGTCGACCAGTTCGTCCGCGATTACCCGGAGATCAACTATCACATGTCCGGGATGATCGGCGCGATCGACGACAACCGGCAGAATTACCAAAAGCTGGCCGAGGTACCGCCTTTCGGCACCTTGCCGTGGTTGTTCGCGCTGCCCGGCGCGCTCCTCGTCGGTGCCGGGGTGCTCGGTTACCGGCGCGCGCAGGCGGGCAAGCAGGCGGTGGTCTGGCGGTCGGTCGCGGGGCTCGCCGCGCTCGGGTTGATCGCGGTGCCGCTGCTCGGCGGGTTGTTCACCGCTTCGACCGCGGCACAACCGCTGATCAATGATCTGCGCCCGATCCTCACCCACGACGAGGTCCGAAAACTGCAGGGCTACTTCGTCACTCTCGTCGCGGCCGACGGTGAACTCAACAGCCGGTACACCGCCGCCGTCCGCGTCGCGCACCCGGAGGCCGATCTCACCGGCATCAACACCCTCGAAACCCGTTGGCAGCCGATGACTTCGCGCTTCGCCGCGCTGATCGGTGCGATGAACGACAACGTGCGCAACTTCGATGCCGTTGTCGCGCTGAACGAGTCGACGCGCCCGCTCGGCTTCGGCGCGTTTCGCGGACTCGGCTTTTTCTACCTGGTGCCGGGCATCTTCGTGCTGGCCGCCACGGTGGAGGGGCTCCGATTGCCGAGCCGCGTGCTGGCGCGGAGCGCGGCATCGCGCGACGCGAAATCGCCTGGCGGTGCGCGGAAATGACGCCGCGGCGTAGTCGAACGATCCGCCTGGCCGAACGTAGTAGGAGGGGAGCCGGTATGAGTCCACGAAAGATGATCGCGGCCACCGTGCTTGCCGTGCTGACGCTGGTGGTGTCCGGATGTTCCGGCGGCGACGACACGCCCGCCGCCAACGGGCCGGAGCCGCTGGTCGGCTTGCTGCGGTTCACCCCGGGTTCGGTGTCGGGCGACAGCGTCGCCGGTACCTGGTTCCGGATGGTGCAGCCGGGCGGTACGCCGGAGAAGGGCCCCTACATGCCCAACGGCGATTCCCCCGCGCAGGGCGGCTCCACCACCTTGCTCGAGCCGGGCACGGCGGGTGGCCTGCGCACCGGCGGATACCAGAGCGAGCCGAACCCCGGTTTCGCGCAAGGGAATTCGCTGTCCGTGTCGATCACCAAGCCGACCAGGTTCTTCGCCGTCGAGTTCGGCATCTCCACCAACCCGGTGGACCCGCAGACCCAGCGCCGGGTGCCGCCGCCCGCGGTGATCAACGACGGCGGCAAGTTGACCGCGGACGTGTCGTCCTGGGCGGCCTCCTGGAACGACCAGGAGTTCAACCAGGGCGCGCCGAAGCCACCGGAGAAGCAGGACGCTCAGGTGGCCGGCGCCGAACAGGTGCAGAAGGTGTGGGACTGGGTCGCCAAGCAGTGGTTCGACAAGCCCACCCCCGACGCCGCCCAAGGACCCTCCGCCACCGGCACTTACGACTCGAAGACCCGCAAGTTCACCCTGCAGTGGACCAGCCTCATCGTCGGCGGGCCGTTCAACGGCTTCACCGGCGTCTGGCACCTGGAGGGCTTATTCGAACCAGCCGCCGCCGCGCCCAATTCGCCTGCGGCCCCGGTCAAATAGACAGCAGAAGGAGTACGGTCCGATGAGTTCTCGCACGACGACCCGGCCTGCGCTCGCCAGTGCCATCCGCGCGGTGGCCGCGCTGACGGTCATCGGCAGCGCGGTCGCGGTCACCGCATTGACGGTGCGCCAGGACGACGACGTCACCAGCGTGGTGATCACCCAGGAGCAGCCCGCCGCCGCACGGGTCGCCGCCCCTGCGGCGTCGGCGGCGACGCCGGTGGCTTCACCCGCCGCCGCGGCCCCCGCACCGGCGCCGGGCGGCCCGGCACCGGCCGCGTCGGTGCCGCTCGGCTCGGGTGGCGCGTCCGCCGCCGTCGCGATCAACCCTGGTACGGGCGCCGCGCCGAGCGCCGGTGCGCCGAACAGCTCTGTCCCACTGGGTGCGCCGAACAGTTCCGGTGCGGGCACGCCGAACGGCTCGGTGCCACTGGGTGGCGCGGGTGGCAGCAATCCGTTCGCCGCCGCCCCGCTCGCCGCGCAGCCCGCGTGCCCCCTCGGTTGGCCCGCCCCGACGCAGCAGGGCGGGCTCGCCTCGCTGATCGGACTCGCCCCGCTGGCGGGCCCGTTCTCTTCAGAAGCCTTCGCGCTCGGCTCCGTCTACCAGCCCATCTTGCAGCTGGCCGGCCCGGTGCTGGCCGAGATCGCCCCGGTGCTCGCCAAGTATCAGCCGGTGATCGACCCCTTCATCACCCAGGTTCAGGGCGTGGAAGCCGTTGTCCTGCAAGCGATCCTGCCGTACTACGGGCCATACCGCGACCAGCTCATCGCCGCCGAGGGCGACCTCGCCAAGGCGCTGGCCCCGATCCTGACCCGCGCCTACAACAGCGAGGCCGCCTCCTGCTTCGTCGCGTGGCAGGGGCAGATCATCGACCAGGCCAAGGGCGGCCACGTCACCGTCGCGTCGCTGGCCCACCCCGGCGCTGTCGTCGAGCTCGGCCCCGAATCCTGACGCCGCGGATCGTTGATTTCCGGTTGGACAACGGCCCGCTGGAGATAATGGGCGGATGGCGACACACCAGCGGTTGGCTGTGCGGAGGCTGGTCCAGCAAGGTGTGCTGACCGAAGCTCAATTCGAGGCGGTGATGGCGGCACTGGCCGCGCGGGAGCAGCGGCCGCGCGGGCGGATCCTCGCCGAGATCGCCGCGTATATCGGCGCGGGGCTGGTATTGGGTGGCATCGCGCTGGTGATCGGGTCGTCGTGGGACGATCTGGCGCGCGGTGCGCAGGTGGCGCTGCTTGTCGCGGTATCGGCGGGGCTCGTTCTCGGGGCGATCGCCATGATCGGCGGCCCTGCCGAGCTGTTTGCGCGGGAGCCGCACGGCTCCCGCGCCCGGCTCGCCTCGGCGCTGCTCGCGCTCGCCGCCGGGTCGGTCGCCGGGACGGTGGGCACCGCGTTGGACAACGGTTCCGATCACGCGGGGGCGTGGGCGGCGCTCGCGGGTTTGGTTGTCGCCGTGCTCGGCTATGTCGCCGTTCCGTCGGTGATCGGCATGCTTGCCTGCGGCTGCTTCAGCGCGGTGGCCGTACCGCTGTTCGACGACCTGTTCGGTGTCGGCGAAGTCTGGGTTGGACTGAGCATGCTGGTGGCCGGCGGAATATGGTTCGCGCTCAGCCGGATCGGCGCGTTCGTCGAGACCTGGCTCGGCTACGGGATCGCGGTCGCCATCTCGCTGATCGGCGCGATCGTCGTCGAGTCGGACAGTCGGCCGTGGGCGTTCCTGCTCAGCGCGGCGGTGGCCGCCGTGTGCTTCGCGCTGTTCGCTCAGCAGCGCTCGACCGTGCTCGTCGTCGGCGGTGGGCTCGCGGTCGCGCTCGCGACAGGTCAGGCGGTGACCGAGTGGACCGACAGCGTCCTCGCCGCCGCGATCGCGGTGCTGGTGGTGGGGTCCGTGGTACTCGGGATCGGCGCGTATGCGCTGACCAGGGGTCCGAAACCGGCGGCCTAGGGGCACCATAGGTGGTGGTTTAGCTCACACTTCTCATATACATGGACGTCCAACTATAGGATGACCGCATACCGCATCGCGGTGTCTTGGTCGGCTACCAGAACAGGACTGGCATGGTTCGCGAACTCACTCACTTCATCGGCGGGCAACACGTCGCGGGCGCCTCCGGCAACTTCGGTGACGTCTTCGATCCGAATCTCGGTCAGGTGCAGGCGCGCGTGCCGTTGGCCAGCAAGGCCGAGGTCGAGGCCGTGATCGCCAATGCGGAAGCGGCGCAGCCGGTGTGGGCCGCGTTCAACCCGCAGAAGCGGGCGCGGGTGCTGATGCGCTTCCTGACGCTGGTGCAGGACGAGATGGATTCGCTTGCGGCGCTGCTCTCTTCGGAGCACGGCAAGACCATCGCCGACGCCAGGGGCGATATCCAGCGCGGCCTAGAGGTGATCGAGTTCGCCGTCGGCGCACCGCACCTGCTCAAGGGCGAGTACACCGAGAGCGCGGGTACCGGCATCGACGTCTACTCGATGCGCCAGCCGCTCGGCGTCGTCGCGGGCATCACCCCGTTCAACTTCCCGGCCATGATCCCGCTGTGGAAGGCGGGCCCGGCGCTTGCCACCGGAAACGCGTTCGTGCTCAAGCCCTCCGAGCGCGACCCGTCGGTGCCGCTGCGGCTGGCCGAGCTGTTCCTCGAGGCGGGTCTGCCACCGGGTGTGTTCAACGTCGTCAACGGCGACAAGGTGGCCGTCGACGCGCTGCTGCACGACCCGAGGGTCAAGGCCGTCGGCTTCGTCGGCTCCACCCCGATCGCCCAGTACATCTACGAGACCGCGACCGCGAACGGCAAGCGCGCCCAGTGCTTCGGCGGCGCGAAGAACCACGCGATCGTCATGCCGGATGCCGACCTCGACGATGTCGCCGACCAATTGATCGGCGCCGGTTACGGTTCCGCGGGCGAGCGCTGCATGGCCATCTCGGTGGCCGTTCCGGTCGGCGAGGAGACCGCGGATCGCCTGCTGGCCAAGCTCACCGAGCGGGTGGCGAAGCTCAACATCGGCCGCTCCGACGATCCCGGCGCCGATTACGGCCCGCTCGTCGGCAAGGACGGTGTGGACCGGGTGAACAACTACGTCCAGATCGGCATCGATGAGGGGGCCGAGCTGGTGGTCGACGGTCGCGGGGTGACCGTCCCCGGCGGCGAGGACGGATACTTCGTCGGCGCAACGCTTTTCGACAAGGTCACCCCGGAGATGCGGATCTACCAGGAAGAGATCTTCGGTCCGGTGCTCACCGTGGTCCGCGCCAAGGACTACGAAGAGGGCCTGCGGCTGGCCAACGAGCACGAATACGGCAACGGCGTCGCGATCTTCACCCGCGACGGCGACACCGCCCGTGACTTCGCGGCCCGCGTGCAGGTCGGCATGGTCGGCATCAACGTGCCGATCCCGGTGCCGATCGCGTACTACACCTTCGGCGGCTGGAAGCGTTCCGGCTTCGGCGACCTGAACCAGCACGGTCCGGACTCGTTCCGCTTCTACACCAAGACCAAGACCATCACGCAGCGCTGGCCTTCGGGGATGAAGGAAAGCAACGCGTTCGTCATCCCGACCATGGATTAACCGATGTTCATCCTCGACGAAGACGAGAAGGCGATCCGCGACACCGCGCGCGGATTCGCCGACGAGTTCCTCGCCCCGAACGCCCTGGAATGGGATGAGCAGAAACACTTTCCGGTCGACGTGCTGCGCAAGGCCGGTCCGCTCGGCCTCGGCGGCATCTACGTCCAGGAGGACGTAGGCGGTTCGGGCCTGCGCAGGCTCGACGCCGTGCGCATCTTCGAGCAGCTCGCCACCGGCTGCCCGGCCATCGCGGCCTACATCTCCATTCACAACATGGCGACCTGGATGATCGACAGCTACGGCGATGCCGCGCAACGCACGCGCTGGCTGCCGGACCTGACCTCGATGGAGCTGCTGGCCAGTTACGCGCTGACCGAGCCCGGTGCTGGCTCGGACGCGGCGGCGTTGCGCACCAAGGCCGTTCGTGACGGTGACGACTACATCTTCAACGGCACAAAGCAATTCATCTCCGGCGCGGGCGCCACCGACGTCTACGTGGTGATGGCGCGCACCGGAGCGGCGGGCGCAGGCGGCGTCTCGGCGTTCATCGTGCCCGCCGACACCCCGGGACTCTCGTTCGGCGCCAACGAAAGGAAGATGGGCTGGCACGCGCAGCCGACCCGTCAGGTGATCTTCGAGGACGCCAGGGTGCCCGCGGCGAATCTGCTCGGCGCGGAGGGTGACGGCTTCCGCATCGCGATGAACGGCCTCAACGGCGGGCGGCTGAACATCGCCGCGTGCTCGGTCGGCGGCGCTCAGGCGGCGCTGGACAAGACGGTGCCGTATCTGGCGGAGCGCCAGGCATTCGGCGAGCCGCTGCTGAACAACGAGGCGCTGCGGTTCCAACTCGCCGATATGCGTACCGAATTGGAGGCCGCCCGCACCCTGCTGTGGCGGGCTGCGGCGGCGCTCGACGCCGACGCGCCGGACAAGGTCGAGTTGTGCGCCATGGCAAAGCGATTCGCGACCGACGCGGGCTTCGAGGTCGCGAACAAGGCGCTGCAACTGCACGGCGGCTACGGTTACCTGGCCGAATACGGCCTGGAGAAGATCGTCCGGGATCTGCGGGTGCACCAGATCCTCGAAGGCACCAACGAAATCATGCGGGTGGTCGTCGCCCGCGCGGTGGTAGGAGCGGCATGACGGAACCGGAAGTTCTGATCGAGAAACAGCACGGGCTCGGGCTCATCACGTTGAACCGGCCCAAGGCCATCAACGCGCTGAATCATGCGATGGCACTTGCCATTACCGACGCGCTGCGAGCCTGGGTGGACGACGACGAGGTGCGCACCGTCGTCGTCACCGGTGCGGGGGAGCGCGGCCTGTGCGCGGGCGGCGACATCGTCGCGATCTACACCGACGCGACCGGCGGTGCGACCGGCGCGGATTCGCCGACCGGCCGGTTCTGGCGTGACGAGTACGTCCTCAACGCGCTGATCGGCCGGTACCCGAAGCCCTACCTGGTGGTGATGGACGGCATCGTGATGGGCGGCGGCGTCGGCCTGTCCGGCCACGGCAGCCACCGGATCGTCACTGAGCGGTCCAAGATCGGCATGCCTGAGGTGGGCATCGGCTTCGTCCCGGATGTCGGCGGCACCTACCTGCTCGCGCGCAGCCCCGGCGAGATCGGCACGCACGTCGCGCTGACCACGGCCAGGATGACCGCGGGTGACGCCATCGCGGCAGGCTTCGCCGACTACTTCGTCGCCACCGAACACCTTCCGGGACTGCTGGATACGCTGCGCACCGAGTCCGTCGAGGTCGCGATCGCCAAGTTCGCCACGGACGCACCGCAATCCGGCCTGCTCGGGCAGCGGGACTGGATCGACGCGTGCTACCGCGCGGAGACGGTCGAGGAGATCCTCGCCGGGCTGCGGGCACACGATGCGCCGGAGGCGGCCGTAGCCGCCGCCGACATTCTGGCGAAATCGCCTGTCGCGCTGAAGGTGGCGTTACGGTCGTTGCGTTCGGCGCGCGCCGCGCCGGACCTGGAGACGGTGCTGAACGAGGAATACCGGGTCTCCATCGCCGCGCTGTCCTCGCCCGATCTGGTGGAAGGCATCCGCGCGCAGGTAATCGATAAGGACCGCAACCCGCGGTGGGCACCGGCGACCCTCGCCGGCGTCACCACCGCGCAGGTCGACGCATACTTCGCCGAATTGGGCGAGCAGGAACTGGGTTTGGTGAGCAATGACTGAGAAGATCGGATTCCTCGGACTCGGCCACATGGGTGCGCCGATGGCGGCGAACCTCGTCAAGGCCGGATATGAAGTGCTGGCCTACGATCCGGTGCCCGCCGCGCAGGAACAGGCCATCAAGGACGGCGCCACCGTGGTGAGCACAGCCGTCGAGGCCGCCGACGCCGGCGTCGTGATCACCATGCTGCCCAACGGAAAACTCGTGCTCGACGTGTACGCCGAGCTGCTCCCCGCCGCCAAGCCGGGCACCCTGTTGATCGACTGTTCCACCATCGACGTCGCCGACGCCAAGTCGGCCGCGGTCCTGGCCATCGGCGCGGGCCACCGCGCGTTGGACGCCCCGGTGTCCGGCGGCGTCGCCGGCGCGGCGGCGGGCACGCTGACCTTCATGGTCGGCGGCGGCGCCGAGGACTTCGCCGACGCGCTGCCGTTGCTGGAGGTCATGGGCGGCAAGGTGGTGCACTGCGGCGGTTCCGGCGTCGGCCAGGCCGCCAAGATCTGCAACAACATGCTGCTCGGCATCTCGATGATCGGCCTCTCCGAAGCCCTGGTCCTCGGCGAAAAGCTGGGGTTGACCCACCAGTCGTTCTTCGACGTCGTCTCCACCGCCTCGGGTCAGAGCTGGGCGCTGACCACCTACTGCCCGGTCCCGGGGCCGGTGCCGACCAGCCCCGCGAACAACGACTACCAGCCCGGTTTCGCCACCGCCCTGATGAACAAGGATCTGGG
This sequence comes from Nocardia sp. NPDC051052, assembly GCF_044456045.1. Taxonomy (NCBI): domain Bacteria; kingdom Bacillati; phylum Actinomycetota; class Actinomycetes; order Mycobacteriales; family Nocardiaceae; genus Nocardia; species Nocardia sp. NPDC051052. Next base: position 210,773 of record NZ_JBITFL010000012.1, read on the forward strand.
TCTGGCCGCAAACGCGTTGCGCGAGAACGGGATCGACGGGCAACTCGGCCTGCTCGCGGCGGAGATCTACAACCGGTTCAACGAGTCGTCCGGCGGGCGGGACTTCTCGGCGATCGTCACCGAGATCCGTGACCGTAGCGACGGCCCGGGCCTGGCAGTCTGACCGCACTCCGATTGATGCGCAGTCCGATTGATGACATGTCTCGAACATGCGTTCGACTCGAGGTATTGTTCGAGCCGTGTCTCCACTTTCTCGCCAGGACTGGGCCAGGATGAACCTCGAACAGGTCCGTGACCAGCTGCTGGACGCGGCCGCGTTCGGCAAGTACCTGCCGCCCGAGCAACTCGAGAATGCCGCGGGAAAGATCGCCGAAGGACTGCGGGTCTACACGGAATTGACCCGCGACCGGGGCGACCGTAGCTAGGCATTAGTCGAATTACCTTGTGTTGTAACAGTTTTAGAATATTGATGGAACGTTGCGGGATGGCCGGTACACCTACCTCCTGTATCGTCAGCGATATTTCCCGACCATCCGACTTAGAAGGTGCTGAGTGACTGAATTCGAGACGATTCTGCTGGAGCGCAAGGGCCGGGTCGGCTGGATCACGCTGAACCGCCCGAAGGCGCTCAACGCACTCAATGCCCAGGTCCTCGACGATGTCATCGCCGCGCTCGACGAGCTGGAGCGCGATGACGAGGTCGGGGCCGTGGTCATCACCGGATCGGACCGGGCCTTCGCGGCCGGCGCCGACATCAAGGAGATGCAGCCGAAGTCGTACATGGACATGTTCCTGAACGACTATTTCGCGCGCTGGGACCGGCTCGCCCAGTTCCGCAAGCCGACCATCGCCGCGGTGGCGGGCTACGCCCTCGGCGGCGGCTGTGAACTGGCGATGATCTGCGACATCCTGATCGCGGCGGACACCGCGAAGTTCGGGCAGCCGGAGATCAAGCTCGGCGTCATCCCCGGCATCGGCGGCTCGCAGCGGCTCACCCGCGCGGTCGGCAAGGCCAAGGCGATGGATCTGGTGCTCACCGGTCGCAACATGGATGCGGAGGAGGCCGAGCGCGCCGGACTGGTTTCGCGCATCGTGCCCGCCGCCGAGCTGCTCGATACCGCGCTCGAGGTCGCCGAGACCATCGCGTCGATGTCGTTGCCGGTCACCATGATTGCGAAGGAATCGGTGAACCGTTCCTTCGAAACCACCCTCGCCGAGGGCCTGCGTTTCGAACGCCGAGTGTTCCACTCGCTCTTCGCGATCGAGGATCAAAAGGAAGGCATGGCCGCCTTCGTGGAGAAGCGTCCCGCGAAATTCACCAACCGCTGATCCGGCCGGAGCGAAATCCCCGGCAGAATACTTATCCACTTAGCCGGGGAAAGCTCGCGCGCTAGCCGAAATGCGAGGGCGACGGCCCGACGATCTCCACCGGCGTCGACGGGTTGCCGTGGCTCGGTTCGGCCGAAGGCCGGTCCATCGCAAGGATTCCCGCGATGGTCGCGCCGAGGGCCGCGGTCACCGCGACGGCGGCGATCAGCTTGCGGCGGTCGACCGGGCCGTGCACCAGCGACGCGGACAGCGCCGCGCCCGCCCGCGCGCGGGGCATCCGCACGTCGCCGCTGTGCCGTTCGGCCGCGAGCAGCACCGCGCCGCGGGCCGAGACGTAGTCCGGTTCCGAGTCGTAGATGATCGGCAGGTCGATCAGTTCCGCGAGCTCGTCGCGGATGCTCGGGTTGCGGGTGCAGCCGCCGAGCAGCACCAGTGCCTCGGGTTGCACGCCGCTCTCCTCGATGAGCTGACGCACGAACGAGGCCGAGTGATGGATGCTCGCGGCACACAATTCCGCCAGGTCACTGCGGGTGACCACCTCGCGGCCGCCGGAGATGGGGTCGATCGCGGTGACCACTCGCTCGCTGCTCAACGCCTCGCGATGCTTGCGGCTGGTCAGCTTGTCGGTGAGCACGCCGCCGCGCGCGAGTTGCCAGCGCAGCAGCGCGTCGTAGCCGTCGCCGCCGAGCACCGTGCTGCGTTTGCCCGCCAGGATGGTGTCGTTGCGGCAGTCGGCGTGCGTGATGGTCAAGCCGGAGGTGCCGAGGTCGTAGAGCAGTACCGAGCCGACGTCCGGTAACTGTCCGGTGAAACGGAGATAGCGCAGCTGGGCCAGCGGCTCGTCGACGATGGTCAGGCGGTTGCGGCCGGCGCCGGTCCGGATGGCGTCGGCGTGCATGGTGCAGCGGCACGTCACAGCGGTTCCGGTGACCAGTTCGTCGCGTCGATCGGCGGCGCCGCGCATCTGGCGGATGGCCTCGAAAACGGGTTCCTCGATGCCGCCGCCGGCGCGGCGCGGCACCTGGCAGCGGTCGATCGGGGGGAGGTGTGGCTGATCGGAATGTGTCAGCATCGCGCGCGCGCCACCAGCGCCCGCCGATACCCCCAAGACCAGCACCATGGTTTACATGGTGAACCCTTTTGTGCTCGCTGCCAAGACAACGGGCCGGAAAATTCGCTAGTTGGATGCCGGACCGTTACCCCGTGGTCGATCAGCGGGTGTATGGAACCGTCCAGTACGGTCGTCCCGTGGTGGCTAGGTCGTGGACCAGCGCGCCTGTTCGTCGCCGGTATCGAAGTCGCCTGCGGCGTGTCGGAATTCCGCCAGTAGCTGCAGCAGCGTGTGCAGGCGATCCGGCGCGAGGCCGAGCAGCGCGAAGACCTTGGTGTTCAGTTCCTCGGTCGCCTGCGCGACCAATTCCCTTCCGGCATCGGTGATCTCGATCAAGGTCGCGCGCCGGTCGGTGGGGTGCGGCACCCGCTCGACCAGCTTCGCCGCCTCGAGCCGATCGACGGTATTGGTCACGCTGGTGGGGTGCACCTGCAGCCGCGCACTGGCCTTCGCCATCGGCAACGCGCCGGTTTTGCTGAAGCTCAACAGCATCAGCAGTTCATACCGGGAGAAGGTCAAACCGGTCGGTTTCAGCGCCTCGTCGACCCGCGCCATGACGATTTGCTGGGCGCGCACCAGCGAGGTCACCGCGGCCATACCGTCGGCCACCTCACCCCAGCCGTGGCCGACCCATTGGCGATGGGCCTCCTCGATCGGGTCGAGCGGAAGTGGGCGTGGCCGAGACATGGTCCGATCATTCCATGCGGGTGGGCACGGTTCGGGGACATCCAGGGCGGCTTCGGATCACAGTGCGGCCGCCCGCTTCGAATCAGCGTGAGCGCAAGGGTGGGTCCGGGAGTCCGCGCACGGCACTATCAATCACGAGGCGGGCGTGGCTGAGTGGTTGAGGCAACGGTCTGCAAAGCCGTTTACGCGGGTTCAATTCCCGCCGCTCGCTCCAACAGGGTTCGAGGGTCGCCTCCGGTGGAGGCGCTCGGTTCGGCATACGCCACGGCCGGACCGAGCACCTCGAGCCGCACGCGCCGGCCCGTGGCCGGCGCGGCGACGCTGGCCCGGCGCACCCGTATCGTGTCGGCGCGGCCATCCAGTGCGATGGTGAGAAGCACGTCGGCGCCGCGGAATTCGACATCGCGGATTACCCCGCTGTTCGGCTCGCCCTCGGAAACCTCATGGGCGACAAGCTGTTCCGGGCGGAGCATCAGGGCGACCGAGCCGGTGGGCGCGGACTGCTGCACCGGGATCCGGCCGAGCGCGCACGTCGCAACGGCGCCGTCCACCGTCGCGTCCAGCAGCACGCAGTCGCCGAGAAAGCGCGCGGTGAACAAGTCCTTCGGTGCGGCATAAACCTTTTCGGGCGCGCCGACCTGAGTGAACCGGCCGTCGCGCATCACCGCGACCTGCTCGGCGAAGGACAACGCCTCCTCCTGATCGTGGGTGACCAGAATGCTGGTCACGCCCGCAGCGCGCAGGGTGTCGGCGACGGCCTGTCTGGTGGTGGCGCGCAGACCGGCGTCGAGCGCGCTGAACGGCTCGTCCAGCAGCATCACGTCGGGCTTGCGGGCCAAGGCGCGGGCCAAGGCGACGCGCTGCTGCTGGCCACCGGAGAGCTGATGCGGGCGGCGGTCGGCATAGGAAGGAGGCAGCGAGACCATGTCGAGGAGTTCGATGACGTGGTTCTTGCTGTCGCGTCGTCCGCCGCGCAGCCCATAGGAGATGTTCTGCCCGACGGTCAGGTGCGGGAACAGCGCGCCGTCCTGGGCAACGTAACCGATGTTGCGCCGCTGCGGGGGCACCGAGAAACGATCGCGGACAACGGTTTCCGCGCCGATCATCACCGAACCGGTGTCCGGCGCCTCGAAGCCGGCGATCACCCGGAGCAGCGTGGTTTTGCCGCAGCCGGAGGCGCCGACCACCGCGGTCGACGTCCGGTCTGGTACCTCCAGGGTGATCCCGCCGAGCACCGTGTGACGGCCGAACGACTTCGAAACATCGTCGACTACCAGCTGACTCATCGTCCGGCCGCCTTCCTGGACTGGGTGAACAGCAGATACGTCACGGGCACCGCCGCGACGATCATGATCAGGGCGTACGGCGCCGCGGCCGCGTAGTCCAATTCGCCGGAGAGCGACCAGAATCGCATGGCCAGCGTGCGAGTTCCGATGGGCGCCAACAGCAATGTGGCGGTCAGCTCGGTCGCGACCGCGACGAAGACCAGCGCGCCGGCCGCCGCCGCGGCAGGAGCGGTGAGCCGCAGTGTTATTCGGACGAAGGTGACCGGACCGGACTTGCCGAGTGACCGGGACGCCTCTTCCAGCCCGATCGGCACCTGCGCGAGCCCCGCCCGCACGCTGACCAGCGCGCGCGGCATGAACATCAGCACATAGGCGGCGACCACCATGGTCACCGTCTGATAGAGCGGCGGGGCGAAGCGGATGGTCACCGTCACCATGGCCAGCGCGATGACGATGCCGGGCAGCGAACTGGTGATGTAGTTGGCGCCCTCCACCATTCGGGCGAACACCGAGGTGGACCGGACCGCGATCCAGGCCACCGGGAAGGCGCACAGCGTGGTGAGCAGCGCGGCCATCGCGGCGAGCGCGACGGTCTGCCCGAGCGCCTGGCCGATCTCGGTGAAGTCCCACACCTGCGCGCCGCCGATGCGCAGCCAGCGCCCGATGGTCCACAGCGGAACGCCGAGCGCGCCGACCGCCACCAGGGTGAGCGCCGCGAGCACCGGAATCGCGGTGGCCCCCAGCCGGATCCGCGTCGGCTCCCGTGCCGCGCCGCTGCCGATCCTGGCGTAGCGGGCGTTGCCGCGCAGCGTGGCCTCACCCGCCAGCAGCACCAGACAGCAGACCACGAGCACGCCCGCAAGCATGCTGCCCGCCGGGCCCGCGAAACTGGACTGATACTGCTCGAAGATCGCGGTGGTGAAGGTGTCGAAGCGGACCATCACGAACGCGCCGTACTCCGCGAGCAGGTGCAAGGCGATGAGCAGCCCGCCGCCGAGAATGGCCAACCGCAACTGCGGCAACACGATTCGCACGAACACCGCTACCGGTCCTGATCCGAGTGCCCGCGCCGATTCCTCCACCGCGGGGTCGAGGCGGCGCAGCGTGGCTGCGGCGGGCAGATAAACCAGCGGGAAGTACGACACGGTCGCGATGATCACCCCGGCGGACAGGCCGTGCATGGCCGGGAAGACGCTCACCCAGGCATAGCTGTTGACGAACGCGGGCACGGCCAGCGGCGCCACGAATAGCGGCCCCCACCAAGCCTTTCCGGGTACATCGGTGCGTTCGACCACCCAGGCGAGCCCGACCCCGAGCAGCACGCAGATCGGCACGGTGCACACCACAAGGGCGACCGTATTGCGCAGCAGCTGACCGACTCTCGGCCGGAACACCAGCTCGCCGGCCTGGCTCAGGCCGGTGGCGAAGATCTCGGACACGATGTAGCCCAGCGGCACGAACGTCGCCGCCACCAGCAGCAGGGCGATGGTCGTGACGAGCGGCCCCGGTCGGCCCATCCGGGACGAGGCGAGAGCGGTCCGCAGGGCCACGGTCAGAGCAGACCCGCCTCGGTCATCAACGCGGTGACCTTCTTGGCGTCGAGCTTGGACGGGTCGACGGCCGGTGCCTGCAGGTCGGCCAGTGGCGGCAGCGCCGGGTTGGCGGCGACATCGCTGGCGACCGGGTATTCCAGCGAGTCGCCGTCGCGCAGCACCTGCTGGCCCGCCTTGCCGGTGACGAACGCCAGGAACTTCTGCGCCGATTCCTGCTTCTTGCTCGACTTCAGTACGCCGCCACCCGAGACGCTGACGAAGGCACCGGGGTCCTGCTGCTTGAAGTAGTGCAGTGCGGTGTGGCTGCTGCTCTCCTTGGTCTTCGCCTGATCGCGGTACCAGTAGTAGTGGTAGATCACGCCGCCGTCGGGGCTGCCCGCATCGACCGCCTTCATGGTGACCACGTTGCTCTTGAAGGCGGTCGCGTTCTCCTTCATGCCCTTCAGCCAGGCGCGGGTGGTGTCCTCGCCCTTCAGCGCGAGCAGGGCGGCCACGATGGCCTGGAAGTCGGCGCCGGACACGCCCGCGCCCCAGCGGCCCTTCCACTGCGGCTGCGCGAGATCGAGCAGCGAGGCGGGCAGCTGGTCGGTCGCCACCTTGTCCTTGTTGTAGACGAAAACCGTTGAGCGCGCGGCGACTCCGGTCCACTTGCCGGTGGACGGGCGGAACTGCGCGGGCACCCGGTCCAGCGTCGGCTTGTCCAGGTCGGCGAAAAGGCCCGCGTTTTCGACAAGCGCCATCGCGGGCGAATTCTCGGTGAGGAAGACGTCGGCGGGCGAGGCGCCACCCTCGGCGACGAGTTGATTGCCGAGATCGGTGTCACCGCCCTGCCGGAGCGTGACCTTGATGCCGGTCTCCTTGGTGAACGCGCTCGCCCATTCTTTGGTGAGCGATTCGTGCTGCGCGTTGTAGACCGTGATCTCTTTCGCGTCGTCGGACGAATTCGAGCATGCCTGAAGGCTGAGCGCCGCGACGGTGACGGCCAGTACTCCGGAGATCGTTTTCCATCCGACGGGCATCAGTTCGGTCCTTTCGCGGCGATTCCCTCAGGTTGATGAGGCTTACCTAAGTGAACATACCGCGTTCGACCTGCGTGGATGCGACCGGCACTACCTAGGTGTTGCCGGAATTACAGACAGGTCAGCCGAGACCCGAGAAATCGCGCAGCACAACGTGATTGCGATCTGCCGTGGTGCCGAGGGTGTAATCCGGGAGCCGGCCGAAGTATTCGGCTCTGGTGGTCGCGCTCCAGCGACGGGCGGCCTCGGTGCGAGTTTTGTAGAAGTTGAGCATGTAGCCGCCCTCGTAAAGGCGAAGCAGGCTGTAGCCGCCCGGATATTCCTTCACCGCGGCGACTTCCAGGAATTCGACGGCACACGCGGTGTCGGGGCGGGTGCGCCGATTGCGGTGAGTATGGCCGCTGTGCTGGAGGAAGACACCGGGGGAGCGTTCGTACAGGGATTGCAGTTCGGCGCTGTCGCGGCCGTTGAGGACGAAGCCGGGTCCCGCGAGATTGGTCAGGCCCGATTCGACGGTGACCGGGTGATGGCCGAAGACCAGGGTCGGACGGTCGGGGTCGGCGCGCAGTCGCTCGGCGAGCAGGTCGAATTGGGGGCGGTCGATGGTGCCACCGGAACCGTCGAGTTCGCTGGTGTCCAGGCCGAACAGTCGCAGGCCGCCGAATTCGTCCTCGATCAACTGCTGGCGCGGCAGGAACGCCTCGGCCCAGCAGTCGTGGTGGTCGGCGGGGGCGGGCTGACAGCCGGCGTAGTCCGGGCCGGCATGGGGGCGATCGTGGTTGCCGCGTACGACGAAATAGTCGCTGCCCAACGTCCCCCAGGTGTCAAGTCGCGCGCGCACGGCACGCGAATCTTCCAGGGACGCTTCGCTGGTCAGGTCGCCGGCGATGAGTAGCCGCTCGGCAGCGCGGTCGGGGCGGCGCAGATCGTCGAGCATGGCGGCCAGCATCACCTCGGGATACGGTGGCACGTCTTGACGGACGCCGGGTGGCAGGTCGGCGACGATCAGGCCGCTGACTTCTTCGCCGTAGTGCACGTCGTTGGCGAGGGCGAGGGTGTGCAGCGGACGGCCCGGCGGTGGCACCAAAGTGGTGAATTCGCCGGTGCATTCGGGCGTTCCGGGGCTGAGCGTGGTCAGCGACAGCGCGGGGATCGCGCGCACGCCGTTCGACCAAGCCTCGAAACGGTAAGTGCGGCCGGGTTCTAGGTCGTTGAATTCGGCGTAGTGGAATGGGGTCGGCTGGGGGTCGGCGTGCACCGGAACGGGCGCGCGGGCCGAATCCGCCGGGGCCAGGCGTAGTTCCGTGTCGGCGTCCACCGGAACCAGCCGTGCGGCCGGATCGGGTGCCACCGTTGTCCAGGTCACGATCACCGACCGGTCGGTGATCGTAACCACCTCCAGATCGGTTGCGATCAGCGGATTCGGTTGTGCCCGAGCCGAACCCGCCCGTGCCAGCGGCAGCAGAGCCGCATAACCGAGGGCGCCGAGCACGGTCCGCCGAGACGGCCCGCAGCACGACTGACCGATGGCTCGCCGGTTCATGCGCGCGGGGGTGGCGTCAATTCTTGCCCGAGCCCCCGGAACAGACCTTCCACTTACCGTCTTCCTTCTTCAGGTGTTCGGTGGTGCTCGTGTCGGTGTCGGGTGCCTGACCCGGTACCTCGAGGGTGAGTTTTCCGACGATGTGCGCGGTCGCGGTTTCGCCGGTGATCACGATGTTTTCGATCTTATCGATGGTCACCGCGACCGTCGCCGACTCGAACTCCTGTTTCTGTTCCTCGGGCAGCGCCTCGAACTCGGCCCGATCCGCCTCGCACGCCTTGGCCGCGGCCGCCCGGAATCCCTTGGCCTGCAGCGTGTCGTAGAAGTCGTGCACCGCAACCTCGATCCGCTTGCCGTCGGAGGCCAGCGGCCCCTTCCCCTGCGCGGTCAACACCGCCCCGAGCACCACGACGCCGCCGAGCGCGAGCAGCACCACGGCCACCAGCCCGATGATCAGGCCGATCTTGCTCTTGCGCGACGGCTGACGGCCGGGCGGCGGCGGCGGATAGTTGCCCTGCGGGTAGCCCGTCGGCGGTGGATATTCGGTGGGCTGCTGCCGATCCTGCGGTCCTTGCTGCGGCGGCTGCCCGCCTGGCGGAAAAGTCATCGTCTCGTCCTCCGTCAGCCCCCCTCGGCTCACCCGAAGATTACGGCAACCGGGGTGCCGAGCGAGCGAAAAGCCGACGCGGTCCGCCGAAACGGCACGGGTGTACGGCGACGTTCCGTCGGCGGGCGCCTATATTGGCCTGGTGTGGGATCATCGCCCATCTTCATTCGTGCAGAAGGAGATTCGGATGCGCAGGCTGTTCGTCATGTCCGTGCTAGGTGTCGGGCTGCTGGCGGTCGCGCAGGGCGCGGGAATCGCGGGGGCCGATCCGATGCCCGCCGGGCAGGGCGCGCTGCGGGTGCAGGCCGCGACCACCGGTGCTGATTCGTCGGCCGTCGCGGGCGTGCTGGTCGGGATCACCACGTGCGCGGCAGGGCCGATGCTCGCCACGCTGACCACCGGTCCGGACGGCAGCGCCACCACGAACCTGGCGCCGGGTTGCTACCTGGCTCAATTCACGTCGGCGTCCGGCTGTGAGCCGAAGAGCACGACCTCCGTCAAGGTCGACGTCATCCCTGCCGCCACCCAGACCGCGGCTTTCCAAGTCAGCTGCGCCTGACACCCGAACAAAAAGGCCCCCGACCGCGAATGCGGATCGGGGGCCTTTTGCACTGTGCCCTCGGCAGGAATCGAACCTGCGGCCTTCTGCTCCGGAGGCAGACGCTCTATCCCCTGAGCTACGAGGGCGGGATAGGACTCGGTCGGGGCGGGGACCGCCGCCGATCGGGCGGGGAAAGCGTATCGCATCGGCTGCCGGGAGCCAAAAAGGGTTGTCGGGGGCGGCGGTTCGGGTCAGTTCGGGGGCAGGGGGGTGGCGCCGTGTGCGGTGAGCATGGTGGTGATGAGCTGGGCTTCGCCGCGTTGGGTTTTGTCCATGGTGTCGGCGAGGGTGCGCACGGCCGTGGTTTCGGCGTGCGTGGCCGCGTAATCGATCATCGGGAGGCCGCCCTGGTGGTGGCGCAGCATGAGTTGCAGGAAGAGGGTGTCGAGCTGCTGGCCGGTGGCTTGGCGCAGCGCGGCGAGATCGGCGGGCGTGGCCATGCCCGGCATGGTCTGCATGGGCCCGGACATCGTTTGGGTCGCGCCGGCATGGCCGTGGCCGCCGGGCTGGTCATTCATCCAGCCCATGTAACCGTCGACACTCTGCGCGGGCTTGCCCCACAGCTGCAGCCAGCCCTGCATCCGGCCGACCTGATTCTGCTGGGTGGTCATGATGTCGTAGGCGAGGCGGCGCACATCGGTGTCGGTGGAGCGGACCAGCACCACGCCCGCCATCTCGACGGCCTGCGCGTGATGGGCCGACATGTCCTGGGTGAAGCCGACGTCCACCGCGCCGGGATCCGGCTCGGACGAGTTGTTCAGCGGCAGCCGGATCAGCGTGCCGATGGCGACGCCGATCAGGATGGCGCCGAGCACGCCGAGGATCAGCAGCGCGGTGCGCTGCCTGCGCACCTGGGCGCCGAGGCCGGATTCCGTGGAATCCGGCTCGATTTCGGTGGTCACTACCGGCTCGGCTGCGGCTGGCCCGGCGCGGGTTGAGCCGGGTTCGGCGCGGGACGGGGCGCGGGCTGGTTCGGCGCCGGCGCGCCGGGCAGACCTGGCAGTCCCGGAACCCCGGGCACGCCGGGCAGTCCACCGGGCATCCCGCCGACCTCACCCTGGTCCTGCTGCAGGCCCTTGCCGTCCATCGGCACCGCGTCCGGTCCGGGCGGCGTCGGGTCGAACGGCGGCGGGTTGTCGGTGTCGAACGCGATCGTCGAGCAGTCCGCGCCGACCTCGGGATAGGCGTAGTTGTTCAGGCGCAATGCCGTGATGAACTGTCCGACACGCGCGTCGGAGGCACTGTCCAGCTTCAGCTGATGTCCCCACGATTGCAGCGAAACCGCGTGGTCCAGTCCGGGATACGGCGACATCAACGAGTACGGCTTGCCCTGCACCTTGCTCTTCAGCGAGTCGATACCGGCCGCGTCGACCTTGTCCGGGTTGTAGGCGATCCACACCGCGCCGTGCTCGAGCGAGTGCACCGCGTTCTCCATCCGGATCGGCTTGTCGTACACCACGCCGGTGCAGGTGGCCCAGGAAGCGTCGTGCGGTCCGCCGAACGCGGGGCTCTGGTCGTAGGCCACCCGCTGGGTCGGGCCGATATGCAGCCCGGCCGGGTATTCCTTCTTGACTACGCCGGGGATCGCATCGGAGGGGTCCTTGCGTTCCGCGCTTGGCGTGAACTTCTCCAGGTCCGCCTTTTCCTGGTACTTGGGTACCAGGCTGTAGGCGAGTGCACCGATCAGTGCGATGATGACTACGGCCGCGCCGATGGCCAACCAGGGGATCTGACGATTCTTCTGCGGCAGTTGCCCACGCCCGCCCCCTTTGCGGGACCCGGACAATTTGGCGGCGGCCTTGGCCGATTTGGCGCTGGGACTACTCGGCATCGCTCGTTGTGCTCTCTCGATGTGATGGATCCGCAGGGTGGGCGTGACTTGCGGACGGTTCCGGCGCAGTGCCCACTCGAGGTGTACACCCGCCAAGACCATAGGATAGAGACTCGTGACTCCAGCTGACCTTGCAGATCTCCTTCGCGCCACTGCGGCGAAGGTGCTTGTCGAACGCGGACTGGACCCCGCGGTCCTGCCCGACGAGGTCACTGTCGAGCGCCCCCGCAACCCCGAACACGGTGACTATGCCACGAATGTGGCGATGAAGGTCGCGAAAAAGGCAGGCGCGAATCCGCGCGATCTGGCGGCCTGGCTCGCCGACGCGCTGAGCGCGGCCGACGAGGTGGCCTCCGCCGAGGTGGCCGGGCCCGGCTTCCTGAACATCCGGCTCGCCGCGTCCGCGCAGGGCGCGATCCTGGAGCAGGTGCTCGCCGCCGGGACCGAGTACGGCAGCTCGGCGGCGCTGCAGGGCACCCGGATCAACCTGGAGTTCGTCTCGGCCAACCCGACCGGGCCGGTACATCTCGGCGGCACCCGATGGGCCGCGGCAGGCGACGCGCTCGGCCGGATACTGGCCACGCAGGGCGCCGACGTGGTGCGCGAGTACTACTTCAACGATCACGGCGCGCAGATCGAGCGGTTCGCCAGGTCGCTGGTCGCGGCGGCGATCGGCGCGCCGACCCCGGACGACGGCTACGCGGGCGCCTACATCGGCGAGATCGCGAGCACGATCGTGGCCGCGCATCCGCAGGCGCCCGCGCTGCCCGAGGACGAGCGGCAGGAGCTGTTCCGCGCCGAGGGCGTCGAGCTGATGTTCGCGCAGATCCGGCAGTCGCTGCACGAGTTCGGCACGGACTTCGACGTGTTCTTCAACGAGAGCTCGCTGTTCGAGTCCGGTGCGGTAGAGCAGGCCGTCGCGAAGCTGAAGGGTTCCGGCGACCTTTACGAAAAAGACGGCGCCTGGTGGATCGCGAGTTCCGAATACGGGGACGATCAGGATCGCGTTGTCATCAAAAGCGACGGCAAGCCCGCTTATGTCGCGGGCGATATCGCCTACTTCCAGAACAAGCGGGATCGCGGATTCGATCTGTGCATTTACATGCTCGGCGCCGACCATCACGGCTATATCGGTCGGTTGAAGGCGATCGCCTCGGTTTCCGGCGATGATCCGGCCACCGTCGAGGTGCTGATCGGGCAGATGGTGAATCTGCTCAAAGACGGTGTCGCCGTGAAAATGAGCAAACGTGCGGGCACCGTGGTCACCCTCGAGGATTTGGTCGACGCGATCGGCGTCGACGCGGGACGGTATGTGCTGGTTCGCTCCTCGGTGAATTCGAGCATCGACATCGACCTCGACCTGTGGACCAGCCAGAGCAGCGAAAACCCGGTCTACTACGTGCAATACGCGCACGCGCGGACCGCGTCGATCGCGCGCAATGCCGCCGACCTCGAATACGACAAGGTGACACCGGATCTCGCGCTGCTGACCTCCGACGAGGAGGGTGAACTGATTCGCACCCTCGGCGAGTACCCCAGGGTGGTGAGCAGTGCCGCCGGCCTGCGCGAGCCGCACCGGGTCGCCCGCTACCTGGAGGAGCTGGCCGGTACCTACCACCGCTTCCAGACCAACAAGAACCTGCGCGTGCTGCCCCTCGGGGACGAGCCCGTCAGCCCGACCAATGCCGCGCGCTTGGTGATGGTCAACGCGACCCGTCAGGTCCTCGCGAACGGCCTCGCCCTGCTCGGCGTCAGCGCACCGGAGCGCATGTGAACGGGCACAAGACTTTTCAGACGAGCGCCAGGGAGGACCTAGACGTGAGTGAGCGCAGCGAGCGAACTAACGATGCAGCCGCCTGCGCGGTCGCGACGGAGCCGAGCGCTAGCGAGGTGGAGTCGTGAGCGCGCATCCCGCTGGGCCTCGGCATGCCGAGATTCCGCACGCCCCTAATCTGCCGGAGCGTCCTCGTGACCCGCAGCAGCTGATCGATCTGCCCGCGAATGTCTGGCCGCGCAACGCCTCCCGCGACGCCGACGGCGTGGTCCGGTTGGCCGGTGTGCCGGTGCACGAGCTGGCCGCCGAATTCGGTACTCCGCTGTTCGTGATCGACGAGGACGACTTCCGTTCCCGCTGCCGCGACATGGTTCGCGCGTTCGGCCCGGACGCGCGAGTTCACTACGCGTCCAAGGCTTTTCTGTGCGGCGAGATCGCCCGCTGGATCCGCGACGAGGGCTTGTCGCTGGATGTGTGCTCCGGCGGCGAGCTCGCGGTGGCCCTGCACGCGGACTTCCCTGCTGAGCGAATCGCGTTGCACGGCAACAACAAATCGGCGACCGAGCTGGAAGCGGCCGTCGCCGCTGGTGTCGGCCACGTGGTGGTCGATTCGCTGATCGAGATCGAGCGACTAGAGGCCATCGCGGGCCGCGCCGGGGTGGTGCAGGACGTGCTGGTCCGGGTCACCGTCGGCGTGGAAGCCCATACGCACGAATACATTTCGACCGCGCACGAGGATCAGAAATTCGGCTTCTCGATCGCCGGTGGTGACGCCATGGAGGCGCTCGCGCGGGTCTTCGACGCGGACAACCTGCGCCTGGTCGGCCTGCACAGCCACATCGGCTCGCAGATCTTCGAGATCGACGGCTTCGAGATCGCCGCGCGCCGCATGCTGCGGTTGCTGCACGACGCCATCGAGAAGTTCGGCGTCGACCGCACCGCGCAGATCTCCACGCTGGATCTCGGTGGCGGACTTGGTATTTCGTACTTGCCGAGCGATGACCCGCCGCCGCTGGACGACTTCGCCGCGAAGGTGCGCGACCTGGTCGCCGCCGAGGCGGCCGCCATCGGCCTGCCGCAGCCGAAGATCGCGGTGGAGCCCGGCCGCGCCATTGCCGGGCCCGGCACGGTCACCCTGTACGAGGTCGGCACCATCAAGGACGTCTCGCTCGACGGCGGCCTGCGCAGGCGCTACGTCAGCGTCGACGGCGGCATGAGCGACAACATCCGCCCGGCGCTGTACCAGGCGGACTACGACTGCCGCCTGGTCTCCCGCTCCTCCGAGGCCGCCGCCGTGGTCGCGCGCGTCGTCGGAAAGCATTGCGAGAGTGGCGATATCGTTATCCGCGATACCTGGATGCCCGAAGACGTCGGCCCCGGCGATCTCGTCGCCGTCGCCGCGACCGGTGCGTACTGCTATTCGATGTCCAGCCGATACAACCAGCTGACCCGCCCCGCGGTGGTCGCGGTGCGTGACGGACAACCGCGACTCATCCTGCGCCGAGAAACGGTGGCGGACCTGCTCAGCTTGGAGGTGCAATGAACTCTGTATCGCGCAGCGATTCCATCGGGGGTGGTGGCCGGGCGGCGGGTGGGCCGAATCCCGCACAGACTTGGGGTAGAGATCAACCGATCGGCGTCGCCGTCCTCGGCATGGGCAATGTGGGCACGGAGGTCGTGCGGATACTGCGCGATCATTCCGACGACATGCGGTCGCGCGTCGGTGCGCCGCTGGTGCTGCGCGGCGTCGCGGTCCGCAATCTCGACAACGATCGCGGCCTCCCGCCGCACCTGCTGACCACCGACGCCGACGCCCTGGTCGCCCGCGACGACGTGGACCTGGTGGTCGAGGTGATCGGCGGCATCGACCCGCCGCGTCGCCTGATCCTGGCCGCGTTGAACGCCGGCAAATCCGTGGTGACCGCGAACAAGGCGCTGCTGGCCGACTACACCGGCGAACTCGCGGCAGCCGCCGAACGCAGCCGCGCCGACCTCTACTTCGAGGCCGCGGTGGCCGGCGCCATCCCGGTGGTCCGTCCGCTCATCCAGTCGCTGGCCGGTGACCGGGTCAACCGGGTGGTCGGCATCGTCAACGGCACCACCAACTTCATCCTTTCCGCGATGGACGAGACCGGCGCCGACTACGAGGTCACCCTGAAGGAGGCCACCCGCCTCGGTTACGCGGAGGCCGATCCGACCGCCGATGTCGAGGGCTACGACGCCGCCGCCAAGGCCGCGATCCTCGCCTCGCTCGCGTTCCACACCCGGGTCACCGCGGCCGACGTGTACCGCGAGGGCATCTCCAAGATCAGCTCCGAGGATCTGGAGACGGCGTCCGCGCTGAACTGCACGGTCAAGCTGCTCGCCATCTGCGAGCGGGTGCCCGCCGGACCGGGTGAGCCGACGGTGGCCGAAGGCGGCAAGGATCGCGTTTCGGTGCGCGTTTACCCGGCCCTGGTGCCGCGTAAGCATCCGCTGGCCGCCGTGAGTGGCGCGTTCAACGCGGTGGTCGTCGAGGCGGAGAACGCCGGACGGCTGATGTTCTACGGACAGGGTGCGGGCGGCGCGCCGACCGCCTCCGCGGTGCTCGGCGATCTGGTGATGGCCGCGCGCAACAAGTTCTACGGTGGCCGCGCTCCCGGCGAATCGGTTTATGCTGAGCTACCGATCGCGCCGATCGGCGATACGCCCACCCGCTATCACGTGAACCTGCAGGTGGCAGACCGTCCCGGGGTACTTGCCGCGGTGGCGGGCGAATTCGCCAAGCACGGGGTGAGCATTTCGACCGTCCGCCAAGAGGGGCACGGCACGGGTGCTCGCTTGGTCGTGGTTACCCACCACGCCGTGGAATCTGCGCTCGCGGACACCGTCGCCGCCCTCGGCGAGATGGAATCCGTCACATCGATCACCAGTGTTCTGCGATTGGAAGGCACCGAAGAATGAGTACGTCCAGTGGTCGGCAGACGGCGGCCGGCGTGGCGCCGCAAGCCGGAGTGCACTCCCGCTGGCCCGGCCTGATCGCGGCCTACCGCGATCGGATCGCGGGCGCGGCGGAGTGGGAGCCGGTCACCCTGTACGAGGGCGGCACGCCGCTGGTGCCCGCGCCGCACCTGTCCGAATTGACCGGGTGTGACGTTTATCTCAAGGTCGAGGGGCTGAACCCGACCGGCTCGTTCAAGGACCGCGGCATGACGGTCGCGATCACCGACGCCAAGTACCAGGGTCAGCAGGCGGTGCTCTGCGCGTCCACCGGCAACACCTCGGCATCGGCCGCGGCCTACGCGACCCGCGCCGGCATGACCTGTGCCGTGCTGATCCCGCAGGGCAAGATCGCGATGGGCAAGCTGGCCCAGGCGGTGATGCTCGGCGCCAAGATCATTCAGGTGGACGGCAACTTCGACGACTGCCTGGAACTTGCCCGCAAGGTCACCTCGGACTTTCCCAGCATCGGCCTGGTCAACTCGGTGAACCCGGCCCGCATCGAGGGGCAGAAGACCGCCTCGTTCGAGATCTGCGACGTGCTCGGCAAGGCCCCCGACGTGCACGCGCTGCCGGTGGGCAACGCGGGCAACATCACCGCGTACTGGCGTGGCTACCGCGAGTACTACGCCGACGGCATCACCACCCAGCTGCCGCGCATGCTCGGCGTGCAGGCCGCGGGCGCCGCGCCGCTGGTCAACGGCGCCCCGGTGCGCAATCCGGAGACCATCGCGACGGCCATCCGGATCGGCGCGCCCGCGTCCTGGAACGGCGCGATGGCGGCCAAGGAGGAGTCCGGTGGCGCGTTCCGCGCGGCCACCGACGACGAGATCCTGGCGGCCTATCGCCTGGTCGCGGCGCGCGAGGGCGTGTTCGTCGAGCCCGCGTCGGCGGCCAGCGTCGCAGGCCTGCTCGCCGCGCACCAGGAGGGCTGGCTGGATTCGGGCCTGACCGTGGTGTGCACTGTCACCGGCAACGGGCTCAAGGATCCCGACACCGCGCTGCTGGGAATGCCGCAGGTGCAGGCGATTCCGGTCGACCCGGTCGCGGTCGCCGCCGAACTAGAGCTGGCCTGAGTTGACCTCGCGCGAAGGCCAGTTATCGGTGCGCCCGCGGAACGCGAGCGTGAATCGCACTTTGCCCGCGGGCCTTTCGGTAATCGCGCGGGTGCCCGCGTCCACCGCGAACCTCGGTCCCGGGTTCGATTCGCTCGGTATGGCATTGGGGATCTACGACGAGATCGAGGTGCGCACTACCGATTCCGGGCTCACCATCCGGGTCGAGGGTGAGGGCGCCGACGATGTCCCCTGGGGCCCTTCACATCTCGTGGTGCGTGCGATCGAGCGCGGTCTCGAATCGGCGGGCGTCTGGGCCGACGGCCTCGATGTGGTGTGCCGCAACGTGATTCCGCACTCGCGCGGGCTCGGCTCCTCGGCCTCGGCGGTGGTCGGCGGGCTGGCCGCAGGCTGTGCCATCGCGGCGAAGTTCGATCCGGCACTTGCCGTGTCCACCGACCAATTGGTGCAGCTCGCAGCGGAATTCGAGGGTCACCCGGACAACGCGGCGGCCAGCGTGCTCGGCGGCATCGTGGTGTCCTGGACCGAGACCGACCGGGCCGCCGACATCGGCCAGGACGGCGTTCCGGTGGCCGAGCATCACGGCCGGGTCTACCGGGCCGTGCGGCTCGACCCGCATCCGTCGCTGCGGGCCTTTGTGCTCATTCCGGAAGAACGCTCGGCTACCGCGCACACCAGGGGTTTGCTGCCCGAGGTGGTGCCGCACGGCGACGCCGCGTTCAACGTCAGCCGGGCCGCGCTTGCGGTGGTGGCGCTGACCCAGCGTCCCGACCTGCTGATGCCCGCGACGGCCGACCGGCTGCACCAGGCCCAGCGTGCGCCCGCGCTACCGCTGACGACCACCTGGATTTCCCGGCTGCGTGCGGCGGGCATCGCGGCCGCCGTTTCGGGGGCAGGCCCCACCGTTTTGGCCCTGAGCACCGGCGAATTCCCCGCCGAACTCCGTGAACTCGCGGCCATGGACGGGTTGCGGGTGGTCGAACCGGGACTGGCCGACGGAGTCCTGACCGACTGTGTTTGAGCTGCGGCGCTCGCTCGGCACCCTGCGGTTACCCTCCGCTACCGCCGCCTTGTTTGACCACTCGCGCCGCGACGGCGCGTCTGGCTTGCCGAGATTCGCAATGGGCAGCTATCCTGAGCGAGTCCGTACATCGTGCGCATCAGACGCCGGTGCTTCATCAGGGCAATCGCTCCAGCAGGCTCCAGGCTCGAGCCTCCAGGCCATGGGGGTGCTGCGTAGCTGCGCAACTGGAATGATCACTCCCCACCTCACACCACCGGTGGCGAAGCGGACGGACGCATCCGAGTCCGGCAGAATGCCCGGACTGCGGGACGAACCCTCGAAACAGCACACGGCAATCGGGGGAAGGAAAGGATTTCCGTGACAGATACGGACCTGCTCGCAACACCCGGGGTGGAATCCAACCCAACATCTCCGGGGGACCGCGAAAGTGACTCCGGACAGATTTCGAAGATGAGCGAACAAACCGACGTCGCACGATCGGGGCTGACTGGAATGTTGTTGCCGCAGTTGCGCGCGCTCGCGGGGGAGCTCGGTATCCGAGGCACCTCCGGAATGCGCAAAGGCGATTTGATCGCCGCTATCAAGGAAAATCAGTCCGGGAAACCGGCCAAGGGTGAAAAGCCCGAAGGGGGACAGGCCAAGTCCGCGGTTTCCGCCAAGGCCGATACGCCCGGTAATACGGAAGCACCGGCTACTCAGCCGGCGCCCGCTCGGGCCGAACAGGGCACCCTCGACGTGGATACCGCCCCCGCGAAGCAGACTCCCGTCGTCGAGGCTGCCGCCCCGGCGAAGGAATCCGCACCCGTGAACTCGGCACCGGCCGAGACCACACCGTCCAACACGGCCGAATCCACCGAGGATGCCGGCCGCGATGGCGGTCAGCGTGGTCGTGGTCGGCAGCGGCGCGGCCGTGACCAGGCGCGATCCGGCGGCGGCGAGACCGCTTCAGCCGATGCGCGTGGTGACGAGCCGAAGCAGGACACCGAGCAGGGCGAGCGGCGCCAGCGCAATCAGTCGGGCGAGCGGAATCAGTCCGAGCGCAATCAGTCCGGCGAGCGTAATCAGTCCGGTGAACGCAATCAGGGTGAGCGTAATCAGGGCGAGCGCAATCAGTCCGGTGACCGCGCGCAGTCGGGTGAGCGTAATCAGTCCGGTGAGCGCGGCCAGTCCGGCGAGCGCAACAACCAGAACGGCAACGGCGGCGGCCGTAACAACGACCGCAATAACGCGCGCAACAACAATGACGACGATGACGGAGACGGTCGCGGGCGGCGGGGACGTCGATTCCGCGAGCGGCGTCGTGGTCGTGACCGCGAGCCGGGCACCGGTGGCGGCGAGGCGCGCGAGCTGGAGATCCGCGAAGACGACGTGCTTCAGCCGGTCGCGGGCATCCTCGACGTGCTGGACAACTACGCCTTCGTCCGGACCTCGGGCTACCTGGCCGGACCGAATGACGTCTACGTCTCGATGAACCTGGTGCGCAAGAACGGCCTGCGCCGCGGTGACGCGATCACCGGTGCGGTGCGCGCCCCGCGCGATGGCGAGCAGAACAACCAGCGACAGAAGTTCGATCCGCTGGTTCGCCTCGACACCGTCAACGGTGGCGACGTCGACGATTCGAAGCGGCGGCCCGAGTTCAGCAAGCTCACCCCGCTTTACCCGAACCAGCGGCTGCGCTTGGAGACTCAGCAGAACAAGCTGACCACCCGGGTCATCGACCTGATCATGCCGATCGGTAAGGGGCAGCGTGCCCTGATCGTCTCGCCGCCGAAGGCCGGTAAGACGACGATCATGCAGGACATCGCCAACGCCATCGCCATCAACAACCCCGAGGTCTACCTCATGGTTGTGCTGGTCGACGAACGTCCCGAAGAGGTCACCGACATGCAGCGTTCGGTGAAGGGTGAGGTCATTGCCTCGACCTTCGACCGGCCGCCGGGCGACCACACCTCGGTCGCCGAGCTCGCCATCGAGCGGGCCAAGCGACTGGTGGAAATGGGCAAAGACGTTGTGGTGCTGCTCGACTCGATCACTCGACTGGGTCGCGCGTACAACAACTCCTCGCCCGCTTCCGGTCGAATCCTGTCCGGTGGTGTCGATTCCACCGCGCTGTACCCGCCCAAGCGGTTCCTTGGCGCGGCGCGAAACATCGAGAACGGTGGCTCGCTCACCATCATCGCGACCGCGATGGTGGAGACCGGCTCCACCGGTGACACGGTGATCTTCGAGGAATTCAAGGGCACCGGTAACGCCGAGCTCAAGCTGGACCGCAAGATCGCGGAACGGCGCGTGTTCCCCGCGGTGGACGTCAACCCGTCCGGCACTCGTAAGGACGAGCTACTGCTCAACCCCGACGAGGCCGCGGTGCTGCACAAGCTGCGCCGCGTACTGTCCGGCCTGGACTCGCATCAGGCGATCGATCTGCTGATCGACCGTCTGAAGAAGTCCAAGAACAACCTCGAGTTCCTGATGCAGGTCAGCAAGACCGCGCCGGGCGCGCTCGACGAGTAAGTTCGCACGTTGTATTGCCGAGAGGGCCTCGCCGCTGCGGGGCCCTTTCGGCGTTCGCGGGCAGAAGAACATGAGACCGATTACGGCCGCGCCGCTGATCATGAAGCCGAGGATGATCGCCGATGTCGCCACTGCACTCCCCTCCGGAGCGGTGGTCGACGCGACGTAAACAGCGGTTCCCGGGGCGGCCGTGGTCGGGGTGTCCGGCAGGGCACACCAGCCGACCGCGACAGCGAGGATCAACAGACCGAAGATCGCCGACGCGACTCGGATGTTCACAAGTTCTCCCTTCGCTGGTCACGGCACGCCGTTGTGCAAGGTCTCAAACTCTATGAACGAAGCTGTTCGCATACCTGAGTAGCCAACTACCCGTCTTCAGGGTTCCTGAGACACCGGCGAAGCGCGTGCCCGAACTTCCTGGGGCGGCGACGATGGGGGGAGTACCTAGGGCGGGAACAAACCACTAGCCGGGGGTGTTTTGGGAGCGTAGGGACTGTTCTGGCATACTGAACGGTCGTTGCGTCTGCTCTGTTTCGAGCAGACCTCCCGCCTAAGTCGGCTCCGGTTCACGTTCGGTGCGATTCCCGCGCGAGCGACCCGGCGGCCAATATCGAGAGGACACCCATGAAGGCAGGAATTCACCCCACGTATGTCGAGACCACGGTCGTCTGTGGTTGCGGCAATACGTTCCAGACTCGCAGCACCAAGGAGTCGGGACACATCAACGTCGAGGTTTGCTCGCAGTGCCACCCGTTCTACACGGGCAAGCAGAAGATCCTCGACACCGGTGGCCGCGTGGCCCGCTTCGAGGCTCGCTACGGCAAGCGCGCGGGCAAGAAGGCCGACGCGGACGACGCCGCAGCCAACTAGCTTCCTCGCCGACGCCCGGTCCTGCTCAGCAGGCCGGGCGTCGGTGTTTTGTATGCGGCCTCGAGCCTTCGCTCTCGCAAGCGCTCCGAGGAGTCCTTTCGACAGGCAATACAGAAAGAGGAAGCGCCGTGACGCAACCGTCCGCGATCGACGACATTCTGGCTGAGCACGCTGGCCTGGAAACGCAGCTGTCCGATCCGGCGCTGCACAATGATCCGGGCGCGGCCCGCCGGGTCGGCAAGCGATTCGCCGAGCTCGCGCCGGTCATGGCCACCTACACCAAGCTGAAGTCCGCCCGCGACGATCTGGCCGCCGCGCAGGAACTCGGTGCCGACGACGCGGCCTTCGCCGCCGAGATCCCGGACCTGGAGCGTCAGGTCGCCGAGCTGGAGCAGACCCTCGCGGACCTGCTCGCCCCGCGCGACCCGCACGACGGCGACGACGTGGTGCTCGAGGTGAAATCCGGTGAGGGCGGCGAGGAATCGGCGCTGTTCGCCGCCGACCTGGCCCGCATGTACGTCCGCTATGCCGAACGGCACGGCTGGAAGGTCGAGATCCTCGACGTCACCGTGTCCGATCTGGGCGGCTACAAGGACGCGACGCTGTCGATCAAGAGCCGCGACGCCGCGCGCGACGGGGTGTGGTCGCGATTCAAGTTCGAGGGCGGCGTGCATCGGGTGCAGCGCGTCCCGGTGACCGAATCGCAGGGCCGCATCCACACCTCCGCCGCCGGTGTCTTGATCTACCCGGAACCCGACGAGGTCGAGGCGGTGCAGATCGACGAGACCGACCTGCGCATCGACGTCTACCGTTCCTCCGGCAAGGGCGGTCAGGGCGTCAATACCACCGACTCCGCCGTTCGCATCACCCACCTGCCCTCCGGCATCGTGGTGACCTGCCAGAACGAGCGTTCGCAGCTGCAGAACAAGGCCCGCGCCATGCAGGTGCTCGCCGCCCGGCTGCAGGCACTCGCCGAGGAACAGGCCGACCAGGAAGCCGCGGCGGGCCGGGCCAGCCAGATCCGCACGGTGGACCGCTCCGAGCGCATCCGCACGTACAACTTCCCGGAGAACCGGATCGCCGACCACCGCATCGGTTTCAAGGCACACAACCTGGATGCCGTGCTGGATGGCGAGCTGGATCCGCTGCTCGACGCCCTCGGCAAGGCCGACCGCGAAGCTCGAATGGCCGCGGAGTGAGCCGCGTAGCGCTGCGCCCTGCCATCAACGACGCCATCGAGACGCTTGGCGCGGCGGGGGTGCACAGCCCGCGGGCCGACGCGGAGCAGTTGGCCGCGCATGTGCTCGGGGTCGAGCGCAGCAGGCTGGCGCTGACTCCGCTCGTCGCGCCGGAGACGGTGACCGAGTACCGCGCGCTGGTTGCTCGACGGGCACAGCGAATTCCGTTGCAGCACTTGACCGGAACCGTGGCGATGGGGGAGATCGACCTGGCGGTGGGGCCCGGCGTCTTCATTCCGCGGCCGGAGACCGAGCTGCTGTTCGCCTGGGCGCTGGCTCAGCTCGAGGCGCTGCCGCACGACCACCCACCGGTCGTCGTCGACCTGTGCACCGGCTCCGGCGCGCTGGCGCTGGCCATCGCACACGCGCGCCCCGACGCCGAGGTGCACGCGGTAGAACTCGATCCGGCGGCCTTACAGTGGGCCCGCCGCAATGCCGACCAGTGCATCGCCGACGGTGACACCGCGATCACCCTGCACGCCGACGACGTCACCGACCCGAATCTGCTGACCGAACTCGACGGCCGAGTCGACCTCGTGGTGTCCAACCCGCCCTACATTCCCGACGGCGCGCAGTTGGATCCCGAAGTCGCCGAACATGATCCACACCTGGCGCTGTTCAGCGGTCCCGACGGCCTCGACGTCATCCGCGCGATGATCCCCGCCATCACCCGCCTGCTGCGCACCGGCGGCGCCACCGCGATCGAACACGACGACGCCAACGGCGCGGACCTCGCCGCCCTGCTCGGCAAACACGGTGACTTCACCGACATCGTCGAACACCCCGACCTCGCGGGCAAGCCGCGGTTCGTCGCCGCGACGCGCGCCCAGCACTGATCTCCACCCGGTGTAGGCGTCGAGCCCACCGTTATGCCAAGGTAGCAACTGATTTCCGACCATTGCCTCACCGCCGGCCGCTTCTGTGACGGGTGAAGCACCTAGGCCTGGCCAAGAGGCCCGGAGAGGCGGATTAGCATGGTGCCCGTGAGTACCGTCTACGACTGCGCGGATCCCGATACGCGCGCCGCCGGACTGACCGCAGCCACCAGTGCCCTGAAATCCGGGCGACTCGTCGTGCTGCCTACCGACACGCTCTATGGCCTGGCCGCGGACGCTTTCGACGCCACCGCGGTGAGCTCGCTGCTCGCCGCCAAGCGTCGCGGCCGCGATATGCCGGTGCCGGTGCTGGTCGGTTCCTGGCACACCATCGACGGCCTGGTCTTCTCGGTGCGCCCGCAGGCCCGTGAGCTGATCCGGGCGTTCTGGCCGGGCGGCCTGAGTCTCGTTGTGCAGCAAGCCCCTTCGCTCGCCTGGGATCTCGGCGACACGCGCGGCACCGTGATGCTCCGGATGCCGCTGCACCCGGTCACCCTGGAACTGCTCCGCGAGGTCGGCCCGCTGGCCGTGTCCAGCGCCAACGTCTCCGGCCAGCCGCCGGCCAAGACCGCCGCCGAGGCGCGCGATCAACTGGGCGACCTCGTCAGCGTCTACCTGGATGGCGGCCCGGCCGATCATGCCGTCGCCTCCACCATCGTCGACCTCACCGCCGACCAGCCGCGCATCCTGCGCGAGGGCGCGGTACCCATCGGCGACATCGCCGACGTGCTCGGCATGTCACCGGAGGCGCTGACCGGCGCCTCCACCCGATGATCGGTGGGTGCCGCGGATGACCGGTTCGGGTGCAGTCGTCCCGCTACGGGAACTATTGCTCGTCCTGCTCATCTCCGCGGTCGTGACCTTCCTCGCCACCGGCGGAATCCGGGTGCTCGCCATCGGATTCGGCGCCGTGGCGGTGCCGCGCGAGCGTGACGTGCACGTCAAGCCGATTCCGCGGATGGGCGGTGTCGGCATCTACGTCGGGGTGGTCGCGGCGATGCTGTTCGCGTACCGGCTTCCCGCGCTGCGTCGCGGCTTCGACTACACCCCGAACATTCCGCTCGCGGTGCTGGTGGCGAGCACGATCATCGTCGCGGTCGGCATCGTCGATGACCGGTGGGGCCTGGACGCGCTGACCAAGTTCGCCGGACAGGTGACCGCGGCGGGCGTGATGGCCGTGATGGGTTTGAGCTGGTACAGCATCTACAACCCGTTCAACAACACCACGGTGTTTCTGGACGCGCTGCAAGGCGGTCTCGTCACGGTGGCGGTCACCGTGACCCTGGTCAACGCGATGAACTTCGTCGACGGGCTCGATGGGCTCGCGGCCGGGCTCGGATTGATCGCGGCGGTCGCGGTTTTCGTGTTCGCGATCGGCTTGATGAACGAACAGGGCGGCTCGGTCGATACCTACCCGCCCGCGCTGCTCGCCGCCGCGCTGGCCGGTGCCTGTGTCGGTTTCCTGCCGCACAATTTTCAGCCGGCCCGAATATTCATGGGCGACTCCGGCTCGATGCTGATCGGGCTGGTCCTCGCCGCCGTCTCCACCAGCGCGTCGGGGCGCATTCCGCTGCAGGGCTTCGGGACCCGCGACATCGTCGGTCTGCTCTCGCCGCTGCTGCTGGTCGGCGCGGTCATGTTCATTCCGGTGCTCGATCTGGTGCTGGCGATCATCCGGCGGGTCCGTGCTGGTGTGAGCTTCTCCACTCCGGACAAGATGCACCTGCACCACCGATTGCTGCAGATCGGGCATTCGCACCGGCGCGTGGTGTTGCTCATCTATTTATGGGTCGGCATCCTCGCGTTCGGTGCGGTCGGCACCGCATTGATGAACCTCACACTGGTTGTGCTGCTGGTAGCGGGTGGGCTGGTCTTCGCGCTGGTGGTGACCGCCATTCCCGGGCTGCGCCGCGGGGAGGCAGCGGGGGACCGGCCACCGTCCGGGTAAGGTTCGCGAATGTGAACTTCACTCCGACTCCGGTCCCCGGTCCCGACGCCCCGCTGAAGGCGGCGTTGCGCTACGGCTTGATCGGTTTGGGCGTGTTGGTGGTGTTGTCCGTCGCGATTGGTGCCGCGGCCGCGGGCACGCCGGGCCTGTGGGGCGCGTTGCTCGGCTCGGCGATCGGCGGCGGCTTCATTTTGACCACCGCCGCGGTGGTGTTGTTCGGCGCGAAATTGCCGCCGTCGACGGCGGGCATGGTGATGTTGGCCAGCTGGGTCGGTAAAATGCTGGTTGCCCTTTTGGTCATAGCAATACTGAATCAATTCGACTTTTATGACCGAATGGTCCTTTTCTTGACCGTGATCGGCGCGCTCGTCATCGTGCTCGGCGCGGAGACGTATGGCGTTGTCAGACAGAAGGTTCCGTACGTGACGGTGCCGGATGCGACCCCGGATTCGCCGACTCGGGAAGATTGATCCCCACCCACCTACACGCTGTCGTAGATAACTTGGTAAAGTGTTGGTAAGCAAGCAACCAAGCGAGGGGGGATCGTCAAGATCCCTCCGAGTGCCGCTATGCTTACTGCCGTGCCGGGCTCTGAGGGTTCCGGTTCTGCATGTCGACGATGTCGCCGACACACGTACAGACGCCAGGTGGAATCAAAACCCGCCGCACAGCTGCTGACGAACTTCGAGCCGACCTGAGTCGACCCAAATTGATCGTCAATGTCCGATCGAACCGTGGGATCAACCGAACCCGCGGCCCGAACACGGGAGAGAACGCTGAGCGTCACCACTTTGGCGGGCGAGTTCCACGCGCCATCGCTGTCCGACTTCTTCCCTCCAGCGCTGCTGTTCGAGGGTACGCCGTTCGAGCTCGATCGTTTGATGCTTATCAGGCTGATCATGTCGGCGGTCCTGATTGTCGTGATGATGCTGGCTTTCCGGAATCCCCGTCTCGTCCCGCGCGGACTGCAGAACATCGCCGAAACCGGCCTGGTGTTCGTCAAGGAGCAGATCTGCGACGAGATCCTCGGTAAGGAAAGCGGTCGCAAGTACTTTCCGCTGATCGCGACAATCTTCTTCTCGGTGCTTTTTCTGAACTTCTCGAGCATCATTCCGGGCTTGAACATCTCGTCGAACGCCCGAGTCGGTTTTCCGCTGGTGCTGGCACTCATCGCCTACATCACGTTCAACTACGTGGGTATCAAGAAGTACGGGTTCTTCACGTACCTGCGCAGCAGCATCGTGGTGCCGAATGTGCCGCCCGTGCTGCATGTGCTGCTGATTCCGATCGAGTTCATCTCGACGTTCGTGCTGCGGCCGTTCACGCTGACCGTCCGACTCATGGCCAACATGCTGGCCGGACACATCATGCTGGTGCTCTTCTTCAGCTCGACCTGGTTCTTCTTGTTCGACGCCACCGCGTGGATGAAGGTGTTCTCGCCGTTCTCGCTGCTCGCGGGTCTCGGGTTCACGCTCTTCGAGCTCCTGGTCGTCTTCTTGCAGGCCTACGTTTTCGCCCTGCTGACCGCGGTCTACATCGGACTCGCGCAGCACGCGGATTCGCACTGACCCACAACTACCGGATACCTGCTACACACGCCGACCGGCGGGTGAGCAACAGAAAGGGAAATGGAACTCATGAGCCTCGCTTACTTGGCCCAGGAAGCCGCTTCGACCTCTGAGAAGATCAAGGGCTACGGCGCCATCGGCTACGGTCTCGCCGCCATCGGCCCCGGCATCGGCGTTGGCATCGTTGTCGGTAAGGCGATCGAGGGCATTGCCCGTCAGCCCGAGCTCCAGGGCACGATCCGTACCAACATGTTCCTCGGTATCGCGTTCACCGAGGCCCTCGCCCTGATCGGCCTTGTGGCCGGGTTCATCTTCTGATTGCCATGAACGGGCTTTCTGTGTTCGCCGCGGATGCTGGGGAAGACATCAACCCCCTCATCCCCGAGACATACGACATCGTGTGGTCGGTGGTCTGCATCGCGATCATCGGCGTCGTTTTCTACAAATATGTGATCCCGCGCGTGCTCAAGGTGCTCGATGAGCGCAGCGATAAGATCGAGGGCGGCATCGCTCGGGCCGAGGCCGCGCAAGAAGAGGCCCAGCTCACACTGCAGCAGTACCAGCAGCAGCTGGCCGAGGCGCGGCTGGAGGCATCGCGTATCCGTGAGGACGCGCGCACCCAGGGCCAGCAGATTCTCGCGCAGATGCGCGCGGACGCGCAGGCCGAAAGTGACCGCATCGTTGCCGCGGGCCACAGCCAGCTGGAAGCACAGCGCCAGCAAATCCTTACCGAACTGCGCTCCGAACTCGGCCATACCGCCGTAGATTTGGCCGAAAAGATTATCGGGCAGTCGGTTTCGGACGAAGCTAAGCAGGCGGCGTCGATCGAGCGGTTCCTGACCGAACTCGACGACGAGTCGAAGGCCGGCATCGGGGTCGGAAGGTAGCGACACGAAAGTGAGAAGCATGTACGCAGCGAGCCGCGAGGCCTGCGCCCGGTCTCGGGAGGCGCTCAGGGCCGCTCTGACCGGAAGCGACAGTGTCGCGGCCACAACGGGTTCCGAACTGTTCGCCGTTGTCGCCGTGCTGGACGACCAGCGTTCGCTGCGTGTTGCGCTCGCGGACGTGTCGGTGCCCGGCTCGGCCAGAGCCGAGCTCAGCGAGCGGGTCTTCGGCGGAAAGGTCAGCCCGGCCACCCAGGCCGTGTTGACCACCGCCGTTGCCCAGGACTGGTCTCGGACCGCCGACCTGGTCGACACCCTGGTATTGCTCGGGCAAGAAGCGTTGCTGGAGTCGGCGTCCGACACTGGTCGGCTCGACGCGGTCGAGGACGAGCTGTTCCGGCTCGGTCGGATCATCAGCGACAACCCCGACCTCGAGCAGGCCCTTTCCGATCGGACCAAGCCGGCCGAGGCGAAGCGGGAATTGATCGATCGCCTGCTCACCGGCAAGACCGAATCCATCACGCTAACCCTGGCTGAGCAGGTGGTGACCAGGCAGAAGACGGCAGTCGGGGTGGCATTCGACGAACTGTCCGACCTGGCCGCGGCCCGTCGCGACCAGATCGTGGCGCACGTGCGTGCGGCGATCGAACTGTCGGCGCAGCAGCGCGAGCGGCTCGCCGCCTCGCTGCATCGCATCTACGACAAGCCGATCCAGGTGCACGTACAGGTCGACCCGAGTCTGCTGAGCGGGCTCGTCGTACACGTCGGCGACGACGTGATCGACGGCAGCGCCATCGGCCGGCTCGAACGGCTGCGTCGGTCCCTGACCTGACGACGTCCTCATCCCCCCGACATTCGACACAGCGAGAGCAGGAAGAACATGGCGGAGCTGACGATCTCCTCCGACGAGATCCGTAGCGCGATCGAGAGCTACACGCAGAGCTACACCCCCGAGACCTCCATCGAAGAAGTCGGTGTTGTCACCGACACCGCCGACGGCATCGCGCATGTCAGCGGCCTGCCTTCGGCAATGGCCAATGAGCTGTTGGAGTTCCCGGGTGGCGTGCTCGGCGTGGCGCTGAACCTCGAAGACCGCTCGATTGGTGCGGTCATCCTCGGCGAGTACGCCGACCTCGAAGAGGGCCAGCAGGTCCGCCGGACCGGCGACGTGCTCTCCGTTCCGGTGGGCGACAACTTCCTCGGCCGCGTGGTCGACCCGCTCGGCCAGCCGATCGACGGCCTTGGCGAGATCGAGGCCGAAGAGCAGCGCGTGCTCGAGCTGCAGGCCGCCTCCGTGCTGGAGCGTCAGCCCGTCGAGGAGCCGCTGGCCACCGGCATCACCGCCATCGACGCCCTGACCGCGATCGGCCGTGGCCAGCGTCAGCTGATCATCGGCGACCGCAAGACCGGTAAGACCGCGGTCTGCATCGACGCGATCCTGGCGCAGAAGGCGAACTGGGATTCCGGCGACCCGGCCAAGCAGGTGCGCTGCATCTACGTCGCCGTCGGCCAGAAGGGTTCCACCATCGCGGGCGTCAAGTCCGCGCTGGAAGCCCGTGGCGCGCTGGAGTACACCACCATCGTCGCGGCCCCCGCGTCCGACTCCGCCGGCTTCAAATGGCTTGCGCCGTACACCGGTTCGGCCATCGGCCAGCACTGGATGTACCAGGGCAAGCACGTCCTCATCGTGTTCGACGACCTGACCAAGCAGGCCGAGGCGTACCGCGCCATCTCGCTGCTGCTGCGTCGCCCGCCGGGCCGCGAGGCGTACCCGGGTGACGTCTTCTACCTGCACTCCCGTCTGCTGGAGCGTTGCGCGAAGCTGTCCGACGAGCTGGGCGCCGGCTCGATGACCGGTCTGCCGATCATCGAGACCAAGGCCAACGACATCTCGGCGTTCATCCCGACCAACGTCATCTCGATCACCGACGGCCAGGTCTTCCTCGAGTCCGACCTGTTCAACAAGGGCGTCCGCCCGGCGATCAACGTCGGTACCTCGGTCTCCCGTGTCGGTGGCGCGGCCCAGACCAAGGGCATGAAGAAGGTCGCGGGCTCGCTGCGTCTGGAAATGGCGCAGTTCCGCGAGCTGGAGGCGTTCTCCGCGTTCGCCTCCGACCTCGATGCCGCGTCGCTGGCGCAGCTCGAGCGTGGCGCCCGCTGGGTCGAGCTGCTCAAGCAGGACCAGTACTCGCCGGTCGCCGTCGAGGATCAGATCGTCTCGATCTTCCTGGTCGACGACGGTCGCTTCGACTCGGTTCCGGTCGCCGACATCCGTCGCTTCAACAGCGAACTGCTCGAGCACCTGCACCGCGCCGCGGCCGACGCCTTCAAGTCGATCGAGGGTGGCAAGGTCCTCAAGGACGAGGCCGCCGACCAGATCAAGTCGGAGACCGACAAGTTCAAGCAGGGCTTCCTCGCCTCCGACGGCAGCCGTGTGGTGAATGAGGCCGAGGCGGCCGATCTCGAGCACGAAGAGGTCGAGACGCTGTCGGTCACCCGCAAGCACGTCGAGAAGTGACCCAGGTTCGGGACTGATGCGAGTAATTCGTAAAACCGACCGCGGCATGAGCGTCAGGCACGGAGGAGGCAGCTTGCGTAACCATGCAGTGCCCGTGAATGCCGCCATCCAACACAGCATGAAGGGAGTGTGACTGATGGCAAGTTTGCGTGAATTGCGCTCCCGCATTCGTGGTGTGAATTCGATCAAGAAGATCACCAAGGCCCAGGAGCTGATCGCGACCTCGCGAATCTCCAAGGCGCAGGCCAGGGTTGCGGCCGCCAAGCCGTATGCCGAGGAGATCACCAAGGTCCTCGGTGAACTGGCGAACGCGTCGAAGAACCTGACCCACCCGCTGCTGACCGAGCGCGCCGAGCCGCGCCGGGCGGCCGTGCTGGTGATCACCAGTGACAGCGGCATGGCCGGTGGCTACAACTCCAACGTGCTCAAGCGCGCCGAAGAGTTGATGCACACGCTGCGTGGCGAGGGCAAAGAGCCGGTGATCTACGTGATGGGCAGCAAGGGTGTCACGTACTACACCTTCCGCAACCGCGCCCCGGTCGCCTCGTGGACCGGGTTCTCGCAGCAGCCGAAGTACACCGATGCGTCGGCCGCCTGCAACCACCTGGTCGAGTCCTTCATGGCCGGTTCCGACGGCGTGGTTCCCGCGCCGAACGGCACCGCCGACATTCCGGGTGTCGACGAGCTGCACATCGTGTACACGCGGTTCGTGTCGATGCTGACGCAGACCCCGGAGGTGCGCCGGTTGGCGCCGATCCAGGTCAGCTATGTCGACGAGAACTTCGACATGGGTGCGGACTTCGTGTCCGATTCGCCGACGGCGGATGTGCACGCGCAGTACGAATTCGAGCCCGACGCCGATGTGCTGCTGGCGGCCCTGCTGCCGAAGTACATCAACACGCGTATCTACTCATCGTTGCTCGAGGCAGCGGCATCCGAGTCCGCGGCTCGGCGCACCGCAATGAAGGCAGCCACCGATAACGCCAACGACCTTGCCACGGATCTTTCCCGGCAGGCGAACTCGGTGCGGCAGGCCCAGATCACGCAGGAAATCAGCGAAATTGTCGGCGGCGTAAACGCGCTGGCTTCGAGCTCGGACCGCGACTAAGAAGCGCAGGAAGAGAAAAATGACCGCAGCAGTCACGCAAGACAACACGAGTCGGACCGGCGCAGACTCAGGTCGCGTCGTCCGAGTCATCGGCCCCGTCGTCGACGTCGAGTTCCCTCGGGGCTCGATCCCAGAGCTGTTCAACGCCCTGCACGCCGAGATCGCACTGACCTCGGTGGCAAAGACACTGACCCTCGAGGTCGCCCAGCACCTCGGCGACGGCATCGTGCGTTGCATCTCGATGCAGCCCACCGACGGCCTGGTCCGTAGCGCACCTGTCACCGACACCGGCAAGCCGATCTCGGTGCCGGTCGGCGACGTCGTCAAGGGCCACGTCTTCAACGCCCTCGGCGATTGCCTGGACAGCCCGGGTCTCGGCCGCGACGGCGAGCAGTGG
The DNA here is from genome assembly GCF_044456045.1 of Nocardia sp. NPDC051052. NCBI lineage: Bacteria > Bacillati > Actinomycetota > Actinomycetes > Mycobacteriales > Nocardiaceae > Nocardia > Nocardia sp. NPDC051052. The sequence goes on from NZ_JBITFL010000012.1 coordinate 243,110, forward strand.
GGCATCCACCGCAAGCCCCCGTCATTCGACCAGCTCGAGGGTAAGACCGAGATCCTGGAGACGGGCATCAAGGTCATCGACCTGCTCACCCCGTACGTGAAGGGTGGCAAGATCGGCCTGTTCGGTGGCGCCGGTGTCGGCAAGACCGTGCTCATCCAGGAGATGATCACCCGTATCGCGAAGGAGTTCTCCGGTACGTCGGTGTTCGCCGGCGTCGGTGAGCGCACCCGTGAGGGCACCGACCTGCACCTGGAAATGGAAGAGATGGGCGTCCTCCAGGACACCGCCCTCGTCTTCGGCCAGATGGACGAGCCGCCGGGCACCCGTATGCGCGTCGCCCTCTCGGCCCTCACCATGGCCGAGTACTTCCGCGACGTGCAGCACCAGGACGTGCTGCTGTTCATCGACAACATCTTCCGGTTCACCCAGGCCGGTTCCGAGGTGTCGACCCTGCTCGGCCGCATGCCCTCGGCCGTCGGTTACCAGCCGACCCTGGCGGACGAGATGGGTGAGCTCCAGGAGCGCATCACCTCGACCCGTGGTCGGTCGATCACCTCGCTGCAGGCGATCTACGTGCCCGCCGACGACTACACCGACCCGGCGCCGGCCACCACCTTCGCCCACCTCGATGCGACGACCGAGCTTTCCCGCCCGATCTCGCAGAAGGGCATCTACCCGGCCGTCGACCCGCTGACCTCGACGTCACGGATCCTCGAAGCGTCCATTGTTGGCGACCGGCACTTCGCCGTTGCCAACGAGGTGAAGCGAATCCTGCAGAAGTACAAGGAACTTCAGGACATCATCGCCATCCTCGGCATGGACGAGCTCTCCGAAGAGGACAAGGTCCTCGTCGGCCGGGCCCGTCGCCTGGAGAAGTTCCTCGGCCAGAACTTCATCGTGGCCGAGAAGTTCACCGGCCAGGTCGGTTCGGTGGTTCCGCTGGAGCAGACCATCGACGACTTCGACCGGGTCTGCAAGGGCGAGTTCGACCACTTCCCGGAGCAGGCGTTCAACAGCTGCGGTGGCCTCGACGATGTCGAGGCGGCCGCGAAGAAGATCGCCGGAAAGTAGTCCCGATGTCGGAAATGTCAGTTGATCTCGTCGCCGTCGAACGGCTGCTCTGGTCCGGCCAGGCAACGTTCGTCGCGGCGCAGACCACCGAGGGTCAGATCGGCATCATGCCGGGCCACGAGCCGCTGCTCGGTCAGCTGGTCGAGGGCGGCACGGTGGCCATCGTCTCCACCGACGGCGAGCGCATCGTCGCGGCGGTGCACGGCGGCTTCTTCTCGGTGACCGCGAGCACGGTCCGGATCCTGGCCGAGTCGGCGGAATTCGCCGACGAGGTGGATGTCGAGGCGGCCCGGCGGGTGCTGGCCGACTCGGCGGCCAGCGAAGAGGACCAGCTGGCGGCGCAGGCCCAGGTCCGCGCGGCCGAGCAGGCCGCGAACGCGTAAGCGACAACCGGATACAGAAAAACCAGACTGTCGGCGGCGAAGGGATCTTCGCCGCCGACAGTCGTCTTATAACGGCTGACGATCGTCTTAATACACGGCCCCCCAGTTTGTAAACTTGGTGTCGTGGTTGAATGACCGCGGGGTAGCGACAGAGCGAAGGGACGAACTGCATTGCAGACCGGGATGGTTCTCCTGATCATTCTGGTGCTCACGCTCGTGCTCCTGGCCCTCGCCTCGACCTATCGCCTGATCATGTTGCGGCGCGGCGGAACCGCCGCACTGCTGCGGGTGCTGCCCGCGCGGGGTGGTCAGGGTTGGCGACACGGACTCATCCGATACGACGAGGACCGAATGGTCTTTTTCAAGCTGACCAGCCTGAAACTCGGACCGGACTGCACAATTCACCGCCAAGGCATCGAGATCGGCGACCGGCGCGGACCCGTCGGCGACGAATACGACATCATGAGCGACGACATCGCGGTGATCGCGGTGACCGATCGGGACGGCAGCTACGAGCTGGCCCTGGATCGCGCGTCGCGGACCGCTTTTCTCTCCTGGGTGGAATCCCGCCCGTCCGACCGCACCCGCCGGATGCGTTAGTGGCGTAGGCACTGAACTTTGATACCCACTGATTTCGTCCGAACATGGGTAACTTGTCGGGTACGGGCTAACCCCGCCACTGACTTGCCGCCAGCCGCCGACGTTACTGTGGTGACACCTGGGTCTGGCCTGAAGACACGGAGAGGCGGAACAGTGAGTGTGCACCTGACGCGGATTTACACGCGTACCGGCGATGACGGGACCACGGGTCTCAGTGATTTTTCGCGGGTGGCGAAGACCGATCCGCGCCTGGTCGCGTACGCCGACTGCGATGAGACGAACGCCGCAATCGGGGTGGCCCTTGCGCTCGGCCAGCCTGAGGAGCAGTTGCGCGAAGTTCTGCTGCAGATACAGAACGATCTGTTCGATGCGGGGGCCGATCTGTCTACCCCTGTTGTCGCGGCGCCCGAGCACCCGCCGCTGCGCATCACCCAGCTCTACATCGATCGGCTCGAAGGCTGGTGCGATGAGTTCAATGCTGAACTGCCAGCATTGAATTCGTTCATTCTGCCGGGTGGCACACCGCTCGCGGCGTTACTGCACACGGCCCGCACCGTTGCCCGTCGCGCGGAGCGTTCCGCCTGGGCGGCCGTGCAGACACACCCGGACGATACGAACGTGTTGCCTGCCAAGTACCTCAACCGGCTGTCGGATCTGCTCTTCATCCTGAGCCGCGTGGCCAATCCGGGCGGCGATATCCTGTGGAAGCCCGGCGGAACCAGGTCGAGCACCTGATAATGCTCGAGACACGAGGACGCACGCCCTCGGGTTCATGGGTAACACCCCGGGTACACCCAGAACTCAGCCCGGCACCGGGCCGCCGGTCCGTAACCGAACTACCGTGGCACCCACTAGTGCGCTGAATACCCGGAGTGGCGGAACAGTGCCGCAACTATCCTTGCACCCAACAGTGCGCCGAATACGCGGAGAGGCGGCATGGAACGGTTTTTGGTTACCGGCGGGAATCGACTCGTCGGTGAAGTCGCGGTGGGGGGCGCCAAGAACAGCGTCCTCAAGCTGATGGCCGCCGCATTGCTGGCCGAGGGCACCACCACGATCACGAACTGCCCGGACATTCTCGACGTGCCGCTGATGGGTGACGTGCTGCGCGGCCTCGGCTGCGACGTCGCGATCGACGCCGGGGTCGTCACCATCGACACCCCGGCCGAACCCAAGTACCACGCGGACTTTCCCGCGGTGACGCAGTTCCGCGCGTCGGTCTGTGTGCTCGGCCCGCTGATGGCGCGCTGCAAGCGCGCGGTCGTCGCGCTCCCCGGCGGCGACGCGATCGGTTCCCGGCCACTCGACATGCACCAGGCCGGCCTGCGGTTGCTCGGTGCGACCAGCGAGATCGAGCACGGTTGCGTGGTCGCGCGGGCCGACGAGCTGCAGGGCGCCAAGATTCGGCTCGACTTCCCTTCGGTGGGTGCGACCGAGAACATCTTGATGGCCGCTGTCCTCGCCGAGGGCGAGACCGTCATCGACAACGCCGCGCGCGAACCCGACATCGTCGACCTGTGCAACATGCTGGTGCAGATGGGTGCCCGGGTTACCGGCGCCGGTACGTCTGTACTCACAGTGCAGGGCGTCAAGCGCCTCTCGCCGACTACGCATCGCGTGATCGGCGACCGCATCGTCGCCGCGACCTGGGGAATCGCCGCGGCGATGACCATGGGCGATGTCCGGGTGACCGGGGTCAACCCCAAGCATCTGTCGTTGGTACTGGACAAGCTGCGCTCGGCGGGCGCGCGTATCTCCTTCGAGCAGGACGGTTTCCGCGTCGTGCAGGCCGAGCGGCCGCGCGCGGTCAACTTCTCCACGCTGCCGTTCCCGGGTTTCCCGACCGACCTGCAGCCGATGGCGATCGGGCTGGCCGCGATCGCCGACGGCACGTCGATGATCACCGAGAACGTCTTCGAGGCGCGGTTCCGTTTCGTGGAAGAGATGATCCGGCTCGGCGCCGACGCGCGGACCGACGGTCATCACGCGGTGGTGCGCGGTATTCCGCGGTTGTCGAGTGCGCCGGTGTGGTCGTCCGATATTCGGGCCGGCGCCGGCTTGGTACTCGCCGGTCTGGTCGCCGACGGAACCACCGAAGTGCACGACGTCTTTCACATCGACCGCGGCTACCCGAATTTCGTCGAGCAACTGCAGGCTTTGGGCGGCGAAGTGAAGCGTGTCGGTGCGGCGGAATGATGTGTTAACGCCGAAAACGCTTCCTGACCAGCGGATTTGACATGGTGCACGCAGACACGTAACTTTATTCAAGTCAGAGCGACACGGACACCGACCCGGGGCCGAGGAGCTGAGCGGAAACGCTGAGCGAAGGCCAGGGAAACGAGGTAGTACGAGGAGCGCCTGACGCTCACACTGGCTCGACTGAGACCCCGATTTGGTTCTGGGGGAACGGCTGAGCTAAGCTGAATAAGTTGCCTCATCGATCAAGCGGACAAAGTCCGGGCGATGGTTTGTGCGTGTGTTCTTTGAGAACTCAATAGTGTGTCGATGAATGTCAGTGCCAATTGTTTAATTGGTTCCGGCCTCTCATACCCCCCGGTTGTTGA
>NZ_JBITFL010000013.1:0-246566 GCF_044456045.1 Nocardia sp. NPDC051052
GCCCGGTCCCATTCCGAACCCGGAAGCTAAGCCTGCCAGCGCCGATGGTACTGCACTCGACAGGGTGTGGGAGAGTAGGACACCGCCGGAACATCCTTCACGATAGGGGACCCAGATTCTGGGTCCCCTATCGTCGTTTCAGCACCTTGATGTGTTGAAACGGCATCGCTTGCGACTGCTTGCAGGTCGCTCGCAAAGATCAGCTTGCGACTGCTTGCAGGTCGCTCGCAAAGATCAGCTTGCGACTGCTTGCAGGTCGCTCGCAAGACGCGCCGTGTCAGGCCCCCACCAAGACACGTGATTGAATTTGTGGGGCCCCGACCACTCTTGCGGACCTCAGAAAGGGATCACCGTGTCGGAACAGAACGACGACCGGAAGTCCTCCCCGCGCGGCGAGGGATCCGACCGCCCAGCTCAGGGCAGCGGTGGGGCCGACGGCGACGCCGCCAGGAACCGCCCCGACCGCGAAAGCGGCCAGCGCGGCGGATTCAAACGAAGCAGCAACTCCAGCAGCTCCGGCGGATCAGACCGCCGCGCCGATTCCGGCGAACGCAGTGGATTCGGCCAGCGCGGCGACTCAGCCCAGCGCGGCAATTCCAGCGACCGTTCCGGCTCCGGCGAGCGCGGCGGCTTCAACCGTGGCGGCGACTCGAGCTCACGCGGCGGCTTCAACAATCGTGGTGATTCCGGCGGGTACAACCGCCGTGACGACGCTGGCTCCGATCGCAGTCGCGGCTCGGATAACCGCAGCGGCTCTGGCGAGCGCGGTGGGTACAACCGCAGTGGCGGCTCCAATGAGCGCGGCGGCTCCAGTCGTGACAGCGGCGCGGGTGATCGCGGTGGATTCAATCGCGGCGGCTCCAACCGTGACAGTGACTCGGGTGATCGCGGTGGTTTCAACCGCACCGGCGGTTCCGGTGATCGAAGCGGGGGTTCGGGCGACCGCGGCGTATACAACCGCGGCAGTGACTCGGGCAGTCGTGGCGGTTTCAATCGCAGCGGTGGCTCAGGCGACCGCGGTGGTTTCAATCGTGGCGGCGACTCAGATGGCCAGCGCGGCGCTGGTGATCGCGGCGTATACAACCGCGGTAGCGATTCGGGTGATCGTGGCGGTTTCAATCGCAGCGGTGGCTCAGGCGACCGCGGTGGTTTCAATCGTGGCGGCGACTCAGATGGCCAGCGCGGCGCTGGTGATCGCGGCGTATACAACCGCGGTAGTGACTCGGGTGATCGTGGCGGTTTCAATCGCAGCGGTGGCTCAGGCGACCGCGGTGGTTTCAATCGTGGCGGCGATTCTGGCGGTCAGCGCGACTCCAGCGATCGTGGCGGGTTCAAGCGTGGTGGTGATTCCGGCGGTCGTGGCGGCTTCGATCGTGGCAACGATTCGCGGGGTAACGGACCCGACGATCGGCGTCGCGGTGGCGAAGGTGCCCGCAGTGGGGCGGGTGGCGATCGGTCGCAGGACCGGCGTCCGCCGCGTCCTGAAGAGCCCGATCTCCCGGATGACGTGCAGCCGGCAGACTTGGAACCGGCTGTTCGCCGCGACCTGTTGAGCCTGGACAAGTCCAATGCGGAAGCGGTGGCTCGTCATCTGGTGATGGCAGCCAAGCTGATCGAGGACGACCCACGCCTGGCCCTCGCGCACGCTCGTGCCGCACGGCAACGCGCGGGCCGTATCGCCGTGGTCCGCGAAACGGCGGGCGTCACCGCCTACCACGCGGGCGAATGGGCCGAAGCGCTGTCCGAACTGCGCACCGCTCGCCGAATGTCCGGTGGCTCGGGCCTGCTCGCCGTCATGGCCGACTGTGAACGCGGCCTCGGTCGCCCCGAACGCGCGATCGAGCTCGGCCGCAGTGACGAGGCGCGCGCCCTCACCGGCGACGAGGCCACCGAACTGCGCATCGTGGTGGCCGGCGCTCGCATGGACCTCGGCGAATACGACCAGGCCGTTGTGACCCTGCAAACCTCCGAGCTGGATCCCTCCCGGACCGGCTCCGCCGCAGCCCGCCTGTTTTACGCCTACGCCGACGCGCTGGTCGCCGCGGGCCGCACCGACGAGGGCCTGACCTGGTTCCTCAACGCGGCCTCGGCGGACCTCGACGGCGAAACCGACGCGGAAGAACGCGCCGAGGAACTCACCGGCGGCGCCCAACCGGGCGACGACCTGGAGCTTTAGCCAGGCTCTGAGTATCGCTCAGCGCTTGAACGTGAAGGTGAAATCGCCGGAGAGCTTGCCGCACAGGCGGACTCCCGAAACGAGTTTCCCCTCGTCGATCAGTCTCTCGACCTCAGCCCGCGACAGACCGAAACCCTCGGCGATCAGTCGCACCGGCCGGGCCGGGATCCGCTCCGCGAAGCGGACCGAGACGTCGATCGCCTCGCGGTCCAGGCGAACCGATCCGCCGGTATCGAGGCGCCAAGCGTTGGTCCAATCGAGGGTGATGCGATTACGGCGCTGCACGCCCGGATCCTGGAGCAGCTCTGCTGTCAGGCCAGAGTCGTTGTCATGCAGCCGGTCCAGCAGTTCGGGTCGAATGGAGCGGACATTCCGCCGATCCAGCACCGTCAGCTTCGTAGTGTCCCCGCACGCGATACAGAGCGCGAGGAGCCAAGCGTCGATGAGCTTGTGGTTGGCGTTGACGCGAAAGTTGCCGCTGGCCCGGAAACGCTCGGACGAGCACGCGTGACAACGGCGGCGAACGAGGGGCAGGCAGGTGGGCACGACCACCCAGTTTTCGAGCATAGAAGTACACCGGTTTCAGTGAGAGGTGGACAGCACAAGGGAGCGCGGCGCATACGCGCGGCGCTGCGGTGCTGGGGAGGTCTCACACGATGTACAGCGGAATGTCCTCGACTAGACGACTCGGTTGGACAGCACGGTAATCGCGTGCGGCGGCGCTGTTCCACTAGTTTTCGAGGGCCACACAGCAAGCGGGATCATGGCCGAAGCGTGCTGTCCAGTTTCTTCGCTTACTCGGCCACTCAGCGGGATTCGTTGTCCCCGTTGAACTCTTCGGCGGAATGCGCAACTAGCCTGGTGTCGACAACGTAGTGTTCTCGTGGCGCGAAATTGCCACGGGTGTGCCGACTACCGTCGGTAGGCCCGCTGACGCGGTGGGGTCAGCGATACGTCACGAGACCGTCTGATTCAAGGAGATTTCACGATGAGTAGTGTTCGGGTGACTGTATTCGTCGGCTTGGCCGCCGCGGCGTTGACCGCGATGGGTGCCGTTTCGGCCAACGCGGAGCCGGCCAGCTACGGGGAGCTGGCCAAGCAGGCTTGCGCGGACGCGGGCTTCGAATACACCGAAAGCATCAACCTGCCCGGCGGCGTCTCCGCCAAGGCCACCTGCCACAAGCCCGGCGAAGACGTAGTCCAGTTCGTCCCGATGCCGAAGGACGCCGATTGCTCCGTCCCCGGCATCATGTCGCCGAAGGCCGGAAGGGCCGACGGCCAAGGCAACTGCGTCAGCTAGTCTCCTCCGCCTCTCCGCGTATTCAGGCCAGGCTGAGGTGCGGGGAGCCTAACGTTGGCGGCCGCCGGTTTCGTGGTGGGTTGAGTTATCCGGTACCCGGCAAGTTACCCATGTACCAGCGAAATCAGTTGTGGCGGTTGGCATACATAGGGCTCGAATGGTGCACTCAACCGCACCCAGAGCGTGGCGAACGGGACATGACGGCGGCGAATCGCGAGAGGAGCCGCCGTCATGTCCCGTTCGCCGTCGTGGGCCAACCTGGGTTCTGGCGAATCCAGGTGCTCCGCGCCGCGGTGGGGGTGCGGTCGCGCCAGTGCCGTGGGTTTCCTGTCGGCGCGCTGGCGTAGTGTTCGGATGTCTCGGACCGGCCGAGAGCAGCTGCCCTCGGTGCGGCGGATGCGAGATTCGGCTTGGGGCCGATCGGTGAGACGGAGAGTGGTGTGGAACGGCTACGAGATCGCTATGAAGCCTTGCTGCTGGATCTGGACGGCACCCTGTATCGCGGCGACGCGGTGATCGAGGGTGCGCCGGAGGCGTTGGCCGAGGACGGGGCCGCGCAGCGGCTCATGTACGTCACGAACAACGCGAGCAGGGCACCGGAGACGGTCGCCGCACATCTGGCGGAGCTCGGCTTTCGCGCGACCACCGATGAGGTGGTGACGAGCGCGCAGGCGGCCGCACGGCTGCTGGCCGAACGACTCGCGCCGGGCGCGACCGTGCTGATCATCGGCACCGACGACCTCGCCGCCGAGGTGACCGCGGTGGGCCTGCACCCGATCCGCCGCTTCGGCGACACCCCACCCGCCGCTGTCGTACAAGGACATTCACCACAAACCTGCTGGGCCGACCTAGCCGAAGCGGCCTACGCCCTGCGCGCCGACGCACTGTGGGTTGCCGCCAACACCGACAAGACCTTGCCGAACGAACGTGGCCTCGCCCCCGGCAACGGCTCGATGGTCGCGGCCTTGCGCACCGCGTCCGATCGCGAACCGATCGTCGCCGGAAAGCCCTACGCGCCGCTGCTGGAAGACGCCCTCGTGCGCGCCGGAACCCGCAGCGCCTTGGTCGTCGGCGACCGCCTCGACACCGACATCGAAGGCGCGAATACCGTCGGCCTCGAATCACTGCTGGTCCTGACCGGCGTCAGCACCCTCGACGAGCTGAAAGACGCGTCCGCCGAGTCCATTCCCACCTACGTCGCCGACTCGCTGGACGCGCTGAACTACCCGCCGATTCCCGCCCAAACGGACACCGACCCGAGCGACCTCGCCGCGGACCTGGCCGACCGGTTGCGGCGCAACCCGGGACGAGCCGTGACGGTACGCGCGTCTGGTTCGGAAATCCGATAGCGTTGACGTCACGATGACTACTCCCATGCCCCGCCCCTCCGGCCCCGGTATGCCCGGCGCGAACGGCCCCCGCCCCGGGGGCCCGCTGCCAGGCCAGCATCTGCCCGGCGGCCCGGGGCGCCCGGAGCCGGCCGACCCGGAGCGCATCCGCAGCGAGATCGACGGCCTGCTCACCGAACTCGCGACGCGCACCAGCTGGCCTGGTTCGCCCACCGCGGCCGAGGGCGCCGAATCCGGCACGGATATCACCCGCCGCGCCCGCATCCTGGAGCAGGCGCACGACGTGCTCGTGCAGGCACTGGCCACGGTGGACAAGATCTGAGGTGGCCAGACGCGCGCGCGTGGACGCCGAACTGGTTCGCCGCGGGTTGGCGAGATCGCGGGAACACGCGGTCGAGCTGATCGGCGCCGGTCGCGTCCTGATAGCTGGAACGGTCGCCGTGAAACCGGCGACCGCCATTGAGGCCGGCACACCGCTGCTGGTCCGTGAACAACCCGATGAGGTGTCCTGGGCCTCGCGCGGCGCACACAAGCTGCTCGGCGCGCTGGCGGCGTTCGAGCCCGCCGGACTCACCATCGCGGGCAAACGCTGCCTCGACGCGGGCGCGTCCACCGGCGGCTTCACCGACGTGCTGCTCTCCCGCGAGGCCAGCGAGGTGATCGCGGTGGACGTCGGCTACGGCCAGCTGATCTGGCGCCTGCAGAACGACGACCGGGTGCGGGTGGTGGATCGCACCAACGTGCGCAACCTCACTACCGAAACCATCGGCGGCACAGTCGAGTTGGTCGTCGGCGATCTGTCGTTCATCTCACTCGCCCTGGTGTTGCCCGCGCTGGCGGCGTGCACCGCGCCGGGTGGTGATCTGCTGCCGATGGTGAAACCCCAGTTCGAGGTCGGCAAGGACCGGGTCGGCACAGGTGGCGTGGTGCGTGACCCGGCGCTGCGCGCCGAGGCGGTCCGCGATGTCGCGGCCGCGGGCGCGGCGTTGGGTCTGCGCACCGAGGCCGTAGTGGCGAGCCCGTTGCCGGGCCCCTCGGGCAATGTCGAATACTTCGTATGGCTGCGCAAGGACGGGCAGCCGGAAGACGACGGTGAGCGAGTCGCTGCTCTCGTCGAGCGTGCGGTTGAGGAGGGTCCACAGTGAACGCGACCAGGTGCGATGGCCGGGAGATCCTGCTGGTGTCGCATCCGGGCCGGGCGGAGATCATCGAGACCGCCCATCGGGTGGCGAAGATCTTCGCCGACGCGGGCATCTGCCTGCGGGTGCTGGCCGACGAGGCCGTGGACACCCGGTTCGAGGCCGAGCCGGGCGGCTATCCGGTGCGGGTGGTCGAGCACGGCCCCGATGCCGCGGTCGGCTGCGAGATGGTGCTGGTGCTCGGTGGCGACGGCACCTTCCTGCGCGCCGCCGAACTCGCCCGCCCGGCCGGGGTGCCCGTGTTGGGTATCAACCTGGGCCGCGTCGGTTTTCTGACCGAGGCCGAGGCGGAGAACCTGGATGACGCACTGGCACACGTGGTTCGCGGCGACTATCGCATCGAGCAGCGGATGACCATCGACTTCACCGTCCGAGTGGACGACGAGGTGGTGCGGACCGGCTGGGCGCTCAACGAGGGCAGCATCGAAAACGCCTCGCGGACAGGCGTACTGGAGTTGGTGCTCGAGGTGGACGGCCGGCCGGTGTCGGCGTTCGGCTGCGACGGTATCCTGATCTCCACCCCCACCGGTTCCACCGCGTACGCGTTTTCCGCGGGTGGTCCGGTGGTGTGGCCGGAACTCGAAGCGCTGCTGGTGGTTCCGAGCAATGCGCACGCGTTGTTCGCGCGTCCGCTGGTGACCAGCCCGGCCTCGCGGATCGCCGTGGAATGCGTGGCGACCGGCCACGATGCGGTAGTTTTCCTGGATGGCAGGCGCAGCATCGAGCTGCCGCGTGGCGGTCGCCTGGAGGCGGTCCGTGGCGCACGACCGGTGCAGTGGGTGCGGCTCGACTCCGCGCCGTTCGCGGATCGGATGGTGCGCAAGTTCCAATTGCCCGTGACAGGCTGGCGTGGCCGGCGGCGAACGGAGAGAACCAGTGCTGACAGAGATCAGGATTGATGGCCTTGGCGTTATATCCACGGCCACTGCGCAATTCCACGAGGGTCTCACTGTTCTCACCGGCGAGACCGGTGCCGGTAAGACCATGGTGGTCACCAGTCTGCACCTGCTGAGTGGTGCGCGAGCCGATGCGGGCCGGGTTCGGCTCGGGGCCGCCCGCGCGGTGGTGGAGGGCCGATTCACCGTCGAGGACGTGAACGACGCCGCCCGCGCGGAAGTGACGCAGGTGCTGGAATCGGCTGCGGCCGAACAGGATGACGACGGCAGCATCATCGCGATCCGCACGGTCGGCAGTGACGGCCGTTCCCGCGCGCATCTGGGTGGGCGCGGCGTGCCTGCCGCGGTGCTCGCCGATTTCACCGCGCCGCTGCTGACGGTGCACGGTCAGAACGATCAGCTACGGTTGCAGCGCCCCGACCAGCAGCTGTCCGCGCTGGACCAGTTCGCCGCCGACACCGTCGGCCCGCTGCTGCGCAAATACGGTGCGCAGCGCCGTTCTTGGCTGGATGCCCGTACCGAGCTGCTCGAACGGACCGCGCGCAGTAGGGAATTGGCGCAGGAGGCGGATCGGCTGCAGCACTCGCTGACCGAAATCGACGCCATCGCACCGGAACCCGGCGAGGACGTGCGCATCGTCGACGAGGTGCGCAGGCTCAGCGATCTCGATTCGCTGCGCGAGGGCGCGACGACCGCGCACGACGCGCTCGCCGGTCCCGTCGACTCGCCCGAAGAGGGTTCCGGCGCACTGGAATTGCTCGGTGCGGCGCTGGCCCGCATCGACTCGGCCGACGATCCGGCGCTGACCGCGCTCGGTCCCCGGCTCGGCGAGGCCATCGCCGTGGTGGTGGATCTGACCACCGAACTCAGCGGTTACCTGTCCGATCTGCCCTCGGACCCGGGCGCTCTCGACTCGCTGCTCACCAGGCAGGCCGAGCTGAAGTCGTTGACCCGCAAGTACGCGCCCGACATCGACGGCGTGATCGCCTGGGCCGACGACGCACGGGCCAAGCTCGGCTCGCTCGACGTGTCCGAGGAAACCCTGGCGGCGTTGGCGGCCGAGGTCGATATCGCGGCCGAGCGGGTCCGGGAGGCGGCGCGCAAATTGAGTGCGGCGCGTAAGAAGGCCGCGGGCAAGCTCGGGTCGGCGGTGAGCGCCGAATTGGGTGGTCTGGCCATGGGTAAGGCCAGGCTCGAGGTCGAGGTTCGGCCGATGCCCGCGGGGCCGCAGGACTCCGCGCCGCTGAACATCGACGGACAAGACGTGCACGCCGGGTCGGCCGGCATCGATGAGGTGGAATTCCGGTTGTCCGCGCACTCCGGTGCGCAGTCACTTCCGTTGAGTAAGAGCGCATCCGGCGGTGAGCTCTCCCGGGTGATGCTGGCCCTCGAGGTCGTGCTCGCCAGCTCCGATCACGGCGCGACCATGGTGTTCGACGAGGTCGACGCCGGTGTCGGCGGCCGTGCCGCGGTCGAGATCGGCCGTCGCCTGGCTCGCCTGGCCCGCACCCATCAGGTCATCGTGGTAACCCACCTGCCCCAGGTCGCGGCCTTCGCCGACACCCACCTGGTGGTCGACAAGTCCGACGACGGCAAGGGCAAGGTCAACAGCGGCGTCCACGCGCTCACCAAGGACGAGCGCGTCATCGAATTGGCCCGCATGCTGGCCGGTCTCGACGACACCGAGACCGGCCGAGCCCACGCGGAGGAACTCCTGGACCTGGCCCGGGCGGAGAAGTCCGGCGCGACGGTCTAGTCCACTGCCGCACAGCTTCTGGTATCCGCACGCGTGTTAGCGCGGCAAGTCGGTGCGCGGGGAGTCAGAAGGTGTGCGGCTGGTACGACGAACTAGCGCACGGCCTTCTGCGCGGCCTTGATGAACTGGGTGATCAGGTTCTTCAGGCCGAACTCCAGGACCTTGGCGGGCACGGGGAGGCTCGGCTCGGACTCCATCGTGTAGGAGACGAGGGTGCCGTTGTCGGCGTCGGTGAAGGTCACCACGCCGACGTGCCGCTTCACCGGGGCGCCCTTGACGATCTTGTATTCCATCCGCTCACCGGGCACCAGCTTGGTGATCTCCTCGGTGATACCGACCGGGCCGACGCCGAGCAGGTGCTGCGCGCCGACCCCTTCGCGCTCGGTCAGGCCCGGCTTGGTCAGCTTGACCTGGATCGGAAGGTACGGGCTGATGCTCTCGCGGTCGGCGAAGAGCCGATACACCACATCACGCGGGGCGGCGATGACGGCGTCGACGGTCGTGCTGGCCATGGGGGTCTCCTCTTCGAGTTACCTGTGACGGGCAGCATATAGGTATCACCTTGGAGAGCTGTGTGTCCCTGTAACCGGTGTCACAGACAGTTGCCTCGACGCATCGTCGGCTACCTCGCGCCCGCGCTGGCTTCGAGCAGGCAGAGTCCGGTATCGGTACTGCTCGCAGTCCTGCCGCCAGCGCGCCTATCGTCGTCCTCGCGAGTTAGCGCGCGTCAGTCGCGCTCGGGTCCGAGGCCGATGCCGCGGGTGGCGAGCCAGGGGAGGGGGTCGATGCGGTCGGTGCCGTTGAGCCAGACCTCGAAGTGGCAGTGTGGGCCGGTGGCTTCGCCGCGGTTGCCGACGGTGGCGATCTGGTCGCCCGCCGTCACGCGCTGGCCGACGTTGACCAGTGAGGTGTTGATGTGGCCGTACACGGTGATCGTGCCGTCGTCGCCGAGCAGACGTACCCACATGCCGAATCCGGCGGCCGGGCCAGAGCTGATGACGGTGCCGTCCTCCACGGCGACGATCGGGGTGCCGATGGGTGCGGCGATGTCCACGCCCGGATGCAGCGCGCCCCAGCGCATTCCGTAGCCGGAGGTGAAGGTGCCGGAGGTGAACTTCATGAACAGCGGGCGCAGTTTCGCGGCGGCCTCGGCCGACATCTCGTCGGCGACCTTGCTGCCGTTGCTCAGGATGTCGCTGAATTGGCCGAGGTCGAGGGGGCCCTCGTCGAGCAGCCCGGGCTCGGTGGCGGCGGGTTCGGTGAGCTGTGCCTGCGGTTGGCCGAGCGCCATCGGGGCCACGGTTTCCACCGGAGGTTTGTCGCCGCCGGTCGAAATGTTCTGGCCGGCGGCGACGAGCGCACCGGCGGCAACCGCGATGATGGCGGCGCGGCCCTTCAGCGCGGCAGGCGGCGCGGGCATGCGATGCCTGCCGCCGCGGCGCTTACGGGGAACCGGAAGATTCGCGACCGACGATGGCTGTGGATCTGCCGACGGCTGGGCGTCGGCGGACCGCACCCACGCATCATTCGACCGCACCCACTCGTCACTCGACTGTGCCCACTGATCCTCGGACGCCCACGAATCGTCCGACAGCGGCTGCTGCTCGGCGGGCGGCCACGAATCACGGGGCCGTGTCCGCTGATCCGTGGATGGCCACGCATTGCCCGGCCGGGTCCGCTGACCGGTGGACGGCCACGAATTGCCTGATTGCGGCCGCGGATCCGCCGACGGCCACCGATCGCCCGAATGTCCTCGTTGATCCACCGCCGATGGCCACTGATCCGCGGGCCGCGCCCACTGATCGTCCGGTGCCCACTGGTGCTCGACCGACCACTGCTCCTCCGGCGACCACGGTTCCCCCGGTGACGGCCACGAATCGACCGCGCCCGGTGAGTAGCTATAACTTTGCTGACCGCTGTCTGAATTGCGCAGATCGGCCGCAAATCGCCGATCGGCAGCAAGAGTCCGATGCCTGCTCATCGGCTCGACCGCATTTGTCGGCAATGTCCATAAGCTGGCGTTATCGGAGAAATGTCTGGTCTTCGGCGCAAAAGCCCCGTTTCCCTGGCTATTTCGAGGCACATCACGCAGTCGTCCTTTGTCACGTCACGTCGAGATGTCGTCGGGCTGGTCGACGGTAACGAAACGGTAGCGGTATCGCTCGTTAGGCGCGCGAATTAGCGGGCCTTTTGTGACGCCCGCCACGTTTGACACGCTGCAACGAGTTCTTCCGCGTGTCGTACATCGTGTCACTGTTGTCACAGTGATGTATGTGGTAGGCCGACGGCGCGCCTCCACCAACGGTTGAGGGTTTGCGGGCAGCATCGAGGCCATGAAGATGCTGGCGTTGTTGTCGAGGAACACCGAAACGCTGCCCGGCCTCTCCGGGATAGCCCGAGTGGATCGCAACACCCGGCGCCTGTTGAAACGCGTCGGACCAGGCGATGTCGTCGTGCTCGACGAGATGGACCTGGACCGGCTCACCGCCGATCGGCTGGTCGAGGCGGGGGTGGTCGCGGTGATCAACACCTCGCCATCGATCTCCGGCCGCTATCCCAATCTGGGCCCGGAAGTGCTGGTGGCGAACAACATCCTGCTGCTGGACACGGTGAGTTCGGACGCGTTCAGCAAGATCAAGGACGGCGTCAAGGTCCGCATCGACGAGGGCGTCATCTACGCCGACAAGGTGATCAAGAAGGAGCCCGAGGTCCTGGTCAAGGGCATCGAGCTCACCGATTCCGATATCGCCGAACGGATGATCGAGGCGCGCAACGGGCTGGCCGATCATCTGGAGGCGTTCGCGGGCAACACCATCGAGTTCATCCGCACCGAGAGCGCGCTGCTGATCGACGGCATCGGCGTACCGGAGCTGGAGCTATCGATGAAGCATCGGCACGTGGTGGTGGTCGCCGACGGCCCCGACCACGCCGAGGACCTGAAGCGGCTCAAGCCGTTCATCAAGGAGTACGTGCCGATCATGGTCGGCGTCGGCCGCGGCGCGGACACCCTGATGAAGCAGGGCTACCGCCCCGACCTCATCGTCGGCGATCCGGACGAGATCACCTCCGCCACCCTGAAATGCGGTGCCGAGGTGATCCTGCCCGCCGACACCGACGGCCACGCCAAGGGCCTGGACCGCATCCAGGATCTCGGCATCGGCGCGACCACCTTCCCGTCCTCCGGCGCACCCGCCGATCTGGCGCTGCTGCTGGCACACCATCACGGCGCGTCGCTGATCGTCACCGCGGGCGCGGCCGCCACGCTCGACGACTTCTTCGACCGCAGCCGCCGCGAGAGCAACCCGGCGACCTTCCTCACCAGGCTCAAGCTCGGCACCAAGCTGATGGACGCCAAGGCCGTCGCCACGCTGTACCGAAACCGGGTGTCCGGCATCGGCATCGCGCTGGTGGTACTTGCCGCCCTGATCGCGGTGATCGTGGTGCTGCTCGCCTCCAACACCGGCACCGACGCCGTCGCCTGGGCCGCCGACACCTGGGACCGGTTCGCGCTGTGGGCGCAGGGCTTGGTCGGCGCGGGCGACAAATGACCAAGGGAGAACGATGATCTCGTTACGCCAGCACGCCGTCTCGATCGTGGCGATCTTCCTGGCCCTCGCCATCGGCGTGGTGCTCGGCTCGCAGACGCTGGCGGCGGATCTGCTGTCGGGGCTGCGCGCGGACAAGTCGGATCTGCGTCAGCAGGTCGACACCGTCTCCGACCAGAACCGTCGCCTCACCGATCAGCTGAACTCGGCCGACCGGTTCATCGCGGGCGCCGCGGGCCGCATCCTCGGCGGCACGCTGGCCGATCGCACCGTCGCGGTGTTTACCACCCCCGACGCCGATCCCGCCGACATCGAGGGCGTGACCAAGTCCCTCGAAACCTCGGGTGCCACCATCACCGGCCGGATCTCGCTCACCGACGCCTTCGTCGACGCCACCGAGGGCGATCGGATGCGCACCACGGTCACCAACGTCATCCCCGCGGGTGCCCAATTGCGCACCGGCGCAGTCGATCAGGGCAGCATGGCCGGCGACCTGCTCGGCATGGTCGTGCTGCTCGATCCGGCCAACGGGCAAACCCGTGGCACCCCACAGGAATTGGGCCTGGTCCTGGAAACACTGCGCGGCGGCGGCTTCCTCGCCTACGGCGACACCCCGGTGCGCCCGGCCCAGTCGGCGGTGGTGATCACCGGCAACGGCGCCAAGTCCGGCGAGAACAGCCAGGGTGCGAACATCGCGCGCTTCGCCGGTGCCCTGCGCGGCCGCGGCGCGGGCGTCGTGCTGGCCGGACGTCCCGGCGCGGCCGAGAACCCGGGACCGCTGGCCATCGTCCGCTCCGACGGCCCGCTGGCCACGTCCGTCAGCACCGTCGACAACCTCGACCGGGAAATCGGCCGCGTCACCACCGTGCTCGCGCTGAGCGAGCAACTCAACGGCGGCACCGGCCGATACGGCACCGGCGAAAAGGCGACCTCGCTCACACTCGCCTCCGCACCACGCTGACCTGCCGCGAACCACCCCGCGCCCGCGCGGGCAAATACTCAGCGTGGCGTTAGAACTGGACGCCTGATCCGTGTTACCGTGAAGACCCGTGGGTCATACACGGAATCAGGCGCGAACGGCCACGAAGCACATCTTCGTCAGCGGTGGAGTCGCCTCCTCATTGGGTAAAGGTCTTACCGCCTCCAGCCTCGGTCAGCTGTTGACGGCGCGTGGACTGCGCGTCACGATGCAGAAACTCGACCCTTACTTGAACGTCGATCCCGGCACCATGAACCCCTTCCAGCATGGAGAGGTTTTCGTGACGGAGGACGGGGCCGAGACCGATCTGGATGTCGGTCACTACGAGCGGTTCCTCGACAGGGACCTGACCCGGGACGCGAATGTCACGACCGGGCAAATCTATTCGACAGTCATCGCCAAGGAACGCCGCGGCGAATACCTCGGCGACACGGTGCAGGTGATCCCGCACATCACCGACGAGATCAAGAGCCGGGTGCTCGCCATGAGCGCGCCGGACGCGCACGACCAGACCCCCGACGTGGTGATCACCGAGATCGGCGGCACCGTCGGCGATATCGAGTCGCAGCCGTTCCTCGAGGCGGCTCGCCAGATCCGCCACGACGTCGGCCGCGACAACGTCTTCTTCCTGCACGTCTCGCTGGTGCCCTACCTCGCCCCCTCCGGCGAGCTCAAAACCAAGCCGACGCAGCACTCGGTGGCGACGCTGCGCAGTATCGGTATCCAGCCCGACGCGCTGATCCTGCGCTGCGACCGTGAGGTGCCGCAGGCGCTGAAGAGCAAGATCGCACTGATGTGTGACGTCGACGTCGACGCCTGCATCTCCACCCCGGACGCGCCGTCGATCTACGACATCCCGCGCGTGCTGCACCGCGAGGGCCTCGACGCCTACGTGGTGCGCAAGCTCGGGCTGCCGTTCCGCGACGTGGACTGGACCGTGTGGGGCGACCTGCTCGACCGGGTGCACTCGCCGCGCGAGACGGTCGAGGTCGCGCTGGTCGGCAAGTACGTCGACCTGCCCGACGCCTACCTGTCGGTCACCGAGGCGTTGCGCGCGGGCGGGTTCGCCTCGCGGGCCAAGGTGCTCATCCGCTGGGTGCCGTCGGACGAATGCGAGAACCCGGCCGGCGCGCAAGCCGCGCTGCGTGACGTGGACGCGGTGCTGATCCCCGGTGGCTTCGGCATTCGTGGCATCGAGGGCAAGGTCGGCGCCATCAGCTACGCCCGCGCCCGCGGCATCCCGCTGCTCGGTCTGTGCCTCGGACTGCAGTGTGTGGTCATCGAGGCGGCGCGTTCGGTCGGTCTGGCCGAGGCCAACTCGGCCGAATTCGAGCCGGACACACCGCATCCCGTCATCTCCACGATGGCCGATCAGGAACAGGCCGTCGCGGGGGAGGCCGACCTCGGTGGCACCATGCGTCTCGGTGCCTACCCCGCCACCTTGGCGAAGGGTTCGGTGGTCGCGCAGGCGTACGGCAGCGAGCAGGTGTCCGAGCGGCACCGGCACCGCTTCGAGGTGAACAACGCCTACCGTGACCGGATCGCCAAGAGTGGGCTGCGGTTCAGCGGCACCTCGCCGGACGGGCATCTGGTGGAGTTCGTCGAATTGCCCGCCGACGTGCACCCGTTCTTCGTCGCCACCCAGGCGCACCCGGAGCTCAAGAGCCGCCCGACCCGTCCGCATCCGTTGTTCGCGGCGCTCGTCGCGGCGGCACTGAAATACAAGCTCGCCGAGCGCCTTCCGGTCGACATCCCGGACGAGGAATTCGCGAGCGCGGCGGACCAGGCGTAAGACGATGACGCAGGACGGTGGCACCGAAGCGGGCAGCCACGATTTCGAGACCGTGTCCAGCAAGACCGTCTACAGCGGCGCCATCCTGGCGTTGCGGCTCGATCAGGTGCGGATGCCCGGCGGCAAGGTCGCCGAGCGCGAGGTGATCGAGCATCACGGCGCGGTCGCCGTCGCGGCGATCGATGACGACGACAACGTGGTGCTGATCAACCAGTACCGGCATCCGATCGGCAGGCGGCTGCTCGAGCTGCCCGCCGGCCTGCTCGACCTGCCCGGCGAGGAACCGCTCGTCGCCGCGCAGCGCGAGCTCGCCGAGGAGACCGGGCTGGCCGCCCGCGAATGGCACGTGCTGGTGGACGTGGCGCTCTCGCCGGGATTCACCGACGAGGCGCTGCGGGTGTACTACGCCCGCGGGCTCTACGAAACCGACCGGCCGGAGCCGGAATTCGAGGAGGCCGACCTGAAGGTCGTGCGGATGCCGGTCGACGAGGCGGTGCGCGCGGCACTGGCCGGGGAGATCGTCAACGCGACCGCCGTTGCCGGTGTGCTCGCGCTGGCCGCGGCTCGTGCGGGCCACACCGAGCTACGGCCCGCCGACGCGCCATGGCCCGGGCAGCCGACCGCGTTCCTGCGCCGCAAGGCCGCCGCGAAGTCCGCGGACTGACGGGGCCGCGGGTGCTCGCGCGGGAATTGGACGCCTACCTCGACCATCTCGCGGTCGAGCGCGGCGCCGCGCGCAACACCCTCGGCGCCTACCGGCGTGACCTCGGCCGATATCTCGGCTTCCTGACCGGGCGCGGTATCGCCGCGCTCGATCAGGTCGCCGAGGCCGACGTCGCCGAGTTCACCATGGCGCTGCGGGCGGGCGGTACCGAATTCCCGCCGCTGGCCGCGAGTTCGGTCGCCCGCGCGCTCATCGCGGTGCGCGGGCTGCACCGTTTCGCCGCGGCCGAGGGGATGACCACCACCGATGTCGCGCACGCGGTGAAACCGCCCGCGCCGGGTCGCAGGCTGCCCAAGGCGCTGCCCTACGACCAGGTGCTGAAGTTGCTGGAGGCCGCGGGCGGCGGTCCGGTGCACGATCCCGATGCCGCGCCGGGCACCGACGGCGGCCCGCGCGGTCTGCGCGATCGTGCGCTGCTGGAACTGCTCTACTCCACGGGCGCACGGATTTCCGAGATGGTCGGCCTCGACGTCGACGACATCGACACCGACGAACGTGCCGTCGTGCTGCACGGCAAGGGCGGCAAACAGCGCATGGTGCCGATCGGCAGGCCCGCACTGGCCTCGGTCGACGCGTACCTGGTGCGGGGACGGCCCAAGCTCGCCGCGAGCGGAAAAGGCAACGCGGGCGCGCTGTTTCTCAACGCGCGTGGCGGTCGGCTGTCGCGGCAAAGTGCCTGGCAGGTACTGCAAACCGCCGCCGAACGCGCAGGCATCGGCGCCGCCGTTTCGCCGCACACCCTGCGCCACTCCTTCGCCACACATCTGCTCGACGGCGGCGCCGATGTGCGCGTGGTCCAAGAACTCCTGGGCCACGCCTCGGTCACCACCACCCAGATCTACACCCTGGTCACCGTCAACACCTTGCGCGAAGTCTGGGCCACCGCCCACCCCCGCGCTCGCTGACCCGCATCGGAAGCCGAGGTCGAAGCGGTGGCGCTGCCTGGCGGTGGGTCCTCAGATGGTCCGGCGGAGTTTTTCGCTGTGCTCACACCAGGTATCGTGCGATTCGAATATTTCCGGCAGCTCGGCCGGATCGCCCGTGGGGAGGCGGAATGGGACAGCATGGACGAGTTGCACGACCGCTTCGACGTGCATTTCGACGGTGACCCGGAGTGGCGCTGAGCGATACGCGGTAGCGTCGTGCTGTTCGCGGCACGGCGTGGTGCTGCGAACACGCCGCGCGCGTCGCGGTACTTGCACCCTCGTACGCGGTAGCGTCTATCGGGAGTCGGACCGTACGAAAGCGAGGGTCGGGCCTGATCGGCCTCGCTACGCTCGGCGAGGCAACGGGCAGGAACGTATAAGGAGCAGCGGATCGTGACATCAGCCGAAGCGGCAGGGCCGCCGATGGGTGCTGGGGCGGAGCCGCGCACGGGTCAGCGCACCGGTCCGTACTCGGAGGCCGCGGCCGAAACCCTGTGGGGCACCGGGGCCGAACCGGTTCCGGAGGACGCGGCACTCGGGCCCACCGGGCGCCCGCTGCGCCTCGTGCCGGACCCGCCACCGCTCGAGCGGCACGGCGACGCCCTCATCGTCGCCATGTGCAACCAGAAGGGCGGCGTCGGCAAGACGACCTCCACCATCAACCTCGGCGCCTCGCTGGCCGAATACGGGCGCAAGGTGCTGCTGGTCGACCTGGACCCGCAGGGCGCGCTGTCCGCGGGATTGGGTGTGGCCCACCATGATCTCGATCTGACCGTGCACGACCTGCTCGTCGGTTCCAAGGGTTCGATCGACGACGTGCTGATGCCGACCCGGGTCGAGAACATGGATCTGCTGCCCAGCAATATCGATCTGTCGGCGGCGGAAATCCAGCTCGTCAACGAGGTCGGCCGCGAACACTCCCTCGGTCGCGCGCTGCATCCCATTCGGGACAAGTACGACTACATCATCATCGACTGCCAGCCCTCGCTCGGTTTACTCACCGTCAATGCGTTGGCCTGTTCGGACGGTGTGATCATTCCGATGGAATGCGAGTACTTCTCGCTGCGCGGGCTCGCCCTGCTCAACGACACCGTGGAAAAGGTGCGCGACCGGCTGAACCCCAGGCTGAGCCTGTACGGGATAGTGGTCACCATGTTCGACGCCCGACTATTACATTCGCGTCAGGTGATGGCACGAGTCGTCGAGGTGTTCGGCGACCTGGTCTACGACGCCGCGATCTCGCGCACCGTCCGCTTCCCGGACGCCAGCGTCGCGGGCGAACCGATCACCACGTGGGCACCGAAATCCGGTGGAGCCGAGGCATATCGGGCGATGGCGCGCGAAGTCATCCACCGGTCGGGCCGGTGATCGGCGGCACCGACGCCGCGCCACCCGCTACCAACCACTCGACCGGCCAAGGGGTCGCACCCGGCGACGACCATCCGTCGGGCGACCTCTTGGAGCGAGCCTCGGCGCGCGCCCACGATCCGGACGAACCGACCGCCCCCTCGGACCTGGACACATCCCACCACACCCCCGTGCTCGATGATGTCGAGATGCCCGACGAGCCATCCGACGCAGACTCCGATGCGGAGCCGACTGCTGCCGACGATGTCGTCGAAGATGCGGCGGCGTCCGATGATCCCGTCATGCGAGACGATGCGTTCGCGTCGGCGGGAGCTGTCGGGAGCGCGGCCGATTCCAGCGGCGCGGACGACACTGCGTTAGTCGACAGCGCTATACCCGGTGACGCTGCGCGCTCGGACGGTGGCGGTGCCTCTGCGGACGGCTCCGCGCCCGAGGACGAGAAGAAGTCGGGATTTCATCTGCGGCTGAGCAACTTTCAAGGGCCGTTCGATCTGCTGCTGACGTTGATCAGTTCGCGCAAGCTCGACGTCACCGAGGTGGCGTTGCACCAGGTCACCGACGAATTCATCGCCTACACCAAGGCGTTGACCGCGGCGCTGTCCGATGACGCGACGATGAAACTGCGTGCCGACAAGATTCTGGATCAGACCACCGAATTCTTGGTCGTCGCAGCCACGTTGCTCGACCTCAAGGCGGCGCGTCTGCTGCCGTCGGGAGAGATGACCGACGCCGACGACCTCGAACTGCTCGAGGCGCGCGACCTGCTCTTCGCGCGGCTGCTGCAATACCGCGCGTTCAAACAGGTGGCTGAGCTGTTCGGCGAACTGGAGGCCGTCGCGCTGCGGCGATACCCGCGCGCGGTCGGTCTGGAGGACTGCTTCGCCGACCTGCTGCCCGAGGTTACGCTGGGAGTAGACGCTCACGAGTTGGCCGCGATCGCCGCAGCAGCTTTCCGCCCGCGCCCGGTGCCGAGGGTCGGCCTCGACCACCTGCACGCGCACAGCATCTCGGTCGCCGAACAGGCCGCGCTCGTGCTCGAACGGTTGAAACTGGCAGGCAAGGGTGGCTGGACCACCTTCAGCCAACTGGTCGACGACTGCGAGGAGCCGATCGAGATCGTCGCCCGCTTCCTGGCCCTGCTCGAGCTCTACCGCGGCAAAACGATCGAGTTCGACCAGCCCGACCCGCTCGGCCAACTGTCGGTCAGCTGGATCGGCGACGACGTCCCGGACGCCGAGCAGGACCTGACTATCGAGGAGGACTACGGGTGAACGACTCCGTGGACGCCGAGGTCGCGGACACCACGAACCTCGACGCCGACGCGACCGAAACCGTCCGCGAAAACACCGACGCGGTCGGCCACTCAGCCGACCCGACAGCCGCGAGCGAACCCACGCGCGCCGCCTCGAGTGCTACCGATGCTGCTGACGACGCGACCTCGGCCGCTGATGACGTGACTTCGGCGGCCGATGGTGCGGCTTCGGCTGTCGGCGACACCACTCCGGCTGCTGATAACGCGGCCCCGACTGCCGACACCACGACTACGGTGGGCGACGACGCAAACCTCACCACCCACGACGCGACACCAGTCGCCAAAGACACAGTGGCGGAGTTCACCCCCGAGCATCTCGAGGACGCCGAATTCCGGTCGGCGTTGGAGGCGATGTTGCTTGTTGTCGATGCTCCGGCGCCGGTAGAGCAGTTGGCGGCGGCCTTGGACGACACCACCGAGCGGGTGGACGAGGTGTTGCGTGCGATGCGTGCGGAGCTGTCCGCGCGGGGCAGTGGGATCGATCTGCGTTTCGTCGGGGACGGCTGGCGCTTCTATACTCGCAGCGAGTACGCGCCATATGTTGAAAGGGTGCTGCTCGATGGCGCCCGCACCAAACTGACGCGGGCGGCGTTGGAAACTCTGGCGGTGGTGGCATACCGTCAGCCGGTGACTCGGACCAGGGTCAGTGCGGTGCGCGGCGTGAACGTCGATGGGGTGATGCGCACGCTGCTGGCCAGGGGCCTGCTCGCCGAGGCAGGTGTCGACCCGGAAACCAACGGGACGATGTATTGCACGACCGAGCTGTTCCTGGAACGGATCGGACTCGCGTCGCTGACCGATTTGCCGCCGCTGGCGCCCCTGCTCCCGGGCGTCGACCTGATCGATGAGATCAACGAGAGCTTGGATACGGACCCCCGTTACACCAGGCTGAAAAAACCCGCCGAGGCCGACTTGGACCTTGGCAGCGAGGATTGACAGGACAAAATGAATACTTCCGCTCGCCGAGATGGCACACCGGATCGCAGGAAACGCAATGATGAGCAGCAGCGGCCCGTAAGAGGCGCAGGCGCTGCTCGAAGGGGGGCCGACCGCGGCGAAGGCGGCTACCGCGACGCGGCGCCGTCGAGCCCCTCCCGCGGAAACGCCCAGGGCGGCAACGCATATCGCGGCGGCTCCACGCAGGGCAGCAACTATCGCGACCGCTCCGAAGGCGGCAACACCTCCCGCGGCCGTAACGACCGCGGCTCCGCACAAGGCTCCTATCGCGACCGTTCCGAGGGCGGCAGCACGTACCGCGGCCGTAGCGAGGGCGCCCCGCAGGGCGGCGGCTATCGCGGCACGCGAGATGGCAACGCGCAAGGCGGCTATCGCGGCAACTCCTCGCAAGGCGGCTCTTACCGCGATCGTTCCGAGGGCGGCAGCTCCTACCGCGGCACGCGAGATGGCAACGCCCAGGGCGGCTATCGCGGCAACTCCTCGCAGGGCGGCGGCTCTTACCGCGATCGTTCCGAAGGCGGCAGCGGATACCGGGGCCGTTCCGAAGGCTCCTCGCAGGGTGGCGGCTCCTACCGCGATCGTTCCGAGGGCGGCAGTGGGTACCGGGGTCGTTCCGAGGGTGGCTCTTCGCAGGGCGGCAACGCATATCGCGGCCGTTCCGAGGGCGCGCAGGGCGGCGGCTATCGCGGCAACCGTGATGACAACGCGCAAGGCAGCTCCTATCGCGGCAACCGTGACGGCAACGCGCAGGGCGGCTCCTATCGCGGCAACCGTGACGGCAACGCGCAAGGCAGCTCCTATCGCGGTGCGCAGGGCGGCAACACCTCTCGCGACCGCAGCGAGGCAGGCTCGGGTGGCAACGCTTACCGCGGCCGCACCGACAGCGGCGCCGCGCAGGGCGGCAACACCTACCGCGACCGCAGCGAGGCAGGCTCCGGTGGCAACGCCTACCGCGGCCGCGTCGACGGCAACTCGGGTCAGAACGGCAACGCCCAGACCGGCAACTCCTACCGTGGTGCCGCACAAGGCTCCACCGGACACGGCACCGGCGCCATCCCGCAGCGCCGTGCCACCCAGTCCGCACCGACCGGCAAGAAGAAGAACCCCAAGCCGCAGAAGCAGACCCAGTCCGCACCCCTGCTCAACAACGCCAAGCCCGCGAAGCGCCAGCACGTCGAACCGGCCGCCTCCGAGGGCCACGCCAAAATGCCGTGGGGCGAAGGCGAACGCTTGCAGAAGGTCCTCGCCAAGGCGGGTGTGGCCTCGCGCCGCGCCGCCGAGGAGATGATCGCCCAGGGCCGCGTCGAGGTCGACGGTGCCATCGTGGTCGAACAGGGCCTGCGCATCGATCCTGAAGTCGCCGTGGTCCGGGTCGACGGCACCCGGGTGATGGTGCGTTCCGAGCTGGTGCACATCGTGCTGAACAAGCCGAAGGGCTGGCAGTCCACCATGTCCGACGATCTGGGCCGCCCCTGCGTCGGTGACATCGTCGCCGAGCGCATCGCGGCCGGTCAGCGGCTGTTCCACGTCGGCCGCCTGGACGCCGACACCGAGGGTCTGCTGCTGCTCACCAACGACGGCGACCTCGCGCACCGGCTCATGCACCCGTCCTACGAGGTCTCCAAGACCTACCTGGCGACGGTGAACGGCGAGGTGCACAAGGGGATCGGCAAGAAGCTCAAGGACGGCATCGAGCTCGACGACGGCCCGGCGAAGGTCGACAGCTTCCAGGTGCTCGAAATCAATGAGGGACGTTCCCTCGTGAAATTGGTGTTGCACGAAGGGCGCAAGCACATCGTGCGCAGGCTGCTCGACGCGGCAGGCCATCCGGTGACCCGGCTGGTGCGCACCAATATCGGTCCGGTCGCGCTCGGCGACCAACGGCCCGGCACGCTGCGGGTGCTCGGTCGCGGTGAAATCGGCAAACTCTACGAGGCGGTGTCGTTGTGATGGGTGTGGAGATTCCGGTCGAGGCGCCCCGGCAGCTGTCGGGGACCAGTCCGCTCGTCGTCGCGATGGACGGCCCGTCCGGCACCGGCAAATCCAGCGTTTCGCGCCGCCTCGCCTCCCGGCTCGGCGCCCGCTACCTGGACACCGGCGCGATGTACCGGGTCGCGACGCTGCGCGTGCTGCGGGCAGGCGTCGAGCTCACCGACGCCGCCGCCATCGGTGCGG
This sequence comes from Nocardia sp. NPDC051052, assembly GCF_044456045.1. NCBI lineage: Bacteria > Bacillati > Actinomycetota > Actinomycetes > Mycobacteriales > Nocardiaceae > Nocardia > Nocardia sp. NPDC051052. The sequence continues at coordinate 22,455 of NZ_JBITFL010000013.1, forward strand.
CCGTCAAGGAGCTGCCGCTGTCCATCGGTACCGATCCGAGTCGTGAGGTGATCCAGCTCGACGGTGAGGACGTGTCGTCGGAGATCCGCGGCGACGCGGTCACCAAGGCCGTCTCGGCGGTCTCGGCGGTGTCCGAGGTCCGTGATCTGCTCGTCGCGCTGCAACGCGAAATCGCCACGGCCGCACAGCGAATCGTGGTCGAGGGCCGTGACATCGGCACCGTGGTGCTGACCGACGCCGATGCCAAGATCTACCTGACCGCCTCGGCCGAGGCCCGCGCCCACCGGCGCAACCAGCAGAACATCGCCGAGGGCCGCGGCGACGACTTCGAGGCCGTGCTCGCCGATGTGCAGCGACGCGACAATCTCGATTCCACCCGCAAGGTGTCCCCACTGCGTCCGGCCGACGACGCCGTGCTGGTCGACACCAGCGACCTGAACATGGATGAGGTCATCGACGAGCTGTATCGCGTTGTCGCGCAGCAGATTTCGGCGACCAGGACGGGAGGTCCGCAGTGACTGAAGACGTAATGGCCGGCGACGGCATCTGGAGTGACGAAACCGACTGGGAGCTCACCGGTCTCGACGGCGAGTTCGACGGCGAAGAAGTTCTGGCGATGCCGACGGTTGCCGTTGTCGGTCGCCCGAATGTCGGCAAGTCGACCCTGGTGAACCGCATCATCGGCCGCCGCGAGGCCGTGGTCGAGGACATCCCCGGCGTCACCCGTGACCGAATCTCCTACGAGGCCAACTGGTCCGGGCGTCGCTTCCTGGTGCAGGACACCGGCGGCTGGGAGCCCGACGCCAAGGGCCTGCAGCAGTCGGTGGCCCGCCAGGCCGAGGTGGCCATGCAGACCGCCGACGCGATCCTGCTCGTGGTCGACGCGGTGGTCGGCGCCACCGCCACCGACGAGGCCGCGGTGAAGAAGCTGCGCCGCTCCGAGATTCCGGTCATCCTGGTCGCCAACAAGGTCGACGATCAGAAGGTCGAATCCGAGGCCGCCGCACTGTGGTCGCTGGGTCTCGGCGAGCCGAGGATGGTCAGCGCCGCGCACGGTCGTGGCACCGGCGATCTGCTCGACGACGTGCTCGCCGCGCTGCCGGAAACCCCGCGCGAGGGCACCGGCGGCGCCGGCCCGCGTCGCGTCGCGCTGGTCGGCAAGCCCAATGTCGGCAAGTCCAGCCTGTTGAACAAGCTGGCCGACGACGAGCGCTCGGTCGTGCACGATGTCGCGGGCACCACCGTCGACCCGGTCGACTCGCTGGTCGACCTCGGCGGCAAGATCTGGAAGTTCGTCGACACCGCCGGCCTGCGCCGCAAGGTCTCGCACGCCAACGGCACCGAGTTCTACGCCTCGCTGCGCACCAAGGCGGCCCTGGATGCCTCCGAGGTCGCGATCATGCTGATCGATGCGTCGGACCCGATCACCGAACAGGACCTGCGGGTGATCAGCATGGTCGCCGACTCCGGTCGCGCGCTCGTGCTCGCCTTCAACAAGTGGGACCTGGTCGACGAGGACCGTCGTCTGCAACTCGACCGCGAGGTCGACCGCGACCTGGTCCGCGTCCCGTGGGCCCAGCGCGTCAACATCTCCGCGCACACCGGTCGCTCGGTGCAGAAGCTGGTGCCCGCCATGGAAACCGCGCTCGAATCATGGGACAAGCGCATCTCCACCGGCCGCCTGAACACCTGGCTCAAGGAAGTTGTCGCGGCCACCCCACCCCCGATGCGTGGCGGCCGCCTGCCCCGCATCATGTTCGCCACCCAGGCGTCCACCCGCCCCCCGACGTTCGTCCTGTTCACCACCGGCTTCCTCGAGGCAGGCTACCGCCGCTTCCTGGAACGCCGCCTGCGCGAAGAGTTCAACTTCGACGGCTCCCCGGTCCGCATCTCGGTCCGCGTCCGCGAAAAGCGCGAACGCACCTCCAAGAAGCGCTGACAGTTCTCTAGCTGAAAGAGCCCCGAGCCGCCCCGCGCCTCGGGGCTCTTTCATGATCAAGGGAAATCGGTGTCAGCAACGCCCGAGATCGCCCCAACACCAGTTCCCCTTGACGGGTTTCGGTGTGAGATGTGCGACGCGCTGACCGTGCCGACGCGCGAGGGGGGAGCGTGGCCTGGCATTATCCGTTCATGGTCATTCCCAGCGTGCTGCCGGAACGTCCGACCGCCGGAACCCCGTTCGAGACGGGGTGGCCGGTTCGTCTCGCCGATACCGATGGCGATCAACGCCTTCGGCTCGATGCCATAGCCCGGTATTTGCAGGACATCGGGTTCGAACATCTCGATGCCGTCGAGGACGGTGACACTCATCGCGGCTGGGTGGTGCGCCGGACGGTGATGGACGTGCTGAAGCCGATCCAGTTCGGTGAGCGGGTCGTCCTGCGCCGCTGGTGCTCGGGCCTGTCCACCCGCTGGTGCAACATGCGGGTGCAGATCACCGGGAGCAGCGGCGGCCTGGTGGAGACCGAAGCCTTCCTGATTCATTTCGGTACCGAATCCGGCGTGCCCGCTCGGATGAGCGACCGCTTCATGGAGCCGATGCTGGCCAGCACCACCGAACACCGGCTGCGCTGGAAGGCCGCCCTCACCGACCCGGCGCCCATCGAGGCGCCGGATGTACAGCGGCGTCCGTTCCCCCTGCGCATCACCGATATCGACATGCTGGATCACGTCAACAACGCGGTCTACCTCAGCGGCGTCGAGGAAGTCCTGGCCGATCACGACGACCTGAAGTCGGGCCCGCATCGCGCGATCATCGAATACGTGAAACCGCTGAAGTCCGGCGATCACGTCGACCTGGCTGCCCAGCGCGCAGGCTCGGCCCTCGACATTTGGTTCACCGTCGCCGGTGAAACGCACGCGGTAACCCGGGTACTGCCCATCTGACTCCGGTGGATCGGCCCTCCCGCGACGAATCGGCGGGGGAGCGCCCATCCCCGAGATCGGGGGCGGGTGAAATCGGGGGCGAGCAATTGGGGTCGTTCGTCTTTCGTGCTTCCCGGTTAGCGTCGGGCCATGCGGAAACCAATGAGCACAGCGTCTCTTCGCACCTTCGTCGCCTGCGCGGCCGTCGGCACCGGCCTGCTCCTAGGCAGCGGAATCGCCGCCGCCCAGACACCCGACGCGCCGTCGACGACGGGTGCTGTCGCCGATCCTCACGCCCTGGTCGGACAGTTCATCCGAGTACTCAACACCGGCTCCTCCGGCATCTGCGTTCCGATCGCGACCGGCAGCAACGTCGGAACGCCGGGCTGCGGATAGCCCTATCCCGCCAACTCCGCGACCGTGGCGCGAGCTCCCTTGGCGTACAACGAATCCAATGCCGCGACATAGGCGCCAACGAACCGTGGCTCGTCGCTCAGATCACCGAAAACCGAACGCTCACTGAGGAATGCGGTGCGATCGTCGCGCTGCCGACGGGCCAGCGGGACCAATCGCTCGCGCAACCGATCCACGATGTCGATCGGCTCACCCTGTTCATCGACGCCTTCCGCGTACCGCGCCCAGCTGGCGACAATCGCGGCCGCGCAGGCGATCTCGCCGTCCTCGGCCAGCCGCTGCCGAATCACCGGCAACACCCATTTGGGAATCCGATCGGAGGACTCCGCGCACAGCCGCGCCACCGTGTCGCCGATCGCCGGATTGCAGAACCGCTCGATGAGCGTGTGCTTGTATTGCCCGAGATCGACCCCGGGCACCGGCCGCAATGTTGGCGTCGCCTCGATGTCCATGTAGCGCAACAGAAACCGGCGGAACGCTGGATCCTGTGCCGCGTCGTGCACCTGCCGATAGCCGCTGAGATACCCGAAGTAGGCGAGCGCCTGATGGCTGGCGTTGAGCAGCCGCAACTTCATCAGCTCATAGGGCGCGACATCCTCGACCAGCTGCACGCCTACCGCGCCGTAATCCGGTCGCCCGAGGGTGAACGAATCCTCCAGCACCCACTGCGCGAACGGCTCCGTCACCACCGGCCACCGGTCCGTCACCCCGTACCGCCGCTCGACCTGGGCCGTAGCCTCGGGCGGCGTCACCGGCGTGATCCGGTCCACCATCGAATTCGGGAACCGCACCTCCCGTGCCACCCAGTCGCCGAGCTCGGGGTCGCGCAGCCCCGCGAACGCGCTGAACGTCGCGCGCGCGACATGCCCGTTGCCCTCGATGTTGTCGCACGACATCACCGTGAACGGCGCGACACCGAGCGCCCTTCGCCGCGCCAGCCCCTCGGTGATCAGCCCGAAGATGGTGCTCGGCACCGCATTCGGGGCGAGGTCGGCCCGGATCTCCGGGTCGTCGGCATCGAACGCGCCGGTATTCGCGGAGAAGTGGTAACCGCCCTCGGTGACGGTGAGCGAGACGATGCGGGTGGCCGGATCGGCGAGTTTCGCCAGTACCGCCTCGGGATCGTCCGGCGCGTAAAGGTATTCGACGATCGAGCCGATCACGCGCGTATTCCAGCTGCCGTCCGGTGCCAGCACCGACAGCGTGTACAGCCCGTCCTGCGCGGCGAGCACGTCACGCATCCGGCGGTCGGCGGGCAGCACGCCCACCCCGCAGATGCCCCACTCGCGCGCGCCGCCGCCCTCGAGTAGCCGGTCGATATACATCGCCTGATGTGCGCGATGGAACCCGCCGACCCCGAAATGCACTATGCCGGTGGTGATTCCAGCCCGGTCATAGGTCGGTACGGCGATGCCGGAGTCGAGGTCCCGCAGCGTCGCGGAACGCAACGGCACGCTGGTGTCCCAAGTCATAGTCACCCCACCAGTGTTGTGTACGTCACACTTCGGATGGTACCTTCTGTGAGCAGTAGTTCACACGCTGAGCATATGCTCAGGCTCATTGAGGAGGCCGTGTGGCCACCGTCCCTTCCCGCCCGGGCACGCCCGACGACGTCCGGCTCGCATTACGAGCCGCGCAGCTGTATCACCTCGAGGGCGCCACGCAGGCCGAAATCGCCGCCAAGCTCGGTGTTTCGCGGCCGACGGCGGGCAGGCTCATCGCCAGGGCACGCGCGCAGGGCTTGGTCCGCATCGAGATCAGCGTCCCCGACGAACTGCGCGACTCGGTGCACACCGACATCGAGAGCGACCTCGAGCGCGCGTTCGGGCTCACCGAGGCCGTCGTACTCCGCGACGTCCCCGATGGTTCCCCCTCCGGCCTGCTGCCGCTGGCCCGCGCCGCGGTCGGCGTGCTGGCCCGTCGATTACAACCGCAGGCGACGCTCGGGTTCACTTGGGGCCCAGAGACAATCGCCGTCGCCCGCGAACTGCGCACGAAGTCCGCCCGCTGCGCCACCGTCGTTCAGCTCGACGGATCGATGACCTCGGTCGACTACCAAACCGGCGTCGACTACACCCTCGGCCGCTGCGCCACCGTGCTGCAGGCCACCCCGGTCCGGCTGAATGCCCCGCTCTACGCCGACGCCGCGACAGTGACCGCGCTGGAACAGGATTCGCTGCTCGGCCACCCCCTAGCGCTCGGCCGCAACGCCGACGTGATGATGTTCGGCGTCGGCACCGTCTCCACCGCGACCACCCTGTTCGAGGGCAGCTACCTCGACACCGCCCTCCTCGACGAGCTGCGCGGGCTCGGCGCGGTCGGCGAGATCGGCGGCCGATTCTTTCGTGCCGACGGCCGCGACGTCGCGGGATCGCTTGCCGCACGCACGGTTTCGGTCACCCTCGATGCTGTGCGCGCGTGTAGGTCGTCGCTGCTGATCGCCGGGGGCCAGGTCAAACACGAGGCCACCCTCGGCGTCCTGCGCGGCGGGCTGGCCAAGATCCTCGTCACCGACATCGAATGCGCGCGGTGGCTGCTGGAACAGAAGGAGGGCCTGGCCGATGCCAAGGCATAGCCCAATGAGAAGACGCACACTGGCACTGGTCATTTCGGCGGTGCTCGGCACGGCGGGCTGCGCCGGCGCCGGATCGTTCACCGCCGGCGGCGGCGATACCGTCACCATCGCCATGGTGTCGAACTCGCAGATGCAGGACGCGATCGCGCTGTCCGGCGAGTTCGAGCGCGAAAACCCCGGCACCAAGCTGAAATTCGTGTCGCTGTCGGAGAACGAGGCGCGTGCCAAGATCACCGCCTCGGTCGCCACCCACGGCGGCGAATTCGACGTCGTGATGATCAGCAACTACGAGACCCCGCAGTGGGCCGCCAACGGCTGGCTGACCGACCTGTCGACCTACGCCCGCAACACCCCCGGCTACGACGAGCAGGACTTCATCCCGTCACTGCGGAAGTCGTTGTCGCATCAGGGCGACATGTACTCGGTGCCCTTCTACGGCGAGTCGTCGTTCCTGATGTACCGCAAGGACCTGCTCGACCAGGCCGGGATCACCATGCCCGGTGAACCGACCTGGGACCAGGTCGCCGACGCCGCGGCGAAACTCGACGACCCCGGCCACGGTCGCTCCGGCATCTGCCTGCGCGGCAAACCCGGCTGGGGCGAGACGCTCGCCCCGCTCAACACCGTGATCAACACCTTCGGCGGCCGCTGGTTCGACGAGAACTGGCACGCTCAGCTGAACAGCCCCGAAGTCGTTCGCGCGGTGCAGTTCTACATCGACCTGGTGCGCGAGCACGGTGAGCCCGGCGCGGCGACCAGCGGCTTCGGCGAATGCGCCACCCAACTCTCGCAAGGCAATACCGCGATGTGGTACGACGCCACTTCCGCCGTCGGCGTGCTGGAAGACCCCGCGTCCAGCAAGGTGGTCGGCAAGATCGGTTACGCGCTCGCCCCGATCCAGCGGAAACCCAACTCCGGCTGGCTCTACACCTGGTCTCTCGGTATCCCGAAGACCAGCGAAAAGCCCGACGCCGCCTGGAAATTCGTCTCCTGGATGACCAGTAAGCCCTACATCAAGATGGTCGGCGAAAAGCTCGGCTGGTCACACGTCCCGCCGGGCAGCCGACTGTCGACCTACCAGATTCCGGAGTACAAGGAAGCGTCGAAGGCGTACGGGCCGCTCACCCTGTCGGCGATGGCAGGCGTCGATCCGGAACACCCTGGTGTGCGACCGGTTCCGTACACCGGCATCCAATTCCTCACCATCCCGGAATTCCAGGACCTCGGCACCCGGGTGAGCCAGCAGATCAGCGCCGCGATCGCCGGCCGGATCAGCGTCCGCGACGCCCTCGACCAAGCTCAGCAGTACGCCGAGGTGGTCGGCCGGTCGTATCGAGAGAGCAAGTAACTATGTCCGAAACCACCACCGCCCCAGCGGCTCCCAGCGCGGCACCCGCCGTCCCGCCGCCTCCGCTCGTCTCGCGGCGCGACCGTATCTCCCGCGCCGAAGGCTGGCGTCGGCGTGGCCCGCTGCTGCCAGCGCTGATCTTCATGCTCGTCGTCACCCAGGTGCCGTTCGTCTTCACGCTGTACTACTCGACCCAGTCGTGGAACCTCGTGCGTCCCGGCTCGCGGCACTTCAACGGCTTGCAGAACTACGCGGATGTGTTCCGGGACAGCCAGTTCCGTGAGGTCGCGGGCAACACCGTGATCATGATCGTCGGCACCGTCCTCATCTCGGTGATCCTCGGCCTGCTGTTCGCGCTCCTGCTCGACCGGGCGTTCTTCGGCCGCGGTGTGGTGCGCACCCTGCTGATCACCCCATTCCTGGTGACTCCCGTTGCGGCCGCGCTCATTTGGAAGACCACCATGCTCGACCCGGTCTTCGGCCTGATCAACTTCGTGCTGAAGCCGTTCGGCGTCGGCCAGGTCGACTGGGTGAGCAAATATCCGCTGCCCGCCGTGATGGCCGACCTGGTGTGGCAGTGGACCCCGTTCATGATGCTGCTCATCTTGGCCGGACTGCAGTCCATGCCCCGCGACATCGTCGAGGCCGCCCGAGTCGACGGCGCGAATTCCTTCGCCGTCTTCCGCGAGCTCACACTGCCGCACCTGCGCCGGTTCATCGAACTCGGCGCGGTACTCGGCGCCATCTACCTGGTCAACACCTTCGACGCGGTGTACATGATGACCTCGGGTGGGCCCGGCATCGCCAGCTCGAACCTGCCGTTCTACATCTACCAGCGCGCGTTCCTCGGCTTCGACATCGGCCAGGCGGCCGCGATGGGTGTGGTCACCGTCATCGCCACCACCGTGGTCGCCACCTTGGCGTTGCGGCTGCTGTTCAAGTCCTTCACCGGAAAAGAGGAAGCGGCATGACTACCCATGCCCTCGACGAGAAACCCGTCGTCAAGGCGCGCAAGCGCCGCAGCGTGGCCGGGATGTTTTGGAGCGCGTTGGCCTGGGTGGTCGGCGTCGGCTTCTTCTTCCCGGTGCTGTGGATGGTGCTGACCGCCTTCAAGCAGGAGGGCGACGCCTACACCGACCCGCCGAAACTGTTCTTCACCCCGACCCTCGACCAGTTCTCGGCGGTGCTGGACAGCGGTATCGGCACCACCCTGCTCAACTCCACCTTCGCCACCGCGATGTCGACCATCCTGGTGCTCGTCCTCGGCCTGCCCGCCGCGTTCGCGCTGTCGCTGCGGCCGGTGCGCCGAACCCAGGACGCGCTGTTCTTCTTCATCGGCACCAAAATGCTGCCGGTGGTCGCGGCGATCGTGCCGCTGTACGTGATCGTCGGCGACATCGGCCTGCTCGACAACATCTGGGCGCTGGTCATCCTCTACACCTCGATGAACCTGCCGATCGCGGTCTGGATGATGCGCTCGTTCTTCCTCGAGGTACCCAGCGAGCTGCTCGAGGCCGCCAGCATGGACGGCGCGAGCACCTGGACCGGCGTGCGCGAGGTGATCCTGCCGCTGGTCTCGCCCGGTATCGCCGCGACCGCGCTGATCTGCATCATCTTCTCCTGGAACGAATTCTTCTTCGCGGTGAACCTGACCGCCGTTCAGGCACAGACGATTCCGGTGTTCCTGGTCGGCTTCATCACGGGGGAGGGCCTGTACTGGGCCCGGCTCTCCGCCGCGGCGGTGCTCACCGCGCTGCCCGTTGTCCTTGCCGGTTGGATCGCGCAGAACAAGCTGGTGCGCGGTCTCTCGTTCGGCGCCATCAAGTAAGGAAAACCCATGGCTACCATTCGTTACGAGTCGGCTTCCTGCGTCTATCCCGGCGCCGACACGCTCGCGGTCGATTCGCTCGACCTGGACATCGCAGACGGCGAATTCATCGTCCTGGTCGGTCCTTCCGGCTCGGGCAAGTCTACCGCCCTGCGCATGCTCGCCGGCCTGGAGGAGATCGATGCCGGGTCGATCCGCATCGACGGCACCGACATGGTCGGTGTCCCGTCCAAGGACCGCGACATCGCCATGGTCTTCCAGAACTATGCGCTCTATCCGAACAAGACCGTCGGCGAAAACATGGGTTTCGCGCTCAAGATGCTCAAAGTGCCGGTGGACGAACGCAAACGCCGGGTCGCCGACGCTGCCGCACTGCTCGGCCTCACCCCGTATCTGGACCGTAAGCCGGCGAAACTGTCCGGCGGCCAACGCCAACGGGTCGCGATGGGCCGCGCGATCGTGCGCGAGCCGCGGGTGTTCTGCATGGACGAGCCGCTGAGCAACCTCGACGCCAAGCTGCGCGTGCAGACGCGCACTCAGATCGCCGCCCTGCAGCGGCGTCTCGGCACCACCACCGTCTACGTCACGCACGACCAGGTCGAGGCGATGACCATGGGCGACCGGGTCGCGGTGCTGCGCGACGGCAGGCTGCAACAGTTCAGCACCCCCGCCGAGCTGTACGACCGGCCGGCCACCGCGTTCGTCGCGGGCTTCATCGGCTCGCCGTCGATGAACCTGTGCACCGTCCCGCTGGTCGCCGGCGGCGTCGAGATCGCGGGCACCACAGTGGAATTGCCGCGCGAACGGATGACTCGACTTGCGGCGGCGAACCTGACCACCGTCACCGTCGGCATCCGCCCCGAACAGCTCGAACTGCGCAGGGACGGAACCGGTTTCGCCGTCACGGTCGAACTCGTCGAGGAACTGGGCAGCGAATCCTATGTCTACGCCCGCCCTGCCACGACGGTCACCGGCCTCGACGGCGAATCGTTCATGTTCGTGTCCCGCTCGGCGAGCAGATCCCCGGCCAAGCCGGCCGAATCCGTCAGCCTAACGGTGACCGACGCCGCCGCGGTGCACCTGTTCCATCCGGTGACCGGCGAACGGATCGCCGACTAGCGATAACACCGGTGAGCGAGACCTGAAGGTGCTCTAACGAGAACAATGCGTTATCACTTCGTGTGCGGACAAAAGCACGGTCGGCTACTAACGTTCCGTAGCGGAGCGGTCGCACCCCGCCGCTGCATGGACTATCCGCACCGGAGGCTTGCGTGACCGTCGACTCCCCAGCGATCGGTAAAACCGCCCTGTACAACGTTCGCGTCTTCAATGGCCACGGCCTGACCGAGCCGACGACAGTGGTGATCGACGGGGCGGTGATCGGCACCGACACCGACGGCGCCGACAGCGTCGACGGTCATGGCGCGATCCTGCTGCCCGGCCTCATCGATGCCCACGTGCACCTGGCCGGGAAGGAATCGCTCGACCAGCTCGCCGCGCACGGCGTGACCACGGCACTGGACATGACCACCTTTCCGCCCGAGAAGCTCGCGGGACTGCGTAACCAGCTGGGTACCACCGACATTCGCAGCGCGGGCACGCCGATCATCGGCGCGGACGGCACGCACGCCCGGATTCCCGGCCTGGCCGAGCATGCGGTCATCCACGGCCCGGAGCAGGCCGAGGCGATGATCGCCGAGCGCGCCGCGGCCGGGTCGGACTACATCAAGCTCGTGCTGGAAGCTCCCGGGCAGGGCGGCCCCGACGAGGCGTCGGCCAAAGCTGTTGTCGCGGCGGCGCATGCCAAGAACCTGCGGGTGGTCGCGCACGCGGCATCGCTGGGCGCCTACACCCTCGCGCTGGACGCGGGGGCCGACATCATCACCCACATTCCGTCGGACGGTCAGCTACCGGCGCAGGACGTGCACCGGATGGCGGAGGAACGCCGGGTCGCCGCGCCCACCCTCGTCATGATGAAGGGCATCGCAACGGCTTTGGGCCGTCTCGGTTTCGCCGACAGCCTCGCCAGCGTCGCGACGCTGCACGCCGCCGGTGTGCCCATCCTCGCGGGCAGTGACGCCAACACCGAGCAGGGCGTGCCGTATCAGCCTGCGCACGGCGACTCGTTGCACCGCGAACTGGATCTGCTCGTCACCGCGGGCCTGACACCGGTGGCGGCCCTCAACGCCGCGACCGCGTTGCCCGCGCAATACTTCGGTTTGCCCGACCGCGGCGCCATCGCACCCGGCCTGCGTGCGGACCTCGTCCTCATCGACGGCGACCCGCTGGCCGACATCCACGCCACGCGCGCCATCTCCCGCGTCTGGTGCGGCGGCATTTCATACGCCTGATCGGCGAGCCGTCGGGGAGTCGCCCCACTGCCTGGGCGACGCCCTGACGGCTCTCCACCTTCAGAGCGACATGACCCCTTGCGACTTGAGCAGCCTGGTCAGATTCGCACTCACCAGGCCCGCCGCCCGCTGCACCGCCTCGGCGATCGCGGGCAGCCGGTTCAGCTCGGTCACGGTGCCAGCCAGCGCGGCCACCACCTCACCCGCGGGTCCGCGCACCGCCGCCGCGACACAGGCCAGCCCGAAACGGCTCATGTCGGTGTCGTAGGCCAGTCCGCGCCCCCGCGCCAGCGTGATCTGCCTGCTCCACTCGTGGGGCGAGAACCCTTCGGGTGGTGTGTGATTCGGATGCCCGATGGCCAGCACCTGCTCCGCGGCGGTGCCCGATGGCAGCAGCACCCCCGCCCGGAGCGGGAAGATCTCGTCGATCTCCCGCCCGATGCCACCGATCAGCATCGTGTGCCCCCGATCGGTCACCGAGAGGCTGAAGCCACCCCGATCCGTCGCCGCCGTCAGCTGCCCGAGCGGCCGGGCCGAGGCGGCCCGCAGCAACCGCGCGGGCTGCCAGGTCTGCCCGAGCCGGAACACCCGGGGCCCGATCTGATACCGCCCGCCGCGGCGTTGTACCGCTCCTTCCACCACCAGTTGATTGAGTAGCCGATAGGCCGTCGCCTTCGGCAATCCCGCTGTCGACGCCAGCTGGGTCAGACCCAGCTCGTCTCCGTGCGCGAGGGCCTCCAACAGGGCAAATGCCCCCTCGAGCACGCCGCGGCCCCCCATGGCCGCCTTTTCCATCGTCGTTTCGTTCACTCTCTGTCCTCCCGTGCAGATACTGCGACGAACCGAGCACGTGGTCCTTATCGTCCACGGTCCAGCAAATGGAACGCCCGGTTCGCTCATCAGACCGACAGCTTCCGCGGGCGGCCGACCAGCTACAGCATTGGTCCGTCGCGCCGAACGGGCGCCGGGCGGTTCTTCTACAGGGAAGAGTCTCCGGCCCTGGCCCTTCACCCACGTTTCATCGACGTCTCACCGCGTCGAGTCGGTGAAATCGACGGCGCGACAACCGCTCGGGGGAAGTGTCGGACAGACGAAATCGAGGGAGATCACCATGGTCGACAGTCTTTTCGCGGACGTGTCATATTTTCAATCGCCGGTCGATGATTCCTATCCGCACGGCATTCTGAGCTTCCGCTCCAACGACGGCACGTTCCGCGATTCGAACTTCGCGACGAACTATGAATGGGCTTGCCGGGCAGTCGATTCGGGCCGTCTGGCATGTTTCATCGTCTATTTCTACTGGCGGCCGAACTGGCTCGAGACCGTCGAGACCCACCGCGAGATGGTTGCCGAGCTCGGCGGTCCGCACCCGCGCATGATCACGATGATCGACGTCGAATCGGGCGGCAATCCCGGCGGCGATCAGTCCGAGGGCATCAACGCCGCGTACTGGAATCTGGCCGACTGGCTTGGCGACCGGCGGCGGGTGATCGGCTACGCCAACCGGGGCGATTTCGACGGCATGTGGTCCGATCGCCCCGACGGGTTGCGCATGGTCGGCGCCGGTTACGGCCGCAACCCGAACCTGCCGGGCCAGCTCGCCCACCAATACACCGACGGCCAGGGTTTCGGCGGCGGCTTGCCCGAGGGCTGCCCGCCTTTCGGCGACTGCGACATGAATGCCGCCTACGACACCTCGCCCCAGGATTTCGCCGCGGCCTGCGGCGTCGGAATAGAGGAGGAATTCATGTCCGCATTGAACGAGCTCGAGCAGCGTGAGCTGCTCGACAAGACCCGGGCGATCTGGATCCAGCTGCTCGGCCCCGACGGGTCCGGTTGGCCCCAGCTCGGCCAGAACGAGAAGGGCCAGAACCGCACACCTGTCGACGCACTCGCGGTCGTCGAGGACGCGCTCGAAAGCCCGCGAAAGTAGCCGCCGCGGTCGTCAAGCCTTGTGCGGCAGGATGGCCAGCACGAGCGCCAGCCCGGCGAGGATGCTGACGCAGGCCGCGACGGTCGCGACGACGGATGCGGTCATGGCCGCCACCCCGATGGTCAACGCCAGACAGGTGGCGATGGCCAGCACCGCGGTCCCCGGTTCGACACCGGCGATTCTGGTCGGTCGATGATTGATCACTGTCCTATCCTCTGTTCGAACCGGGGGGTGTGCGGCCGTACTCGCGGCCGCACACCGCACGCGCGGGCTACTTGCCCAGCGCGTTCTTCGCCTTGTCCACCGCGTCGCCGATGGCGTCCTTGACGTTGTCCACCGCGCCCTTGACCGCGGACTCGACCTGGTCGGCCTTGCCTTCGGCGCGCAGGTCGTCGTCGCCGGTCGCGTTGCCCGCGGCTTCCTTGGCCTTGCCGCCGAACTCGTCGACCTTGTTGCCGATCTTGTCGCTCAGAGACATCGAAACCTCCGCTGTGTCGCGGCACATCCGGGTTGGATGCACACGCTGTACTGACACGGCCGTTGTACAAAAGCGCACGCAGCAACCAATGAGACAACGATCACGTCATACTGGCCGTGACGGTTTCCAATCCCCGGTGTCTGCCTGATGAGCGGTGGAGGAGGTGCTGTGACCACGACAGAAACGGTTGCCGAGACCGCGCCCGATGATGCGACCCTGGTGAGCAGGGCGCGCGACGGCGATATGCGGGCCTATGAGCAGCTAGTACTGCGCTATCAGGGCCAGATGTTCCGTCTCGCGGTCAAGATGCTCGCCGACCGGGCCGACGCCGAAGATGTCGTCCAGGAGGTCTTTCTCGGTGCCTGGCGCCGACTACCGCAGCTCAACGAGAACGCGGCCTTCGTCGGCTGGCTCTACCGCATGACAACCAATCGATGCCTGAACGTGATCCGGGCCCGCAAGCCAACGGTCGAGGTCGACCCGGAGACCACCGAATCGCCACGCTCGGACACCCAGCCCGAGCACGCGGTGCAGGTGAGCACGCAATTGGCCGCGCTGAACGAGGCGCTGCAGCTGCTCACGCCCGAACAGCGCGCCTGCTGGCTGCTGCGCGAGGTGCACGGGCTTACCTACGAGGAGATCGGCGACATCGTCGAAGTGAATACGACGGCGGTGCGTGGCCGGATTGCCCGCGCGCGAGCCCACTTGTCCGAGGTGATGAAACCATGGCGGTGAACGGAACGACAGAACAGGATTACCTGCTGCCCTGCGGCCGCGAGATCGAACAGGTCTGGGATCGGCTCGACGCGGTCGAGGCCGGTCTCGGCGACGAACACGAGACCACCTGCCCGCACTGCCGGGCGGCCAGGGACAGCCTGCTCGCCCTGCGCGCGGCGACCAAGGAACTGATCGACGAACCGGATCCGGCACCGCCCGATCTGACCGGACGCATCATGTCCGCGGTGCGCGCCGAGGCACGTCGCGGGCGGACCCTGGTCTTGCCGACCCCCGCGCCGGGCACGGTCGAGGTGAGCGAACAAGCCGTCGCCACCGTGCTGCGCTATGCCGCCGACTCGGTGCCGGGCGTGCGCGCCAGGCAGTGCCGGGTGCGCCGGGTCGGCATGGGCGTAGCCGGGGAAACCGTGGTGGCGGTCGAGCTGTCGGTCGCCATCCGATTCGGGCACACCACCGTCGGCGAGGCGCTGCCGCTGGTGCGCGAACGGGTCAGCGCCGCGCTCGCCGCCCAGGTCGGTCTGGTGCTGGAGACGCTGGATCTGGTGGTAGCGGACATCTTCGAGGACGACGAAACGGGGGGCCCGCGGCGATGACGACCGATGCTTTTTCCGAGGTACGCATCGAGGCGCCGGTCGTCGCGGCGGTAGCCGCGCAGGCGGCGTGCGCGACGCCCGGCGTGATCCGGCTGGAACCCGGTGTGCGCGGGCTGGTCTCGTCGCTGGTGCGGGTGGGCAAGCAGCGCCTGACCAGTGCCGACCCCGCGCCGTCGGAGGGCGTGCGGGTGCGCCGGTCCGCCTCGGGCGCGCTGAGTGTGCAAGTGGACGTGGTGATTTCGGCCGACCGCCCGGCGTCGGTGGTCGGTCACGCGGTGCAACAGGAGGTTTCGCGAGTCGTGTTCGAACAGACCGGGCAGATGGTCGATGAAGTGTCGGTGACCATTCTCGATATCGAGCCGGAGCGGCAGTGAGCGAGTGTCAGCGAACGAACCGCGGTCGCGGCGTGCCGGGGCATCCGACGGAGCTGAGTGCCCGCGAGGCGCGGTCGTGACCGCTGCCGGCGACATCATCGCCGTGGTCCTCGGCGCGCTGGACTCGATCGACGGTATTCGCCCCGCGGCACCGCTCGGCGGTGAGAGCCCCGCCTGGTGGCCCTGGGACGCACGGGGTTTCGCGGTCGATGTCGGGCCGGGCCGGGTCGAGGTGCGCGTCGCCGCGGCCGAGCTGCCGTTGGCGCCGCTGCTGGACAAGGCAACTGCCGCACTGCGTGCCGCGCTGGCCGAGACCGAATGGTCAGATGCCCGGCTGTGTTTGGTGGTGACCGAGCTCGATGCCGGAGCTTTCGGCAGTGAGGGGGTTACCTAGCTCACACCGTCGAGCCCGTGACGATCGGGCGGGATCGGGTGTCGATCCCTATGAAGCCGATGTCCGCTGCACCGTAAGGGAAATCAGGAGGAGCAATGAGCACTACTGCGACAACCACTGAAAAGACCACGGACACCAAGGCGCCCGCGGACAACAAAGCCCCGGCGAGCCGGGTTTCCGCCACCGCGGCATCCGACAAGAACAGCAAACTGGCCAGCGACCAGGGCACCACCTCCATCGCCGATATCGTCGTGCAGAAGGTAGCCGGGCTCGCGGCCCGCGAGGTGCGTGGCGTGCACGACCTAGGCGGCGGCGCGGCCCGCGCGTTCGGTGCCATTCGCGATCGCATCCCCGGCGCATCCGCGAGCATCGGCCAAGGGGTTTCGGTCGAGGTGGGGGAGACCCAGGCCGCCGTCGATCTGGAACTGGTCGTCGAATACGGCGTCGCCATCGCGGAATTGGCGCGCGCGGTGCGCCGCAACGTGATCAACGCGATCGAGCAGATGACCGGCCTCGACGTGGTCGAGGTCAACATCAACGTCAACGACGTCTACATCCCCGGCGACGACGACGAGCCGGTGCAGAGCAGCCGGGTGCAGTAGATGAGTGCCACAGCGATCTGCCTCGCGGTCGGTCTCGCGCTCGGCTTCGCCGGCGCGTTCGGCGGATTCGGCGCCTTCACCATCGTGCTGCTGTTCGCCGTGCTCGGCCTGGTGGTCGGCCGCTGGCTCGACGGCGAGCTGGACCTGGCCGGCTTGCTGCAATCCGCACAGCGCAAGGGCAGGCGATGACCGCCGTCGTCGCGGACGAGTATCCGGGCGTTACCACGGTGGCGCCGCGCGCGGTCCAGCGGATCGTCGCGCAGGCCGCGCGCGAGGTGGCCGGTGTCGGGTCCGATGTGCGGGTCGACGCCAGGGTCTTCGCGAACCGGACCGCACTCGATATCCGGTTGCCGATCGTGTATCCGTCGCCGGTCGGCCGAGTCACCGAGGCCTGCCGCGCGCACCTGGCCCGCCGCACGAGCGAGCTGACCGGTCTCGCGGTGAGCGGAATCGACATCGTCGTCACCGAACTGACCACCGAAACCGTTGCGGGAAGGAGGGTCCGGTGATTCGCAGGCCACGCCGGGCTGGTCCGGCGATCGTGCTCGCGGTGCTGCTGCTCGCCATCTGCGTCGCGGTGGCGGTGTCGCTGATCCAGCGGCTGGTCGGCGCGCACCAATTCCTGTCCTACGACAGCGTCGCGGACGATCTGCACGGGATGACCTGGCACGACATGCCGGTGCTTGCCGTGGGTATCGGCGCGATCGTGTTCGGCTTCGGGCTGCTCGCGCTGGCGCTGTGGCCGGGCAGGCCCGCCGTTTTGCCGCTCGGCACCGACGACGGGATGTCCGCGGGCGTGACCCGCGGCGGGTTGCGCACCGCGCTGCGCAGCACCGCGGCGTCGGTGGATGGCGTCAGCTCGGCCCGAATCCGGTTGCGGCGCAAAGGGGTCAAGGTGTCGGCACACACCGATCGAGTCGGCGCGGAAGGCCTGCCCGAGGAGATCTGCGAGACGCTGACCCGCCGGGTTCAGGAGATCGGTCCGGAGCCGGTACGCCGCGTCCGGGCCAAGCTGCACGGCCCGAAGACAGGAGAGGCGTGATGAGTAGCTCCAACCGTCCGGCCGCGTTGAACCGGAGTGTGCTCGGGCTGACCGGCGTGCTGTTGCTCGCCGCGGGAGGCCTTGCCGTCGCCGCGCATTACGGACGGCTGCGCTGGGTGGAGTCCGACGACACCCTCGTGCCGGGCACCGCGGCCCCGCCGACCTGGGTGTTGTGGGCGGCGGTAACCGTCGCTGTGCTGGTCGGCCTGTTGTGCCTGCGCTGGCTGTTGGCCCAGGTATTCCGGATGCCCAAGTCGGTCACCTGGCGTACCGGCGGCACCGAATGGGCCGGTACCACCGTGCTGGAGTCGTCGACCGCCGCGGCTCCGGTGGCCACCGACATCGAAAGCTACGAGGGCGTGCGCACCGCCTCGGCCTGGCTGTCCGGCGGCCGTGCCGCTCCCGAACTGCACCTGGTGGTCACCGCCGAACCGACCGCCGACATCGCGCAATTGCGGCGCAGGATTCTGGGCCACGCGGTCACTCGCCTGCGCGAAGCATTGGAGGTCGAGGTCATTCCAGTGACACTGGAGCTCGACTTCGCCGAAGACCGACGCCCGGCGCGGGTGCGTTGAGAATTACCGGGACGCGGCAGGCCGAGGCGGGCGCGGCGAGTCGAGGCGGCCTACGGTAGTTTGGCGAGTTGGATCATCTCCGCGCCGTGCTCGGGCGGGCGGGGGGTCGACGCGTCGGAGGTAGCGAAGTGGCGATGCCAGGCAACCGGTTTGGTGTAGCGGGCTCAGGTCGGTCGGGCCGAGGTCGAATGGCGCTCGGTGGAGCCGTCCGGGTCGGCGGCCAGGTGGGTACTCGATGAGCACGGACGGGAAGGCCAAGAGCTTGGAGACGGATGTGCGATCGGTCGACGCCGCGCGAATCCTGTCGCTCACCGGAGAAATCGACATGGCTTCCGCGCCACAGTTTCAGGCCGCGGTGGACGAGGCGTTGCGGGACAAGCCGGCCACCCTGGTCGTCGACCTGTCCCAAGTGGAGTTCTTCGGCTCCGCCGGTTTGAGTGTGCTGCTCGTGGCCGCGGAAGCGCTGCCGTCCGGCGAGCTGCGCGTGGTGGCCTCGCCGCCGGTGCGCAGGCCGATCGAGGTAACCGGGTTGGACAAGCTGCTCAGCGTGCACAACACGGTGGACGAGGCGCTCGCCGTCGAGGAACCGCGCCGCCCGGCCTAAGGGACCGGGGCAGCGCTCCTCTAGAGCTCAGCCCTGCCCAGGAAGCCGGACGACCTGGACGAAGAAGTCGTCGATGTGCTTGATGGCCGCGACGAATTGGTCCAGATCGACCGGCTTCGTCACGTAGGCGTTGGCGTGCAGTTTGTAGCTGCGCAGAATGTCTTCCTCGGCGGCCGACGTGGTGAGCACGACCACCGGGATATGCGCAAGCTCCGGATCCGCCTTGATGCGCTCGAGCACCTGGCGCCCGTCGTATCTCGGCAGATTGAGGTCGAGCAGGATCAGGTCCGGCCGCGGGGCGCCCTCGTGCTCACCCTGCTGATACAAGAAATCCAGGGCCTCCTGACCGTCGTGCGCGACGTGCAGGGTGTTGCCTATCTTGTTGTCCTCGAACGCTTCCCGAGTCATCAATTCGTCGCCGGGGTCGTCCTCCACCAGGAGGATGTCGATGGGCTGGCCGGGAACGGGCAAGAGGAACTCCTGTATTCATCGGGGGTACAGACTAATCGGGGATGGTGCGACTCAGCCGGCGTGGCTCGGCAGGCTCGTTTCGCCGGACGTAGTGGCTTCGACGGGCTTGCTCGTTTCGCCGAGTGCGCTGGTATCCGCAGGCAGCACAGGCGAGTGCAGGGTGAACCAGAAGCGCGTGCCTTCGGTGTATTCGGTATCGAGCCAGATCTTCCCGCCGTGGTGTTCGACGATCTTCTTGCACAGCGCGAGCCCGATGCCGGTGCCGGTGTATTCCTCACGGCTGTGCAACCGCTGGAAAATCACGAAGACCTTCTCCGCGAACTCCGGTGGGATGCCGATCCCGTTGTCCGCCACCGAGAACAGCCAGCCGCCGGTGTCGCCGTCCGCGACACACGCTATGCGGACGGCCGGCGATCGATCGGGTGCCCGGAATTTGATCGCGTTGCCGATCAGGTTCTGCCACAGCATGGTCAGCAGCGTCGGGTCGCCGGTGATCTTGGGTAGTTCGTCCGGGCGTTCCAGCCGCAACTGGGTATCCTCGGCGGCCACCGAGAGATTGGTCATCGCCTTGTCCAGGGGTTGGTCGAGGCCGATCGGCATATTGCCGTCGATGACGCGCCCCACCCGGGAGAAAGTGAGCAGGTCGTTGATCAGCACCTGCATTCGCTTCGCGCCGTCCACCGCGTAGTCGATGTATTGGATCGCGCGCTCGTCGAGTTGGGGGGCGTAGCGCTTTTCCAGCAGCTGACAGAACGCGGCGACCTTGCGCAGCGGTTCTTGCAGATCGTGCGAGGCCACGTAGGCGAACTGCTCGAGTTCGGCGTTGGAGCGGCGCAATTCCGCGGTCTGCGCGTCCAACTCGGCCGTCTGTGCCGCCAGCACCGCCTCCTGGACCCGGGACGACTCCAGCTCGGCGACGACCCGGCGGCGCATGCCCTCCACCGCCTCCGCGACGGTAGCGAGGTCGGCGGGTCCGCGCGCGGTGATGTGATGCTCGAAATCGCCGTCGGCGACGCGCCGGGACGCGGCCTCCAGATAGTCCAGCGGGCGCGCGACCAGCTTGCGCACCAGGATGGTCAGCGCGACCGAGGCGAACAGGAAGGCGATGACGAGTCCGGCCAGCACCGCATCACGCACAGTGCGAGTACTTGTCAGCTCGGCCTGATCTCGGTCGACCTCGGCGGCGAGGTCGATGTTCTGGGTGGCGAACAGGGCGCGGAGGTTGTCGAAGGTTGCCATGCCGCGTGCTGCCGCGAGCTTGTCGACCGCGGCGGGGCCGCGTGCCTGCACGACGGTGATCAGTGGCTCGGCGTAACCGGTGCGCCACTCGGCGGCCGCGCGTTCCACCGCGTCGAGGTCGGCGAGCGGCCGCGGGCGGTCGGCGAGCAGCTCGCGGATCCTGGCCGCGGCCCGCGCCTCGTCCTGAACCCCCTCGGAATAGGGCGCGAGGAACTGATCGTCGCCGCCGATGGCATAGCCGCGAATGCCGGTCTCCTGATTGAGCAGCGCGCCTTGCAGCCGGTAGGTCTCGGCGGTGGCGGGCTGGACCCCGTCGACCATCCGATCGGCGACCCGGTTGGTCTTGCTGAGCTGCTGCGCGCCGATCGCCGTTCCGATGATCACCAAGATCACCATCAGGGCCAGCACGAGCATGAACCAGCCCTGGACGGTCAGTCGACCGGCCACGGACTGTTTCCCGGAGGATGTTGTCATCGATTGTCCTGGTTCAGGTCTCGGTGATTCCACTGCAAGTACATGACCGCCACGTCGTCCTCGAGCCCGCCGTGTGCCTCGGCGAGTTCCTCGGCCCGCCAGATCAACTCGTCGACGAACACCGCGGGTTCGGCGGCGGTGACCGTGCGGGCCAGCTCCAGCAGACCTTCCTCGCCGAGGCGATCCTGGCTTGCGTCGGTGTGGCCCTCGAAGAGTCCGTCGGTGAACAGCATCAGGCCGGAGTCGACGGGCAAGGTGATCTCGTGCACGGACCATTCGGCGCGACCGGGCAGGAAACCGAGTGCGGGGCCGCCGGGAACTTCGACCCAGTCGATGTGGGAACCGGTGCGCAGCAGCATGCCGGGGTGCCCGGCCCTGGTGACCGCGACGCGATGGTCGCACGGGCGCAGGACCAGGCTGGTCAGGGTGGCGAAGGTCTGCTTGCCGGTGCGCTCGGCCAGCAAAACCTCCTCCAGCAGCCGCAACTGCCGGATGCCGAAGATGTCGCTGAGCACCAGGGTGCGCCAGGCCAAGCGCAGCGCCACCCCGGTCGCGGCCTCGTCCGGGCCGTGCCCCGCGACGTCGCCGATCAGCGCGTGCACGGTGCCGTCGGCCTGCTGCACCACGTCGTAGAAGTCGCCGCCCAGCAGGGTGTTGGCCCGGCCGGGGCGGTAGCGCGCCACGATGTCGACCGAGCGTTCGCCGCGCAGCAGTGGCGTTGGCAACAGGCCGCGTTCGAGTCGCGCGTTCTCCCGCGCACGCATCTGGCTGGTCCGCAGCGCCGCCGACGCGCGCTCGGCCTGTTTCCGCTGGATGGCGTAACGCAGTGCGCGGCTGAACAATTCGGGTTCGACCCGGCCTTTGACGAGATAATCTTGGGCGCCCGCCGCCACCGCGGCCAGCCCGATCTGCTCCTGGTCCAGCCCGGTGAGCACGATGACCGCCACCTGGTCGGTGTACTCGCGCACCGCGGCCAGCGCCTCCAGTCCTTGCGCGTCGGGTAAATGCAGGTCGAGCAGCACACAGTCGGGTAGCTGCTGCGCGAGCAGCGTGCGCGCCTCGGCCGCGGACCGCACCCACCGCATCGGCAGGCCCGGCGCGCCATCGGCGATCAGTTCCTCGACAAGCAGCGCGTCGCCTTGATCGTCCTCGACCAGTAACACCGACAACTCCGGCCAACTCCAGACGGCGGCACGGTCTGGTTGGCGCTCAGGAATCGGTGCTTCTGCGCGGGCCCTGCCGTCACCGTCGCCGAGAAGGCCTGTCTGCCCACTCTGCCCGGAAAGCATCGACTCCGGTCTCCTTCCATCCGCGTCGACCTACTCGGTCGTCGTCAAATGCGACAAACGCGGAGTACCCACATTCGTTCGGCACACCCTCAGGGCCTTGTACCTCGCGACGTGCCAACATTACCGTCCCGGCGGGCACGGACGAGCCTTACCCGCCCGTGGCAGGCGTCGCGGATGGCTTACCGGGGCCGCCAGGTGGTGAAGTCGAATTCGAGGTATTGCTCAGCGGCGGAGGGGATGTGGGTGAGCGTGAGGTCGGCCAGGTTGCCCTGGTCGGTTTGCACGCACAGGTGGCTGCCGGTGGGCAGGTGGTAGGTGTTGGCGAGGGTTTTGGTCCAGGCGGCGGGCAGGATCGTGGTGCAGCGGTCCGGGCCCGCGGCCGCGGCCGCGTCGTCGCGGGGGATGGCGAAGCGGGCGTTGCCGTTGGTCATGGCGTTGAGGGAGTCGCCGGTTTTGGACGGGCTGATATCCACACCGAGTTGGTTCTGATCGTGGACCTGTCCGGTGTCCAAGTCGATTCCCTCGACATTGGCGATCTGCTGGTGTCCTTGGGCGAGCGGGGGCGGCGCGGTGGTCGTCGGTAGCGCGGAGGGGGTCGGAATCGGTGGACTGTTCGGCGTCGGCGTCGATGAGTTCGAGCCCGCGCATTGGGCGACGCCGATGAAAATGGTGACGACGGTCCCGACGCTGCCCACGACGGTCCAGAAGAGCGCCGATTTCCAGAAGGGTGTCGGGGCGGTTCCGCCGCGATTGTTGTTCCGGGACGCGGGCTCGTTTTCGGACATCTGTTTGCTTCCCCCTGTCGTCGAATGTTGGCCGAAACCCACGACAGGGCATACCGCAGCCCACGCCGCAGAAGCTTGTCCCGCACTCGGCGAGACACGAAAGACCTTACATAGCAGGCGGCTATCCCGGCGTGGCTTTCTAGGAACCCCCACCCCGCGGTGGAAACTCCATTGCGTGCCGCTGTATTGTTCGCGTTAGCAACTAGTTGCGCAGGTCTGGTGAGAGTGCTGGCGAAAATG
This sequence comes from Nocardia sp. NPDC051052, assembly GCF_044456045.1. Classification (NCBI taxonomy): domain Bacteria; kingdom Bacillati; phylum Actinomycetota; class Actinomycetes; order Mycobacteriales; family Nocardiaceae; genus Nocardia; species Nocardia sp. NPDC051052. The sequence goes on from NZ_JBITFL010000013.1 coordinate 45,664, forward strand.
GGGAGGGGCCACGCCCGTTGGCGGCCCGCAGCGCACCGGTAAGCTCGCCGAACTGTCGCACCGCTGAGAGTTTTACCAGCAGTAGTTAGAGCAGATCGCTTATGGCACATGGCTTGGCCGCGCGCTGAGCCGACCCGATCGACGGCCCTGCATCGGTATTCGTGGCGACCGGCGAACGGATGCGCGTGTTCGAGGAAAAACGCTGACAACGCAGCCGACCAGAATTAGGGCGCACATGACGAATTCCACCACCCAGGCAACGCCGCCGGGCCTGGAAGCGGGCGCGAGCACCGCACTGTCGCACCGGCAGATCTTGACCATCCTGTCCGGTCTGCTGCTCGGCATGTTCCTGGCCGCCCTCGACCAGAACATCGTCAGCGTGGCGATCGTCAAGATCTCCAACAGCTTGCACGGCTTCGACGAACAGGCCTGGGCGACAACGGCTTACCTGATCACTGCGACTATCACCACGCCGCTGTACGGCAAGCTGGCCGACATCTACGGGCGTAAGCCGTTCTACCTCACGGCGATCGGGCTGTTCATCATCGGCTCGGTGGCGTGTACCTTCGCCACCTCCATGTATGAACTCGCCGGGTTCCGCGCGTTCCAGGGCCTCGGGGCCGGCGGCCTGATGTCGTTGGCGTTCACCATCGTCGGCGACATCGTGCCCGCCCGCGAACGGGTGCGTTACCAGGGCTATTTCATGATGGTCTTCGGTTTCGCCACGGTGCTCGGCCCGGTGCTCGGCGGCTTCTTCTCCGATCTCGACACGTTCGGCGGCATCGCGGGCTGGCGCTGGGTGTTCCTGGTGAACGTGCCGGTCGGTGTGCTCGCGTGGCTCGTGGTCGCCAGGGTGCTGAATGTGCCGCACCAGCGCCAGAATCATCGCATCGACTGGCTCGGCGCCGTGACGCTGACGATCTGCACCGTGCCCTTGCTCGTCGTCGCCGAGCAGGGCAGGCACTGGGGGTGGGAATCGCATCGGTCGCTGCTCTGCTACGGGGTGGGCGCGGGCGGGCTGCTGCTGTTCTTGCTCGTCGAGTTCCTGATGAAGGACGCGGCGCTGATTCCGTTGCGGCTGTTCAAGAGTTCGACGTTCAGCGTGACCATCCTCGGCGGCTTCATCGTCGGCATCGCCATGTTCGGCGCCATCACCATGGTTCCGCAGTATTTCCAAGTGGTGCGCGGGTTCACCCCGACTCACGCCGGTCTGCTGATGTTGCCGCTGGTGCTCGGCATCACCGCCGGTTCGCAGCTCGGCGGCCGGATCACCAAGTGGACCGGTCGCTACAAGATCCTGCCCGTGGCAGGCACTTTCATCACCGCGACCGGCTCGGCGCTGTTCGCGCAGGTGCACTACGACAGCGTGCTGTGGCAGCCGCTGGCGTACTGCGCGGTGATCGGGCTCGGCCTCGGTTTCTGTATGCAGACGCTGGTCATCGCGGCGCAGAACGCCGGTCCGCGTTCGGATATGGGTGTGTCCACGGCGGCGGCGACCTTCTTCCGGCAGATGGGCGGCACCCTCGGAGTCGCGGTGTTCCTGACGATTCTGTTCAATCTGTTGCCGAACAAGATCATCGACGCGTTCGGCGGGGAGTTGCCGCCCGGGTTCGATGCCGGACAGCTCAGCAGTATGCAGAGCAACACCACCGGCATCGAGGCACTGCCCGAGGAACTGAAGACGCCGATCCTGATCGGCTTCACCGAGTCCATGCATGGTGTGTTCTATGTGGCCGCGGCGGTGGCGCTGCTGGCCTGCTTCGTCCTGATGTTCATGAAAGAGATCCCGCTGCAAGATGATCCAGCTCCCGTCGCGGCGCGGGTGAAACCGCCGGTCGTGGAGTCGAGCTGGGACGAGGATCAGATCTGGGAAAGTGCCGCGCAGGTGCTGTCCGAACCAGAACCGGTACTGGCCGGTGCCGTCGCCAGGCACGCCGATCACCACGGATCGCACCAGTTCGCCATGGCGGCAACAGGTTCCACGGTGACCGTGCTCGACTCGGTGGAGGGCTTCGAAGGATACGGCGACGGTGCCATCGGCGGGCGGATCCGCCGGGAGAACGGTCACCCGGTGCCCGACGCCGCGCTCACCCTGATCGACCAACGCGGACACCAGGTTTCGCGCGCGACCGGCGACACCGACGGCGGCTACGTCATCGACGTGCCCGAAAGCGGCAGCTATGTGCTGATCATCTCCGCGACCGGCCATCAACCGGCGGCGGTGACCGTCGCGGTCGGCCAGCGTGCCCAGCACCTCGACCTCACCCTGCTCGGTTCCGGCGAGCTGTCCGGCATCGTCCGCTCGGCCGCCCGCGGCACCCCCCTCTACGGTGCCACCATCACCCTCACCGACCTGCGCGGCGAAGTCGTCGGCGCGGCAACCACCACCGCCGACGGCCGCTACACCTGCCACGGGATCGTCTCCGGCACATACACCTTGGTCGCCGTGGCCGAACACATGCGCCCCAACGCCAGCACCCTCACCGTCCCCGACGCGGGCCTGCTCCGCCACGACATCGACATGTCGCCCATGGCCGTCCTCGTCGGCTCCGCCCTCGCCGAAGACGGCCGCCCCGTCCCCGACGCCCAGATCAGCGTCCTCAACACCACCGGCGACCTGACCGCCACCGCCCGCACCGACGACAACGGCCGCTACCTCGTCACCGACCTCCCCCAAGGCCAATACACCGTAGTAGCCCGCGGCTACCCCCCAACCACCAGCCAAATAACCGTTGCGGGCGGCGAAGTCAACCACGACGTAAAACTCGGCTACCAACTAGACGACTCCCCGCACCCTTGATACAGGGGGTTCCGTAGCGAGCCCGCACTGTCATCGACCAAGGAATCCGATCCCGAGAGGCAGTGCGGATTCGGCAGTTCAGGGTCCCGCTGCGGGGGTGCCCATCCGGATCGGGCGCCAGCGGGAGCGATACCTGCGGTCAAGGCGCCGCCGGTACTGGTCTGGGTTGGGGTCAGCTGGCGAGGTGGCGTTTCAGGGTGGTCGTGGAGGCGATCGAGAAGCTTAAGGCCAACAGCCACAACAGGATGTCTGCGGTGTAGGTCAGGGTGAGGGGGACGTTGAAATAGGTGAGATCGTTGTGCGGTGTCACCAGGGTGTGGTTGGTGAACCGCAGACTGCGGTGGCCGGTGTAGGCGAAGTAGACTTTTGCGATTTGCGCCGTGAGGGACAGGGCGGCGAGAGCGGTGACGCAGACGGACAGAGTGTGTGCGGTTCGCGAGCGCTGTGCGAGAAAGACCGACATCCCTCCCACTGCTATTGCTACCGCGGCGATTACGAGATCGGCGATGGTGTGGGGTGTCAGTGATTCCCGTATCGGTAGTGGCGAAAGGCGGAGTGCCACATTCGCTGTTAATGCCAGGGCGCAGAGCACTGTTCGTGATCTGCTCAATGTCGACGCGGTGTGTGGCGCGAGGGTATCCACGGCCGACAGGGTAGTTGTGCTGGGCGTGTGCGCGGGTGTCATTTGTTGCAGGCGCTGGACCAGTTCCCTGGGGAGGGACGGGGGCTCGCGTTGTGCCGTTCGATGCGCGACCATTGACTTGCGTGGGGTGGAAGGAGTTGGGGATGTCGAAGCTCGCCATCGGTTTCCGTCGCTGGCATGCCCGTTTGGCTGCCGTTCTGGTGTGTGTGCTCGTGGCTGCGGTGCAGGTGGCCGGGGTTTCTGGCCCGGCGGCACGGGCTGCGGGTCTGACGCCGCAGCAGTTGGCTGGGCAGCGGGTGATCTATTCGTATTCGGGACTGGTCCCGCCGCCGGCCTTGGTCGACGCCATCCGCGACGGCCGGGCCGCCGGGGTGATCTTCTTCGGGGAGAACATTTCCAGTACGGCTCAGATCGCCGGGGTGATCGGGCAGTTGCGGCAGGCGCAGGCGCAAAGTCCGATCCACGTGCCGCTGTTGTTGATGACCGACCAGGAGGGCGGGATCGTGCGGCGGCTGCCGGGGGATCCGGTGTTGTCGGCGAAACAGGTTGGCCAGTCCGCCGATCCGTTGGCCGCGGCCGTCGAGGCGGGTTTCGGTGCGGGGCGCACTTTGCGCGGTGTGGGGATGAACGTCAATCTCGCTCCGGTGCTTGATGTTTACGACACCCCCGGCAATTTCATCGACCGCTTCCAACGCTCCTTCAGCAACGACCCCGCCGCGGTGACCGCGCTCGGGCTGGCGTTCACCACCGCGCAACAGGCCACCGGAGTCGCCGCCACCGCCAAGCATTTCCCCGGCCTCGGCTCGGCACCCAGGGATCAGAACACCGACACCGGCCCGGTCACCCTCCCCGTGAGCGCGTCCAAGCTACGTTCGGCCGACGAGTTCCCTTACCCGCCAGCGATATTCGCCAGGGTGAAGCTGGTCATGCTGTCCTGGGCGATCTACCCGGCCCTCGATCCCGACCGCCCCGCCGGACTGTCGCCCGCGATCGTCGATCAGGAACTACGCGGCCGCAACGGCTTCGGCGGCGTCACCATCACCGACGCCATCGAGGCGGGTGCGCTGGACTCGTTCGGCACCACCGGACAGCGCGCCACGTCCGCCGCGGCTGCGGGCATGGATCTCATCCTGTGCTCGGCCCGCGACATCGGCCAAGGCGAGAGCGCCACGTCCGCCCTGGCCGACGCCTACACCAGCGGCCAACTCGATCCCACCGCCTTCACCGCCGCCGTCGATCGAGTCACCGCGCTACGCGCCGGACTTCCCTGATCAGCCAAATCCGTTCACGCCGAACCTGATCGACACCCTCTGGTCAGCTATGGGCAGAGCTGATCATGGCTTGGTGCCGCCGAATTCACGAGGCCGGTTGCCGAGGTACGGGCTGGTCGATCTGTTCGCGGAGGATGTCGACGTGACCGGCGTGCCGGGCGAACTCTTCGATCATGGCGAGCAGCGTCCAGCGCATGCTGACGGTGCCTTCGCGGGGATTGTCTTTGGTGTCGTCGAGGGCGAAGCGGGCGGCGATCTCCCGTGATCGCTGGCTTGCGCGCTCGAACTCGGCGATTACGTCGGCCAGCGACTCGTCGGCGGTGACGGCGAAGGTGCCCTCGTCTCGGCGCGAGTATCCGTCGCATTCGGATTCGTCGAGTCCCGCCCAGAACCGCTGGAACCAGATCCGTTCCGCCGCGGCGGCATGTTTGATCACCGAGATCGGTGTCGTCAGCGAGGCAACGAGTCGTCGGCGGGCGTCGGCCTCGGAGAGGCCGCGTGCGGTCGCGATGAGTGCTTCGCGATTGTGGTCGAGCGTGTTCTCGATGATCGCACGCTCGGTTCCGATGGTAATTCGTTTGGTAATCAAGGACTTTCACTCCATTCCAGGGCAGGTTGCGGACCGGGCCGACGGCATCGGTCCGGACGATCGAGAGGGATTTCGAAGAGGGGCGTTCCGTGACGGAGGCGAACGGGGCGTGTACTGCGTTCGCCGCGAAATGCGCACTGAGGCGGGAGATGCGGGCAGATTCACACCGCAGCCAAGGGCGGTCAGCTCCGAAGGACTCGATGCCGCCTAGCGACAAGTATCGCACAGCACGACGCAGCAGCAGATCCGGCGACGTGGCACCCCGACGACCCCGCGTCGCTGGTGTTCAGTAGATACCGAAAAAATCTGTAGGTGATCTGATGTCGAGAATGTCGCGCTGGCTCCGTCCCAGGGGTATAGCGGCCACAACGGCCGCGTGACCAAGGAGGATCACCGCCATGCGCAAGCTCATCGTCCAGCAGTGGGTTACCGTCGACAACATCGCCGCGGAGGAGGACGGTGGGCTCAGCTTCGTGTCCGGGGAGCCGTTTTCCGAGAAGTCCGACCCCGCGTTCAAGGCCAGCGTGATGGGGGTCATCGACTCGGTCGACACCATGATTCTCGGCGCGAAAACCTACGCCGAGTCCAAGGACTACTGGCCGCACGCCGAGGAACAAGGCGAATACGGCGAGAAGCTCAACAACCTCACCAAGTTCGTCGCCTCCTCGACCCTCGATGACGCGCCCTGGGGCGAGTTTCCCGCCGCGACCGTGACGCGCGACCCGGCCGCCACCATCCGCGAGCTCAAAGCGCAACGCGGCAAGGACATCTGGTTGTGGGGCAGCCTGACACTCATGCAGTCCCTGCTCGACGCCGGCCTCGTCGACGAAGTCCACATGCGGGTCTGCCCGGCCACCCGCGGCAAGGGCAGGCGCGTCTTCCAGGATCGGCAAGACCTGAAGGTGCTCGAGGCCACCGCATTCGACAACGGCGTGGTACAGCTGCGCTACGAGATCAAGAAATAACGCGAAAATTATACTGCTACAACGTGGTCCGCCCACTCGCGATCCTCGGTCGAGGATGATGTATTCATGATCGAATCGACCGGTACCCCTGTGGGCTCGTCGGCGCCACCGGAATCTCGGCCTCCGGTGGCGGAGATTCCGTTCCCGATCAGGCTCAACCCGCACGCCGCCGCGGCCGGGCGACATCATCTCCAATGGATGACAGCAATGGGATTGGTGTCCGCCGCGGACGAAAGAGCGAGGCTCGAACGCTGGGAACTGGGGACCGTCGTCGCCTATCTGTTCCCCGACGCCGAACCCGAGGCGCTGAACCTGCTGACCGACTGGAACGGGTACTGGGCAATCTATGACGATCAATTCGAGACCGCCGCGGGCCCACAGCCTGCCATGGTCGCCGCCATCGTCGACATGACGCTCGCGGTGCTGTACGCACGGCCAGGCGAGAACCCCTTCCCGAGCGCGCCGTTCTGTAATGCCCTCAGCGACATGATCGGCCGTATCGCCGACACTGCGGTCACGACCGCCTGGCTCGAGCACCTGCGCAGGACCGTGCACGGCATGCTGGCCGGATTTCTCCAGCAGGTCCTCGACCACGCGCAAGGCGTTGTCCTCGACCACGACGCACTGATCCTGCGCCGCCGAGCCGACATCGCCATGCAGCACGACTACGACCTCATCGCCGTCTCCCGGGGCTGGGCGCCTCCCGAATCGGTGCTCACCACCGATACCTTCACTCGTCTGCACAACGCCCTGCACGACGCGATGACCATGCTCAACGACGCGTACTCGGCCTACCGGGACCGGCCGATCTTCGCCCGCAACTACAACACGGTGCTACAGCTCGAGCGATCGGGCATGTCAGCTCGGCAAGCCCGCGCCGAAACCGGCCGCCGCGTCCAACAATGCGTCGGCGACTACCTCGATACCAAGCGGTCCGTTCCTGAACTGCTGGACCTACTCGGACTGGACACCCGCACCCGAGCGGGCGTCCTGCAATACCTCACCGATGTCGAAACCCTTTTTGCCGGAGCCGATCTGATCCAGCGCCTGTCCGACCGATACAGCCCCGAGGCGCGGTATTCCGACGCGGCACCCACCCATGTCGCGGACTGGGAATTCGCCCGCCACGCCAGACTTCTCCGAAGGTGAGCATGGATATGAAAATCGAGGTACCCCGCGCGCCCGGCGCGATCCCGCTCCTCGGGCACAGTGTGTCGCTGCTGAACAATCCGCTGGAGTTCCTGCTGTCCCTACCCGCGCACGGTGACCTGGTCCGGATGAATTTAGGTCCGGCCTCCGTCGTTGTGGTGTGCAGCCCGGAGCTGACCCAACAGCTGCTGCGCGAGGATCACGTGTTCGACAAGGGGGGACCGCTGTTCGAGCGCGGCAGGGAGGCAATGGGAAACGGCCTCGGCACCTGCCCGCACTCGATGCATCGTCGTCAGCGCCGATTGATCCAGCCTGCTTTTCAGCGCAGTCGCCTCGCTGACTACGCGGCGCTGATGAGCGATCGAATCGCCGCGCTCACCGACTCCTGGCAGGACGGACAGGTCCTCGATATGTATGCCGAGATGCTGAAACTCTCCTCGGCCGTCACCGCTGCCACGCTGTTCGCCAGTACCGTGCCCGAGGGCGACCTGCGTCGAATGACCGATGACGTCACTGTCATTGCCGAGGGTGCGCTGCGGCGGACGCTGCTCCCGCCGCCGCTGGACCGGGCGCCCATTCCTGGAAATCGGGCGTTCATCCGAGCCACCACCAACATGCGCCGCGACGTCGCCACCATCATCGATGCTCGCCGCGCCGCGGGCACCTCGCACAACGATCTGCTTTCGGCGCTGCTGGCCACCCGCGGTGATATCGATGGCGACGGTGGATTGAGCGATACCGAGATCACCGACCAGATCCTTACCTTTTTTCTGGCCAGCACCGAAACCACCGCCACTGTGCTGGCATGGGCGTTGTACATACTCGACCGGCATCCCGAGATCGCTGATCGCGTGCGCACCGAGGTCGACAGTGTCCTCGGCGGCCGGTGCGCCCGTTATGACGACCTGACCCGCCTCGGACTGACCGGTCGCGTCATCACCGAGTGCCTGCGGCTGTATTCGCCCGCCTGGTTTCTCACCCGGGTGGTGAATATCGACACCGAATTAGGCGGCTACGCGTTGCCCGCGGGGACCCCGATCGCGTACAGCCCCTACCTCATTCACCACCGCGAAGACCTGTACCCGCACCCCGAGCGATTCGACCCCGACCGGTGGGATCCGGCGATCGCCACCCCGCCACCCCGCCCAGCATTCATTCCCTTCGGCGACGGCGCCCGCAAATGCATAGGCGACATTTTTGCCCTCACCGAAACAACCCTGGCATTGGCAACCATCAGCGGTCGTTGGCAATTACATACCCTGACCGACCGCGAGATCCGACCCCGCCTCGGTACCGTCATTCACCCTCGCAAACTACATATGCGCCTGACCTCGGCCGGTAGGCTTCGGTAAGTATTCAGCTCCGCAGGCGCGGGATCACTCCGTTGCTCAGAGCAGACGCGCGATCGGGCTGTCCTCGAGTTGGCGCAACAGCTGCGCGACGTCGTCGCAAACGAATGTCGCGCCCTCGTCCTCGAGTTCGGCCCGCGAGATTCCGCCGCTGAGCACACCGACGGCCGGCACGCCGACGGCGGCGCTGGCCCGGATGTCCCAGACCGTGTCGCCGACGAAGACCGCCCGTTCCGCGGGGACACCGGCCCGATCGAGCGCGATCTGCACGATGGTCGGATCGGGTTTGGCGGTCTCGACATCCTCGCCGCCGGTCACCGCGTACAGCACGGACTCGCTGTCGAGCAGTTTGCGCAGCAGGGACAGCTCGTCCTCGGGCGCGGACGTGGCGAGCACGACGCGCAGGCCGCGGGCGTGCAGCGCCGCCAACGCCTCCCTGGCGCCGGGCAGCAAGGTCAGCTCGTCGGCGCCGTCCAGGTAGAAGCGAGAGTGCAGGTCGTCGGCACGATCCGTGGCGGCATCGGACAGGTCGCCTGCCAGGGTCTGGATCAGCGCGTCGCCGTCCATGCCGATGGCGCGGTGAATGCGCCAGGTCGGCACGGTGGCGCCTGCCTCGCGAAACGCCCGGTGCCAGGCCCTGGCATGCAGGTAATTGGAGTCGACGAGGGTGCCGTCGATATCGAAAAGAACCGCTGCGGGATCGGGCAAAAGAGGACTCCTTCGCTCTGGCCGGTGTTGTCCGTCCTGCACACGATCTACCCCGTAAGCGCCGGTCGAACCGTTCGCCTGTCGGTATGGGTTGGCTCATGTCGCGAATCGACACGCCACAGTACAAATTCATTGGCGATGAAATTGGGGGCACCCGGGTACGCAACACCCGCGGCTCGGGCGGCGATTAGTCCATCATGATCACTCGCAAAATTATGGCCGGCGGATTGCTTTGCGCCGCCTCGCTTTTCATCGCCGCCCCGTCCGCCCAAGCCGGAACGGGTAGTTCGTCGCTCGGATCGCTGATCAATGTCGGCTGCCTCCTGCAATCGCTGTCCGCCCAGTCGCCGACCGCCGACTGCCATCCGCCGTCGATCCCGGCCGCCGGAATCGCAGACGCGGTATCCGAGCCCGCCGTCCACTAGGTCGTGGCGCTCTGAGTGCCGCATACCTGCTCAGAGACGTCGGTCGTTTACCGACCCCTTTTGAGTCGCGTCGAATAGCGCGGCGCCCTGCGCGGATGCCCAAAGGGGTTACCCAAGAACCCCTTTCGGGCATGGTGGAGATGACAGCAGTTGCACCAAGCAAGTGCTTGGTTGTACTTTTGGGCAAGTAACTGCTGACAGCGTGGGGAAGGGGCGGTTTGCGGACCCTCGAATGTGACGTCGATGCGACGTGGATCGACATCAACAACCATATGAATGCCCAGTATTACGGGATCGTGGTCTACCGCGCCCATGCCGCGTTCACGGACGCCCTCGGCCTCGGTGACGAGTACGTCCGGACGACAGGGTTCGGGAAGGTCGTCGTGCAGACCGCCATGACCTATGAACGAGAGGTACTGCACGGGTCGCGGCTGGCCGTCGATTCCTGGTTGCTGGGTGTGGATGCCAAGCGGCTGCACTTCTTTCACGAAGTGCGCAATCTCGGCGACGGGACCCGGGTGGCCGTGTCCGAGCAGTTGGACCTGCACGTCGACCTCGGGACGAGAAGAACCGCTCCGATGCCCGCCGACCTCCGCACCCGGCTCACGCATTTCGCGGCCGAACAGCGGGCGGCGGGCCATCCCGACGGCGTGGGGCGCACCATCAGGTTCCCGCCGGGCTGACCGCGCACAAGGTCAGTCCTGCGGAGTGAGCAGGACGATCGGGATTTCGCGGTCGGTCTTCTGTGCGTACTCGTCGTACAGGGGGAAGATGCGCGCCATCTGGCGCCACAGCGGCCCGCGCTCGTCCGGCGTCGCGACCCGGGCGCGCGCGGTGAACCGACGGTCGCCGACCTGCACGCCGACGCTCGGGTCCGCCAGTAGGTTCTTGAACCACGCGGGATTTTCGTCGGCGCCGGCATCGGAGGCAACGACGACGAAGTCCGTGCCCGCGGTGCCGTAGATCAGGCACGTGCGGCGCGCAACGCCGGTCCGGCGTCCGGTCGTGGCGAGAATGAGCGTGTAGATGCCGTTCGACTCGTGTCCCTCGGCACCATTCGAGGCAAGATATGTACGAGTCTGCTCGGCGACCCAGTCCGCCTGCGAGTCGGTGGCGTGGTCGAGGTCAGCGGCGATAGCCATGATCGAAAGTCCTTTCTGGAGGTGCTTATGCCTCAGGGACGGAGCTGGCGAACTGTTCTCGACACCCTCTCGTATATGACGGCCATCACAGTACCGGCGACAAATGTGCTCACGCTGAACCTGATCGGCGACCCAGTCGGTCCGAGATGCTCTGCTCGAGCTCGCACGTGTCTACCTCGGTCAGGTGGCGAGGAGGGCGGCGAGGGTTTCCGGGGTCCAGGTGTGGTTGGCGCCGGGGCGGGTGGCGAGGTAGGTGGCGGTGGTTTCGATTGTCCAGCGGTGGGATTCGATGAGGCCTGCGGCCAGGTGGCGTAAATAGGTGGGGGCGGGGGAGTTTCCAGGGAGGTCGGTGTGGCGCCAGGGGGCGGTGCAGGTGAGGATCGGGCGGTTCTCGAATGTTCCCGCGTAGGAGAGGGTTTCGTAGCGGCCGGGGCCGAGTAGGGCGCGGCCGTTGGTGATTGCTTCGGTCAGGTCGAGATCTGTGTCGGGTAGGCGGTACATCTCTTGGGCGGCGATGTCGGAGAACTGGGCAACTGTGAGCAGGTAGGCGCGGGCGGCGGTCTGGCCCGGTCCGTCGGGGTCGTAGAAGGCCCGTCCGCCGGTCCATATCAACGATTCGGTGGCGAAATAGAGCAGGCCCGGGAGCATGAGGGGGACCGAGCGGGCGGGCTCTGCGGGATCGCGGCAGCCGGGCACCGTCCGTGCCCCACCTTCCGGCGTACCTCCGGTGAGGTAGCACCGGAGGCGACTCAGGTGCATGTTCGATCCGTACGCCGCATACCAGACCAGGTCGTCGGCGGCACCGCCCGCGCCGTTCTCGATCACCCCACCATCCTGCCGTGCGAAAGTTCAGCCGTGCTGGAACACCGCGCGCCATCGGGTGAATCCTGGCCGACCGGCGGGGGATACCTGTTCGACGCGGATCGAGCGGAGATCGCCGACCGCGAACGCGTCGATCTCGGACCGGGTGAGCGGCCACGGCGGCCCGTCCACCTCCGCGGCTTCCTCGCGAATTCCCGCGATGACCACCAGCTCGCCGCCGGGTGCCACCATCCGCGCGACGTTCGCGGTCGCCACCGCACGCAACGAGACGGGCATCGACTGCACGGTGATCGACTCGACGACCAGATCGAACGCACCCGCCCACGCGGCGGGTGGGTCGAGCAGGTCGGCTACCACATAGTCCACCGGGGAATCGGGGAAACGTTCGCGCGCGGTGCGTATCGCGGTCTCCGCGATATCGAACCCGGTCGTCTCGAAGCCAAGCGCGGCGAGGTGCTCGGCATCGCGGCCCAGCCCGCAGCCGACCACCATCGCCCGCATCCCGCCGTTGGCCCGCTCATGCCGCTCGAGCCAGTCGACCAGCAGCTCGTTCGGTTCCATCGCGTCCCACGGCACCACCGCCGCACCATCGGCCGCCGCCGCGTACAGCCGCTCGAACCATCCTGTTGGATCATCTTGCCGCAGCGACTCGGTAGCCAGCCGGGTCGCATCCGCATCACGAGAATCGGTCACCCGCCGAGTCTGTCAGGCGCCTCCGGCGACCGCGCGGCGACCACCGGGCATGATCTGCGGGTGACCTCTTTACGGCAACCTATCGCGGTCTTCGACGCGGGCCTCGGCAGTTATTCGGCGGTGGAACTGTTGCATCGGCGCCTGCCCGACCGCGACATCGTGTACCTCGCCGACCGGGCCAGCTTCCCGTACGGCGCGAAGGATCGGACCGAGTTGCTGACGGTGGTCGACCGCGCGGTGCGGTTCCTCGCCGAATTCGAGCCGAGCGCGATCCTGTTGGCGTCCAACGCCCCTTCGGTGACCATCCTCGACGATCTGCGCAGCCCGGTCCCGATATTCGGGGTGCGGCCACCGGTGACGGAAGCGCTGGCGGTGGCCGACGAGGTGGCGGTCCTCGGTGTGCGCTCGCTGGTGGAAAGTGTTGAGCTGGTTGAATTTCTGCGCGCGGCAGCGGGTCCGGCGCAAACCCGGGTGCACGCGGTCAACGCCTCGGCGCTGGTGGAACTGGTGGAGAGTGGCGACTTCCTGTTCCGTCGCGAGCACACCGCGACGGTGATCAGCGAATTCCTGAACACTTTGCTCGCGGCACACCCCGGCATCGACGCGGTGACGCTGTCCAGCACGCATTTGCCTTGGCTGCGTGACTATTTCGAGCGCGCGCGGCCCGAGCTGCGGCTGTTCGACCCTATCGAGGGCGTGGTCGATCGAATCCGTCCGCTGTCGGCGCCGGGCAGCGGCACCGTACTCGGCCTGGTCACCGAGAACGAGCGCTATCCCGCGAGCGAGTTCCGGGAGATGCTCACCCGCCTCGAGATAGACCTGGAACTGGAGTCCGTCGTTATCCCTCGAGCGACGGAACGCAAGTGAACGAGCCATTCAACTACAGTTAATGAAGTGCAACTAGGCGACGACGAATCGGGAGGTGTGCGCGCGGATGACAAATGAGCCGATCGACTCGGGACAACCCGCCCAGCATCCCGTCACGGCCACCTTCGACCTGCTCGGCGACCGCCTGACGCTCACCATCCTGCGACACGCGTTCGTCAACCACACCCGCCGGTTCAACCAGTGGATCGAACGCACCGGCGCCCCACCCGCCGTACTCACCGCCCGACTCGCCGCGCTGGTCGACGCGGGCGTCTTCGTCCGTACCCCGCAGGCGGCGGCCCCGGACCGCTTCGACTATCTGCTCACCGATCTCGGCATGGCCACCTGGGAGATCCTCGTCTCCGTCTGGAGCTGGCAGCGCGAGTGGACTGCCGAGGGCGCGCTGCACCCCGACCTGGTGCACGACGCGTGCGGCCATCGCGGCCCGCCGGTGCTGATGTGCCGGGGCTGCGGCCGCACGGTGACCCCGCGCGACACCGATGTCGACCTCGGCGACGATGCGTTGTGGCGCTTCGCCTCCAGCGGCAGGCGCCGCGCCCGCGCGCCCGTCGCCGCCCGAACCGACATGCGGTTCGACGAGGTCATGGAGGCGATCGGCGACCGCTGGAGCGCCACCGTGACCGGCCTCGCCTTGGCAGGCGTGCGAAAGTTCAGCGCGTTCCGCACGGCGATGAACATGTCGCCCACCACCTTGACCGAGCGACTGTCCCGCCTCTGCGACGCTCAGATCCTGCGCCGATCCGGCGATGGCGCCGGACGCGAATATCGGCTGACCCCACGCGGTCGCGCACTGTTCGCGATCTACGCGTTCCTGCTCTCCTGGTCCGCGCTCGCGCATCCCGGCGCACCCGAACCGGGCCTGCGCATCCGGCATCGCGAATGCGGCGCCGACCTGGCACCCGCGCTGCGCTGCCGCGGCTGCGACGCCAGACTCGAGCGCGCCGACGTCCGCTTCGAACCGGTTCCGCAAGCAGTCCTGGACCGCCTCGCCTGAGTCGCCGACCAGCACCTCTTGACACTCTTCATTGAGACGCGTATCACTTCAATAACTGTAGTGAAGGGTAGGCAACTCGTGACGCTCAACGAAGAACTCATCGCGCCGGCCGCGCAAGCGCTGACCAATCCGTATCTGGAGGGCATGTACGCGCCGACCCCCGACGAGATCACCGCGACCGACCTCGCCGTCCTGCACGGCGAACTCCCCGCCGACCTCGACGGCGTCTACGTCCGCAACGGCCCCAACCCCCACTTCGCGCCGATCGGCCGCTACCACTGGTTCGACGGCGACGGCATGTTGCACGCGGTGCACTTCGAGAACGGCAAGGCCACCTACCGCAACCGCTACATCCGCACTGCCGAGTTCGAGGCCGAGCGTGCCGCCGGAACCGCGTTGTGGCGCGGCGTGATCGAGCCGTGGGACGACAACCCGCCGGGCGATCGCCGGGAGCGCAACTCCGCCAACACCGACGTCGTCTTCCATCACGGCAACCTGCTGTCGCTGTGGTACCGCGCGGGCAAACCCTATGCGCTGGACCCGATCAGCCTGGAGACCCGCGGCGTCGACACCTTCGGCGGCACACTGCCCGGCGAGATCTCCGCGCACGCCAAGGTCGACGAGCGCACCGAGGAGTTCATCTTCTTCGATTACGGCATCCACGCGCCCTACCTGCGCTACGGCATCGCCGATCCGTCTGGCACGGTCACCCATTACACCGGTCTCGAGCTGCCGGGCCCGCGGTTGCCGCACGACATGGCGATCACCGAGAACTACTCGATCCTGATGGATCTGCCGCTGTACAACGACCCGAGGGCCGCCGCGGCGGGCCGATTCAAGCTGTTCTTCGACCGCACCCTGCCGAGCCGTTTCGCGGTGCTGCCCCGGCGCGGCGACGGCACCCAGGTGCGCTGGTTCGAGGCCGCGCCCGGCTACATCTATCACACCGTCAACTCGTGGGAAGACGGCGACGAGATCGTCATGGTGGTCTGCCGCGTGTCCAAGCCGAGCCCGGTGTCGGATCGCGCGAACCCGCTTGCCCAGCTGCTGGCCTACCTGCGCCCCGAGGCGAAGCTGCACAAGTACCGCTTCAACTTGCGCACCGGCGCCACCCTCGAAGAGGCCATGGACGACGTCAACACCGAATTCCCGGCCATCGATCAGGGCAGCACCGGCCAGCGCGGCCGCTGGTCCTATCAAATGCGGCTATCGGTCGACAGCACAATGCTTTTCGACGCCGTGATCAAGTACGACCTGCGCACCGGCGCCAAGCAAACCCAGCCGTTCGGCGACGGCTTCTTCGGCAGCGAGCTCACCGTGGTCCCGCGACCGGACGCGCGCGACGAGGACGACGCCTGGCTCACCATGTTCGCGTTCAACAGCCACACCCAGCTGTCGGAGGTCTGGATCTACGACGCCGCCGACCTCGCCACCGGGCCGGTGTGCCGCCTCGGCCTGCCGACCAGGGTGCCCCTCGGCTTCCACGCCACCTGGGTCAGCGGTGCGCGGATGCGCGCGGCGGCACAGTCGGCCGAGTGAGCGGCGACGACCGCCAACTGAGCGTGAGCCTGCCGTACTGGCAGGACCGCGCTCCGTTGGACGCCCTTGCCGTCGCCGAGGCGGCGGAGAAGCTGGGCTATCACCGCCTGTGGATCGGCGAGATGGCGACCTTCGACGCCTTCGCGCTTGCCGCCGCGATCGGGCTGGCTCCCGGCCGGATTCCGCTGTGCCTCGGTCCGTTCGCGGTCGATGTCCGCAGCCCCGCCACCATCGCCATGGGTGTTGCGAGCGTCGCGGCACTCACCGGCCGATCGGTCGATGTCGCCATCGGCAGCTCGAGCACGGTAGTCGTCAGCGGCTGGCACGGCCGCGAAAGACGCCGCACCGCAGTGCATCTAGAAGACTCGGCGCGCATCTTGCGTGGGTTGCTCGCGGGCGACAAGGTCGATTACGCGGGGGAGGTGGAGCGCACCAAGGGCTACCGGCTCCGCCTCGCGCCACCGCGCTCGCCGATCACGGTGGCCGCCTTCGGCTCGCGTGCCTTGGCGGCAGCGGCTCGTACCGCCGACCGTGTGGTGCTGAATCTGGTCACTCCAGAACAGGTTTCGCGTTGCGCCGAGGTGGTGCGCGAGGCGGCGGCGACGGCGGGCCTGCCGAGTCCCGCAATCTCGGTGTGGGTCACCGCCGCCGCGGATCCGACACCCGACATTCTCGCGACTGTCCGCCGCGGCGTCGTGGGCTATCTGCGTGCACCTGGCTACGACGCCATGTTCGAGGAGGCGGGCTTCGGCGAGGTCGTGCGTCTCGCGCACAGCGGTGCGCATCCGCGCGACATCCTGGCAGCCGTGCCCGACGAATTACCGGCGGCCGTAGGCATGTTCGGCGACGACGCCACCCTGATCCGCCGACTCGACGCATACCGCAGCGCGGGCGCCGACGAAATCGTCGTCGTCCCTGCCACTTCGGCCGAGGACCCGGCGGGACATCACACGCTCGAGACCCTCGCGAGGATCGACCATGACTGACGCGTTACCCGACGCCTACCTCTACGACGCGATCCGACTACCCCGCGCACGTGTCCGCAAAGCAGGCGGCACGCTCGCCGAGCTGCCACCCTACGAGCTGTTCGGACAGTTGCTCGTCGCGCTCGAAAGCCGCTCGCTCAGTGTGGATTCCGTCGACGACATCCTGGTCGGCAGCAACACGACGGTGGGAGAGCAGGGCGGAAACCTGGCACGTGTGGCGGCGCTGTGGGCGGGCTGGCCGGACCGGGTGCCCGGTGGTGTGGTGTCACGATTGTGCTGCTCCGGGCTCGACGCGGTCGAGAGTGCGGCGGCCCGGGTCGCCGCTGGCTTCGCCGACGTGATCGTCGCGGGCGGGGTCGAGTCGATGTCCCGGGTGCCGATGCTGTCGGATCGACCAGCCATCGCGACGGACGCCGACCTCGGCGAACGCACCGGGTTCGTGACGATCGGAGTATCCGCCGATCTCACCGCCGCCGCCTACGACATCACCCGAGCCGAACTCGACGCCTACGCCGTGCAATCGCACCAGCGAGCAACCGCCGCACCGAGTTCCGACTCCGTGGTACCGGTCCGCAAGGGCGGCACCGTGCTGCTCGACGCCGACGAGGGCGCCCGCCCCGACGCGAATACCGAGGCCTTCGCCGCACTACCCGCCCTGTTCGGCGACGATCCCGCATGGGAGCGGGTGGCCCGTCGCCTGCCAGGCTCACCGCACCCGGCGGCCGGTCTGCACACGATCGCGACCGCACCACAGCTCGCCGACGGCGCCTCGGCCGTAGTCGTCGGAAACCTGCACGCCGCAGCGGCACTCGGCCGCCCGCCGATCGCCAGGATCATCGGCACCGCACAGACCGCGGTGCGCTCACCACTGCTGACCGCACCGGCCGCCGCGGCGCGGCTCGCGCTCACCCGCGCCGGTATCACCGCCGCGGGCCTGGACGTGGTGGAAGCCAACGAATCCTTCGCTGTCACACCGATTCTGCTGGCCAGGGACCTCGGCCTCGACCCGGCGCTGGTCAATCCGACCGGCGGCGCCCTCGCGGTCGGACATCCGCTCGGTGCGACCGGCGGCAACCTCATCGTCCAAGCGCTCGACGCACTTACGCGCACGGGCGGCGAACACGCGCTGGTCACCATTCCCGCGGCCCTCGGGCTGGGCGCCGCGGTAGTGCTGCGGCGTCTGAATTGAAGGAACACCATGGCCGAGTCGCCCGTCACCGCAGCCGCACGCACTGATTCCGCCGTCTCGATACCCACCTGCCACCCTGCGGACCGGGTGCGTGAGTATCTCGATCGTGGCTGGTGGCAGCCGGATACGCTGCCGGAGCTCTTGCAACGCCGAGTCGACACGGCACCGGACGCGCCCGCCGTCACCGACCCCGCCAACCTCGCCGCGTTGACCGGAGCGCAGCCACAGACCCTGTCCTGGCGCGAACTCGACGAGCGCTGTACCGATCTCGCGGCGGCGCTGTACCGCAACGGCATTCGGCAGGGCGATGCCGTCGCGGTCCTGCTGCCGAACTCGATCGCGTTGACCGCCACCTACTTCGCGCTGTGGCGGCTCGGCGCGGTCGCGACACCCATGCCCGCCTCGTACCGCCGCCACGAGCTGTCCGGCATCGTCGCCGCGGCCGACGCGACGGCGATCATCACCACCGGCGAGCTGTCGGGGCGCGAACTCGCCTGCGAGGCACTTGAAGTGGCTGCGGGCTCGCGCACCGTCTTCGCATTCGGCCCCGCAGTGCCGGATAACGCGATCGCACTGGACGAGCCGGTCGATGCCGCCGACCGGGAGCGCCTGCGCTGCTACGTTGGCGGACTGACGGTTTCGGTGAACGACCGCGTCACCATCTGCTGGACCAGCGGAACCGAGGCCGCGCCCAAGGGCATCCCACGCTGCCACGGCGACTGGCTCGCCATGGCCTGGGGCGTGCAGGACGGACTACACCTCACCCCGGAGTCGGTGCTGCTCAACCCCTTTCCCATGGTCAACATGGCGGGCTTCGCGGCGTCGTTCCTGCCGTGGTTGATCACCGGCGGACACCTGGTGCAGCACCAACCGCTCGACCTGCCGGTGTTCCTCGGACAGATCGCGCGACACCGGGTGACGCACACCAGCATGCCACCCGCGCTGCTGACGATGCTGCTGCACAACGAGGCATTGCGCGCCTCGGCCGACCTGTCCTCGCTGCAACGCGTCGGTTCCGGCGGTGCGCCGTTGCCGCCCAGCGTGGTTCGCGGCTGGCAGGACGACCTCGGCATCGAGGTGCTCAACTTCTTCGGGTCCAACGAGGGCGTTTCGCTGCTCGGCGCACCCGTCGACTTTCCCGATCCGGTCATCCGAGCGCAATACCTGCCGCGCTACGGCGCGCCGGGCGTTCGCTGGGCCACCCGGCTGGCCGAGAGCACCCGGGTCAAGCTCGTCGACGTGCGCACCGGCGCACCGGTCACCGAAGTCGGTGGCATCGGCGAACTCCGGCTCGCGGGCCCGGCCGTGTTCGGCGGCTATCTGCCCGGCACCGCGACCGAACCGTTCGATGCGGACGGGTTCCTGTGTAGCGGAGACGTATTCGAGCTGTGCGGTGAGGACGGCCGGTATCTGCGGTTCGTCGACCGGATCAAGGAGATCATCATCCGCGGCGGCATGAACATCGCCCCCGCCGAGATCGAGGGGTTGCTCGCGGACGCCCCCGGCGTCGCCGAGGTGGCGGTGGTCGGCTATCCCGATCCGGTGCTCGGCGAGAAGTGTTGCGCCTTCGTCGTTCCCGAGCCCGGCGCGACGGTAACGCTGGACGGCCTGGTCGAGCACCTGCGCGCTCGCGAGGTGGCGTCGTTCAAATTGCCGGAACGACTGGAGATCGTCGACGCGTTGCCCCGCAACCCGGTCGGCAAGCTGCTGCGCCGCGAGCTGCGCTCGACGCTCATCGAGGACCCGGTTTAACCGGATTTCACAGCGCCGCATTGCTGTCTATCACCGACATACAGGAGTTTTCATGTCCACCAGCACTATTCACCTACTAGGCGGCAGCCAAACCGATTTCGCCGTCAACTGGCACCGCGACGGCAAGGGATTCGACGCGCTCGTCGGCGCGGTGATCGAGGCGACCCTCGCCGCGACCGACATCGAGGCCACCGAGATCGGCGTGATCCACGTCGGTAACGCGTTCGGCCAGTTGTTCACCGGGCAGGGTCAACTCGGCGGCATGCCCGCCACGGTCATCCCGGAGCTGTGGGGCGTCCCGGCGAGCAGGCACGAAGCCGCCTGCGCCTCCGGCAGTATGGCGCTGCTCGCCGCGATGGCCGACCTGGAATCGGGTCGCTACGACTGCGCGCTGGTGATCGGTGCGGAGCTGGAGAAGACCGTCCCCGGCGACGAGGCCGCGGGATATCTCGGTGCCGCCGCCTGGGTCGGGCACGAGGCGCGGGACACGAAGTTCGTGTGGCCCACCATGTTCGCCGAACTCGCCGACGAATACGACCGGCGCTACGGGCTCGACGACACCCATCTGCGCGCGATCAGCGAACTCAACATCGCCAACGCACGCGCCAACCCGCTTGCGCAGACCAGGGATTGGACGTTCACCCCGGACAGTTTCGGCACCGACGACACGGCGAACCCGCCGGTGGCCGGTCGCCTGCGCCGTCAGGATTGCAGTCAGATGACCGACGGCGCCGCCGCCGTGATCGTGGTGTCGGATCGATTCTTGGCGCGGCGCACCGACTTACGGCCCGGCGAGCGCGCCGAGGTCAGTGGCTGGGGTCATCGCACCGCGGGCCTGCCGTTGGCGAGCAAGCTCCGCGTCGCCGCCGACGATCCGTATGTGTTTCCGCACGTGCGCCAGACGGTGCTCGACGCGCTGGGCCGGGCCGGGTTGCCCGATATCGACGCGGTCGACGGCATCGAGGTACACGACTGTTTTTCCATGTCCGAGTACATGGCGATAGATCATCTCGGCATCACCGGTCCCGGCGAAAGCTGGAAAGCCGTGGCGGGCGGCGATATAGCGCGTGACGGCCGATTGCCGGTCAACCCCGGCGGCGGATTGATCGGTGGTGGTCATCCTGTTGGTGCGACTGGTGTACGAATGGTACTCGATGCCTACAAACAGGTCACCGGGAAAGCAGGAGCGTACCAAGTGCCGGACGCGCACCGGTTCGCCACCCTCAACATCGGCGGGAGCGCCACGACCGCAGCGAGTTTCATCGTGCAGAGTCCGGCGAAACGGGCATAGTGAAGTCGTGCCGTTCCTGATCTCGCCGTATTCGCCGACGGTGCAAGGACACTCGGCGTCGAGTGACCGGCGCCGCACAGCGTCCTTCCAGCGTCCTCGGCTATCGATCGTCGGCAACTCCGCGGTTGCGGATCGTCGTGCCTGTTCTATGATCATCCAGGAAACGCGGTCGCGGCACGCCGCATTCTCCCGGCAAATCGACGGTTTTCGCTGGCAACGGTGCGTCGACGGCGAATGCGATGTAGCCTTCCCACGCGTGATCACTTGTCTGCCATCGAATCTCCTCTTGGAGCCGAAATGACCATCCAACATCCCATTGAGGACGAGGTCACACAGCTGGCACGGCGGGTCGAGAAGGCCCGTGGCCGGCTGGCATACCAATTCGATCCCGCGTTGACCGAAGCGCTCTCCGAGGATGAGCTGCTGGCCGAACGCGAGCTCGCCGAGAAGATTCGCGGGCAAGACCGTGGTCAACGCTGGAAAGAGGCTCAAGCCGCGGCAGGAGCGGCCGACCGCGCCAGGCAGACCACCGAAGCGATCGAGAAGGCCGACATGCGAGATCTCCTGGTGGCCCGCAAGGCAATTGCCGCACAGCGCCGCGAGTCGAGCCCGCATGCCAAACTGGCCTCCCTATATCGGCACCGCGCCTGGTCACTGCGCGCACTGGCCGGTGTCGTCGCGGCGGGCATGCTGTGGTCCGCGGTGAACGTCCAGCACAACATCGCGCCGGGCGGGCCGGGTGACCCGCTGTACTGGTTCAGCTACCTGCTGGAAGGGATGATCAGCGTCTGCCTGATCATCATCATGATCGGCACCAACAAGGTGGCCGAGTGGGGTGTCGTAGACAACCGCAAGCAGGTGGTCGCCGCGGAGGTCGCCCTGCTCGGACTGACCGTCACCCTGAACACCTATCCGTACCTGCGCGCTGAGCACTGGTACGACGCCGCCGTGCACGCCGTCGCGCCGGTGATGATCGGCGTCTCGCTGCTCATCCACGACGCCGCCAGCGCGCGCTACGGCCTCGCTATCCACCGCGCCACCGACCAGGTCCGGGATCTGCCCGACCCGGCCGAGCAGATCCGCCGCACGCTGCCCACGCTCGCCAGCTACCGGATGCGACGTCCGGCCGCGGAGATGCTGGCGGCCAACTCGTTCGCCGAATTGACCGTCGAGGCTGAACCGGACCCGCTCGCGGAATTGAACGCGGCACCGGTGGGCGTCGTCGATCCGGAGATCGAAGACGCACCGACCGTGCTGCTCGCCGACGAGGATGACACGACACCCGAGACCGCACCGACCCGGTCCGCCTTCCGCTCGGCGGCCCCGGCGCCCTCGGCGAAAGTCGTGGCCGCGGCGACCCTCGGCAGCGACCTCACCGACAGCACGATCGAGACCCGGTCCGTGCCGAAGTCCGAAAATGGCACCGCCTTCCGTGCTGCCAAGCCGATCCAGGCCGACGAGCCGGTCGTGCCGAGCAAGTCGACCGCTCCGGTGAACGGCGAAAAGCGCAACGGGGTCGACAGTAAGCCGATCACCCCGGCGAACGGCGCCAGCGTGCCGACCAAGTCCGCCACCAAGCCGGTCGTTGCGGCGGCCCCGAAGCCGACCACGCCGACCAAGATCGCCGCGCAGCAGCCCGCCCCGGCCAAGCCGAGCAAGCCTGCCGTACCCGCCCCGGACAAGGTCACCGCGGCATCGGCGGACCGCCCGTCCGCGACCGCCGCCGCGAGCGCCACGACCGCCGCCATCAAGCGGCAGCCCGCCCCGGCCGACGAAAAGGCAGGCACCGCAACCGATGCCAAGGAAACTCCGGCCACCCCGGAAATCCACGACACCGGCCAGTTCCGCATCGCCGAGATCCTCGAACAGGAACTCGCCGAACTGCAGGCAGCTCGCCGCCGCGCCCGGACCAGCCGCAAGACGTCCACCCCCGCGGCAGGTCGCGACCGCTGATCGGCCCGGACAAACTCGATAAAGTCTGTAGCCGCTTCGTGTTTGCCCGGATCATCGGGCCGGGAGCGGCTTCAGACTGTCTGGCGCAGCGCGTCGAGCAGCCAATAGTGGACGGCCCCCACGGTGGTCTCCGTGCCGGTGATATCGGCGGTCAGCCGCCAGAAGCGTTGCAGCCGCGGATCGGTATCTGTCGTACCGGTGCTGAGTAGCGCGCGCCGGAATCGGGGCGTGTCTCGTTCCTGCCTGGCCGCCGCGTGCGCATCCACGTACCGGTCGAGTTCGGGTCCGGGGTGCGGGATTTCGTGGGCGGCGACGAGCGGGGCCGCGATCTCGAACGCGTCGGCGACCGACGTCACGAACTGCAGGCGATCGCTGATCCGATCCCCGTCTGATCGCCAAATCTGCTGTGTCATAGCTTTTTTCACGCGCGGATCGGTGGTGAGGGTGGTGAGCTCGGCGTAGGCGACGACCTGAGCGGGGGCAGGCTCGCTCGGCAGCGGCGGCACGTTCATGTCGATGAACGAATCGAACTCCTCCCGCGGCAGCGGAACCAGGATGGGCCGCCAGAACGCGACGACGCTATCGATCACCGCGCCCCGGTCGTGCACGGCGGCAAGCAGTTCCAGGCGTCCGGCCCGCTCGTCGGGCGGCGCGCTCTCGATGGCGTACAGCGCCGCGCGCCGCCACCGCAGCGCCTCGAGTTCGGCGTCGAGCGCGACGCGTTCGGCCGCGGCCGCCTCGCTGATCGTCTCGCTACCATCCAGCACCCGCACGATCGCGGAAAGCGGCACACCCATGGCCCGCAATCGGCGTACCAGCAGCAGCCGGTCGGTCGCGGCGGCGTCGAACACCCGATGGCCGCCGCCGGTCCGGTGGTACGCCA
Source organism: Nocardia sp. NPDC051052 (assembly GCF_044456045.1). Classification (NCBI taxonomy): domain Bacteria; kingdom Bacillati; phylum Actinomycetota; class Actinomycetes; order Mycobacteriales; family Nocardiaceae; genus Nocardia; species Nocardia sp. NPDC051052. Next base: position 69,695 of record NZ_JBITFL010000013.1, read on the forward strand.
GAATCCCGCTGTCGCAGTAGAACCGAATGGTCCGAACGGGCACGCCGGTCCGCCGGGCCAGCTCGCCGATGCTCACCACATCGTGAAGTGTGTCCTCGGTCACAGTAGCTTGCACCTCCACTCGGGTGGAGTTCTTACGCTAATGGAACTTCGAGAGAGAGGGTCGAGCTATGAAAGACATCGAATCCATGACGACCGAGCAGATCTGGCGCGCGGTCGCCGCCGAGCGACAGCGCATGGCCGACCTGCTCGCGGACCGGCCCGAGTCCGACTGGGACCACGAATCCCTCTGCGCGGACTGGCGCGTCCGCGATGTGGTCGCGCATGTGGTGCTGTGCACGCGCGCGAACCTCGGCTGGATACTGGTCAACCTGCTCCGCGCCCGCGGCAGCGTGCACGGGGCGTTGCGGGACACCGCCATTCGGCACGCCGACAGCGTCAGCACTCGGCAGCTGCACTCGGAGCTGCGCGCCAGCGTGCCCTCGCGATTCTTCCCGATCGGCACGGTCCCCACCGACCGGCTGCTCGACATGCTCGTGCACGTCCAAGACATCGCGATACCGCTCGGCCTCGCCGGTGAGATGCCGTCCGTGCCTGCGCGATCGGCACTGGATCGGGTATGGGCGACCGGCGACCGGTTCGGCATCGACGAACGGTTGTCGAGCTATCGCCTGGTGGCCACCGACATTGAGTGGTCGGCTGGTGACGGCCTGCTCGTCGAGGGGACCGCGGGCGCGTTGCTCTTGCTCGCGACGGGCCGCACCGCGGCGGCGTCGCGGCTGACCGGCCCCGGCGCCATCACACTCGCCGCCACCCTGATTGCGAACCAAGCATGACCCTGGGGCCGCCACAGTCGGCGGCCCGGGAGGTGGGCGATCAGGAGGGCTTGGCGGCGCTCAAATACTTGATGCTGTTGAACATCTCGGCGAACGGCTCGAGGACGGCGGAGAGCGGCCGGTCGTAACGCTCGGCCAGTTCCTCGGGCGCCACGGTGGTCGTGGTCCAGCCTTGATTCGTCAGCCACTCGGCCGGATCCGTGCGATCGTCGGTGTAGAACAGGCTGGTGATGTCGATCTTTCCGAAGGGCGTGTCGCGCAGTTGCTCGGCCTGGAAGTCGCCGAGCTGCGCGAGGTCGACCTCGGGGTCGAGTGCGTCGCTGGCCAGCCTGCTGCCGGGCGCGGAGAGCTGATCTATCCGGGCGAACAGCGCGTCCTGCGCGGCGCCTGGCAGATACGGGAGCAGACCCTCGGCCGACCACACCGTGGGGACGCTCGGATCGAAGCCCTCCTCGATGAGCGCGGCGGGCCAGTTCTCCCGCAGGTCGACGGCCACCTCCCTGCGGTCGGCCTTGGGTGTGGCATCCGCGTCGGCGAGTACCTGCCGCTTGAATTCCAGCACCTTGGGCTGGTCGATCTCGTAGACGACCATGCCCTGCGGCCAGTCCAGGCGATAGGCGCGGGCATCGAGCCCGGCGGCCAGAATCACCGCTTGCCGCACGCCGTCCTCGGCCGCGGTGCGGAAGAGGTTGTCGAAGAACTTGCTGCGAAGTCCCATGAATCCGGTGCCGAGCGGGCTCTGCGCCCACAGCTCTCGATCGTTGATCAATTGCATCGTGTCCGGATCGCCGGCCGCCGCGACGAACAACTCGGCGAATTCGTCGTGGACCAGGGCATCGGGCTGCTTCGATTCGACCGCTCGCGCGGCCGCGACGAACAGCGCGGTCATCCCGACGCTGCTGACGATGTCCCAGGTATCACCTTCAGTACGCATGGTGCTCTCCTCGAAGTCTTTGAATGACCTGTGCGACAAGCAGTCCCGGTAGAGAAGCACGCGAACCGCTTGCCGACGTGGCAATTACGCTGCTGTCGGAAGGGGTAGAGCGGTAACCGAATTGATCCTACGACTTGGTGCTGAACCCTGCAGAACGCCCGGTCAGGGGTGCGGCTCGGCGGCAAGGGCGTCTTCGGCCGCCGCGCGCAGCTCAGCGAGCCGGGCCCGCTCCTCGGGCGTGTAGTCGCGCGCCTGGTCGTCGAGTACGCAGACGGTACCGTAGACGCTGCCGTCCGGATTGTGCACCGCCAACCCGAGGTAGTTGACCAGTCCGAATTCCACCTCGTCCGCGTTGCCCGCGAAGGCCGGATCGGCACGCGAATCACGCACGAACAGTTCGGTGTCGTTGTCGACGACCCGCTCGCAGTACAGCTCCTGCGCGTCCGCGAAGGGCGCGCCCTTCTTGCCCTCGGCGCCCACCGTGTAGTGCGCCTCGGCCGCGCCGGCCGTCGCCTCGACCGCCATGTGGGTCGGTGTAGATCGCATGACCAAGACCGATTGCACCCCGAGCTCGGCCGCGGTCTGTTCGAGCAACGATTCGATCGGCCGGAACCGCGCACTGCTGTCGGACATGACGACCTCTCTCACACGAGACAACCGGGAACAAGCCGTCCCACTCTCCTCGGCGGCCCGTTCGGCCGCCAGGATTGCGCTCACCCTGCGACAAACGCCGGAGTCAGGCGACGATGTGGGTGTACGCGCCGCGGATATGGGACTCGGCGTCGGTGAGGTAGTCGGCAAGCATCTGCTCCGCCGCCGCGACTTGCCCGCCGGTCATCGCCTGGTAGATCTCGTGGTTACGGGCCAGATACGGCTCGTGGAACGTCAACGGATCGGCCATCACGTGGAAGACCAGCCGCAACTCGTTCCACACGCTCGCCATCATCTGATCCAGTCGCCTGCTGCGGTTGAGCGCGGCGATCGCCTTGTGAAAGTCGATGTCGGCCGTCCCGACGCCGGTCCAATCCTGTTCCGCCGCACAGGCGTCCGCACGCGCCAAGGCGGCGGCGAGCTCGATCGGTTCCTGATCGCTGTCGAACCCGCGCACCGCGGCGCCCTCGACGACCCGCCGGCACTGGTAGAGCTCCGCGACATCGTCGGAGGTGGGGATGCGCACGAACGCGCCACGATTGAGCTCGTGGTTGACCAGGCGTTCCTCGATCAACGAGCGGAACGCCTCCCGCAGCGTGTTGCGCGAAACCCCGAGCGCCGCACAGATATCCGGCTCGGATAAGCGCTGCCCCGGCCGCAGCGACCCGTCCAGGATGCTCGCGCGCACGATGTCGGCGGTCTGCGAACTGCGACTGGACCGGGCGAGCAGGCCCTTGTGTTCGGAAAGAGCCGTGTAGACGGGATCGGGCCGATCTACCGGTGTCGTCATCCAAACCTCCGCGGACCAGTGGCTCTTCCATTCGAGCATAACCCAGAGATCGACTGGCCAGCCGACGATCCAACTTTAGGATTGCAGAATCGTTCTACGATCCGTACTCTGCTGTGACGTACGTCGCTCTCCTGAGCTCGAGCATTGTGAGGCATCCATGAGCCTTTCCACAGACCTCGCGGTGGATCCCGCCGAGAAGTCACAACCCTTCGACTGGTTCCGCACCCTCAGCGCCAAAGGCAAGAAGGCCTTCCTGGGCGCGTTCGGCGGATATGGCTTGGATGCCTACGATTTCCAGGTTCTACCGCTGGCGCTCGGCGCCATTTCGTCCTACTTCGTGATCAGCTCGGGCAAGGCCGGCCTGCTCACCACGGTGACGCTGCTGGTGTCCGCGCTGGGCGGCGCGCTGGCGGGTGTGCTCGCCGACAAGATCGGGCGGGTACGCACCCTCCAGCTCACCGTCGCCACCTACACCCTGTTCACGGTGCTGTGCGGCTTCGCGCCCAACTTCGAGACGCTGCTGATCTTCCGGGCCTTCCAGGGGCTCGGCTTCGGCGGTGAATGGGCGGCGGGCGCGATCCTGGTCGCCGAATACGCGCAGACCAAATATCGCGGCCGGACGGTGGCCTATGTGCAGAGCGCGTGGGCGGTCGGCTGGGGCTTGGCGGTCTTGGTCTACACGTTGGTCTTCCAGTTCGTCAGTGAAGACCTGGCCTGGCGGGTGCTGTTCTGGACCGGTGCGCTGCCCGCGTTGCTGATCATCTGGGTGCGCCGCAACCTGACCGACTCCGAAACCGTCACCCAGCGCCGCGAATCGGCAGGCAAGCGAGCGGGATCGTTCGCGGCGATCTTCCGGGGGGACCTCGTTCGGACGACGCTGTTCGCCTCGGTACTCGCGACGGGCGTGCAAGGCGGCTACTACACCCTCGCCACGTGGCTGCCGACCTATTTGAAGAAGAGTCGCCACCTGAATGTCGTTGGTACCGGCGGTTATCTGTTCATGCTGATCGGCGGCGCGTTCCTCGGATACGTCACCGGCGGCATCCTCGCCGACCGGATCGGCCGCAAACGCACCATCCAACTCTTCGCCGTGCTGTCGGTCGCCTTCATGGTCGCCTACATCCAGGTTCCGGAGGGCGCGAACACCATGGTGCTGATCCTCGGCTTCCCGCTCGGCTTCTGTACCGCAGCCATCTTTTCCAGCTTCGGCTCGTTCCTTTCCGAGCTGTACCCGACCGCGTCCCGCGGTACCGGGCAGGGCTTCACCTACAACTTCGGTCGCGGCGTCGGCGCGATATTCCCCACCGTGGTCGGGTTTTTGGCCTCCACCACGCTGGGTCTGGCCGGTGCCATGATGTTCGGCGCCTTCGGTTATGTCCTCGCCGTGATCGCGCTGTTCGGCCTGCCGGAGACCCGCGGCCGCGAATTAGCCTGAAGGAGTGTCGATGTCCGCGATCACCGTGCCGAAAGCACCGCTTCGGATACTGCCCGCGGGGGACCGGTCGGTGCTCGTCGCGCCCGACGAGCACGCCGACCTGGTCGCGTTCATCGACCTGCTGCGGCGCGAATTGCCCGTAGGCGTGCACGATGTGCTGCCCGCCGCGCAGACGATCTTGGTCACCATGACCGACACCGCGGACGCTCGTGCCGTCGAAGAGCAACTGCGGCAACTGTTTCGGAGTACCCAGGGAGCCGAACCAGCCGAGCTGGAACCGGACGCGGTGCGCACCATCCCGGTCTGCTACGACGGACCGGACCTGGAAAGTGTTGCGGCACAGTTGGGTATCTCGGTGCGTGACCTGATCACCGCGCACACTCGGACGGTGTGGCGATGCTCGTTCATCGGATTCGCGCCGGGCTTCGGCTATCTGGAGTCCACCGGCTCCGGGTTGGCCGTGCCGCGCCGAACGCAGTCGCGGACCTCGGTGCCCGCGGGCTCGGTGGCCTTGGCCGACGGGTACAGCGCCGTCTATCCTCGGCGTTCGCCCGGCGGTTGGCAGCTCATCGGCACCACCGACGTCCGGATGTGGGACCTCGACCGTGCCGAGCCGTCGCTGCTGCGCCCGGGCACCATGGTCCGGTTCACCGAGGAGGCGAGGCAATGAGTTCGACAAGTCGTGCCGTGTTGCGGGTCCTCGACGCGGGTCCGTTGAGCACCATCCAGGACCTCGGCAGGCCGGGCTGGTTCTCGGTCGGCGTCGGCGTTTCCGGTGCGGCCGATCGGGGTTCGCTGAAGCTGGCGAATCGACTGGTCGGCAATCCCGAGGACGCCGCGGGCATCGAAACCTTGCTCGGCGGACTGGAACTCGTGGCCGAGGCGCCGGTGCTGCTCGCGGTGACCGGTGCCGACGCACCCCTCACCGTGGATGGTGTCACCGAAGCCAACGCGTCGGTCCTCGCCTTGCGCACCGGGCAGCGGCTGCGGCTCGGCATGGCCGCCGCCGGGCTGCGCGCGTATGTCGGCGTGCGTGGCGGCATCGTCGTCGACGAGGTCCTCGGCTCCCGCAGCCGGGACACCCTCGCCGGACTCGGGCCCGAGCCACTGACCGAGGGGATGACGCTCGGCGCGGGCGCGGCGGACGGCTACCCGTGGCCGAATGTCGCTGTGGCGCCCGTGCCTTCGATGAATTCGGGTGTCGTCACCGTCCGGGTGTTGCTCGGGCCGCGAGAGGACTGGTTCACCGATCCGCGATCGCTGTTCACCGGCACCTGGGCGATGACCGATCGGGCCGATCGGGTCGGCGTGCGGTTGGCCCGCGTCGGTGACGAGGCGCCGCTGTGCCGGATCAACGACAAGGAGCTGCCGACCGAGGGCATGCCGCTCGGCGCGATCCAGGTGCAACCGAGCGGCGAACCGGTGGTGTTCCTTGCCGATCACCCCATTACCGGCGGTTACCCGGTGATCGGGACCGTGGTCACCGCCGATGTCGACCTGCTCGCGCAGTTGCGGCCGGGCCAGCACCTGCGGTTTCGCCCGGCATCGTCCTGACAACACCGGGTGGTTCGACTGAGAATTCGCCTGCCCGCCGGTTTATGCAGTGTGCACAGTGGTAGCGGGCAAACCCTGGGCGGTTGCGTAGTGACACATCCGCGAACCGTGGTGTGGACTGAGACCTCTTTCGGTCCGTCGGGCGCTCGATGGTGTCCCGGTTGGCGGTCGCCCGCAACGGCGGCCTCTGGCTCCGATGTCGTCTTTGCCTGAGAGGTACCCCGGTAGTGATCCGTGTTTGTCGTGCCACATTCGCAGTAGGTTTCACGCTCGCTGTTTCGCTCGCGGTCGCCGGAACGGCCACCGCCGGATCGGAGGTGCCCGACACCGGCCAGGGGGGAACCCCACCCGCCTGGCCGGTGCGGCCCGATGAGAACCAGCTCCCGCCGCTGCCTCGCGAAACCGATATCTACTCGGTCATTCCTGTTCCGATGCCCAAGGACGACCGCTGGTTCGACGATCCGGCCGATCTGGACCGCTACGCCAACGGCGACGTGATCCGCAAGCGCGTGGTGACCAGCTATCTCCTCGGGGTGCCGTGGCCACCGGTGCACACCGAGCAGATCCTGTATCGCAGCACCGACAGTCGGGACCAGCCGATCGTCACCGCGACGACGGTAATGATCCCGGGTATTCCCTGGCTTGGTCCGAGTCCGCGCCCGGTCATCTCCTATCAGGAGGCGATCGATGGCCTTGATCCGGCGTGCAACCCCTCGCACACCGTGCGCGCGGGAACCATGAAGGAAACCCAATTGCTCTTGCAGTTCCTCGGTGAGGGCATGGCGGTGTCGGTCCCCGACTTCAACGGCAAGACCAACACGACGCTCGCGCCGAGCGAGGGCCGGATGGTGCTCGACGGTGTCCGCGCGGCCCGGCGCGCCGGTCTGGGCTTGGCCGATGCGCCGGTCGGCCTGTGGGGGTACTCCGGCGGCGGCAGCGCCACCGGTTGGGCGGCCGAACTGCACCGCGGCTACGCCCCCGAACTACCGATCAAGGGCAGCGCGCAGGGCGGCGTGCCCGGCGACAAACACGCGATGACGATGTTCGCCATGGACGCGGGCCCCGGTATCGCCGGACAAGCCGACTTCGTCGGCTGGATCTGGCTGATCGGATTGTCCAGGGAATACCCGGATCTGCTGCCCCTCGACAAATTCCTCACCGCGGACGGCATGACGCTGGTCGGCGACATCGAACACCGCTGCCTCTACACCGCCGCCGCCACGGGTGCGTGGCGGCCACTGAAGAATTACCTGAAGGACAAGCAGGCGTTCCTCGACCCGGACATCCAAACCGCCTTGCACCGAGACAGTCTCGGCTACGGCGACACCCCGGACATCCCCGTTGCCATGTGGCACTCCAGCACCGACCCGATCATCCCGATCGCGGCCATCGAGCCCGTCGTGCAGCGCTATTGCGCCGCGGGCGCGAATCTTCGCTTCTTCAGAGTTCCAGCAACCGAACACATTTCGGCGGAGCTGGTCGGCTATGAACCGTCGCTGCTATGGCTGACCGCCGTCCTGGCCGGCGCCGATCCCGGACCCACCACCTGCTGAGCGCAGAGCCCGAACCATTTCGTTTACGGTTGTCTCAGCGGCCTGAAAATCCGACGGTCGCATTCACCTCGAAGCTTCGCTATCGCGTTCAGTGCTCCAATGTGGGGCGCGGATTCGGTCGTACACGGACGTTCGGATCAGTTGCGACAGCGACTGACGGGCGTGTTCCCAGACTGCCACTATTTTTGTATACAATGGGAACCCTCCTGCGATCAAAAATTCGATATCTCCGTTAACCAGGAATTCGCGCGCGCTGATCATGAAAATATAAGACCCGCCGGTTTCAATGATTTCCCGGTCAGCTATGCAGAACGTGCCGTGACTCCATCTCGATTCGAAATGGTTACGGACGACTTCCAGTGCATCGTCACAAGTAATTGTCACGTTGGATCCTATCGTGCGATTGTTATGGAAACTAAACCTATTTCTCTAATGAACTCGCTGGTGGGGGTCGGTAAATCATCGAGTCTGACCGGAGTGCACGATGTCTCTGACTCGGGCAACAGCTTCCGCTCTAGCTCGCGCGAAATCCGAGAGGGCTGCGATTACTGCGGTGATTGTGGATGGACCATTTTCATGTCAGCTCTCCTCCTGTCGAGGTAAGAAGGAGGGCACGTCTATTCCATTGGAGCCGTCGAGTTGACCGGCGAAGGCCGCGTGTGCCGCCTCGATTAGCGAGAGCGGAATAGGTGGGATTGCCCCGGCAATTGCCTCCAAAGCCTCAGTAGTCTCACCGTCGAGACCGGTGTGGTTACTCATGGCTTGGCCGGCGATGGTACGAGCCAGCCAAGTGTCGAACACTGCGCGCAGGTCTTCAGTGTCGGGGTCGGGACTTGTTTCGGTCATGGGTGTCTCCTGGACTCTATGAGCAGTCTGTGTAGCACTTTGGCTGGCTCGGAAGCATTGGGGCCGTTCATCTCTACATCAGCGAACGCTTCCGCGAGCGCCTCGGGCCCGATCAGCTTATCGGAACCTTTCCGGAAGCTGTATGAGCTCAGTTTTCTGATCCACTCTCGGTATTCGACATCCTGGCCATAAGGATCTTTTGAGATGGCAACGTTCTGAACAAAATAGTCTTGCAATGCCTGTGAAATTCCGCTTCTCGCACGATGGCTGCCTTGATTATCGAGCACATGTCCGAGCTCATGGAGAGTCGTAATATAATACGGACGCAACTCGTCACCGGGCAGATTCCATCCTGTCGACGGATCCCCCAGGACCATGCGTAGGGGCACGATCACCTTTGGTAAGTTCAAAGTCAGCGATACTGTGATCACTCTTCCATCGGTATACCTCCGCGTTCTAGTTAACGCATATTCCGTCGATCTCGGCCCCTCGTCGGCAACGCCGACAATCTTCGGCAACTCGATATCGGGATATCGAGCGACGACGTCATCTATGGCGCGCGCCATCTCAGCCAACGGCTCGACCGGCAAGCCTGGATCTTTCAACCCGTAAACAGCGACTCCGTGCCGATCGAACAGATAAGCTTCGACCTCCGCGGGTGTGGTGGCGTCATCGATGTGGTTCGGCGGCGGGAGGCTCGTCCGTTGCCAACGTTGCGGCCGGTTCGGCAGACCTTCCGAGCCCTGCTCAGCGTCTCCTCCGGAGCCGGTCCTGGCGCTGGACTCCACGCGGCCGTCGTTGCTGCTATCAACAGATCGCACCGATAACTGTCCAAGGTCCCCTGCTTCGGTGCCGATGACAGGTGGACGTCCAGCATTGTGCCCAGGCTCTTCGATGTGCAGGCTCGAGTTGAGTTCAGTCGGTGTTTTCTCGGGTTGTGAAGCGTTCTCGTCTTCCTCCTTCTTTTGTTTGCCGAAGGTTGTTTGGGCGTCGTCGCGGGTGGTGCTGCGGGTGGGTCGGCCGCCGCTGAAGGGTGGTGGTTTCGGGTTTGCCCAGCCACCGCGGCGTCCGCCGTAGACCGAGGCCAGGTCCATGCCGATGCGGACGGCTGCGTCGAGCCATTCTTCTTTTGGCAGGGCTGGTAGTGGTGAGACGTAGTGGCTGCCGCCGTTGTTGTCGATGATGACCAGGCGGCCGTCTTCGAGTTCGAACAGGGCGGCGGCGGGCACTCCGGCGGGGACTGGGAGTTGTGTGCTGGGGATGGGGAACGCGGCGGTGATGACGCTTTGTGGCCCGATCTGGCGGTCGTCGACGTAGATCCCGTTGCTGCCGCTGGGGCGGAGCCCGTTGGTGGGATCGATGATCTGTTTCTGGTCGGGGCTGAAGGGGACTTTGTGGCCGTTGACGTTGAAATACCATGTGCCGTCGGGGCCTTGGTAGCTGTTGGTGTCTCTGTTGTCCCAGGGCATCAGGATGCTGCGTTGCAGTGGTGTGGGGGCTGGGGTGTCGGGGGTGGCGTCGGCCCAGTGATATTTGCCGTTGATGTCGCGGATGAACAGGCGCCCGTTGTGGGCGTAGAGGGCTTCGCCGGGGACACCCGCGGGCAGCGGGAGGGGTTCGAGGGCGGTGGTCCAGCCGTTGGGCTCGATGAACCCGATCTTGCCGTCGCGATCGGGCAAGCTCAGGGAGTCCAGGGGTGAGCGGTCGAGGTGCGGCGGGTCGCTTATTTCCTTGCCCGGACCGATGGTGACCGAGTGCCCGGCGCCGAGGGGATAGTTCTTGTTGCCGTCGGAACCCTCACGGTAGTGGGCGATTTCGCGGCCCTGGGCGTCGATGACGCGGACGTCGACCCATGGCCGGTCTGCGGCGTCGGAACCGCCACGAGGAGTCCGGATCTCGGTGGAACCATTGGAGCGCGCAAGGATTTCGGGCGATCGAGCGGTGGTGGTGTCGGCGGGGGTCGACAACGCTGATTCGATGCCTTCACGCCACGGGGATTGCCGGGCCTCCGGGGCGAGGCCTTGCGGGGTTTGGGGTGGGGGTTGTATCCATTGTCCGGAGATCGGGTCGAACATCTCGTTGGCGTGCACGCACAGCGGCGCGGGGGCGATGCCCTCGGAGTCGACCGGGGTCCGGGTCCCGTCGGGATCGATGACCACAGCATTGCCGTCGGAGCTGAATACGATGTGCGACAGCCCTTTCGGTCCTTGAACCGGTAGGACCAGATCATCACTGCCGTCGGGGCCGGTCACCAATTCGATCGGGCGTGGCCCCGGAACCGGCCCGTCGTGCGGTACCGTTTCCGACCCAGGTGCCGCTGGGGACGTGGTGGCGGGTGTGTGCTCGAAGGTGAACATCCCCGACATCGTCTGCTCTACCAAGGCCTTAGACCCTGGCGTCAACTCGTCATAGGCCTGTTGAGTCGACTCCGGTGCAGACCTTGGTGCCGGCTCGGGCTCGGATTGGCGGGAACCGTCGAAGTTGTAGAACTGTTGCAGGACCGGGTTGAGCCGCACTACATCCGGATCGAGTCGCTCCGGCAGTGGCTCACGTGTCTCTGCCACCTTCGACGGGTCGGCCGATGCGTCGGTTGGTGTGTCGCGACCTGGCTGGGTCGGCGATACCGGCGCGGTCGGGGCCTGGGTGGGTTTCGGTGCCGTGGCGGGGGAGCCGGTTTTCGATGGATCCGGCACCACAGCGGCCGGTGTAGCTGGCGGAACGTAATAGTCATTCGGGTTGCGGACCGTGTCCTTGCCCGCCGCGTCGGTCGAGGGCCGGGAGTAGCCGTTCTCGTCCAAGTTCGTATACGCCCCCGGCTCGGCAACGAACGCGTTCCCTGGCAACACCACATCCGGCACTGTCTTAGCCGCCGGTGACAGTACCGTGGTCAAGCCTGGCAACGCCGAATCACCGGAATGCGTTGCAATAGGGCGTAACTCGGCAGGATCGAGGGTCAGCCCACGACGCGTCTCGATCCGTTCGACCATCCGCGCCGCCGAGGCCGGGGCCATCCCGTGGAAGTTATGGACTTTGCCACCACGACCACTGTGAGCACTATCGATCTGAGCGCCTGCCAGCGGTCCAGGCGTGAACACCGGAATGAGCGACGCGATCTCCTCCGGCAAATCCTGCCCACTCACGCCAGACCACCAACGCGCAGACCTGTCAGTGGGCACACGCCTGTTCTGGAAGCTGCGACGGTCGATTCGGCGCACACGCCGCCAGTTGGCGCGCCTATGTTCAGATGAACCTGCCAGTGCGACAACGAAATAGTCTCAATGAGTGCGGGAATCGACATGGTGAGGACACCTCAGATCGGATGCGGTCGAGACGACGGCAAATGCGAGAAGAACTGGAGAAATCGGGCCCGCGCGCTGGTGAACCCGGGAATATGCGCACCGCAGAAGTGTTGCTAGTTCGGCGATCAGCGCCAGAGCTACGATCTCCACCTCACTTGGAGTGAAGGGATTCGTCGTAATCTTCGGCCAGGGCCGTACCCATCAACGACGGAAGCCCTGATCCATACGGATCAGGGCTTCAAGAGAACTATCGTCAAAGTTATTGGGGGGAGCGGATTTCCCGAAAGCTAACTATGCCGACACAGCGGTGGCACTGCAAATACCTTCACTTAAGGGAGATCGTTTGTCAACCACTGTAGCCAGATCCATCGCTGACGTGCTTCGACCCTTGCGCGTTTCTCGACCCCGACCTCCAAAACGTCCTGCACCGAGACAGTCTGGGTTACGCGGACACCCCGGATGTCCCGGTGGCCATGTGGCACTCCACGACTGACCCGATCATTCCCATCGCCGCGATCGAGCCCGTCGTGCAGCGCTACTGCGCCGCGGGCGCGAACCTTCGCTTGTTCAGAGTTCCAGCAACGGAACACATTTCGGCGGAACTGGTCGGTTACGAACCGCCGCTGCTATGGCTGACCGCCGTCCTCGCCGGCACCGATCCCGGACCCGCCACCTGCTGAGTACGTGTCGCCGGGGCGTAGTATCGCGCCAGGGGTTGGGCCGGACGGCAGGAAGCCGGAGGTGATGAACTCCCGGATGTAGGCGTCGAGTGCGGCTTCGGTGATCGGCGGGCAGTCGATGCCGGTGTCGGCGAGGGCTTTTCGGGTGTGTGCGTCGCTCCAGTCGAGGTTCGCGAGACCTAGGTAGTCGGCGCTCAGCAGGGCGGCGCGGACGAGGGAATCGTCGCCGATGGCGTTGCGCCGGTGGGATTCTTCGGCGAGGGCGGCGCGCACGGTGTCCAGCGGGGCGATGGTCACGGGGAGGCCGTGGTAGCGCAGGCGCGTGAAGATGTCGCCGACCGTCACCGGGGTCTTGTTGACCAGGTGGTAGACGGATTGCGCCCGGGGCCGGGTGGCGAGTTCGACGATGGCGCGGACCACGTAGGTCACCGGGACGAGGGAGACGGTCGCGTCGCCGACGTCCGGTGCCAGGCCGAGGATCGCGGCGGCGCGGATCATGTTCCAGAACGAATCGTCGGCGCTGTTCACGCCGGCTTTCGGGTCGCCGCAGATGGTTCCGGGGCGGTAGATGCCGATCGGGATGCCGCGCTCGCCCGCCTGCCGGACCAATTCCTCGGCGGCCCATTTCGACGTGACGTAGCCGTTCTCGGACAGCTGGTCGGCACGGAGCCGCACGTCCTCCTCGATGACGCCCGGCGCCGACCTGGTGGCGACGGTGGTGCCGAGGGTGGAGACGAAATGCACGGGCTTGAGCCTGCGGGTGGTCGCGAGCCGGAGCACGTCTCGGGTGCCCTCGACGTTGGCCGTGCGTAGCCGTGCGTATGGGTCGATGTGGTTGACGCGGGCCCCGTTGTGCACGATGACGTCGACACTGTCGGCGAGGCGCTCGTAGTCGGCGTCGGCGAGGCCTAGCCGTGGCGCGGCGAGATCGCCTGGGATGGCGACGATTCGAGCCGCGGTGCTGTCGTTCCACAGCTTGTAGCGGTGCAGCGCCCGCCGAATCCGGTCGGCACCTTGCTCGGCGGTGTCGGCGCGAACCAGGCACACGACCTGTGCGTCGGTGCGGTCCAGCAGTTCTCGGAGCAGGTGGGCACCGAGGAAGCCGGTCGCGCCGGTCAGCAGCACTTCCTGTGGTAGCCCGCGGTACCCGGGCAGGCAGCCGCGGCCATCGATGTCGATGTCGAGCACGGCGTCCGCCGCGGGGGTCACCGCTCGGGCCTGTTCCGCCGTTCCGGTGAGCTGCGCGGCGAGGCCACGCACGGTCGGGGTGGTGAGCAGCGCCGACATCGGTACGTCGAGGTCGAGGGTGGCCGAAAGCCGTTGATGCAGCGTGAAAGCCATCAGCGACGATCCGCCGAGCTCGAAGAAGTCGTCGGTCACCCCGATCGGCGACACGTCGAGGACCTCGGCGAATACTTCGGCGATGGCTATCTCGAGCGCGGACGAGGGGGCGATGCCGTTCCGCGAAGCGAACACCGGCTGGGGGAGTGCCGCCCGGTCGAGTTTGCCGCTGGTGTTGACCGGCAGCGCCTCGAGAAACAACACCGCCGACGGCACCATGTAGGCAGGCAACACGCGAGATATCGACTGGCGCACGGTATTCGGGTCCACAGCCGCGCCGGGCGCCGCGACGACGTAGCCGACGAGGCGGTCGCCGGCTTCGGACGGTTTCACCGCGACCGCCGCCTGTGCGACGGCGGGATCGGCGAGCAGCGCGGTTTCGATATCGCCGAGCTCGATGCGGTGACCGCGAACCTTGACCTGGAAGTCGCTGCGCCCGAGGTACTCCAGGGTGCCGCGCGCGTTCCAGCGCACCAGATCCCCGGTGCGATACATCCGTGCGCCGCGGTCGGCGGGATTCGCGACGAAGCGCCCGGCGGTCAGCCCGGCGGCGCCGTGGTAGCCGCGCGCGAGTTGGACGCCGGCCAAATACAGTTCACCGACCGCGCCCACCGGCACCGGCCGCAGCCGGGCGTCGAGGACGAAAGCCCGCGAATTCCATTCCGGTACACCGATCGGCACCGTGGCCGCCGGATCGGCCGGTTCGACGCGGTGCTCGGTGATGCTGACGGCGGCCTCCGTCGGGCCGTACAGGTTGTGCACCTCGGCGGGGCTGATCGTGGCGAGCGCCCGCGCCGTCTCCGGCGCGAGTGCCTCGCCGATGACGAAAACGGAGCGCAACGAAGAGACTTCGGCGGCGGTCGCGTGGCCGGTGAAGGTCGTCAGCATGGTCGGCACGAAATCGGTGAGCGTGACCCGGTGCGTGGCGATCAGCCCGCACAGTGCCGCCGGATCCCGGTGGTCGTCCGGACCGGCGAGCACCATTCGCGCGCCCGCGCGCAGCGGCAGGAAGTACCCCCACAGCGACACATCGAAGGTCGCGGGCGTCTTCTGCAGATAGCTGTCGGCGGCCTCGATGCCGTATCGGTGCTGCATCCAGGCGAGCTGGTTGACGATCGCCTCATGGCTGACCACAACACCTTTCGGGCGGCCGGTCGAGCCCGAGGTGTAGATAACGTAGGCGGGATGGTCGCCGCGCAGCGGCAGACGCCGCTCGTCCTGGAGCACGGGCGCGGCGTCCAGTCGCATCAGATCGAGAGTATCGACGGCATGCGCGGCGGTAACCGTGAAGGTGTCCCCGCTGGTGGTCAACACACACTGCGGCGCTGCGGAATCCAGCACGTAGCCGATGCGTTCAGCGGGATGGTCCGGATCGATGGGCACCCAGGCGCCGCCCGCTTCGGCGATCGCGCACAACGCGACGACCTGATCGATGGACCGGCGCATGGCCACCGCCACGACCGTCTCCGGACCGACACCCTGCCCGATCAGCCACCGCGCCAACCGGTTACATCTGTCCCGCAGCTGCGCATAGGTCAGTGTCGCCGCGCCGAAGACCAACGCGACGGCATCCGGCGCGGCCGCCGCGTTGCGTTGCAGTGCCGCGCCGAGGGTTTCGGGCGCGACCGCGTGATCGGCCCCGGCCGACCAGGATTCGATCCGTCGCCGCTCGTCGGGGTGCACCATATCGATGTCGCCCACCGCGCCGACCGGATCGGCGGCCACCTGGTGCAGCACGCGGATGTAAGCGTCGAGGAACCGCAGCACCGTCGGCTCGTCGAAAAGGTCGGTGGCATAACTGAATCGGATGATGATCTGGCCCGGCGCGCCGTCGGCGCCGTGCTCGTCCACCACCGCGATGTGCAGATCGGTCTTCGCCGTCCGTGTGTCGATGTCCAGCCCGGAGAACGTCAGGCCGGGCAGCTCGAGGCTCGCCTTTCCGAAGTTCTGGAACGCGAAACCGACCTGATACAGCGGATGCCGACCCGGTGACCGCACCGGGTTGACCGCGTCGACGACATGCTCGAACGGCACCTCGGAATGGGCGAAGTTCACCAGATCCCGCTCGCGGGTCCGGTCGAGCAGCGCGGCGAAGCTCTCGCCGAGGTCGACCCGGGTCCGCGACACCGTCGTATTGACGAACATGCCGACCAGGTCATCGAGGGCGGCCTCGGCACGGTTGGTCATCGGCACGCCGATCGCGACATCGGCGCAGCCGGACAACCGGGCGAGCAGGACCGCCAAGGCCGACCGCATCACCATGAACAGCGTGGCCCTGTGCTCGCGTGCGACGGCGAGCAACGCGCGGTGCAGCGTGGCGGGCACCGGCCGCTGCGTGGCCGCGCCGCGCAACGACGCGATGCCCGGTCGCGGTCGATCGGTCGGCAGGTCGAGCTCGTCCGGCAGCCCGGCCAGTTCCGTGGTCCAGTACGAAAGCTGCTGGGAAAGAATCGAATCCGGATCTTCGCGCGAGCCGAGCAACTCCTGCTGCCACAGGGCGTAGTCGGCGTACTGGATGTCCAGCGGCCGCCACGCCGGGGCGGCTCCCGCGGACCGTGCGGTGTAGGCGACGGCGATATCGCGGGCCAGCGGCGCCAGCGAGGAACCGTCGGCGCAGATGTGGTGCACCGCGCACACCAGTACGTATTCGCTGGGTGTCCGCAGTAGCCGAACCCGCAGCGGCACTTCGGTCGAGACATCGAAACCATGCCACAGGATGGCGCGGATACGCTCGGCCACCGCGTCGGGAGCGGCCGTCATCAGCTCTTCGACGGCGAAATCGGCGACGACACTTGCTGTTTCGATGGCCTCCTGTCGTGGACCTGCGGCGTCGGCGGGATACCTCGTGCGCAGAATCTCGTGGCGTGCAACGGTGTCGGTGAATGCCGCGCGCAAGACGTCGACATCGAGATCCCCGGCCATGTTCAAGGCGAAGCCGATATTGTCCACCGACGAATCCGGGTCGAACTGATTGCGCAGCCAGAACCGCAGCTGCGACGGTGACAGCGGCACCCGTTCCGGCCGTGGCCGGGCCAGCAGTGCCGGTCGGCCCTTGTCGAACCGCTGCGCCTGAACAGCTTTCGCCAACGCGGCGACCGTCGGGTAGTCGAACAACAGCCGAGTCGGGATCTGTGCCTGCCACGTCTCGCTCAGCCGTGCGGCCACCTGGGTGGCGAGCAGCGAATTACCGCCCGAGGCAAAGAAATCGGAATCCGCGCCCAGCTGCTGCTGACCGAGCACCCGTGCGAACACCTCGGCGATCAACTCCTCGCCGGGGCCGGACAGCGACCGGCAGGCGAGCTGCTCGACCGCGCGGACCCGCAATGCCGCCCGATCGGCCTTTCCAGTGGGAGTCAGGGGAATTCGATCGAGCACGGTGATCGTCGCGGGCAGCATGTACTGCGGCAGCTGCCGGGCCATCGCGTTCGCCAGCTCGGCGGCATCGAGGGTGCCGCCCGGCTCGGGCTGGACGTAAGCCGCCAACGCGGTCTCGCCCGCCGGGATCTTCCGGTCGACGGCGACCGCCGAGCGCACCCCCGGTTGCCGGGCCAGCACCGATTCGATCTCACCGAGCTCGATCCGGAAGCCGCGGACCTTGACCTGATCGTCGGTGCGGCCCAGGTATTCGAGGTCGCCGTCGGTGCCGCGGCGCACGATGTCACCGGTGCGATACATCCGAGTGCCGGGCGCGCCGTGCGGGTCGGCCAGGAAACGCTGCGCGGTCAGGCCGCATCGCGCGTGGTAGCCGCGGGCCAGACCGGGGCCGGAGACATACAGCTCACCCGCGGTGCCGACGCCGACCGGGCGTAGCCGCTTGTCGAGCACCCGGCAGTGCATGCCCGACAGCGCCGATCCGATGGTCACCGGCCGGTCCGGTGACAACGGGGAACTGATCGCCACCATGATGGTGGTCTCGGTCGGGCCGTAGCCGTTGAAGAATCGGCGACCCGGCACCGCCCAGCGGCGCACCAGTGGCGCGGGGCAGGTTTCGCCGCCGACGATGACCACGCGCAGCAGGTCGAGGCCGGTCGGCTCGAGCGAGGCCAGCGCCGACGGCGTCAGAAAGGCATGACTGATCTCGTGTTTCGCGATCACGCCGGCCAGGTCGGCACCGCCGTAGACCGTCGGCGGCGCGATCACCATGGTCGCGGCCGAGCCGATGGCGAGCAGCAGCTCGAGCACCGAGGCGTCGAAGCTCGGCGACGCGAAATGCAGTGTGCGCGCGGCCGGAGTCAGCGTGTACCTCGCGATCTGTTCGGCGCAGAACGCGGCGAGACCGGCGTGGGTCACCGCGACACCCTTGGGGCGGCCCGTCGATCCGGAGGTATAGATCACGTACGCCGCGTTCGAAATACGCAGCAGCGCAGGACGATCGAGATAGGAGATGGGAGTCGCCGACTCCGTCGACATCGTTGCGACGAACGCCGGGTCATCGATCGCCAGCCAGCGCACGTCGCCGGGCAGTGTCGGTGCGTATTCGCTGTTGGTCAACCCGATGCCCGCAGCACAGTCGGTGACCTGGAACTGGATGCGGTTGCCCGGCAGGCCCGGATCGATCGGCACGAACGCGGCGCCCGCCTTCACGACGGCCCACACTGCGAGCACGGAGTCGATCGACCGTGGCAGTGCCACCACGACCATGGTCTCCGGCCCGACCCCCCTCGTGAGCAAGGTGCGCGCCAATTGTGAAGAGCGCGCGTCGAGTTGGCGGTAGGTGATCGAGTTGTCGCCGCAGAGCGCGGCGACCCCGTCGGGATTGCGCTCCACCGCCGAGGCGAGTAGCGCGGCGAGCGTGGGTGAGTGCGACGCCGAAGTTCGGCGGGAACGCGCACGACGAGCGGACGAGGGGGTCCGCTGGATACCACTGGTCAAGCTCTGGTCCCGCCATCCGAAGTGATAAAGGGGCCTGATGGTACAACGCCGCCGTGGGGTTCACCACCGATGTGTATACAGCACTGCGCGCACGTGCTCAGCCCGGTCGCTCGGCGCGGAGGCACACATTACGGCAGTGGGTGCCAAGAGATTTCGAATTCAGCGGAATGTCATTCTACGTTTATCGGTGTCTCCGCGACGCTCGACCGCACCCAACGGCGGCTCGGTTCCAGGCACCGTCGTTGCGCGTCGGCGAACAGCCGCAAGCTGTCGAGCCCGGGCCAGTCGGCGGGCAGCATCTCCTCAGGGAGGCCGGGGTCGAGATAGGGGATGATGCGCCACTCGTCGAGCAGCGGCACGAAACGGTCGAATGCCTGTCGGTCGGTGGGTTTTTCGAGCGTGAGGATGTCGCGATGGTGTTCGAAGAACGCGCGGTGCCGATCGGCTAGGGCACCCAGATCCCACCATTGCGCCGCGGCTGCGCGCAGGGTGCCGGGAACCATAACTGCCGTTGCGCGAAAAGACGTCACGTACTCGTCGAGTTCCAGTGCCGAAACGATCGCCGCCGCCTCCGCCGCCAGATACTCCGGGCAGATCCACAGGCCCGCGGAGACCGTGCCGCAGCCGATCGAGGACAGCCTGCGCCGCAGCTGATGTCGGGCGGCGCGCTGGGATTCGGGAATGCCGAACGAGATGAGCTGCCAGGCATCGCCGTCGGCCATCTGCCGGAAGCCGAAGATGCGCGGGTCGCCACGCGAGTACATCGCCTCCGCAGCATCGGTGACGCGGTATCCGCTGCGCCCGCCCCGGGATTCGGCGCCGAGCACGCCCTTGCTCTTCAGCCGCGCTACCGCCGTCCGGGTGCTCTGCTCCGGCACGCCGAGCCCGGCCAGCAATCCGCCGAAGTCGGCGATGGCGATCCAGCCGCCCAGGTCGCGGACGTAGGCGCCGAGCACGGTCCGGGCGAGCGAGGTCACGCTGCCCGGCCGTGAATCGATATCGTCGAGGACGGCCCCCGCGAGATCAGCGCGCGGTGAGCTCATCACGTAGTGAGCTCATCACGAATTGCCGCCACCCCGGCGAGCACCTCGGCATAGGTGGTGCTGAGCGGGCTCAGGCCGATCCGAATGCCTTGCGGCGGACGGAAATCGGGGATGACACCGCGTTGCCAGAGTCGCGCGGTGATCTCCTTGAACCGGGGGTGGTCGATCGTCACGTGGCCACCACGGCGGGCCGAGTCGGTGGGCGACGATATCGCGACATCGAGCGGCAGCAGCCAGCTCCGCACCACTTCGAGCGCGAATTCGGTGAGCGCGACCGACTTCGCGCGCACGGCCGCCATGCCTGCCTCCTCGATCAGGTCGAGGGTGTCCTGGATCGGGAGCATGCCGATGATCGCGGGCGTTCCGCTGATCACCCGGCGGATCCCCTGCGCCGGAAGGTATCCCTGTGCCATCTCGAACGGGCTTTCGCGTCCCATCCAGCCCCAGATCGGCTGCGTGAAATCGGCGAGGTGCTCGGCGCGCACGTAGCCGAACGCGGGTGCGCCGGGACCGCCGTTGAGATACTTGTAGGTGCAGCCGACGGCGAAATCGACCGCCCAGGAATCGAGTTCGATCTCCACCGCGCCCGCCGAGTGGCACAGGTCGAGCAGCAGCATGGCGCCGGCGTCGTGTGTGGCGGCGCAGATGGCCTGCGCGTCGAGCAGGTATCCGGACCGGTAGGCGACGTGGCTCAGCACCACCAGCGCGGTGCGTTCGGAGACGGCCTCGGCCACGTCCCGCGCGGTGACGCCGCCGGTGAACTCCGGTTCGATCCAGCGCAGCGTCATGTCGTGCTCGGTGGCGATCGCTTCCAGCAGGTAGCGGTCGGTGGGGAAGTTGTCGCGGTCGAGCACGATCTCGGTGCGCCCAGGCCGCAGCGCGAGGGCGCCGCGGGCGATCTTGTACAGCAGCACCGTGGTCGAGTCGCCGATCGTGGTCTGACCGGCGGCGGCGCCGAGTATCGCCGCACCGATCCGGTCGCCGATGGTCAGCGGCAGGTCGAACCACTGTTCGTCCCAGCCGCGGATGAGCCGGCCGCCCCAGGTGTCGGTGACGAAGGCGGCGAGACGTTCGGCCGTCGCCCGGGTGGGGCGGCCGAGTGAGTTGCCGTCGAGGTAGGCGACGATCTCCGGGTCGTCGCTGCCGAGGAAGCGGCTCGGGTAGTCGCGCAACGGATCGGATTCGTCGAGAGTCTTTGCGCGGGTGGCGAAGTCGAGCGATTCGGTAGTCATGTCGTCAGCGTCCGATCTCCGTGCGCACGGCGAACAGTTCGGGGAAGAAGGTGAGGTCGAGCGCGCGCTGCAGGAAGCCGACCCCGCTGGATCCGCCGGTGCCGCGCTTCATGCCGATGGTGCGCAGCACCGTGCGCAGGTGCCGGAACCGCCACAGCTGGAAGTTCTCCTCGAGGTCGACCAGCTCTTCGAACGTCTCGTAGATCGACCAATGTTCTTGCGGTGCTTCGTAAATGGACTTCACCAGGGGGAGTAGCTCCGGTTCGAAGACGTAGGCCTTCGTCACGTCCCGATCCAGCGTCGACCGCGGCACGTCGAGTCCGGTGCGCGCGACGTAGTGCCAGAACGCGTCGTAAAGACTCGGTTCGTGCAGCAGGGTATGCAATTCCTTGTGCGCGACCGGATCGGCTTCGAAGACCTTCAGCATCGAGGCGTTCTTGTTGCCGAGAATGAACTCCACGGCACGGTACTGGTACGACTGAAAGCCAGACGAGTTGCCGAGGTCCGCGCGGAACTGGGCGTACTCGGTGGGTGTCAGCGTCGCGAGCACCGACCACTGCTCGGTGAGCGTCTTCTGGATGTGTTTCACCCGCGCAATGCCTTTGAGTGCCACGCCGACGTCGTCGGCCTCGAAAGCGGCACGCGCCGCCCGCGTTTCGTGCAGTACCAGTTTGAGCCAGAGCTCGGTGGTCTGGTGCTGGATGATGAACAGCAACTCGTCGTGATGCTCCGGCTTGCTGACCGGATGCTGCGCGCTGAGCAGAGTGTCCAGGTCGAGATAGCCGCCATAGCTCACACGCGAGCTGAAGTCGGTGACGATGTCGTGTTCGAGTGCGCGGGTGTTGTGCTCGACGGTCATGCCAATTCCCCATCAGTAGGGTGCTGCCTTCACCCCACGGTATGACACAAACGTGACGAACGCCAGACAAGTGTCATAGATGAGCAACTGGCGCATCCCCGGCGGGAGTCTGGTCACCGGGATTCGCGGCACCACGATCCTTCCCGGCGCGACATCAGCGACCCGGGTCGGCGCGGCCATGCCGACCCGGGTGTGCGGGCTCAGCGGGCGGTGAGCGCGAAAATGGGGATGGTTCGGTCGGTCTTGGCCCGGTAATCCGCATATGCGGCATACATGGCGTCGAGCTCGGCCCACGCGGCGTCCCGCTCGGCGAGGGGGATCTCGGTGGCGGTGACCGGGATCGTCTTCTTGCCGATCTCGACTTCCGCCTCGGGATTGGCGCGCAGGTTCAACACCCACGCGGGATGCGTCGCCGCACCGCGATACGATCCGGCGACCAGGTAGCGATCACCGTCCTGCCGGTACAGCAGTGGTGAGGTGCGCCGCTGGCCCGATTTGCGGCCGACCGTGTTGAGCAACAGGATCGGCGCCTGCCCCATCTTGCCGCCGAGCTTCCCGCCGCTGACTCGATAGAGGGATGTGTTGAGACCCACAAGGATTCGTTCGATCTGACGCTGAATCGACATGGCCCCAGCTTAGGTCGATCTTCGAAGCGCGGCGTTCGGGCGGATCGTGACAGGAAACTGCCAAGAACTCGCCACACGCCGCGAGGGACCATCCACACCATTACGGCGGTGAATGGCGGGCATATCGGCGTGCGACCGCGGCTGGGGCGCAGAATTGCGCTTTAACGAGGCATATTCACCTACATAATCGACGCCGCGCCGTTCCGGACATTTCGGGAATGGTTTTGTAGGGTGTGGTGAATGACCGTGCGACTGGCTCGGGGGCAAGTAAATGTGCTCGAAGCCGAGCACATCATTGTTTCGGTCCGGCACAACGCCGCCGTCGACCTGTCCGCGTTGCTGCTCACCGCCGACGGCATGGTGCGAGTCGACGCGGATCTCGTCTTCTACAACCAGCCACTCGGCGAAGGCGTCCGACTGATGCCGGGGGAGCCCGGCCGACCGAGCGCCTTGGCGATCGACCTGCGCGCGATTCCCGGCGAGATCGACCATGTCCGAGTCGTCGTCGCACTCGACGACCAGCAGGACAGCCTGAGCGAATACCCCGCCCCTGAGCTGCTGATCGATGACGCGGCCGGAAACCGACTGTGCGAGTATGTCATCGACGATCTGGGACCCGAGTCGACGGTCGTCGCACTGGACGTGGATCGCGGCCCCGACTGGCACCTGCGCCCCCTCGGGCACGGCTACCACAGCGGTTTCGCCGCCCTGCTCACCGCACACGGCGTCGCGGTGGGGCGCACCCCGAAACCGCCGATGCCACTGCCCGCGCCGCCCGATCCCGGCCTGCTCGGTGCCAGTCAAGAATTGGCACTGCGTAAACCGGGCGGCGCCGAATTGTCGCACGTGAAAATGGCGTTGGGCTGGGACCCGGTCCGGGAACCCGGCCGATTCGGGCTCCGCGAAGCCGATATCGATCTCGACGCCTCCGCCTTGGTCTTTTCCGGCCGCGAACTCATGGACGCCGCTTTCTATGGTCAATTATCGTCCAAAGACGGCTCGGTCCGTCACCAAGGCGACAATCTCACCGGCGCGGGCAAAGGCGACAACGAGATGATCGACGTCGACCTCACCCTGCTGTCCGCCGAAGCGTCGACGGTCGTTTTCGTCGTCACCTCCTACGCCGGACACACCTTCGAACGCGTCCGCAACGCATTCTGGCGTCTGGTCGACGCCAACACCGACATCGAACTCGTCGGCGGCAACCTCCGCGTCGGCGGCAGGCACACCGGCATGGTGGTCGCCAAGGTGCAACGCGAGGCGGACATCTGGAAGTTCCACGCCGTCGGCGCGCCCATCCAAGCCGGCCACCCGGTCGAAGCCGCCGAACAGGTCACCCCCTACCTCTGAGCACTGCGGTCGCTCGGAAAGACCACCGCGCGCGGGCTCGGTCGGTAGCGTCAAGGGCGGGCCCGTCGGCGCATTGATCGGGGCGGATTTGCCGAGGAGGATGGAAGGCGTGGCCGGCGGTGCGGATATTCGGGCGAATCCCTGGGTAGCGCTGCGTCCGGACGAGGATGCCGAGCAGGTGGGCACGGATGTGTCGGCGGCGCACGAATCGTTCGTCGAGCGCGGTGAGGCGCCGGCGTCGGTGCGCCGGGTGGTCGAGGCGTCCTGGGTGCGCAGCCGCGGCAACGGCATCGATCCGGATCGGCAGATCGGCCGGACCGCCATGACCGGAACGGAATTGGAGCGCTATCGGCGCGCGCATCCGATGGCCTCGGTGCGCCCGGTCGTGCAGACCCTGCTGGTCGAGGATGCCAGGGACACCGGACTGCTGATCGCGATGAGCGACGCGCACGGCCGATTGCTGTGGGTGGAGGGCGATTCGGCGGCCAAGGATCGGGCCGCGAGCATGAACTTCGTCGACGGCGCGGACTGGAGCGAGGCCGCGGTCGGCACCAACGCGCCAGGAACGGCACTGGCACTTGATCATTGCGTGCAGATCTTCGGTGCCGAGCACTACAGCAGGCTGGTTCATCCGTGGAGCTGCGCGGCGGGGCCGGTGCACGATCCGGCGACCGGCCGGATACTCGGCGCGATCGATATCACGGGCGGTCCGCGCGTCGCGGCACCGGAAGTGCTGTCCCTGATCAGGGCGACCGTTGCCGTCGCGGAGTCCGAACTCCGGGCACACCCGGTCTCCATTCGCACGGCACCGCGGGCGGAGCTGCTGGGAGCGCAGCCCGCGCTGCTGTTCGGCAATGAGCGAATCGCCTTGTCGCGCAGGCATTCGGAGATACTGCTGCTGCTGCTGGAACATCCGGAGGGGCTCGCGACCGAGCACATCGCGGTACTGCTGGACGAACGAGACCTCGACGCCGTCACCGTGCGCGCCGAAATCTCGCGCCTGCGCAGGATTCTCGGCGGCAACGCGCTGGGCTCGCGCCCCTATCGGCTACTGACGGAACTGGATTCGGATGTGGGCGAGTTGCGGCGCAGCCTGCGCCGCGGCGACATCGGCGCGGCCGTCGCGCGATACCGCGGCCCATTGCTGCCTGCCTCACGGGCGCCCGGCGTCGGCCGGGCCCGCGAATCGCTCCGGGCCCGGATGCGGGCCGCCGTCCTCACTTCCAGAGACCCGGCGATCCTCGGCTGGTGGATCTCCTCGGTCGACGGGCGCGAGGACCGCGGCGCGTGGTCGGCCTATCTGGCCTCACTCGACCGGGATTCGTCCCTGTATGCCCAAGTAGCGGCGCAGATCGGCATGCTGGATCGCGAACTCGGCGGCCGGTGACCTGTTTCCAACGATGATGCAACGTTGGCGTCATAGTGTCGTGGATCACAGTGCAAACCGCCGTGACCGCTAGGAGTTTCGATGACCGTATACGCCCGTCCCGGTTCGCCGGAGTGCCCGACGAGCTTCCAGCCCCGCTACGACAACTGGATCGGCGGCCAGTGGGTTGCGCCGGTCAAGGGTCAGTACTTCGAGAACCCGACCCCGGTCACCGGTGAAACATTCTGCGAGATAGCGCGTTCCACCGCCGAGGACATCGAGCTCGCGCTCGACGCCGCGCACGCCGCGGCGCCGGCCTGGGGCAAGACCTCGCCCGCCGAGCGCGCGGTGATCCTGAACAAGATCGCGGACCGGATCGAGGAGAACCTCGAGGCCATCGCGGTGGCCGAAACGTGGGACAACGGCAAGCCGATCCGGGAGGCGCTGGCCGCCGACATCCCGCTCGCCGTCGACCACTTCCGCTACTTCGCCGGAGCCATTCGCGCGCAAGAGGGTTCGCTGTCGGAGATCGACGACGACACCGTGGCCTACCACTTCCACGAGCCGCTCGGCGTGGTCGGGCAGATCATTCCGTGGAACTTCCCGATCCTGATGGCGACCTGGAAGCTGGCCCCCGCGCTGGCCGCGGGCAATGCCGTGGTGTTGAAGCCCGCCGAGCAGACGCCCGCCTCGATCCTGTTCCTGTGGAGCATCATCGGCGACCTGCTGCCGCCCGGCGTGGTCAATATCGTCAACGGCTTCGGCGTCGAGGCGGGCAAGCCGCTGGCGTCGAGCAACCGCATCGCCAAGATCGCGTTCACCGGTGAGACGACCACCGGCAGGCTGATCATGCAGTACGCGTCGCAGAACCTGATCCCGGTGACCCTGGAACTGGGCGGCAAGAGCCCGAACATCTTCTTCTCCGACGTGATGAGCGCCGACGACGACTTCCTGGACAAGGCCCTGGAAGGCTTCACCATGTTCGCGCTCAACCAGGGTGAGGTGTGCACCTGCCCGTCGCGCTCGCTCATCCAGGCCGACATCTTCGACCGCTTCCTCGACCTGGCCGCCCTGCGGACAAAGGCGGTGCGCCAAGGTGATCCGCTCGACTCCGAGACCATGATCGGCGCGCAGGCGTCCAACGATCAGCTCGAAAAGGTGTTGTCCTACATCGAGATCGGCAAGGGCGAGGGCGCGCAGCTGGTGACCGGCGGCGAGCGCGCGATGCTCGGCGGCGACCTGAACGGCGGCTACTACGTGCAGCCGACCATCTTCACCGGCCGCAACGCGATGCGGATCTTCCAGGAGGAGATCTTCGGCCCGGTGGTCTCGGTGACCTCGTTCACCGATTACGACGACGCCATCTCGATCGCCAACGACACCCTGTACGGCCTCGGCGCCGGCGTGTGGTCGCGCGACGGCGGCAGGGCCTATCGCGCGGGTCGCGACATCCAGGCCGGGCGGGTGTGGACCAACACCTACCACCAGTACCCGGCGCACGCGGCGTTCGGCGGCTACAAGCAGTCCGGCATCGGCAGGGAGAACCACAAGATGATGCTGGACCACTACCAGCAGACCAAGAACCTGCTGGTCAGCTACGCACCGAAGGCCATGGGATTCTTCTGATGCCGAGCAGCATGCCGAGGCGGGAACGGGCGTCACGATGAGTGCCGCCCCGCCCCGTTTGGTCGCGACCGTGGGGGCGGCGGCACTGTTGCGCCGCCTTCGCGACGTGCACGGTGCGCTGATGATGCACCAGTCCGGCGGCTGCTGCGACGGATCGTCGCCGATGTGTTATCCGTTGGGGGAGTTCATCGTCGGCGACCGGGACGTCCTGCTCGGCATCCTCGATCTGCGCCTCGCGGTGGGGGAGGTACCGGCGAGCCTGCCGTCCGCCGACCTCGACGCCGTGCCGGTGTGGATCTCCGGATCCCAGTTCCAAGCCTGGAAACACACTCAACTCGTCCTCGATGTGGTGCCGGGGCGCGGTGGTGGTTTCAGCCTGGAAGCCCCCGAGGGCTGGCGATTCCTCAGCCGCGCAAGAGCTTTCACCGACGCGGAGAACGAGGCACTCGCCCTGGCACCGCCGGTGGTCGGGACCGACTATGCGGAGGGGGTCCGTCCGCCGGTCCCGGATGCCGGTCAGGTGGTGGCGGAGGCAGTGGACGCCTGCCCGGTACCCGCGCCACCGCCCGTGCGGTGAGTCCGGGAGAACGCCGCCGTAGGCGTTGACAGCCTGATGGCACAAGTCGTGGTCCACGTGCAGCGGTGTGACCACGACTTGCCATGTTGCTTGCCTGAATTAATTCTTGCTCGCTTGAGCAAACCGAGCTACAGTTTTGCTCATGCAAGCAAAAGATGGCTCTGGTAAGCAATCCGGGCGTACGTTCACCGAGGCGGCTCGGCGCGCGCAGATCGTGGAAGCCGCGATCGAGGTCATCGCCGAGCACGGCTTGCCGAACGCCTCGTTCGCGAAGATCGCGCAGGAGGCGGGGCTCAGTAGCACGGGCATGATCTCTTACCACTTTCGCGGCAAGAACGATCTCATTCGTGAGGTGGCCGACGAAATCGTGCGGGTGAGCTCGGAATTTGTGGTGTCCAAGCTTCGGCGCGAGGCCGGCTTCACGGCCCCCCTGCGCGCGTACTTCGCCGCCAACCTCGCGTTGCTCGACGAGTACCCCACGCACCAGCGTGCGCTCACCAGCATCGTCGCCAACGCCCGTCCCGACGACCCGCAGACGTTGGGCTTGATCGAGAAGGTCACCGAAATCGCCCGCAGCCAGGAGGAGTGGCTTCGAGAGGGGCAGCGGGCCGGGGAGTTTCGTGCCTTCGACCCCGCGATCATGGCGCTCGCCATTCGGTCCGCCAGGGACGCGGCCGTCGCCCGCGCCGCGGACGATCCCGACTTCGACGCGGCGGCCTGTGCCCGCGAACTAGCCGATCTCTTCGAACGCGCTACCCGTAAATAATCGTGATCAACACCGGAGTCGAAATGAACGCACCGCAGGCCCTCACCACCGAACGCACGCCGGAGCAGAAACGCGCCGCGCTCCGCCGCCACCTCGTACGCCAGCTGATCGTAGAGTTGGTGATCCCGCTCGGCGGCTACTACGCCTTACGCGCGGCCGGGGTGAACCCATGGCTGGCGCTGATCGCGCCGTCGCTGCTCATCGCGGGAATCGTTGCCTACCACGCGATCCGCGAGCGCCGCGTCGAGGCATTCGCGCTGTTCACCCTGACGCTCATCGTGGCGGGCACGGTGATGACGCTGGTCACCGGCGACCCGCGCACGATCCTGGTGCGCGACAGCTGGATCTTCGGCGTGCTGGGCCTGTGGATGCTTGGCTCCCTGCTGACCCAGCGTCCGTTCATGCGCACGGCTTCCCGCGCCATCGTCACGGCGAAGATCGGCGAGGAGGGTTATCGCGAATGGGATGCCCGCTGGGACAACGACTCCCGATTCCGCAGCCACCTACGGATATTGACCGGCGTCTGGGGGACCGCCTTCACGCTGGATGCCGTGGTGCGGGTCGTCCTCGCCTACACTCTGCCGATCGACTCGATACCGCTGGTCAGCACCCTGCAATGGCTGGTCGTCCTCGCCATTGTGATCGTCTTCCACAACTACTACATCACCAAACATGGACTGAAGGTCTGAGTTCGGCGCTGTTGGAACAGATTCGGACAGGGCATTCTCCGGGACATCCCCCACTGTGGCATCACTCCAGCGGGGGAGGGGAGATCAACTCTGGAGGTGATGAACTCATGGGATCAGTTCCTTACGATGGCGGGCGTGCCTGTCTCCCGCGCTGCTCGCTGTCACGTCCTGCTCGTCGCGGGGCTGTGGATTCTGCTCGCGACGGTCGGCATGGCACCGGCATCGGCGGACTCCGCCGCCGCGGGCGCGGATATTTCGGTCGCGCAGTCGCTGGGCGATCGGGAACTCACGATTGTGCTGCGGCGGGTGACCAGTGTCCCCGGGCCGTTGCGCGTGGACGTAGTCACGCACGCGGGTACTGCGGCTGGACGGCTCGCGCTGGCGGTTACGCCGTGGGGAGCAGGTTCGGGGCGGCCCGCGCCGGGAGTGCCGACCGCCGAGGCGGTAGTCGAGCTCAGTGGCACGCCGGGGATGTACTCGGCCACCGTCGACGTGGATCGGCCAGGCCCGTGGGAACTCTCGATCGGTGACGGTGCGCGGGTGGCGCGGATTCCGTTCGTGGTGCCCGCGCAGGTCACCTCGCCGCCGGAGCGGCTGGTTTACCTGGGTTTCCTGGTGGCCGGTGTGCTGCTGCCGGTTTCGGTAGTGATCGCGATGCGGGCTCGGCACAGTGCGTGGGCGTTGATTCCGGCCGGTGGGATGGTGGCCGGGATTGCCGTGTCGGTGACCGCCGCGCTGCTGTCGGCGTCGTTGCCGTTGCCGCCGCAGCCGGGCAGTCAGTTGGACCCGACGGTGGACAACGTCACCGATCCGTATTCGTTGAACCAGCCATTGATTTCGGACTTCTCCAGGCCCCCTGTGCTGCTCACTGTCGCGGGTTCGGTGACTGCCGGACGGCCGGGCGATCTGGATCTCGTGCTGATCGACGCTGCTACCGGGACGGCGGTCGATGATCTGCTCGTGCACGACAGTGCGCTCATGCATCTGCTGGTGGTCGGCCCGAGCGGGGGACTGTCGCACCTGCATCCGATCCGGATCGCGCCGGGCCGGTCCCAGGTTCATCTGACGGCTCCTGAGCCCGGTCGTTATGCGCTGTCGGCCGAGTTGGCTCGGCGTGGCGGGGGTGTCCAAATGGTGCGTGCGGCAACAGGGTTCACCGCCGTGCCGAGTGATGCGAACGCCGCATCCCAGACATCCAGCGCCCCACTGCGTCTCGGTGGGGCCGATAAGGCGTCGATGGTTCTCGATGGCAACTCCATCACGGTGCGGACAACCGAAGCGGTGGTGGGAAAGCCGACGACCATCACCGCCGAGATCGGCGACACTGCCGATCTGCAACCGTGGCTCGGCATGGTCGGCCACCTGATCATGGCGGGGCCGGTGCCGGACGGAAACGCGGATATCGCCGCGGCCGTGCAGAACTCGCCCGTCTGGGGTCACGCGCACTCGATGGGGCCGACGTCGATGCCGGACATGAACGGCATGCATGACATGCCGGGAATGAGCGGCACGCATGACATGCAGGCGATGGGCGAGGCCGGTTCGGGACGCGGGGTCATGCTCATGCCGCCCGTGAATGGGGAGAGTCCACCCGACGAAACCGTGGCCGCGTTCGGACCCGACGTTCCGTTCACCTTTACCTTCCCGGTCGCGGGCCGGTACCGGCTCTGGATCCAGGTCGAACGCAACTACACACTGCTCACCGTTCCCGTGGTGCTCGATGTCGCGGCGGCGCGGCGATGAGCGTATTCACCGGTCGGCGTTCGCTTCGTATTGTCGTCGCGGTAAGCGTCGCGGTCATAGTCGCTGTCCTCGGATGGCTGTGGTGGCCGAGTCCGCACGCGCCCGTCGTGCTGAAAACCGGTACGCCCCAACACCTTGTCACCGTCAGCATCGACAGCCTGCGGCTCGGCGATACCGCCGTGGACGTCACGGTCACCGATCGCGCCGGTGCTCCGGTAGATCATGCGGCAGTGCGGGTGCAAGCGATCCAGCCGCTGATGGGCCACGCCGGAGCGCCGATCTCGGCCGCCGCCAACGGATCCGGCCGCTTCCATGCCCCGGCGGTGTCGCTGATGATGACCGGCCCCTGGGAACTGCACCTGTCCATCGACGCACACGACGGCATCGACCAAGTCACCCTGCCGGTGTGGGTCGGCGGCTGAGGCCGGGCCGCATGCACGCATCAGCACGAGTACTACAGAGGAGGGACCGCTCGTCATGAATATCTCAGCACCGTCCGGCACGCTCGACGGCAGCGGCGCGCACATCGCCGAAGCCGCGTCCGACAACAGCACCGCCGCCCGCGTCGGGGCCTGGGGCGTGCTGCTCGGCACCGCCGTCACGTTGATCGGCCTCAGCTGGGATATCCAGTGGCACAACGACGTCGGCCCCGACACCTTCTTCACGCTGCCGCACCTGTTCCTGTACTCCGGCAGCGCCCTGTCCGGATTCGCCAGCCTCGGCATGGTGCTCATCGCGACCTTCGCCCAGCGCGCCGGGCGGCCGGTGCCCGCGATGGGCGGCACACCCATCCGCGTGTTCGGCAGCAACCTCACCGCCCCGCTCGGTTACATGGTCGCCGGTGCGGGCGCCGCGCTGTTCCTGCTCTACGGCCTGCTCGATATGCAGTGGCATTCGATCTACGGCTTCGACGCGGTGCTGAACACCCCGTCGCATGTGGCGTTGTTCCTGTCGATCACGCTCACCATGATCGGCAGCATCATGGTCTTCGCGTCCCATCGCGACCATCGCTGGGGCCAGGTCGGCATCGTCCTTGCCGTCCCGATCCTGATCACCTTCGCCCCGATCCTCGCCGAGGCGTTGAACAACCTGGAACTGCCCATCAATTCGATGATCCTCGGGACCGTGTTCTTCGGGCCGATGCTGCTCGTGCTCGGGGCCGCCGTGCTGGCCCGTCCCGGTGCCGCTATCGCCGTCGCGCTTGCCCTCGGCGTGATGCAGGCGATCCTGTGGTGGTTCTCGCCGTGGGCCGCGGAGACCTACGCCTCGTCCATCGGGCTGCCGCTGCGGGACGGGCTCGGCTCGCGTCCGCCGTCGCTGCCCGCCATGATGCCGATGTTCCTGCTCCTCGCCGCCGTCGCGGTGGAGGGCCTGTTCTGGCTGGCGCGCACCCGCGGCTTCGACGCCGACAAGATCGTGCTCGCGGCCGGTCTGGTCACCGGTCTCGTTGTCGGAGTGACCTTTCCGCTGCAGTTGCTGTTCATTCACGCCTTCTCGCATCTCGCCTTCCGCGACGTCGCGCTGTCTACCCTCGTCGCGATACCGCTGGGCCTGCTCGCCGGTTTCCTCGGCGGCCGATTCACCCGCATGTTGCCCAAGCCCGCGACGGAGACCGCCCGATGACGACCCTGCGCAAACTCGCCCTCACCGTGCTGGCGACGATCACCTTGTCGCTGGTCGCCATCGCGCCGGCCTCGGCCTACGCTCCCGTCGACATCGTGCACACCGAACGAGTCCAGGTCGGCCCCTACGCCATGATCGTCGGCTTCTCCACCTGGCCTATTCGTGCGATGAAGTCGCTGGACTTCACCTTCATGCCGGAAGGTGGCATCGCCGATAAGACGGGGACGATGCGCATAGCGGGCCCCGCCTATCGGACCTGGACACGCAACGCGCCCCTCGTGCGTCATCCTCGTAAACGCGACTCCTGGGGCCTCGACATCCTGGCCATCAACGACCCGGGCAACTACAGCTTCCTCTTCACCCTCGACGGCCCCCTCGGCCACGGCGAAGGCACCTTGGAGGGCATCCACGTCCTCGACCAACCCGGCCCACCACTGCCCCTGAGCTGGACAATCGCCTCCCTGCCCCTGCTCGGCCTCATCGCCTTCCTCGCCGTCGCCTGGCGCCGCACCCGCCCCGCCCGCCTGCCGCTACCGCTCTGATCCGGCAACTCTGCGGCTACTCTTCGTACATGATCCTGTTCCTCCTGCCGGACCACGACTACGACCCCACCGAATCGGCGGTGCCGTGGGCGGCGCTGCGGGACGCCGGGATCCCCGTCCGCTTCGCCACTCCGGAAGGCCGGGTCGCCCTCGCCGACGACCGCCTCGTCGAACAGGGCTTCTCGGTCCTTTCGCCGCTTTTGATGACCCGCGCGGACGCGCTGAGCGACTACGACCGGATGCGCGAGGACCCCGACTTCCAATCACCCCTCGCCTATTCCGACGTGGACGACGCGGAGGTCTCGGGCGTGCTCGTGCCGGGCGGCCACGCCCCCGGCATGAAGTCGATGCTCGAATCAACCACCGCCCAAAACGTTTTCGGCCGCGCCCTACTAGCCGGAAAACCGGTCGCCGCCGTGTGTCACGGAGTCCTCCTGGCCGCCAGGGCCCAAGATCCGGAGACCGGCCGCTCCGTCCTCTACGACCGCCGAACCACCGCCCTCACCGCTACGCTGGAACTCTCAGCCTGGAACCTGACCCGCCTCCGCCTCGGCACCTACTACCGAACCTATCCCCAAACCGTACAAGCGGAAGTCACCGCCGCCCTACGCGATCCCCGCCAATTCGAACGCGGCCCGCTGATCCCACGCCGCGACACCGCAACCCGCCGAAACCGCGGCTTCACCGTCCACGACCGCAACTACCTCTCCGCACGATGGCCCGGCGACTGCCACCGCCTCGCCGCCGAATACCGAGACCTGGTCCTGGCCGACCCCGCAATTCACTGATGACAGCTCTCGACGACTACGCCGCTCATTGTCCGCACGCCAGGTCATCGAATCCTGATTCACTAAATCGATACAGGATTTCACTTGTGCTCAGCGTCGCGCCTCTTGTCCAGTGCCGTCTTGATGAGAGACCGGACAGATTTTCCTGACACAGACTGTCTCGCGAGCCTGTCGAAAGTTCTTGCATAGACGGCAATTTCGCGGGGCTGGGTGATGATTTGTTCGGCGCTGATGCCCTCGACCATCACCAAGCGATCGTCGAATATTATGAAGTTCGGGGCCGTTAGCGGTGGCATTGCGCGAGCTGGGATGATTCCGAAAGCTACACGTGGCAAGCTCATTACCGCCAATAGTCGGTCCAATTGACCGGCCATCACATCGTCGTCGCCCACCGTGGTTGAGAGGACTTGCTCAGCGAGGACGATCCAGAATTTTCGTTGGCCCTTATAGAGAAACTGCTGTCGTTGTAGCCGCTGGGCTACGCCCGCTTCCACGTCGTCGGGTATCTGTTCGAACTCGACCACGTCCCGCAGCATCGCCTCGGCGTACTCGGCTGTTTGCAAGATGCCTGGAACAATGGTCGGTTGGTAGATCCGCGTCAGTGTCGATTTCTCGGCAAGCTTCACCGAGATCTGTTGCCGCCGTTTGGTGCCCGAGCTCAGTATGCGTCGCCACTCGACGTACGCAAGGTCAACGTGATTCAGCGTTGCGATCAGGTCCGCTAGTTGATCGTTCGCGCCGGTGTGCTCGCAATATGCGCGTAGATCGGCCTCTGACGGGCTCCGGATGCCACGCTCGAATCTCGATACTTTCGACTCGTGCCAGCCCGCCATCGATGAGAGCTGGCGCGCTGTCAATCCAGCGTGTCGGCGAATCTCCCGGAGTCGCAGACCGAATGATTCTCGCGCTTCGTGGACGCTATCGGTCACTGCCCGCCGTGCATGCCGTTGAATTCCGCGAACGGTGTTGCCAACTCCCAAAGGTGTTGTTTCACCGTTCGGCAGTATTCCGCGATTCCCGGATCGGTAGTGCTGACCGGGTCTGCCGGCCGGCCGTCTTCATCGGACACGTTGAATACCACCAGTTGGCCGTCGAACAACCACCAGTCATCCTGTGGAACCTCGCTGGCATCGGTGAGATCTCTTGGTATATAACGAATGTCGTCCCCAGCGTTAACGTTGTAATGGGTCACCGACAGCAGCCAGCGCTGGTAGTCGGTGAGGGGGACCGTGACTACACGAACCCTACTCAGCGTGACGCCCCGAGCGGCGGTTTCCCTTACCAGAGCTCGCCATTCGGGCGAAGGGTCGACCAGTTCGGGCTCGCCGGCCAAGAATCGGCGGAGCGGCTCGGACTCATACGGTTCTGCATACGAGTCCTTGACCTCGAGGTGGAATGCTTCACGCCGACATGCACGGAACAGGTCAGGCCATGGGTCGCCTTGCCGCAGTTGCACCGTGAAACGTCCTCTCCATCTTCGCGGTTTCGATGACGGACTCATCCTTTGCCAGGTCCAATTGGCCGAGCACTTCGGGGTCGGTGATCGGTCGGCCGGTGAGAGTGAACGTCCCGCGCCCAGTGTCGGTCAATGTTGCGCCGATGAAAGTGTTCGGATCCGCGAAACCGGTTAGTAGATGCGGGATTTCGATCACTTCAGGCTGACTGGTTCGCCAGCCTTGCACCACAAATGTGTGCTGGTCGGTGGCGTAGAGGGACGGGCATCCGTTCCGATCTGAGCCACCTTTGCCGAGGAACTCTAAGCGCATGGTCGCGATCCTCTCTCGCTTGCTGCCGTGGTTGGCGGACTGCTCAAATGCTCCTTCAGGTTGGCATGCTGCGCAATTGATTCGATTCATTGTGGCAAGTACTGGCAAATTTGTGGCCAGTTACGGCTCCCGCTTCTTAGCGTCTCAGGTGGCGCTTGGGGCCGGTGTCAGACGGCCCGGTCTCGAGCTGCCAACCAACATCGACAGCTAGGGGGCTTGCTATGCCGATCTATCGTGGCTTTCCGCTTGATCAACCTGACCGCACGAATCCGGCGAATCGATGAGGCGACGACCGAGGGCGATCGGGTATTTGCGTCGCGATGTTTCCGGGTTTTCCCAGCCGTGGCATGAGACCCAGATCCGTAGTCTGGCAAGGCGACTCGGGTATGACCTGGCGAAGATCGTGGTGTTCGGGCCGGATACCGACGGGCCGGTCGATCGGTTGTTGAATGTGGTCCGCAGTGTCGGGGCGGAGGCTGTAGTCGTGCCCGGGGCGGAGCATTTCGGGGGGAAGGTGCCGGAGGGGGTGGTGCGGGTGTGTGACGTGATCACTGTGTCGCCGCAGTACACCTACGCGCGTTCGTATGCGTTGCCGTTCCTAGAGGACGGAGCTTGACCGTTGGCGGTCATGTGCTGCAAAGGTATTCGTCATTGCCCGCTGCAGAACGCGAGGCGCGCCCGAGTCATCGCGGTGGACGTGCGATTACGCGTCCGGGGAACGGACCGGGGGGAGGCCGGTTCGAATCTCGCGTGGTGGGTGGGGTTCTGCTACTTCGTCGGATCGGCTGGTGGCGATTCGGTCGAGGGTGACGGTTACTGTTCCGGTGCAATCGATTTCGGTGCGGCGGTTGCCGGTTTCCGCGTTGACCAGGACGGTGGCGAGGTAGGGGCGGCCCGGGGGGAGAACGCGGACGGTGATCTGGCCGTCGCGGACGTTGTTCAGTTCGAGGGTGGCTACGGTTCGTACTCGAGTGGAGAGCAAAGCGGTGGCGGATTCCAGGCCGCCGTCGTCGAGGAGCATGACCTCGATGCCGCGCTGACGGGCGGCGCGGGCCGCGGCAAGGAGTTCGGGGGTGGAGAGGTCGGGGGCGCGGAGTTCGTCGCGGAGTTCGGCTTCGAGCAGGCGGCATTCCTCGCGTTCGTCGAGTTCGAAGGGTACGGCGGCGGCGATGCGTTCGAGCATGGGGCGGGCGCGGCGGTCGAGGCGGTTGAGTTGGCGTTTGCGTTCGGCGTCTTTCGCGTCGATCCTGGCTTGTTTGACGGCGCGGGCGGTCGACTCGACTTCGAGGTGATGCAGCGAGCGCAGGGTTGGGCGCATGATGGCGGCGAAGACGGCGGCGATGGCGACATTGACCAGCGGCACCACCGCCTGCACATACGCGGTGGGTTCGCCGCTCGCGGCGAGCACGACGGCGATCCAGGTCGCGGCGGTTCCCGTCCAGGCCAACGTGTTACGGCCACGCAGCACCAGCATCGCCAGGGCGCTACCCGCGGTGTACGCGGTCCACACGCTGGTGTGCGCGTGCAGTTCCGCGGTGACCTGTTCGTTGGCGATCACGGTGGCGATGGGACCGGCGGCGGCCACGAAGGCGGCGGCCTGCTGGTTGATCGGCTTCCCGGTGTCGAACACGACGACGACGGTGGCGGCCGCGATGAGTACGGCGGCGGCGACCAGCGACACCGACAGTGGCAGGTCGGCTCGGCGGACGGAGCGGATCACCACGGCGGCGTCGGTGGCGAGCACCACGGCGATGATCGTCACCATGGTGGCGCGGTGTTCGCTGAGCAGTCGGCTCAGGTCGCCGTCGTCAGGTGTCATCGGGTGCGTTCCATTCCAAGGCGATTCGAGTGCCCGCGCCGGGACTGGACTCGATGGTGGCGCGCCCGCCCGCCTCCCGCATTCGCTGCACGATGCTCACGGTGACGCCGAGCCGGTTGGCCGCGATCAGCATCGGATCGAAGCCGGCACCGTCGTCGGCGATGACCACCGTGATGCCGGTCGCGCGCGCCATGATCGTCAATTGCCTTGCGACGCAACGCCCTGGCACATCGGCATGCCGCACGCTGTTGCGGACGGCCTCGGTGGCGGCCTGGGCGAGCGCGGTGACGGCCGCGGCTTCGATGCGCAGGTCGGCCGAGCTGTAGTCGTGCCGAACCTGCACGCGCAGTTCGGCGTCGGTGCTGCCGACCACTTCGCGCGCGATCGTCTCGATCGCCTCGAGATCGGTGCACATGTCGTTGACGCGTCCGATGGCGGCGAACTGTCCGAGGGCTTGATTCGCTTGCCGCGCAAGCATGCTGGGGCAGCCGCCGCGGGAGGTGTCGAGCAGGGTGGCGAGCACCTTGTCGTGGATCACGCCGGCGAATCGCGCCCGCTCGCTGGCCCGCGCCTCGTCCGCCGCCGCGCGCGAGGCCAGGCGATGCGCGCGCGCTCGTTCCTTGTCGAGCAGCCGGGCCGCGCGGCGCGCTGTTTCGGTGATATAGACGAAGGTCACCGTGATGCCGATGATGCGTATCGTGGTGAGCCCGAATTCGGTCCAGCCGAGATCGCCGGTGGCCTCCCCGGTGGACGAGGCGGCAAGCACTCCGACACCGACGACGTAGATCGTGGTGGCGGGCGTCCGCCAGGCCAGTGTCGCCGCGACCCCGCCCAGCGGAACCAGCCGATAGATCCATTCCACGTCGTCGGTGACCTGCCCGGGCTGCACCGCGAACCCGGACAGCCCGACGGCCATCGCGAAAACCGTTGCGTGTGTTGCCGCGATGACCCGCACCGTGGGCAGGGCGACCTGCAGTGCGGTGGCGGCAAGCAGCAGCGCGGTGCCGAACACGCCGAACATGGCGAGGGCGGTCCACCAGCCGGGGAAGTGCCGCGACTGCTCGGCGATCTCGGCGGCATCGCCCGCGCCGAAGATCCACACGCCGACGCCGAGCGCGAACAGCAGGATGCGATCGATCTGTTCGGCGGCGGCTCGGCTGATCGAAGTCCGCTGGCTGCAACGACCCGAGAACGCGGCCACGGTGCGGCCGAACAGTGACGGCGACATCGAGGTCATCGCGGTTCGCTGACCTCGATCCTGGACCGACCGCGGGTCGGCACCTGCCTCGGCAGGTAGGCGGCCCTGGCCTCGCGTTTCGGCCGCAAGTTGATCGTCAGCTTCATCGCGGCGTCCCGGTCGACCCGCAGCGTGCCACCCGCGAGCAACAGCGCGGTGAAGATCTGCCCCTCCAGCAGGGCGAGCGCGGAACCGATGCACACATGCTCGCCCGCCCCGAACGGCAAGTAGGACAGTCGTTCCCACGACCGGTCCGCTTCCTGCGCGAATCGATCGGGGTCGAAGGTTTCCGGATCGGGGAACTGCCGAGCCGACCGGTGCATGACATACGGCGCGATGAACACGATCGTGCCCTCGGCGATGGCGTAGCCGCCGATTCGCGTCTCGCACGCGGCCTCGCGCAGGAACGCGGGCGACGGCGGATACAACCGCATCGACTCCTTGAACACCTGCAGGCAGTAGGGGAGTTGGCCCAGATCCTCGGCCGTCGGCGCCGCATCGCCGAGGACTCGGCCTGCCTCGGCGGCGGCGCGTTCGGCGATGGCGGGATGGCGGGACAACGCGTACGCCGTCCAGAACATCGCGTCGGCGCTGGTCTCGTGCGCGGCCGCCCACAGGTTGATCACCTCGTCGACCAGCCGGTCCTCGCTCATCGGCGCGCCGTCGCGGTCGCGCTGGGCGAGCATGGCCGAGACGATGTCGTCGTGCCGCTCGGGGTTCCGGCGTCGCGCATCGATCGCCCGGGCGGCCCAGTCCCGAACCAGCGCGAGATCCTGAATGAAGTCGCGGTTGCGTTTCGTCGGAATGTTCAACGGCGCGACGATCGGTCGCGACATCGCCCGCATCTCCCAGTCGAAGATCCGGGTTGCCGCGGCCACCACGTCGCGGTGTGCGTCGAGCGGTTCGTCGATCAGCAGTCCGGCGACGACGTCGTGCATCATCTCCTGCACCCCGGCGAGCAGGTCCACCTCGCCCGCCGCCTGCCATTTCCGCAGATGCGCGTGCATGCGGGTCGCCATCACGTCCACGTATTTCGGCACCCGCCGCGCGGTGAACAGCGGCGCGACCATCGCACGCTGGGTGCGATGCACCTCGCCCTCGGAGATGATCAATCCCTCGCGCAGCGCGGGCCATAGCGTCCCGGTCACCGCCCGCGCCCGCCGGAATTCGGCGGCGCGCGAGACGAGTACCTCGTTGATCTCCGTGGGCCCGGTCACCAGCACGGCCGGAAACATCCCGATCCGAAACCCGGCTACCGGTCCCTGTTCGTCGGCCAGCCGTCCCATCACGGCCAGCGGATCACGGAACCAGCGCAGCGTTGTGCCCAAGCCGAGCACGCCACTACGTCCGTGGTCCAGTTGCTCGATTTCCCCCGCCCGATCATCATTCACTGACGATTCCTCCCATGGTTCGTCATCGAAGTCAGAGCGATTCGTCAGCCCCGCCGCCCGGTGATCAGGACGTCTGACGAGCAGTCTGTCTGTGCCGGATCGTATGTGCGCATCAGCCCGCAGTCATGCCCGCAGAACTGGGGTTAGGGGGCCGGATCCGCACTGTTTTCGCAGGTCGGTGCCATTCGTGAGATGCGTTCCACAGCAGCGTGTTCAGGCCGCGCGACACCCACGAGTTAAGTGATAGGATGATTGATCTTAGTTTAGCTAAACAGTTGCTGGTCTGCGTGTGTTGCCTCACCTGATGAAGGAAAAACAACTCCATGGCTGTCATGCTGCAAACAGGAGAGCAGCGCGGTACCGGTGCGATCGAGAAGCATCGCGTCCCGGGTAAGTTCGTGGTATTCGGTGCCGCGATCGTGTTCGCCTGCGTCTCTGTCGGCGCCTGGCTGGAATTCATCCGGCCGAATTGGGATATGTACTGGCACCAGGTCGACCTGCAGGTTTATATGTGGGGCGGCTCGATGGCCGCGCTCCATCCCGAGCTGCTCTACGCCGGGCGCGGCCCGCTGGGTCTGCCCTTTCTCTATCCGGTCTTCGCCGCGTGGATCTGTGCGGAATTGGCCCAGTTCCCGATCAATTACGTCGGGACCGGCATTGTCGTCATGACGGTGATGTCGCTCGGAGTTAGCGTTTGGAGCGCCGGGGTGCTGCAGCGGCGACGGCGCGGACTCAGCCTGATCGCGATAACCATCGCGGTCAGCGCCGCCGGGCTCTGGCTCGAGCCCGTCCAGCAGACACTGCAGTTCGGGCAGCTCAGCGTGATTCTCATGGCGATGGTGCTGGCCGACCTGGCCATCCCCAAGAACCGTTGGTACCGCGGCATTCTGCTCGGCATCGCGACCGGCCTGAAGCTCACGCCCGCCGTCTTCGTCGTTTATCTGCTGATCACCCGTCAGTTCAAGGCCGCGGCGACGGCGATTGCCGCGTTTGCCGCCACCGTCGCGATCGGGTTCTGGTATCGGCCGACGCAGGCGCTGGAGTTCTGGACCACCACCATGACGTCGCAGAATCGAATCGGCTTCGCCTACGTGCAGAATCAATCGATCAACGGGCTGTTCGGTCGCCTGCAATGGTCGACCTGGGAGGACACTAGTTCCTCGCTGGTGTGCGCCGGTCTGCTCGGCCTCGTCGGAATCGCGGCGGCCCGGATCGCGTATCTGCGCGGCGACGAACTGCTCGGCGCGCTGCTCGCGGCGACGGTGATGCTGCTCGCTTCGCCGATCTCCTGGACGCACTACTGGGTGTGGATTGTTCCGGCGCTGATGTGGGTGTTCCACGCGCTGCGCGATCGTTCGCTCGGCGTCCGGATCGCGGTGCCCGCGGTCCTCTATCTATTCGTGTTCGCGTGGCCGATGCGCATCGATCGGGTCGGCTGGTGGGATCCCGATCTGCCCCTGCTGCCGCAAGGGCTGGTCTGGGCGGTGCCGCAGACCAACGAGCGGGAATATCGTTGGACGCTATGGCAATTCCTGCTCGGTGATTCGTACACCTTGCTCGCCGTCGGCGCGCTGATCGCCGCGAGCGCTTGGCTGCTGCTGCGCAGACCCGGGAAACCTACCGAATCGAGCATCGAGCCTGACTCCGTGTGTCTGGTGAGTTCGATCGGCGCTAACGAGCTCGCGGAATCCCGAGCCGCGCACGGCGCCGGGCCGACGGTGGGCGTTGCCCCGAAACAGCAGGATTCGGTTCCGCTGTAGGCAACGTTCAGCGCCGGTACCGTACTCCGGCTGTCGTCACGACCGGCTGCTCCGGCACCGCCGAATCGGACGCTGCCACGACTTCGTCCGCATTGACGATCTCGTTCGGCGACTTCGCCTCGAAGGCGGAGCTGACTTTCCCGTCCGGCGACCGACCGGCGCCGCTCGTCGTGCTCGTCGGTGGGTCGTGCGGCCTTATCTGCGGAACGTCGCGGTCGA
The DNA here is from genome assembly GCF_044456045.1 of Nocardia sp. NPDC051052. NCBI lineage: Bacteria > Bacillati > Actinomycetota > Actinomycetes > Mycobacteriales > Nocardiaceae > Nocardia > Nocardia sp. NPDC051052. The sequence goes on from NZ_JBITFL010000013.1 coordinate 111,508, forward strand.
CGGATCGGTGGGCGCCGCGGAACTGAGCCGGGCATGGCACGGCGACGGTGGCGTGGTCGCCCACGAACTCGTCAGCGTGCCCGATCCGACCGGAACCGCTGACCGACGTCGGGCACTGGCTACGCGACCACGAATCACGCTGACCTGTCCGAATTCAACACCGAGGAACCACTGGGCAGGGTGTCGCCGTCATCCGACTTACTCTGCCGCACCAGGAAAGTGGCGAGCACGGTCGCGATCGCGATGACGAAGCAGGCGATCGTGTACCAGAGATTGCCGACGGGGTCGCCATGGGGCGTGAGTCCGTCCGCGGCGTCGAAGTAGTCGGGTAGGGCGGTGATCCAGAGCAGTGCGAACACGGTCAGGTAGGCCACTGCGTACCACCGCACCAGCCGGTTGCGGTACACCTCGGTTGACCCGGACCGCAGCGCAGGCCACTGCCGGTACAGCACCGCCACCGCGACCACCGAGAGCGCGAGAAGCTCTGCCGCGTAGAGGAAGCCGCGGACGCTGTCGCTGCCCATGCCGAAGATCGTCGCGGGCAGCGGCAGGACGAACGTGCCGGCCGATGCCAACAGACCGATCACGACCGTGCGCGATACCAGCTGCGGCCCGGTGAGTTTCGTGCCCGCGTCGACGTGGCGACCGACGAAATATCGCACGCACAGCGCCAGCGACATCGGCCACAGCGCGGCGAAGACGACGACGCTCGGCAGCGGCACCGAATCGAACATCGGCTGGTTGATCGGATTGTGCACCGACCATTCCCACCAGCGCAGCTGCGGGCCCAGCTGATCGAAGATCTCATAGAAAGCGTGGTGTACGAAGCCGACACACGCCGCACCGACCAGCAAGCCGTGCCGCTGGAAGATGCCGAGCATCCGCACGAGTTCGTAGGCCAGCGTCGCCATCAGCGGATAGATCGCGATGATGTAGAGCGGCAGCCTGCCCCAGAGGAAGTCCACGGTGAACACGTTGTGCGCGAACATCGTGTCGACATGGTCGGCGATCCCGAACGCCGACGGGAAGTACAGCGGCGGTTCGATCACGAACAGGTAGGCGGTGGCGCCGAACCACAGCACCAGATTGGTCGGGTCGCCGTGCCTGCGCAGTCGCAGGATCGCGTAGATCAGGGCGAGCACCGAGCCGAGCACGATGGTCACCTCGAGTACCGGTAACGTCCAGTTCTCCAGCGCCGCCGGATTGCGGAACTCGATAAGGCCGCCGGTCTCTGCGCAGGAAAAGCCCAGTCGCGCAGCGAGATCGGCGAAGGTGGCAGTGCACAACTCGCTCATCGGCGCGCCGCCATCGGCTCGCTCTGGTTCTGATTCGCCGTGTACCAGCGGGTGCAGTCATAACCCGCGTCGTAGCGCTCGAACCACTGGTCCGCCAGCTCGGGCAGCTTCTCGTGCGTCGGATCGTGCTTGGGCAGCTGGCTGCGAATGACCCCGGCGAGGGCGTTGAGCTGCTCGCGGCGCGAGAGGCCGTCGAACGCGCGCGGCATGGGCCCCTTGGTCAAATACGGCGCGACGGATTGCAGCACCTTCTGCTTCGCGCGGTGGGTGGCGAACATCGACAGCGAGTCGACCTGCCGGTCGGCGAGCGGGACGTGCAGGTTGAAGCCGGTGCACGCGATCCGGATCACCTTCAGCACGTGCGCGAAGATCGACGGCGCCATGCGCATCCGGTAGAGCTCGTCTCCGACAACGGAATTGAAGATGATCAGCGCGGAACTGCGGTGCTCGACCTCCTCGACGAAATGCCAGATGAACAGGGAGGCGACCCGGTCGTCGCCCGGACGGAACAGCGTCGCCTCGTTGTCGAGCATCAGTTTGAACACCGGCGTGAAGGTGGCCTCCAGGTCGGCGGTGTAGGCGAGGCGGTACTCGCGCGAGGTGGCCTCGGTGAGCAGGTCGAACTCGCCGATCACGGCATCGAGCGTGTTCTGCAGTCCCGGATACTGTTTGATCAGCGCCTTGACGTGCTGGCGGTGCGCGGTGGAGTGGTGTCCTTCCTGGCGCATGAACGCGATGGCTTCCTGGGCGACTTCCGGATCGGTGAGCACCGGCTTGAGCTGCATGATCAGCTTCACGATCATCTTCTCGAAGCCGACCGCCAGAAAAGACACCGCGTTGGACATGCTCGACCACGCGGGGTTCCGCGGGTTCCACAGGAACGGGACGTCGGCGTCGTCGAATCCGAAATCCATCTTTCGGGGCTGCAAATTGGTCACGGTGCGTTACCTCGCGTTGGGGAGAGTCGTCCATGTGCTGTGCGGGAGAAGCACACTCGATGTCACCATACACAAGTATGTCGATGTGTATGATTACTTTCATGGAGCTCGCCTCCGTCCGTCCCGGACACCGAAGGCGCAGTGGTAACGTCCGGCCAGTGGCGCGCAGACGCGGGTGGGGCGGCAGTCCGCCGAAGGACGACGACGAAGCGCATCGGCGCATCGTCGCCACCGCCGTCGACTTGATCGCCCAGACCGGCAAGGCGATCAGCATCGCCGACGTCGCGGACGCGCTCGGCGTCATCCGCCAGACCGTGTACCGCTACTTTCCCAGCGCCGAGGCGCTGCTGGCGGCGACCGCGATCGCCTCGGTCGACGGGTTTCTCGATCGATTGACCGCGCACGTGGCGGGCCTCGCGGATCCGGTCGAGGCGATGACCGAGGGCGTGATCTACACCCTCGCCGAGGTCCGCCGCACCCCACACCTCGGCATCCTGCTGTCCAGCTCGTACTCGAATCTCGCGCCGGACAGCCTCACCTCGGCACAGGCCAAGGCCTTCGGCATGACGATGATCCATCGCTTCGATGTCGAGTGGGACCGGCACGGTTACGACGAAGCGGCCCTCGGCGAACTGGTCGAATACGTACTGCGGACGATGCACTCGTTTTTCGTCTCCCCGGGCAACCCGCCGCGCACCGAGGACGAACTACGCGCCTACCTGCGTCGCTGGATGGGCTCCGCGATCGCCGCTCAGCGCGACGTGGTCTAGTCGCCGAGGTCATAGATGCCCTCTATATAGATACCCAAAAACATCTATTGGATTTCTGATTTGGTCGCTCGTAGCGTGATGGCAATCACGATTGCTCTCCAGAAACGAACTCCATATGAAGAAGTTGTTGTCCTGGTCCGCCGCGCTCTGCTGGCTGACCGTCCTGCTGGAGGGCTATGACCTCGTCGTTCTCGGCGCCGTCATTCCCACGCTCATCGATCAGCGGCACATCGGATTCACCGCCGCCAGTGCGACTTTCGCGGCGACCATCTCGCTTGTCGGCGTCGCCATCGGCGCGACGGCCTCGGGACCGATCGCCGATCGCTTCGGCCGCCGCCGGATGCTGCTCTGCTCCGTCGCCCTCTTCTCGCTGTTCACCGCCGCGGTGCCGCTGGCCGGATCGGTGAGCGTGTTCGCCGCGTTCCGGCTGATCGCCGGGTTGGGGCTCGGCGCGTGCCTGCCGACCGCATTGACCCTGATGGCCGAGTTCATGCCGCCCGCGCGCCGGGCCTTCGCGAGCACGATCACCATGACCGGCTATCACACCGGCGCGGTGCTCACCGCGCTGGTGGCGCTGCGCGTCATCCCGCATTGGCAGCCGCTGTTCTATGCCGGTGGGGTGGCCGGGTTCCTGCTGCTGCCGGTGATCTGGGCCAAGCTGCCCGAATCCGCGGCGTATCTCGCGGCGAAGGACGCGCCGGCCCGAGTGCGGCCCACCGTGTTGCTGCAACCGGTGTATCTGCGTGCGACGCTGGGGGTTTGGGTCGGGTCGTTCATGGGGCTGCTGCTTGTCTACGGCTTGAACACCTGGTTGCCGAAGCTGATGCGCGACGCCGGATACAACATGTCTACCTCGCTGACCGTGCTGCTGATGTTGAACATCGGCGCGGTGATCGGCCTGCTTACGGCCGGAACGCTCGCCGACCGGCGCGGTATCAAGCCGACGGTGCTGGTGTGGTTCGGCGCGGCGGCGGTATTCCTCGCGCTGCTCAGCGTCAAGATGTCGAGCACCGTGCTGCTCAACGCGCTGGTATTGGTCACGGGTGTCTTCGTCTTCTCCGCCCAGGTGCTCATCTACGCCTACGTCACCCAGGCGTACCCCGCTGAAATCCGCGCCACCGCAATGGGGTTCGCGGCGGGCGTCGGGCGGCTCGGCGCGATCTTCGGCCCGACGATCACCGGCTGGCTCATCGTCGTCGGCTCCGCAAACCCTTGGGGCTTCTATCTTTTCGCCGCGGTCGCGGGCATCGGATTACTCGCCATGGCCGCCGTACCGCGGACCACCGTCGATGGACTCGCGCCGATAGAGCCCACTGCGTCAGACGACCGGGGAGCGCGCGCGGCATGAAAACCACCCGCACTCAGGTAGCGATCGTCGGCGCCGGTCCGGCCGGTCTGATGCTCTCGCATCTGTTGCACCGCGCGGGCGTGCACAGTGTCGTCATCGACCATCGCGGGTATGAGCAGATCGCGGGCACGATCCGGGCGGGGATTCTGGAGGCGGGTTCGGTTCGGCTGCTGGTGGATTCGGGGGTGTCCGGTCGCGTGCTCACCGAGGGGCAGCGGCACGACGGTGTGGTGTTGCGCTTCGACGGGGAGAACCATCGGATCGACTTCCAGGAGTTGGTCGGCGAATCCGTGTGGCTGTACCCGCAAACCGAGGTGTTCATGGACCTGTCGGTGCGGCGCACGGTCGACGGCGGCGACGTGCGCTACGGCATCGCCGATACCGTCGTCGACGTCTCCGGTCGCCGTCCGGCGATGACGTTCGCCGAACCGGACGGCAGCAGGGTGCGCGTGGAGGCCGACCTGCTCGTGGGTGCGGACGGCTCCCGTTCGATCTGCCGCCACGCCTTTCCCGACGGCACTCGCGACGAATGGTTCCGCGAATACCCGTTCGCCTGGTTCGGATTCCTGACCGAGGCACCCCCCTCGCACCACGAATTGATCTACACCCGTTCGGATTACGGATTCGCGCTGATCAGTCAGCGCACACCGACGGTGCAGCGGATGTACTTCCAGTGCGATCCCGGGGAGCGCCCGCAGGAGTGGGACGACGACCGGATCTGGACCGAGATGCGAAAACGGGTCAATGGCAACGGGTTCGCATTGAACGAAGGTCCGATCAGCGCGAAGACGGTGCTGCCGTTCCGCTCCTACGTCACCGCGCCGATGCGGCACGGCACGCTGTTGCTCGCGGGCGACGCCGCGCACACCGTCCCGCCGACCGGGGCGAAGGGCCTGAACCTCGCGCTCGCCGACGTGACGGTGCTGGCGGAGGTGATCGCCGACTTCTACCGCACCGGCGACGCCGACGTACTCGACCGATACACCGAGCGAGCCCTGGATCGCGTCTGGCGGGCCCAGCACTTCTCCTATTGGGCGACCACCATGCTGCACGCGGTCGGCGACGCGTCGCCCTTCGATGTGCGGCGACAGCGCGGCGAATTGTCGATGGTCACCGGTTCACGGTACGGCGCAGCGTATTTCGCCGAGGCATACACCGGCTGGCAGCAGAAATAGACCCCTACGAAGGTAAGGAGTGATTGTGGCCCGGATTTCGTCCCTGGCGGACGCGGTGGCTGAGCTCGTGCACGACGGCGACGTCGTCGCACTCGAGGGTTTCACGCACCTGATCCCGGTCGCGGCCGGGCAGGAGATCATCCGGCAGCGCAGGCGCGAGCTGACCCTGGTCCGGATGACCCCGGACATCGTGTACGACCAGCTGATCGGTGCCGGATGCGCGGCCGAGCTGGTGTTCTCCTGGGGCGGCAACCCCGGTGTCGGTTCGCTGCACCGGTTTCGGGACGCGGTCGAGCACGCTTGGCCGAGGGAGTTGGCGATCGAAGAGCACAGCCACGCGGGCATGGCCAACCGGTATGTGGCGGGTGCCTCCGGGCTGCCGTTCGCGGTGCTGCGCGGTTACGTCGGCACGGACCTGCCGACGGTGACCGAGACGATCAAGCCGATCACCTGCCCCTTCACCGGTGAGCGGTTGACCGCGGTGCCCGCGCTCAATCCGGACGTCACGGTGATTCACGCGCAGCGGGCGGACCGGGCCGGGAATGTGCAGCTGTGGGGACTGCTCGGGGTGCAGAAGGAGGCCGTGCTCGCCGCGCGGCGCAGCCTGGTCACCGTCGAGGAGGTCGTCGCCGAGCTCACGCCGGTGCCCGGCGCGATCGTCTTACCCGCCTGGGCGGTGACCGTGGTCGCCGAGGTGCCGGGCGGCGCGAATCCTTCGTACGCCCATGGGTATTCCGAACGTGACAACGCCTATTACGCGGCCTGGGACGCGATCAGTCGTGATCGAGCACGCTTCACCGACTGGCTCCAGGAGTACGTGTTCGCAGGGAGCGTGGCATGACCGAGTCGACCTCCGACGAGACGATGACCGTCGCGGCAGCGCGGGCGTTGAGCGGCGGCAAGCGGTGCTTCGTCGGCATCGGGTTACCTTCCACCGCGGCGAATCTGGCACGCACCACGCACGCGCCGGACCTGGTGCTGATCTATGAGTCCGGCACGCTGGGGTCCAAGCCGGGCAGGCTGCCCGCCTCGATCGGCGACGGCATTCTCGCGGAGACCGCCGACGCCGTGATCAGCGTGCCGGAGGTGTTCAACTACTGGCTGCAGCCGGGACGCATCGATGTCGGGTTTCTCGGTGCCGCGCAGCTGGATCGGTTCGGCAATATCAACACCACGGTCATCGGCGACTATCGCCATCCCAAGGTGCGGCTGCCCGGGGCGGGCGGTGCGCCGGAGATCGCCGCGTCCTGCGGTGAGGTGTTTGTCGTCGTCCGTCAGTCTCGCCAATCCTTCGTCGAGCGAGTCGATTTCGTCACCTCGTTCGGGCACGGGCGTGGCGGTGGCGAGCGTGCGCGGCTCGGGTTGCGCGGTGCGGGACCGACCCAGGTGATCACCGATCTGGGCATCATGCGGCCGAACGAGAACGGCGAGCTGGTACTGACCGCCGTACATCCGGGGGTGACGGTCGAGCAGGTGCGCGCGGCCACGGGCTGGGAACTGAAGGTCGCCGCCGACGTGGCGGTCACCGAGTCGCCGACCGCCGCCGAACTCGCGGCCCTGCATACCTTGCAGGTGGCGTCATGAAGACTCGACCCGATCCGGCAAGCGTCCGTCGCGACCCCGGCGACAGCCATCCGCCGCTCGACTTTCCCGACTACGCCTCCACTGTGCTGCGCCATCCGCGCGAATCGCTGATCCTGTTGCCGCACCGGCTGACCGAGCTCACCGGTCCGGTGTTCGGTTCGGATCGGCTGGGCGCCAAGGACAATGACCTGACCGCCCAGCACGCGGGCGAACCGATCGGTCAGCGCGTCATCGTGCACGGACGGCTGCTCGACGGCGACGGCAAACCGATCCCGCACTCGCTCATCGAGATCTGGCAGGCCAACGCGGGCGGCCGTTATCGACACGACCGCGATCGCTGGAACTCCGCGCTGGACCCCAACTTCGACGGTGCTGGGCGCACCCATACCGACAGCGCCGGGCGCTACGAATTCACCACCATCAAGCCCGGCGCCTACCCGTGGCGTAATCACCACAACGCGTGGCGGCCCGCGCACATCCACTTCTCGCTGTTCGGGCAGGCGTTCGCGCAGCGGCTGGTGACGCAGATGTACTTCCCGGACGATCCGCTGTTCTTCCAGGACCCGGTCTTCAACTCGGTACCCGAGCACGCGCGCGAATTACTGGTCAGCCGTTTCGATTACGCGCGTAGCGAGCCGCAGCGGGCGCTGGCCTTCGAGTTCGACATCGTGCTCCGTGGCCGCGACGCAACACCTTTCGAACACGAGGAGGACGACGATGACTAGGTTGCGCAGCACCCCGTCTCAGACCGTCGGCCCCTTTCTACACATCGGCCTGATACAGGAGGACAGCGCGTTCGCCGTGCCGTTGGGGACGCCGGGCGCGGTGTGGATCACGGGGCGGGTGTTCGACGGCGCGGGCACGGCCATCGATGACGCCATGGTCGAGACGTGGCAGGCCGACCTCGCCGGACTGGCGGCCGACGATGAGATCCCCAGCGATCGGCGAGGTTTCGCGCGCAGCGATACCCGGATCGGGCGGTTCGCGGTCTATACCGTCGTCCCAGGTCCGGTGTGTGACGGCGCGGGCGGACGGCAGGCTCCGCACCTCGACATGTCGGTGTTCTCCCGCGGGCTGCTGCATCGGGTGGTCACCCGGGTCTACTTTCCGGAGCACGCCGACCAGCATTCGGTCGACCCGGTGCTGGCAACGGTGCCGCCGGCGCGTCGCGACACGCTGATCGCCGTACGCGACGGTGACGGATACGTTTTCGACGTGCGCCTGCAAGGCGACGACGAGACGGTGTTCTTCGATGTCTGACGGTCTGTTCGACGGTGTGCTCGCGGCGGGGCCCGTTGCCGAGCTGGTCGGCGATCGGGCTTGGGTCCAGGCGATGCTCGATTTCGAGGCTGCCCTCGCGCTGGCTTCTGCCGCGGCCGGAGTGATTCCGGACGAGGCGGCGGTGGCCATCGAACGATGCTGCCGTGCTGAGGATTACGACATCGCCGCGCTGGGCGCGGACGCGGCGGGGATCGGCAATCCGGCCGGTCCGCTCGTCCGCGAATTGACCGCGCGGGTCATGCCGCAGGCCGCCGGTTATGTTCATCTGGGCGCGACCAGCCAAGACGTCATCGACACCGCCGCGATGCTGGTGACCTCGCGGGCGCTGGCCGCGCTGCGCGCCGATCTGCACGCGTGCGCGACGCGCCTCGCGCAGCTGGCCGAGGAGTACGCGGGCACGGTGATGGCCGGGCGGAGCCTGCTTCAGCAGGCACCGCCGGTGACATTCGGGCTCACCGCGGCCGGTTGGCTCGGCGGCGTCGTCGCGGCGCTGGACCGCATCGACCTGATCCGCGGCGAACGCTTGGCCGTGCAGTTCGGCGGCGCGGTAGGAACGCTGGCGGCGTTGCGCGGCAACGGCATTCCCGTGTTGAGCGAGCTTGCCCGGCACCTCGGACTTGCCGAGCCGGTGCTGCCATGGCACACCGAGCGCAGCAGGATCGCCGAGGTCGCCGGGGCGCTCGGACAGACCTGCGGTGCGGTCGCGAAGATCGCCCGAGATATCACCTTGCTCGCGCAGACCGAGATCGCCGAGGTGTCCGAGCAGGGCCCGCCGGGCAGCGGTGGCTCATCGACGATGCCGCACAAGCGAAATCCCGTCGCCGCGGTCCTCGCCGCCGGGTCGGCGGCCCACGCGCCCGGGCTGGTCGCCACCTTGCTGAGCGCCGCGGCGCACGAACATCAGCGGGCCGCCGGATCATGGCATGCCGAGTGGCGGCCGCTGGTCGAATTGCTGCGCAGCACCGGGTCCGCGGTGCACTGGCTCCGCGTATGCCTGGATCGCCTGCGAGCCGACCCGCAGCGCATGCGCGCCAATCTCGACCGCACCGGCGGTCCCTTGCTGGCCGAGCACGTCTCGATCGAGTTGATGTCGGTCTCGCACGGCGCGGTGGGCAGGCAAGAAGCGGGCGACCTCGTGGCAGCCTGCTGCCGCCAGGCTGGGCCAGACGATCTTGCTGATGCACTCGCGGCTGATGCCGTGATCGGAAAGTTTCTGGACCGCAAGCGAATCAGCGAACTACTGGAGCCGACCGGCTATCTGGGCTCCGCGAACGAATTCATTCGACGCGCGCTGCGCGATTGGCAGTCGCGCCTATGAGCGAGGGGGAGTGGTGACCGCCGTCGAGGTCGACTATGTCGTGGACGGGCCAGCCGATGGTCCACCCGTTGTGCTCAGCGGCTCGCTCGGCAGCGATCTGCGCATGTGGCAACCGCAGGTCGCCGCGCTCACCTCGGCGGGCTATCGGGTCGTGCGCTACGACCATCGCGGACACGGTCGTTCGCCCGTGCCGCCCGGTCGGTACTCGTTAGCCGATCTCGGCGCCGACGTGCTCGCGCTGCTCGACCGGCTGGACATCCGCCGATCCCATTTCGTCGGTCTGTCCCTCGGCGGCATGGTCGGCATGCGGGTGGCTCAGGACGCACCGCACCGACTACACACCCTCACACTGGCCTGCACCTCAGCCGAACTCGGCCCGCCCAGCGGCTGGGCCGACCGCGCCGCCCTCGTCCGAGCCGAGGGAACCCAGGCGGTCGCGGTCGCAGCCGTGCAACGCTGGTTCACCCCGCAGTGGCGCGCCGCCCATCCCGGACGGACCCGCGACTACGAGAGCATGGTCGCCGCTACCTCCGCCGAGGGCTACGCATCCTGTTGCGCGGCAATCGAAACAATGGATATCGCCGCCCGCCTATCTAGAATCTGCGCACCAACACTGGTCATCTCGGGCGCGGACGACCCGGCGACCCCACCGCCGCACGGGCAGCGAATAGCCGACGCGATCCCGCTGGCACTGTTCGAAACCATCAGCCCAGCAGCACATCTCGCCAACGCCGAACTACCCGGCACCATCAACGAACTGATCCTCGGCCACCTGAAGGAGAATCCGTGAACGAGCGCGCACAGCAGGGCGCCGAGGTCCGCCGCGAGGTCCTCGGCGACGCCCACGTCGACCGCGCCGAAGCCGGCACCACCGACTTCACCCGCCCCTTCCAGGACTACATCACCGAATCGGTCTGGGGCTCGGTCTGGACCCGCCCCGGCCTGGACCGCCGCACCCGAAGCTGCGTAACCCTCGCGGTGCTCACCGCCCTCGGTCGGCACGAAGAGATCGCGATGCACGTTCGCGCCGCCATCGGCAACGGCGTCACCACCGCCGAGATCGCCGAAATCCTGCTGCACACCGGCGTTTACGCCGGGGTGCCCGCCGCGAACGCCGCATTCGCGATCGGCCAGCAGGTGCTCGATGACCTGGCAGATCCAGCCTGACGGCGCTGGCGGGGGAGCGAGTCCCGTGGTGGCGGCGCCCCTCGATCAATAGGCTCGATGGTGTGAACCGACGAGTTCTGCTGCTTATCACCGCCGGCGGCGCGGTCGTGTTGGTGCCGTGGATCGTGTTCGTCGTCCGGGCCCTCCCGGATGGCTACACCACAGACCAATGGCGGCTTGCCTGGGTTGGCTTCGACGTGCTGCTGCTGACGGGTCTCGGCGCCAGCGCCTGGTTGGGGTTCCGGCGGCGGCGCGCCGCGGTGCCGGTGTTGATCGCCACCGCGGCGTTACTCTTCTGCGACGCATGGTTCGACGTTGTCCTTGATTGGTCGAGCGGTGACCGATGGAGCAGCCTGCTGATGGCCGTCGGCGCGGAGATTCCGCTCGGGTTGTTCCTGATACTGCGCGCCCGCCATATACTCGCCGCGGATGAGCCACCGCGGGTCGTCACCGCGCGGGAAGTTCGCGAAATCTTCACCAATCCCGTTCGGCAACAGATCATGCACGCGCTTACGGCGGAACCGACGACGGTGCGGTCCCTCGCGGCGCGGCTGCACGCCGATCCGGCCGAGGTTGCCACCGAACTACGCACATTGGAAGTCGCGGGCTTCGTCCACGGCGACGAGGACCGGTGGCGCAAGCGTCCGCTCGACCTGCGCTGGCCGGTACCAGCCCAGATCAGCACGGAGGATCTGGCCAACTTCGCGGCATGGCAGGACCAGAAATTGGCGCAGGACCTGGAAATGCTCGAGAACGTCGCTCGGCATGCCGAGCGCTACGGACCGTGGACGAAGTGGTCGCGTGGCGGACTGCTGCTCACACCCGAAGAACTCACGCGGTTCTTCGACGAGTACCTGGAACTGCTCCTCCGGTACGGTGCGCTGCGTGACCAGGCTGGGGGCGGCCAATCCGGTCGATTCCGGGAACCCAAGGACCTCGAGCGGATCACCGTCCGGTTCTACACCTTCCCGCAAAGCATCGGCGAGCCTGTCGCCGCTCCCTCGGCCGAGCACTGAACCGCCACCGGTAACCGGCGAATCAGCTACCCGAGATACCGGCTAAGGCAGGGCGATGTATTTGGTTTCGAGGTATTCCTCGATGCCTTCGGTGCCTGCTTCGCGGCCGAGGCCGGATTCCTTGATGCCGCCGAACGGGGCGGCGACGTCGGAGATCACGCCTCGGTTGATGCCGACCATGCCGGATTCGATGGCCTCTGCGACGCGCAGGGCGCGGTCCAGGTCGGTGGTGTAAATGTAGGCGGCTAGGCCGAATTCGGTGTTGTTGGCGGCGATGATCCCCTCCGTCTCGCCGTCGAAGCCGGTGATCGCGGCTACCGGGCCGAACACTTCCTCGCGCAGGATGCGGGCGTCGGCGGGGACATCCGCCAGGACGGTCGGCTCGTAGAAATAGCCCTCGTCCCCGGCGCTCGCGCCGCCGGTGCTGACGCGCGCGCCCTTTTCTGTTGCGTCCCTGACCAATTCGGCGACCGCGCGGCGTTGCTTCGCGCTGATCAGCGGCCCTACCTGCACCCCGTCGAGGTGGCCGGGACCGATCTTCAGTGCGCGCATCCGGTCGGTCAGCCTGGTGGTGAATTCCGCGCGGACGGCGTTGTCGACGTGGAATCGATTCGCCGCGGTGCAGGCCTCCCCGGTGTTGCGCATCTTGGCGGCCATGGCGCCGTCGACCGCGGCATCGAGGTCGGCGTCGGCGAAGACGACGAACGGGGCGTTGCCGCCGAGCTCCATCGAGGCGCGCAGCACGCGGGTAGCCGCTTGCGCGAGCAGGGTTTTGCCGACGGCGGTCGAACCGGTGAAGGTGACTTTGCGCAACCGATCGTCGGTGAACATCGGGTCGGTGAGCTGCGCGGCCTCGGAGGTCGGCAGGATCGACAGCACGCCGGGCGGCAGTCCCGCGTCGGCGAAGACCTGGCCGAGCAGCAGCATGGTCAGCGGCGTCTCGGCGGCGGGTTTGACCACCATGGTGCAACCGGCCGCGAGGGCGGGGGCGATCTTGCGGGTGCCCATGGCGAGCGGGAAGTTCCACGGCGTGATGGCCAGCGTCGGTCCGACGGGCTGTTTGGTGACGAGGATGCGGCCGGTGCCCGACGGTGCGTGCGTATAGCGGCCGTGCACGCGGACCGCCTCCTCGGCGAACCAGCGCAGGAACTCCGCGCCGTAGGTGACCTCGCCGTGGCTCTCGGCCAGCGGCTTGCCCATCTCGAGGGTCATCAGCAACGCGAAGTCGTCGCGTCGCGCGATCACCAGTTCCCAAGCGCGGCGCAGGATTTCCGCGCGTTCGCGCGACGGTGTCGCGGCCCAGGCGGCTTGTGCCCCGGCGGCGGCGTCGAGCGTGCGGGCGCCATCGTCGGCGGATGCGTCGGCGACCTCGATCAGGACCTCGCCCGTCGCGGGGTTGTCCACGGGGAAGGTACGTCGCGCAGGCACCTGCTTGCCGCCGATCCACAGATCGGTGGGCAGGGCGGCGAGCAGGTCGGCCACCTCACGCATGGTCGGCTCCGATCTCGGAGACCGCGGCCAGGGTCTGATCGAGCCGCTCGGCGAGCTCGTCGATGAGCTCCGGCGTGCTGTTCAGCGGCGGTGCCACGAGCACCGAATTGGTCGCCTTGTTGATGCCCGCCGTGCACAACACGAGCCCATTCTCCTTCGCAGCGGCGATAATTCGCTTGTTGGTGTCCGCGGCCTGGTCGGCGTTGATGTGCAATGCCCGCATCAAGCCCATACCTGACTGATCCGACAGCAGCGCCGGGTAGCGGTGGCACAGCGTCGTCAGCGCTTCCGCGAGCAGCCCGCCTGTCCTGGCCGCATTACTCAGCAGCCCTTCGTCTTCGAGGACGCTCAGTACCGCGTTCGCGGCGGCGCAGGCAAGCGGATTCGCGGACATGGTGTGCCCCAGCGCAATCGGGCCGAGCGGCTCCGCGATCGCGGCGGTGATGGTCTCGGCGACGAAAGTTACCGCGAGGCTGGTGTAGCCACCCGTGACACCCTTACCCGACGTCAGGATGTCGGGCGCGATGCTGGAATGGTCGCAGGCCCACCACTTTCCGGTGCGCCCGAAGCCGGACATGACCTCGTCGGCGATGAGCACGATCCCGTTGTTCCTCGTCTCCCGGCGCAGCCAGTGCATCGTGTCGATATCGATCGGCGCGGCACCGGAAGACGCACCGCCGAGCGGCTCGATGACGATCGCCGCCACCTTCGACGGACCGACGCCGAGTAGCGCCTGCGCCCACTCCTCGTGGGTGGCGCGCCGCCGACCGGGCTTGGGCCGCACCAGCACTCGATTCCCGCTCGACTGACCGAGCAACGGTTCCACCGACGGATCCCGTTTGTTGGGGCTGCCGGTGATGGAGAGCGCCCCCGCCGTCATCCCGTGGTAGCTGGGCTCTTCGGACAGAATGACGGTGCGCTGCGCCTTGCCGCGGCGGTGCTGGTAGGCGAAGGCCAGCCGCAGGGCGCATTCGTTGGCCTCGGACCCGGAGTTGCTGTATTCGATCGCCGCTGTCTTGGCGGGTGCGATCGCCAGCAGTCGTTCGGTGAGCCGCGCCGCCGGATCGTTCCGGAATTGCGTGCGGTGCACGAAAGTCAGCTGTCCGAGCTGAGCTTCGATGGCCTGCAAGACCTTCGGATGCGCGTGTCCGACATTCACATTGAGCACGCCGGAAGACCCGTCGAGATAGTCGTTTCCGTCGGCGTCGTAAATGTAGGGGCCCTTGGCCCACGCGGCGACGGGGAGGGCGGTGCGGCTTGGCGCCGTGGCCGGAGCGGGAATCATGCTGGCTGACGGTCCTTTCGAAGGAGGACGAGCAGCGCGGCCGCGACCAGGGCCGCCGCGATGCCGAGGAGGCCGGTCAGGCCGGCGAAGGCCGCGCTGCCGACGGTGAGCGTGCCGAGCAGCGTGGTGCCGATCGCGATGCCCGCGTTCATCATCGAGTTGTTCCAGGCGACGACGGACGCGCGCTGGGTGGGATCGGCCGACGACAGGTAGGCCTGCTGGCTGGAGTAGAACGCCCCGCCGAAGACGCACCACAGGGTCAGTGCCGCCAGCGCGAGGATCATGTTCTGCGTGCTCAAAGCCACTGCGGCACAAGGCGCGAACGCCGCCGCGGCGACGACCGAGACCCATACGCCGCTCACCTTGCGCCGGTGCAGGTGGTCGAGGATGGTGCCGGTGCTCAGCGAGCCGATCAGCGAGCCCGCGCCGACGAGCAGCCCGACGAGACCAAGGGAGTTGAGGCTGAACCCGAATCGCTGCGCGAAGATCACTCCGACGAAGGTGTAGGCGCCGAGACGGCCCGCCTGCAGGAACAGCGTCGCGATGAGGCCCAGGCTGATTCGTGGTTGCGCCCACGGTGCCAGTAGTGCCTTGAAGCCACGTGAGGTTCCGGTGGCCGGTATGTGATCGAGTCGCAGGTACAGCACCGCCGAGGTCGCGATCATCAGCACGCCGACGGCGAGGAACGGCCATCGCCAACTGGTCAGCGAGGCAAGTCCCGCGCCAAGCGGCACGCCGAGCACCTGGCCGAGCGAATAGACGCTGGCGCCGAGCGAGATCACCCGGCCGCGCTTGTGCTGCGGTGTGCGTTCGGCGAGATATGCCCAGATCGCGGGTGCCGCGATCGCCGCGCCGAGCCCGGTGATGCCGCGGCCCGCCACCAGCATCACCAGCGAGCTCGACGCCGCGCAGGCCAGGTTGCCGAGCATGAAGACGAGCGAGCCGAGCAGGATCGACCACCGCCGCGGATACCGGTCGGCGAGGATGCCGAACGGCGGCCCGGCGACCGCGTAGACGAGCACGTAGGCGGTGACGATAGTGGCCGAGGCGGCCACCGACGCGTGCAACGACTGGGCGATACCCGGCAGCATCGGTGCCACCAAGTACATTTCGGCGCCCATGAGGAAGAACGCGGCGTAGAGAAGTATGTGCTGAGCCCACGGCGTTGGGGGCTCAGCCTCCGCCACCGGATGCAGGCTCCGGGGTGGCTTGGGCCGCGTCTCGATACTCATACCGAAACCTTCTCCAGCGCTTCGTGGGTGGCGATCGGGAGGACCGGACGGCGCGGCAGGTTCAGGCGTGACCAGACGGAGTCGATGATCTCGGCGAATCGGTGCACGGCCGCGGGACTGTGCACCGGCGACGGATTGATCCGGAGGCGCTCGGTGCCCCGCGCGACGGACGGGAAGTTGATCGGCTGGGCGTATTGGCGGTATTCCTCGAGCAGGATGTCGGCCAGTTCTTTGCATTTGTACGGGTCACCTACGAGAACGGGAACGATGTGACTTTCGGTGGACACCAACGGGATTCCGGCGTCGGTGAGCAGGTCCTGGAGTAGCCGCGCCCGGTGGTGCAGCAGGATGCGCTCGTTGTCCGATTCCCGCAGGTGCCGCACGCTGGCCAGCGCCGCCGCCGCGAGGGCGGGCGGCATCGCGAGGGTGAAGATGAACGCGGGCGCGAAACTGCGCACGGCGTCGAGAATCGGCGCGGGTCCGGTCAGGTAGCCGCCGAGGGTGCCGTAGCCCTTGGCGAAGGTGCCCATCAGCAAGTCGACCTGATCCGCGCACCCAAGGTGCGCGGCCATACCGGACCCCTCCGGGCCGTACATGCCGACCGAGTGTGCCTCGTCGACGTAGACGAGCGCGCCGTGTTTCTTTGCCACGGCACACAATTCGGGCATCGGCGCGACATCGCCGTCCATCGAGTAGATCGATTCGAAGGCAACGATTTTCGGCCGGTCGGGGTCGGTGGCCGCGAGCAGCTCGTCGAGATGGGCCGGATCGTTGTGCCGGAAGATGCGCCGCTCGGCGCGCGAGGCGCGCATGCCGAGGATCATCGACGCGTGGTTCTGTTCGTCGGAGAAGAAGATGGCGCCGGGCAATTCCTTGCCGAGCACGCCGAGCACCGCGTCGTTCACCGCGTAACCGGTGATGAATGTCAGGCCCGCTTCCTTCCGATGTAGTTGCGCCACTTCGCGTTCGAGCAGGATGTGGGTGTGGTTGTTGCCGGAGATGTTGCGTGACCCGCCCGCCGCGACACCCGAGCGATTCACCGACCGGTGCATGGCCTCCACGACGGTGGGGAACTGGCCCATGCCGAGGTGGTCGTTGCTGCACCACACCGTGATCTCGCGCAGCCCCTCCCGGTGGTGATGTATCGCGTGCGGGAATCTGCCTGCCAGGCGCTCGATTTCGACGAATGTTCGGTACTGACCCGAAGCGCGGATGTCGTCGATTCGTCTTTCGAAGAAGGCCGTGTAGTCGAAGGTCATGGGAGTCTCCGTTTTCTCGAAGGGGTGAGCTGTTCGGTCAGTTCAACTTCTGGTCGGCGAGATGATCGGTGAGCGCGCGGTTGGTATCCCAACCGGTGATGGGTGGGTAGGCATCGGAGTCGGTGACGACGTCGAGCACGGTGGTGGCCGGATCGACGATCGCCTTCGAAAGGGCTTCGCGCAGTTCCACATCGGTGTGGATGGTGTGCCCGTGGGCGCCGCAGGCGGTGGCGATCTGCGCGTGATCGACGTGACCGAGTTCGACGGCCGAGGTCGGCCTGCCGAACTGGACGATTTCGGCGTGCTTCTGGTAGCCGAGGATGGCGTTGTTCAGCACGATCACCACGACATTCAGGTTTTCCCGCACGGCGGTCTCGATCTCCGCCCAGCAGTGCGCGAAGCCGCCGTCACCGACGAGGCAGATGACCGGCGCGTTAGGTCGCGCCGCCTTCGCCCCGAGCGCCAGCGGGAGCCCCCAGCCGAGCCCGGCCATGCCGCGCGGCAGCAGGAAGCGCTGGCGGTTGGTGGTGGCGCGGATGTAGTTGGCCACCCAGATCGAGGAATAGCTGGCGTCCGCGACGACGATCGCGTCATCGGGCAGCAGGGTGCTGATCTCGTCGGCGACCCGTTCGGGGCGCAGCGGCTGCCGCGTGGAGGTCCGCACCGCGGCCGTCGTCGTCTCGAATTCGGCGCGGGATCGGGCGATCTGTGCGGTGATCGCGGCCCGGTCGGCGCCGCGCTCGCTCAGGTCGAGTTCGCGCAGTGCGGCCGCGAGGTCGTCGATGCCGGTCCGGACGTCGCCGACCAGTCGCAGCGCCGGATAGTTGCGGCCGATCTCGGTGGGATCGATGTCGAGGTGGATGAAGGTGGCGTCGCGGGGGAACAGGCTCCAGCCGTCGGTGCCGTTCTCGTTGGTACGGGAACCGGCGAGCAGGACGGCGTCCACCCCGGCGATCCATTCCCGCATGCCGTGCGAAACCCCGTGCGGGCCCATGTAATTGCCGATGACCCCGACGCTCAGGTCGGCGGTGTCGGGCACCACACCCTTGCCCATGGGCGTGGTCGCGACCGGCAGCGACGCCAGGTCGCTCAACCGGGCCAGCGCGGCACCCGCGTCGGAGGAGACCGCCCCGCCGCCGGCGACGACGAGCGGCCGCTTGGCGTTGGCCAGCAGTTTCGCCGCGGTGCGGACAGCGGCCTCGGGCGGCCGGATCCGATCGAGCGGAAACATCGTTGGACCCAGGTGCTTGGGCAGGAGCGGTGCGGCGAGCTCGAGGACATCCTTCGGCAGCATCAAGACCGCGGGGCCCGGCCGTCCGCTGGTCGCCGCCCGGAATGCCGCGTCGATATAGTCGTGCACCCGGTCCGGATCGTCGAGGCGGTCGAACCATTTCGTGCATCCGGAGAACAGACTCTGGTGATCGATCTCCTGAAACGCGTTTTTGTTGCGAATCGGGCTCGGTACGTCCTGAATAAGGGCGACCACCGGAATCGAGACCTTCGCCGCCTCGGTGAGCGGCGGAACGAGCAGCGTCGCCGCTGGACCGTTTTGCGCCACCACCACCGAACAGCGTCCGGAGACCCTGGCAAAGCCGTCGGCCATGGTGCCGCCCGCGTTTTCGGTGCGGTAAACGATCTGGCGGATGCCGAGATCCTCGGCCGCCAATACCAGCAGCGACGGCAGGCTCTGGCCGAAGAATTCGGTTATCTGCCTGGCTCGAAGATTCTCGGCTATGGCGGCGGCGACTGTCGGCATCGGAACACCTTCTCGCGGTAGCGGACGTGGACTGGATCGGTAGCTACAGTCTCAGCCCGCGGAGAACCCCAGGTCCAATACGTATTTACTTCCCGTTGATAAGAAACTCTTATCTGGCTAGGCTGACCGCGTGGACGACCTGCGTCGCGTTCGTTACTTCCTAGCGGTAGCCGAGCATCGGCATTTCGGTCGCGCGGCCGAAGCGCTGCACATCACCCAGCCCGCGTTGTCTCAGCAGGTCAAAGCGCTGGAGAAGGAGCTGGGCGTCGAGCTGCTCGCGCGCACCGGCCGCGGCTTCGTCATGACACCGGCGGGTCTGGCGTTGCAGGCGGGTGCCCAGCAACTGCTGTCGGCCGCCGCCGACCTGGAACGCACCGTCCGTGCTCGGGCTTCGGGCACGGCCGGGGAGTTGAAGGTCGCCTTCACTCGATCGGGCTCCGACAGCGATATTTCGCAGCGCATCAGGTCCTTCCGTAAGGAATTTCCGGACATCGATGTGTCGACGATCACGGGCTGGACGTCGTGGAATCTGGACCTGCTGGAATCGGGTGAGGTAGACGTCGCTTTCGTGCGCGGAAATATCGCCCATCCGCGGGTACAAACGCACCTGATCGGGCTGCAGGAAGCCGCGGTGGTGGTCTCCAAAGGGCATCCGCTTGCCGAAAAGGACAGCGTCGAAATCGGCGACATTGTCGACGAGCCGATCGTGCTCTGGTCACGCCAGACCGGACCGGACTTTTACGACGAACTGGTCAGCCATATCTGGGGCGACGGGGCACCGAACCTGGTCGCCGAGGAATCCGACGCCGAACAAGTACTCGACCTGGTATCCAGCGGTACCGGAATCAGCGTGCTCGACCGAAAGCGCGCGACCCGCATCGCGCACGAGAACATCGTCGTCATTCCGTTCGGCACCAACGCACCGCAAATCGCTATCCAGATCGCCTGGATGCGCGGCTCGGAAGCTCCCGCGCTCGCGCATTTCCTCGAATGGTGGCGACGCTGTAGTTAGTCCGCGTGCTTTCTGCGTCTGACGACGGTTACGCCACGGACCGTGGTGAGGACCGCGACCACCATGATCGTCAGCAGCTGCATGATGTTCCAGGCGACGCGGTCGGGTGTCGGTTCGGCTTCCGCCAGATGCATTGGCTGCGGCCGGCTTTCGACGACCGGCAGGTTCGGTACCGGTGCTGTCGGCTCGGGTGCGGGCGGTGGTGGTGCCTCGACCGGGGGCGGCGCGACGACCGGCAACGCAGGGGCCGGTGGGAAGAGCAAGAGCGGCGCACCGGGAAAGGGCGGCAAGTCGCGCGGCCACAGCAGGCACGCCAGCCCGCTGCCGGTGGCGGCGCTGCCGACCACGACGCTGCCGAGTGCGGAGCCGCTGGAGCCGAGGATGCCGTGCGAGCTGCCGGTGACGAGGCCGAGCAGGATCAGCGCGCCGCCGACGGCGACGCTGCCGGTACAGGCGGTTCGGACGTCGTCGGAGTCGAGATCGGGCACTTCGGCAGAGCCACCGGGCAGCGGCTGCGCGGCGACGGGCTCGTCGGCCGGGGGCGGTGCGGGGTCGCTGGCTGGCCCGGCGGCGGTGCCCGCCCTGCCGGTTCCGGGATGACCGTGCCCCGCAGGTGTGCTCGGTCCGAGGCCGAGATCCGCCCCGACGGACGCGCTTCCGGTATCGACGGTCCCCGGAGACGCACTGCCACTGATGATTTCGCCGATCGGCGGCCAGTCCGGCGGCAACAGATCAGCGGCCGCGACCGCAGTCTGAACGGCCAGCAATGCCGCGGCCAGCGGGAGTGCCGACGCGATGACGAGTCCTCTGGTGTGTGCCATGTGCGCACATCCCTATCCGTAAGTGGTGTTCAGGCAACGAATTCCGCTAGGTGATGTGCTGGAACCGGGACAGCGCCGAGGTGAAGGCATCCTTCGGCACGATGTTCCCGCCGGAGAACGGCCGATCGAGGCCGTAGATCGCGACGATCGCCGCGCCGACCACGATGCCGAGCAGCGCGGTCATCAAAATGCTGCGCCTGGAGACCTCGATACCGGAGAACACGGCGGTGCACAACAGCAAAATCGTGGTGAACCACAAAGCGGTGTACAGGAATCCGGGCATGCCGAGGTCCGCGTCCATCGAGCGGTCGTGGCGCGCCTGCGCGACCGCTTCGAGGGCGGCGACGGCACTGGCTCGAACGTCGGTGACGGTGGAGTCCGGCGACTGGATCGCCAGCACGGTGTCCCGCAACGTATCCAGGGTGTCCTGGGTGGACTGGCTCATCCGGCCTTCGTTGTCCATCTCCGGCCACTCCACGTTCACCACCTGCGCGGTGTAGTCGTGCACCAGCTTCTGCACCTGCTGGTGTTCGGGATCGGGCAACGAGTGGGCGGCCCAGTAGACGTCGATGAGCGCCTTGGACTCGGCGATCGTGTGATTGTGCGCGTTGTCGTACTGCTGCCAGCAGATCACCACCACGAAGGCGGCCACGGCCATGAAAAGCGTGTTGATCAAGTCGATGACCTGGGTGCCCGAGGCCTCGGCGTCGGTCTCGCGCCACGAGGCGGGCCGCAGCCGGTCTCCGACCACGAACACGATGACGGCCACGATCGCGACGGCGACGGGCACGAGCAACTGTTGAACGAGCTCACTATCCATGACGCGGCCTTTCCTAGGTGTTCCTCGAGACGACTACATCGGCGACATGGCGCAGTGCCTGGCCGACCGCGGCTGGGAATGGCGCGTCGTCGAGGGCGCGGTTCGCCTGCGCCCAGCGGGTGCGGATCATCGCCTCGACGCGGAAACGTGCGGTGGCGGTGAGGATTTCGCGACAGGTGTCGGCCTGTCCGCTGTCCAATTCCGGATTGCCCAGCAGGGTGCGCAGCTGTGCGGCTTGCGCCGGGTCCGCGTGTTCGAGGGCGAGCGCGACCAGCACGGTGTGCTTGCCGTCGCGCAGATCCTCCAGGTCGGACTTGCCGGTGCGCGCCGGATCGCCGTAGACGCCGAGCAGATCGTCCTGCAACTGGAACGCCTCGCCGATCGGCCTGGCGTAGGCGGTGAGCGCCTCGCGGACCGCGGGGTGGGCACCGGCCAAAGCGGCACCGAGTTGGAGCGGCCGCTCGCAGGTGTAGGCCACCGTCTTGTACCTGATGATCTGCATCGCACGGCCGAGATCGCGCGACGGTCGTGCGGTGGTGATCAGGTCCAGGTACTGGCCGTACATGACGTCGGCACGCATGCCGTCGAGCACCGTGAGCGCCTCGGTCAGCTGCGTGGCGGTCAGCTGTGCGGTGTGCAGCAATTCGGCCGACCAGACCATCGCCAGGTCGCCGAGGACGATGGCGGCGTGTGCGCCGAACCGGTCGGGGTCGCGGCGATCCCGATGCCGCGCCGCCAGCGCGCGGTGCACGGTGGGGTGGTCGCGGCGGGTGTCGCTGTTGTCGATGATGTCGTCGTGGATGAGCACGGCCGCGTGGAACAGCTCGACCGAGGCCGCGGCGCGCACGATCGGTTGCGGCACGGGCATCCGCCCGCCCGCGGCGTGCCAGCCGAGCACGCACAGCAGCGGGCGAATCCGCTTGCCGCCTGCGAAAAGAAAGTCACGCACGATGTCGGTGAGCTCGTCGGGCAGCGCCGGTTCGGTGGCGGTGGCCTTGTCGCGCAGGAACTGGTCGAGTTCGCCGTCCACCCTGGTCCGGATCGCGGCCAGATCCACCGGCGCAGGCGTCGCGGGTTCGGCGTGCGCGGTCGTCATGAGATCCCCTCTGCTGGTGCGTCTTCGGGGTGGCTGGTGAGGGCGATGGCCTCGGCCACCAGCGTTTCCACGATGAGGTGTTCGGGCACGGTGCGAATCACCTTGCCCCGGACGAAGATCTGCCCCTTGCCGTTGCCCGAGGAGACCCCGAGGTCGGCCTCGCGGGCCTCGCCGGGACCGTTGACGACACAACCCATCACCGCGACCCGCAGCGGATGCGGGAACCCCTCGAACGCCGCCTCCACCTGACCGGCCAGCCGATGGATATCGACCTGCAGGCGGCCGCAGCCGGGGCAGGAGACGATCTCGAGCTTGCGCGGGCGCAGGCCGAGTGACTGCAGAATGTGACAGCCCGCCTTGACCTGGTCGACCGGCGGCGCCGAGATGGAGACGCGAATGGTGTCGCCGATCCCCTCGCCGAGCAGGATGGCGAAGGCGACCGCCGATTTGACGGTGCCCTGGAACATCGGCCCCGCCTCGGTGACGCCGAGGTGCAGCGGGTAGTCGCAGCGTTGGGCGAGTAGGCGATTGGCCGCGATCATGGTGCGCGGGTCGTGATGCTTGACCGCGATCTTGAGGTCGGTGAAGCCGTGCTCTTCGAACAGCGCGGCCTCCCAGAGCGCCGATTCGACGAGGGCAGCGGCGGTGGCCGACCCGTGCTTGGCGAGCACGCGTGGATCGAGCGAACCCGCGTTGACGCCGACCCGGATCGGAATGCCCGCTGCCGCCGCCGCTTTCGCGATGTCGCCGACGCGATCGTCGAACTGCTTGATGTTGCCCGGGTTTACCCGCACCGCCGCGCAGCCCGCGTCGATCGCGGCGAAAACGTAACGTGGCTGGAAATGGATGTCGGCGATCACCGGAAGCGGGGATCGGGCCACGATGGTCGGCAACGCGGCCGCGTCTTCGGTGGTCGGCACCGCGACCCGGATGATGTCGCAGCCCGCCGCGGTCACCGCGGCGATCTGCTGCAGCGTGCCGTCGACATCGGCGGTGCGGGTAGTCGTCATGGTCTGTACGGAGATCGGCGCGCCGCCGCCCACCGGGACCCCGCCGATGTTCAGCCTGCGGGTGCGGTGGCGCGGGAGTGCGGTCGGCAGGCCGAGATCACTGCTGGTCATGGAGGTGCCTCACGTCGGGCGGCAGGGCGAACGCGATGTCCTCGACGGTCGTGACGTGTTCGCGAACCGTGACCGGACCACGGGCCAGCAGCGCCTCGATGACCGCATCGACCAGCGCCGCCGGTGCGGAGGCGCCCGCGGACAGGCCGATGGTGGTCGCGGACGCCAGCCACTCGGGCGAGATCGCCGACGCGTCGTCGATGAGATAGGCCGGAACGCCTTGGCGCTGAGCGACTTCCACCAGCCGCTGGGAGTTGGAGGAATTCCGCGAGCCGATGACGAGCATGAGGTCGCTCTGCCGCGCCACCGCCTCGACGGCCTGCTGCCGGTTGGTGCTGGCATAGCAGATATCGGCGCTGCTCGGCCCGTGTAGCTGCGGAAAGCGTTGGCGCAGTGCCTGAATGGTTTCCTCGGCCTCGTCGACCGACAGGGTGGTCTGGGTCAGATAGGCGACCCGGTTTTCGTCGGGGACCTGGAGCGTGGCGGCCTCGGCCGGACTGTCGATCACCAGGGTCACCTCGGGTGCCTCGCCCGCGGTGCCCTCGACCTCCTCGTGCCCGGCGTGCCCGACCAGCACGATGGTGTCGCCGCGTGCCGCGAAACGCCGTGCCTCGGCATGCACTTTGGTGACCAGCGGGCAGGTGGCGTCGATCACCCTCAGCCCGCGCGCTTTGGCCTGTGCGTGCACGGCGGGGGAGACGCCGTGCGCGGAGAAGACGACCGTCGCGCCCGCCGGAACCTCGTCGAGCTCCTCCACGAACACCGCGCCGCGTGCGGCCAGGCCGGCGACCACGTGGGTGTTGTGCACGATCTGCTTGCGGACGTAGACCGGCTCCCGACGATCCGGCGCGGCCAGTAATCGTTCCACGGTGTCGATCGCCCGCTCGACGCCGGCGCAGAACGAGCGAGGGGCGGCGAGTAATACCGTTATCGCGGGGCCGGTTGTCATGGCGACACCGATTGCGGGGCAGCGATATTCGCCTTCAGCGAGCGGCACAGTCCGTCGATGCGGACCGCTCCGGTGCCGAGGCCACTCGGTTGGGCGAACGGCGGCACCTGGCCTGCCTCGATCGGCGGCTCGGTGACCAGGTCCTCGGGCACGCTCCGATAGCGTTCCTCGAGCTGTGCCTCCTTGTAGCGGCCACACGATATGTGCCAGTTGACGATTCCGGCCATCCAGTCCTGGAGTTCGGCGGCGCGCCGGTCCAGCGAATCACGCACCTCCTGACCGAGCTCGTATTCCTCGTAGAGGGCGGGCAATTCGTGGCCGACGATGCGTTCGAACTGTTGCATCCGGGCGGTCAGCAGGTCGTTGACAATGGCGACGCCGTCCTCGGGCCCGCAGTCGAAGAAGTTCTGCATGACGCGGACCGCGTTGTGGAAGTCCCCTTCGTACTGTGTCTCTTTCTGATACGAGAACAGGTCGTTCACCATCGTGGCGTAGTCGCTCGCGGTGTGCTCCAGGTCCAAGATCGTCTGGGTTCGATAGACGTCCGGCGGAACCAGATGGCCGTGCGAAAAACGCGACAACGCCATGGTGAGATCCGAACCAAAAGTGCGGCGGCGCATTTCGACATAGTCGACCGGATCGGGAATGCGATTGGCGATGTCGTTGGCCACCTCCCATTCGCAGCTGTCCAGGAAAGCCACGACGGCGCGGCGGAATTCGCGCTTCTGTTCGTCGTCGAGGACGGCGGTGGTGCGACGCCAGAGGTCGGCGAGGCCACGCTCCATCGCATTGGTCGCGGGCGGAACCACCTCGGACGCCACCGGCATGAACGCCGAGAGGCGTTTGCCCTGCAGCTTGGCCGCGACGATGTCCTTGTGCAGCCCGAATACCTGGGGGTAGTAGTCGTCGACGTAGGTGCCCCAGGCCAGCCAATTGGCCGAGAGATCCAATTCGGTGAGGGTGGCGTCGGGATCCAAACCCGCTGAGCACAGCGCGAAGTCGAACTCGGCGAGATCGACCGGCCGCCACAGCGCGCGGCCGCCCAGTTCCGGTACCGGGCCATGGAAGCCCATTTCCTTGCCCCAGGCGAGGAGATTCGTCCGGGCGGCGTCGACGAACGGACTCAATTGAAGCTGGTAGGGCAGATAGAGATCCGGCAACGCCGTCGGACCGACCTCCTCGAAGCGGGGCCGCAGGAAACTCTTCAGCCTGCTCGTTCCGAGCGCCGCGTTGGGGGCGAACAGATACACCGCGGAACTGCCGAGGCCGACGGGTTTGAACAATCGTGGCAACGGATCGCTCGCGGTCGCGCCGCCCTTGTTCATGTATCTGCTGGAGCGCATGTGCCATTCGTGACCGCCGGATTGCCAGTCCTGCAATCCCTTTGCGTAGGCGACCACGGCGGCCTGATCCTGCGGGCTTGCCGCGTATTCGGCGAACAACATCGGCAGCTCGGTGAGCGCGGTGTGCTCGAACTGCTGCAGACGTGAGGTGAGCAGGTCGTTGACGACGTCGGCGGCACGCTGGGTCTCGTAGCCGAAAAACTGTTCCACCACCAGGATTCCGTTGGCGTTCTCACCCTCCTGACGCACCTCGCGCTCGTAGGAGAAGATGTCGTTGCGCAGGTGCACCGCGTCGGCGAAGGTGTCGCGCAGCACCTCCAGCGGCCTGGTCGCGGCGAGGCCGGCCGGTATCGCGGCGCCGACGGCGTGTTCGACCAGGTTGGCCGACCACGGTGCGCCGCCGACCTTGCGCCGCATCTCGATGTACTCGATCGGATTCGCGATCCGGCCCTCGGTGATGTTGGCCAGCTCCCACCGCGACTCCTCCAGCAGCGCAGTGGTTGTCGCGACAAAGCGCTGCCGCCAGTCCATCGGCATCGACGGCACGGTCCGGACCCACAGATCGGCGAGACCGCGCTCGACCGGATTCGTCGGCTCCGGCAGCGGCCCGCCGGCCAGCGGCATGAAATCCCGCAGCCGCTCCAGATATATCCGCGCGCCCTCGGTGTCCCTGGTGCGCTTGAACAATTCGAGGAAGTGATCGTCGAAATAGAACACCCACACATACCAGTCGGTAATGAGAGACAGTTCCGCGCTGTCACATTCGGGATGGGTGTACGCGCACAGTAGGCCGTAATCGTGCTTTTCGAGATCGGCCTCGTCCCAAATATGGTGGCCCTGTTCCGGTTCGAAGAAACCCATCTCGTCGGCCCAGATCCTGGTGTGCGCCCGTGCGCTGTCCACGTGCGGATTGAGCCTGGCCGGGTAAGGCATGTAGAAATCGGGAAGTTCGAAGGGCTGCATGTCATCTCCTTACGGTCGACACTCGCGGCTCAGTGATTCCGGCGCGAAACCATGCCTGCCAGCACCACAAGATCCGCGGCTGCGACGGGATCGGCCAGTGCCGCGATGGCCGCGCGCACCCGGCCGTCGGCGAGCCGCTCGGTGCTCTCGCGCCCGCCCGCCGACTCGACAAGGGCCGTGGCCCGAGCGGTATCCATCGAGTCCGGATCGCGGCGGTACATCGTCGCCAGCTCCGCGGCCGCCGCGGTGCCGGAGCCGAGAGCCGACACCACCGGCAGCGACATCGTGTGGCGGGCAAGGTCACTCGCCGGTTTGCCGCTGACCTTCGGGTCCCCCCAGATCCCGATCAGATCATCGACGAACTGAAAGGCCATGCCCAGTTCACGCCCGAACGTGTCCATCGCCGTCACGGTGGGCCGCTCCGCCTGCGCGCACACCGCCCCGAGCGCGCAGGCACAGCCCATCAACGCGCCGGTCTTGCCCATGGCCATCCGCGCGTATTCCTCGACATCGATCGGGCCGGCCGACCGGGATCGGCAGTCCTTGTGCTGACCGTGGCACATCTCGATGACCGCCGATTCGAGCTTGGCGATCGCCGCGGTGGCGGTCCGGCCGGGTAGGCCGGTCACCAGTACTCGGGCCGCCAGGCTGTGCAGCGCGTCCCCGAGCAGCATCGCGTCGGGCACACCCCAGATCGTCCAGACGGCGGGCCTGCCCCGCCTGATCTGATCGACATCCATGATGTCGTCGTGCAAGAGCGTGAAATTGTGTATCAGCTCCACCGCGGCCGCCGCGGCGAGCGCGACCCGCGGGGTGGCGCCGCACGCGACGGCCGCGCAGATGGTCAGCGCGGGCCGCAGCGCCTTCCCGCCCGGTTGTAGTGTCGCGGTGCCTTCGGCATCCCACCAGCCGAAGTGGTAGCCGCCCATCCGGCACAGCGGTTCGGGTAATGACGAAACCGCCTCGCGCAGCAGTGGATCGCACATCGTGCGGGCGCTGGACAGGATCTCGCTGGCTCGGTGGCTCGTCGCCGCCGAGGTGCTCTCGACCATCAGCACGTACACCTTCCCTCGCGGTGTCGCCTGCGCCGGAATCCGGCCGCCGACGACCTGGGAACGCCGCGGCTGCTTGGTGTTTCGGGGCCGCCGCGGCGTCGAAGACATCGAGGTCGCTGATCGTCTCGTCAGTCGGTCTGGCGTGCGACGAGGACGTTGTCGAGGATGCCGAGCGCGTCGGGGACGAGGATCGCCGCCGAGTAATAACAGCTCACCAGGTAGGAGATGATCGACTGGTCATCGATGCCCTTGAAGCGGACGTTGAGACTCGGCTCGTATTCGTCGGGGAGCCCGACCGTGTGCAGGCCGATGACGCCCTGATCCTTCTCGCCGAGGCGCATGGCGAGAATGGACGTGGTCTGGGTGCCGCTGACCGCGATCTTGGCGCAGGGGAAGATCGGTACCCCGCGCCACGCGGGCACCCGGTGGCCGTCGACGTCGACGGGATCCGGATACAGGCCGCGCCTGCTGCACTCGCGACCGAACGCGGCGATCGCTTTCGGGTGTGCCAGAAAGAGATTGGTGCTGCGCCGCATGCTGAGCAGTTCGTCCATGTCGTCCGGGGTCGGCGGGCCGGACTCGGTGTAGATGCGCTGCTTCAGATCACAGTTGTTCAGCAGTCCGAACTCGGGGCTGTTGACCAGGTCGTACTCGCGACGTTCGTAGAGCGCCTCGATGGTCAGCCGCAACTGCTGCTGGGTCTGGTTCATCGGATCGTTGAACAGGTCGGCGACGCGGGTGTGCACCCGAAGGACGCTCTGCGCCAGGCTGAGTTCGTATTCGCGTGGGCTGGCGTCGTAGTCGACGAAAGTGCCGTCCAAGAGGGGTTCACCCTCGTGGCCGGAATGGATCTGGATCGCCGCCTCGCCCTGCTTGTTCTGTGGTTGCGCGGCGGCGGCCGCCACCTGGGAGAGTTGTTCCCGCAGCGCCGGAGCGTTGTCGAGCACTTCCTCGAACGCCTGCCGGGACATCACCAGCATGGTGGTCTTGGTGACCGCCTTGACGGTGACCGGCCAAATGGCGGAGTCGTCGGTGATGCATTCGTCGCCGAAGAAGTTGCCGCCGGCGAGCATGCCGAGCTTGGTCTGCTCGCCGTATTCACCGGAACCTATCTTGGCCAATTTTCCGTGCACGATGAGCATGATCTGGTTCATCGGGTTGCCGAATTCGGCGACGACGGTGCCCGGCTCGAGGTCGCGCTGTTCGAATCGTTGCGCGAGTGCCTGCAGCACTTCCTCGTCGTCGACGTCGTGCAGCGCGCGCAGCTCGCGCAGCTCCTCGGGGATGACCTGGGCGTGCGAGCCGTCGATGACGAACTCGATCTCGCCGTTGCCCAGCGTATGGGTGAGGCGGCGGTTCACCCGGTAGACACCGCCGTTGACCTGCGTCCATGGCAGCATGCGGGTCAGCCAGCGTGAGCTGATGCCCTGCATCTGGGGTTCGGATTTGGTGGTGGTCGCCAACTGGTGAGCGGCTACGGTACTGAGACTCTTGCGGCCATTACCGTTGCCATTGCCGTTGCCATTGGTCTCGGTAGAAACTGGCATTTCGATTGTCATATTTGATCCTCACCTCGAAATGGTCACCTCGGACTACGTGTCACGGAATGTCCGAATAGGTGATCGTTCAGATTCGATGGTTGTGCACAGCAGATCGACAGGCGCCGAGTTGCCCGCGAGAACAGAACGCTGGAGTGAATGTTGGTATATGACAGTGCATTTCAACGAGGTTGATCTTAAGTCGCGGAACCTGTTGGGCGCACGCAAACTTCGAATTTTAGTCGTTATTATTCGGATGGTTACGACACGTGTTCGATTGGGACACCAGCGGATTACGCTTTCGCGCGAATCGTGAAAGTCCGGACAGATCGCCGATGTGTAGCTATCTTCCGACCGCGGCGGCCACAGTCCTGT
Organism: Nocardia sp. NPDC051052; assembly: GCF_044456045.1. Taxonomy (NCBI): domain Bacteria; kingdom Bacillati; phylum Actinomycetota; class Actinomycetes; order Mycobacteriales; family Nocardiaceae; genus Nocardia; species Nocardia sp. NPDC051052. Next base: position 141,516 of record NZ_JBITFL010000013.1, read on the forward strand.
TGTCCCGGACTCGGGCGCTTGTCGTACCGGGGGATTAGCCTCGCAGTATGTGTCGAAACATCACTGCCCTGCGCGGGCTAGAGCCCGCGGCGACGCCGGAAGAGATCCAGGCCGCCGCGCTGCAGTACGTACGCAAAGTGGGCGGGCTGTCCAGCATCTCGGCCGCGACCCAGCCCGCCGTCGATGCCGCCGTCGCGGACATCGCGGCGATCACCACCCGGCTGTTGGACCAACTGCCGGATCGGAAGGTTCCGCCGAAGTCGGTGCCGCCGCTGCGCAGGCCCGAGGTGCAGGCGCGGATCCAGGCCAGGGCCCACTCGCACGACTGATCCTCGGCCGCTGTGCGCGGCTGAGGTCGGCGACCAGGTGCCTGCTATCTTGAACGTCGTTCAAGCTGGTAGTTGGAGGAAGTCGTCGTGGACGGTGTCGAGAACTCTCGGGGGTCGAGAGTCGCCTTTTCCGCGCGGGATATCGCGCAGGTCGCGGTGTTCGCCGCGCTGATCGCGGCGATGGGGCTGCCCGGTGCCATCACGGTCGGTTTCAGTGGTGTGCCGATCACGGTGCAGACGCTCGGCGTCATTCTGGCCGGGGCGATCCTGGGTGCCCGCAAAGGGACGGCCGCGGTGCTGGTGTTCCTCGCGTTGACGTTGATCGGGTTGCCGCTGCTGTCGGGCGGTCGAACCGGACTGACGGCGATGGCCGGGCCGAGTGCTGGATACCTGGTCGGGTGGGTGCCCGCGGCGCTGGTCATCGGCCTGCTGACCGCCCTGATTCTGCCCAAGTATTCGCTGGTTCTCGGTCTGCTGATCAACGCGCTCGGCGGGCTCGTCGTCATCTATCTCTTCGGCACGCTCGGGCTGCTGCTGCGCACCGATCTGGACATCGCGCATGCGATCAGCACCAACTTCGCGTTCATCCCCGGCGACTTGGCGAAGGTTGTCGTCGCGACGGTGGTCGCCAAAGGTGTGCACCGCGCGTACCCCGGTTTGATTCGTGCGTAGTCCGGAGCTGGGCGGCTCCGGTGATCAGCTCGCCATCGAATTCGACGGTCGCGCTTACACTTACGGCCAACTCGACCAGGCGATCGAGCAATGGATCGCACGGGACGCCGCGCCTGTCTACGATGCCTCGACGCTGTCGGTTCCCGACGCGTTGATCTGCGTCTGCGCCGCCGCACGCCGGGGGGTGCCGGTGCTCGTCGAGAATCCCGCGGCGCGTCCAGATCGCCCGGGCATTCCACCTTCGGCGTTCCTGTTGGTGACGACCTCGGGCTCCACCGGTCGCCCACGACCGCTCGCGCGCACCGCGGCCTCCTGGTTCGACAGCTTCCCGGCCTTCACCGCCATCACCGGTGTCGAGGCGACGGACCGGGTGCTCATCACCGGCCCCTTGCACGCGACGATGCACCTTTTCGGTGCGCTGCACGCACTGTGGCGCGGTGCGTGCGTCACCGACGATCCGACCCGAGCGACTGTCGTGCACGCGGTACCCGCCGTGCTGCGCGACGTGGTGCGTAAGGCGCCGAAGCTGCGGACAGCGATCGTCGCGGGCATTGCCCTGGACGACGGCGCCCGTGCGGCGGCGGACGATCTCGAGGTCGTCGAGTACTACGGGTCCGCGGAGGTCTCGCTTGTCGCGGCACGGCGGGTGCCCGAGCCGCTTCGCCTGCTGGACGAGGTCGAGGCCGAGATTCGCGATGGGCTGCTGTACGTCCGGACCCCGTACAGCGTGCTCGGTGCCCCCGAATGGTTCGGCGTCGGTGACCTCGCCGAGCTCGGGGCGAACCGTGAGCTCACGGTCCGGGGCCGGGGTGAATCCGCCATCAATGTCGGCGGCACGACGGTCGTCGCCGAGGACGTCGAACGCGTCCTCGGCACCCTCGACGGTGTCGCGGCGGTCGCGGTGGTCGGCTCGCCGCACGCGGTGTTCGGTGAGATCATCACGGCCGCAGTGCAACTCGACGGCGTCGGGATCGGCGCGGTCCGTGCGCAGGCCCGCGGGCTGCTGCGGAAAGAGGCCATGCCGCGGCGCTGGGTCCCGCTGCCGACGCTGCCACGGACCGCCAGCGGGAAGGTGGCCAGAGGTCAGCTGAAAGACTTGCTGGCATGAACTCGGTCCCCGTGCTGGTAGCGCCGCGTCGAACGCCGATCGGCAATGCCGGGCACGGGTTCGCGGAGCTGACGACCACCGACCTGGCCGCGCCGGTGCTGCGCGAGGTGCTGTCGACGGTGCGCGATGCGGGCGTCGCCGCCGAAGTAGACGATGTCGTCCTCGGTAACTGCTTGGGGCCGGGTGGGGATCCGGCGCGGATCGCGGCGTTGCGGGCCGGTTTCGGCGTGGAAGTTCCCGGTGTCACGGTCGATCGGCAATGCGGGTCCGGGCTGGACGCGGTGATGCAGGCGGCGTTGCGGGTGCGCAGCGGGGCCGATGAGCTCATTCTGGCGGGCGGTGTCGAGTCGGCGAGTACCGCGCCGTGGCGGTTCTGGCCGCCGGTCGCGGGGGCCGAGCCGGTGCGGTACACGCGCGCTCCCTTTGCGCCGCACGGCTTTCCGGACCCCGACATGGGGGTGGCGGCCGACGATCTGGCGCGGGCGCGCGGGATCAGCCGGGAGCGGCAGGACGCCTACGCGGCGCGTTCACACACGCTCGCCGCCGCGGCCGACTTCGCCGCGGAGATCGTGCCGATCGGGGAGGTCCGTCGCGACGAACGCATTCGTTCCGGCATGACCGAGGCGCGCCTCGCCCGGCTGCGGCCCAGTTTCGGTGTCGACGGGACGGCGACCGCGGGTAATTCGTGTGGCATCTCCGACGGGGCCGCGGTGGTCGCGGTGACGAGCGAGTCGTTGGCCGCGGGACTGCCCGCGTTGCGGATACTCGGGTCGGCGGTGGCCGGATCGGATCCCGCGTACCCCGGGCTCGGGCCGGTTCCGGCGATACGGAAGCTGCTGCGGCGCACGGGTGTTGAGGTAGCGGAGCTGGGGATCGTCGAGATCACCGAGGCTTTCGCGTCCGTGGTGTTGGCGGTGTCGGATGAGCTGGGCCTGGACGAATCCACGATCTGCCCGCAGGGCGGGGCGATCGCGATGGGTCATCCATGGGGTGCTTCGGGAGCTATCTTGCTGGTGCGGTTGGCAAGTCAGATGCTGCGCGAGGACGGGCCCGCGCTCGGGCTCGCGGCGTGTGCCATCGGTGGCGGGCAAGGTATTGCCGTGCTCGTGGAGCGTATTTCGTGAGTGATATCGTTTTTTCTTCGGTCAGCCATCGCTTCGGCGAGCGAAAGGTATTGCGCGGCATCGATCTTCGGATCACCGAGCGGCGCGTCGGCATCATCGGGGCCAACGGGTCCGGGAAGTCGACCCTCGCGCGCATGATCAACGGCTTGCTGGCGCCGACCTCGGGCACTGTCACGGTGGACGGCATCGACGCGGCGCGCAAGGGTGGGCAGGTGCGGCGCAAGGTCGGGTTCGTGTTCACCGACCCCGATACCCAGATCGTGATGCCAACGGTCGCAGAGGATCTCGCCTTCTCGCTGCGTCGAACCGGGTTGAGTAAGCAAGAGGTCGCGGCGCGGGTCGAGGAGATGCTGCTCCGGTTCCGGCTGCACGAGCACGGCGACCATCCCTCGCATCTGTTGTCCGGCGGGCAGAAACAATTGCTAGCCATCGGCGCGGTCCTCATCCGCAGGCCCGAGGTGATCATCGCCGACGAGCCGACCACCCTGCTGGATCTGCGCAACGCCCGCGTCGTCGCCGACGCGTTGGACGCGATGGATCAGCAGGTGATCGTCGTGACGCATCAGCTGGCGCTGCTGGACAGTTTCGAGCGGGTCATCGTGATCGATGACGGTCTGGTGGCATTCGACGGAACCCCGGACGCCGCCGTACCCGCCTACCGGGAACTGGTCGAATGATCGGGCTGTACCGCCCCGGCGATTCGCTGCTGCATCGGACACCTGCCGGAGCGAAGCTGTTGCTGCTGATCGTATCGATCGTGGCGGCAACGGTGTTCGTGCGCAGCCCGATCGAGGTCGGGATTGTGGCTGTCGCCGTGGCGGGATTGTTCGCGCTTGCCCGCATTCCATTCGAAGTCGCTGTGGCGCAACTGCGTCCGATGGTGTGGATGTTACTGATCATCGCCGTGTTCCAGGTACTGATTACCACGCCCGCGCGAGCGGTTGTCGTGTGCGGCGTGCTGTTGATCTCGGTGGCGCTCGCGGCATTGGTCACGTTGACCACCCGGGTCACCGACCTGCTCGACACGGTGACCCGCGCGCTCGGGCCGTTGCGCAGGTTCGGCGTCGATCCGGATCGCGTCGGTTTGCTACTGGCGCTTGCCATTCGGTGTGTTCCGTTGCTGGCCGGCATCGTGCACGATGTCGCGGAGGCGCGCCGGGCCCGCGGCCTGCAATGGTCGATGACGGCGCTGGCGACACCGGTGCTGGTGCGCGCGTTGCGCACCGCGGACGCGATGGGTGACGCCCTCGCCGCGAGAGGAGTCGACGATGAGTGAGTTGCTGGCCGAGCGCATCGCCCGGCGCGTCGCCGAGTATCCGGACACAACCGCCGTCCTGTCCACTCGCGAGCACGTCGACTATCGCGACTTCTGGTCGCGCGTCACCCGCACCGCGGCCGGACTCGACGGCATGAATCGCGTTGCGGTGTTGCCGACTTCGGACATCGAATCATTGGTCGTCGTCACGGCGGCCATGTATGCCGGTGTCAGCATCGTGCTGCTGCATCGGCACCTCATGCCGGAGCAACTGACCCGCGTCCTCGAACTCGCGAAACCAGGTGCCGTCGTCGCCTCGCCGCAGCAGCACCGGCGACTGCGGAAGATCGGATACGACGGGGCGATTCACACTGCCGCCGTGCTGGAATCGGACGGTTCACCCGCTCGGGCTCTGCCCGAGACCGAGCTGCTGGTCGGCATCACCTCCGGTACCACCGGCGAACCAAAGCTGTTCGTACGCAACCAGCAATCCTGGGCCACCACCCTCGACCGTTCCGATGCCACCTTCGATATCCGCACTCGCGACCGCGTCTCGACCCCCGGCGTACTCGACCACACCCATTTCCTGTACGGCGCACTGCATGCGCTGACCCGAGGCGCGACCGTGGACCTGCGCCCGGTCGTCGAGTCACTCGAAGCCGGTGCGACCCACCTGTATTCGGTGCCGACCGTCGCCTGGGACATAGTCCGGTCCGGTACCGGACCGTTTCCCGCTGTCCGCGAGGTGCTCTCCTCGGCGGCCCGCTGGCCGCGCACGGGAAGGCAAGCGCTGCAAGCGATGCTGCCGAACGCCTCGCTCGTGCATTTCTACGGCGCCTCCGAACTGAGCTTCGTCTCCTTCGACCGAGGGCTCGGCGACACCGACGAGAACGCGGCAGGCGAACTGTTCGACGGCGTCGAGGTGGACATCCGAGACGGCCTGGTCTTCGTCCGCAGCAGCATGCTCTTCGACGGCTACCTCACCGACCACGGCATCGCGGACGGACCCGTCGAGGGCTGGATGTCGGTGGGGGACAGGGGCCGAACACTCGGCAACCGGCTCCAACTCTTCGGCCGCGACAGCGAAATGCTCATCCGCGCCGGGCTGAACGTAGAGCCCGCCGCCATCGAAGCCGCCCTCACCGCGATCCCCGGCGTCGCCGAGGCCGCCTGCATCGCCATCCCCGACCCCCGCATGGGCCAAGCCCCCGCCGCGGCCATCGTGGTCGACGAAACCGCCCCCACCACCGACGAAATCTGGCGCCACCTCCGCGCCACCCTGCCGAGCCCGAGCATCCCGGTCCAGCTCCGCACCCTGCCCGCCCTCCCGCGCACCCCTCGCGGAAAACTCGACCGCCAAGCCCTCGCCGCGCTCCTCGCAGATGAGCGTGGCACCGGTCCGCGGGCTGGTACCGCGGACCAGCCCGAACGCTAGGAGGGGTTTCGACGGTCAGCGGCTCGGCTCGGACTCTGGTACTCCAGACCGATGTGCTGTAGTACCGCAGTCCAATGTGGCTGCGGTACTGGGGTTTTTACCGTTGGGTCATGCGTATTCCAGCTTTTGCTCTCTCGATCTGCATGGTGGCCGTGGTGTTGGCCAGCTGTGCGGCGGACCCGGTCGAGGCCGCCGCCCGGCCGTTGGGCGGTGCCCGGGTGGACACGGTCAGTCGCGATCTCGACGCGTTGACCCGGTCCGGTGCTGTCGGCGCCCTCGCCACGCTCACCGACAACGGTGTTACGACGGTCCTGACCGCCGGTCTCGCCGATGTCGCCGCTCGAACCCCGATCCTTACCGATCGCGGCGAACATGTCCGGGTCGGCAGCATCACCAAGACCTTCACCGCCGCGATCGTGCTGCAACTGGCGGCCGAGCAGCGGATCGACCTCGACCAGCCGATCGAAAGGTATCTGCCGGGTCTGCTCGTCGGCGACGGCATCGATGGGCGGGTTATCACCGTCCGCCAGATACTGGGACATCGAAGCGGGCTGTCTGAGCCGGTCGAACCCGCGGGGTTGAACGAGCACGAGGCGGCGCGCGTCGGCCGCACCTACACCCCCGCGCAGGAGATCGCCCTCGCCCTACAGCATCCGGCACAGTTCGCTCCCGGCACCGGCTTCGCGTACGCCAACACCAATTACCTCGTCGCGGGCATGTTGATCGAGGCGGTGACCGGGCACCGGTACGCCGATGAACTGCGCGACCGAATCCTCACTCCGCTGAGCCTGTCGGACACGTACCTCCCTGCCACCGGCGAAACCGGTATGCGCGACCCGCATCTGACCGGGTACGCCACGGTCGACGGCGTGCTGGCCGACCAGACGCTGATGGAACCGTCGCTGCCTTGGACTTCGGGTGCGCTGGTCAGTACCGGTGCCGACCTGAACCGCTTCTTCACCGCGCTGCTGGCCGGGCAGGTGCTGCCGCAGGCCCAACTGGGTCAGATGCTCGACGGTGTCGACATGGGCAGCGGTGACGGCATGTCCTACGGGCTCGGCATCGGATACACCCAACTACCCTGCGGCACAAAGTTTGTCGGTCACGTAGGTGGTGTCCAAGGCTTCGCCGCCGTCTCCGGCGCCACCTCATCCGGACAGGCGGTCACCTTCTCCTACACCGGCACCGTGGCTGACACGGACATTGGTGCCCTGCTCACGCACGCGCTGTGTGAGTGAGCATTTCATCGAAGGCACGCCATCGTCAGCAGGTGCTGGGGGCGGGCTTTCCGGCGAAGCGGTCGGCGAGGTAGGTCAGGGCAGTGGGTAGGCCGGCCGCGGCCTCGCTGCCGTGCTCGCCGATCGGATTCTCTGTTCGTTGCACCGGAGTTCCTGCGGCGCAATACTTCTCGGCGAGTGCTCGCGCGGCGCCGATGGGTGCGAATTCGTCGGCGATCGCGTGGTAGAGCAATACCGGTGCGCTGGGCGCCCCTTCGCGGAAGAGGGGGCTTGCCATGTCGACGAACCTGCTCAGTGCGGCGTTGTTGGTGATCGAACCGGGCCACGCCTCGAGTTCCGCCGCACGGAGGAAGGGGTGCGCGAGTGCTGCGTCGTGCAGGCAATCCGTCTGCCCGGCGGCCAGCATCGTGCGGCCGGATTCGTTGAGGTACTGAAGCACGTCGGCCTCGGGATAGGACCGGTTCAGGCCGGCTAGGCCGACAACGACCGCGCCGCCTGCGATTCCGCCACTGAAGCCCGACAATGTCGCCCCTAGGTCGGCCACCACACCGCCGAGTGCCGCACCGGTCAAGGGCAGTTCCGGGGCGTAGGCGCGGTGCATTTGGGCCGCGACAGCGGTGGCCTGCGCACCACCGGAGTATCCCCACAGGCCGATCGGCGCGGCGGGTTCGACAGCCGCCGGTGCGAACGCTCTGGCGGCGCGAATACCATCCAGGACGCCGTGGGCGTAACCGTCGGCGCCGGAGAAGTCGGAGTCGGGTCCTTGATAATCCGGCACCACCATGGCCCAACCTTGTTGGAGCGCAAGACGAATCACGCCGGTCTCGGAGAACGCGTTACTCGGACCGCCGCCGAGCCCACCGCGCAGCGCGTAGGAGGGCGCGCATTTCGCGCCGACACCGTCTTCGGCGACCTGATACGACACCAGGGGCCGCGGGCCGGTACCCGTCCATTCCTGCTGCGGCACAAGAATTGTCGCGACGTAGGCACTGGGCCGGCCGTGATTGTCGATCGTCTTGTACTGCACCTGCCACGCGTCCGCGGGCAGTCGCTGCAGGAAGGACTGCGCCTCGATCGGCCGGGACGCGAGCGCGGTGCCGTTGGGCAGGTCCGCGATGCCGGGAGGTGTGGCGTAGAACGAGTCCTGGTCCGGCAGCGGCACTGCCGTTGCCCAGCAGGCACAGGTCGTCACCAGCCCGAAGGCCGCGACGGTGACCGCGGCCCGCAACAGTCCGATCCACACTGCCCGCATCGCATAAGCCCCTCTCCCCATGGAACACGTTCTAGTTTGGCAGCGTAGCGCACTCCGCGGTCGTCCCGATCCTTCTCGCGCGGTCGCTGTTGTACAGATTGACATGAATACAGAAAAATCTGTACCGTCCAGGTATGGCCACGTTGGTACACAGTGACGCGCTGTCCCGCTTCGGATACGCGCTGTCGGACTCGACGCGATCGCAGATCCTGCTGGCGTTGCGGACGGCGCCGAGTTATCCGTCGGAGCTTGCCGATCGGATCGGTGTTTCGCGGCAGATCCTGTCCAACCACCTCGCCTGCCTGCGCGGCTGCGGGCTGGTCGTCGCGGTTCCCGAAGGAAGGCGGAGTCGGTATGAGCTGGCTGACGCCCGGATCGGTCGCGCGCTCGATGACCTGGTCGGCCTGGTGCTGGCGGTCGATCCGGCCTGCTGTCCTGACGCCGACGCGCACGGGTGCTGCTGATGGCCCCGGACCTTGTGCTCGGCGCTCCGGCTTCGGCACGGCGGCAAGTACTTTCGCGGCGGATCCGATTGTTCGTCGCGGCGACGATCGCCTACAACGTGATCGAAGCGGTGATCGCGTTGACCGAAGGCGCCCGGGTGTCCTCGACGGCGTTGATCGGCTTCGGACTGGACTCGGTGATCGAGGTGTCCTCCGCGGCGGCGGTGGCGTGGCAGTTCTCCGGCAAGGATCCCGAGGCGCGCGAAAGGGTGACGCTGCGAATCATCGCGTTCTCGTTCTTCGCGCTCGCGCTGTATGTCACCGTCGACGCGATCAGCTCGTTGCTCGGGGTCGGCGAGGCGCGGCATTCGCCGATCGGAATTGCCTTGGCCGCAGTAAGTTTGGCTGTTATGCCGGTGTTGTCGTTTGCGCAACGACGGGCGGGGCGTGAACTCGGTTCGCTGACGGCGGTCGCCGATTCGAAGCAGACCCTGCTGTGCACGTACCTCTCGGCCGTTCTGCTGGTCGGGCTGTTGCTGAACAGCTTGTTCGGCTTGTCCTGGGCGGACCCGATCGCGGCGCTGGTCATCGCGGTCATCGCGGTCAAGGAGGGCCGCGATGCGTGGCGGGGCGACGCGTGCTGCGCCACACCGATCGCGGCGGGTCGATCCGAAGTCGCCGGACCCGACTGCGAGTGCTGCTGAGGCGGACCTGTCCTGCGCGGTGCAGGTGCCGAGAGATCCGGCACCGATCGGTCGAACCTCCGACGGACGTGGGCGCCGCGGGTTTCGGATCCGACAAGAGGATGATGGGCAATCGTGCCCACTGATCCGAACGTCACCGATATCAAGCCCCGCAGCCGCGACGTCACCGACGGCCTGGAGAAAACCGCCGCCCGCGGGATGCTGCGCGCGGTCGGCATGGGCGACGACGACTGGGAGAAGCCGCAGATCGGGGTGGCTTCCTCGTGGAACGAGATCACCCCGTGCAACCTCTCCCTCGACCGGCTGGCCAGGGCCTCGAAGGACGGCGTTTTCGCCGGCGGCGGGTTCCCGATGCAGTTCGGCACCATCTCGGTGTCCGACGGCATCTCCATGGGCCACGAGGGCATGCACTTCTCGCTGGTGTCGCGCGAGGTGATCGCCGACAGTGTCGAGACGGTGATGCAGGCCGAGCGGCTCGACGGCTCGGTACTGCTCGCGGGCTGCGACAAGTCGCTGCCCGGCATGCTGATGGCGGCCGCCAGGCTGAACCTGGCAAGTGTCTTCCTTTATGCCGGTTCGATCCTGCCCGGCATCGCGAAGATGTCCGACGGCAGCGAACGCGAGGTGACGATTATCGACGCGTTCGAGGCGGTCGGCGCGTGCTCCCGCGGGCTGATGAGCCGCGCGGACGTGGACGCCATCGAACGGGCCATCTGTCCCGGCGAGGGTGCCTGCGGCGGCATGTACACCGCCAACACCATGGCCAGCGCCGCCGAGGCGATGGGCATGTCGCTGCCAGGCAGCGCGGCACCGCCCGCGACCGACCGTCGCCGCGACGGTTACGCCAGGCACAGCGGTGAAGCGGTGGTGAAACTGCTCCGCCGCGGCATCACCACCTCCGACATTCTGACCAAAGAAGCCTTCGAGAACGCCATCGCCGTGGTGATGGCGTTCGGCGGCTCCACCAACGCCGTGCTGCACCTGCTCGCCATCGCGCACGAGGCGAACGTCGACCTGAAGCTGGCCGATTTCGCGCGCATCGGTCGCACGGTGCCGCACCTCGCCGACGTGAAACCCTTTGGGCAGCATGTGATGACGGACGTCGACCGGGTCGGCGGCGTGCCCGTGATGATGAAGGCATTGCTCGATGCCGGTCTGCTGCACGGGGATTGCCTGACCGTGACGGGCCGGACGGTGGCGGAGAACCTGGCCCAGATCGCGCCGCCGGACCCGGACGGCAAGGTGGTCCGGGCGATGACCTCGCCGATCCATCCGACCGGCGGCATCACCATTCTGGAGGGCACCCTCGCCCCCGGCGGCGCGGTGGTCAAGTCGGCGGGCTTCGACTCCGACATATTCACCGGCACGGCAAGGGTTTTCGATCGCGAGCGGGCGGCGATGGACGCGCTGGAGGACGGCACCATCGCGGCGGGCGACGTGGTGGTGATCCGCTACGAGGGACCCAAGGGCGGACCGGGGATGCGCGAGATGCTCGCGATCACCGCGGCCATCAAGGGCGCCGGACTCGGCAAGGACGTCTTGCTGCTCACCGACGGACGGTTCTCCGGCGGCACCACCGGACTGTGCGTGGGGCACGTCGCGCCGGAGGCGGTCGACGGCGGCCCGATCGCGTTCGTGCGCGACGGCGACCAGATCCGGCTCGATGTCGGCAAGGGCACCCTCGACCTGCTGATCGACGCGGGGGAGCTCGCCCGCCGTGCCGACGGCTGGGCGCCGCTGCCGCCCCGCTACACCCGCGGCGTGCTCGCGAAGTATTCGAAGCTGGTCGGGTCGGCGTCCTACGGTGCCGTCTGCGGGTAAGCCTCTCGCGGCTGCCCTTGCCACCGGCGGTGACTTCCAGCAGAGTCGACGAAATGGATGAGACCACAACCGATTCGACTCCTGTGCGGACGGCGCGCGGCATCGCGGACGCGTATGTCGACGCCCTGGTCGAGCTCGACCCGCTGATCGCGGTCGGACTCGGACGCAACCTCGATGACGACCGGCTTCCCGACCTGTCTCCGGCCGGTCTCGAAGCGACGGCCGCACTGGCTCGCGCCACCCTCGCGGAGCTGGACGCCGCCGAGCCCACCGGCGGCTATCCGGACGAACCCGAACGGCGCTGTGCCAGGCTGCTGCGCGAGCGACTGACGGCCGAACTGGCCGTGCACGACGCCGGTGAACCGTTCCGCGCGCTCCGCAACCTGAACTCCCCGCTGCACTTCGTCCGCGACGTGTTCACCCTGCTGCCAACCGATACCGAGGCACACTGGCAGGCGATCGGCCGCCGACTGAACCGGGTGCCCGTCGCGCTCGCCCAGTACCGGTCCACGCTGGCCGAGGGCGTCGATCGCGGCCTGCTGGCCGGCCCTCGGCAAGTCGACGCCGTCGTACAGCAATTGGACGAATGGATCGCGGGCGATAATCCCGCCGGCTGGTTCGGCGATTTCGTCGCCCCGGCTCCGGAACCGGTTCGCGCCGAACTGGATTCGGCTGCCATCAGCGCCACAGCGGCCTTGGCGGAACTGCGCGAATGGCTACGAGATAGCTACGGCCCGAAGACAATCGATACGCCCGACACGGTCGGCCGAGAGCGCTACCTGCGCTGGGTCCGCTATTGGAGCGGTGCCGACCTCGACCTCGACGAGGCTTACAGCTGGGCGTGGGAGCAGCTCCGCGAGGTCGACGCGCAGATGCGCGCCGAAGCCGACAAGGTGCTGCCGGGTTCGACACCCATCCAGGCCATGGAGTGGTTGGAGCAGCAGGGCCCGGCGCTCGACAGCCCGGAGGACGCTCGCCGCTACCTACAGGACCTGATGGACCGAGCCATCAACGACCTGCAAGGCACCCATTTCGATCTCGCCGAGCCGCTGCGGAAGGTCGAATCGATGATCGCGCCGCCGGGTAGTGCGGCCGCGCCCTATTACACCGAGCCCTCGCTGGACTTCACCCGTCCGGGCCGCACCTGGCTGCCCGTGCTCGACCCGGCCCGAATTCCGGTGTGGAGTTTGATCTCCACCTGGTATCACGAGGGTGTCCCCGGCCACCACCTCCAGCTCGCGCAGTGGATCTATCAGGCCGACCAACTATCGGTCTATCAGGTCAGCCTCGGCGGGGTGAGCGCCAATCTGGAGGGCTGGGCGCTGTACGCCGAACGCCTCATGGACGAACTCGGCTACCTCACCGATCCTGGCCACCGGCTCGGCTACCTCAACGCGCAAATGCTGCGGGTACTCCGAGTGATCCTCGATATCGGCCTGCACGTCGGACTCGACTACCCGTCCGACTCGCCGTACCGGCCCGGCGAACGGCTGGCACCGGACAACGCCAGAGAGTTCTTCGCCCTGTACTGCGGACTGCCCCCCGAACACCTGGACAGCGAGCTGGTCCGCTATCTCGGCTGGCCCGGCCAGGCGATCGGCTACAAGCTCGGCGAGCGCGCGTGGCTGCGCGGCCGGGCCGCCGCGGCCGCCGCGCACGGCGAAGCCTTCGACCTGAAGGCATGGCACATGGCCGCACTGTCGCAAGGCTCGCTCGGCCTGGACGATCTCGTCGCGGAACTCTCCGCGCTCTGAGAGTCCGCCTGCCCCTGGATAATTCGGCTTCGTCGCCCTATCGGCGCCGCCCTTCCACTGTTGTCGGTGGATTCGGTTCGGACAGGGCGTCGTCGCCGGCACGGGAAGCGCGGGCGCGTCGCCGACCCGGGTTGATCGTGTGGGGTTGCGCGAGAAGCGCGGCGCTGATGATCACCAGGATGCCGACGAGTTGCAGAACCGACAATGTCTGATGCAGAAACACATATCCGAGGATGGTCGCGACGATCGGACTACCCAGGGAAAGGAAGGCGACCGACAGCGCGGGCAATCGCGCGATGCCGTGGAACCAGATCGAGTAGCTGATGACCGCGCCCATGGAAATGAAATAGGCGAACCCGATGATATTGATGCCGGTGACGCTGGCCGGCAGGCCTTCGACGGACAGCAGGAAAGGAAGCAACACGAGTCCGCCTGCCACGAGCTGCCAGCCGGTGAAGGTGATCAGCCCAACGCCGTCCGGGCGTCCCCACCGCTTGGTCAGCGTGATTCCGGCAGCCATGCAGATGGCCCCACTCAGCGCCGCGACAACACCGACGGCATCCAGTACCACCGTCCCCTTGAACACCAGCAACATGGCGCCTGCTGAGCCGAGAACGCAAGCCACCACGTGCGTGACCCGAATTTTGTCCTTGAGAACTACTGCCGCCGATATCAATACGAACATCGGCTGCATCGACATGATCACGGCAATGATGCCGCCCGGCAGGTGAAAGGTCGCGACGAACAACAAGTAGAAGAACGCGCCGATATTGAGCGTTCCGAGTACCAAGGTCCGCCACAGCCAAATCCCGCGTGGCACCGCAGGAGCGAAAGCCAGCAGGATCAGCCCCGCCGGTAGCGCCCGCACGGTGGCGGCCAGCAGCGGACGGTCCGGCGGCAACCACTCGGTTGCCGCCAGATAGGTGGTTCCCCAGGTCGCCGGTGCCAGCGCCGTCACACCCGTCGTAAGGAGTTGCCGGTTGCCGTTCATGCCGGTGCTGGGGTAACTCCGCAGGCACGAGTACGCGCGTCGGTCATACGCGGACGTCGAGCGCTTCGAGTGCGGCGGCAACCTCTTTGCGAGCGGACTCCGGAATTCCGCGCAGGGGTCGTGGCAGGCTCGGCGAGCCGATGAGCCCGAGCTGTTCGGCGGCGGCGGTGACGACGCGCATGCTGCCGTAGCGGCGGAACAGCTCCCAAAACGGTTCCATGCGATTTGACAGTGCCATGGCCCGCTCGTTGTCGCCAACCGCCAAGGCGCGGGTGATCGTCATGCATTCCTCGGGCAGCAGGCCGCCGATGACGCTGAGCCACACATCGGCCCCGGCGATCACGCCGCCGACACCGAACTCGTCGAGGCTGAAACCGATTGCCACCTCGCTGGGCAGCTTGCTGCGCAGCTCGGCGATTCTGGCGGGTGCCAGCTCAGCGGGCACGCCGGGGGTCTTCACCGCGCCGACGTTCGGCAGTGCGGCGACTCGACCGTGCAGCTCGTCGCTGAAGGTGAACTTCGTGGTGCGCGGATTCTCGTACACGCACAGCGGGACCGACAGTTCCTTGGTGACGTCCTCGTAGAGCCCGAATACTTCCTCGTCGGTGAGCGCCTGGTAGGAGACGGGGGAGAGCAGTACCGCGGCTGCGCCGGCATGCTGGGCGTCTTCGGCGAAGGCGAGGACATCGCTGGTGCACAGGGCGCCGATGCCGATCATGACAGGAATGTCGCCCGCGGCTTCGACGGCGACTTTGGCCACCCGATCGCGTTGCGCACGATCGAGGTACGCGTAATTGCCGGTCGAGCCGAGGGTGCCGATCAGATCCACGCCCGCCGCGACCAGTCGGGTGACGAGATGGGCGAGACGCTTCTCGTCGATATCGGCATTGTCGGTGGGCGTGAGGTGAAACGCGCTGAGACCAGTGAACATAGCGTTCCTTTCGACGGAAGGGTCCTGCGCTGGCTCATCGGCTCGCGCATGCGATCGGAGGGCGTCGATGACGTGGCCGAGGGTGCGCATCCCAGCGAGGTCGTCTTCGGTGAAGCGGTCCAGGCCGATCTCGGCGGCCTGGCACAGGGAGGTCAAGAACAAGACCTTGTTGAGCGAGGTGAGTCCGTAGTCATCGGCCAGGTCGCTGTCGGGGTCGAGCGCGGCGGGTTCCGGCCCGTTACGCAGTACCTTCGCGAGCTGATCGCGGGCCAGCGCGGCTAGGTCGGTCGGCATGGATGCCCTCCTTCGGGTCGTCGAGGTGGTGGCGGTATCGCTCCCGGATCCGGTTCCGGATCGGCTTGAACTGCGCGGTGACGAGTCCGTTGTCGACGGTGAACGGCTCATCGGCGACGACGACCCTGGCGAGGCGCTCGTCGGGCACGCCGCCGGCGTTGACCAGAGCCAGCGCTTCGGCGATCGCCGCGGTGCCGACCAGACCGGAGCCGGGGGCGACCACCGCGACCAGCTCGGTCTGATTCGGCCGAGGATGTAAAGAAACCCGTCCTCGACGAGTCGGCCGAGATCGCCGGTGCGAACCACGCCGCCGGGCTTGAAGATGCGCGCGCTGTCGCCGGGCGCGGCGTATGCGTAGGCGGTGTCGACAGGGTCCTGGCGGCCGCGGCCGTGTCGAGCCCATCGCCGAGACGACTCTCGATGTGCCGCTTGGCGGCCTCGGAAAACCCGGGCACGCCCATGACGACGGTCGGCCGCACGGTCGGCAGCACCGCGAACACCGACTGGTAGTTGGTGATGGTGATGTCATGACCCGAGCGCAGTGCCGAATACAGCCAATAGCGTTGCTGGAGCAGTGAGAGCGGGAGAAAGGCCAGGAGGTTGTCGCCGCGGCGGTGGTCGAACATCAGCTGGACGGCCGCGAGGGAGGAGTCGATGCTGCCGACGGTGGCCGCCAGCCCCTTGGGAACTCCGGTCGGCCCGGACGTGAACTTGACAGTCGTACATTCCGTGGGCCCGTATACAACCGGGTCGAGTTCGGGCGGCGGCTCGTCGGCGTACGCGGAGATCTCTGTGATCGGTAGCGTGCCGGCAGCGTTCGCGCCGTCGCAGTACAGCAGGTCGAGACCGTAGCGGTCGATCAGGTCGGCGTCCGCGGTGAACTTGCCTGGCTCGAAGCCCGCGGTCTGCACCCCGAGCATCAGGGCGGCCAGGTCGAGCAGCGCCCATTCGAGGCAGTTACCGGCGCGAATCCCGATGCGTTCACCTGCGCGGATGCCCTTGCGCCGCAACGCACCCGCGACGGCTCTGGCGCGGTCGTGGAATTCGGCGAGCGGCATCGTCCGGGTTCCGCCGAGGCAGGCCACGGTGAGGGCGCCCGCGTGATCGGGCCGTGCGGCGACGATACGGTTGATGACGGATTCCGCTTTCGGCGTGCCGAGCATCATCGACCTCCTGCCGGTCGTGTCCTTCACAAGGCGTCGGCAATAGCCATTTCGAGCACCGCCGGAGCAATATCCGAACAAAGATCTACGACCGCATGAAATGCGGTCGCCGAATGTACTGCTACAACCTGTATTGGCGGTATCGACGGGAACCATATTCGCGGCATTGATAAGCGGAGAGCTTCAGCGTGAATACCGGGATAATTCAGCGAAGCACGCCGAAATCAACTATTGTTCACTAAAATCTCGACATCCCCAATGCAAAGAAAGTGTTACTGAATCCCGCCACGGCCACCCTTCTGAGTGACGGGATCAGCCTACCACGGGATGTAACCATCTGGAAGGATGCAACGAGAAATTCAGCCCCCAAAACAAGGGGGTTCTCGCCTGGTATGCGGCTACCGACACCGCATAGTGCGCGATGCGACGCGGCCGTGTCGATCAGGTGTCATTGGCGCAGGCCGGACATCTGCAAGTGCACGGCGGCCGAATCGAATCCCTAAGCTGTCAAGGATCTTTCGACCAGATACAACGCAACAGCGACCGTGCCGACGGATCCGGCACGACGCTGCCGGTCCGGCCTAGTCGAGACCCCGGAGTGGTACCACGATCGACCACAACCGAAATAGAAACAAACAAAGCATCCAACTCTGTCAGCGCCACCATCGAACGAAGCGCCCATGCGTGATCTTGATATTGGGAGTAGTCGCACGACCTTACCGTAACGGGCTTGAATGGTGCCGACACGATGTGCTTCACTAAGGCGGTGTGCTTCACTCGAGCCACATCAGGGGCGGGCACGCGCATATATAAGGTTCCGCAAGAATCAATCCTGTGAAGGCGCAGATGACAAGAGCTTCCGCAAGCACGGGCCATGCGCAAAAAAACTGGTACAACATTCTCGCAGATATTCCGTTCGAACTGCCGCCGGACATACCGCCGCCCGCACGTTCCGATAAGCCGCACGCGGTGAAACTGCAGCTTCCGATGGCGCTGGTCCGGCAGAGCATGACTCGCGAGCGGCTGGTCCCGATTCCGGCGCCGGTCCTCGAGAAGTATCTGTCCTGGCGTCCGACGCCGATGCGGCGCGCGCGGGCACTGGAGCAGTACCTCGGCACACGTGCTCGCATCTACTACAAGTACGAGGGCGGAAACGCGAGCGGCAGCCACAAGCTCTGCACGGCAACGGCCCAGGCGCACTATTACGCGGCGGCGGGGGCCGAGCGCCTGGTGACCGGGACCGGCGCGGGCCAGTGGGGCACGGCGCTCGCGGTTGCCTGCCACGAGTTCGGGCTGGCTTGCAAGGTCTATATGGTCGCGAAGAGCTTCCACGAAAAGCCCTACCGGCAGACGGTCATGCGGCTGTACGACGCCGAGGTCGTCCCGAGCCCCGGCCCGGCGGCCGAGCGCGCTGGGCATACTTCCGGCCGGGGCGAGATCCATCCGGGAAACATCGCCTACGCGGTGACCGAGGCTTTCGCGGACGCGCTGGCACACGAGGGAACGCAGTTGAGCGTTGGCAGCGGGGAGGCGTATTCCATCCTGCATTCCACGGTGATCGGTCTGGAGGCTCGCGAACAACTCGAGCCCGCGGAGCAGCCCGACATCGTGATCGGCTCGCTGGGCGCCGGAAGTAATTTCGGCGGTATCGCGATGCCGTTCATCGGTCGGAAGCTGCGCGGAGAGTCCGATGTGCGCTGCATCGCGGTGGAGGCACAGCGGTGCCCGAAGCTCACGCGTGGCCGGTACTGCTACGACTACACCGACGGATCCGGCGTGTCGCCGCTGCAGAAGATGTACACGCTCGGGTCGCGATTCACGACTGCGGGCGGCCATGCCGGCGGCCTCCGCTATCACGCCTGCTCGAAGATCATCAGCGCGCTGTACCACCATCGCCTCGTGGAGGCGGTCGCCTATCCCCAGTCGGATGTTTTCGCCAGCGGAGTGCTCTTCAGCAGGACCGAGGGCATTCTCCCCGCGCCGGAGTCGGCGCACGCCATCCACTGCGCGATCGACATGGCGAAACAGGCGGACGCGCAGGGCACCGCCCCGGTGATTTTGTTCTGTCTCAGTGGCCACGGCCTGTTCGATCTCGCCTCCTACGAGGCATACCTGAACGGAACCATGGCGGACATGCCGTTGTCCGACGACGACATTCGCAGGTCCCTGGCCCAGCTTCCGCAACTGGACGAAGAGGCGGTGCGGTAGTGGAACCGCGGCAGCCGAGCCGGGACGAGCTTCGCGGCACCGTGGTCACGGCGCTGCTGTCGACCAAGCCCGATCGGCGTGCCGCTCCGCCGCTCGTCGACGACGAGACGGCCATCGGTGGCGCGGGCCTCGGCATCAGCTCGCTGAACCTGCTGCAGGCGCTGGTGCGGATCGAGGACGAGCTCGGCATCGTCTTCGATGACCGAGCCGTCGCCGATGCGGCGCTGTACTCGGTGGGCACCGTGGTGGATCTCGTCGAACGCGGGCTGACGGAGCAGCGAGAATGACGCTGCTCAATCTCCGGCGACTGGACACCGGACTCGCCGTCGCCGAGCCCGCCGACAACCGGAACGTGGGCGGCAGCGCGCCCGTTCTCGTCCTCCTGCACGGCTTCGGCAAGTATCACGGCCATCTTCTCGACTTGTGGCCGACGACCGGCATCGACTGGTCGCTGGTGGCGATCCGTGCCGGTTTCCGGATGGGACCCTCGGTCTACCGGTGGTTCGCCTACGAGGATCTTCCGGGCGGCCGCGTCGCGATAGCCAGGGGAGAGGAACAGCGCAGCCGGGACGCGCTGATCGCCTACCTGGACGAACGCCACCGGGACGAGCCCGACCGGCCACTTTTCCTGTTCGGTCACAGCCAGGGCGGAATGATGGCGTTGAGCGTCGCGTTGCTGCGAGCCGACCTGATCACCGGCTGCGCGGTGCTCAACGGGCGCATCCTTCCTGAGACGTTGGCCCTGCTGCCGAATCGACCCGACTTGGCCTGCCTGCCCGTATTCGTGGGCCATGGCATCTCGGACACCACGGTCAAGATCGACAGTGGCAGGAGTGCGCGTGCCGCGCTCGAGGGCATGGGCGCGAGTCTGACCTACCGCGAATATCGCGGCGGCCACGACATCACCCCCGACATGGTGGCCGATGTCGTGGCGTGGCTCCGGACGACGCTGGAGGTGTCGTGAACGTCCGGGTTTCGCTCGCGGGCGCGGCCTATGAGCTCGGCGAGCACGAGGCCGGCTACCACGAGGCGTATCGGTTCGAGGAGAAGATCGTCCGGTACGAGATGCTGGACGACGCCGAAATATGGGGCTGGGGCCGGTTTTTCGCATCGGGACGCGATCGCACGGAACTCGCGGTGGCGTCAGCGCGCCGCACGCTGTCGATGACGGGATGCGCCGGTGGGGACGTGGACGCGGTTGTGCTGTGCGCCGCGGAGTTCCCCTCGGGCGTCGATTGTCATGCCCGTTACTGCCGGAAGGTGCTCGAGGCGCTCGACCTCGGGAACGCGTTCGTGATCGGCGTGACGCTGGGGCGGTGCAACACGCTGCTGTCCGCGGTGCACCTCGCTGATCGGTTGGTGGCGTCCCGGACATATGACTGCGTGCTGGTCATCGCGAGCGACCGGATCACGGACGAGGAGCAGCGGTTCCAGCAGTTCGCGCTTTTCAGCGATGGGGCGGCCAGCTGCCTCGTCACGTCACGGCCCGGCGATCTCGCGATTATCGCCACCGCGTCGGCGCTCGATCTCGCCGCGCTCGACGCGACGGGGCCGTTCAGCGGGCGGCTCGGCCGTACGACGGCTGACACGATCACCCGCCGGTCCGGTGTGCGGCCGGACGAGGTCGCCGCGGTGCTGCCCGCGAATGTGTTCATGCCGATCGTCCGGATGAGCGAGGGGCGATCGGGATTCCGGCCCGATCAGCTATACCTGCGCAACATTGCCGATCGGGGACATTGCTTCAGCGCGGACCCGCTGGTGAACCTGGTCGACCGGCAGCGCGCGAACGGTGTGCGGCCTGGCGAATACCTGCTGCTGACTTCGAGCGTGCCCGGATCGCGCATGAGCATCCTGGCCCAGGTCCTCGATCCGGAGCTCGGCGGTGATCCGTCTTGATTTCGATACTGATTGTCAAAACCGTTGCCACGTGCAGAAATTCGCCAGGAAGGGGCTGTCATGACACATGACGTCGACACGCTGGAAGCGAAGGAAAGCCGGGAAAAATCTGACGGTGCCAGCACCCTCGCCGAAATATGGGAGCGAACGGTTCGGGCGCACCCCGGCGATACCGCGATTGTGTCGGAGGAGGAAACGCTCACCTATACGGAGGCGAACGAGCGAGCGAATCGGCTCGCCCGAGTGCTGATCGAGCGAGGCGCCGGTCCGGAACGCCTGGTCGCGCTGGCGCTGCCCCGCTCGGTCCACATGGTGGTCGGCGTGCTCGCCGTCGCGAAGGCCGATGCGGCTTTCCTGCCGATCGATGTCCGGTATCCGGCCCAACGGGTGCACGCGATGCTGTCCGATGCCGCGCCGACCCTGCTGTGCACCACATCCACCGCCGCCGCCACCCTGCCCGACGACCCGCCGATCCCCCGGATCCTGTTGGACTCCATTGCCTTCGACACACTGAACGGCGCCGACATCACCGACCGCCGGGCGTCGAGGGCCAACCTCGCGTACGTGATCTACACGTCCGGGTCCACCGGTCGGCCGAAAGGCGTCGCTGTCACCCACGCCGGACTGTCGGGGCTCGCCTCGGTGAAAGTCGCGTCTTTGCAGGTCGATTCGGACAGCCGGGTGCTGCAGTTCATGTCGCCGAGCTTCGATGCGTTCCTCACCGAACTCCTCGGGACCTTCGCGGCCGGGGCGGCCCTGGTGGTGCCTTCCGGCGGCACGCTGGTCGGCGAACAGTTGACCAATGTCTTGCGGGACAACGCGATCAGCCACGCGGTGCTGCCACCGGCCGCGGCCGCGACGCTGTCCCCCTCGAACGTGCCCGAGCTGCGGACGCTGGTGCTGGCCGGCGAAGCGTGCCCACCCGACCTACTCGCCCGCTGGGCGCGGGGGCGCAGGGTGATCAATTCGTACGGCCCGACCGAGGCCACCGTCTGCGCGTCGACGAGCGAACCGCTCGACGGCAAGGAGGAGGTCACCATCGGCCGTCCGATACCGGGTGTCTCGGTGTACATCCTCGATGACGAGCTGCGTCCGGTGCCGCGCGGTGAGGCAGGCGAGATGTACATCGGCGCCGTCGGGTTGGCCCGCGGTTACCTGCGGCTGCCCGGCCGTACCGCGGAGCGGTTCGTCGCGAACCCGTTCGACGGGGACGGCGCCAGAATGTACCGGACCGGCGACCTCGCCGCATGGCGGTCGGACGGCACCATTCGGTTCCACGGTCGGCTGGACAACCAGGTCAAGTTGCGCGGGTTCCGGATCGAGCTCGGCGAGGTGGAGGCCGTGCTCGGCGCGCACCCGGACGTCAGCCACGCGGTGGCCGTCGTGCGCCCGGAGCACGGCACCGACGCACGGCTGCTGGCCTACGTGGTACCGGCGAACGGCGCGGCACCGACGCCGAACGAGTTGCGCGAGCACGCCGTTCGTCACCTGCCCGGCTTCATGGTGCCCTCGGCCTACACGCTGATCGATGCCGTGCCGCTGACCCCGAACGGGAAGGCCGACCGCGCCGCCCTGCCCGATCCGACGGTTGCCGCGGCACGATCCGTTCGACCGCCGCGCACACCCGCCGAGGAATGGTTGTGCGTGATATTCCGCGAGTTGTTCGACGACGCCGATATCACCGTGGAGAGCAACTTCTACGAACTGGGCGGAACCAGCATCCGCGCCATGGACCTCATCAAACTCGCGCGGGAACAGGCCGGTCTGAAGATATTGCCGTGCGCGGTGGTCAACCACCCGACGATCGAGACGATGGCCGCGGCCGCGACACCGTTGGCGGGTGGTTGATTACCGGGTGTCGTCATTCGCCCGCTCGGCCGCGCGGAGCAACTCCGCCAGTTCGGTGACGAGATAGCCCGCGATGACATCGATATCGGGGACCAGCTCGCGACAACCCAGCAGGCCGAAGTGCAGCCGCCCGCCGGAGCTGCTGACGGTGATGTTCAAGCCCTGGCCGTCCATGACGACCGAAAGTGGGTAGCTGGCAACCAGTTTCGCGCCGCCGAGGTACACATCGATGTTCGGTCCCGGCACGTTGGAGATCACCAGGTTGAAGGGTGGGATCCGGTGCGGCAGGCCCATCGCGAAGGCGACCCGGGCCGCGCGGGCGACCAGTGCGGGGGGTGCGAAGTCGGTGACGTTCTCGATGAGCCCGGGCGGGATCGCCGCCTGCTGTGCCTTCGCGATCTTCGTTGCCCGGTGCACGGCGATGAGCCGCTCGACGGGATCGTCGAGATGGGTAGGCAGGGAGGCCAGCATCGCCGACACCTTGTTGCCCAGCTTCGACCGGCTGCCCTCGTCGCGCACCGAGACCGGGATCATCGAGACGAGCGGCACCGAGGGCAACGCGTCATGGTCGATCAGCCACTGCCGCAACGCCCCCGCCGACATGGCCATCACGACATCGTTGACCGACATGCCGAAGACGTTCTTGACCGTCTTCGCCTCGTCGAGATCGACGCTGCGGAAGGCGAACCGGCGGTGCGGGGTGATCTCGCGATTGAACGGTGTCTTCGGCGCTAGCCCGACCGCGCTGGCGATCACCGCGCCGTCGTCGTGGTCGCGGCCGAGTATCGCCCCCATATAGGGCGTCACATAACTGCCGACCAGCGGCAGCGAACGGCCGAGGTCGCCGGCGATCCGCGCGGCCTGTAAAGGCCTGCCTGCCAACGACACCGCCGCACGGCTGAGCATTGCTCGCCTGCTCGGCTTCGGCTCCGCCGGGAAGGCCGAGGGCAGAGTCGACAGCCGACCCTCCGGCGTCAGGTCGAGCAGGATCGTCATCAGTTCCGCGCCGGAGACGCCGTCGATCGCCGCGTGATGCATCTTGGTGTACACCGCGAGTCGCCCGTCGGCGATCCCGGAGATGAGATACGCCTCCCACAGCGGCCTGCGCCGATCGAGCGGCCGCGCGTGCAACCTGCTGACCTGTTCGGTCAGCTGCGCGTCCGAACCCGGTGTCGGCAGCGAGATCTCGCGGACGTGATACTCGATGTCGAAATTCTCGTCATCGATCCAATAGGGCTGATCCAGGCCGAGCGGTACATAGGTCAGCCGCTGGTGCAGCAGCGGGATCAACGGAGCCCGTTCGCTGAGCAGCCGGGTCAGCGCAGCGAGGTCGAGGACGGTCGGTGATTCGCTCGGGTCGAGCACACACAATCCGCCGACATGCCCGGTGGAGTTGTGGGTTTCGAGCGACAAGAACGCGGCGTCGAGGCCGGAGAGCTGCTTCATCGTTGATCCTCTGTTGCTCCTGAGGATCTGAGCATCGCACCTTCGGTTCGCCCAGTCTCCGAAACGAACTCGTCAGCGAGCAATCCGATCGTCGAGGGGGATGCGTTCGGTTGCCCGCGCCGCGGATTTCCGCGGGCGGGTCGGCGCGAACCAGGTCAGGTAGAACAGGATGGCCAGGGCGGCAAGCAGACCGAGCAGGCCGAGGCCGGACACGAAGGGGTGGTCGGCCATCGTCGGAGCGAGGTAGCGAACGGACAGCAGCGTGGTCGCGAAGGTGACCACGCCCAACGCGACCACACGGATGCGGGAGTGGTCCCAGCCTCGGTCCGGGTCGCGCAGCGCGGATTCGACGGTCAGGCACAGCGCGGCACCGGCGACCAGGTCGACGCCGTAGTGTGCGCCGAGGCCAAGCGTCGCGATGAGGGTGCAGACCAGCCAGAACGTACCGCCCACGCGCAGCCATATCGGTCCGCGCCGGGAGTGGATGAACAGCGACAGCGCCCAGGCGGTGTGCAGCGACGGCATGCAGTTGCGCGGGGTGATGCCGTCGAACGCCATCGGTTCGACGGAGAACGGCAGCGGCGGAACGATATTCGGCCAGACGTCGGCGAGCTCCATACCGTGTCCCTGCGGTCCGAAGGCGAGGATCGGGCCGACCACCGGGAAGACCACGTAGAAGAGCGGGCCGATCAGGCCGAGGGTGAGGAAGGTGCGCACCAGATGGTGGCGGGGCCACCGGCCGCTGGTCACGCCGCGCAGCTGCCAGACGGCGACGACGATGGCCGCGACCGGGAGCTCGAAATACACCCAGCGCACCACGCCGAGCGGCACCGGCCCCGCCACGTCGAGCAGGTGACCGATGAACCAGGAGGGATTGCCGAGCGCGTGGTCGGCGACTTCCGCGTACGGATCGAGGACGGTCGGGCGGGCCCACGCGGTGACGTCAAGCCAGATCTCACCGATCTTGGTCGCGAGGATCAGCAGCGCGCCGAAGGTGATGGCGCGCAGCGCGGTTCGGCGTCGCTCGCCGGACCAACGCCAGGCGGCGACCACCGCGAGCGCGGTGAGCACGATGGTCGGACCGTTGCCGACGGTGAACAGCCTGCCCTCGACCGCCCGGATCACCACGAAGATCAGGTCGATGGCGATCGCCGCGGCCAGCGCGGTCACCCGGACGCGAGTGGTGACGCCGACCAGCGCGAGCAGGAAGCCCGCCCACGAGGTGGTCGCCGACTTCGGCCTGCCGACGTAGTCGCGGAACAGGCTGGTCAGCGGGCCGAGCGCGTGGATATGCGCGGCCATGAGTTCACCGGCCACGAGCACGAGTACCGCGGCGCCGATGCCGCACCAGACGGCCGACGGTCGAACGCGACGATCCCGCGGCCGCGCGGCACCCGGGTGCTCGGCGGGTGGGGGCGGGCTTCCCGGCGCGTCCTGAATAAGCATTCGGCCATCGTAAACACGATGTGAACATGGCCATGCGACGCGGTGAACGCGCGCCGGTGGCGCGAAGGTGCGAGCCTAGCGGCTCATAGCACGAGGACCAGCGCCGAGATGATGCCGAGGCCCGCCGTCGCGATCGCCGCGACCGAGTTGATGAGCACAACTCCGGCGGTGGTGAGCGCGCTTCGCGACGACCCGAACAATGCGGTGTCCTGCTCCGAACGCGACTCCTGGGCGCGATGTGTTCTCGCAGTCATGGGCCCGAGCTACCCGGCGATAGCGCGCTCAAACGGGACAACCGCGGGCGCCCGTCGCGCGCCCCCGCGGTTGCCGGAATTGTCAGGCTTTGTCTTGGGCCGAGGAGCGGGCGGGATTCGCCTGCTTCGCGGCCTTGGGATCGAGTTCGTCCTTTTTGGCTTGCACGCCCGCCTCGACGCGGTCGCCCAGGCTCTTGTCGACATTGCGCCAGTACTCGAACGCCCGGCCCAGCACCGGCGGTGTGACGCCGTTGAGCAGATGCCCGACGATGTTGTCCACCAACCGATCCCGGGCCGCGTCGTCGAGCACCTCGCGGACCATGGTGCCCGCCTGGCCCCAGTCGTCGTCGTCCTTGCGCAATGTGTATGCGGTGCGGACCATTTCGCCGTCGGTATGCCAGCCGACGACCGGGCCGGAGACCGACGGGTCGGCGTGCGGGCCGCCCTTGGAATTCGGCACGTAGACCGGATCGCCGGGGTTGTGGTGGCGCATCGCGCCGTCCTTGGAATACGACCGCACCGTGCTCGCGTGGGCTGAATTGACCGGCAGCTCTTTGTAATTGACGCCGATTCGGTAGCGATGCGCGTCGGGGTAGGAGAACCACCGGCCGAGCAACATCTTGTCCGGGCTCGGGCCGGTGCCCGGCACCGAGCTGCTCGGCTCGAACGCGGCCTGCTCGATCTCGGTGTGGTAGTCGGCGGGGTTCCGATTCAAGGTCATCCTGCCGACCTCGATGAGTGGATAGTCGCCGTGCGGCCACACCTTGGTGAGATCGAAGGGATTGAACCGGTAGGTCTTCGCCTGCTCGAACGGCATGATCTGCATGTGCAGCGTCCAGCTCGGGAAGTTGCCGCCGTCGATCGCCTCCCACAGGTCCCTGGTGTGGTAATCGGTGTCCATCGAGGCCATCTGGTCACCCTCGTCCTGGGTGAAGAACTCGACGCCCTGATCGCACTTGAAATGGTATTTGACCCAGAACCTTTCGCCCGCGGCGTTGTACCAGAGGTAGGTGTGGCTGGAGTAGCCGTTCATGTGCCGCCAGGTGCGCGGAATGCCGCGATCACCCATCAACCAGGTGACCTGATGCGCGGATTCCGGCGACAGCGTCCAGAAATCCCACTGCATATCGTGATCGCGCAGATTGTTGTCGGCCCTGCGCTTCTGCGAGCGGATGAAGTCCTGGAACTTCATCGGATCCCGCACGAAGAACACCGGGGTGTTGTTGCCGACCATGTCGAAGTTGCCCTGTTCGGTATAGAACTTCAGGGCGAACCCGCGCGGATCACGCCAGGTGTCCGGGCTGCCGCGCTCGCCGGCCACGGTGGAGAAGCGGGCGAGCATCTCGGTTTTCTTGCCGGGCTGGAAGACGGCGGCCCTGGTGTAGGCGCTCACATCGTTGGTGACCTCGAAGGTGCCGAACGCGCCGCCGCCTTTGGCGTGCGGCTGCCGCTCCGGGACGCGTTCGCGGTTGAACGCCGCCATTTTCTCGATCAGATACGCGTCGTTGAGCAGAATAGGGCCGTCGGCGCCGACGGTCAGCGAGTGTTCGTCGCTGGGCACCGGGATTCCGGCGTCGTCGGTGGTGTAGTTCGGATCAGACATGTTTCTCCTCTTCTACCAGCGGTAAGGAGCGCCCTGCGGCGAGCCGGTCGTGCTGCCCCGACGACGGTGGAAGGCTGTTCGGTGTCCGTCTCGGTTCTCCCGATCGACTGCCCAGGTGCCTGAAGTCAAACGTATCGCGAAGTGCCGGCTTCGTGTCTGAAATGCGGTTGTGCGGTGGGGCGATGCTGGCGTGCAGCGCGTGCTCGCCCCAACTGGGGACGACTGGGGATGGTCGTTCCCTGTGGTCCCCGCCGTCCGCGCATGGCTATCCTGACCTGGTTCAAGGCTTGATGATCAAGGTGGGTAGATATGCGGAGTAGGGACATTGAGCTGGCGGCTCGATGGTGGCAGTGGGCCTCGGCGATTCCCACCGCCAGGAATCCGGTCAGCGACGAGACCGGAAAGTTCGCGGCCGAGGGGCAGGCCGCGGATGTCTGGTTCCTCGCGGGCACGTTCGGTGGCAAGGTCAGCAGAAAATGCGCCGTGCCGCACGGCCGCCCGGTCTTCTTTCCCGCCTTCAATCTCCTCCAGCGGTCGTCACTGTTCGGCAGGCGCGTTCCGGTGGTACCCACGGCGAGCGGGCACGCGGAGCTCAACGGCGTATCCCTGCCGCTGCGCGAAGTCGCCAACCGCAGCCCGTTCCTGATCGATGCGCACCCAGACGGACCGTTCGGCCCGCCGGGCCGCTACCGAGCGAATGCCTGGGGCCTGTGGTGCGGCCTGGACGATCTCAGCCGCGGCGACTACATCCTCACCCTCGGCGGCGAGTACGAGCCGGGCGGGTTCTGGACCGAGGTCACCTATGACCTCGAAGTTGTCTGAGGTCGTCGCGGAGTAGGAGGCACCGGCCTGTTCACGCGCGTCGCACGGTGACGCCCGCGGCCGCCAGCGCGGCGGTGTCGTCGGGCGCGGCCGACTCGTCGGTGACGACGACGTGTAAAGCGGCGACCGGGGCGACGAAGGCGAGGGCGGTGCGGGAGAGTTTGGTGGCTTCCGTGACGGCGATGACTCGGCGGGACGAGGCGATCGCGGCGCGTTTGACGGCGGCGTCGTCGAGGTCGTAGGCGGTGATTCCGTCGGTAGCGGTGAGTCCGCAGCAGCCGAGGATCGCGGTGTCGAAACGCAGGGCCGCCAGCGAGGCCAAGGTGAGCGGACCGGTCAATGCCAGCTCACCTGCGCGCGGGTTGCCGCCGGGCACCAACAGGGTGAGCAGCGGTGCGCCGGTGAGCGCGTTCACCGCGTGCAGTGACAGGGCGAGCACGGTCAGGCGGCGGTGTTCGAGCGCGCGGGCCACTTCGAGACAGGTGGTGCCGCTGTCGAGGACGATCGATTCGCCATCGGCGATCAATCCGGCGACCTCGGCGGCGAGGCGCCGCTTGATCTCCAGTCCCTCGGTGGCGCGCATGCCGAACGGTGGTTCGTCGCCGCGCAGCAGCAGGGTGCGCGCGCCGCCGCGATAACGCTCCAGCACGCCCTGGCCGGCCAGGGTCTCGAGATCGCGGCGGATGGTCATCTCCGAGGTGCCGGTGCGTTCGGCCAGTTCCGCTACCCCGATCTGGCCTGCTTCGCGCACGGCATCGGTGATCAGTTTCAGTCGGTCGACGCTCGCCACGCCTGCAATGGAACACTCATTGTGTTCGAAAGTCAATGTTTCGAACATTGATCATGTTCGATATGTTCGAGTCATGCAGAGTTCGTTGCGGGCCGCTCGACTGGCCACGTTCGTGTTTTTCGCGTTGAACGGCTTTCTGATCGGGATCTGGGTGGTCCACATCCCGGCCGTCGAGCGCCGGGTCGGGATCGGTCATCCGACGCTCGGCTGGTTGTTGCTGCTGCTCGGTGCGGGAGGCTTCGTCGGTATGCGGTTGGTTGGTCCGCTCGCCGATCGGTTCGGCGCGCGGATTGTCGTTCCGGTCAGCGCGGCGTTGTGTGCGGCTGCCGTCGTACTGCCCGGTGTATCCGCGAATATCTGGACGCTCGGGGTGTCGCTGCTCGCGCTCGGCTTCGGCAACGGCTGTCAGGATGTCGCGATGAACGCGCACGCGGTCCAGGTCGAGCACGGGTACCGACGGTCGGTGATGTCCGCGTTCCATGCCACCTATTCGCTCGGCGGTGTGCTCGCGGCACTCGTCGGCGCGCGCACGCAGAGTTGGGGTTGGAGCCCGGCGACCGCACTCGGCATGGCGGCACTGCTGGGTCTGGTCGGCGCGGCGCTGGCCGCGCCCGCGTTGCTGCGGCCCGAAAAGCCGCACCCCGCAGCGGTTTCCGCGCCGGTCGCCCGGCGCGCGACGCCGCGACGTATCTGGTTGCTTGCCGGGCTCGCGCTGCTGCTGATGCTGTGCGAAGGCGTGGCCAACGACTGGAGCGCGCTGCACCTGCGCGATGTGCTCGCGGCACCCGCCGCCACCGCGGCCTTGGCCTACGGCGTTTTCGCCACCGCCATGACCGCTGGCAGGTTGCTCGCCGACCGCGTCGCCACCCGCTTCGGACCGGTCGCCATCCTCCGCTATGGAGCTGGGCTGGCGGCGCTCGGCCTGATGATGGCGGCACTGTCGCCGTGGATCCCGCTGGCACTGGTCGGCTGGACCGTGTTCGGCGCCGGGCTGTCCGGCTGCGTCCCGCAGCTGTTCAGCGCCGCAGGTCATGCGGACCGAAATGCCGCGGGCGCCAACGTCGCTCGCGTTGCCGGGCTCGGCTACCTCGGCGTGCTCGCCGGTCCCGCCATCATCGGACCGCTGACTCACCTGGCGCCACTGAACATCGTCCTCATACTGCCCGTGGCGTTTTGTGTCATCGCCGCGGGTGCGGCCAACGTCCTACGCCCACAGTCTGCTTCGGTCGCGCAATCCGACGCTGCGGACGGTCGCGGTGCGCTACGGTCGTGACCATCGCTGTTATCTGTAACTCGTGGTGACTCATGCCCGCTTGGCCACAACGATCGTGCCGACCATCCGCGTCGTCGCCACTGGATCATGAAGGGCTGATTTTCCATGGGCAGCAACGACATCGACGTCACCGGCAAGCGGATCGTCATCACCGGCGCCACCAACGGCATCGGCAAGGAGATCGCGCGGGCGCTGGCCCGTCGTGGCGCGAGCCTGACACTGGTGGCCCGCAACGAAACCAAGGCGGCGGCGACCGCCGACGAACTCCAGCGCGAACCTGGCGCACAGGGCCGCCCCGACATAATCAGCGGCGATCTGTCCGACCTCGCCTCGGTCCGCCGCGCGGGCGAGCGGATCCGCACCCGCTACGCCGGCATCGACGTGCTCATCAACAACGCGGGCATCCACGCGCTGTTCGCGCGCACGACCGTGGACGGCTTCGAATCCATGACGGCGACAAACCATCTCGGGCCGTTCCTGCTGACCAACCTGCTGCTGGATCAACTCATCGCCGCCGCACCGTCCCGGATCGTCGTCACCGCCTCCGAGGCCCACCGCAACGGCGGTCGCCCCGACCTCGCCCACCTCGGCGAGCCGCGCGGCTTCGGACCGATCGGCTCCTTTCGCGCCTACGGGCAGTCCAAGCTGATGAACATCCTGTTCACCCAGGAACTCGCCCGGCGACTCGACGGCAGCGGCGTCACCGTGAACTGCTTCTGCCCCGGCGCCAACGCCACCGGCCTCATCAGCGACGACCGGCTCCTCGCCGTCCCGATGAAGGCGCTGGCGCGCACCCGAATCATCAGGCGACCGGAGGTGGGCGCAAGGACCGGCATCGATCTGAGCATCGACCCGAAACTGGAATCCACGACAGGCCAGTTCATTACCTCCACCCCCGGCTTACACCTGCTGCCGCCGGTCGCCATTCGCCGCGACACCGACTACCAGCACAGCCTGTGGCTCCGAAGCGCCGAACTGGTCGGTCTATAGAGACTGTTTGAGAAGGTCTGTGCCGAACGTGTGGTAGCGGGCGGGCCGCCGCACTGGCGGCCGAACTGCTAGCCCGCCTGCGCGCTGCGCCTACCGCAGCCAGCTCCTCGCGAACCCGTTGTGGCGCAACAGATCCGCGCCCAGGCCGCAGCCGTGCGTGCACTGTAGACCGGTATCAACACGCTCCGACATGGTCATCGCCGGGGCAGTCGCTACCCACCCTTACGCGCATGCAGCACAACGCGCCATCCATCCTCAGTCTCCTCTGGCGATGCGCACGGCGCATGCGGGAGTGCCGCCGGGCATCCGATGCCGGTTGTTGGCGATGAGTCGGTAGACCGCGCCGGCCAGCCAGCTGACCGGGGGTACCAGCATGATCATGCCTGCTATCCGCCAGGGCCAGGCAGCGTGCAAAAGTACCTTCGCGAACGCCTTGGCGCCCGAGGCCCGGCCGCCCTCGCCATTGAGCCACTGGACCGACCGATCAACCTGTTCCTCGGTCAGCCCGAGCTCGGAAAGTTCGAGCCACTGCCAGGGCTCGAAGTCCACGTCCGGCCGTATCCGGGCTCGGATGGTGTCGACACTGCTGGTGCAAAACGCGCAGTCGCCGTCGAATACGAGCAGCGATCGCGGAAAGACCGGTGCCGCAAAAGCTCCGGTACGCCAGGTGGTATTTCTCTGGGATTGCGGCTTGGTGAGGCGCCCGGTGAAAACGATCCAAGCCGCGACTACTGCTAGGGGAATCGTGGCATATGTCGTGATAACCAGGGCCGATGCCTCCTTCAGTAGCTGACCGACAAATAGGAAAAGCACCAGGTTGTTCCCGGCGTGAGCCAGGCTCGCCGTCCAGATACTGCGGCTGCTCTGGTAGAGCCACGCCAAGATGATCTCTTGGCACAAGAACGACAGCGTCCATATCAGAAGGCCGAGGAAGATGTTCCCGAAGTGGATGTATCCCACAAAGGCAAGGGGATAGTGCCAGACTGCCCAAATGATTCCCGTCGCTCCGGCCGACAGCAACGGCCGTTCGGGGAACAGACGCGGCCGAAGGTAGCTGGTCCAACCGAACTCCTCGCCCCAGAAGACAGGCGTGAGAGGGATCATTATCATCATCCAGATGAGTACTGACGCCCCTGGGGATTGAACCGGAAGGAGACTGTCGAGTGGGGCAAGGTCCACTCTCGACAGCCCCAGCGCGGCGGCCGAGGCCACAGCCACCCCAGCAAACAGCAGCGGTCCCAGCCAAGCGGCCAGGTAATAAGGCCATCCCTTCCGGAGTCGAAGTGCGAGCCCTGCGTCGGGAAAGCCTTCCTTGGTGACCCAAGCGCGTACGATCACCGCCACGATGGCAGGCGTCAACCCTATCGGAAGCTGTGCCAGCGGATTGACCAGCGAAATATTCAAGAGCAGTCCGGCGCAGAACATCCAGGCCCAGGAAACTCCGAAAGTCGCGACAATGAATATGATCACGCCCTTCTTGGTCACTATCACCGGGTCCCCCCGGAGACAAATGACGTCGTCTCGATAGCCGCCAAGCCTTCGGGCAACACCGCGTCGGCCAGCACGCAACAAGAAACCGATATCGGCAACTCAACTCCCCTTTGATGCAAGGCGCGGCCACCGCGCCACAGGCATGTCAAGGTTAAGAAATTCCGGACCGTAGCTCCTATGTGGCGAGCCCCCTTCTTTCGGGTGGTGCTAGCTCTACCGCAGCTGTGGTCATCGAGCCTCCCGACCCGATCGGCCATAGCGATTTGCCAGGACAACGGGGGTGGAGAGTGCGACACCCTTGCCTCCGCCCTGGTCGGCGGCGGTCCGGGCTTGAGCCGATCTGGTCGGTGATGGCGGAGATGTGCCGGGAAGGAGATGTGCCGGGAACTGCCGAACTTCGGTCAAGCGGCTAGCAATGCGCGGGCGTTGCGCACCTCCGGTATGCCGATTGCCTTGGCTGCCAAGAGGAATGCTGTGACGCCGATCAAGGTACCGGCGGCGAGGGTGACGAGATGCTCGAGGCGTGGATCGGGCACCGTGTGGCGCGTGACGGCCATGATCGCCAGGCAGGCCCAGCCCGCGGTCGCGGTGGCCCAGATGACGCGCGTGAATGTCACCGCGACGCTGGAGAATCCGAGCAGGCCGTGGCGGCGGCGCAGCAGCACGTGTCCCATGATCGCGCCGACCACGTAGGACAGCGAGCCGGACACGCTGAGCATCACCACGACGACACGGTCGGGAAAGACGTTGACGGAAAGGACGACCACGGCGACCTTCGTGGCCACCATGGCCACGTTGATGAGGGCCGGCGTGCGAGTGTTGTTGTTCGCGTAGAAGACTCGCATCTGCAGCATCACCAGCGCGAACGGTGCCAAGCCGAACGCGGACGACGCGATGGCCGTGCCGATCAATCCGGCCGCGTGCGCGTCGACGCGACCGGTGAACACCACGGCGGCCAGCACCGGGCCGAGCAGACCCATGGCCATGGTCATCGGGACGAGCGCGACGGTGAGATACCGTGCGCCGCGCCCGAGATCGGCGATCACGGCGGCCTGATCGTCCGCGGCGGCGGATCGGGAGATCCGCGGCATCAGCACCGTCAGCAGCGAGGCGGCGAGGATGCCGTACGGAACTTGGAACAACAGGTCGGCCAAGGTGTAGACGGATACCCCGTTGTGGGAGAACGCGACCCGCATCGTCACGACGACACCGACCTGACTGATCGCGGCGTAGGTGAGAATCCACCCGAGCACGGGCATGCCCGCGCGCACCGGCCGCCAGGTGTACGGGACGGGCCGAACCCGCCAGTTCCACTGGAACCCATTGCGACGCAACGCGAAAACAACCCACACCGCCTGCCCGGCGATCCCCAGGGTGGTGCCGATGCCGATCGTGAGCACCTGTGCCGATGTCATCGAGGTCGGCGTCAGCGTGACCGGTCCGGGGAGCAGCACAAAGATCCCGCACGTCAGCAACACGATCACGTTGTTGACCGCCGGTGCCCAGGCGGCCGCGGCGAAGCTGTCGCGAACATTGAGCACGGCCGTCAGCAAGACGGTCACACCATAGAAGAAGACCTCTGGCAGCAGTAGATATGCGAACCAGGTGGTGAGCTGCCGCTGATCGGAATCGCCTACCAGGAAACGCACGATCAGCGGTGCGCAGAGCACGGCGACTACGGTGACCGCGCCGAGGACGAGCACTGACGCCACCATCACCCGCTGAGTGAATTCCCGAGAGTGCTTGCGCCCGCGCCGCCTTGCCCTCGTCAGCAGCGGCACCACGGCACTGGCGAACACGCTGCCGAGCAGCAACTCGTAGACCATGTTCGGCAGACTGTTCGCCCCGGTATAGGCATCACCGACCGCCGCGGTGCCGAGCAAGGCCGCCAGCAGGATCGTGCGGGTGAACCCGGTCAGCCGGCTCACCACACCGGCCAGCGCGACGTGGCCGCCGACCCGTGCGAGGGCACTGCCGGAGGAGCGCCGTTCGCGCGGCTGTACCCCCTCGAGCCGGGGTGTTTCCGGGAGGTCCCGTGGCTGCCAGTTCGTCCCGAGTGGCAGGGGCTGCGTGGGTAAATTGCCGTAGTCGGTCATCGTCCTCGCTCGCTTCAGCGGGCGGCAGCTCGGACGCTCGCCCCCCTCGGACAGTCTCGATTCATGATGCCAGCGTGCTGTAAAACGTTGGTGTGCGCCATGATCGGGCGCGAGCCGAGGCGGGTGCCGACAGCGCGGGGGGACACGGCGGGAGTGTTGGTTAGCTCACATATTGGGATATTTCGTAGGGATTGCCACCGATCCGTGACATGGTAGTCCAGTGAGATCAAGCTTATCGACGTGATTCGTTTGGCTCATCTACAGAAAAGAAGAAGTAAAAGTAATGGCTCAAGGCAGTGTGAAGTGGTTCAACAGCGAAAAGGGCTTCGGCTTTATCGCACAAGATGGTGGCGGCGCTGACGTGTTCGTTCACTACTCCGCCGTGTCCGGCTCGGGATTCAAGTCCCTTGAAGAAGGACAGCGCGTGGAGTTCGAGGTCGGACAGGGACAGAAGGGGCCGCAGGCTCAGGACGTCCGCGCTATCTGATCGACATAGCGTAAAAGAGCCCCGCACCCTTTGGGTGCGGGGCTTTTGCGTTGCCGGATGCGGAACCGTCAATTCCCCTGTGCGGCAGCGGAGATCGGCTGCCACTTGCGCCACAGCTCCAGCCGGGACTCGTAGTCCCTGGTGGCGATCGTCAGCGGTATCTCGCCGAGGAAGATGCGCAACGGCGGCTCGTCCGCGTCGACCACGGCCAGAATCGCGTCGCCGGTAGCGGCCGGATCACCGCTGCGCATCTCCTTGCGCTGCTCGTTCCGTGCTTCTCTGGCGGGGTCGTACGCAGGGTTCGGGGTGGCGTGCTTCGACGACGGGCCCGCCCAGTCGGTGCCGTAGCCGCCGGGCTCGACCAGCGTCACGTGCACACCGAACGTCGCGACTTCCTGCGCGAGCGACTGCGTGAACCCCTCCAGCGCCCACTTCGACGCGTGATAGGCGCCCAGATTCGGGAACGCGGAGATGCCGCCGATGCTGGAGACCTGGATGATGTGGCCGCTGCCTTGCTCGCGCAGGATGGGCAGCGCGGCCTGGGTAACCCACAATGCGCCGAATACGTTGGTCTCGAATTGCGCGCGCAGTTCGTCCTCGGTGAGTTCCTCGATCATGCCGAACTGCCCGTAGCCCGCGTTGTTGATGACCACGTCGAGCCGCCCGAACCGTTCGACCGCCTGCTGTACCGCGGCGAAGTCGCCCGCCCGATCGGTGACGTCCAGCCGGATCGGCTGAAAAGTGCTGGGGTACTTGGCGACCAGGTCGTCGAGCGTGCTCAGGTCGCGCGCCGTGCCTGCGACACTGTCGCCGCGCTCCAGTGCGGCGAGTGCCCATTCGCGCCCGAATCCTCGGGAAACGCCGGTGATGAACCAAATTTTGCTCATGCGATCACGGTAGTCACTTGGAGTGCGCTCCAAGCAAGCGCTGTGGCGTGCGACTTTCCCGCTGTGTGAGCCAGTCCACACCATTCTCGTCCGCGCCGCGCGACGCGCCGGTATCGTCCGTGACCTGAGGCTATGCCCCTGCTCAGACCCGCTTTCCCCGCCGAGGAGGTCGCAATGCGGCGACGCGTCTCACTCCATCCGCTGTGGCGCCACGTGCTGCGCGGCCTGATCCTGTGCGGCGGGTGCGTCGGCGGATCTGCCCGCTGCTACGTCGAATGGGAGCGCGAAAACCCGGTCGACCGGCCGCCCGCGGACTGCTGGGATTGGTCCGTGCCACACCAGTGGTACGACTCGGCGCATCGTCACTGACGAACGCCGACCTGCGGCAGGCCCGCCGGAGTGGAAGAATCTCGTTGTCCCGGTGGCTGTCTCGCTGGGTGTCTCGGCGTCCACACGCGGGGACGGTAGCGCGCGAGAGGAGTCCGCATGACCGACCCCGCCGACCTACCTGCCACCGCCCTGCTGGCGGGCTACCGTGATCGGACCCTCTCGCCGGTCGAGGTCATCGACGCGGTGCTGACCCGGATCGAGCAGTGGGAACCGCACGTCAACGCCCTCTACACCCGCTATGCCGACCAAGCACGCGTCGAGGCGGCGGCAAGCGCCGATCGCTGGCGGCGTGGGGAACCGGCGGGCGCGCTCGACGGCATCCCGCTCACCGTGAAAGAGAACATCGCCACCGCGGGCTGCCCGACACCGCTCGGCACCGCCGCCACAGAGCTCACCCCGGCGGTGGCGAACAGTCCCACCGCCGACCGGATCCGCGAGGCGGCGGGCATCCTGGTCGGCAAGACCACGATGCCCGACTACGGGATGTCGTCCAGCGGCCTGTCGAGTTTCCATGGCATTACCCGCAATCCATGGAATCTCGCGCGTAATCCGGGCGGTTCGAGCTCCGGCGCGGGCGCGGCGGCCGCGGCAGGATATGGGCCGATCCACTACGGCTCCGATATCGGCGGGTCGATCCGGCTGCCCGCGGCCTGGTGCGGCGTGGTCGGTTTCAAGCCGACTTTCGGGCGCATTCCGGTCGTCCCGCCGTACCTCGGCCGCACCATCGGACCGCTCACCAGGACGGTGGCCGACGCCGCGCTCGCGACATCGGTTGCGGCGGTACCGGATCGGCGCGATCACACCGCCGCCCCCGAACTGCCCACCGAGTGGACCGCCGCGGCAAGGCCGCTCGTGCTCGCGGGCGTCCGGATCGGTCTGCTGACCGAGGCGGGTACCGGGTGGCCGGTGGAGCCCGTGGTCGGCGCCGCGGTGAGTGGCGTCGCCGAACTGCTGGAATCCCTTGGCGCGCAGGTCGAAAAGGTCGAGCCGATCATGACCGACGAGATGCTCTCCGGGTTGAACGATTTCTGGCGAGTCCGGTTCTGGTCGGAGGTTCGAGCATTGCCGGCAGCACGCGCCGAGAAGATCTTGCCGTACATCCACGACTGGATCGCCGGGGCCGAAACACTAACCGGTGCAGCAGTGTTCGATGGCTACTCGCAGTTCGACGCGATGTCCGTCGCCGCCGACCGCAGGCTCGACACGGTCGACTTCCTCGTCTCACCGACCTCCCCGATCACCGCGTGGCCGGTGGAACAGACCGCGCCGGACGGTGACCCGAC
The DNA here is from genome assembly GCF_044456045.1 of Nocardia sp. NPDC051052. Lineage (NCBI taxonomy): Bacteria > Bacillati > Actinomycetota > Actinomycetes > Mycobacteriales > Nocardiaceae > Nocardia > Nocardia sp. NPDC051052. The sequence continues at coordinate 179,240 of NZ_JBITFL010000013.1, forward strand.
CCTGCCGTTCCGGCACATCGGGTTCACCGTCCCGTTCAACGCGGGCGGACATCCAGCCATCTCGATGAACTGCGGCCAGGCCGCCGACGGCACCGCGATCGGCGTCCAATTCATCGGCCGGCGCTTCGACGACGTCCGGCTGCTCCAGCTGGCCGCCGCCTTCGAGCAGGCCCGACCAGCGCAGGCGCCCTGGCCTGATCCGCCGGTCAGCCGGTGACGCTCGGCTGGCCGTTCTCGATGTGGCCGCGGAAGTGGCGCTGGTAGGCCGGGTCGATGTCGACGGTCAGTGACAGGTCGTACCAGCCTTTGCCGTAGCTGAGGGCATTCCAGGTGTCGGTGGTGGTCTTGCCGGGCGCGATCTTGTAGGTCCATGGTCCGTCGGTGCGGTAGCTGTTGGCTTTTACCGTGACGACGGCGGGTGCTGTGCCCTTGTTCGTCATCGACAACTGCAGTTTGTTGTCGGTGGAGTAGGCGGCGGTCACCTCGAGCGGTGAGGTCGAGGTTCCGGTCATCCGCCAGAGGAAACGATTGGCGCCGTGAATGGCGATGCCGTATTTCTTGTCGGGATAGCTCTGCACGCTCCAGGTATCGGTGACCGTCGCCCCCGACTTCACGTCGTAGCGCCACGGTCCGTCGGTCCGGCCATCGTTACGATATGCGGCCAATTGCAGGTCGGCGGCGCCGGTGTTGCGGAATGTGGTGGTCAGGGCCCCACCTGCGGCCAGGGTCGCGTTCGCCACGGGGGCATACGGCACCGGGCGGGCGGGCCTGGTGCCGGATTCCTGTTCCGGTGGCCGCTGGCTACCCGCGGCGGGCGGAGCGGGTTTCGGCAGCGTGCGCTGGGTCGCATCGGCTTCTGCCCGAAGGGCATTGGCGTCCGGCAGCACCGGCACCGAGGTGGTCGACTTGCCGAAATCGAAGCAGCCGGTCAGGTCGCCGCAGATGGAGCGGCGCCAGGCGGAGATGTTGGGTTCGGCGACGCCGGTCCACTTCTCCAGGAAGCGGATCACCGAAGTGTGGTCGTGCACCTGCGAGTTCACCCAGCCGCCGCGACTCCACGGCGAGATCACCAGCATCGGCACGCGGGGGCCGAGACCGATGGGCTGCCCGTTCACGTATTCGCCCGGCGTACCAGGTGGCGCCATCGGCGGCGGCACGTGGTCGAAGAAGCCGTCGTTCTCGTCGAAGTTGATCAGCAGGGCGGTCGAGTTCCACAGGTTCTGATTGCCCCACAACGCCTTCAGCACGGCCTGGGTGTAGGCGGCACCGTCGACCGGGCGGGCGGCCGGGTGTTCGGAGTACCCGTAGGGAGCCACCACCCAGGACACCCGGGGGAGTCGGTTACCGGAACAGTCGGCGATGAAGTCGGCGAGTACGTGGTCGACATTCTTGCCCTGGCCGGAGTCGGGCTTCCAGTGGTCGGCACCGAATACCTTTGCCCGCGAGGCGAGTTCGGTGTTCTTCGGGTCGTGGTAGGCGTCGAACAGCCACAGCGGATTGTCGCCGTAGTCGCCGACGAACGGGTGAGCGCCGTCGTCACCCACCTCGTCGTTGGCGTAGACCTTCCAGCTGATCCCCTTGTCCTGCAATCGTTCCGGATAGGTGGTCCAGCGGTAGACGGGCTTGTAGTCGGCCGGATTGCTGATCGCCGGGCCGCCGTATTGTCCAGCGGCATCGATGGTTCCGGTCCAGTGGTAGAGCCGGTTGGGTGTGGTCGGCCCGAGCACCGAACAGTAGTAGTGGTCGCAGACGGTGAACGCGTCGGCGAGCGCGTGATGGAACGGGATGTCGGCCTCGGTGAAATAGCCCATGGCCATCTCGCCTTTCGCCGCGGTCCAGCCGTCGCTCCACCCGCCGCGCACCGCGCGATGCTGATCGTCCCAGCCGTGCGGCAGATCGCCGAGATCCTGGCCGTCGACCACCTTGGTGTCGACGTGGAACGGCAACAGGTAGCCGCCGTCGGACCGTCCCGGATCCGGCTGGTAGTAGACATCGCGGCCGTCCGCCTTGATTACCGCGCTCGCGTCGGCGAGCCCGCGTACCCCGCGCATCGTGCCGAAGTAGTGGTCGAAGGAACGGTTCTCCTGCATCAGGATCACCACATGTTCGACATCACTCAACGTCCCTTTGCGGCTGGGCGCCGCGAGGGACTCGGCCATCCCGGCGGGCAACATTTGCAGCCCACCACCCAGCGCCGCCGCGCCGAGCGCCCCACCGATGAATCGCCGCCTTGGAAAACCCGAACCTATGTGGGGCACAGCATTCCTCTCGATACGACATGTAGCTGACGTGCAGAGTAGAGAATGTTCGCTTGCTATAACCACTGCGATGGTGTGGGTCGGAGGCAACTGGGCTGTGAACATGCCGTAACTGGGAACGGAACTGGCGGGAGCCAAGCGGTACAGGCAAAATCCCGGTTAATCGGGGACAAACAGGTAGCTATCGGCGATTTTCGCGAACTCGTCGAGTGTGGCGAGGGTCTCCGATTCGGGGAGTGTCGGCAGCGAGAGGGTGAGGCGCTGCACCCCCGCCGCGGCGTAGGCGTCGAGGATGGCCGGGTCGGGCCCGGCGCCGACCACCGAAACCGGCAGGTCGTGCCCGTCGAGCAGGGCCAGCTGGGCCGGTATCGCGGCGGGGTCGGCCACGGCGAGGGGAATCCAGCCGACACCGTGCCGGATCGCGCGCTGCGCCGCGGCCGCGCCGCCACCGACGAAGATCGGCGGATGCGGCCGCTGAACGGGCTTGGGCCACGCGTAGACGGGGTCGAAATCGACGAAGCGGCCATGATATTCGGCAAGATCCTTGGTCCAGATCTCGCGGATGGCCGCGATCTGCTCGTCGAGCAGCGCGCCGCGGGTGCGCGGGTCGGTGCCGTGATTGGCCATCTCTTCGCGATTCCAGCCCGCACCGACACCGAACAGCAAGCGGCCGTTCGAGATTCGGTCCAGCGTCGCGGCCTGCTTGGCGGTGTGGAAGACGTCACGCTGGATCAGCAGGGTGACACCGGTGCCGACGATCAACGTCCGGGTGACGGCCGCGACGGCGGCGAGGGTGACGTACGGATCCTCCGCGCGGTAGTAGATGCGCGGCAGGTCACCGCCGCCGGGGTAGGGGGTATCCCGGCTCGCGGGGATGTGCGAATGCTCGGCCAGCAGCAGCGACTCGAACCCCCGCTCCTCCAGTGCCATGCCGAGCTTCGGGCCGCTGATGCCTTCGTCGGTGACGAAGGTGTTGATACCGATCTGCATGTGCTGAACCAACCGACGATCTGCCGCCGGATATTCCGCACTGATGTGCATTGCGGGACAGACGGAATCCTTGACGGCGGCTCGGGAGGTACGCCTCAGCGCAACTGTATGACTTGATCGACGGCGAATTGGCGCAGTCGTTCACGGACGGCGGTCGGCGTCGCACCATGTGCGTGCTCAGCGAGATGGGCGAGCTCGTCGACAGTGCTGCTGCCGTCGCACAGTTCCAGCAGGTCACGGGTCGCAGCGGTCAGTCGGAAAACGCGGCCTTTGAGGCTCGGGCGTTTGTGGAACGCGTAGGGGCGCCGCGTGCCGGGGACGATCTCGCCGCGGGTCGTCAGGGCGTCTACGTCGAGATCGAACTCATCGATCCGGAGTAGTGCGCTACGTACCGGCCGTAGGCGACCGAAGTCGGGATCACGTCGTGCGTTCGACGACCGAGCGAAGGCGGGCTTGACCGCGGCGTGGTCGGTGTCGGCCGCGAGCCACAGGCGGTGCCGCTCGAAGCGGACGACGTCGCGGAGGGTGTCGAGGGGATGACCCAGGTCCGCGTTGTTCTCGTCGATCGCCGCGGCCAGCTGCGCCGCGAAATCCTGCACGCGCACGGGCGCGGCGCGCTCCAGCAGCTGCTCGACCCGGCCATCGAGCAGCCGCATGGTCGACGGCATGTGCTTGCGCAGCAACGGAAGTACCGCATCGTCGGCTGTCTGGACGGGTTTGCCAGGTAGAACGGCTTCGAACATCGCCTCGTATGTGCCGCCGAGCTCATCGTTGCCCGCCACCGGAAGCCGCTTGGCGCTCTGCCGCCCGAATTCGATCGCGGCTACCGGGTCCTCGATCACTTCAGCGAGAACCGCTGCCAGGCCGTCGATATCGCGCGGATCCTCGACTACTCGCGCGTTGTCGCGCAGCTCCGGCCAGTAGGGTTGTGTGCGAACAACTTCCGCGGACAGGATCGCGCAGGTGCCGCTGCTGAGCAGCTCCATCGGGAGTCCTGGCCGGTGTACCTCCACCGGGAAATCCCGCTCCAGACCGCATACCGCCGTGCAGGCCCGCAATATCTCGGGAACTCGCCAATGCGGCAGGAAGGGGAGGGTCCACGTCACCTCGGCGAGGCCGAGTTCGTCTACCGCGCTGAGGAACCGCTGGCGTTCGGTGCCCCCTGACATGACCACAAAATTGAACCTCGAGCCGCGCTTACGTAACCGTGCGAGCGCTTTGACCAGGTCGTAGGACCCTTTGGTGACACCGAGTTTGCCGTAGACGCCGATCGTGGCGGCCTCGGGATCGAGCGGCGCGGTGTTGCGTACCCACGGTGACGCACTCAGCTGCGCGACGAGTGCCGACAGGTCGGCTACCGGGCCATCCGGCGTGAATTCCGGCGGCAGCGAAGCCCGCGGGATAGGTGCGATTCTGTCGAGCGGAATCCCCAGTCCGGTCAGATTCCGGTCGCCGACAACAAGATCCGCCCGCCGCAGCACCTCCCGGTAGGCCTGGCCCAGCTCCGGGTGATCGAGCAGCCGCGTCCGATCGCTGCCCGCGTGCTGGACGACATGCGGAACGCCGGTCCATGACGCGGCCAGATGCGCGCTCAACCCGTAGGGCTCCAGATACGCCGAGAACACGAGATCCGCCCCGTGCAACCGGATTTCCTCCGTGGCCAGCGCGGCGAGCTTGGTCGCGAACGGATTCGCGGTCGGGATGTACGCGCGGGCGCGCTCCCACCGCCCGGTCGAGATCACCCGCACCGCACCGCCATTGGCGAAAGTCGACTCCAGTCGCTGAAGGTCGGTGTCGTCGAGCGAGATTCGATAGTCGTCCTCGACCTCGTCGGCATTGGTCACTACGTCCACCTGGTGGCCGCGTTCGGCAAGTGCGCGCGCCAGCCAGTAGCAGTGCGCACTCACGCCGCCTTGGATCGGCGGGTATTTCATTACGGCGCAGATGCGCATCAGCCCGCCCTGTTCCCGTCGAGTAGCCGTTCCTGCCCGGCGAACCGCAGCACCGTCTCGGCCTCGGGCGGAAACGGCGGGCCGGATCGCAGGACGCGATAGGCCTGCTCGCCGAGGCGGTAGCAGGCCAAGGCGTTGCGTCCGGCGACCTTGGCCAAGGCGATGCGAACGGGTTTTCCCGAGATGCCTTGGGGGAGAACGTCGGTGCGCAGCCACTCGTTGTGCTGGGTGACCACATCGCTGTCGAATTCGGCGAGCCGCACGTGCGCGCCGAGATCCGATCCGTCCGGCACGGTCGCCGCGTGTTCGGCGGCGAGGGTGGCCGCCGGGTCGTACAGCAACTCCAAGCGCAGCACCTCGTACCTGGCGAGGTCGGCCATGTGCTGCCGCCCGCTGGTCATCAGATAGTCGAGAAACCTTGTCCCCTCGGCCAATACGCGCCTGTGGTTTTGCTGGCCGTCGACATGCACCGGCGGATGACGACGGACGAAGTCGCCGAGCAGCTCGTGCTGATGCGGCGCCGCCGACAGGGTCGCGGGCAGGCATCGCGCCAGCATGTCCAACCGCTTGTTGGTCACCGAACGGACATTGATGTCGAGCTGCCGGCGATCGGCGGCGACCAGCAGCTCGAGCTCGGCCGGGGTGAGCCCGAACCGAGCGGCGAGCTCGCCCGGCCGCTCGTCCAGCATGACCCGCGCCGCCCCGGCGGTGAGTAGTTCCGCCAGCGCGCGCTGAAAACCGCTGCCGCTCATGGGCGCACTACCGCACCGAGGGACTCTCTGGCGCGGCGCAGGTCGGCGGTGAGTTCGTCGAAGTCGTCCGGGAACTCCTGATCGCGTTCGAGGATGACGCATCGCAACGCCGGTGTCCGGTTGGCAACATAGCCGAGCAATTCCCACACCTCGGCGGGCACGGGTGCCGAATGTGAGTCCAGCAGTGTGCCTTCCGACCAGACCCCGCCCGCCAGGTGCAGCTGTACCACCCGTTCGAGCGGAATCGAATTCAGGAACTCGATCGGGTCGTACCCGTGGTTCGTCGCGTTGATGAAGACGTTGGCGAGGTCGAGCAGCAGTCCGCAGCCCGCCTGTTCGACCACCCGCGTGATGAACTCGGCCTCGGACAGCTCGGCCGGGAAGTCCAGGTGGTAGGTGATGTTTTCCAGCAGGAACGGTGTTCCGACCCGCTCCTGCACCTGGCGCGCCTTGCCCGCGATGTCGTCGGCGAGTGCGCGCGTGCGCATCAGCGGCGTCAGCTGGCCGATCGAGACGCCGCCCGCCCGGGTGAACGACAGGTGGTCGCTGCACCACGGCGCGGCTACCCGGGCGACCAGGTGCGCGAGGTCGTCGAGGTAGCCGGTGTCGAGCGGCCCGTCGGTGCCGATCGACATCTCGATTCCGTGCGGTACCAACGCGAATCGGTCGCGGAGCTGTTCGAGTGGGCCGCCCACCGGCGTATCGAGGAAGTTCTCGCTGATGATCTCGAGGCAGTCGATCGACTCCTGGTTCGCCATGATCGCGGCGTCCAGTTCCCTGCGATATCCGAGACCTACGCCGAGTGCCGGCAGGCGGCCGAGGTCGAACTCACGCATAGCACATGCAGCAGCCACCGCAGCTGCAGCAGGGGAGCACACCCATGATGCGGTTCTCGGTGGCACCCTCGTCCGCCACGAGCTCTACGCGCTCGAAGAGATAGGGATCCATGAGTTCTGCTGCTACCGGCATTGTTCTCACCTTTCGTCAGGTTTCCAGCAGCCAGCATGTGCGGGGGCTATGGCCATCGGACAGGGCGTACGATCCCGGGCCGACCGGGAACTTTTCCCGGACGGCTGGGCAGCCGAGCGGCTCGGCGCAGGTTCGGTCAGCGGTCCGGAATCTTCCGGTGCGGAGCTGGTCAGCGCATTCTCATCGGGGAAGCCGTCGCGAAACCGGCGGGAGCGAAACCAGGACGGTGCGAGGGGGTTCGATGACCGCGGTCAACCAGCGACGCTTCGGGCCGGACCTTTCGGTCATCGACGGTATCGGTGCGTCGCTGACCGGAACGTGTCCGTTGACCGTGGTGCTCGCCGACGACCACGCGGTGGTCCGGGCCGGGCTGCGGGCGCTGCTCGGCTCCGTCGACTGGATCACCGTCGTCGCCGAGACGAGCACCGACGGCGCGTTGCGCGAGGCGGTGCTGAACCGGCCGGATGTGCTGATCCTCGGCCAATGGCGACAACCCGAAAGCGGTGCCGTCATCAGCGAATTGACCCGCTCCGCGCCGGGCGTCGCGGTGCTGGTGTTCAGCGTCGCCGAGGACGACGAGTCGGTGTTCGCCGCGATCCGGGCCGGGGCGGGCGGCTACCTGCGCAATGCCGCGGACCGCGACGACATCCTGCGCGCGATCTGCGCGGTCTCCGCCGGGTGGGTGGTGCTCAGCCCGCACATCGGCGGCAGGCTCGCCACCATGCTGGCCGGTCCCGCCCAGCACGCCCGCCCGTTTCCGGAATTGACCACCCGGGAATTCGACGTGCTCACCCTGGTTGCCGCGGGGCTGCCGAATGCCGCGATCGCGACCGAATTGCGGCTGGCGCCGAAGACCATCAGCAACTACCTCTCCCGCATCTTCAGCAAACTCGGTGTCGCCGATCGCGCCAACGCGATCGTCCGCGCCAAGGACGCGGGCCTGGGATGAGTACTCGGCTGCCGCGACCGCCTGTCGGTTGTTCGACCGACATCCGCGTCTGCGGTAGGTATTTCGGTGTAGAGTTCAACTACTTTCGTCGGGTCCCGAAGCGCGGCTCGCTGCATATTGGTGCCGTCTCTGGAGTTGTGCATGCCGATGAGTAGCGATAAGACCGATGTGCGCTCGGCGCGCAAACGTTCGGAATACGGGTCGATTACGGCCGCCCCCAGCCTGGATGGGGAGTCGGGCAAGCTCGCACCGGATCTGGTATGGCAGTGGGTGAAGTCGATGACGGCCAGTCGGACGACCGCTCAGCGACTGGGTGGGGAATTCCCCACGGTGTCGCCGAATGTAATCCAGGCCGCCGTCGCGCAGGCCCGCGCCGAACTGCACCCGCTCTTGGCCGACTCGCTCACCGAAATGACCGAATTGCTTGCGCGCGAACGAATCCGGCGAATTACCCGATCGGTGAACGGTCGACTGCGCTAGAAAACCGCGGGCTCGGCAGGGCAGATCCAGGTCTGCACGGCCGAGCCCGACTCGGCGTTCGGTGTGGGGTTACATGCTCGCCTTCTTGTAGGCGTCCACCACCTCGGCCGAAATCCGCCCGCGGCTCGATACGTCAATACCCTTCTGGCGTGCCCATTCACGGATGACACCGGTCTGCTCCCGCCCGGCCGTCGGCTGCGAGCGAGTGCTCGTGCCGCGCGGCGCGCGACCCACCTTGCGGGCGGTCGCGGTCCACTCCGCGAAAATGCCGCGGAGTTGCTTGGCGTTCAATGCCGACAGATCCATCTCGTAGGCCACGCCATCCAAGGTGAAGTGCACTGTTTCTTCGGCCTGGGACTTGCCGTCATAGTCGTCGACCAGTGTCACAACGACCTTGCGTGCCATGGAGTTTCCCCTTCGTAGATGCTCGAATGTGTAGAAGCGACAATCGTAGACCTTCGGAACAAACGCGCGGACTTCGCGGTGCGCGAGTCCGAACAATCGAACTGGATAGGACCGGATCTGTGACCGACACTCCGATGACCGACGCCGTCCGCAGGCATGACCCATCCGTGCGCGGATTCGCCAGCGACAACAACGCCGGGGTGCACCTCGAGGTGCTTGCCGCACTGGCGCTGGCCAATGGCGGCCACCAGATCGCCTACGGCGGGGATGATTACACCGCCCATCTCCAGCACGTCTTCGCACGGCACTTCGGCGAGCGCGCCACGGCCTATCCGGTCTTCAACGGCACCGGCGCGAATGTCGTCGCGTTGCAGGCGCTGCTGCCGCGCTGGGGTGCGGTGATCGCGGCCGAATCCGCGCATATCACCGCGGACGAGTGCGGTGCGCCGGAGAAGCTCGCCGGAATAAAGATCCACACCGTACCGACCCCGGACGGCAAGCTGACCCCCGAGCTGATCGACCGCCAGGCCTACGGGTGGGGCGACGAGCACCGTGCCCAGCCGCTGGCCGTGTCGATCACGCAGAGCACCGAACTCGGCACCGTGTACACCGCCGACGAGGTCCGCGCGATCTGCGAGCACGCCCACGAGCGCGGCATGCTGGTGCACGTCGACGGTTCCCGGCTGGCGAACGCGGCGGCATCGCTGGGCGTGCCGTTGCGCGAGTTCAGCACGGACGCCGGGGTGGATGTGCTGTCGTTCGGTGGCACCAAGAATGGTCTGCTGCTCGGCGAGTGCGTCGTCGTGCTCAACCCGGATGCGGTCCGTGACCTGCGCTACCTGCGCAAGATGTCGATGCAGCTGGCCTCGAAGATGCGTTTCGTCTCGGTGCAGTTCGAGGCGCTGCTCGGTGGTGATCTCTGGTTGCGTAGCGCCGCGCACGCCAACGCCATGGCCCAGCGGCTCGACGCCGTCGTGCGCGGCATCGATGGTGTGCGGGTGGTGCGTCCGGTCCAGGCCAACGCGGTCTTCGCGATCCTGCCCCGCCCGGTGACCGAGCGGTTGCAGAAGCGGTTTCGCTTCTACCTCTGGGACGAGCACACCGGCGAGGTCCGCTGGATGTGTGCATTCGACACCACCGAGGACGATATCGACGAATTCGCCGAGGCGATCGCGGACGAGATGAGCCGGGCCTGACCGGTCAGCGCCGAGTGGGCGCTGCGTCTGCCGGGGCGGAGCGCCGCTGTGCGCGGCTGGGTAACAGGGCGTCCAGTGCGAACGCGCCAGGGCCGAGAATGGCGACGAGGAAGAACGACCAGCAGAACAGGACGGCGGCCTCGCCGCCATTCTGGATCGGCAAAATGCCGGACTTCAAATGCACGAACAGGAACGCGTACGCCATCGAGCCCGAGCAGAGCAGCGCGGCGATCCTGGTGCCGATGCCGAGCGCCACGAACCCGCCCGCGACCAGCTCGATCACCGAGGCCCACCAGCTCGGCCAGCTGCCGAACGCCGCGACATGGCCACCGTACGGTGCCACCGGCCAGGCGAACAGTCCGGAAAGGCCGTGGATGGTGAAGGAGAGGCCGACGAGAACACGGAACAGACCGAGCACCACCGCACCGCGGCCACCGGGGGCGGGCCCGGCATTTCCTTCGGAAGACAACAGATGCATGACAACCTCGAATCCGGGAAGTTCGGATGATCGCCAACCGCCACCCGTATCCATCACTACGATCCGCAGCCGTGAATTGTTCAGCAACTGGCGACGAGAGCAATACGTACTCCGCGGTCTCCCCACTTGAATCGCCGCCGTACGGCACCCCAATTTTGCGGGCGACCTGCCGGTAACGGCGGCCGCTATAGTCGGAAATCGTGCTGCATCCGGACCTGCCGATCACGACCGAGCGACTCCTGCTCCGCCCCGCGACTCCGGCGGACATCGACGCCATGTTCGCCTACAAATCGCAACCGGACGTGTGCCGCTATCTGCCGTACGAACCCATGTCGCGCGAGCAGGTCGCCGAGCGCATCGCGGGGGTGTGGTCGAGAACCGAACTGACCGAGGTGGGTCAGGGGCTCAATTTGTGCGTCGAGGAGAAGGCGACCGGGCGGTTGCTCGGCGACGTCGTGCTGTTCTGGCGGGACGCCGAAAATCGCACCGGCGAAATCGGATACGTGTTCTCGCCCGATGTCGCGGGCCACGGCTACGCGACCGAGGCGGCCCGCGCGTTGCTACGGTTGGGCTTCGACGGACTGTCGCTGCACCGCATCACCGCAAACCTGGATCCACGCAACCACGCGTCGGCGCGCGTGCTCGAACGCCTAGGCATGCGCCGCGAAGCGGTCCACCTCCAAGACCTGTGGTTCAAGGGCGAGTGGGGCGACACCCTGATCTACGCGATGGTGGAACAGGAATGGCGCGGCGAGAGTGTGCGTCAGCCCGAGCCCGACCCGCGCGATCTCGGTGCCGTCGACATCAGCTGAGGTGAATTCGCTGTTCCGTGAAACACTGTCTTGACTGAGGGGCGTCGCATGGGGAGGGGCACTATGTCCGGATCGATTCGGGTACTGGTCTGCGGCGGCGGTATCGCGGGTAACGCGGTCGCGCTGCAATTGCTGCGCGCGGGCATCGACACCACCGTCGTCGAACGGGCGCCAGCGCCGCGTCCCGGCGGCCAAGCCGTCGACCTGCGCGGGCCGAGCCGCAAGGTGGCCGAACGGATGGGTCTGCTGCCGGGCATCCGGCGTCGTCAGCTCGACGAGCGCGGCATGGTGTTCATCGACGACCGCGGTCGCCAGCTGGCCAGGATGCCCGCGGAGATGTTCGGGGGAGCGGGGATCGTCGCCGAGATCGAGATCACCCGTGGCGACCTCAACCAGGTGTTGCTCGACGAAATCGCCGCGCTCTCTACGGAATCCGGTGCGCTCGACTACCGCTACGGTGACTGGGCCGTTGACTTGACCCAAGACGCCGACACGGTGCGGGTACGTTTCGCCTCCGGCGCCCAGGCGGAGTTCGATGTCGTGATCGGTGCGGACGGACTGCATTCGGCCACGCGTGCACAAGTATTCGGTCCGCACGAGCAGTTCACCGAATACCTCGGCGCCTACATCGGCTTCTTCACCATCCCCACGCCACCGCGGACCATGCTGGAAACCGGTTGGGTCGGGGTATATCCCGTGCCGGGCAGCACTGTCGCGGTGCGGCCCGACGCGGACCCGGCGACCTCGATGGCGATCATCTCCACCCGCACCCCCGCCGACGACGCGCTGCGCGGGGACACCGCGGCGCAGCAGCGGCTGATCCGCGATCGGCTGACCGGACACGGCTGGGTGGTCCCGGCGATTCTGGACACCATGGCCGAGGCGCCGGACTTCTACTTCGACGAGGTGTCTCGGGTCCGGATGCCGAGCTGGTCGCGGGGGCGAGTGGTACTGCTCGGCGACGCCGCCTACTGCGGATCGCCGATGACCGGCATGGGCACCGCGCTCGCCCTCATCGGCGCGTACCTGATCGCCGGTGAAATCGCCGAGACGCCAACCGATTCGGCGCGCGCGTTCGGTCGCTACGAGGAACTGCTGCGGCCGCTGGTGACCGAAGCGCAGAAGGGTACCGAGGTTTCGGTGCGAATGCGTCATCCCGAGACCCGCCGCGGCGTCGCCTTCGCGCTCATCGTCATGCGGGTGCTGGTGTCGCGACCGTTGGCTCCGTTGCGGGCCTTGCTCACTCGCCTCATCGGCGCGCAAGCCGAGTATCCGCTGCCGGACTATTCGAGCGCCGCCGTCCGCTGATCCACGCGTCAGCGCCGATGGACCTCGACCGCGGCGCGGACTCCGCTTTCCAGGGCGCCCTCGATCCATGCGGTGTTGAGGCTGGTGTGATCGCCGGCGAAATGTACTCGGCCTTCGATGGATCGGGTCGCGACGTGGTGGTCGTGTAGCTGGCCGGGGGTCGGCATGGCGGCTTCGCCGAGGGCGTAGCGGGCGCGCACCCAGCTCTGCGTGATGCCGACGCCGGTGAATTCGGAATCGACTCGCTCGCCGAACAATTCGCGCATGCCGGCCAGGGCGAAGTGGACGCGTTCGCCGTCGGTGAGGGAGTCCCAGCGCATGGCGTCGTCGGCGAAGGTGTAGGAGGCGAGCACTACGCCGCCGTCGGAATCCTCGACGTGCGAGGGGAAATAGAGGCAGCGGTTCGGGGCATCGGTGACGCAGCGGCCGCCGCGGAATCCGGTTGGTCCTTGCTCCCAGAAGCGACTCTTGAACTCCAGCAACACTTTTGTCGCCGCGTCGTGGTGCAGTTCGATGATGGCGCGCCGCTTGTCGTAGGACAGTGGCGGATCGAAGGTGCAAAACCTGGCCGCGGTGAGCGGGATGGCCACGACCGCGTAGTCGGCGTCGAACGATTCGGCCGGTCCGGTCGGTTGACCGTCGGAACCTTCGTCGCCGGTTTCCCCGGTGGTCCAGATCCGCACGCTGTGGTCGGTCTGTTCCAGCCGGGTCATTCGCTTGCCCATCAGGATGGCCGGGCCGAGTCGCGCGGCCATGGCATCGGTGAGCGAGGCCATGCCGCCGGCCAGCTCCCAGTAGGTGGCGTCGGCCGGGATCAGGGTGTGGTCGACGAGCGGAAAGATGACGCTGTGCCGTAGCCGGGCGGTGACGTTCTCCAGGGTGCCGACAGCCTCGATGCGCTCCTTGGGCCACCCCTGCTCCATGAGATAGCCGCGCAGGGACTCGTTTTCGTAGGTGGCCAGCAACTCGGCCCAGCCCTCGACCTGGCGCTCGATCGACTTGCTCTGCAGCACTTCGGCTTTGCGCAGCGCGGTATCGAGGAGCGCGCTGCTCGACGTCGCGAGGTCGCAGCCGAAGCCCGCATGGACCGTGCCGGGGTTCGCGGCGTATTCGCCACGGGTGACGGTGATTCCGTTGACCTTGATCAGGCCGCGCCCGGCGGCGGGCGGCGGAACGTACTGTCGCTTCGGCCCGTTGGACCACTCCTCGCCGGTGCGGGAGCGGTAGCAGACCGGGGGCGTCGGCGGTGTGCGAGTGTCCGCGAGCACGTCGGAGCTGTAGAACGGCCTGCGCCGCACGCCGAGCTTGTCCGCCAGTGCCAGCGCCATCGGGTGCACGCTGGACAACCGCATCGCCCCGGCCTCGGCATAGAGGGCGGGATCGGTGAAGACGCCGCGAAACGTCTTGACCCGCCCGCCCGTTCGACTCCCGTTGGCCTCCACCACGGTGACCTGATGTCCGGCGTCGGCGAGCAGGTTCGCGGCGCTCAACCCGGCCGGACCGGCCCCGACGACAATGACCTTCTTGCGCGCGTTCGCGGCGGGCAAACCGGTATCGATCAGGACCTTCAGGTAGTCCAGCGTGACGTCGGCGCCGTTCTCGTCGACCCCGAGCAGCTCCCGGGCGAGCACCTCGCTGCGGTCGCCGGAGCGATCGTCGGTGGTGCCGGGCGCACACCCGGTCGCCGCGATCGCACCGGAGGCGACGGCTCCCGCGGCCAGGGTGCCGAGCAGGCGGCGCCGAGAAACTCTGCTGTCTGAAATCTCCCGAACCTCCCGAAACGAGGGGCGAGGGGCCCCATTTCGCCACGACGGCCGCCGACGGTACCCGAATTCTCGAAGCGCACTGGAGAACTCGGTGCACCGGCCGGTGGTGCGGGCGATTCGTGCTCGGGTTCGGTTGGTCTGCTCGGGGTGAACGCCGGTGGCCGCGACGAGATTCAGGTTCTGGTCGCGTCCGCGGCGGTCAGTAGCAGGCCGGTGAGTTGGGTGATGATCGCATCGCGGTTGCCCTCGAACTCCGGGCCGGTCACTCCGGCCTCGGGGAGACCCTCCAGTACCGGGGTGTGAATATGCCCGCCGGGCAGACCGGCACCCGCGACGTCGCGCAATAGTGTTGCCCGATAGGCACTTTCGTTGGAGAGGTAGCTGCCACCGCCACCTGCCCACGCGGTCGAGTCCGGCGGCGGCCCGTCGGGCATGGGGACGCCCGGTATGGCGGGAACGCGGCAATCGGTGATGACGGGCAGCGCGGGGAAGAAGGGCAGTAGTGCGGTGTCCACCGAGGTGCGCACCTTGACCGGGAACTGTCCGGGAACGGCGGCCATTTCGGGCAGTGGCAAGGTCGATCGGGTCCACTGCGGCTCCGGACCTGCGGCGGCGGTATTGGGCACGCTACCCAGGTAGCAGACGGATTCGTTGTCGGCCTTCCCGCCGCGCCAGGCCCCGTTGGTCTGCTCGAGGTCGAATTCCCCTGGGCTGCCGACGCTGAGCGTGGCGAACATGTCCACCTGGTCGGCGCCGTCGGTCAGGAACGGCCGCAAGGTCTGTTCGACGACTCCGTTGCCGAAGTCGCGCCAGCGGACCGGGAACATCGCGGTGGCGAATTCGACACGGCCCTGGGCGGTTTCGATGGTTTTGCCGTTCAACGCCAAGGCTGTCGCGCCGGACGGGTTTCCGTTTCTGATCTCGGAGTCCAGCTTGTAGGGGTCGAAGCCGGTGATCAGGACGTGCCGGGTGGTCGAGCGGGGCGTCGAGTAGGCGACGGCATCCTGGCCGCGACCCGTTCGGTCGATCGCCCCGACGATGTCGGCGCGTTGCTGTGCTGACAATCCGAACAACGGCTGCCATTGCTGCACCGCGGCCACTTCGGCCAGGCGAGCCCAGTACAGCGGCCGATCGTCGCTCGCCGATAACGAGCCGCTCGCCTGCCTGCCCTGGGCGCGGTCCACCGCGTGACGCCACAGTTGTTTCGCGTCGGTGGTGGCCAGCGCGACCGCCGACGAGTAGTCCGCCGTCGCACACAGTTCCGAGACGAACGACTGCACGAGGTCGGTGAAGCCACCGCCCTCGATCAACTCAGCCGGTTCCGGCCTGCCCAACCGCGCTTCCTCCGGACCGAGCGGGATCGACCGATTAATGCACTCGGCGGTCGGAATCCGTTCCATCCCAACGCTATTACTATCGCCCGGCGCCGCTGTCGCGGGCACACCCACGACAGTCATCGCGGTCAACGCTATGGCAACAGCCACCGGTGCACTGGCAATCGCCGACCGCGACCTCTTCATCCGATTTCCTTCCGATTGGCAGAGACTACCGAGTGCCAGTCAGGTTAGGGCCGCACGGTCGACGCCACAAGGCGGCGATCCCCAACGGGCGCGGGCTTCAGAGCCCTTGCGGATGCGAGGACAGCCATGCGGCATGCCGGGAGCGCAGCCGATCGCGTTCCTCCGTCGAGGTCAGAATGGCGTCGGCGCCACCGTCGTAGGGATGGTAGAGCCGCTGTAGCCCGGTGTCGGTGAGTAGCACGTTGGCCGTGAGGTCGTCTGCGACGGCGCGCAGCAGTTCGTCGAGGCAGCCACGCTCCCAAGGGATCTGGCTGACAAACAAGTGTGTGTAGGTGAGGTACTCGGGATCGGGTTCTGTGCAGAAGGTTGTCCAGTACTCGGCGCCGCCAGGGTGCCAGCGCGCCGCCGGGTGCGGCTGCGATGCCGGCAGCGGAGTATCGGACCAGTCCACCGTGATGACGTAAACGACTTCGCCACCGAAGAGTTCATCCAACACCGTGTTGTACCGATCCAGCACCACCGCATACTCGTCCTCGGTGTCGGGATAACGCTTGGACCCCGGCAAACTGTGAAAACGCACCCACCGATCCGGATAGTCCCCCCGCAAACAATTAGCAATCGGTGGCCCTGCCGGCCAACGTTCTTCCCAGCGGCGAAGCAAATCATTCTCGATCACCTGGCGAAGGTATCTCGCATCAGCCTCCAACGGTGGTCACGTGCGCGTTCCGGTCAGGCGGGATCGGTGATGAGGTGGTGGTAGGCGGTGTCGAGGGGAATGTCGACGGCGAACCAGGCCGCGGGACGGTCGTCGTCGCGGGGGCACCAGGCGGTGGCGATGCAGAGGCGGGCGACTTCCGTGGTGGCCAGGCCGGGTAGATGCCAGGCGATTCGCGCCGGATCCATGTAGCGCACACCGTATTCGGTGGCGGCTCGCAGTGGTCGCGCCCAGCTGGTCGGCATCAGCCTGCCGTCCGCGGCCTGCATGGCGAGTAGTTCGGCATCCGGCCCGCCGATGGACACCATGAAGTCCTCGTTCTCCACGCTCACGGCCGCGAGGCATTCGCCCGAGTCCTGCCCGCCGTACGCATCGGCGGGAAGGTCGGTCAGTTCGGCCGAGACGACCAGTCCCGGCACCCTGCCGCGCGCCTGCACCTGCCAGATTCCGGCCCAGATCGGAACCGGCGCGCCACCGTCCCAGGCCGGTTCGTCGACGCTGCCGATCAGCAGGTCGACCGTCGCGGTGCGATGCCGCCACCGGTGCAGATACGTCCCATTCGGCAAGCACCACAAGGTATCCGGCTTGGCGGGTAGCGCGTCCGGGCCCAGCGCGACGGAGAACCCGAGCGTGCCGAGGGGCGTATCGATCACGGCTGGACGACGCTCTGCCTGGGCCAGGTGGTCGGTGGGAAGCATCCGCCCATCATGCAGGGTCGCGGTGAGCGGCGGATGGGCCCGGGTGACAGCGAACTCCGCGCCCGCACTGGCACGGGCCTGGTTTGTGCCGCGAAGCCCACCGCCGCCGCGGAATTCGGCTTGCCAGGGCGCGTGCGGGAAACGCTCAGATCACCATGACGCGGCGCCCGCGCGTGTGACCGGTATGGCTGTCGATGTGCGCCGCCGCGGCCTCGGTGAGCGGGTACGACTTCTCGACCGGGATGTGCAGCCTGCCCCGTGCGATGAGGTCGGCGGCCTCGGCGAGCGCGTCCGGCACGCTCCCGGCCACTCCGGAGAACCGGACCCCGAGATCCGGCGCATCGAGATCGGCGATGGAGAGCACCTTCGCCGGATCCCCGGTGAGCTCGACGAGTTCGCGGATGACGCCAGAGCCCGCCAAGTCGAGCGCCGCGTCCACGGGCCCGAGCTGCCGCACCCGCTCGACCCAGCCCGCGCCGTACGTGGTGGCGACGGCTCCCAGGCTGCGCAGATAGTCCTGGTTCGCGGCCCCCGCCGTGCCGATCACCGCGATGCCGCGGTCGCGGGCGATCTGCAGCACCGCCGATCCGACCCCGCCGGAGGCGCCGCTGACCAGCAGTGTTTGCCCGGGCTGGACGCCGACCTCGCGGAGCACGCGTAGCGCGGTCTCCACCACGGACGGATATCCGGCGGCCTCTTCGAACGTCAGCCCCTCGGGCATCCTGGCCCAGGCCGACAGCACGGCGAACTCGGCATAGGTGCTCGAGCCTTCGCCGAACACGTTGTCGCCGACGGAGATCCCGTCGACGCCCGCGCCGACTTCGTCGACCACGCCGGCGGCGTCGATCCCTACTCCCGCGGGCAACTCGATCGGGTGGGCCTGCAGGATCTGGCCTTCCCGGACCCGCCAGTCGACCGGGTTCACGCCCGCCGCCCGCACGGCGACGCGTATCTGACCGGGGCCCGCGTGCGGCTCCTCGGCGTCTAGGAGTTGCAGCACTTCCGGGCCGCCGAACTCGGCGAAGCTCACTCTCTTCATGCGGTCGAACATAGCACTAACCGTTAGTGTTTAACAACCGGTAGTTTTTCACACTTGATAGCATCAAGCGGTAGCTGAGCCGCCCGGACCGATCGCCGCTCTCCGGCGCCGCACATCAGGCGCTGGCCGGCTGATCGTCGGTGCTGAGGTCCGCGACCAGCCGGGCGTAGCCCTCCCGGGCCTCGCCGAGGTGCATCCAGGCCGCGTGCTGTGCCTGTTGATCGGCGGGGTGCAGGACCGTCCACCTGGCATGGGCGTAGGCGCAGGCGACCTGGCTGAGGACTTCACCCAGAGAGTGGGTACTGTTGCGTGCGTTGGGGTTTCGTCGAACGTGCGACGCCGCCCACGCGTCGATCGCGGCGACGGTTCGCGCGATTGCGGCGCGGTCGTCGGCCGCGTCGAAGTCGTTCGGGCGCCGCCGCGGGTCCGGTATCAGGGCCGCGTGCAGGTTGCCGAGTGCCCGTGCCCATCCGACCAGTGGTGCCGCCGAGTCGAGGTGGCCGGAGATCGCGGCCAGCAGCGCCTCCGGCGAAAGTATCGCCGCGGGATCCACATCCTGACCTCGTCCGTGCTGAGGCGGGACCGGCGTCGACCATCGATTGCGCATGTCACCCCAGATTCATAACAGTGTTATGCCCGTAGAATAACGCCGTTATGGAGCAGGGACAAGAGTGAACGCGGAATCGGGCCAGCCCGCGCCGAACAGGCGCGCGCAGCTGATCGAGGCAAGCATCCAGCTATTGGAGCAGGTGGGGCCGGAAGGGTTGCGGGCACGCACGGTCGCCGCGGAAATCGGGGTGTCGACGATGGCCGTGTACACGTATTTCGGGGGCATGAACGAACTGCTGGAGGCGGTCGCGGCGGAGGCGTTCGCCCGCTTCGGTGCCGTATTGGCCGTGCCCGACACCGACGATCCGGTCGCCGACTTCTTCGTCGCAGGCGCTGCGTATTACAGCTACGCCCTTGCCAATCCGCAGCGCTACCGGCTGATGTTCGGCCTGGTCTCGCCGCAGACCACGCGCCCGGCGGCACGAAACCTGAGCACTTCGACCGCACCCGCCGAATTCGCCTCCGGCACGACATCTTTTAATCAGATGTTGCACGTCGTCGAGCAGATGGTCGAGGCGGGGCGCATCCGCGCGGATCCGGTCGCCGATGTCGCGGGACGGTTGTGGAGTTTGATGCACGGCGTGGTGCTCCTTGAAATCACCGGCTATCTCGGCGGCGCGGGACAGGCCGTCACCGACATCCTCGGCCCCGCCACCGTGGACCTGCTCGTCGGCATGGGTGACGAACGCAGTCGCATCGAACAGTCGAGAGTCCGTGCGAACCAGCGACTTGCCGAGCAGGCATCGGGCACCTTGTAGCCCGGCTCAGGGGCGGGCCTCGGCCAGCGCGGCATCGAGGAAACGCCGGACCGAACGTGGGGGTGGCGGCGTGCGCCGCCAGCCGAGATAGAGCGTGGAAGCGGGGATATCGGGCAGTTCGCGGTAGACCACATCGGGGTGCGGTGCGCGGTGGGTGGCGATGTCGGGCACCGCGCCGATGCCGCGGTCGGCGGCGACTAGTTCGATCCATTCGTCGAAGTTGCCGCAGGTGACGATCTCCCGAGTGGGGTCGGGGTCGGGCCAGCAGTCCGGCGTGGTCGTGCCCGACTGGGTGTTGACGACCAGGGGGTGCTGGGCGAGGTCGGCCCAGCGTAGCCCGTCCGCGTGCGCCAACTCCGAGCGCGCGGACACCGCGAGTACCCGCTGCTCGGTGCCGATTCGACGCCAGGTGATGGCGGCGGTGGGCTGCGTGGAGTTGCGGGCGATCGCGATATCGATGGTGCCCTCATGCAGCGCCGCGGCGGGATTGTCGTTGCGGTGCAAGGTGATCTGGCCACCGAGTTCGTCGTAGCGCGCGCGGGTGGCGGCGAACCAGTCACTGGGCAGCAGCCACGCGAAGCCGACGCGGACCTCGCTGCGCGTGCGCATCTCCGCTTGCAGCTCGTTCACCTCGGTCAGGATGTTGCGGCTGCGTTCCAAGAACAGTGAACCGTTGGCGGTGAGTTCGAGCCTGCGCGAGGGGCGCGTGACCAGATCGCATTCGAGGATCCGTTCCAGGTCTTGAATCGTGCGGGTCAGCGACGGTTGAGCGATGTGCAGACGGGCCGCGGCGCGCGTATAGGTGCCCTCCTCGCACAACGTGACGAACGCGGTGAGGTGACGCAACTGCAAGTCCATAGTCTCAGCGTATACCGCATGCTGAGTGAGCATTTTACGGCCGATTCTGCGGCTCGTAGCGTTAGTGGGGTCCCCTCCGCTTCACCTCAGGAAGTGAGCAGCGATGTTCGATTTCCGATCCTTGACCGTCCCCGTGGTCGGCGCTCCGATGGCTGGTGGACCCTCGACCCCGGAACTGGTGGCCGCGGTGGGCGCCGCCGGCGGGTTCGGGTTCCTGGCCACCGGCTACGCCGCCGCGGCGAAGGTCGGCCGCGACATCGCCGAGCTGCGGCAGCGTACCGACGCGCCGTTCGGCCTCAATGTGTTCGTGCCCGAGTCGATCTCGGTGGATGTGTCGTCGCTCGATGCGTATCGTGCGTTGCTCGCCGAGCGCGCCGCCCGGTTCGGGGCCCACCTGCCTCATGAAATCCCTTACAGCGACGACGATTTCGATGCCAAGATCGCGCTGGCGATCGACGAGTCGGTGCCCGTGGTGTCGTTCACCTTCGGTGCGCCCACCGTCGAGGTGATCGCCCGGCTGCACCGGCACGACATCTGCGTTGTCAGCACCGTCACGACGGTGGCCGAGGCGCGACTCGCCGCCGCTGCCGGCGTCGACGCGCTGTGTGTGCAGGGCCCCGAGGCCGGCGGGCATCGGGGCACCTTCCACATCGCCGACACTCCGGGCGAGCTGTCGCTGGATCAGCTCCTGGAACAGGTGCGCGCGGTGACCGAGCTGCCGTTGATCGCCAGCGGCGGCATCGCCACCGCCGACCGTGCGGTCCCGCTGCTGGCCCTCGGGGCGGACGCCGTGCAGGTAGGCACATTGCTGCTGCGCACACCGGAAGCCGGGACCAAGCCCGCACACAAAGATGCCCTGGCGGACCCTCGGTTCACCGAAACCGTGCTCACCCGTGCGTTTTCCGGCCGCCCGGCCCGCGCGCTGCGCAATTCTTTCGTCGACGAGTTCTCCGCCGCCGCCCCCGCCGCCTATCCGTACGTCAACACCCTCACTGCGGCGCTGCGCAAGGCTGCCGCGGCCGATCCGGACACCCTGAACCTCTGGGCCGGAACCGGATACCGCCATGCGGGCACCGAACCAGCAGCTGTTGTCATCGCTCGACTCGGTGCACAGATCGCCGAGCTGCGCTGCACGCCATCACATTCCGACCTGACCCTGACCTCGCATCGGGCCGCCCGTGAATAGGACCACCCGCTACGGCGCGATCGCGTTCTCCGACGCCAGCGCCGCCCGTCAGCGCGCCACCGGAAGCATCAACTGGTACGGCCAGCAACGGGCCGACGGCGAAAACATGGGCGTGCCAGAGGAACTCGACGGTCCGACCGCGGCATTAATCCGCTCGACCGACTCGTTCTTCATCGCCACCGTGACCCCTTCGGGCTGGCCCTATCTCCAGCATCGCGGCGGGCCCCCGGGTTTCGTGCACGTACTGAACCCGTCGACGATCGCGCTCGGCGACTACTCCGGAAACCAGCAGTTCGTCACCCTGGGCAATCTCGACCGTGACGACCGTGTCGCCTTGTTTTTCGTCGACTACCCCACTCGCACGCGGGTGAAAGTGTTCGGCCGCGCCGAAATCATCGAGCGCTCCGACGATCCCGAACTCATCGACCGTTTGCTCCGCACACCGGAGGGCGTCGTGCGTACCCGCTGCGACCGAGCGTTGCGCATCCACGTCGAAGCCCTGGATCGCAACTGCCTCAAAAACATTCCGGTCAAATACAGCAGCGAACGCTTGGCCGAATCACTGCGCCTGGCCCGCGCACCGCTCACCGACGAGATCGAGCGGCTGCGTCGACGCAATCACGAACTCGAACAACAGATTATCAGCATGCAGGGGTTGTCCTCATGAGCTCATCCCTACCGGTAGCCGCGCTTGAGTAGGAACTTGGCGCCAGCCGCGAAGCCTGCGGGGCTGGGGAGTTCGAAGTCGAAGGCATCGGCGAGGTGGTTGGTTGTGTTGAATGCCGCGCAGACGGCTAAGGCGTCCTTGATCTGTTGGGGTGTGACGCCCGTGGACAGCACCTCTCGCATGTCCCCGGCGTCCACGGTTCCGGTCCGGGTCAGCTTGGCGAGCATCCGCAGTGTTGCCCGCAGACCCTCCTCGACGGGCGCCGAATCCACGTCGGCCAGCACGGCTCGGACCTTCGCCTCGTCCCGATAGGCCCGGCCTGCGGTAGCGGTGTGTGCGCCGACGCAGAACGCGCAGTCGTTGACCTTGGATACAAACGCCGCCATCAACTCTCGATCGCCCACCGACCAGTCAGCAGGTCCCCGCATCGCTTCGTGGGTGAACTTCTTCGCGAAGGAACCGTAGAAGTCGGGCCGATAGAAGACCAACTTCGCCGCGTCCGGTAGGGGATGCCCGGAGAACACCCGGATGAGCGTGAACAGCACCTTGGTCCCGGGACGGTATCCGTTGTTCAGGATGTCGAGACGCATCAGCTGACCTCGCCGACCGCTTCGGCCAAGGCCGCCAACCCCGCGTCGTACAACCGGGCGGACCGGCCGACCGCAGCGGACACCACCAACTCGAACAACTGATCCTCGCTGAAGCCCGCCGCCTCGGCCGCCGCGAAATCCGCGTCGGTGAGCCGGGTCGGCTGCGCGACGACCTTGTCGATCAGTCCCTGAAGAGGCGGGGGAAGGCCCACGTTGCGGAAAGCGCTGGCGCGCTGCTCCGCGGTCGCCGTGCCCTGCCCATGCTGAACACGGTCCACCAACGCGCGGTGTGCAGCTAGTTTCCTGTCCTCCAGGTCGGATATGCCCCGCTTCAACGGGTTTGGTGTGTCCTCGGTCATGTTCGTCTCCGGATGGCTATTCTGCTGGGGGAGTGGCGGTTTCGTGTAGCCAGCGCCACAGGTATCCGTGGTCGGTGTTGAGCAAAATCGCGGTGACCAGGCGACGGCTTCGGGTGTCGCCCTGCTGATTCTCGGCGGTGAAGCGCACGGTGAGCAGGCTGCCGCTCTGCGCGATTTCCTCGATGTCGGCGATCTCGATGGTAAATCCCGGCTGCGCGTTTCGGGCCGACCACACACCGGCCAGCAGCGTGTCGCGGTCGATGATCTGCCCGACCGTGGTGACCGAGGAGAACTCGTCGTGCAGCGCGTTGGCGAACCGGTCGAATACCTTGGGTGGCGCGTTCGAGCCCATCCATTCGGCCAGGTCCGAGTGCAGGGCCTCGACCACATCGGCCAGGTCGGGGTGTGCAGGCATAGCGGCAATCTCGATCTCGGTCAGCGTGGTCGGCCCGTACCGAAGATCATATCCAGCATGCGGCCGCTGTCGGCGACGAGTTTGGTCCGGTGCGCGGCGGCGGTCGTAGCCGAAGACTCCGTATCCGGGCGAAATAGGCGGTCCGCCAATAGGATCATCGAGGTGGTGGGAGACGAAGCAAAGAATGGCGTGACCAACCGACGTGCGGTGATAGCCGGTACCGTGGCGGCCGTGGCTGGTGTCGGGGTCGGGGTGGCCGCCGGACGAATCACCGAGACGGGTGCGGACACGTCGACCGTTGAGGGATCGTTCACGGTGGTCGATCGGCGCGGCAAGCAGCGGTTCCTGCTGGCGACGCGGAAACCGCCGATCATCCTCGGCGGCAAGACGTATCCCGCGCAGACGCGGGGCGGCCCGGACGACGTCACGGCCCTGGTCTTCAACGACGAGAACGGCGACGAGAAGGGCGGCATCGTGGCGAGCAGCGACGGTGCACTGGTCTCGCTGGACTATCCCAACGGCGACGCCATTCATCTGCAGACCAGTTGGCAGGACAAAGTCGGCGGTGCCGCACTGACCATGACGCATATCGGAGATCCGGCGACGCCGATCGATGACGCGAAACATCCACTGGGCGTGCAACTGTTCGCCGACACCGAGAACGGGACCGGTCTGACGCTGTGTGATCCGCAGGGACGGCCGCGAATTCAGTTGCGCGTCGCGATGGACGGCACGCCCTCTATCGCGATCCTCGACGAAAAGGGCGCGGTCGTCAGACAGCTCTGAGCGGGATCGCCGTCGGCGGACGGCAATCCCGCTCGGCTACCGAATATCAAGCAGTGCAGTTCTTTTGGGCGTCCGTCCGAACTTTGCGTCCGGTGAACTCCTCGACAATGGAGATATTCTCCGGTGCGTAGTTCTTCTCGGTGATCTTGTCGGCATTCGGGCCACCCAGCTTGCCGGAGTACGGTGCGGACTTCTCCAACCAGTAAGCGGTACGCAGGAATTGGGTCAGCACCAGGTCGCGCAGCTTGGGCTCGTTCTTGATCTTGGCCCAGTAGTCGGGGTGCTTAGCCTTGGCCACGCGCAAATAGAGCAGCAGGTACCGGAGATTGGTCGCGGCGATATCCCTGGCATTGCTCGCGCCGATGCCCTTGATGTACTCCTGCACCACGGTGACCGCGGGCAGGCCCATCAGACCGGCGTTCAATTCCGCGGTCACGCCTTGCAGGTGATAGTCGCCCTGCTCCTGATCGCGCAGGTAGATGCCGTCCATGTCGTCGCTGAGGTTGTCCTTGATCAACGGCAGGATTTCCTTGCGCGGAAAACCGGAGTACAGCGGGATGTTCGTCATCTGCTGCGTGGCGTTGATCCACGACGCGGTGTACTTGTCCCACTCGGTGCGGGACCCGTCGAGGTCCCACATGTGCGTTTCCTCGTGGATCGCCACCATCATCGACTCGGCGAATGCCTCGAAACTGCCCGTTTCCACGAACTGATTCCAGTACTGATCCTTGGCCTGGGCGATCGCCAATTTCTGCCCGCTCGGCCAGCGCCGCTGATACATGGCCTGCAGGGTCGGCATCCAGTTCGAGCGGTTGAAGCGCGCTTTGAGGTCGCTGATATCGGCCGTCGGGGTGGAAGGTTCCTCGTAACAGAAGGGCGCCGCCACGGGATCGGCGGCCGGGGCCGCTACCGCTATGGAGCCGGGCCCTAGCGACAGGACTAAGCATGCGGTGACTATGGGTAAAAGACGTTTGCGGTTCATGCGGGTCTCACTTCGGACAGAATGTGCTGGGGTGGGGCGCTGAACAGTCAGACGAGCCCGTTACCGCCGGCGCTGGGGACTTTCCCATTGCTCGCCGTGAGCGGTCGCCGCAGGGGATAGCCGAACGAAAACCGAGAACTGTTGCACGAGAGGATGTCCCAGTCGACGGCTGCGGGGTACGCCGCCATTTCTGAACAACTGTTTGAATAGTGACATGAAAGACATAGTGGGGATCTCCCCAGTGGAAGTGGGGATAATTGAAAGCATTATCCGGTGAATTATTGAAATCGTGCGTTTGCATCCTGGCGGACGAGCTGCCATCCTCGTAGCCATGATCACTGACGGAAAGGGCGTTCTGCGCCCGGGCTGTTGAGCCCCCGCGAGGCCACCTTCGTGGCCCACGCACTCTCTCTCGCCGCCCTGCACGGTCCCGGCCCCTGGCCGCACGACGGGTATCCGCTTCCGGACGAAGAACCGCGCAAGACAGGCGAATTCATTTTGCCCAGCGTCGTCTACGACGGCGTCAGCACCCACCACTTCGGCGCGGGATCCCAGCCGGTCGCCGAACTGGCCGACCGAATCCTGCGGCACCTCGACGATCCGGCGTACTTGCTCGAGGTCCTCGCCGGGGCGCAAGCCGTTCGGGTCGCCGACGATCTGGTCGGCGAATTGCGATCCCGTCCGGTACCGCGCGAAAAGCTCCGTACGGCAGCAAGATTCGTCGCGGAGCGGGCCACCCGGCGCGAGGTAGCCAAACTCGGCATCGTGCTGCTCGGCGTGAGCGGCGACGAACGGGACCGCGAACTGCTGCAACTGCTGGGGACGCTCGACGAATTCGCGCTCTTCGCCGTCGTCGCGCTGATGAACACCCAACCCGACAGGCAGCGTGCGGTTTTCGCGCTCGCGCAGCGCCTCGACGGCTGGGGACGCATTCACGCGGTCGAACGCCTGAAAGGCTGCCCCGACCCGGACATCAAAGCGTGGTTGCTGCGCAGCGGTTTTCGCAACGGCGTGATGAACGAGTACCTGGCCCACCTCGCCGCCACCACCGGCGGTCTCTACGAAGCACTACTGGAACCCGATGTCGACGACACCCTGCTCGCCGGCGCGGCGGGCATCCTGAAAGCCCTCGCGAACGGCGGCCCCGCGGAAGACATGCACGACTACGAAGACGCGATACCCGCCATGCACCGCTTCGCCGAACTCGTCATGCTGGCCGAACCGGCGCTCGATCTACTGGACGCGGCGATCACCCTCGAACGGTTGGTCTTCGACGACGATGTCGACTGGCCCGACGGCGAGCCAGCGCGGCTTCGCGCCCGGTATACGGCCTTGATCGCGCAACCGCGGTGGCACGATGTGGTGCTGCGTGAACTCGTGTCCCGCGGCGAAGTCGCCGACACCGGCGGGCCGCAGTCCATCGCGTTCGCGGTGGCGCTGTCCTGTGCGGGACGACTCGGTGTGGAGGCGTTGCCCCATGCCCTCGCGCGCTTGCGCATCGACCACGGCAACGCCTACATCTGGCAGTGGGCGATGCGGCATGCCGATGCGGTCTCCGTCGAGCGGGTCGTCGATCTCGCCGAGGAACTCCTTCCGCTCGCGGAGTTGGCGTCAGGCCCGTCCGAATCACTCGGTCTCGGAAGGGGTTTCCAGCCGGATATGGTGCTGCGGACCATCGTGGCGAATGTGCGCGAATACCCCGGCTTCGGTGCGCGATTGCTGCCGGTCGCCCTCGCCAACCGGGTCACCGGATGCCGCAGGACCGCCCTCGACATCCTCGACGCCTGGCCGGAGCAGTCGCGCCCGGCCGCGACGCGTGACTGGATCACGGCGGCCGCGGCATGCGAGCCCAACGCCGAACTCCGCCGGGACATGCTGGCCTTTCTGGCGAGGTGAGCAACAGTCGGTCTACGGTGGCTTGGTGAATTTCGGAGATGGGGGCTCGGTGATTGATCAACGTCCACTGACCGGCTGGAGCCGGACAGCGTCGACTGTCGCGCGGTTGTTGTCCACGCCGGACATCGATCTGGTGGCGAAGAGCGTTCGGGAGGCGGGGCCGCGCGGAGTTGTCGCGCGCGGCCTCGGCCGCAGTTACGGCGATCCGGCGCAGAACGGCGGCGGGCTCGTCGTCGATATGACGGTGTTCGACCGCGTGCACAGCATCGATCCGGACAGCGGTGTGGTCGACGTCGACGCGGGTGTCAGTCTCGATGTGCTGCTGCGGGCGGTGCTGCCGTCCGGTCTGTGGGTTCCGGTATTGCCGGGCACTCGGCAGGTGACGGTCGGTGGGGCGATCGCCTCCGATATCCATGGCAAGAACCATCATTCGCACGGTAGTTTCGGCAATCACGTGTTGTCGATGGAGCTGCTGACCGCAGACGGATCGGTGCGCACGATCACGCCGGAAGGTGCTGACGCGCAACTCTTCTGGGCCACGGTCGGCGGAATGGGGTTGACCGGCATCATCGTTCGTGCTCGGGTGCGGATGAAGCACACCGAGACCGCGTATTTCGTGGTGGACAACGATCGCACCAACAATCTCGACGAAACGATGGCGCTGCTGACCGGCGGTTCGGACCAGGGCTACGAGTACTCGATGTCGGTGCCCGACACGATCAGTACCGGCGCGAAGGTGGGTCGCGCGGCGTTCAGTCGCGGGTCGCTGGCCACCCTCGACCAGCTGCCGATCAAATTACGCCGGGATCCACTGAAATTCGATGCGCCGCAGCTGTTTACCGTGCCCGATATCTTTCCGAACGGCATGGTCAACAATGTCACCTCCCGGATCGCCGCCGAGGCGTCTATCGGGTGTATCCGCGGCAAGCGCGCGGCCGGATCCAGAACCTGACGCAGTTCTATCACCCACTGGATCTGCTCGGGGAATGGAACCGCGCCTACGGTCGCCGTGGTTTCATGCAGTACCAGTTCTCGATGCCGTTCGGGGCCGAGGAGCAGCTCGCCGACGCGGTACGGGCGATCGCGCACTCGGGGCACCGGTCGTTCCTGAATGTGTTCAAGCGCATGGGCTCTGGCAACCAGGCGCCGCTGTCCTGGCCGCACCCCGGTTTCATGCTCAGCCTGGACTTCCCGCTCAAACCCGGGCTCGGCGAATTCTGCGCTGAACTCGATCAGCGCGTGCTGGCCGCGGGCGGACGCCTGTACTTCGCCAAGGATTCGCGGACGACGCCGGACATGGTCCGCGCGATGTACCCGCGGCTCGACGAGTGGCGCCGGATTCGCGATGCCGCCGATCCGGAGCGGATATTCGTCTCCGACTTGGCCCGGCGGCTGCGGCTGGTCAGCGACGAGTTCGCCGTCAGTCGTTGACCCCTCAGCCGGGCGAGCGGAACGCATACCGCTCGCCCGGCCGGGTGAATTACGGGTGCCCCGAACCGCTCTCGAGGAATTCACGGATGAAGCAGAGCGGGCAAATCGGGTCGAACGGGGCGGTGACCTGCGTCGCGGCGTTGCTCGCGGGCGCGGCCGCAGCGACCGCGGGCTGTAGGGCGATCGCCAGAGAGATAGCTCCGGCGGCAACAACATTCAGCATGGGACGGTTCAAGAGATCCTCCACGTTGATGAGATGAGTGGTGAGGGTAGCAAGGTCCGCCGCCGTCATCTCCCGAATTCCGGACCTAGCCGAGCGCGTGCTCCTCGACCGCCGCACTCAGGTTCGTGCCGTTGAGATCCAGGTACAGCGAGCGTTCGGTGATCGACAGGGTTGCGGTGTTGCGGCGGTCGATCGCGGCGACGGCGGCGTCGATGAAGTCGCGATCGAAGCTGTAGAGCGGGATGGCCTCGACGCGATGGATGCGCTTGCCCGCGAGCTGTGCCAGCACCTTGGCCGGATCGCGATGGGTGTAGATGGCGGCGCGTCCGGCCAGCTTGCTGCCGCGGTGCAGGCGGTCGGCGTCGGGTGCGCCGACCTCGATCCAGGCGGTGAGTCGTCCGGTCAGGTCCCGGACCAAGACGGCGGGCTCGTCGGTGGACGAGATACCGCCCTCGCTGAACGCGATGCCCTCCTGATATTCGAGGCAGTAGGCCAGCAGGCGGGTCACCATGAACTCGGCGGTCTCGGACGGGTGGCGCGCGATCCGCAACTCCAGGTCCTGGTACACGTCGCGGTCGACATCGGCCAGTTGGACGGCGAAGTTGTGCAGTGTCGCGGGAAGGGCCATAAGACCAGCAGCTTAGGTGAACCTCGCCGGTGGTCCTGCGCGCGCGTTGCCGCGCGGCCCGCGTCAGGGGATGAACCTGGTATCCGGGTAGCGCGGATTGTTCCCGTCGAACAGGTCGGTGGCGAGGTGTTTCAGGTGCAGGTCGAAGAACGCGGCGATGTAGTCCTGCTGTGCGCTCACCGAGCGGGCCGGGTGGATCGTGCCGACCGCGCGTTGCCGCGTCTGCTCGGTCAGCAGGCTGGCACACTGCGGCACCGCGACCTGGAGATCGGTGAAGCTCATGTGGGCGGCGCCGTCGAAGTGCAGGTCCCGCTTCCAGGCATGCTGATTGGTCCAGAACTGGTGCCAGCTCGGGTCGAGGTCGTCCACGTGGGAGTGCTCGAACTCGCGTCCCGTCTCCGGGTTCACGCCGTCGGCGCCCACCAGCATGAACGGACGGTCCACGCCGTGCCGCACGACCTCGCCGACCTTGCCGACGCTCATGCCGCCGTCGAGATTGATGCCCGCGCCGATGCGCTGGTCCTGATACATCGTCTCGCCCGCCGCGTAGCCGCCCAGCGAATGGCCGAACATACCGACCTTCGACAGGTCCAGCGTGCCCGGCAATCCCGTGGGGAGCGTGCGATTTTCGGCATCCGGGTTTTCGCCCTTGTTCAAGCGGGTCAGCTGGTCGAGCACGAACCTGGCGTCGGCGACGCGGGCATCGACCGATGTCGCGAGGTACGCCGGATCCGGGCGGGCATCGCTGGTGACCACGCGCCCGCCGGGGAACTCGACCACGCTCGCGTCGTAGGTATGGGAGATGGACACGACGACGTAGCCGTGACTGGCCAGGTCGTCGGTGCGGACCGAATTGAGTTCGCGTTCCACCCCGAAGCCGTGCGAGAACAGCACGACCGGCCAGGCACCGCCGGTGCGGTCCACCTCCGTCGAGATGCTCGCCTGGCGTTTGGTGCCTGCCCAGTCGATCGTGCCGGGTTTCAGGCCGTTCTCGGGCGAACTGGCCGCGAGCTGGTCTACGGCGGCCGCCACGCCCGGCGACATCCAGGCGGCGCGTTCACCGGTGCGTTGCACGGGGTAGGTCACGGTGACCATCAGCTCCCGCTTGTCGGCCGGATGCCATGGGTCCTGTCGTGTGTCGACCAGATGCAGGTCGGTCGTGCCGACCGGGTAGCGCCCGCTCAGCGGCGGCAGGGTGATCCTTGCCGGCGTCGTGCTGGTCGGCTCGGGCGCGTCCTGCCCGCACGCGGTGAGCAGGACGGTCGCGGCCATGGCAGCGGTCAGCGTCAGCGCGCAGCTGCGCAATGTGATCACTTCGGTGGTCCTCCTCGACGTTCGGCTCGACGTCATGATGGCAAAGGTTCCATGGCGAGCGCGTCAGCCAGGCGGACTACTCCGGGTACCCCGGGATGCGTAGGGGACTACCCCCAGGGGGCCAGTCCGGATGGACCGGGATGCTCAGGGTCCAGTTGCCCGTCCGCTTAGACTGTCGAACGAGAGGGAAGGACACCTGATGAAGCGAAACCTGAACTGCCCCTGCGGAGAAGCCATCGTCGGCATCGACGAGGACGATCTTGTCGAGAAGACAACGGCCCACCTGGCCGAGAATCATCCGGGTCACGAGTACTCGCGCGACGAGATCTTGTTCATCGCTTACTGATTCGGCGATCGGGCCGGTTCCGGCCAGATCACCTGGTCGGGCAGGCACAGGCTGGCCGAGCGGGTGGTCGGTACCGGGCCGGTGCCGGGGGTGAAGTTCCACTGGGAGATCGGTCCGGCCGCCTTCCAGCGCAGGGCGCCGTTCGCGTCGGAGACCACCTCGTACACCGACTCGCTGCCGTCGACGAGTTGGGTGCCCACGCAGTAGTCGTTGTACTCGGTGCCCGGCTGCTGCGCTCCGGCACTGAAGATGCCCGCGGGCGCGGTGGTGGCGCCGGGATTGACGACGGTGCTCGGTGTGCGGACGTCGTCGCCCCGCTGCCAACGAGGTGCGCCGAGTTGGTCTGTCGCACAGGTGAAAGCGCGGCCACCGGCGACGACGGCCGTGCCTTGCGCATAACTTGTGCCCGCCCACAGGCAGCCTCCGGCAGGTGCGGCGCCCGCGCTGCCGGTCGCCGCGCCGAGGAGGCCTGCGGTGGCGACCGCCGCCACGGTGAGGGCGAGTGCGCCGCGCCGCCACGGCCTGGTGACGCCGCGAGGTGCGTCGTGAGCAACTGCATCGGGTTCGACGTTGAGCATGTCCCGACCATAGGAACCGGCGACCGGGCCGAGCATCACGCCGCAGGGCTATTTGCCGCCAATACCGCAGTGCTAGGGGTGATTCCGCATCGCGAGGGCGCCGAACTCAGGGTGGGGTACTACGTAAGATCACGCCCCCGCCGCCTGTCCGATCAGGCCAGCGAAGCCGGGTGTCACAAGGACGCCGATTCCGTGCTCCCCGGCAGTGCCCGTTTGAAACCACCGAGATGTCGTCGACTGGACACTCGATAAGTTCTTCGGTGTCGCCTACGGATAACATCGAAACATGTTCTCCTGTATGGACTCTCGGAAGGCGAACGGAGCCGGGGTTTTTCGTTCTTCGCGCTGCTCAGCGGGAGGTCCGATGATAGGATGGGTCGGAACTGAGGGATGTTCGGGCAGAAAAATTCCTCGGATGAAATCGTTTGGAACAGGGCGCAACCCGCCTTGTTCTTCGTGTGCGAGAGGGGACTTGAACACGAACACGCAATGGGTGTGCCTGCGGCACGTGGTGTAGGTCGAGCGGTTATTCCATTCGGTCGGAATACCGTCGTTTTGTTGTGTCTCGAGCCGAATGGTTCGGGATTATTGTTGTCGCGGTGCTCAGGGTGATCGCCGCGCGCTCGGGAGCTTTGTACCGCCATATATTGTGGCGTACAACCATGTCCGTCAACGCCGTCGCGGCCGACGGACAAGTCCAACTCTTAAGCGTATCCACGCTGACTGCGGTTTCGGGCTGGAACTGGTAGTTTCCGAAATGTTTCCGAAAGGTGGAGTGGGGATCTTCGGGTTAACACCATTCACAAATAACGCCGGCGAATCACGCTGGCGATCCGCAGATTGCGAATGCAGGGTCGTTTCGACACCGTATCGTTGCCGGAACTCTGCCAATGTGAAATATTGCTGTCCGCGCTAGTTAGTCACCGCTGACCC
The DNA here is from genome assembly GCF_044456045.1 of Nocardia sp. NPDC051052. Taxonomy (NCBI): domain Bacteria; kingdom Bacillati; phylum Actinomycetota; class Actinomycetes; order Mycobacteriales; family Nocardiaceae; genus Nocardia; species Nocardia sp. NPDC051052. Next base: position 212,086 of record NZ_JBITFL010000013.1, read on the forward strand.
GGCACAGCGCCGTGCCTACCGCATCGATTCGTCCCGCTTGTTGTGGTGGTTCGGATCGGTACTGGACGCGGGGCGAAGTGTGCTACGGAATGATCTCGGCTTCGACGCAGGAGTACCGCCGTGAGTGAACACAGGTTGAACGTGGACGACGATGCGAGAGTCGGAGTTGCCGACGTAGTCATCGAGATTCCTATCGAGTCGATAGACATCAGTGGCGCACTGCGCGTGCGCGCTGAGGACTCGGCGCATACGCAGGTGCTAGCGACGACGGAGGCGGAACTGCCGCCGATCCTGGTGCATCGAGAAACCATGCGGCTGATCGACGGTGTACACCGTCTGAAGGCCGCGAAATTGAAGGGGGACAACGTCATCCGGGCGCAATTCTTCGACGGCACCGAGGAAGAGGCCTTCGTTCTCGCAGTACAGGCCAACATCGCGCACGGCCTGCCACTGTCGATTCTCGATCGCAAAGCCGCCTCGCTGCGCATCATGCGGATGTACCCGCTGTGGTCGGACCGCAAGGTGGCCGAAGTCGCTGGGCTGGACCACAAGACGGTCGGTGCGGTGCGCAGGCAGTCGTCTGGGGAGGTTCCCCAGACGAGGCACCGATTAGGGCGCGACGGCCGGATGCGCCGAGTGCGCCGCCCGGACGTCGAACACCAACGCCGGAAGAAGCCCTGCGACGGCACCGATGGCACGCCGCTCGCGCCCGATCCGGCACCGCCGGAGCGGGTTTGCCCCTCCTCGGTATTGCAGAGCCTGCGCCGCGACCCGTCGCTGCGTCTCACCGAAACCGGGCGCACGGTATTGCGCTGGCTCGACGCCAGCCCGCGTACGCCGACGCAGTCACTCGATCTGGCCGATCGCATCCCGGAACATTGTTTGAATCTCGTGCTCGATATGGCCAGGCAGAACGCGGCCAACTGGCAGGACTTCGCCACCCGAATCGGCGATCGACTACACAGTAAATGACCGTGCATTTTACCTCGCGATACGGTGCGTGACTTGCGAATCGAAATTTGTCCGCAGGTTGCGCGTCGGCGAGCCTTCGGTGCCGCGACCCACCGCGTACCCGCCTGTGGCGCCTGCGCTATTCGGCACGGAGCCGACGTTGCGCCGCGGTGCAGAGTCGATCGCGGCACCGAAGGTCCGTCGGAGGACACCGCCGTGCCGCGGCGCCATCGGGCTGCCGGACCGGCTAGGTGGCTTGATATTTCGTCGCACTTGCGCCGAAAGTGCTGCCACCGGACCGCAAATAAGGGACACTTCGCCGAATTACCCTGCGGGGAAAGTTAATTAAGTCGTAATACAAACTCCCCAGTACGTCCCCAGTCGAAAATAACGCCCGTGGTGTGGTTCTACTTGGATATGAATTACCCACATCGAAGGGCGGCGCGCTACACCGCTACCGTGGTGTTCGTTTTAGCGGCAACGGTTTTCACGACCAGCTCCGGTGCGCTCGCCCAGCCCTCGTCAACCCCCACGCCGACCACCCCTTCGACGTCCGCGCCGACGACCTCGGCGCCGACGACCGAATCAACGCCGACGACCGACGCCACGACGTCGACCGAAGCCACGACGTTCTTGCCGACGACGACCGACCCGACGACCTCGGCACCGACGACCACGCCGGCACCGTCGACCGATCCGACGACGTTGTCGCCCACCACCGCACCGTCGCCGACCACCACGTCGGTACCGACGATCACCACCCCGCCGACGACCACCAAGCCGGGCATTTTCGAGCTCCCCACCTTGCCGAGGAATGTCTTCACCGATCCCGACGGAATCGTCATGCAGGTGATCTTCAAGAACCCGCTGCCGATCCCGCCGGGCACGCAGGCTGAGGCTCCGGCCATCGCCCAGGCTCAGGCGCAGACCGTCCAGCAGGTCTTCGGTGCGGGGTCGGTCGGCAACCTCGTCGTCGACTCGGTGGCCCCGGCCGACCAGAAGGCACCGGCCGACCAGGGCGCCACGGTCCGGCTGCGCCAGGAGATCGACTCGGTGCCGGTCTTCGGCGCGACGGTGGCGCAGAAACTGGCCGCCGACGGCTCGCTCATCTCGGCCAGCGGCGCCTTGTCACAGCAGGCGAAAGGTAAGTACCCGGCCGGGGCCAAGACACCGCCCGCCGGGGTGGCGGCCACCGCATTGCGTGCGCTCGCCGAGCTGACCAAGCAGCCGCGCGACAAGTTCGCCGTCTCCGCGACGACCGCCACGTGGTACGACCCGAAGCTGGCCGCCAAGAACTCGAAGGCGCCCAGCGTGGCGGTCCCCGCATATCAGGTCGCGGTCAAAGGCGCTGCCACGCAAGGCAAGCAACCCGTGCAGTGGGTCGTGTTCATCGACGCCAACAACACCGGACGCGTGCTCGGCGGCTGGAGCGGTCGCTGAACGTTGCCGCCCAGCGGCACCTCGCTTTACGGGGGATAGGCCTGGTTGCTCCGAGTGAGCGGCCAGGCCCCAACCCGGCAGAACCTGCAGATTGCCGCGGTGGCATTTGCTGCAGTCGATGACAGATCCGATCGAGCAACGACACGTTCGCGCGACCGCTCGCTCACCGGATCGCCTACTAAAGAGGTTGTGCACCATGCGAATTCACAAGTGGTCAGACAAAGGCACGCCGATCCCCGCCGCGCTGAGGGCGCGGCCGGTCGCGGTGTCCGCGTTGGCTCTCGCGTTGAGTCTGTCGGCCGGCGTTGCCGCGGTGGCCGCGCCGCCGCCGGATTCGCCGAACGGTGCGGCCGCGAGCGCTGCCGATCCGACGCCGGGCTCGGACGGTCTCGGTGACCCGTACTACCCGAAGGACGGCAACGGCGGTTACGACGCGATCCACTACGACGTCGCCGTCGACTACACCCCGTCGTCGCACAACCTCAAGGGCAAGGCCACCATCACGGCCAACGCCACCCAGAACCTGTCGGCGTTCAACCTCGACTATGCCGGTCCCGCAGTCGGTTCCGTCGCCGTCAACGGTCAGCCCGCGCAGTTCAAGAGGACCGGGGAGCACGAACTCGTGGTGACCCCGAAGGCGGCATTGCCGCTGGGACAACCGTTTACGGTCATCGTCGACTACGCGGGCACGGTTCCCGACACCAACGGCAACGGCTGGACCTATTCGCCGTCCGGTGGCGCCTTCGCGGCGGGCGAACCGCATTCGGCGACAACGTGGTACCCGCTCAACGACACTCCGCTGGACAAGGTCACCTTGACCGTGAAAGCCACCGTGCCCACCGGCTGGGATGTGGCGTCGAACGGAATCCGCACCTCGGACGTGGCCGCCGGGACGGGCAAGCACACCGTCACCTGGGAGGCCAAGGATCCGATCATCGGATACCTGTCGACGATCGCGATCGACAAGTTCACCCGGCTGAATCAGAAGGTCGGCAATACGCCGCTGGAGAGTTTCTTCGCGCCGGGTAATGCCCAGCAGAAGAAGGATCTGGAAAAGAAGCTGCCCAGCGTGCTCGCCTTCGAAGAGCAGCTGTACGGCCCGTATCCGCACGAAGCAGGCGGCGGCATCTACGTGGATACCGACCTGCAGTTCTCGCTGGAGACCCAGACCCGGCCGATCTACGCGCCGTGGACGGATCTGAACACGCTGATCCACGAGAACGCCCATCAGTGGTGGGGTGATTCGGTGTCGGTCAAGGATTGGCGCGATGTCTGCTTGAACGAGTGCTTCGCCAGCTACACCGCCGACATCCTGTACCCGGAACGGGTCAATCACCAGAACGCCGACGCGATCTATCGCCGGGCCCTCGCCAGTGCCGATCAGCAGAACGTCTGGGCGACACCGCTCTACAACCCCGGCAAGGGCAACGAATTCACCACCGTCTACACCCGTGGCCCGCTGTTCCTGCACGCACTGCGCCGCTACATCGGTGACGACGTATTCTTCACCGCCGTCAAAGATTTCGCGCAGGGACACAAGCACGGCAACGCGTCGATCCCCGAGTTCCGTCAGTTCGTGCAGTCCCGCACCACCAAGAAGCTGGACGGCTTCTTCGACGCGTGGCTGAACGGCAAGAGGCGGCCCGCCAGCGAATACCTGTACCCGGGCAGCCTCAGCAGTCAGGGCATGCAGGAAGCGCCTGAGGCGCCGAACACCGACGCGTGGCCGTTCGGCCGCGGAGACCGGAAATGACGCCCGTCCCTTCGATACAGGCACTGCCGCGGTCGATACGGACCTTCGTCACGGCGGCCACCATCGCGCCGTTCATAGTGGCCGCGCTGCACGCGGTTCCGGATGATCAGGTCTCCTCGCCTGCCGGTGATACGGCCCAGTGTGCGCGGGGAGAGGTGTGCGGCCCGATCAACTATGCGCCGCAGAGTGGGCAAGGGGCCGAGATGGTGACTCCGGTCGGCATCAAAGGTGTCTTCAAGAAGAAGCCATCGTATCTAATGGCGTGACGATATTCGATGGGCCGCTGCGTGTTTCGCGCAGCGGCCCATTGTCGTGTGCGGGGTTGTCGCCGCCGAGAAGCGCCGCTGATCCCCTCCACCCGCGGCGCTTCTCACCCCAGCTCAGACCGGAAACAGTGCGTCGTTGCACGCGTTCGCTGGTCAACCGGTGCGTTGCCATCATCACCGGAGTCGGCGGCATGCGGCTTGGACAAATCTGCTGCCTTCTGATCCGGTCGCGTCCACCTGCACACCCCTAGCGGACAGGATCGGTCCGCTATTTTCGCCAGGCACGTCGGGGTTGACCGCCGGGCTACCGTGGGGGTTGTTCTTCGAGTGACCGTGCACCGTGTTGGAGGCTCCTTGCGCATCTTGGCCCGACTACTGCTCGTCCTGCTGGTGCTCGCCGGTGGCACGGCGTCGATGGTGCCTGCGGCGCTCGCCGAGCCGGTGGACGTCGATGGCGTCACCGCGGGCAAGATCGACGCGTTGCTGGCGTTGCGGGCCGGTGCGCCCGCGGGGCAGAGCAAGGGCGAATTGATCGAGCTGTTGTCGCGGCAGTTTCTCGGCACGCCGTATGGTGCCGACATGCTCGTCGGGTCCGCGACGCAGCGGGAACAACTCGTCATCGACTTTCGCCGGGTGGATTGTTTCACCTATCTCGACTATGTCGAAGCGCTGAGCCGGTCCGCCGATCGCGGTCAATTCGACGCGAACCTGATCGACACGCGGTATGCCGGTGGGCGCGTCGATTTCTCGCAGCGCAAGCACTTCTTCAGCGACTGGGTGAATACGCCGCGAATCGCGGCGACCGATGTCACCGGCGCGCTGAGTACTGCCGCGGTAACCGTTGCCAGGCATCTCAACGCCAAGGCGGATGGCGGAACGTACCTTCCGGGGCTGCCGGTGGTGGATCGCAATATCACCTTCATTCCCAGCGATGCCGTGGGTAACGGTGTCATCGGCGGACTCCGGACGGGCGATTACATCGGTGCATACACCGGTCAAGCGGGGTTGGACGTGACACACGTCGGAATCTTCGTGATGACGCCGAGCGGTCCTGTTTTCCGCAATGCGTCCTCCCTGGCGGAGAACAACAAGGTGGTCGACTCGCCCTTCGCCGACTATGTCCGGTCGGTGCCGGGCATCGTGGTGTACCGCTCGCAATAACCGGCCGATGAGTTTTCGCGGCTCGCCACGTCAGATTCTGTACCGACTACAGAAGGACATCGCGACGTGACCAAGCCCGAAATTCTGCTGGAAGGAATCGTGTTCGGTGAGTCCCCGCGCTGGCACGACGGCCGACTCTGGTTCTCCGATTGGGGAGCCAACCAGGTGATCGCGCTCGGCGCGGACCACCGGCCCGAGGTGATCGTCAAGATCTCGTCGTTCCCGATGTGCATCGACTTTCTGCCGGACGGGCGACTGCTGGTCGTGGATTCCGCGCAACGCAGGCTGCTGCGGCGCGAGGCCGACGGGTCGCTCGTTACGCACGGCGACCTATCCGCCGTGTCGGACAAGCCGTGGAACGACATCGTCGTCGACAATCGCGGCAACGCCTACATCAACAGCATCGGCTTCGACTTTCCCGGTGGCGAATTCACGCCGGGCCCGATCGCGCTCGTCACGCCGGACGGCAGCGTCCGGCAGGTCGCCGACGGTCTCGCCTTCCCGAACGGGATGGCGATCACCGCGGACGGCGCGACCCTGATCGTCGCCGAGTCCTACGCCAACCAGCTCACCGCATACGACATCGAATCCGACGGAGGGCTCGCCAACCGCCGCGTGTGGGCACAGACACCCGGCGATCATCCGGACGGGATCTGCGTCGACACCGAAGGCGCGGTCTGGTACGCCGACGTGGGCAACCGCCATTGCGTGCGAGTCGCCGAAGGCGGAAAAATATTGGCCACAGTAGAACTCGACCGCGGCGCATTCGCCTGCATCCTCAGCCGCGGCGAAGACCCGAAACTCTATGTCGTCGCCCAGAATTGGGGCGTTCCCGAGCCCTCGGACCCCACCGGCCAGATAGTGGCTTTCCCGGCACCCGCGCCGGGTGCCGGCAGGCCTTGACCTGACACCCGAAATACCCAGTGCGCCTGCCACTTCGGCTGGGTGATCGCCGATCGGCTGTACGGCTCAGTTTGTTGGGATCGTGATGGTGTGGGCGCTTTGGTTGGGGGCAGGGGTGGCTGGTTGCGGCTTGGAGGCCGGAGCCGGGGCCTGTGTGTCGCGGGTTGCGGCTTCGGGGACGGAGTGTGGAACTGCCGCACTCTTTCTCGGGATCCGCACTGGGTATAGGGGCCCGTAGTGGGTGCGGATCCCTAGAGACAGTGCGGATTTTGATGCGGTGGGGTCAGGGGCGGGCGCGGCCACGGGTGGGGGGCGGTGCTGCTCACGGGTGTAGAGCGGGTGGTACGGGGGGTTGGGTGGTTGCGGTTGGTTTTGCTGGTGCTGGTGCGGGCGGCTTCGGGTTAGGAGCTGGGGTGGCTGGTTGCGGCTTGGGGGCCGGAGCTGGGGCCTGTGTCGCGGGTTGCTGCTTTGGTGCGGGGGTTGCAGGAACTGTTGTGGTCGGTTGTTGCTTGGGAGCCGGAGCTGGAGCCGGAGCCGGAGCTGGGGCGGGGGCGGGTTGTTGCTTGGGTGCAGGTGCAGGTGCGGGTGGTTGTTGGTTGGATGCCGGGGTGGTTGGTGTTGGCATGGCCGGTTGTTTGGGCGCGGGGGTGGCGGGGGGTGCTGCTGGCTGCTGGCTGGTGGGTTGGGCTTGCGGGGTCAGGGCGGGGGGCTTCGGTGGAGTGGTTGTGGTTGGTGTTGCTGGCTTGGGTGCTGGTGTTGCGGTGGGGGTTTGGGATGGCTTCTGTTCGGTGGTGGTGGGGGCCGGTGCGGCGGGCTGTTGGTTGTTGGCCTGCGGTGGTGTCGATGGGGTGGGCGTGATCTGAGCGGTTGTCGGCGACGTGGTGGTTGTCGGCGCGACGGTGGTGGTTGCCGGGGTGGGTGTGGTTGTCGGGGTTGGTGTAGGCGTCGTTGTCGTTGTCGTTGTCGTGGTAGGGGTGGGGAGTGGTGTGGTTTGTGGGAGGGTGGGCGTGTTCGGCAGCGGTGACGGGCAGAAGACGCCGCAGGGGATCGGTGCGCGGCCGGGGATGTTGATCATCACCTGGATTTTGAGTACCAGAGTGCCCGTGGGGTTTTGGGGGTCGGACGGGAGCGCGTCCGTCGTAGGGGTGGGGTTTGGATCTGTTGTCGTGTCCGGGGCGGGGGTGTCCGGCGCAGTGGCGGGATCCGCGATAACCGCTGTTTCGCCTGCGCTCATGCTCGAGCCTGCACCGTCCGGCATGCCGCCGCCAGGAAGGGTGTCGGGGATGGGGGCCAGTTCGCCCTGGGGTGGCGCGCCGCCGGTTTTGTAGGCGTTGGACCAGCTGAGTACCTTCGACGCGTAGTCGAGCGAATTGTTGTATCGCAGGACCGCGCGGGTCTCCTGCTTCGGATCGCGCATGTCCAGGTTGCCGGAGCAGAGGTATTTGCCCGCGCCGAGGACGGCGTCGAAGATGTTGTTGGGGTCGGATTTGTTGTCGCCGTTGCCATCCGCGGCGTAGAGGGTCCAGGTGCCGGGGAGGAACTGCATGGGTCCGACGGCGCGCACGTAGCCGCCTTCGGCGGCCTTGATGACCTCGTTGCCGGGCAGCGTGCCGTCCAGCGCCGGGCCGTAGATGATGCCGCGGGTGGTGCCGTCGGGTTCGGTGCGCCCGTTGCCCGCGTGGTTGGATTCGATCTTGCCGATGCCGGCCAGCAGGTGCCACGGCATGCCGCAGTTGGGTGTCGAGGCCTGCAGCGACAGTTCGGCGTTGCGGTAGGCGGCGAGCGCGATCTCCGGAATGCCGCGGGTCGGCACGTTGGGCAGGGCGACGTCGTGGATCGGGACCGTGGCATCCGGCCCGGGATCCTGCGGCGGATCTGCTTGCAGCCGAAGCGATCCGGTCGATGTCGGCAGCACGCTCACCGATAGATCGGCCGTCGAATTCACCCGGCCGGTGGGTGACATCGCGGAGGCCAGCACACCCTCGGGCACTTTGCTTGCCACGGAACCGGAAATCAGCAGCCCGGCAAATACGAGCGCGGATGCGGTAATCGGACCGGATATTCGCATCGGCTTACCAATCATTCGTCGACGTCGACGGCCACTTGCGCGGTACCGCCACCATTTTCGATACCCCTCACCGACGGAAGTCTCCGTCGGGCGAGAAAATCCATACCGGGCCCACGAATCGTCCACGCGACATCTATTTCCCGTTGCTCGCTGCGGTACGACGTACCTCAGCGGGCATGAGAGCTGTTGTGCAAGTGGATATCTCATGAGACCTGTTGGACAAGCGGATGTCTCAGTCAACGGGCAGCCTGCTGACCGCCGTGTCCCGAGCAACCGGCGCAAGCATGGCATGAACGAGCCGCGCGGAGATCCCCAGTAGAAGTGGGGAATTCGGAGTGTTCTTGTTCCGCCACGGATCGGTGATCGGTAATTCGTGCATATCCCCAGTTGAGAAGGTCCCCACTCATATCTCGCACGCTGATCCATACTTCTGGATGCCCCCTAAAGTTGTACCGGAGGTACGCTATGCGAAAGCTTCTATACCCCTTTGCATTCGGCGCAGCCGTGGCTCTCACCACGCTTGTCATGCCCGGTTTGACCGGTAACGCAGCCGACAACCAACAATCCACCGAGCGCGCGGTCACCGATATCGTGCCCATCCCCGTCGAGGCCAAGTCCGACGCCGGGGCGAACTTCAAGTTGACCGCCGCCAGCGTGATCCGCGCCGAGCACCAGGCCAAGGACGTCGGAGAGTACCTGGGTGGGCTGCTCCGGCCCGCCACGGGCTTTCCGCTGCCGGTGGTGGAGCGCTATGACCTGGCCAAGCCCGGCATCACGCTGGAACTCGGCGACGCGGGCAACCGCGTCGGCGACCAGGGCTACCAGCTCACCGTCGCCAAGTCCGGAATCACCCTGAAGGCGAACACCACCGACGGATTGTTCGGCGGCGTGCAGTCGCTGCGCCAGCTGTTCCCCGCGGCGATCAACAAAACGACGGTGCAGCACCAGGATTGGCTGGTGTCCGGCGGCAAGGTGGTCGACTACCCGCGCTTCCGTCAGCGCGGCGCGATGCTCGACGTGGCCCGCCACTTCTTCAAGCCCGATCAGGTCAAGCGCTACATCGACCAGATCGCCCAGTACAAGGTCAACACCCTGCACCTGCACCTGACCGACGATCAGGGCTGGCGCATCGAGATCAAGAGCTGGCCGAAGCTGGCCGAGATCGGCGGGCAGACCGCGGTGGGCGGTGACCCAGGTGGCTACTACACCCAGGCGCAGTACACCGACATCGTGAAATACGCTGCCTCCCGGCACATCACGGTGATTCCCGAGGTCGACATGCCCGGCCACACCAACGCCGCGCAGGCGTCCTACGGCGAGTTGAACTGTGACGGCAAGCCGGTGCCGCCGCGCACCGACATCGAGGTGGGCTACAGCTCGCTGTGCATCGCGAGCCCGACCACCTACAAGTTCGTCGAGGACGTCATCCGCGAGCTGTCGGCGATCACCCCGGGCAAGTACATCGACATCGGCGGTGACGAGGCACATTCCACCTCGGCTGCCGACTACAAGACCTTCTACGACAAGGTGACGCCGATGCTGGCCACCTACGACAAGAAGGCCACCGGCTGGCACAACATCGTCGTCACCAACCCGCCCACGTCGGCCATCCCGCAGTACTGGGATACCGCCAACACGAATGCCGATGTCGCGGCCGCGGCCAAGCGCGGCAACAAGATCCTGATGTCGCCGGCCAACAAGGCGTACCTGGATATGCAGTACAACAAGGATTCACCGCTCGGCCTGCACTGGGCGGGCTATGTCGAGGTGCAGGATTCCTACAACTGGGACCCGGCCACCTTCCTGCAGGGTGTCTCGGAGAACCAGCTCGCCGGTGTCGAGGCCCCGCTGTGGTCGGAGACCCTGCGGACCAGCGCCGATATCGAGTACATGGCCTTCCCCCGGCTGGCGGGGATCGCCGAAATCGGCTGGTCACCGGCCGCGACGCACAACTGGGACAAGTATCGGGTGCGCCTGGCCAAGCAGGGCCCGATCTGGGCCGCGCAGGGCATCAATTTCTATCGCTCCCCGCAGGTCGACTGGAAATAGTCGGCGCTGTGCCATCGCAAAGTTCATTCGAAATAGCAGGATCGTCCCCTATACGATCCGGAAGGAGTCCGAGGTGTCGCCTTACCGAAAAACTCTTATCGCCACCTTCGCGCTACTAACCGGGCTGGGGGCTTTCCTGACCCCGGTGACCGCCGTAGCTCAACCGGAGGCCGCCCTGGTCGACAGCGACGGTGACGGATTGGCCGACGTATGGGAGACCAACGGGTACGACGCCGACGGCGACGGGAAGATCGACGTGGATCTACCCAAGATGGGCGCGGACCCGAAGCACAAGGACCTGTTCGTCGAGATGGACTACATGAACGGGCGCCTGCCGACCACCGCTGCGCTCGATCGGGTCACCGGGGTATTCGCCGCCGCCCCGGTGACCAATCCGGACGGCCGCAACGGGATCAATATTCATCTGGACGCGGGCAACGCCAGAGGCACCAAATATGATCTCGGCGGCGGCAATCAGGTGCCCTATGACAGCAATTTGTCCCCGGTGGACGATCAGGTCGCGGCGATCAAGCGAACCAACTTCGCCTCCGCCCGCTCCCATATCTTCCACTACATGATCTGGGCGGACTCCTACGACAACGGGTGCAGCAGCGGCATTTCGCTGGGCATCCCGGCGGACACCTTCGTCGTCGCACTCGGACCCCAGTGCAACTGGAATCCCGGCGACGACGGCAATGTCGGCACGTTCATCCACGAGCTGGGGCACAACCTCGGCCTGAAGCACGGTGGCACCGACCACGTCAACTACAAGCCGAACTACCTCAGCGTGATGAACTACAGCTTCCAGTTCTCGGGTGTACCGAAGACCGACGGCAGTGCGAACTTCGGTTACTCGAACGTGAATCCTCCCGCGTTGAACGAGAATTCGCTGCAGGAGCGCCAGGGACTCGGGGCGGTGGCAGCGGGGTGGAAGACCGTGTACTTCTGCCCGGATAACACCCGCAGGAAGACCGCGGGCTCGGCGGACCAGCCGATCGACTGGAACTGCAACGGCTCGATCCAGTCCGGTGCCGTTCGGACCAGCGTGAACAACGACCGCAACTACACCTCGCTGCAAGCCCAGAACAATTGGGCCTCAGTGGTATTCGACGGTGGGAACGTCGGCCCGGTCGGCGTCGAATCGCGGCAGCTGCCGGAGCGGTCGCCGGAGGAAATGACGAAGCAGGAGTTCGACCGGCTGCAGTCGAGTCTGCGCGACAACTAGCGCAACACGTCCCGGCGGTGCGTCCTAGGAAACGGACGCACCGCCGGGAATGTTTGTGTTACAAGGGGTCAGCGGTGATCGACGGTCTCGCGCCGGTCGGCCGTCCCGCGATTCTTCGCGAACATCGCCAGCACCGCGGTCAGCACCGCGCCGACCACACCACCGCCCGCGACCTGACCGATGACCTGCCCGAGATCGAGGCCCGAGCCGGTTGCCGCCTGAATGATCGCGCCGGTGACGCCGCCACCGACCGCGCCCGCCGCACTATTTCCGGCCAGACCGAAACCCTTACCCGCGCCGGCCATGTTCCCGCCGACCAGCCCACCTAGTACGCCCAACAGCCATTCCATTGTCGTTCCTTTCCGTGGTCGATTGTGCTGGTCAGCCGCGAGTGCGCGGTGCGTCGCGGTGCATCTCGTGTGCACCGGCGACATTCCCCGCGCCACGCTGGGCAGCACCGGCACCGGCCGCAGCGGTGGCGTCAGTGCGCGGCGGCACGAACCCTTGTCGATCGCCCGTCGTGGTCGCCGTCGTGGTGCGTGCGCTGGGGGCGACCGGCGCCCGGGTCGTACGCGTTGTCGTCGGGGTCGGATCCGACCGTCGACGACCGAGCATGCCGAGCAGCCCACCGACGACGGCCGTGATGGCCAAACCGATGGGGATGCCCCACCACCTGTTGATTCCGGAGTTGCCGGAGTCATTGGTCGCGTCGACGCCGGGGTTCGGCACCGGATTCGGCGCCGCGACATCGGGGGAGTTCGCACGGAATCCCGGTAGGGTCGCGGCTAGCTCAGGCGGTTGCGTCGCTAGGCCGTCGCTGTCGGACCACTTGATCTCGGTGCCGCCGGGGCCCTCGAAGTTGGCCGTCGCGACACCGTTGTCGACGGTCATATCCGAGCGCGGGTAGCCGAAAGGCCCGGTGATACCGCCACTTTCACGCCAAGCGTCGAGTACCTTGCCCTTGATCGTCCACGCACCCGTTTCCGGCTTCCAATAGATCGCGGCCCCGCCGGGCTCGGCGAAATCGTTGAAGCGGCCGACGGAATCGCCCGCGCCGGTCTCATCGTTGGTGGGAAAGCTCAGCGGTCCGCTCGGTCCGCCGAGGGACTTGTACTTCACCAGGATCTCGCCGTACACGGCTTTGGCGCCGGTATTGGGCGAGAAATAGATAACGCCGCCCTGGTAGGCGCGTTCGGCGCCACCGGCGACGTCGGTGGCCGGTCCGAGCGGCGCGCCGAGGAACGACCCCGACCCGCCGAAGTCGGCATAGTGCGCGTCGATCGCATTGGTCGCCTCGGCCGACGGATCGGCCACCGCGGACGGCGCTGTGGCCAGCAGCCCGGAAGCGAGCAGAGCCACCGCGCCGACGGTGAGTGACGTGCGACGCCGGGTCTTTCCTCGATGGGTATCCAACATTTCAGGCATGGTCTCCTCGATTCGTCAGTGCGATGCGCGAGCCGACATAGCGCGGCCAGTTCACCGCTTACGGCGCGGCGATTCGGTCCTTGCTGCCTTCGGCCTGGACGTGATCGGTGAAAGGGGTCGCGCTTGCCTGAAACTCCCGGCGTGGCTGCCCCGGGTAATGGCTGAGTCTGGCTGTCATCTCGTCCTGGTCGAACTCGGACTGTCTGTTGGCGATATCAGCGTTGCGCTCCTGTTTCGCAGTCGATCACCGCCGCGAACAGGCACGGTCGATCAGCTACAGGCGGGCAATTCCCCGGATCTGCGGCGATCAAACGTGGCTTTTCGCTGGAAATCGGCAGTGGGTGGGCAGCTGCGCCGGAAATCTCGGATCGAACCCGGGTGGGCCAGCTACTGCAGGGTTGCGACCGGGCGATCGATCACCGACCGGGCGCTGTCGGATGTTCGGCGGATACCCCTGCCGCCCGCCGGCGGCGAGCATGGCTGCATGGCTAGACCACGCAATGACGCGAATTTCCACAATTGTTTCGAGCTATCACCCGTGCGGCGCTCGATTCCGGTACGGGGAGTGTGACTTTCGATGGATGTACTGGTTACCCTCGTCGCGCTGGCGATCGGCGCGATCGCGGTCTGGGGCGCCGTCAGCTTCTGGAGCGAGGACTCCTTCAGGCAGAACGGCCCGGACCCCACCCTGCGCGGGTGTCGCGGCGACGACGACCGCGGCGACCGATAGCGGTATCGGTGGATCCTATCGGTGGCTGAGACGGTCTGCTAGATTCGCGTTACCTTCGGTACCAGGTTCATGGAATCGGGCATCGACGGGCGGTACCAAACATCGTCGTCGGGAGTTGCCGTGACCACAGCAGGCACCGTTGCCGCGTTCGATCACACGACTCGTCGGGCCGCCACGATCGAGCGATTGCTGTCGGACGCTCTCGCGTTGGTCGATGGCTTCTCGACGCAATCTCCGGTCTACGACGGGGTGCCCAGCTCACTGGTCGACGCGGACTTCGTGCCGGCCGCGGAGCTGAATGTGCGGTTGTTCTTCCAGTTCTGGCTCGACAGCAGCGAGCCGACCGAGGAAGCTACCCGTCCGCTGGTCGAGCGCGCGGTGTCGCTGGTGCACGACGGGATGCCGCTGGACGACGTGCTCGGCAACTATCGAGCGGGCGTCGACTTCCTCTGGTCTCAGCTGCCGACCACGGCATCCCCGGCCGGCCGGGCGGCGCTGGCGGAGATCGGCCGCCCGCTCTCGGAGTATCTCTCGCTCATGACGGCCCGCATCGCGGTGGCCTGTGTGGAGGATGCCCGGCGGCGGCCGTGGGACGAGCTGGAACGGCGGCGCGGCATCGTGGACGCACTGCTGGCCGGGCGCGATCCGGTCGATTGGGTGGGCGATCCCGCGGTGCCGGTCGCGGAGGCGTTCGTGGTCGCGGTGATCCGCCCCGGCGACCCCGGCCCGGGCACGCTGACCGATCTGCGGCGTCGAATCCATGATCTCCCCGGCGCGTTTCTGCGTCGTGACATCACCGGTTGGACGGCGTTGATTCCGATCGATGCGCGCGACGAGCGCGCGGTCATCGAGAACCTGTCCAGCCGATTGGCGCCCGGAATCGGCACGGGCGCAGCGCCTGTGCTGTGGATCGGCGTCTCGCCCGCGTTGACGCGCGCGGCCATACCGGCGTCGTTCGCGGAGGCGCGGGTGGTCGCGGAACTCGGTCGATGCCTGTCCCGCGGTGAGGTGATCTGCCGTCGGCAGGACCTGCGGTTGGAGTACGCGGTGGCGGTCGACGGGTCGGTGCGCAAAGAGCTGGCCTCGGTGCTGGAGCCGCTCGCGGATCAACCGGTGCTCGCGGAGACGCTCGGGGTGTTCTTCGCGAACGAGTGCAATCAAAACGCCGCGGCCAGACTGTTGTTCGTGCACCGCAACACCATCACCTATCGATTGGCGCGGATCGCCGAACTCACCGGTTACGACCCGCAGCGGCCGACGGAGGCTATGACGCTGTCGGCGGCGCGGACCGCGCAGCTGCTGGAATCGAAGGCGTTCTCTGCCTGACTTCGGGCGGACCCGCGGCGGAATGGCCGTAGCGGATCGAATTCTATGGATGTGCACAACTGTCCCAGAGACGAGTCTGTTGGTTTGTCGATAGCGGACGTTCTCGCGTGGGAGGTGTACTGACATCAGTTCGGTCTTCGCATGATGCCGATCACACGTGACGAGATGAGGGTGCATGTTCGGGGAGAGATTCACATGGGCGGCGGTACCATTGACGGCGCTCTGCCTAGCGGTGTCCAGCGCCGGACTCGCGGCCGCCGATCCGTACCCGGCGTTCCCGCCGGATCAGAATCAATTGCCGCAGTTGCCCGCCGAACCGCAGATCTACGACCTGCTGCCCATCCCGGTGCCCGCCGAGGACCCGTGGTACGCCGATCCGGAAGACCTGGCCTCCTACGCGCCGGGTCAGATCATTCGATCGCGCACCGTGCAGACCCGAATACTCGGCATCCCGTTCCCCGTCGACACCAGGCAGTTGTTGTTTCGCAGCAACGACATTCACGACAATCCGATCGCGACCGCGACGTCGGTGATCACGCCAGGGATTCCCTGGACGGGCGGACCGCGGCCGGTGGTTTCCTTCCAGGAGGCGATCGACTCGACCAACTCGGCGTGCAACCCGTCCTACACGCTGCAGGTCGGCACCATGAAGGAAGCCGCGCTGGCGGTGGGGTGGCTGGCGCAGGGTTTCGCGATCAACGTGCCCGACTTCGACGGTAAGTTCAATACCTTCAACACCTTCGATGAGGGCAAGATGGTGTTGGACAGCCTGCGGGCCATGAAAAATGAAGCCTCGCTGGGTCTTTCGGATTCCGGAATTGCCACGTACGGCTATTCCGGTGGCGGTTCCGGGTCGATCCGCGCGGCCGAACTGCGCGAAAGTTACGCTCCCGACGTCCGTTTGCTCGGTACGGCCATCGGCGGCACGCCCGGTGACCTGCGCCTGCAAGCGCGGTACGCGACCGAACAGCGGGCCGGGCTCACCGGGATCAGCAACTTCACCATGTGGCTCGGTTTCGCCGGGTTGTCCCGTGAGTTTCCCGAACAGTTCGATGCGGCGAAGCTGCTGACCAAGGAAGGTCAGGCGATCCTGCAGGACATGCAGAGTCGTTGTGTGTACACGGTGGCGTTGTCGGGGATGTATCGGCCGATCAGTGACTACTTCAATCCCGGAATGACGTTGGAAAACGCGCCGGGGGTGATGCGGGTGCTGCAGGAACAGAGCCTGGGGCAACACATTCCGGATAGTCCGATCTTTTGGTACCACGGGATCTGGGATGAGTTGATTCCCGCGTCCGTGGTGTTGCCCGCGGTGAACGACTACTGGAACCGCGGCGCGGACCTGCGGTTCTACACGATGCCGCTGCCCGAACACGTCGTCAACGCGGTGGCGGTGTGGCCGCCCGCGGTGGCCTGGATCAGCGCCGTGCTGCGCGGGCTGCCGCCGGGGCCGCGCTTCAAGGCCGACTTCCAGCTTCCCGGCTAGTCGCCGGCGAGCGATCGGCTATCGCAGGCGACCGCCGTGATAGCCGATCGCTCGCGATGCTAGCGGCCGGAACCGCTAGGCGGCGAGGGGAGCCGCCGCTCGCGAGGCTATCGGCGATGCGGACATTGCGGACAGACCCGGGAACAGGCGCCACCGGAATTGGGGGCCTGCTATTTCGCGTGTATCGATCCGATGCCGCAGGGAACCGGTGCCTTGTGTTCCGGGTCTAATGCGTTGAGTACCAATTGGATCGTGACCGGGTCGGACGTCATCGCCATGTGTTCGGCAAAATCGCCGGGGCAAACGTCTTGCAGGGTGATGTTGTCGACGTCGGGGCCGTTGAGGAAGCCGGTGGTGTACGGCGTCGCGAACTCGTCGAACTTGGACGCGATGACGGTGTAGCTGACGCCGGGTTGCGTTTCGCCGCCGCTATTGAGTTGGGTGATGAAGTCGGACGTCGGCAGCTGTTCTGTGCAGGACGGGCACACCAGGTTGGTTGCCGGTGGCACGAGGGTGATCGGCAGGCCGACCAAGCCCCATGTGGTGCCGTGATTGTCGGGCGCGAGGCCGACGAGGGTATGCACCTTCGGTGTGCCGCCGAGATTCTTCAGGTAGTACCGAGGCAGCACGCCGCCCTGCGAATGGCCGACGATATCGACCTGCTGCGCTCCGGTTGTCGTGAGCACTCGGTCGATGAAATCCGAGATCTGCTGCGCGGATTCGCGCATCGGTCCCAGGCCGGACACCGTGCCGCCCAGGCCGAGGCCGAAGTCGAGCGCGTACACGCAGTAGCCCGCCGCCGCGAGTCTCGGTGACATCGCGAACCAATTGTCCAGGCGATTCTCGAAGGTGCCGTGCGCCAGCACAATTGGGCGCGGATGCGCGGCACTCGGCCGGCAGGACCAGTCGTTCGCGCCCGGCGGCGGCGGTACGACGTCCACGTCGGACGATCCCTGGACCGGCGCGGGCTCATCGGCGAAGGCGGTAGCCGACAGGCAGGTGAGCGCGAGAACGCTCAGGCCCGCCGCGCATAATCTGAAACCACGCACAAAAGCTCCTCATATCCGGTTCGACGAGATGCGGCGCTGCCCGCTTGTCGCTGTGCTGAAATCCTTATGCGCGGATATCAATATGACAGACAACATGGGGGTTTTCGGCGTCAATATTTCGCTTGGAATTAGGCATCGGATAATTACGCGGTGCCGAGCCTAACGCAACTCGCATTCACCGGCATCCCGTCCGCCGGGATCCACTTCACACCGAACTTCAGATCGGGTCGGTGCACAGTTTCCCGCCGCGGGATTGGGCACTGTCACATGATGGGCGCCGCCGATGACGCGGGAATAACGCGGCCGATCGGGGTGTTCGATGTCACATGCCGAGACCCTTCACCGAGTCCGAACGTCAGGAATTCCTCGCAGGCAAGCACATCGCCGTGCTGTCGGTCGCCGCGAACGACGGCCGCCCACCAGCAAGCGTCCCCATTTGGTACGACTACACCCCCGGCGGTGACATCAGGGTCAACACCGGTGCCGAGCGCCGCAAGGCCAGGCTCATCCGCGAAGCAGGCGTCGTCACCCTCACCGTCCAGCGCGAAGAACTGCCCTACCAGTACGTCATCGTCGAGGGCACCATCACCGACGCCGCCACCCCTTCCCCGCAGGACGTGCGAGAGGCGATTGCCGTTCGCTACCTCGGCCCGGAACAAGGTCGCGACTTCGCCGCCAACATGGACGGCACCCAGTCCGTCCTGTTCACCATCCGCCCCGACCGCTGGATCAGTCAGGACTACTCAACCGACAACTGAAGTCCGACCCACCCGCCGATCAGGAAGCGACCCTGTCCACGCGACGCTACCGGCGGTGACCCAGTTCGACCGGCACATCAGTCCGATCTTGTAGGGTGACCACCGGGAGCCACGCGACTTGGGGAGTTATCATAGAGCACAACGGTTTACGGCGGCTCGTCAGTGCCGTCGCAACGATACTGCTGGCCGCTGCCGGTGTGGCCGAAGCCGGTCCGGGAACCTCGTCTGACACCGTGTCGACTATCGCGTTGCCCACGCCGACCGGCCCGTATTCCGTTGGCGTCACCGAAATGCCGCTGATCGACCCGGATCGCGCGGATCCATGGGAACCCGCACGGCAACGCGAACTGATGGTTCAGGTCTGGTATCCAGCCGATGACGCAGACACCGCACCGGCCGCAGCGTGGATGCCGCGTGGTGGTCAGCTTGCCGAAGAGAGCTACCTCGCGGAACTCGGTGTACCTCAGGGCAGTTGGGCACTCGCTGCTAGCCATAGCCGTCGAGATGAGCCTGCGCTCACCGGCAGCGGCCGATTTCCGATCCTGTTGAACTCGCCGGGAATGGACGACACCACCGGCTGGAGCACCGCGCAGGCCGAAGACCTCGCGAGCCACGGCTACGTCGTGGTCGCGATCAACCACACGCACGAAGCGTTCGCCGTCCAATTCCCTGACGGTCGTGTGGAACATACTGCGGTTCCACTGGATTCACCGCAGGAGGTGCTCCGTGATGTCCTGCTGCCGACCCGGGTGGCCGACGCCCGGTTCGTGCTGAATCAACTCATCGCCACCGGGCAGTCCGCCGACGCCGGTCGGCATCTTCCCGCACACCTCGCTGACAACTTGGACCTTTCGAAGATCGGGATGTTCGGTCATTCGCTCGGCGGCTCGACGACGGCCCAAACCATGCACGACGATTCCAGGATTCGTGCGGGTGTCGATCTCGACGGACCGGTGCTCGGTTCGGTTGCCGCCGACGGGATCGACCGGCCGCTGCTGATGCTTGCCAGTGGGGCATCCCCATGGTTCGCTCGGCCAGGCTGGGAGCCATATTGGCCGAGCAACTCCGGATTGAAACTGCCGCTACGGGTGTCGGGCACCGAGCACATGTCGTTCAGCGATCAGCAGGCGATCCTGCCGCAACTCACGGCGGCCGGTCTTCTTCCGGCAGACGTGACAGCGAGAACGGTCGGCACCATCGACGCGAACCGCTCGATCGACCTGCAGCGCAACTACTTGCGCACGTACTTCGATGTGGTCTTCGGTCGACGTGGTGGTGACATCGTCGAAACGATCAGGAATCTGGCGCAGCCCGAGGTCTTTCCACGCCTCGGTAACTAAGAAATGACCGATGCGTTGGACCGGGGGGAGTAGTCCCCTTTCGTTGTCCATCGTCCGGATCGGTTGGACGAGGTGCCAGTGCGCGGTCCAACCCTGTTGCGGGCGCGCCAGATTCGTGACCTCGGGCTCTTCGCGAGACTTGGTTCTGCGCTGCCCGGAATAAACCTTAGCACTCAGTTACTTAACGTTGATGTTCTTAGTAAGGAGTGGTGACATGGTGACGGATTCCGAGACGCTGGCGGTGGATGGCACGGCGGAAAAGGTGCCGCTACGTTGGAACCTCCACCGCGCGTGACCGACTGATAATTACAGCTGGGTACGGCGGGCGACGCGCCCCAGCACACCGCTTCCCGATAGATGCACATATCCGAGGAAATGCTCAGGTAGGTGTTCGAATCGGTTGCGCGGTAGGCAGATCGATCGTTTCGGTGGGTGCCAGTGCCGACCAATCCCCGGCGTACAGGGCGGCTCGGGCGGTGACCGGTACCGGCAGGCGACTGCTCATCGCCTGCTGGGCCGCCGCCAGATCGCCGGGGTGGTGGCCGAGGACGGTGGCGCCGGCGACTCGGCCGTGTGACAGGATCAACCGTCGGTAGGAGTCGGGGCGGTCGATGACGATCTCCTCGTCGCCGAACTCCGGTTCCACCTTTCCGGTCGAGAAGAGTTCCAGTCCAACGCCTTTCAGGATCATGGCGGGCATAGTAGCGGCGAGCGGGCGGTCGAAGCCGAGTGCGTTCACGGCGGCGACCTGCGCCTGCTCGGCGGCGACCGGCCATAGTCCGGATACCTGTCCGTCGAGTTCGGCGATGTCGCCCGCGGCGTAGACGTCGGGGACGTGCGTGCGCATCCGATCGTCTACCAGGACACCGCGTTCGACGGGTACACCGGCGCTGCGGGCCAGGTCGATATTCGGGCGGATACCGGTGGCGGTCAGGAAAAGGTCGCCTTCGATTTCACGACCGTCCCGCAGGATTACCCGGCGAACCGCGGGATCACCGGTGACACGTACGGTTTCGGCGTGCCGCAGCACCTGGATCCCGGTCCTGGTGAAGTGATCGAGCACCAATTGCGAGCACCGAGCATCGATCTGCTTGGCCAGTAACCGATCACCCCGAGCGAGCACGGTGACCTGAAGGCCGAGCAGGTGCAGCGCGTGCGCGGCCTCCAGCCCGAGCAGCCCGCCACCGGCGACTACCGCGGTGGCGCACCGGAATTGCTGGGCGTAGGAGCGGATCCAGATCGCGTCGCTGGCCTCGCGGAGCACGAAACAGCCTGGCCGGGAGAGCCCTTCGATGGGTGGCAGCGCGCTGCTCGCGCCCATGGCGAGGATCAAGCGGTCGTAGGGGAGTGCCTCGCCGGTGCCGAGGAAGACCCGCCGTCCCGCGAGATCGATGCTGGTGGCGAGGGTGTTCAGCCAGGTGGTGATCTCATGGTCGTCGTACCACTGCTCGGGGAGCAGGTGCAGGCCCTGCATTGCCGATCGGCCGTACACCAGACGCGAGATGCCCATACGGTTGTACAGCGGATGCGATTCGCGGCCGACGAGATGGATTTCGCAGTCGGGATGGTTGCGTCGGAGGAAGTCCGCGGCGGTCACGCCCGCGATGCCGTTGCCGATCACGGCGACGCTGACGATGGACCGGTCGAAGCGCGTCGGTCGCAGCCTGTTCGCGTTGCCGGGTTCCGGCGTCAGTGACACCTCGACGCTGCCGGTGCCGATCCGCGCGCAGCAGGCCATCCGGGTGTTGCCGGCGAAACCGAGGCGGCGCAGGGTGTTCCGTTCGTCCTGGCTGGGCGGCGACAGGCAGGACATGCCGTCGAGCACCGCGACCGGGTCGGCCCCGCACACCCCCATCCGGCAGCCTGCCTCGATCGGCTGTTTGCCTCGTTCGGCGATGTCGAGCAGGCTCATCCCGCTATCGGCGGCCACCGGGACGCCGTCGAAGGTCACCGAAGCCGCAGGCGTGCTCGGCTTTTCCGGGTCTCGCGGTCGTACTTTCGGTAATGCCAGCAAGACCGGTTCGGTGCGTGTTCCGGTGCTGAGCGCGAATTGCAGTTCGACGACGCGGGTCCTGGCGATCCATACGATCGTGGCCAGCAGGATCGTGGCGCTGATCGGCCAATGCAGCCACGGTGCGCTGATCCCGGTGATCGTCGCGAACGACCGGGCCAGCGTCGCTCCGGCGAACCAGTAGAAGATGTTGAGCGCCAGCGCCGAATACCCGACGCTGATGGTCGAGACGCTGAGCGGCGTCATCGCCTCCAGGGCGAAGAACAGGCCCACCGCGACGATCATGAACAGCCCGAGCGCCGAATAGCGCTGCACCAGACTGGTTTCGGTTTTCCCGGCCAGGGTGAAGAAACCCAGGACGAAGCCGGGTAGCGCGGCCGCGAACAGTTTTCGCGGCGCGCTCCATGCCAGTGCCGGATCGGTGAGATCCGATTGGTAGGCGGCCCGCGGTTTCAGGTCGAAGCAATTCTTGGCGCAGCCGACACACGGCTCGCAATGGCTGTTGGGCACCGTGACGAACGGGGTCTGGCCGTACGCGCGTTGTAGCGGGAACAACGGGCAGATACTGCTGCACCAGCCGCTCTTGCCCTTGAACAGCACACCGCCGGTGAAAGCGGCGACGGCGACCAGTAATAACACGATGCCCGCGGCGGCACCGTTGCGATCCAGTCCCGCCAGCCTGGCGCCCGCGATACCGAAGAACAGTGCGGTCGCCCCGAGATAGCCTCGGGCGTATAGCCAATCGGGTGGATTCTTGCCGCGGGTGAAGCGTAGTACCCGGGGGAGCTGGTTCGTCGCGGCCAGTGGGCAACTGTTCCGCCATAGTCCCGGCGCGATCAAGAATAGTCCCGGTAATAGCGGAACCACCACGCCGAAGAAGACGAACAACCCGCCCGCGGGTCTGACGAACATCGCGACGATCATTTCGAAGTAGACGGCCATGCTGGCGATTCGCACGAGGTGCCACATTTTCCGCGGCATCCGGGTGGGTAGTTCGGTGGCGACGGGGAACAGATTTCGGGTCCCGACGGGATCGATATCCAGTATCCGATTGGCCAGCGTGACAAGCCTGGACGGCGGGGGATCGACCGGAGGTGCGGGGGTGGGTGGCTCGCTCGGCGCGTCTTCGTCGATGCGAGCGAGCGGTTCGGTGACCGGCTCGTACAGCACGATGATTTCGGTGTCACCGAGCTGAACGGTGTCGCCGGTGGTCAGCGCGGTACGTCCGGTGAGCGGGACACCGTTGACCGTGGTGCCGTTGCGGCTGCCGAGGTCGACCACCGAGAGCGCCGTAGGGCTTGGCACCAGCCGGAGGTGTCGTGGCGAAATGGTGGCGTCGCGCAGTTGTTCGTTGTCGCCGTTGCGGCCGAAGGTCACCGGGCCGCTCAGCATCAGCCGCCGGGCGGCCCGGCCCGGTTCCCTGATCTCGATCAGCGGCGGACCGCTCAGCATCCCGGTTCGTCCGCCGAATCTTCGGAAACCGTTGTGCCAGTTGGCAGTTCTATCGGGCGGCGCGCTCATGCCGCACCTCCGCGCGGCAGCACGCTATGCCCGCGGCCCTGCTCCCCAACTGACCGGCGGCACGCGTCGACGCGTGTTTGTACCTCTATGCACATCCGGTGTGACCTCGATCGTCAGGTAAGTCAGGTGTCAGCGCGCACGCACGCGAACAGCGCTGACTACCTGTTATCCAATGGTGATGAACTAGCGACCGATCCGCGATGGGACTTAGGTATAAGGGTACGTGAATTCATATGTCAATGCTGTGAATTCGCCACCCGTTCAAGTGTTGTGGCTTGCGGCCCCGTCGGGATCATCCGCGGACCACCTCACGAAGCCGGTGCGGGTGACCCGCTCCCGCTTCTGATCAACGGTGGTGCCGGATATGCGTACCAGGGCCGATGCGGCATTGGGTTCGGCTGCGCGCCAGGGCTTCTCGACCCTATCGCAGGTCGGGTCTTGGCCATCGAACTGTCAAGGGGGATCGCCATTTGCCAGCGCGTTGTCATAGCGCGTGTCCGGGGCTTCGCGGCCGAATGTCCGGAATGGGCGAATATCGGGCTCGGTATTAGTGAAGACGTCGGCCGAATTCGATTACCGCGCCTTCATCTCTTAAAGCTATGCGCACCTCTTATAACGATGAGCGCGATCGAGCGCTTTCCCGCTGGGCGGGAACGCCGCGCGCGGCGTGGTTACAGTGACGTGGCGGCAAACCACGGCACGATGGGTGCGGGCCGCGCAGCGAGGAGGCGTCATGGACACAGGGGTCGAGGTGACTCCGTCGGTTCCCGCGACAGGCGGGGATGGGACGGTGCGGACCGCTGTCGTGGTCGGGGCGCTCGGCGTGGTGTTCGGTGATATCGGGACGAGCCCGATCTACACGATCCAGACGGTGTTCAACCCGGACGATCCGCATCCGGTGCCGATCGGCACGGACAACGTGTACGGCGTTGTGTCGCTGATCTTCTGGTCGGTGATGATCATCGTCACGTTTACCTACATCTCGCTGGTGATGCGGGTGAGCAACGACGGTGAGGGCGGCATCATGGCGCTCATTACGCTGCTGCGGCGGCTGGGTGGCGGGCGCGGTGGCCGGGCCGCCACGGTGCTGGCCGGGGTCGGGATCTTCGGTGCCGCGCTGTTTTTCGGCGACAGCATGATCACTCCGGCGATTTCGGTGTTGTCCGCGGTGGAGGGCCTGAAGATCGTCGAGCCGGGTCTGGAAGACCTGATCGTGCCGATCACCGCGGTGATCATCATCGTGCTGTTCACGGTGCAGCGGCGCGGCACGGCGGCGGTCGGCCGCCTGTTCGGGCCGGTGATGATCCTCTGGTTCGGCTCGATCGGGGCGCTCGGAATCTCGGGCATCACGCGGCATCCGGAAATCCTGAAGGCGCTGTCGCCCACCTACGCGGTGGGTTTCATGTTCGGGCACTTCGGCATTGCCTTCTTCGCCTTGGCCGCGATCGTGCTCGCCATCACCGGCGCTGAGGCGCTGTACGCCGACATGGGGCACTTCGGCCGGAAGGCGATCACCCGCGGCTGGCTCGGGCTGGTGCTGCCCGCCTGTGTACTGAGCTACCTCGGCCAGGGTGCGCTGATTCTGGGCGACCAAAGCAACGTCGGCAGTCCGTTCTTCTTGCTCGCCCCCGGCTGGGCCCGGCTCCCGCTGGTGCTGCTGGCGACCGCCGCCACGGTGATCGCCTCCCAGGCGGTGATCACCGGTGCCTACTCGGTGGCGTCGCAGGCCGCGCAGCTCGGTTACCTACCGCGACTGCGGATCGCGCACACTTCGGAGTCGACCATCGGGCAGATCTACGTGCCGTGGATCAACTGGGTGCTGATGTTCTCGGTGCTGACGCTGGTGTTCGCCTTCCGCAGTTCGGCGGCACTGGCCTACGCGTTCGGCATGGCGGTGACCGGGACGATCTCCATCACGACGCTGGTGTTCTTCTATCTCGCCCGGATCAAATGGAACACCCCGCTCTGGCTCGTCCTGCTCGGCGCGATCCCCTTGCTCGCGGTCGACGCGATGTTCTGGGCGGCGAACATGACCAAGCTCGTGCACGGCGCCTGGCTGCCGCTGCTGATCGGGCTCACCGCCTTCACGGTGATGAGTACCTGGGCACGCGGCCGGGACGTGGTCACCCGCGCACGCGAGGCGAAGGAAGGCCCGCTGCGCCAGTTCGTCGACGAATTGCAGGACCACCAGCCGCCTTTGGTGCGGGTGCCCGGCACGGCGGTGTTCCTCAACCGCGGCATGGAAACCGCGCCGCTGGCCATGCGGGCCAACGTCGAGCACAATCATGTGCTGCACGAGCATGTGGTGATCATGTCGATCGACACGCTGCCGGTGCCGCGGGTACCCGACGGGCAGCGCACCGAGATCGACGCGCTCGGCTACGCCGATGACGGAATCATCCATGTGACAGCACATTTCGGCTATATGGAGACGCCGAACATCCCCGCGACGCTGCGCCTGCTCGACCCGTCACAGACCGAAGGACGGATCTCGATCGACGACGCGTCCTACTTCCTGTCGAAGATCGAGCTGAAGCGCGGATCCGAGCCGACCATGGCGGCATGGCGTAAACGTCTGTTCATCGCCACGTCCTATATCACCGCCGACGCCGCCGAATACTTCGGGTTGCCGGGGCAGCGGACCGTGATCATGGGGGAGCGGGTCGAGGTGTAGCGCAGCTGTTACCGGTCGACGCTGTAGGTCGTTTGGTGGACACCGCGCTCCGGTGGACATCGATAAGCTTTTGTCACGCAGAAGCTTTCGTGATGCGCGGAGACTGGTGATCCGGAAATTGACGTGTTCGACGGAATAACGAATCGGCTCGACCCGACGCTGACGCAGCGGGTCGAGCACCTGAAACAGCGCGTCACGGCCGCCGAGGAGTCGCGTTCGCCCGACGAGGTGCGCGCGATCCTTGCCGAGTTGAATTTGTTCATCGTGGAATTCGTGCCGGAGATGGGTACCGATCTCGACCAGGCGTTGCTCTGCACGGATGTGTTCCGCTGGGCGATAGTCCTGGAATCGCAACTGCCGGAATGTAATTGGTTCCGGGTCGCCTTGACCGCGACGATGCACGCCGGCGCCTACGCGCATGCGGTGGCCCAATTCTGGCAGAACGACGAGACCCAGATGCCGCTGCGCGCGGCCAACCAGATCGCCTTCGAGCTCGGCGCGTACGCGAATCACCGTTGCGCGATGCCCGCGTTCGCGCCGCTGCTGCTGGAAAACGTCTCGGGCAGTCTGTATCTAGCGACGCAAGTGATGACCGCCCTGCGCGCGTACGACCCCGACCCGAGGCAGCTCGACGACCTCTCGCAGGAGGGCCGGCGATGGGGCGACCGCATCAAGTCGGAGGAATATTGCGAGCCCGGTGATCGCGACAGTCGAATGATCAACCGGCGGCTGGAGGAGTTCCGCGCCCGCCAGGTGAAACTGGTGGAAGCGGCGCCCGCCCACCGCATAACGCTCGAAGCCGAAGCCCGGCACTGTGTTACGGAGCTCGCGGCGGTGCGCTCGGGTCGCGACATCATCTATGTCGTCGCTACGTCGTTGGGGGGCGTCGCGTTTCGTACCTATGGGGACAGCACACGTATCGGTCGAACCGTCAGCATCGACCTCCCCCGCTTCACCAGCCAGCGGGTGCAGGGGTGGCAGACCCGCATCAGCGACCTTTATCGTCGGCGCGAGACCGAGGGCCTGAGTGCGGCCGACTTACACCACGAACTCAGCGTGATCCTGACCGAGCTCGGCGAGGCAACCCTGGCGGTCATCCGGGTGCAATGGCCCGGCCTGAAAGCCTTCGCGCTCGCCCCGGTCGGCGCGGCAGGCACGCTGCCGCTCGGCGGCGCGCTGGTGGACGAGCGGCCCACCCAGGTGCAGTTCGATATGACCGTCATCCCCAACGCGAGCATCTTCCTTTCCGCCACTTTGCCGCCGAGGCCGACCTCTCGTGCCGCGGTGGTCGCGGTGGACCCGTCGACCGGTGCCGACTTCCTGCCTGGAATCGGGCTGGAGGGCGACGCGATCGCCGCGATATACGGGACACAGCCGATGAACTTGCGGCCGGAGAACGCAAACCCGCACGCGGACAGTCCAGTTCGCATTCGGGCGATGACACCGAGCAGGCGCCGCGAAATCGCCGATGAGCTCGCCCTGTGCCCGTCTGCGCCGCACCCGGACGGCGGCATCCTCGACGCCATCGAACGCGCCGCCGTCGTGCATTTCGCGTGCCACGATGTGCTGGTGGAGCAGACCGTGTTCAATTCGGTCCTGCTCCTCGGCGAGAATCGGCTCTCGCTCAGCGAATTCCTTATCCGCCCGGTGGCGCCGGGCGGCGTGATCGTCCTGTCGGCCTGCCACGTCGGGGGAGTGGTGAAGAGCCTGCCGAACGAACTGCTCGGCTTCCCAGCGGTGTTCCTGTCGGCCGGTGCACGCACCGTAATCGCTTCCGCGCTACCGGTTATCGATTCTCGCGCGACGATCGCGTTTCTGGAAGACCTGCACCGTGGACTACAGACCGGAGTGGCAGGCCACGTCGCACTCAGAGCGGCCATCGCGGCGTCGTATGACCGCGGCGACCACAGTTTCACCTGGGCCGGATTCACCGCCTACGGTGCTTGACGCGTATTGCGTTCGGGCGCAACGGCTTTCTCAGGCTGGTCGATATAGCACGGGCACCCCGCGAACTGGCTCAGTTCGCGGGGTGCCGCACGTGCCGACCGGCTCGGCAGCCGGTCGGGCAGTGATCAGGCCAGGTCGAACCGGTCGAGGTTCATCACCTTGTCCCATGCGGAGACGAAGTCCCGCACGAACTTCTCCTTCGCGTCATCGGTGGCGTAGACCTCCGCGAGCGCGCGCAGCTGCGAGTTGGACCCGAAGACCAGGTCGACGCGGCTGCCGGTCCAGGTGGTCGCGCCGGTGCCGCGATCCTTGCCCGCATAGGTGCCCTCGTCGGCCGACGTCGGCTCCCACTTCGTGCCCATGTCGAGCAGGTTCACGAAGAAGTCGTTGGTCAACGACCCCGGGGTATCGGTGAAGACGCCGAGCGCGGACTCGTGATAGTTCGCGCCGAGCACGCGCAGGCCACCGACCAGGACGGTCAGCTCGGGAGCGCTCAGGGTGAGCAGGTTCGCCTTGTCGATCAGCAGGTACTCGGCCGGCAGCTGGTTGCCCTTGCCGAGGTAGTTGCGGAAGCCGTCGGCGCTCGGCTCCATCGCGGCGAAGGACTCCACGTCGGTCTGTTCCTGGGTGGCATCGGTCCGACCAGGGGCGAACGGCACCTCGATGTCGAAACCGGCGGCCTTCGCGGCCTGCTCGACCGCCGCGACGCCGCCGAGCACCACGATATCGGCGAAGGACACCCGCGTGTTCCCGGTCTGCGCCGAGTTGAATGCCTCCTGAATGCCTTCCAGCACGGGCAACACAAGTGTGAGCTGGTCGGGCTCGTTGACGTCCCAGCCGCGCTGCGGTTGCAGCCGGAGGCGACCGCCGTTGGCGCCGCCGCGCTTATCGCTGCCACGGAACGAGGATGCGGCCGCCCACGCGGTCGAAACAAGTTGCGGCACAGTCAGACCCGAAGCCAGGAGCTGGCTCTTGAGGGTGGCGATATCGGCCGCGCCGATGAGGTCGTGCGTCACCGCGGGGACCGGGTCCTGCCAGAGCAGCGTCTCCTGCGGGACCAGCGGACCGAGGTAGCGGACGATCGGGCCCATGTCGCGGTGGGTCAGCTTGTACCAAGCCTTCGAGAACTCTTGCGCGAGCTCCTCGGGATGGTCGAGCCAGCGCCGGGTGATCTGCTCGTAGCTGGGGTCCACGCGCAGCGAGAGATCCGTGGTCAGCATGACGGGGGTGTGCGACTTCGCGGCGTCGTGCGCGTCGGGCACGGTGCCCGCCCCGCCGCCGTTCTTCGGGATCCACTGCCACGCGCCCGCGGGGCTCTTCGTCTTCTCCCACTCGTAGCCGTAGAGGGTCTCGACGAAGCTGTTGTCCCAGGTCCGCGGGGTCGGCGTCCAGGCGCCCTCCAGGCCGCTGGTGATCGCGTCCTTGCCGACGCCGGTGTTGAACGAGCTGCGCCAGCCGAGGCCCTGCTCCTCCAGCGGGGCGGCCTCGGGCTCGGGGCCGACATGATCGGCCGGGCCCGCGCCGTGCGTCTTGCCGAAGGTGTGGCCGCCCGCGATCAGCGCCGCGGTCTCGATGTCGTTCATCGCCATCCGGCGGAACGTCTCGCGGATGTCGGTGGCCGCGAGCAGCGGATCCGGATTGCCGTTCGGCCCTTCCGGATTCACGTAGATCAAACCCATTTGCACTGCGGCAAGCGGGTTTTCGAGGTCGCGCTGGCCGGTGTAGCGCTCGTCGCCGCCGAGCCAGGTGTGCTCGGGACCCCAGTAGACGTCCTCCTCGGGCTCCCACTGGTCGACGCGACCGCCGCCGAAGCCGAAGGTCTCGAAGCCCATCGACTCGAGCGCGACATTGCCCGTGTAGACGATCAGGTCGGCCCAGGAGAGCTTCTTGCCGTACTTCTTCTTGACCGGCCAGAGCAGGCGGCGGGCCTTGTCCAGGCTCGCGTTGTCGGGCCAGCTGTTGAGCGGGGCGAACCGCTGCATGCCGGCACCGGCACCACCGCGACCGTCGTTGATGCGGTAAGTGCCCGCCGCATGCCAGGCCATCCGGATGAAGAACGGCCCGTAGTGGCCGTAGTCGGCGGGCCACCAGTCCTGCGAGGTCGTCATCACGGCCTCGATGTCCTGCTTCACGGCGGCCAGGTCGAGTGTCTTGAATGCCGCGGCGTAGTCGTAGTCCGCGTCCATCGGGTTGGCGACGGCCGGATTCTTCTGCAGGATCTTCAGATTGAGCTGGTTCGGCCACCAGTCACGGGTGCTGCCGCCCTCGGTCGGGTACTTGAGGCGGGCAGACATTACGGGGCAACCGCTTTCCGCGGGCTCCGTGTTGGCCTCTCCGATGGGCGGGTGGTCCTCGGGCACGGCAATTCCTTTCAGGGGGTGGTGAATTGGGCTGTGTTCACGGGTTGGGCAGCGGCGCCGGTAGCGCCGCGCAGTCCGGGCATAGGCCCCAGTAGAGGACCTCGGCCTCGTCGAGGACGAAACCGTTGTCGTCCGCGGCGGTCAGGCAGGGGGCCGCGCCGACCGCGCACGCGGCGTCGACGATGGCGCCGCACGACCGGCAGACCAGGTGGTGGTGGTTGTCGCCGACGCGCGTCTCATAACGCGCCACGGTGCCCATCGGCTGGATGCGGCGGAGCAGTTTCGCGGCGGTCAGTGCCCGGAGCACGTCGTATACCGCCTGATGGGAAACCGCGCCGAGGGTTTGGCGCACCTGGCCGAGGATGGTGTCCGTGTCGGAGTGGGGGTGCTGATGTACCGCGGTGAGCACCGCTAATCGTGGTGCTGTCACGCGCAGTGCCGCGCCGCGGAGCATCCGCTCGAATTCGGCTGATTTGGACACATTCAGGAGTATTACTCATTCAAGTCTTGTCTGGGTGCGGTTTCGAGAAATTTGTTCGGAGGTGCGCGTTTGCGCAGGTGGACCCTGTGGGACAAACGTCTAAGACGCTGGTACTCTCTAGTGATGGGAAACCGCGAAGACCTGCTGGCCGGAGCGCGCAAGGCCGTGCTCGAGCGTGGCCTGGCCAAGACCACCGCGCGCGATATCGCGGGCGCCGCCGGGGTCAGCCTGGCCGCCATCGGCTACCACTTCGGCTCGAAGGATCGGCTGATCACCGAGGCGATCGCCGAAGGGCTCGGCGGTGATGTCGGTGACGGCATGGAGGCCGCCATCCGGTCCGGGGGAGCGGGTCGATCGCTGCGGGAGTCGGTGGCGCCCACCTGGACCGGGCTGCTCGAAGTGATCCGGACCAACCACGAGGCCCTGCTGTTGAGCGCGGAAAACGCCCTGCTCGTAGCCCGGTCGGCGGAGTCGCAGGAGTTCATGGCCCAGGCCACCGAGATCGCGTTCGGCGATCTCGCCGACGTCTTGCGCGAGACGCACCCTGAGCTGTCCGCCGAGCAGGCGCGGGCCGTCGTCACGCTCTACTTCCTGCTCTTCCAGGGACTCGCGATGACTCAACTGATCGCGCCTGCCGCCGCGGTGGACGGCGAGCAGCTCGCCCTCGCCGTGGAAACGTTGTGCGCCATGTGATTACGCGGCTCTGGTGAGCTGAGCACGGCCTCAGCATGGTCGACCGGACCGCTACGCTCCCCGCTGGTTCGCCGCCTAACTCGGTCAAGACTGGCGTGGCACGACCCCGAGGGATATATCGTCGCCACCGCCATCGTTTGCACAGTGCTGCTACCGAGGAGGGCTCGACCCCTGTGAAGCTGCTCGTTACCGGCGGTGCCGGATATATCGGCTCCGTCGTCGCCCACCAGCTCGTCGACGCCGGACACGAGGTCGAGATCGTCGACAACCTTTCCACCGGGTTCGCGTTCAACCTCCCCGCAGGCGCACGATTCCACGAGATGTCGGTACATCGAGTCGCCGACGTCCTCACCCCGACCGCCGGGTTCGACGGGGTGCTGCACTTCGCCGCCAGCATCGAAGTCGCAGAATCAGTGCGTAACCCAGAAAAGTACTGGCACAACAATATCGAAGGCTCCCTTGCGCTACTCCGCGCGATCCGTGCCGCGAGCGTACCGCGGCTCATCTTCTCCTCGACCGGCTCGATGTATACCGGCGACGGAACTACCGCCTTCGACGAAACCGCCGAGATTCGACCCCAAAACCCCTACGCCGCAACCAAAGCCACGGTCGACCAACTCATCGCGGGTGCCTGCGGAGCCTTCGGCATCCTCGGCGCGGCAACCTTGCGTTACTTCAACGCCTCCGGTGCCGTCCGCACCGCCGATGGGGCGCACCTGGGCGAGCGCCACGACCCTGAATCACACCTCATACCGATCCTGCTCCAAGCCGCCGGTGGGCAACGAGACACCTTCACCCTGTTCGGAACCGACTATCCAACTCCGGACGGCACCTGCATCCGCGACTATATCCACGTATCCGATCTCGCGGCCGCCCACCTGCTCGCCCTCGACGCCGTCGAGCCAGGCCACCACGGCATCTTCAATCCCGGTAACGGGCAAGGACATTCGAACCGGCAAGTGCTCGACACCGTCCGTGCCGTCACCGGCGTCGACTTCCCCGTCCGCATCCAAGGGCGCCGACCCGGCGACCCGGCGGTATGCATCGCTTCCAGCGAGAAAGCGCACCGCGAACTCGGCTGGAAACCGCAGCGCCCCGATCTGGCCGACATCGTGGCCGACGCTTGGGGATTTCATCAGACCGTGGTCGAGGACGAACTTCGAACCCAAAGATGAACACCCTGGTCACTATTCGAGGCAACTCCCGCATCGGGTAAATCGACCGTCGCCAACGCCGTGCAACAGCGCCTCGACCGCAGCCGATGCGTGGTAGTGCCACAGGATGTCGTGCGTCGACAGATGCTGCGCGAGTTCGACGAACCCGGAGCGTTCAACATCACGCTGATCGAACAGCTCGCGCTGACCTGTCTTGCCAGCGGTCGTCTCGTGCTTGTCGAAGGGATTCTCGACGCGCAACGGTACGGGCAGATGCTGCACCGGCTAGCCGCCGTGGTATAGCGAGAGTCCGGCCGCCATCGGGGGTCGGCGAAAATGCGGCCGTCGAAACCTGCAGCACCGTAGCGATATTGAACGAGGGCAGAAGGACTCGTCAGCGCATCCGGGAGCCGTTCGGGGTCCAACCGAGGCCGAGTAGGCAGGCGAGCGTTCCTGTTTCCATGAGCAGCTGACCCATGGGGTCGCTCCACGGCGTGCCGGTGTTGATGATCGATATGACAATGCCGCCGAGTATCAGGCCGGGCACGACGACCACGGTAATCAACGACTGTTTTGTCCAGCGCTTTCGTGAGCCGCCCGTTTCCGGCCCCAACGAAAGGAGGGCTACCAGAGCGGCGCCGCACAGTGATGTACCGAGCAGGCGAGCCGCTATCACGTCGTTCCAGTTCTCGCTGATGGCGAGCCTGCACAGAGCGGCGAGATACACCACGGCCACGGCGACTGTGCCGATCTGTCTGACCGATCGCTGCCACGGTGCCTCTGCCACAACCGATCCCACCCCATTCGAACTCATAGCGAAACCCTAAGACATCGCCGTCGCCTTCGCTGCGGCTGGCCTCAGCCGCCTACTCCTCGGGCCTGCGCGGTTCAGACCGGGCGTTGGGCCAGCACGTTCGCGGTCCCGGTCGCCGACCTGCGGACAGCCTCGAAGCCGTAGTCGAGCATCGCCTTCTCGTAGCGGGCGATGCCGTCGAGACCGCTCTCCCATTCCGTGGCGAGCAGGGCCGCATCCCTGATGGCGGTGTTGGCGCCGGAACCCTGAAACGGGCTCATGGCGTGGATCGCGTCGCCGAGCAAGGTGACGTTGGTCGTTGGCCACGGCTCGACTGGGACCGAGGTACGCAGCCGCAGGCGGGACAGCTGTGTTGGATCGCCATCGGCGATCAACTGCT
Source organism: Nocardia sp. NPDC051052 (assembly GCF_044456045.1). NCBI lineage: Bacteria > Bacillati > Actinomycetota > Actinomycetes > Mycobacteriales > Nocardiaceae > Nocardia > Nocardia sp. NPDC051052. Next base: position 246,050 of record NZ_JBITFL010000013.1, read on the forward strand.
GTGCCCCTGGATGCCATTCCCGGACTGCACTATTCAGGTCGTCGGGTAGCTCGCCGGTCGGCGTCAGTAGCCCCCAGAACACGTAGCTGCGGCCCGCATCCGGCGGAAATAGCATATGCCCGAACATCAGGTTCCGTCGCCGCGGCCCGTAGGCCATACCGAGATGGTTCGTCAACTCCGGAGTCAGCCAAGGGCCCGTGGCAGCATCGACCCACGAACGACAGACGATCGCATCCATCGGTAGTGCCTCGATCCGGGCTTCCGGCAGAAGTTGCTGGCGGACCAGCGAATTGAGCCCGTCCGCACCTACCAGTAGGCCCACAGCGGCTGTCTCGCCGTTATCGAAGTCGGCGAAAACCTTGCCGCCCTTCGATTGTCGGTATCCGGTGAAAGCATGCCCGAACCGCACATCCAGACCGGTGAGGAGTCTCAATGATGCTGTCAAGCCGCTGGCGTAGCCGCGGCAAGCCTTTGTGGTTCCCAAGTACGGTTGTCACGCAGCAGAGCCCACAGCACG
>NZ_JBITFL010000014.1:0-234968 GCF_044456045.1 Nocardia sp. NPDC051052
CGTCCTCCTGCCGCGATGGGACAACAAGCCCGACTAGCGCATCAGGAGGACGTTCGCTCGTCCAGACCGAGACGCAGAACGTCTTTCTATGCCGCGGTCATCGCGATGATCGGCTCCCGATCGCCGTCCCGCAGCCGGTCGGCGTAGGCCTGCAGCGTCGGCGGCGGTGTGGTGCACGTTTCGATCTTCGAGCGAGTTCCGGCCAGCACGATCGAGTCGACGATCAGCTGGATCTGTTCCCGCTCGTCCACCGACGCGCGGATTCTGGCGCGCATCGCGGCCGAGATCCTGCCCTGCAACTCGGTGTATCGGCCGGGTGCGCGCCAGCGTAAATCGGCGTCGAGGGCGTCGCGCGCGACGTCGTGCGGATACAGCCCGCGCGGCCCCTCGTCCACGAAAGGCAGCGTGCGCAGCCAGGCGAACAACTCGCCGGCCTCCGCCCCGATCACCTCGAACAACAGTTCTTCGGTGGTGACGGGCGCGTGTGCGCAGATCTCCAGTACCGCGCGGTGTCGCGGGCTCGGCGCCGCATCGATCGTTTGCGTCAGCAGCGCGCGCACCACATCGGGAAGATCGGCGAGCGTGCGCGGCTCCGCGCCCCGGCGGACCGCGTCGACCACCATCGACAGGGTCAATGGATGGCCGTGGCTGATGGTCAGCAGCCGATCGTGCCATTCAGGCTGGACCTGTTGGGCCGCCAAATACCGTCGCCCGTCGTCAGGCGGCAGGTTATCGAGCGCGACAACACGCATCAGTGACCGCCATGCCGGGTCGGTCCGCCATCGCGGCCCGGGTGGCTGCCGCCCGGCGACCACCACGAGCACGTCGCCGGGTAGCGAAGGCAGGTATTCCTCGCGCACCCAGTCGTCGCTGTCCGCCAGCAATTCATAAGTGTCGATCAGCAGAATCGGCCGGTCGCCGGTGATGGCGGGCATCGTGTCGGGCGCGAGCCGCAGATGCCGTGCGTCGATCCGGACGACGCAGCGTCCGGCGCCTGCCGCGACATCCGCGAACACGTCGAGCAGTGCGCTTTTGCCGACACCGCCCACGCCGTGCACGAAGATCAGGCCCGGTTCGGCCAGCGCGGACCGGAACACCGACACCTCGCTGTCGCGGCCGACGAACGAACGTCTGCGCAGCTCTCGAAGCCGTTCGCCGAGCACCGTCACCAGATCAACGTTAGTCCAACGAGATCACCCGCGCTGCTCGGTAAACCGGGCAGTGGATGGGCAGTGGATGGTCTGTCGAGCGACGATCGGTCGATCGATGATCAGGAGCGTCGCAGCCGTCGTGGTAAAGGACCGTGTAGTGCCGCTCGATGAACTCCTCCCGTGCGAAGCAAGCAGCCCGGTGCTGCAGGCAGTGGTGTACATGCGGGACCGGCTGGCAGGGCCGGTGACCGTCGCGGAGCTGGCCGGTGTGGCGCGGTTCAGTCCGTACCACTTCCTGCGAATGTTCAAGCGGGACACCGGCTACACGCCGCACCGCTACCTCACCCTGCTGCGCCTCGCCGAGGTGAAACGACTGCTGGAACGCGGGGTCACGGTCACCCAGGCGGCGCAACGGTGTGGGTTCTACAGCACGGCACACCTGTCTTCGGTCTTCCTGCGTGAGACCGGTGTCCGTCCGTCACGCTGGCCGGCCAGCGACCAGTGCGCCGCTGATGGCTAGCGATCGCGGGACCGGCGGAAGGCGTCGCGCAGCTCGCTGACCAGCACACCCGGTTGTTCCCAACCCGGGAAATGGCCGCCATACTCCCTCTCGTTCCAGCTGGTCAGGTTGCGGTAGCGGCGTTCCGCCCAACGCTTGGCGACGGGGAACGGTTCGGCCGGAAACAGCGTGCAGGCGGTGGGCACGGTCACCGTCTGCGCGTTCTGTGCCGCGGCGGTGTGTGGCACCCACCGCACCGATTCCCAGTACCAGCGGGCGGCGGAGGCACCGGTGCCGGTGAACCAGTACAGGGCGATGTCGTCGATCTGTTGCGGCACGCTGACGCCACCACCTGCCTCGGGCCGGGTATCCGAGAAGCCGACCAACCCCTGGCTCAGCCACGCGGCGAGCCCAGCGGGCGAGTCGAGCAGGGAGTAGCCCAGCGTTTGCGGCAGCACACTCTGCACCACCACATGGGTGGGGCCGGTCCTCATGAACATGTCGCGCTTGGCGATCATGGCCTTTTCCGCATCGTCGGCGGTCGCCACGTCCTCGGGTAAGGGCGACGCGATGGGCATGGTCAGATGCAGGGCGGCCACCCGCTCGGGTGCCAGGCGAGCCAGCTCGGTGCTGACGTACGCGCCCCAGTCGCCGCCGTGCGCCCCGAAGCGTTGGTACCCGAGCCTGGTCATCAGCTCTGCCCAGGCGCGTGCGGTACGGCCGGGATTCCAGCCGAGTTCGCTCGGTCGCTCGCTGAACCCGAAACCGGGCAGGGCAGGCACGACCACGTCGAAGGCGTCCGCGGCGGAACCGCCGTGCGCGACCGGGTCGGTCAGCGGTCCGATCATGCTCTCGAACTCCAGCACCGAGCCGGGCCAGCCGTGCGTCAACACCAGCGGGAAGGCGTCGGGCTCAGGGGAGCGCACATGCCAGAACGCGATGTTCAGGCCATCCAGCCGGGTGCGGAAGTGCGGCAGTGCGTTCCAGCGCTGTTCGACGGACCGCCAATCGTGTTCGCGCCAGGCGTCCAGCAGACTCCGCAGACGGTCCACGCCGACACCCTGCGTACCGTCCCGCACCGTCTCCGCTTCGGGCAGCCGGACGTGGTCGAGACGCGCCCGCAGGTCGTCCAGGTCGTGCTCGGGAATGCTCACCGGGAATGGTTCGATCTCAGTCACGTCCGCGACGCTAGGGCAACGACGTAGACCCCTTCAATACACAGAATTGCGCAGTACGCCGTGTTCGGTTCGACCATCAGACAGGTCGCGTTCGATAGGTGTCGCGGGCGGATGCGACGGTGCGGTGGACGTAGTCGGGGTGGGCGAGCGGCACGTCGAGTAGAGCTGGTGGAACATCTAGGAGGTCAAGGACTTCGGGGTGCCGCGAGGCGGATTGATCGCTGAGCGTGGCGGCGTTGGGCAAACAGGGCGCGGATTGCCGCGCCGTCGAGTAGGTCTTCCGCAACCAGGTGGTCGGTGAGGCTGAGGAGGGTGGTGACGGCGTAGAGGCGTTGCAGGGTGTCGTCTATGGTGCCTTGGGAGTTGGCTGTCCATCGGCGCAGTAGGTGGGCGGCGCAGGTTGCGTGAACGTGTGGGCGGCACAGTGCGCCGCTTTGCGTTTCTCTCCAGCGTTGTAAAAGGCGTTCTGCCAATGCTTCCAGGAGGTCGATGGCCTGGCTGGATGAGTTCAGGCCGGCTTCGGCGAGGACGGGTGCGGGGGAGAGGGTGGGTGTCGCGTATCTTGCTGCGGCGCGGACGCTTTCGTAGCAGAGCACGTTGTTGTCCCCGCCGAAGGTGGTGTTGATCTCGCCGTCGACCCGCGCGGTGACGATCTCGTTGTGGCTGTGGAAGCCGTGGCCGCCGCAGAGCTCGCGCAGCGTGACGAGGGAGGTGTTGGCTGCCCAGGAGGCGTGGGCCTTGGCGGCGGAGGTCAGTCCGGAGAGGGCCCGTCCGTAGAGGGTGACCGGCTCTGCCGGGTAGCGGGTTGTCCATTCCTCGATGAGGTGTTCGGTCAGGTGATGGAGGGCTAGTGCCTCGGCAACGATGGGCATGAGGCGTTCGCGGTAGTGCTGGAAGGTCAGCAGCGTCTTACCGGATGTCTCCCGATGCGTGCTGTAGCGGAGGGTGATCGCCGCGCAGCGCCGCAACACGCCTGCCGCTCCGGTCACCGGAAAAACGCGTTCCTGGGAGAATGTACCCAGGCAACGCAGATACCTTTGGCGCCTGGGGATTTCGCTCACGTAACCGCCGGATTCATCGATATGCGCCCAGCCGCTCAGCAGGGCATCCAGCGGCATTCGGTACTGGTCGAAATGGATCATTCCGGTCTGGTTTCCCGCGATCCCGCCCTTCGGGTCGGCGCGACGAATGCGCACGCCGGGCAACGGCAGCGCTCCTTCGACCGACCGCAGCGGAACTCGGAACCAATGATGCCCCTCGTCGGCACCGTCGATCATCAAGCGGGCGAGGATCATCGCGTGCGTCGCGGAGAACAGACTGTTGCCGATCCAATATTTCGCGGCGTCGTCGGTGGGTGTCGTGATGCGCAGCGAGCGGTCCTCGTGCCGATAGTGCACCTCCGTCCCGATGGACAGCAGGTTGGTCCCTCGGCCGATCTCGGTCGCCGCGAACGCGTACACCCGGTCCATCCGGTCGACCTCGTCGCGATACGCCGCCACCTGCGCCGGATTGCCCTGCGAGAGAAGCGCATTGCCCGCCAACTGCTGGTTGCCGATCGTCGAAACCAGACCGATGTCGAAGGCGCTGACCCAGCCGAGGGTGCGCACCAGATCGGGAAATTGAGCGTCCCGGCGCCCACCACACCAGGCCTCACTGCCGACAATTCCCTTGGCGTGCAGAGCCTTTGCACGTTCGACGGTCAACAGCATCAGCTCGTCGGTAGGCAGTTCGTATCGGGCATGCGGATCGAACAGGGGCTCGCTGAGAAAGCCGGTGGTCGATGAGTCGGGCACCGTCACTCCCGATCGAGCGGCGGTCGGACCAGTTCAGCCGGTGCGGGGACGGGCGGCGCCGGCAGATCGTGGCGGGTCAGATGCAGCGCCGCGAGCGTGGGCGCGACGATGTCCCGAAGATAGACCTGGGCATTGATGCCGGTCGAACGCATGAGGACGCTACGCGACTCGGCGTCGGGCAGCAGCTGTTCGGCGGGCATGCGGAACGTGCGCAGCACATGAGCCAGATCGGCGAGCGTGCCTTCCCGGTCTTCGTCGAGATGCAGGGCGACCATGTGCTGGTAGAACTTGGTGTGCGCCATCTCATCTCGGCCGATCAGCCGGTAGATGTCGCCGAGCACGGGATGCCCGGTGTCCATCGCCATGGTGCGCTGGGACCGGTAGACCACGAAGGTGGTGAGTTCCTGGATCATGCCGTAGATCAGCATCTCCCGCGGACTCTCGTATGGGCGCTCCCAGCGTTTGGCCAGCACGGTATCGGCATAGTCGTGGAGTTGTGCTTCGGTGCGCTGGCCGCTGCGGTGCAGGTACTCGCGCAGCACGAGGGAGTGTTTGGATTCCTCGTAACCCCAGGTGGCCGCGAACCATGCCTGGGCGTAGTTGCGGCCGAAGAGTTCCAGGTGCGCGGTCAGGTAGTCGGGCAGGAACATCTCTACGCCGCAGAATGTTTCGGCATTGGTGGCGAGTTGCGGATCGGCCTGGGTGGTGTCGAGCGAATCCCAGTCGATGTCGGTGAACAGATTCCACCGGCGGGTCCGCTCGGCCTGCTCGAAGAACGTCAGGTAGGCGCGGTGGAAGGATTCGCGCAGATCCCGGTTCATGGCGCGCGATTCGCGAGTTCGGCGGAAATCAGGTCGCACAGCCCGCGGACATCGGTGACGGCGTACAGCTTTTCGTCGGGCAGCCGGATGTCCAGCTCCTGCTCGGTCCAGGTGACGAGCTCCAGCAGCCGCAGCGAGTCGACACCCGCCGAGTACAGGTCGGATTCGAGAGTGAGCGTGGGATGTGCGGCGGACGTCAGGTGGCGCAGTCCGCGCCCGAGCAAGGCAAGCAGGTCATCCTGTGACATCAGGGGTTCCTCTTTTCTGCGATAGGTCGGTGGGGGCACGGCATTCACTCCGGATCGTCGACCCTGCGCAGGCACCACTGGGACAGCGTCATGTGCCGGCGGGCGAAAGAATTGATGCAGCAGGTCAGATAGCGGTCGTAGGTCTCGAAGAGTTCGCTGCCCCAGCGGTCCCGGATTTCGGATTCGTTGGCGCGCAGCCGAGTTCGCCAGTGCGTGGTGGTCAGCTGGTAGTCCTGGCGCCTGGTGCGCAGCTGCATCACCTCCCAGTACGGGCCGACGGCCATGATCAGGTCCTCGGCGCGGGGTGTCATGCCACCGGGAAAGATGGTCTTGCTGAGCCAGCTGAGCTCGCGCGCCTCCTCGGGACGGCGGGGCAGGCGGTCGCGCAGCCCGGTCTGCAGCGCGAAGTGGGCGCCGGGACTGGTCCACCGCCACGCCCGGTGGAAATAGTCGCGATAGCGCGCGACGGCATGGCCCGCGCGGGCCTGCTCGGGGGTGCAGACGTGTTCGATCATGCAGATGGACTGCACCGCGTCGAAGGTCTCGGCCGGCGCGAAGTCACGAAAGTCGAGGCAGGAGACCGTGACTCCCGGCAGGTCGCGACGCAGGATGTCGGCGTATTGGGCCTCGGAGAGGGTAATGCCGTGCGCCTGAGCGACATTGCGCTCCTGGGTGAGGTACGCGAGGTTGTTGCCCCAGCCGCAACCGATGTCGAGGACCCGGCTCTCGGGGGTGATGTGGGCGAAGTCGTGCAGGATGGCGAGCTTGACGAGCTGAGCGGTGTCGAGGTCGTCGGTGTCGTCGAAAACGCCGCAGGTGTAGTTCATTCGGCTGTCGAGCCACAGCCGGAAGAACTCCGGGTCGAGGTCGTAACTGACGGCGATCTCAGCCTTGCTGGACATGCAGCGCGCCTTCCAGGTAGCGACGGCGAGTCTCCTGCCGCCGAGGCTTGCCCGAGGTCGTTCTCGGGACGGTGCCGGAGTGCACGGTGACCACGTCGTGTATCGAAATGCCCAGTGCGGCAACCGCGTCCCGGAGCGCGGGCGCCAAGCCGGGTGCGTCCGGAGTGCGGCACTCCGCGACAACCACCAATTCCTCGGACTGCGGGCCGGCACGGGTGCAGGCGACCACGCCGCCCGCGCGCACACCGGGAACGGCCTCGGCGAGCCACTCCACCCGCTGCGGATCGATGTTGCGGCCGTTGAGAATCAGCAGATCCTTGACGCGCCCGGTGACGAACAGTTCGTCCTCGGCCAGATAGCCGAGGTCGCCGGTGCGCAGCCAACCGTCCGACCGAAAGGTCGCGGGTGTCTCGGGCGGTTCACCCGCGTAGGTGAGTGCGACGGAAGGCCCATGGACCCAGACCTCACCGACGGCGCGCGCACCGAGGTCAACGCCGATGGCATCGCGGATAACGATGTCGTGGCCGGGCAGGGCTGGTCCGCAACCGATGAGGATATCCACCGCGCCAGCGGTTTCCGGCTGGGTGTCGGCCGGCTGGGTTTCGACGGGGACAGCCTTTCCGGCGGATAACGCGGCCGCGTCGACGTGGTCAACGCGGTAACGGCGGTCCGGGGGTGAGATCGCGACCGCGAGGGTCGCCTCGGCGAGCCCATAGCAGGGCGACACCGCTTCGGGTTTCAGGCCAGCAGCCGCGAAGGTGCTCACAAACCGTTGCAGCACACCGTGATTGATAGGCTCGGCCCCGCAACCGAGGACACGCACGTGGCCGAGCTCGAGCGCGGCGACCTCGTCGGCGGACATCCGGCGGGCGCTGAGGGCGAACGCGAAGTTCGGCGCGAAGCTGATCGTTGCGTGCCGTTCGGACATGGACCGCAACCACAGCCCCGGGTCCCGGGCATAGGCGCGGGTCGGAATAAACGAGACGGGGACGCCGACCAGCAAGGGGGACAGCACGAATCCGACCAGTCCCATGTCGTGTTGCAGTGGCAGCCAGGACAGCCCCCGGTCGGTGGCGGGGTCGCTGCGCAGGCCATCGCGCATGATGGCGAGGCCGTTGGCGAGTACCGCGGCCACGCGCGCCGGGACGGCCCGCGGTGTTCCGGTACTTCCGCTGCCGAACTGCAGATATGCCGTCTCGTCGAGCTTGGGGCGGTAGGGCGCCGACTCGTCCGCCGGTTCGGCGAGTATGTCGTCAAGGATGACCAATCGCCCACTGCCCGAGGGCGGTTCGGTGTCGCGGTGCAACGCGATCACTCGGGGCCGCGCGATACCCGCCATTGCCGCCACGTGGTCGTTCCACGGGCCGCGCCGCCCTTCGGCAGGCGCGGGAGGCAACGGAACCGGGACCACGCCGGTCCACAGCGCGCCGAGGAAAGCCGGGATGAAAACGTGCGAATCGGTCGCCTCGAGGCCGACCCGGTCACCGGGCCGCATTCCGGCCGTACGCCAACCCCGTGCGGCTGATCGAACTTGCCGCAGTAGGTCGTGTCGACTGACCGCGACCCATTCACCGTCGTCCCGAAGGTATTCGTGGGCGGGCGCGTGGTCGTGCTCGTAACTCGCCAGGACCTCGGTCACCCATCTGTCCTGGATGTGCTGCTGACCTGATCGGCCGTCGATAGTCAATTCTCCGATGCTCCCGATCTGGGTTGTGCCTGGTCGCCGGGCTGGCGCGCGATCGTTCACTGTCCAGTACACGTGTCCGGGAAGCAGAGAGCCATGCGGTGAATTGCCGTCTATCGGTCAAATATTGTGGTCCATCGGCATGCCTGTTCTTCGATGTCGAGGCACGGGCAGGCTCCTAAGCTCGCGGTATGGCTGATACTTCGTCCACCGACAACGCGGGTCCGTTGCAGGCCGCGTGCCTGGGAGCTGTCGCCGCGGTCGTGCTCGCACCACCGGCGGCGGCCATCGTCGCGATCGTCTACCGGTTCCCGGTCCCGATGGGGGAGTACGCCCGCGGGCTCGGTGGTGCGGGCGCCGCCGCACTGGCCAGCCTGTTCTATCTGTTGTTCGGGGGCGTCCTGGTGGTCGGGATCCTCGGCGCCGCAAGCGGTTTCGTCGCCGCTCGGGGCGCAGGGCGCGACACCCGTCGCGCCCTGCGCCGCACCCTCGGCGCGGCGGCGGTCGTCGCCCTCCTCGGCGCGACCGCGTTGTCCGTGCTCGAATTCTTCATCGGCGCTTGGTAGGGACTACGCCGGGCTCGCTGTCGGATGACGGTGCAGACCCTTGCGGTCGTAGACGGTGGTCGCTATGTAGCCGAGGGCGATGGCCATGGTGAAGCCGACGCCGAGCATGATCCACGCTCGATAGAGTCCGGCGTCGCCGCGGGCGTCGAAGTAGAGGATGGAGCGAATGCCGTCGACCAGCTGACGCATCGGCTCGAAAGCGCTGATGCGGTGATAAAAGGTGGGCACCGTTTCCAGGGGGATGGTGCCGCCGGAGGAGGGGACGGCCAAAGCGATGAAGACGAAGGTCGACACGAACATGCCCGGGGTGCCGAAGGTGGCCAGGATCGAGAGGCAGCTCAGGCCGACGGCGACGATGGCGCAGTAGGAGAAGATCCACAGCATCGGCAGGTGACCGGCGTCCATGCCGAGGACTGTCACGCACGCGAGCATCACCAGGGAAGCCATCGGTATCGCGAGCCCGGCGATCAAACCCCAACCGGTGAACAAGGTGTGGCGACGGTCGATGGGCGCTTTGGGACGGTGGCTGTGAAAGGGGCCGAAATCGCTTGGTGCGAAGCCTAATCCGGACTCGACCAGGCCGTGTATGACATTGGCGCCGATGAATCCGCACATGATGAGCAGCAGTACGTAGAAGAAGGCGGTCATGCCCATACCGCTGTTCGCACCGAGCGCGAATCCGGTATCGGTCCGAACCGAGACAGGGTCGGCGAGGAGCAGTTGCTGGGCGGTGTTCGACGGTATCTGTTGCTGGGCAGCTTGTTTCGTCAGCTGATCGCCCAATTGGGCGGAGGCTGCGTGCGCGGCCTGTTGGGCAATGCCGGCCGACATCGACGAGGCCAGGCTTCCCGCGGCCGGGTTGGTCAGCACGGTCATGGCGGGACGCTGCCCGCCCTGGGCCGCCGGATTGCCGAGGGCCAGCACCGAAGTCGTGAAGTTCTCGGGAATTACCAACGCCGCGTACAGCTTTCCGGTGGCCATCCGGTCGCGGGCTTGCTCCTCGGTGAGCTGCTGCCAGGACACCTTGCCATCGGTGGAACCGGCGAGCACGCCCGCGGTGATCTGCTGACCCAGGTTCGCGGTCGGCGCGCCTTTATCCATGTCGACCAGCCCGATGGGCATGTCGTGCATGGCCTCGCGCGGGTTGACGATCGCGCCCATGTAGGCGAGCGACATGAGGAAGGAGAACAGGGCGAGTATGACGCCCGCCGGTATCCACATCTTGCGGGAACGCAGGATCTGACCTGCGGTGACGCGCTTCGCGCCCCCTGGTGGCATTGCTGACATCGCTGCACTCCTGATGATGTGGGATACTGAGACTATCCAATGTAGGATAGTGGCAGTATCCAACTGGTGTCCACATGGGCCCCTGTGATTCGGCACGCAGTCGGTGGAGGTGAGGGCGCGGGTGAAGCTGTCGGAACTCAGTGCACGGTCGGATGTCCCGATCGCGAGCATCAAGTTCTATCGACGGGAGGGCCTGCTGCCCCCGGGACGCGCCTTGGGGGCGACGACCGCGGAGTACGACGAGGACCACCTGCGCAGGCTCAAGCTGATCCGGGCGCTGATTCGTTTCGGCGGACTGTCGGTTTCCGCCGTGCGCGATGTCCTTGCGGCACTGGCGGAACCGCGCAACCCGGCGCAGGTGCGCGGCGTGGTGGATTACGCGTTGCCGACCGATCTTCCCCAGACCGATTCCTACTCCCGCACCGACGATGACGACAGCGTGTGGGCGGCCGAGGTGATCGAGCGCATGGGATGGGACATCTCGGAAATGTCGCCGCACCGCCAGGCGCTGGACGAGCGGATGCGAGTGCTGCGTCGCCTCGACATGGATTTCCAGGTCGAGGAATTGCTGCCATATGCCCGGCTCGCTGAGTCGGTCGCCGAACTCGACGACGCCCACCTGGATAGTCCCGGTGACAGCGTGACCGTCGCCGAACGAGTGGCGGTGTTCAGCGCGCTCTTCGGCCCCGTGCTACCGCTGCTGCGCCGTCTGGCACACGAAAATCGGGCGCGCAGAACAAGTTCCGCGTGACCGTGCGATCGGGGCTGGTAACCACCTCGATCGGTGACCGTACCTCGACAGGTCAGTAGGGTGGAGGCGTGCACCAGGATGACCGGCACCTGCTCAGTTCGTCGTTCGGTACCGCGGCGGCCGCATACGCCGAACACCGCCCGGACTACGCACAGGCCGCGGTGCGGTGGGCGCTCGAACACGCGCCCGGCCCGCGCGTGCTCGACCTCGGCGCCGGAACGGGCAAGCTGACCGCCACGCTGCTCGCACTGGGTGCCGAAGTCGTTGCGGTCGAGCCCGATCCGGCGATGCTCACCGAACTGCGGCGGGCACTGCCGGAGGTCCGTGCTCTACCGGGTAGCGCCGAGGCGGTCCCGCTGGCCGACGCGTCCGTCGATGCCGTGCTGGCAGGAAACGCGATGCACTGGTTCGACATGGACATCGCGGGACCCGAGATAGCCAGAGTCCTCGCACCCGCGGGCGTGCTCGCCGGTCTGTGGAACGTCATGGACGACCAGGTCGACTGGGTTGCCGGGCTCGCGAGCGTCAGCGGCAGCGCGGCTATCGGCCCCCGCGACACTCCCGTCAGTTGGCGCGCCGAGACGGCCGACATGCATCGTCCGAAATCCGGTGCGCCCGCCCGATTCCGCGCACCGGAACAGGACGAATTCCCGCACGGGCAACGCCGCACCGCCGACTCGCTCGTCGCGACCCTCGCGACGCGAGCGGGAATGCTGGTCATGCCAGAACAGGAACAACAGGCCGCACAGCGCCGAATCCGCGCCTACCTCGCTGATCGCCCGGAAACCGCCAGCGGCGAATTCACCCTCCCAATGCGCACCTGCGTGCTGCGCGTCCGCCGACCGTAACCATCCGGCGGCACCTCGCCTGATGAGGAGACTCGGGCCGAAACCAGTTTTGGCCGCGTGCCGGGTGGTACACCAATAGTGTGACGAGAGAGGGTGTATCACCCGGAATTTCCAGCACGCCTGCCCCCGCCCCGCCCGCTACGGTGGAACCATTGGGCCCCGACTTTCTTTGGGGTGTGGCTACGTCGGGATTTCAGTCCGAAGGGCACGCGCCGGATAGCAACTGGCTGCGCTACATCGACCAGTCGAACTTCGAGGCGTACGGGGTTTCGGTCGATTTCTACCACCGATACACCTCCGATATTCCGCTGGCGGGGGCGTTGGGGCTGAAGATGTTCCGGATCAGCGTGGAGTGGGCGCGGGTGCAGCCGAGGGCGGGGGAATGGGACGAAGCCGCCTTTTGCTTCTACGATGCGGTGATCGACGCGATCGTGGCGGCGGGGATGCGGCCGATGATCACCCTGGACCATTGGGTTTACCCGGGATGGAAGGCCGAGCAGGGTGGCTGGAACGACCCCGGCATGGTCGAGGACTGGCTGGCCAATATGCGCACGGTGGTCGATCGGTATACAGCGCGAAATCCGTTGTGGGTCACCGTCAATGAGCCGGTCGCCTACATCGTGTACGAAGAACGGTTCACCGGCGTCGATGCCACGACCATCGAGGAACGGATCGCGGCCGTACACAACGCGAGCTATGACTACATCCATCAGGTGCAGCCCGATGCGATGGTCACCAGCAATATCGGCTACGTCTCCGGTCACGAGACGGAAGTCAATCAGCCGATGGTCGACCGCATCTCGGCCAAACTCGACTACCTCGGCGTCGACTATTACTTCGGCGCAAACGATCCCGGCGAGCCCGACCCCGGTCCGCAACAAATGTGGGAACTTCCGTTGCAATCCGAGGGCGTCTACTACGCCCTGCGTCACTACGCCCGCCTGTTCCCCGACAAGGCGCTCTATGTGGTGGAGAACGGCATGGCCACCGAGGACGGCCTGCTGCGCCCCGACGGCTACGACCGCGCCGACTATCTGCGCGATCTCGTCTACTGGCTGCAACGCGCCCGCATGGACGGCATGAACGTCATCGGCTACGGCTACTGGAGCCTCACCGACAACTATGAGTGGGGTTCTTACACACCGCGTTTCGGGCTCTATACCGTCGATGTCCGCACCGACCCCACCCTCGCTCGCACGCCCACCGCCGCTGTCGACGCCTACCGCGCCATCGTGGCGGCAGGCGGGGTCCCCGCCACTTACCGCCCCACCCGGCCTCCGCTGGCGTGCTCCTACGTCGATCCACCCAGTAGCTGCACCGATCCCGTCACCATTCCCGAGGGAGCCGCCGATGATCGACTATGACATGCCGGTTCGTGCTTGAATCATCAACAGAACGTGATAGCGGATCAGGCCGCACATTGCGACGAAAGCACCCGCGGCGCATTATTCGCTCGTCACAATGGCGGAAGCCTGAAAAACGGTGTGCGCCATGCGGAATCCGGCACCATCCCAGGAGTCGGTAGAGCTTCAGCGGAGGCAGCAATGGTCGATTCACTGTTCGCGGATGTATCCGAATACCAGGTGCCGGTGGACGACTCCTACCCGTACCAGATTTTCTCGCTCCGATCGAACGACGGCACTTACCAGGACCACAACTTCTACGAGAACTACGCGTGGGCCGCCGATGCCGCCGACGCCGGGCGGATCTCGTGCTTCATCGTCTACCTCTATTGGCGGCCGAACTGGCTCGACACCGTCGACACCCATCGCGCCATGGTCGGCCAAGCCGGCGGCCCGCACCCGAAGATGATCTCCATGGTCGACGTGGAATCCGGCGGCAATCCCGGCGGAGACCAGTCCGACGGGATCAACCGCGCCTACTGGCGGCTGGTCGACTGGCTCGGCTCGACCGAGCGGGTGATCGGCTACGCGAACCGGTCCGACTTCAACAGCATGTGGCCGGTCCGTCCGGACGGGCTGCGGGTGATCGGGGCAGGCTACGGCAGCAATCCCAACCTGCCCGGCCAGATCGCCCATCAGTACACCGACGGACGCGGTTACGGCGGCGGCCTGCCCGAAGGCGCGCCACCCTTCGGCAACTGCGACATGAACTCGGCCGACGGGTACTCGCCCGAGGAGTTCGCCGATGCCTGCGGTGTCGGGAGCGTCGCGCCCGATCCGGTCGCCGACATGTGGATCGACTTCATGGGCCTCGGCGGCAACGGCTGGCCGCAATTGGCCGGTCACACCCTCGTCGACGGCGTCGCTTCGGTCGGCCACAAGCTCGGCATTCCGGGGTTCTCGGTCCCGCCGGGTCCGACCCAGGTGCCGTTGCCACGCGACACCGAGGCCCGTGTTCGCGCGCAGTGGATCCAGCTGCGCGGTGCCCGCGGCGCCGGCTTGCCGCAATGCGGTGGCCTGTCCCTCGTGGACGCGATCGCGGCAATCGGCCAGAAACTCGGCATCGACGGCTTCGAACCGCCCTGCCGATAGCCCATCGATCGGAGCGACCCGCATGACCACCACCATCCCTTGCGCGAACGGCCACTTCTACGTGGTCACCGACTGCGTATCCCAAGACGAAGCCGCCGCCAGCGCTGAGGCCGCAGGCGGTACCCTCGCGCACCTGACCTCCAGCAATCTCACCGAGCTGAGTTTCCCGTCCGGCGCGCTCGACGACATACCTCTTTGTGAGTCGCCACAATTCGGGCCGATCGCGTGGTTCGCCACCTACAACGGCGGGGTCCCCGAAGGCACCGTCTACGTCATGGCCCTCGCCACCGGACAGGTCATGAACGTCTCGGCCCATCGCGCGGCCGCCTGGACCGGACTCGTCCTCTCCGAGCCGCTATAGGCCGTTATGTACCGTTTCCGCTATGGCGGCACCTGAGCACACCGGTCCCACTGCCGGAATTCGGCGGCTGGCGGCGGCGTGCCGGGCCGAGATCCCGGTGCTGACCCGGCGGCTGATGTCGGCGATCTTCACCGACATCCCGGAGTGGACGGACTACTCGCCGGTCAGCCGGGAAGACCTGCGCAACGGGTGCCGCAGCTACCTGACCCGGGTGCTGGATCTGCTGGCCGGGGACGTCAGCGTGCCGGATCGCGATGACGTCGCCGCGGCCATCGGTCGTAACCGAGCGGCGCAGGGAGTGCCGCTGGAAGTGATGCTGCGGACCTTCCGGCTCGGCGGTCAGATCGTGTGGGAGGCGCTGCTCGATCGGGCCGACGATCTCGCGCCCGGCGAGTTCCGGGAGATCGGCGTGGCCACCTGGTCGGTCATCGACGGCATGTCCTCGGCCCTGGTCACCTCCTATCGCAACACCGAACTGGAGCAGGTGCGCCGCGATGAGCGCCGCAGGCACGGGCTGATCGAGGATCTGCTGGCCGGGCGCGCGCACGACGCGACCTTCGCGGCGCGGGCGGCGCGCGAGCTGAATCTGCCCGCGCACAGCGCCTACCTGGTGGTCGCGGTGCGCGGCCCCCGCCCGGTTATCCGCCTAGGCACCGAAACAGCGTTGGCGGCCTTGGGGATTCGCTCGGTCTGGCACGACCGAGTGGACTCCACCGTCGGGCTGGTCTCGCTGGAAACGCGGGACAGTTCCGCTGTGCTGCACCAGATTCGGTCTCGTGTCCTGGGTCAGGCGGCGGCATCGCCTTCGGTGCCGGGACTGGCCCAGATCGACACCGCGCACGCGCTGGCCATGCTCGCGCTGGAGACATTACCGACGGCGACACAGGGTTTGGTGCTGCTGGAGGAGCGCTACCCGGAGGCGCTGCTGTTGCGTTCGCCTGATCTGACCGAGTTGATGGTGGCTCGCACGCTCGGTCCGGTGCTGGCGTTGCCCGGCAAGGAGCGGGACGTCCTGCTGCGCACGCTGGCCACCTGGCTGGCCGAAAACTGTTCGGCCGCCAATGCCGCGCCGCGGCTGCACTGTCACCGCAACACGGTGATCAATCGACTGCAGCGGATCTCGACATTGCTCGGCCGCCCGTTGGAGGGGCAACGCTCCCACCTGGAGCTTTCCTTGGCGCTGGCCGCGCTGGAGCTCGGCGTGCCCGCGTCGGACTGAGCGATCCGGGCCGCCTCCCATTGGGCGCTGCGCCCATTTTCATGCCTCGATTTCTGGGCTTCCGGCAGATTGTTTGTGCAATCCCGGCCAGCAAGACTCATCAGAACGACCCACGCCACAACCGGGGACGGGTCGCAATCGTCGAGATGAGGAGCACCACGAGTGCCGGAATTCGATCTACTGGTGATCGGCGGCGGACCGGGCGGCTATGTGGCCGCCATTCGGGCCGCGCAGCGCGGTCTCCTGGTCGGCTTGGTGGAGAAGGAACGTCCGGGTGGGGTCTGCCTGAACTGGGGTTGCATCCCGACCAAGGCGATGCTGCGGTCCGCGGAGGTCTTCCACACCCTTACCGCCGCAGCTGAATTCGGCGTTTACGCCGACAATGTGCGCTACGACTTCGCCGCGGTGCGGCAGCGTAAGGACGGCATCGTCAAGGAGCTCACCGACGGTGTGGCCGGTCTGTTGAAAGCCAACGGGGTCACGGTGATCGAGGGGCATGCCCGGTTCACCGGACCGACCACGGTCGAGGTACACGAGACCGGCGCGTCGCCGATCTTCGAGGGCGGCCCACGCTACGCCGCCGCGCCGGGTGCCGCGGTGCGTCAGGTGAGCGCCAGGGACGTGATCGTCGCGACCGGCTCGGTGCCCGCGCGGCTGCCGATTCCGGGCGCCGAGCTGCCCGGCGTGGTCACCTCCGACGGCGCGTTCGGGCTGACCGAGGTGCCGAAGCGGCTGGTCGTCATCGGCGGCAGCGCGGTCGGCGCCGAATGGGCCAGCCTGTTCGCCACGTTCGGCAGCCAGGTCACCGTCGTGGAGATGCAGGATCGCCTGGTTCCGTTGGAGGACAAGGAGATCGGCGCGGCGTTGGCGCGGTCGTTCCGGAAGCGCGGCATCGAGGTGCTGACCGGTGCCACCGTCACCGCCATCGCGCAGGGTGACGCGTTGCGCGTGTCGGTGGGCGGTCCGAAGGAGCGCGAGCTCGACGCCGACGTGGTGCTTGTCGGCGTCGGCCGACGGCCGAACACCGCCGACCTCGGCCTGGACGTCGCTGGAATCGGCACGGACGCACGCGGTTTCATCGAGGTCGACGACCAACTGCGGACCGGCGTCGAGCACGTGTACGCCATCGGCGACGTGACCGGGCGGGCGCTGCTGGCCCATGTCGCCTCACATCAGGGCATCACCGCGGCCGAGGTGATCGCCGGGCACGACGCGCACATCGACTACGCCGTCATCCCCGCCGCGACCTTCACCCACCCGGAGATCGCGAGCGTCGGCCTGACCGAAGAGGCCGCCCGGGCGGCGGGCCACGAGGTGGTCACCGCCAAGTTCCCGTTCGCCGCGCTGGGCCGGGCCAAGACCTTCGGCGAGACCGAGGGCATCATGAAGATCGTTGCCGGGCAACAGCATCGGGAGGTGCTCGGCGTGCACATCATCGGCCCGTCGGCCAGCGATCTGATTACCGAAGGCGCGCTGGCGATCTCGCTGGAGGCGACGCTCGACGAACTGGCCGACACCATTCACGCCCACCCCACCCTCGGCGAGATCGGCATGGAGACGGCGCTGGCCGGGCTCGGGCTGCCGGTTCACATCGCCCCGCGCAAGCGTTGAGGAGTCCGCACATGACCACGACCACCGCACCGCGCAAGAGCGCCCGCAAGGCCGCGAAACCGGCCGGATCGCCCGCCGAATCCGCTTACGCGGCAGCCGATCCCGATACCCTGCGGGGTTTCTACCGCGACATGCTGTTCGTGCGGCGCTTCGAGGAGCGCACCGCGCAGAGCTACCAGCAGGCCAAGATCGGCGGCTACTGCCACCTGAACCTCGGTGAGGAAGCCACCGTGGTCGGCCTCGGCGCGGCGATGCGCCCCACCGACTACCTGTTCACCAATTACCGCGAACACGGTTACGCGCTGGCCAAGGGCATCGCGCCGGGCCGGGTGATGGCCGAGCTCTACGGCCGTTCCACCGGCACCTCGAAGGGCTGGGGCGGGTCGATGCACATGTACGACACCGCGACTCGCCTGCTCGGCGGCTACGCCATTGTGGGCGGCCAGGTTCCGCTCGCGGTGGGTGCGGCGCTGGCCATCGATTACCGCGGCGGGGACGAGGTGGTGGTGTGCCAGATGGGGGAGGGCACCACGAACATCGGCGCGTTCCACGAGTCGCTCAATATCGCGGCGCTGTGGCGGCTGCCGGTGGTGTTCCTGGTGATCAACAACCAGACCGGCATGGGCACGACGGTCGAAAAGTCCTCGGCCGAACCGGATCTGTGGAAGCGCGCCGCCGCCTACCAGATGCGCGGTGAGCGGGTGGACGGCACCGACGTGGTCGCGGTGCGCGATATGGCGAGCGAGCTCATCGAAGCCGCTCGGCGCGAAGGGAAACCGGCGCTGCTGGAGGCGGTGAGCTATCGGCTCAAAGGGCATTCGGTGGTGGACCCGGCCAAGTACCGCAGCAACGACGCGGTGTCCACGGCGCGGGAGCACGATCCGATCGTGCTGTGGCAGAACAGGTTGCTGGACGCCGGTGTGCTGACCGAAGAGTCGGTGGCCGACGTCGAGCGCGAGGTGGCCGAGAGTGTGGCCGCCGCCGTCGAATTCGCCGACTCGAGCCCGCACCCGGACCCGTCGAGCCTGTTCGACTACAACTACGCCACGCCGGTGCCCGGCGATTCCCGCCGCCTGCCCGCCGACCCGCTCTTCACAGCCTGAGGATTACTGTGCTCACCCACCCCACCGGCTCCGCCGGCTGCCACCCCCCTGTGCCTGTCATGACCTATCGCGAAGCGCTGCGCGAAACCCTGCGCGAGGAGATGCGGCGCGACGACGACGTCTTCCTGATCGGGGAAGAGATCGGCGTCTTCGAAGGCTCCTACAAGATCACCGCGGGCCTGCTCACCGAGTTCGGCGAGAAGCGGGTGCGCGACACCCCGATCGCCGAGGAGGGTTTCGTCGGCGCGGCCATCGGTGCCGCCATGCTCGGCCTCCGGCCGGTCGTGGAGATCATGACGATCAACTTCTCGCTGCTCGCGCTGGATCAGATCGTCAATCACGCGGCCAAGATCTACGGCATGTTCGGTGGGCAGACCAGCGTGCCGATGGTCATCCGGATGCCCGGTGGCGGCGGCCAGCAGCTCGGTGCGACGCATTCGCAGAACATCGAGCTGTACTACGCGTTCGTGCCCGGTTTGAAGGTGGTGGCGCCGAGCACGCCCGCCGACGCGCGGGCGCTGTTGAAGGCCGCGATCGAGGACGACGATCCGGTGATATTCCTGGAGAATCTCTCGCTCTACAACACCAAGGGTGAAGTGCCCGAGGATCTTCCGGCCGCCGAGATCGGTAAGGCCGCAGTCACCCGGGAAGGCACCGACATCACGTTGATCAGTTACTCCCGGATGGCCACGGTTGCCACTCAGGTAGCCGAACGCCTTGCTGACGAGGGGATTTCGGCCGAGGTGATCGACCTGCGCAGCCTGCGGCCGTTGGATCGCGACACGCTGGTGGCCTCGGTGCGCAAAACCGGGTGCGCCGTGATCGGCGAGGACGACTGGCTGACCTACGGTATCGGCGCGGAGGTCGCGGCGTCCATCTCCGACGGGGCGTTCGACTACCTCGACGCGCCGGTCCGCCGCGTCGCCATGGCGGAGGTTCCGCTGCCGTACGCCAAACCGTTGGAGCGGCTCGCACTGCCGTCCGCCGACTCGCTCTACACCGCCGCGGTGGAAACGCTTGCGGCCGTTGGCCGTCGGCGCTGAGAACCGGGAACAGAGGACATAATGCCTGAAATCACGATGCCCCGGCTCTCCGACACCATGGAGGACGGGGTGGTCTCCGCCTGGTTGAAGCAGGTCGGTGACCAGATCACCCGCGGTGAGGTCGTTGCCGAGATCGAGACCGACAAAGCGCTGATGGAGCTCGAGGCGTACGAGGACGGTGTGCTCGAACAGATCCTCGCTCAGCCGGGGACGCGCATTCCGATCGGGGAACCGATCGCGATTGTCGGGGACGGCAGTGGAGCTGGTGCCGCTGCGGCAGGCTCGGCGTCCGCGGGTGCTGTGGCGCAAGCGAACCCGTCCAGCTCCGATTCGGCCGATGCCGAGGTGGCTCGACCCGCGTCCGCGAACTCCGCCTCAGTGGAGGTGCAGGTGGGCGAGCGGAAGAAGTCATCGCCGCTGGCGCGCAAGATCGCGCGCGAGTTGGGCGTCGATTTCGCTCACGTCGTCGGCACCGGACCTGGCGGTCGGATCACGCGACAGGACGTGGAGCAAGCCCATCGCAACGGTGTCCCTGCGCCTGCCGCACCCCTTGACGCTTCACCCGCGACCTCCATACCCGCGGCCTCGGCGCCCGTGACATCCGGCTCTGTTCCGTCCGCAAATGCCGCTGCCGCACAGAGCATTCCGGCATCGGACGACTACGAGGAGATCCCGCTCACCAACATCCAGCGAGTATCTGCGACCCGCCTCACCGAGAGCAAGCAGCAGGCCCCGCACATCTACCTGACCAGTGCGATCGACGTCACCGACCTGCTCGCCTTCCGCGCGCAGATCAACGAGACCCTGGCGGCGGCAGGCGCGGGCAAGGTGAGTGTGAACGATCTGCTCGTCAAGGCGGTCGCGACCACCCTGCGCAAGGAACCCTCGGTCAACGTCAGTTTCGCGGGCGACAAGCTGCTGCGCCACAAGGGAATTCACCTCGGCATCGCGGTCGCGACTCCGGCGGGCCTGCTCGTCCCGGTGATCCGCGACGCCGACCGCAAGAGCGTTTCCGAGATCGCGGCGGACAGCCGCGACAAGGCAACCCGCGCCCGCGACCGCAAACTCCGCGGCGAAGAGATGTCCGGCGGCACCTTCACCATCTCCAACCTCGGCATGTTCGGCATCGAACACTTCACCGCCGTCATCAACCCACCCGAGTCCGCCATCCTCGCGGTCGGCGCCGCCACCGACGAACTGCGCCTCGACAACGGCGCGGTGACCACCCGAAAGATCCTGCGCGTCACCCTGTCCGCCGACCATCGCGCCATCGACGGCGCAGTAGCCGCCCAGTTCCTCGCCCACCTGAAGGACCTGCTCGAACACCCTCTGCGCATCGTCGCCTGACGAGCCTTCCGTTTAGGTGTCCAGGCGGATGCCGCGGAGATAGATGGTGACCAGGCGGCGGCAGGTGGTGTCCCAGTCGGGGTCGGTTGGGCGCGGCTGGGTGACGAGGGCACCGAAGGCGATGATGTCGTCGTGGGTGGTGTCCGGACGCAATGTCTTATCGGCGATGCCTTGGTCGATGATTCGTTGCACGAGTTGGTGGATCTGGTCGCGAAGGCCTGCGGTCTCGGGGTCGGTGACCGGTGGACCGCCGTGCAGGGGCAGCACGAGTTCGTTGCGCTGGCTGATGGCGGCGTCGATGAAGAGCGCGATGCGCTCGGCCGGAGTCGCCCCCTCACGTTCTGCCGCTTTGACATTGGCGAGCACCTGCTCGAAGGAGCGGTGGGTGAGGTGACTCAGTAGCTCCTCGCGGGTGGCGAAGTGCCGGTAGAGGGTACCGATGCCGACACCGGCATCGGCGGCGATGGTCGCCATCGGGACGCGCAGACCTTCGCGATGGAACGCGTGTGTCGCGGCGCGGAGCAGTTCTTGCTGGTTGTGCAGCGCGTCACGGCGCAGGTCGCGAGCGGTCATGCTGCTATTGAACTCGCTTGTGCGAACGGCTACGCCATGTTCAGCAGACGCGCGATTTCGCTTCTAGCGCAGGCCGTTGCTGCCGCACCATGATCCAGGTCGTGTTGCCCTGCGCGGTGACAGCGTCTTCGCACCGCCACGGCACAGGCGAGTGGCAGGCGCGGTCAGCGCGCCATGAGCGTGTCCACTTCGTCGGCGAACAGGAGGGCGGGGTCGAACTCCATCGCGGCGAAGTGGCCGGCGAGTTCGAGGGAGAGGACGCCGTGGACGCGAGTCCAGAATGTGATGGCGCGGTGCAGGGTCGTGGCGGCGACGGATTTGTCGGGGGCCCACCGGCGATGGTGTTCGAGTTCGGTGTCGAACGGCGTCGCCGACTCGTCGATGTCCAGCGCGGCGCAGGCCTCGATCAGCATCGTCATGGTCTCGTTCGAGATCGCGGTGGTGGCGTCGGGTGCGCGATAGCCGGGGACCGGCGTGCCATAGATGAGAAAGTAGCGATGCGGGTCGGCCACGGCCCATTCACGTAGGGCGCAGGCCATACCGCGCAGGTCGGCGCCGGCGTCGCGGGCGGCGGCGAGGGTGTCGGCCAAGCTTCGGTAGGCGTCGCGGATGAGTTCGGTGATCAACTCGTCGCGACTGGCGAAGTACCGGTACAGCGCGGGCCCGCTCATGCCCACCTGTTTGGCAATCGCGTTGAGCGACAGGCCCGATGCGCCCGCCGTGGCGATCTGCTCCCACGCGCGTTCCTTGATCTCCGCCTGCATCTGCACGCGATAGCGCTCGCGTGGGCTGCTCACCCCTGTTTCTGCCATGGACCACTCCTTATCCTGCTGTCCGTCGGTTCTGGTTAGAGGTTATCACTTTGGCTCTTGCATCTTACCGAGTGTTGTTATAGGTTCTAACTAACGCAAGAGCGGCTAACTTGAAAACCTCGAGACGGCCCGTAAACAAGGAGTAGGAACATGACCGACACCCGCCCGTCCAGCACGTCGCCCGCACCGACCGGCTCCGCCCGCAAGCGCACCGCCCTCCTCGGAATCGCCGTGACCGCAGCGATTTTCGGCGCCACCGCCGCACCGGCGGTCGCCGACACCGGCTCCGCGGCGGACGTGCTGCCGCTGACCTGTGGGGGCCAGGGCATCGACGCCGCCGCCCCCATCCACTACCGCACCGAGGCCTTCATCAAGGCGCCGTTGGCGAAGATCTGGAACCTGCAGACCGACGTGGCGCGCTGGCCCGCTTGGCAGAAGCCGGTCACCAGCAACAAGCGCCTCGATTCGGGCCCGATGCAGCCGGGTTCGCAGTTCCAGTGGACAACCCCGGTCCCGGCCACGGAGAAGACGCCCGCGACCACCCTCACCATCACCTCCACCGTCCAGCGGATTCAGCCCGAGCAGTGCATCCGCTGGAGTGGTCCCGCGGTCGGCAACGGGATGAGCATCGACGGCGGCATCCACGTCTGGAACTTCATCCCGATGCCCGGCGGCGTGCTCGTGCGCACCGAGGAGAACTGGCACGGCGCGCAGGTCGAAGCGGACGTGCCGACCTCCACCTACTTTCTCGGTGCCGGTCTGGACGCCTGGCTGGCGGATCTGCGGACCGCGGCCGAAGGGTAATCATCGACCACGTGCAGGGCGGTTCGCGCTGGCGACAGTGCGACCCGCCCTGACCTATGTGCTGGAACTCGTCCGCCCGTGCTCGCGATTGCGTTGTGCCGGTGCGGAATTACCGCTGATGCTCAGCGGCGGGTGCGGCGCCAGTTGAACGAACGGCTGCCGGTGCCGACACCGGCCAGGTGCAGGGCGACGAGTAGCAGTCCGAGGGTGGTGAGAGTGCCCGCGGTGACCGTGTCGCCGAGGGTGGACTTGGTCAGATCGAACAGCAAAGCGAGTGCGAATGAAACTGCGGCAGCTATCGCCAACATGGTGAAACCTCCTGATAGTGCCCAGGAGGTACCCACAGATCGGGAAAGCAACCGCGTCTGTTCAGGTCCAGATCGGGCGTTGCGCGGCGAAGGGGTCGGATTCGATACGGCTCTCGTTCGACCAGATCATGGTCTGTCGTGTGTCCGGGGTGTAGCGGGGCCAATTCGTGCCGGGGACAGCGTCTTTGACAAAGCCGACCCAGGCCGTGTGCATGGCGTCGGCCAGTGCTTGCGGCGCCGCGGTGCCCTCGGCCTCGGTGACCCCGGGAGCATGCAGCAGGTCGAAGGCGAACGGCAGGTCGAGACAGTGCGCCGCCATCCCGTTGAAGCTGGGCGCCGTTGAAGTCCAGACGAATTCATAGAGCCAGGTGGGCTGATCCAGCCGCGCGCGAGCCTCGGCGACCTGGTAAGAGGGTCCGCGAATGATGGTGTCGCTGATGGCCTGTCCGGCGAGTTCAGTCGCGTCCGCACCGGGATAGGCGGCGCGGTAGGCATTCATGTCGACGCCCTGCCCGGCTTGTGCGATCGGGCCGGCGGCGGCCGCGCCGGGGTTCTGTGCCAGCATGGTTGCCGCCATGTTGAACTCGTGCCGGGTGAAACCGAGCAGCAGCGGAATACCGCCGCCCGCCCCGTTTTTCAACAGCGCGGGCGTCGCCTCGGGAATCAGCGTGCCGTCGGCGAACGGCGCCAAGCCGAGCATCGGCACGGTCTCGCTGCCCGGCCCGGGCGCTTGCAGCGCGTCCTGCATCTCGAGCACGGTGTGCTCCGGCAGGGCGCGCAGCGCGGCGGCGGTCGCGGGTACACCGGTGCGCCGGGTGAACAGGTCGGCCACGGCGAGCCCCGCGGCACGATCGTTCGGCTGAGCCACCGCGCCGGAGGCACAGATTCCGGCGCGGAACAGCCCACGCGCGGACGGAGTGGCCATCAGTGCCCACACCGCGCCGCCGCCCGCGGATTGACCGGCGACGGTGACTTTTCCGGGATCGCCACCGAATGACGCGATATTGTCGCGGACCCACTGCAGGGCCGCGACCCAGTCCAGAACCGCCCGGTTGTCCGGAGCGCCCTCCATATGCAGAAAGCCGTCGATCCCGAGCCGGTAGCCGACCGAAACCAGCACCACCCCATCGCGATTGAACGCGGCGCCGTCATACCACGGGCTGGCCGGACTGCCCGCGACGAAGCCGCCGCCATGGATCCACACCAGCACCGGCAGGCCGCGCGCGGCCGGGTCTGGGGTGAAGACGTTCACGCTGAGGATGGCGTCGCCCGGGATGCTCGGCTCCGGGATGGTCGTCACCTCGCCCATCGTCTTGCGCTGTGCGGTGGGCCCGTACGCGGTGCAGTCCAGGGTTTCGGTCCAGGGCGCGGGCGGTGCCGGCGCGGCGAATCGCAGCGCACCGACCGGCGGGCGGGCGAACGGCACCCCGAGGAAGGCGATGCCGGTGTCGCGGCGCTTGCCACGGACCGGACCGTAGGTCGTCCGGACGGTGTCGGTGGCGGATCGCTCGGTCGAGCAGGCGACCGCCAACGTGATGGCCCCTGCTCCGAGCAGGACCGTCCGGCGGTTGATGTGCGCGGCAGGCATCGCGACCTCGATTCGTTTCGTGCGATCACCGTATGTTCGCGATTCGGCCGGGAATAAGTCAAGGGTTGAAAAAATTCTTGACCTGCATAGTCTCGGTGAGGTGGCGAGACAACAGGGACACGATTCGGTGGCCGTCCGGCGACGCAACCTCGGGCTGGTGTTGCGTCACGTGGCCGAACACGGACCCTGTGCGCGCACCGAGATCGCCGTGGCCACCGGGCTGTCGCACGCTTCGGTCACCACGATGGTCGCCGAACTCGCGGCGCGCGGATTGGTGTCCGAGGATGGCGTACTGAATCGCGGTGGACGAGGTCGGCCGCGACAACTGCTGCGGATGATCCCGCGGCGCGCGTCGACCATCGGGGTGCAGATCAGTTCCGACCAATTGCGGGTGGCTGTCGCCGATCTCGCGGGCACGATCGTATGGCGCGACGCCACAGCGCATTACGGCGCTGCCGGGATCCCCGCGGCGCTGGCGGACGCGATCGCCGCCGCGGTACAGCGAGCCATAGTCGCGGCACCGCCCGACGCGGAATTGGTACGTGTCGCGGTAGCGATGGCCGGACCTGTTGGTGACGACGAAGCGCAAACCGTGCTCGCCGCACCGGATTTCGGCTGGCTGCGACCCGTCCGGCTGGGCGCGCTGATCGCCGCCAGGCTGCCGGAGCTGACCTGTCCGATCGACGTGATCAACGACGCGAACGCCGCCACGCTCGCCGAATACCACGCGCATCCGCGCCGTCCGCGCGGCGTGGTCTACATCGCGGCGGGGACCGGCATCGGTGGTGGGGTGGTGCTGGACGGGCGAATCCACACCGGGAGCCGTGGCATCGCCGGCGAGCCGGGCCACATGCCTGTCGCCATCGACGGACCGGCCTGCGTCTGCGGGGCACGTGGTTGCCTGGTGTGTTACGCGGGCCCCGAGGCGGTGCTGACCGCCGCCGGCCTCGATGATGCACTGCGGCGCAACGGAATCGGGTCGGCCTTCGAGGT
Organism: Nocardia sp. NPDC051052; assembly: GCF_044456045.1. NCBI lineage: Bacteria > Bacillati > Actinomycetota > Actinomycetes > Mycobacteriales > Nocardiaceae > Nocardia > Nocardia sp. NPDC051052. Next base: position 25,986 of record NZ_JBITFL010000014.1, read on the forward strand.
ACTCATCGAGGCACTCGAACGGCGCGACGAGCACGCGCTCGAGGCAATGGACAGTGCCGGGCGGGCGTTGGGCACGGCGATACTGTCGATCACCGCACTGCTCGACATCGACGAGGTGATCCTGGGAGGGGCGCTGGCGCAGTGGTTTCCATGGCTGGACCCGGTGATCCGACATCAGTTCACCGGCCGGCGCGCGCTCGTGCCCACCGCGGAACCTGACGTGACCCCCGCACTCCTCGGCGCGGACGCGGCCCTGCTCGGTGTCATCGAATTCGCCCGCCGCTCGGCACTTTCCGACCCCGCGACCGTTCCCCGCCGACACTCGCCCGCGACGTCCTGATGACTTTTGTCATGGCCGGTCGATGAATTACTCATCGGGATTCGGTGACTGCGCGTACTACTGACGCCCGACCGAGTCCATGATCGTAGTAACCATGAACAGCGCGAATCGGCACCTACCGGCGCACGACATCATCAACGCGCGCGGTCTGCGCCGCACCTACGGCCACGGCAAGACCGCGTTCGAGGCGGTGAAAGGCGTAGACCTGCAAGTCGACGAGGGTGAGGTCTTCGCCCTGCTCGGCACCAACGGTGCGGGCAAGACCTCGACGCTCGACATGCTCGAAGGGCTTGTCACACCGTCGTCCGGTGTCGTCGAGGTCTTCGGGCTCGACCCACTGCAGAACCGCGACCAAGTCCGCGCGCAGGTCGGCATCATGTTGCAGTCCGGCGGTCTGCCCGCCGAGTTGACCGTCCGCGAAACGCTGGAGATGTGGCGCGGGACCTGCACCAACCCGACTACCGTCGACACCGTCCTCGCCCAGGTCGACCTGGCCGATCGTGCCGATGTTCGAGTCGGTGCACTGTCCGGCGGGGAGCAGCGCCGCGTCGATATGGCCTGTGCCCTGCTCGGGCAGCCGCGGTTGCTGTTCCTCGACGAGCCGACCACTGGACTCGACCCGGAGAGCCGCCGCGCGACGTGGCAGCTGCTCGCCGACCTCAAATCGTCCGGCGTGACCATGGTGCTCACCACGCACTATCTCGATGAGGCGGAGGCGCTGGCCGACCGGATCGCGATCATGCACAAGGGCGAGGTCGCGCGCGCGGGCACGCTGCGCGAGATCGTCGACGGCCATCCGGCCCGGATCTCCTTCGATCATCCGGGACTGCCGTTGCCACGGTTGGGTTCCGCGCGGATCGACGCGCAGGCTCGCGTCACGGTCAGCACCTTCGACCTGCAGGGTCACTTGTTCGAACTGCTCGGCTGGGCGCGCGAACACGGCCTGCGGCTGGGCGGGCTCGAAGCGCGCGCGGCCTCGCTGGAGGCCGTCTTCCTCGACATCGCCAACGCACCGGTCGACGCGCCCGCGACCACCCCTGAATTGATCGGAGCAGCACGATGACCACCCTCGCCGCCCCCGCTTTCCGCCGCCACCCGCTTGTCGCGCTCGGAAAGGCCGAATACCGGCAGTTCCGGCGCAACAAGACGCTGGTCTGGATGGCGACCCTCTTCCCGATCGGCATTCCGCTGGCCATCTACTTCATCGCGACCAAAGATGACGCGCCGACGACGAAAACCGCCGCGATCGCGTTCGAGATGTTCACGCTGCTCGCTTTGCTTTTCGTGCAGTACTACTCGGTGCTGTCGATGGTCACGACGCGCCGCAGCGAAGGCGTGTTGAAGCGGCTGCGAACTGGTGAGGCCGCCGACTGGCAGATTCTGACGGCCCCGGCGGTTCCCGGTGTGCTGATGACGACCTTCGGGACGGTCGTCGTCGCCGCGGTCATCTACGGCGCGGGCGCACCCGCTCCGGTCAACCCGCTGGCGACCGCGCTCGCGCTGCTGGCCGGGATCGTCCTGTTCTCCCTGCTCGCGCTCGCGACCAGTGCGGTCACCAAGAACGCCGAGGCCGCGCAGATGACCTCCCTGCCCGTCATGCTGGTCGCGATGATCGGCTTCGGTTCCATCCGCACTGTGCTGCCGGATCGACTGGCCGAGCTGGCCGACTGGACACCCTTCGCGGCCATTTCCGACCTCGCGTCCCTCGGCGCGTCCGGCAAGACATCCACCGCCGCCGCCTCCGATGTGGCGCTCGATTTCGCAGGCACCTGCACCGAGCTCGGCCGGCCGTTTGCCACACTGGCGATATGGACCGTCTTGGCGCTCGCGCTGACCCGCAAGAGCTTCCGCTGGGACGATCGCGGTTGAGCCGCTTGACCTCCTGGTGGGACGCGTTGTCAGGGCCGGTGAAGTTCCGGCTGTACACGCGCGTCACCATCCAGGTCGCCGTGCTCTCGGCGGTCGCCGGTGGGCTGTCGGTCAGCGCGCGTGGACCGTGGTTGACGGTCGGGCTGGTGGTCGCCGGTGTCGCGGCGATCGTTGCGCTGGAAGTGCAACCCGACTTCGCCGGGCGGTCGCGCGCGAGATGGCGCCGGCGGGCACTGCCGGCGGCCGGCGCGGCGCTGGCCGGGGTGTGGCTGGCGTTCGCCTTGGTCGCCAGGCTGGCCGACAGCGATCTGATCAGCACGCAAGCGAGCATCGTCAGCGTCTTCGCGGCGGCGCTCGGCATGCTCTCCGTTGTCGCGTTCCTGCGGCACAAATGGTGGACCGTTCTCGGGATCAGCGTCGTCACCGGAGTGGTCTTCGGTTCGTCGCCGTTCGCGGGACTGGCTGTCGCGGCGGTGACCTTCGTTATCGGAAGTTTCGTCGTCGCAACGACATTGGTCACCGTGTGGGGAGTGCGAGTGGTCGATGAATTGGATCGGGCGAAGGGGGTGGAAGCCGAATTGCAAGTGGCGGAGGAACGTTTACGCTTCGCGCGGGACCTGCACGACATCGTCGGTCGCGGGTTCTCCGCCATTGCGGTGAAAAGCGAGCTGGCGGTGGTACTTTCGCGGTCCGGCCAAGCCGAGCGCGCGGCCGTCGAGATGGACGAGATCAAGACGCTCGCCGTCGAGTCGATGGGGCAGATGCGAAAACTGGTGCGCGGCTATCGAGGCATCGATTTGATGGGGGAGGTGGGCGGCGCCCGCTCGTTGCTGTCGGCGGTGGGTTGCCGGCTCGTTGTCGAGGGCGACGCGGCGAAGGTCCCGGCGCGGTTCCACGAGGTCGCCGCCTGGGCGGTGCGGGAGGGCACCACGAATATCGTCGAACACTCGGCGGCCACCTCGGCGATTCTCACGCTCGGCAACGCGGGGATGTCGCTGCGCAATGACTGTCCGCACGGCACACCGGGCGAGCGATCCGGCCTGCGCGGCCTCGGCGAGCGGCTCGCGGCCATCGGCGCGACGCTCGACGTCGCCGCGTCGCCTGAGCAGTTCGCCCTCGAAATCCATTGGGAGAAGAAATGATTCCGGTGTTCCTTGCCGACGATGAGACGCTCATCCGTGCCGCCTTGGCGACCATGCTCGATCTCGAAGCCGACCTCGAGGTGATCGACCACGTCGGCTCCGGCGAGGAACTCGTCGCCGCATGGCATCGCCGCGGCGAGAGCGGCGCGCCGGTCGCGGTGGCCGTCATCGATCTGCAGATGCCCGGCATCGACGGCATCGAGACCGCCATCGAACTGCAGCGCCTCACCCCCGGCGCGGGCACCCTGATCGTCACCAGCCACGGCCGACCCGGCTACCTCAAACGAGCCCTCGCCGCCGGCGTCCGCGGCTTTCTCCCGAAAACCACCTCGGCCGCAACGCTCGCCGAGGTGATCCGCACCGTCCACCGCGGCGGCCGCTACGTAGACCCCGACCTGGCCGCCGAAGCCATCAGCGCAGGCGACACCGTCCTCACCGCCCGCGAAGCCGACGTCCTCGAATACGCCATCGACGGCGCCTCCGTCGAAGACATAGCCCGCCGCGCCCACCTCACCCCAGGTACCACCCGCAACTACCTCTCCTCCGCCATGGCCAAACTCGGCGTAGCCAACCGCTACGAGGCGGCCCTCAAAGCCCGTGAGAGGGGCTGGATCTAGCCCCGCATGCGTGGCCTTCGCAGTCCGATTCGGGCAGGATTGCCGGATGATCATCGGACTGTGTGGGGCCGAGTTTCCTGAGGTTCGGCGGCATTTGCGGGCGGCGCTGCCGGAAGCTGAGCTGGTTGAGCTGGGAGTTGGGGCGTGCGAGGTGCCTGCCGTCGACGTGCTCGTTCCGTTGGGGGCCAGCGTCGGTGCTGAGCTGATGGACGCTACGAGGCCACGGTTGATCCAGCAGTTCGGTGTCGGTTTGCAAGGGGTTGACGCGGCAGCCGCTCGGGGTCGCGCTATCCCGGTGGCGTTTGTGCCTGCCGCCGATACCGGCAATGCCGTCGCGGTCGCGGAGACGGCGATGCTGCATCTGCTGATGCTGTTGCGCCGGTATGCGGATACGCAGGTGAGTGTCGCTGAGCGGCGGGTCGGGCATCCCAGCGGGAACATGCTCGCCGGTAAGGCGGTTACCGTGCTCGGCACCGGCGCGATCGGCACCGCGCTGCTCGCGCGGCTTTCGGCGTTCGATGCGGTTACCGCCGCGGTCGGGCGTCGCGGGTATCGGGACTATCCGGCATTGCACGGGCTGCTTCCCGCCGGCCGGTTCTACTCGGTCGGTGAGTTCCGAAAGGCTTTGGCGGGCACCGAAGTTCTGATTGTGTGTTGTCCGTTGACCGAGGAGACCCTCGGCATGGTTGGGGTGGCGGCGCTCGCGGCGATGCCGCGGGGCGGGTGGGTGATCAATGTCGGGCGCGGGCCGATTGTGGAGTATCGGGCGCTGCTCGGGGCATTGCGGTCCGGGCAGCTCGCCGGAGCCGGGTTGGATGTCGCGTGGGAGGAACCCATCGACCCCGGTGACCCGCTACTGCGCGAGAATGTTTGCGTCACGCCGCATATCGGCGGTGTCACCGAGGAGTCCTACGCCGCGATGGCGGCTACGTTCGCTGTGAACGCACGCAGAGCCGTTGCCGGGGAACCGCTTTCACATCTCGCCGACTGAACTCTGCTTCATGGCCGCGTGAGACCGGAGAAATCACGCAGGGTGGTGTGGTTGCGGTCGGTGCAGGTGCCGAGGGAGTGGTCGGGGTGCAGGCCGAGGTATTGGCGGCGGGTGCGGGTGCTCCAGGTGCGGGCGGCTTCGGAGCGGGTCTTGTAGAAGTTGGCGGTGTAGCCGCCTTCGTAGAGGCGTAGGAGTAGGTAGCCGCCTGGGTATTCTTTGACGGCGGCTACCTCGAGGAATTCGACGTTGATGCCGATGTTGGGGCGGCTCACGCGGTTTCGGTGGGTGTGGCCACTGTGATGCAGGAAGACGCCGGGGGCGTTTCGGTACAGGGTGTGTAGTGCGGCGGCGTTGGACGGGTCGAGGACGAAGCCTGGGCCGCCCGGATTGCTCACTGCCGCATGGGATGTCACGGGGTGGTGGCCGAATATCAGGGTGGGGCGGTCGGGGTCGGCGGCGAGGATTTCGCGCAGCCGATCTCGTTGTGGCGCGACGATGGTGCCGCCGGAGCCGGTGAGCCGGGTGGTGTCGAGGCCGATCAGGCGTAGTCCGCCGAGCTGGTATTCGACGAGGCGCTGGCGGCTGTGGAAGACGGCGCCCCAGTGGTCCCGGGTTTGCCCGCGGTGTCGTTCTGGTTTGTCGTGGTTGCCGCGGCAGACGAAGTAGTCGCGGCCCAGTTCGCCCCAGGCATCCAATCGTGTTCGTACCGCGCGTGATTGGGCGAGGGTGCCGGAGTCGGTGAGGTCACCGGCGAGGATGAGGTGGTCGGCGGCGCGGTCGGGGCTGCGCACATCGTCGACGAGGGCGTCGAGCATGAATGCCGGATAGTGCTCGGTGTCGTGGCGCAGGCCGGTGGGTATGCCGCTGATGATGAGTCCGCTGGTGTGCTCGCCGTAGTGCACGTCGTTGGCGAGCGCGATGGTGCGCAGCAGGCGGCCCGGTGGCGGGGTCGCGGTGGTGAATACGCCGGTGGATTCAGGGGTTCCGGATCGCCGGGTCACCAGGGTGCGGGCGGGTGCGGCGCGGTGGCCGTTCGAGTAGGCCTCGAATCGGTAGGCGCGGCCGGGCTCGAGCCCATCGATCTCCGCATAGTGATAGGCGGTGACTCGGGAGTCGAGATAGCGGGTGCGCGCCGCGGCGGAGCCGTCGGCGTGCGCGATCCGGACCTCGGTGTCCGCGGGCACCGGGCGCAAGCGTCCGGCGCGATCGCGGGCCCGGGTCGTCCAGGTCAGTATCGCGGACCGATCGGTCACGGTGACCAACTCGAGGTCCGAGGCAGTCATCGAATCATGCTGTGCCCGAGTCGAATCGACACGGACAAGGCTCGGTGCCGGATAGAACGGCCGCCGCACGGTCACTGCCGCCGCGCCTGCCGCTACGTTCGCCAGCCATGCGGTTCTGAGTCGTGGATCGAGCATGGGATCTCCGTCCGCCGCTACCCCTACGACAGTACGGTCGGCAGTTGAACGCGCCGTGTGCTCGCGCCGTCGCTGGAATGTCGTTATCGCGACTAGGTCTGGCGCAGCACCAGCGGCAGGTACACCTCGTCGACGATCTCGCAAATGACGTCGTCGCCGACCGGCGTGCCGAACAGCAGGAAGTGATTGCGCAACAGATCGGTGGCCACGGTGGCCCGCCGCGAGTCCACCATGGCCCGGTCCACCTCGCCACGTTCGACGGCGCGCTCGAGCACGGAGCGGATCGACGTCGGTCCGGCCTTGTGCACCCGTTCCCGGATGAGTCTGCCGAGTTCGGGATCGCGCGTCATCTCGGCGAGCAGGCCGCGCATGATGCCGCCGAACGGACTGTCCATCGTGTCGGACATCTGGCGCAGCAGGGCGATCACGTCCGTGCGCAGCGAACCGGTATCGGGGACATCGACATTCGACATTCCGCCCGCCTTGCACGCGTCCATCACCAGTTCCGCGCGCCCGGCCCAGCGGCGATAGAGCACGGTCTTGCTGGTGCGCGCCCGGGTGGCCACCCGCTCCATGGTGAGCCCCTGATAGCCAACGGCGGCAAGTTCTTCCAGCGTCGCCGAGAGGATGGCGCGCTCCAGTTCCTCACCGCGCCGCCGCGTGCCTTTGCGGTATTCGTCCGCCGCGTCGACGGATTGCTGGACCTTCACTGGAAATCGGGCTCCTGAAAAACGTTGCGTCACTTGCGAAGACACCTTAACCTGAAAATAGAGTACCAAGAGTATCTTACGATCTCGAGGGGAACCGATGACTGACACTGTTACGCCACCCCGTACCGACAACGCTCCCACCTTTCCGAGCGACCGCACCTGTCCCTATCACCTGCCCGAGCAGTACTCCCGGCTCAGAGACGAAGGCGCCTCGCTGCGGCGGGTCACCCTCTTCGACGGCCACCCGGCCTGGGTGGTCACCAAGCATGAGACCGCCCGCGCCCTGCTCGCCGACCCCCGGCTGTCGTCGGACCGGACGCACGCCGACTTCCCGGCCACCTCGCCACGCTTCCGTTCCTTCCAGAAAACCCCGCCTGCCTTCATCAGCCTCGATCCGCCGGAACACGGCGCCAAGCGCCGGATGCTGATCAGTGAATTCACCCTGAAGCGCGTCAAGGGCATGCGCGCCGACATCGAGCAGATCGTGCACGGCTTCATCGGCGACATGCTCGCCGCGGGTCCGCCCGCCGACCTGGTCAGCCAGTTCGCGCTGCCGGTACCGTCGATGGTGATCTGCCGCCTGCTCGGCGTGCCGTACGAGGACCACGAGATATTCCAGGACGCGAGCAAGCGGCTGGTGCAATCGACGACCGCCGAGGCCGCGATCGGCGCGCGCGATGAGCTCGCCGCCTACCTGGACGGACTGATCACCAGGTCGCAGGCTGAGCCGGGCCCCGGCCTGCTGAACGCCCTGGTCGCCGATCAATTGGCACACGGCGAGATCGACCGCGAGGAACTGGTGGCGACCGCGATCCTGCTGCTCGTCGCGGGCCACGAGACCACGGCGTCGATGACCTCGCTGTCGGTGATCACCCTGCTGCAGCATCCGGACCAGCACGCCGCCCTGCGCGCCGACCCCACCTTGATCCCGGGTGCGGTGGAGGAGCTGCTGCGCTACCTCGCCATCGCCGACATCGCCGGCGGCCGATTCGCGAAGGCCGACATCGAGATCGACGGACAGGTGATCAAGGCGGGCGAGGGCGTGATCGTCAGCAACGCCATCGCCAACCGCGACGGCTCGGTGTTCGACGCACCGGACACCTTCGACGTGCACCGCTCGGCCCGCCACCACATCGCGTTCGGCTACGGCGTGCACCAGTGTCTCGGCCAGAACCTGGCCCGCCTGGAACTCGAGATCATCCTCGGGTCGTTGTTCGAGCGCATCCCGAACCTGCGGCTGGCCGTTCCGATGGAACAACTGAAACTGCGGCCCGGCAGCACCATTCAGGGTGTCAACGAACTCCCGGTGACCTGGTGACCGCGCCGAGCACGAAAGGAGCCCACATGCGAGTAACCGCCGATCGATCCGTCTGCATCGGCGCCGGCCTCTGCGCGTTGACCGCACCCGCCGTCTTCGATCAGGACGACGACAGCGGCCTGGTCAAGGTGCTCGACGCCGAGCCGGACGCGGCCAGCGCGGACGCCGTGCGCGAGGCGGCCGACATCTGCCCGTCCGGAGCCGTGGCGTTCACCGAGTAGCTGAGGGCGCTGCCGACTGTGCGGGCATTCATTTCCTGGGTGCCCGCATAGAGTATTCGACATCCGCGACGAAGCGCCCGACATTGTTTTCCAGCGCAATGTCGTTGCTGTGCAGCAGTTTTCGGCCTAGCTGACGGTTCGCGCGGTTGTCAGCGTTGGATGGCGACGTACACAGCTTCGGTGACTCGATGCTTGGTCAATGGCCCACGGTCGCTGCCGAATTGAACGGTCCAGCCGTCGGGTTGTTGGGCGATGGCGGGTCCGTCTGGTGGTCCCCAGATCGCTTGGAATCCGGTGCCTCGGCAGAAGTAGTAGCCGATGTAGTCGGGGTTGGCCGCTTGGATCGACCAGGAGCCGCCGTTGCGGAGGCGACATGTGGTGCCGTCGTCGAGGATGAGGCCGATCGGTGTGGGGGCTTGCGGAGCACGGACGCCAGTGGTGCGTACGGTGCTGGTGGCGTATCGGGTCAGGCGGGTGCTGAACGGATCGATCAAGCACAGTGCCGCAGGCTTGTTCGCCACGGCCACGCAGCTGTCAGCTGCGGCGGCGCTCGGCGAGCAGGCGAGGATGTTGTCGGTGGTCGCACTGGGGGAGGCTTCGTCGTAGGAGCAATCGATCGCTCCGGACCCGGTTTTGTCGTCGACCTCCCACCCTTCGGTCGGCGCGCCCTGCGCGTCGAAAGGGGTGCGGGTGGTGATCTTGGGTGTGCCGGTGGGTGCGTTGACTTGTTTCTGGAGGGGGTCCACTGCGCTGGTGTTCGTAGCGGTGGGCGGCGACGAGTCGTCGCTACGAGGCAAGAGCACGACAACGCCGACTGCCAGCACGACGACAACCGCGCCGATACCCAGCACCCACCGGACTGTCCGAGTCATCCGGGTCTCCTCGATAGCCGACGTCGGAACCAGACTTCCAGTGTGTACCCCTGAGCGGGAGTTTCGTGCCGGATATTCGGACGACGCTGGAACCCGTGTCGATCGGCCGCGGCTGGGTATCGCCTAGACGTGACTTTTGACCTGACACCGACGGCAGCGCAGCACGACCTGGCCAAACGGGCGCACGGGTTCGCGCAGGACTGCATCAGGCCGGTGGCGGCCCAGTACGACCGGGCGCAGGAATTTCCCTGGCCGGTGCTGGAGGAGGCCGCTGAGCGGGGGTTCTATAGTCCTCTGTTCTATCGCGACCTGATCGGTGATCCGACGGGGTTGTCGTTGCCGATGTTCATGGAGGAGTTGTTCTGGGGGTGTGCCGGAATCGGATTGGCGATTGTGATGCCCGCGCTGGCATTGTCGGCGATCGGGCAGGCCGCGACGCCGGAGCAGATGTTGCAGTGGGCGCCTGAGTGTTTCGGCACGCCGGGAGACTTGAAGCTTGCGGCGCTTGCTATTTCGGAACCCGAGGGTGGCAGCGATGTGCGCAACCTGCGTACCCGGGCGGTCCGGGACGGGGACGACTGGATAATCGACGGTCACAAGATGTGGATCGGCAATGGCGGCATCGCGAACGTGCACGTGGTGAACGCGGTGGTGGATGAGGAGTTGGGGCATCGCGGGCAGGCGTTGTTCGTCGTGCCGGGCGGCACGCCGGGGTTGGAGTTGGTGCGCAAGCTCGACAAGATGGGTTGTCGCGCATCGCATACCGCGGAGTTGAAGTTCGACCGTGTTCGCGTGCCTGCGGAAAATTTGCTCGGGGGAGTGGCGAAGCTCGAGCACACGCTCGCCAAGCGGCGGGAGGCGGTGCGTAGCGGTGGCCGGTCGGGGTCGGTGACGTTGGGAACGTTCGAGCAGACTCGGCCGATGGTGGCCGCACAGGCGCTCGGGATCGCCAGGGCCGCTATGGAATACATGACCTCGTACGCGAACCATCGCGAGGCGTTCGGTGCGCCGATCATCGACAATCAGGGCATCGCGTTTCCGATCGCCGATCTGGCCACGGAGATCGACGGGGCGCGGCTGCTGACCTGGCGGGCGTCCTGGATGGCCGCCAACGGTGTGCCGTTCGAGCGCGGTGAGGGGTCGATGGCGAAGCTGGCGGCCAGCGAGGTGGCGGTGAAAGCCACCGAACGCGCGATCCAGACGATGGGCGGCTGGGGCTACATCAGTGACCATCCGGTGGAGAAGTGGTATCGAGACGCCAAGCTGTACACCATCTTCGAAGGAACCAGTGAGATCCAGCGGATCGTCATCTCGCACGCGCTGGGCGCGGCCGAGGGCAGGCCGCCGCTGCATGTCGATCTCGAGCCGTCCGGCGGTCCGTTGAACAAGATGTTCGGCCGGGGCGCCGAGGTGCGCGGCAAGGCAGCGGCGGCGGCGCTGGATATGCGCGACCGGGTGCCGGGGCCGATCATGAAGGCCGCGTTGAAGTTTCTGCGCCCGCCGCGCTGATTCGCTGACCGCAGATCGACGCTAGCGTGCGGATCGCGCCACCCTCTGCGGACTGGCAACAGATGCATCGGTGCGGGAACTGCCAGAACCTGAACGGGATCCGCTGACTTGCCCCACGTGTGGGGGGTTTCCGGTGATTGTCTCCGCGATCGTCGTCGCAAGGCGCGATGATCGAATGGATTCGATCGAATGGTGAGGGCGCCATGGACTCTGCGCTGGTTTCTGTCGGGCTGCCGATAGTTCTGGTAGTGATCATGTTCGGGCTCGGTCTGTCGCTCACCGTTGCCGACTTCACCCGAATCGCGAAGAGCCCCAAGGCGGTCGCCATCGCGCTGATGTGTCAGCTGGTGGTGCTGCCGTCGGCCGCGTTCGGCCTGGTGCTGTTGTTCGATCCGTCGCCGCTACTCGCGATCGGGGTGATGCTGCTCGCCGCGTCGCCGGGTGGGACAGCGGCGAATCTGTTCAGTCATCTGTTCCACGGCGACGTCGCCCTCAATGTGTCACTCACCGCGGTCAATTCGGTCATCGCGGTGGGCACGGTTCCGGTGATCACCAACCTGGCCATCGACTACTTCGACCCCGGCGGCGCGGCCACGGTGGGGTTGCAGTTCGGCAAGGTGGTTCAGGTGTTCTCGATCGTCTTGATTCCGGTCGCGCTCGGCATGCTGGTGCGCCGGTTGTCGTCGGCCTTCGCGGATCGGATGGATCGGCCGGTGCGCATCGGTTCCGCGCTCACGCTGACACTGGTGATCACCGCGACGATGGTCGACCAACGCGCCGACATCATGCCCAACATCCGGGCGATCGGTCTCGCGATGGTCCTGTTCTGCCTGATCAGTTTGACGGTGGGCTATCTGGTGCCCCGGGCGCTCGGTGTCGAGGGCCGCCAGGCGATCGCGTGCTCGATGGAGGTCGGCATCCACAACGGCGTCATCGCCATCACGATCGCCATCAGTGTGTTGGACAGTATCGAAATGGCCATTCCCGCAGCGGTTTACGGTGTCGCGATCTTCCCGCTGGCGGCCGGCTTCGGTTGGCTCGTCACCCGGCGTCGAGCCCGGGAAGAGGCCGCGGGATCAGCGGTGCCGCACACCGGTCAGCGTAACGACCAGCGCGCCGGTCCATAGCGCGGCGGCGATCAACGCCAGCAGCTGGATTCCGTCCACGAAACGATCCGACGCCGGGGAACCGGCGATCGCACCGAAGAGGGCGACCCCGGTCGCGGTGCCGATCTGCCGTGCGGTGTTGGAAACGCCGGTGGCCAGCCCGGATCGGTCCGGCGGGGTAGCGCGGACGACGGCGGCGACGGACGAGGCGGTGACCAGCCCCGCGCCACAGCCGAGCAGGGTGAATCCGGCCAGCAGCCAGGCGATTCCGTGGCCCGAGCCCAGTTGCGTGAACATCGGCATCCCCACCAGGGCAAGCAGGCAACCGGCCGCGATGGCCGTGCGTGGTCCTCGGCGACCGGTGATCCGGCCCGAAACCGGCGCGAGTGCGATGAGCGGAACGGCCAACGGCAGCACCGCGATACCGGCGGCCAGCGGCGAATAGTGTCGCACGTCTTGGAGATAGAGCATCCCGACGAACAGCATCCCGTTGACGACGAGGTTCATCGTCAGCGCGACCACATTGGGGCTGAGGAACTCTCGGCGAACGAGCAGATCCAACGGCAGGATCGGATGCGCACTGCGCCGCGCGGATATCAGCACCGTCGCCAGCCCGGCAATCGTGACGGCGATCGATACGGACAGGATCGGCCAGCCCACGTGATGGCCCGCCGAGATCACCGTGAAAACGAATCCGCCGAGTCCGGCCACGAAGCCGACCAGACCAGGGACGTCCAGCCGCCCGTCGCGGGGGACTCGGGGCCGTGCGGGCACCACCGCGAGCGTCGCGACGATCGCGGCAATGGTCAGCGGCACGTTGATCCAGAACACCGGCCGCCAGCCGAGCCAGCCGATCAACAGCCCACCGAGCAGCGGCCCGGCCGGTAGCGCCACGGAAGAGATGGCGGCCCAGGTACCGAGCGCCTTGGCCTGCTCGCCGCGATCCGGGAAGACATCGACGATCACCGCCATCGTGCTCGGCAGCAGCAGCGCACCGCCCACACCCTGCACGATCCGCGCGCCGATCAACACGCCGACGGTCGGGGCCAGCGCACAGGCCAACGACGCCGCGCCGAAGATCGCGAATCCGGCCAGCAGCACCCGCCGATGACCGACTCGATCGCCGATCGCGCCGCCGGTCAGCAGCAGACCGGCGATCGCCACCACATACCCGTCCACCACCCACTGCTGCATCGCGGTATCGGTATGCAGGCTGTGTCCGATGCTCGGCAGCGCGACATTGACGATGGTGACGTCCAACAGCACCAGGAACATCCCGGCGCACATCACCCCGAGCACGCGGCGTGCGTTCGCCGTGTCGGGCGCGTCCAGGTTTCGCAGACTCATGATCGCAGTCTCGCCCGATAATCCTTCGGTCCGGGCCGAAGCATGCTCGTCGCACACTGGAGTCATGAGCACCTCCGGTTTCGCCGATGTCGCCGCCGTCGCCGCGCTGCTCGCGGACCCGACCAGGGCGCGAGTGCTGCTGGCCCTGGCCGATGGTCGCCAGTTGCCCGCCTCGGTGCTGGCCGCCGAGGCCGGTGTGGCGGCCTCCACCGCCAGCGAACATCTGTCCCGGCTGGTCGACGGCGGGTTGCTCAGCGTGCGCCGATCGGGCAGGCACCGATACTTCCGGTTGGCCGATCCAGAGGTGGCCACGGCGCTGGAAGCCCTCGCGGCCCTCGCCCCGCACCGGCCCGTGCGCTCGCTGCGCGAGTCGACCCGCGCGGCCGCGATGCGCAGCGCCCGCAGCTGCTACGACCATCTCGCGGGCCGACTCGGTGTCGCGGTCACCGAGTCACTGATCGACAACCGCGCGCTGACCCGCACCGACGGCGGCACGGGAACCGAACGCGCACAAGATGATCCGCTGTCGGCCCCGCTGCGCACGCACTCCTACGCGCTCGGCCCGAATGCCACCCGAACCTTCGCCGCTCTCGGCGTCGACCTCGACGATCTACGCACCCGGCGCCGCCCACTCCTGCGCTTCTGCGTCGATTGGAGCGAGCAACGCCACCACCTCGGCGGCGCACTCGGCGCGGCCCTGCTCACGCGAATGGACGAGGCAGGCTGGATCCGACGGCACGAATCCCGCCGCGCCATCGATCTCACCGACTCGGGCGCACAAGCCCTCGATCGCATCCTCGGCGTGCGGTGACGATCCCCGGCAGGTTCAGCCTTTGCTGAGGCGGAGGTCGGGTTGGAACGAGTCCGGTTGCGCCGCTGCCCAATCCGTGGCCCAGGTGTCGGGAGGCTGGTTGATCAACTGGTGTGGAGACAGCCATTCATAGAGATGAGCGTAGGAGTGCTGGTCGGTCGGCGAGACCTTCTTGCGGAGCATGTGGGTGTTGAGCTGGGCGGGATCGGAGACGCCGAGCGACGCCATGATCTGCGCGGCTTGGCGGACGGTCGCCTCGTGATAGCGCCGCACCCGTTCGCTCTTGTCGGCGACGTTCAGCGCGCGGGCCCGCCGCGGGTCCTGGGTCGCGACGCCGACCGGGCACTCGTTGGTGTGGCAGAGCTGCGCCTGGATGCAGCCGATCGCCATCATCATGGCGCGGGCGGAATTGGTGTAGTCGGCGCCCTGGATGAGGCGCTTGACGATGTCATTGCCCACGGCGACCTTGCCGCTGGCACCGATTTTGATCCGCTCGCGCAGCCCGGTCCCGACGAGCGCGTTGTGCACGATCATCAGTCCATCGGTCAGCGGCAGACCCACGTGGTCCTCGTATTCCAAAGGGGCAGCGGCCGTTCCGCCCTCGGCGCCGTCGACGATGATGAAGTCGGGCGTGCTGCCCTCGTCGAGCATGGCCTTGCAGATGGCCAGCACCTCGATGCGCGAGCCGACGCACAGCTTGAACCCCACCGGCTTGCCGTCGGCCAGTTCCCGCAGCCGGGCGACGAACTGGATCAGTTCACGCGGGGTGTGGAAAGCGGAATGGGCCGAGGGGCTCACGCACTTCTCGTTGGCGGGCACCCCGCGATAGCGGGCGATCTCCGCGCTGACCTTCGCCGCGGGCAGCACGCCACCGAGCCCGGGCTTCGCGCCCTGGCTGAGCTTGATCGACACCGCCTTGATCTGTGGATGGGCGGCCTGGTCGGCGAACTTGCCGGGATCGAAGTGGCCGTCGTCGGTGCGGGTGCCGAAGTAGCCGGAGCCGATCTCCCACACCAGATCGCCGCCGCCGTCGAGGTGATAGGGCGTCAGCCCGCCCTCGCCGGTGTCGTGCGCGAATCCGCCGAGCGCGGCCCCCTTGTTCAACGCCCGCAGGGCATTGGCGGATAGCGCGCCGAAACTCATCGACGAGACATTGAGCAGCGACATCGAGTACGGCTTGGTGCAGTCCGGGCCGCCGATCAGCACGCGCGGCGGCTCCTCGGGCTCCGGGACCGGGGCGATGGAGTGGACCAGGTATTCGTAACCGATCTCTTCGATGTCGCGTTCGGTGCCGAACGAGAGTTCGCCGTGGATGCCCTTCGCGCGCTCGTAGATCATCGAGCGGATGTCCCGGTCGAAGGGTCGCCCGTCGAAGTTGCGTTCGATGAAGTACTGCTGCAACTCCGGACGCAGGCTCTCGAGCAGGTAGCGCATGTGCCCGAGCAGCGGATAGTTCCGCAGCACCGAATGCCGCGTTTGCACCAGGTCATAGATGCCCACCGCGAGCAGGACCGCCAGGATGGCGAGCAGCACCCACCACGCCCACGACCCGAGCGACGCGGCGACCCCGACCGCGACGGTGGCCGCCGCGAGGAAACCGACTAGGAAGAATCTGAGCATATGCGGTCGTTACCCGCCAGCGACGAGACCATTCGTCGTCGGCGGGGTTTGCCGGACGCTTACCGCTCCGGAAAGCTCGAAGGCCGCCGCTTTGGGGTGACGAGTCGCGCGCCAGTAACTCGTGCCGGTGCCCGGCCAGGACTGGCGGTTGCGGCCGGTGTGATCGAGGAACCAGCTGTGGCAGCCGCCGGTCACCCAGACGGATCTGCCGAGTTTGCGCTGCACCCATCGGTTGAACTCGCGCTGCACGCCGTCGTTCACCTCGAACCGGGTCGAACCTCGCTCCTCCATCATGCGCAGGCATTGCCCGATGTAGCGGACTTGGGCCTCGATCATGAAGAGGATCGAGACCGCGCCGCCGCCGGAGTTCGGGCCCATGATCATGAAGAAGTTCGGGAAACCCGCCACCGTCATGCCGAGGTAGGCCTCGGTGCCGTCGCGCCACGCCTCCTGGATGGTGAGTCCGTCTCTGCCGACGATGTGCTCGGTGGCGCACCGGTTGTCGGTGGCGAAGCCGGTGCCGAGAATGACCACGTCCGCTTCGTGCAGTGCGCCGTCCGCCGTGCGGATTCCGGACTCGGTGAACTCGGCGATGTCGTCGGTCACCAGGCTGACATCGTGACGCTGCAGAGCAGGATAGAAATCACTGGAGAACAGGATTCGTTTGCAGCCGAAGGTGTAAGTGGGGGTGAGCTTCGCGCGCAATTCCGGGTCGGGCACCTGCTTGCGCAGATGGTGCAGCGAGAGACGTTTGAGCAGGAAGTTCAACGGCGGGTGGAAGTAGCCGAAGACCGGTGCCTCGTGCATCAGGAACGAGCCGCCGCGGTAGATCCTCATCAGCCGGGGGAAGGCCTTGAACAGGCGTTGCTCGGTGGCGCTCACCGGGCGATCCATTTTCGGCAGCACCCAGTGCGGGTTGCGCTGGAACACCGCGACATGTGCTGCGGTACCGGCGATCTGGGGCGCGAGCTGCATGCCGCTCGCGCCGGTGCCGATCACCGCGACGCGCTTGCCGGTGAGGTCCACCGAGTGATCCCACTGGGCGGAGTGGAACACCGAGCCGGTGTAGCTGTCGAGTCCCTCGAAGTCGGGAATGTTCGGCTTGTGCAGTGCGCCGTGCGCGGCAACCACTGTGCGCGGGCGGTATTCGTCGCCGTCCGCGGTGCGCACTACCCAGCGGTCGTCGGCGGCATCGAATTCGTAGGACACCGCCTCGGCTCGGAATCGGATATACGGTTCGAGCTCGTAGTCCTTCACGACGCGCCGGATGTAATCGAGTATCTCAGGCTGGCCGGCGTACAGCCGGCTCCAGTCGGCGTTCGGCGCGAACGAATACGAATACATCATCGACATGACGTCGCAGCCGCATCCCGGATAGGTGTTCTCCCGCCAGACACCACCGACGCCGTCGGCCTTTTCGAGAACCACGAAATCGCGTTCACCCGCGGCCAACAGCTCGATCGCCATCCCGATACCGGCCAATCCGGTGCCGACGATGAGAACGTTCGGATGCGCCGGGCTCACCGGATCGATGGAAGCCATTGTTCCCCTTTACTGCACGTGCTGCCGACCCCGGCAACGGCATCGACGCCGAGTGCGGGATTCTGCTGGCTCAGCGGATCGCGGCCGTATCCTCGGCCTCCGTTGTGCTGTGCGGTCGATGCCCATTCGGGTATCACGAACACTGAGCGGCAAATAATCAGCGAATGATCTGTTCGTTCGATAGAACCGACACGATTACACCACAGGAGAACGCCGACGTACAGAAAAATGTTCATGCAGTGGAGCTATGCGTAGGCAGGCGTATCTTGTGCAGCGTGCGCTGACCATGTCAGCCCGTCCGGCGCGGGCGCCGAACGGCCGGTGCGAGCCGTTCGGCGCGAATTATTGTGCGCCGATGGGTGTTCGACGTTGGGCGGTGACCGTGGCCGTGTGCAGCAGCGACTTCGCGGGCTGCCACAACCGAAGCAGCGTCTGCTCGTCGGGCAGGTCGGCCGCGCGGGCGGCAGGTACGCCGGTCGGTTCGCCACCGCCCGCGGTGAGCCGTCGCGCCGCCAGGGCCAACTCGGCGACCATGCGCAGGTGTTCTTGATCGTCCTCGGCGACGCTTGTCTCGATCAGTTCGTCGACGGCGGTGGGCAGGGGCAGCACGTATCTGGCCACGATCTCGGCCGCATCGTGGATTTCCATCCGCCTGCGGTGCAGCCGCTCCTGCGGTGACACGTTCCAGCTGTCCGCCCGTTTCAGCTGAAACACCACCTGCGGCGCGGCGTCCGTGAGATCCCGCCAGATCGGATAAATCCTGCGCGCGGAACGCGATTCGCTATCCAGTCGCAGCAGCTGCACGACTGCCTGTGCCGAGGACGGCACGAACACCATGACCAGCGCGACGAAGATGAGCAGCCCTGGCTCACCCGAGGCGAAGCCATTGGACACCAGGTCGTACGTGCTGCGCGTGAACGCGTTGCCCGCGCCCGCGAAGTCCAGGATCGCGGAGACCGCCATCAAGCAGACCGGCAGCGAGCTGGCGATGCCGAAACCGACCAGGGTGGCCACCGTGATCCGCTCCCACAGGGTGGTCGTCCGCCACATCGCGCCCCTGACCTTCAACACGTAGTAATAGCCCGAAACCAGTACGGGCAGAGCCGAATACAACGCGATGTAGATGCCGTAACGCCAGCCGCCGTACTCGGCAATGGACGCCAGCCCGTGCGCCCGCGCCGGTGCGCTCAACGTGAGGAAGGCGAGGCCGATGGCGCCCGACAGCCCGAGCACGAGCCGGAACTGGATGCGGTACCGCACCGGGCCGTTTTCGTGCAGCAGTGCCATCCCGAGCCCGAAGGCCCATGCGGTCACGGTGAGCCAGTGCCAGGTGTCGAACACGGTGGGCAGGCCGCCGGGGATGACCCTGGCCACGTGTCGCGCGAAGACCGGTTCCCGCAGGAAGGCGGCGGCCGCGTCGAAGCCGAGCAGCGTATTGATCAGCCGCCCGAAAATGGAGGTGTGCAGGGTCAACGCCAGCCGGATCAACGTGATGGCAACGATGAGCACCGTCGCGGAGATCGTGACCCCGGCGGGCAGGTGGTCGTGCGGCCACATGCGCGCTACAGCTCTTTCAACATCGGGTCTCGGCGCGGTCCGACCGTCCTGGCGCGGAAGCCGATCAGCGTCGCCAGCAGTTCGGCTTCGTACTCTTCGATCGACGCGTAGCTGGACGCACCGCGGGCGGCACGCACCGTGGACAGGTCGATCTCATGGTTCAGCGGCACCCCGCTGGTGAGTGTCGACCATTCCACCGCCGAAAGCGAGGTGTCTTGCCCGTGATTGAGCAGCATGTGGCTGACCTCGTGCAATGCCACGTGCAGTTCGACGGCGGGGTCGGTGGACTGCCGCAGGAAGATCACGTCGTAGCCCTTGCACGCCAGCCACAGTCCGCACAGCCCGACCGGAGCGGTCGGGGGTAGCAACAATCGCACGATCCGCCGCCCGCGCATGCGCTCCACCGAGGCGATGAACTCCTCGATGGTCCAGTCAGCGGGAAGTTCGAGACGATCGACCACGGCTTGCAGGCGGGCACGCGTGGAGAGCTTGCCTCGGGCCGGGTGCCGCACGAGGGCGGGAACCTTGCGCCGGAACAGTCTCAACATGTCACTTGCCTCCTCGTCCGAGTGAGGCGATCCGCGCCGATAGTGTCCGGTTCGCCGGCATAACCGCTGGTGCCAGCTGCAGCGTCGAGGACGGCGGGATGCGGATCGGATGCGTTCACGATTTCCTCCCCCGAGCACCTGGAGACCTTCACCTCGTTATCGCGCACAACAGCGGCATCGTTGCCGCCGGCGCAATGTTTTCGTCGAAGACGTCCGTTACTCACGGGAAGCGCGACCTTCTCCATTGTTCCGGATGTCTTCAAGTGACCGGCATGTCGACACACGTCGAGTCACCATCATCGACTTGCCGGGCTGGGTTATAGCCTACCTGGCACCCGCGCTTCGCGTACTTGTAATAGTGCGGTCAAGGGGAATTGATTGTGCCGTTGACCTGGTCTGATATGGCTGAACGGCGGTGCCGGAACGGGCGGTGGCCCAGGGGCGGTGGAAGATCAAGTGCAGGTAGTACGCCGAAACATCCCGGCGCCGACCGGGTTTCGACCGATCCGGGGCGCTGCCGGAGGCGGCTTTCCCGCACCGTGGGCGCAACCGATCCGGCGCCGCGGCACCGCGCACCGCGGTGGCAGCGCCCTCGGGTTCCGTTGTGTCTCAGTCGGTATGGGAGTGCGCCGGGCCCGGCGGAACCTCGATGCCGGCTAGCGCGGCAGCCCGCGCGATCGGTCTCGATCCGCTGTGTCCCAGGCATATCCAGTCCGCAGGGTGCTGCGCCGACTACGTCTGCTTGGTGTCGTCCCGACCGGCTTCGTGCCCAGGATCTCCTGGGTCGGCGGTATTTTGCAGCGCCTGAAGTAGTCGGTCGATCGCCGTTTTGGGGAAGATGAGCTGATAGCCCTCGGTGTGGCTGCGCGCCCGTTTCAACTCGATGCCGAGCCGGTCGAGCTCGGTCACCAGATCCACCACGGATCGGTGTTTGCGAGTCAGGTTCTGCAGCGCGCTCACGCCGCTCTCGACATCGTCGTCGTCCACCAGCACTGCCGCGGTAGGTCGTTCGTCAGCGGGCGGGACCAGCATGCCGCCGTGGTACAGCGCCGAAGTCGCGCTCCCGGCCGGGAGGCCGAGGGCCTCCAGCGCCCGGTTGTACTTTGCCTCGGTGGTGGCGCTGATCGTGTCGACCTGCCCGCTTTCGATGCGGGACTGGACATTCCGAGTAGGACCGCCCAGGTCGTGGATGTGCTGGTGAGTTACCAGGTCATCGGGAAGATTTCGCTGCCGGAACGCCTTCAGCTGCCGTCCGAACCGCTGTCCAGCCGACTCGACTTTATTACGCTTCACGGTCTCGCTGGCGCCCAATTCGTCGCCCATGGGATGCATCGTACCACTTGACTGCTCATGCACACGCATCACTGCTCATGTCCGGTCATGGCAGGGCGCAATAGCAAGATCATGCCCTTACAACTTCGTTACGCGCGCGATACCGTCCTCGAGGATGCGCATCGATGAGGCGTCAATGCACACCAATGCACACCGATGTGTTGACATGAGTGATTGTGGTCGTTAAATTCGGTTTCATGAGTGCGGATCTGAGCACTAGGCGTGAGGTGGGCACCGATCATGTGGAAGTTCAGCACGACTCCCGATGACATGACGGCTGCCTGCGCCGACCGCTCCACCCTGCTCATTGCCGATGATTCATCGCCTGCTCGGCGTTCGAACGGCTCGGTGCGTCCGCCGAGGTTCCGTTCGCAGAGCGCCGACAGCGGTGTCGGCAACGGCTTGGCATTCGATTCGGCCCAGCCGTCGTCCGAAAGTCATTCGGTTGGCGATCATCTCGTATCGGCAGTCATGTTCCTCGAGGGGGGAACATGACCGCCGACTTAAAAAGACAGCCTGCAAGATATCGCCTCGCCTAGGGGATCGATGCCGCGACCGCGCGCATCGCCACGCCGCGCGCGAATGGTCGATACGGATCCTGGTCGGCTCGACGGCAACAACTGAGACGTTGTCCGGCGTGGTCGATAGATGTGTGTTTACAAAACGAAGGTAATGCGATGGATTCTGTGCACAGCTCCTCGATCGAGGCCGAGTCGACCGCCAACGAGGGCATTGCCGTCGTAGGGATCGGTTGCCGGTTTCCGGGACGAGTTTCCGATGTAGGCGATTTCTGGCAACTCCTGCTCGACGAGCGGGATGCCGTGCGTGAGGTCCCGGAGGACCGTTGGTCGGGCGCCGCCTTCTACGATCGCGACGCGGCCCGGCCCGGCCACCTGCGCACCCGATCGGGTGGATATCTCGACGATGTCTCGTCATTCGACGCCGCCTTCTTCGGCATCACCCCGCACGAGGCCGCGCGGATCGACCCGCAGCAGCGCCTCTTCCTCGAGACGACGTGGGAAGCGTTGCAGGACGCGGGAATTGTGCCGGAAGACCTGGCAGGCACGAAGACCGCTGTCTACGCCGGCGTCTCCGGTCACGACTACGGCATCATCCAGCTCAATCCGGAGAACCGGTACCTCATCGGTGGCCACACGATGACCGGTGTCACGAATTGCATTGTGGCCAACCGGGTCTCGTACCTCCTCGACCTACGCGGCCCCAGCATGATCGTGGACACCGCCTGCTCGTCCTCGTTGATCGCGATCCATCTCGCGTGTCGCAGTATCCGTTCCGGTGAGGCGTCGATGGCCCTCGTCGGTGGCGTCAGCACGCTGCTCATCCCCGAGGCGACCATCGGCTTCAGCCAGGGCACCTTCCTGTCGCCGGAAGGCCGCTCGAAGTCGTTCAGCGACAACGGTGACGGCTACATCCGCAGTGAGGGCTCGGGCACGATCGTGCTCAAGAAGCTATCCGCCGCCGTCGCCGATGGTGACCGCATCTACGCGGTGATCCGGGGCAGCGCGACCAACCAGGACGGTCACACCAACGGGATGACCGTGCCGAGCGAGGACTCGCAGGCGCAGATGATCATCGACGCCTGCCGTGACGCCGGCGTCCGGCCGTCCGACATCGGCTTCGTCGAAGCGCACGGCACCGGAACGGCCGTCGGCGACCCGATCGAGGCGCGCGCGCTCGGCAAGGCGCTCGGCATCGGCCGAAATGGCAACGGGCCGTGCATCGTCGGCGCGGTGAAGTCGAACCTCGGCCACCTCGAGTCGGCCGCGGGCATTGCCGGCGTCATCAAGGCCTGCCTGGTGCTGCGCAACGGTGAGATCCCGGCGAACCTGCACGCCGAGGTACCGAACAAGGAAATCCCGTTCGAGGAGTTGGGCCTGCGGCTCGCCCAGACCCGCCAGCCATGGCCGGGTGATGGTCCGCGCCTCGCGGGTGTCAACTCCTTCGGGTTCGGCGGGTCCAATGCCCACGTGATTTTGGAAGGCCCGCCCGACGGCGGCCTGACCGCGGACAACGCAAATGCCAACGCGGACAACGTAAACGTGCACCCGGAGAAGGTCACCGCGCAGGAGGCGGTGCTGTTCACACTCAGCGCGAAGACCAAGGACGCGCTGCACGCCTACGCCGGCAGCTACGCCGAATTCCTGGACGAGCCGACGGCGACCCTGCCCGTCATCGCCGCCACCCAGGCCCAGACGCGTGCGCATTACGACCACCGCCTCGCCATGGTGTGCTCGTCGACCGACGAACTTCGCGACGCGCTGCGTGATGTCGCGAAAGCCACTGCGCCGGAGGCGATTCGCAACGGTGTAAAGGCGGCCGCCGCACCGAGTGTCGCCTTCGTGTTCTCCGGCCAGGGCCCGCAGTGGTGGGGCATGGCCCGGGAGCTGCTGGCGCGGAACCCGGTATTCCGGCAGACCGTCGAGCGCGTCGACGGCGAACTGGCCAAGCATGCCGACTGGAGTGTGCTCGAAGAGCTCGGTCGCGACGAAGCCGACAGTCGCATCGGTGAAACCTTCATCGCCCAGCCTGCGGTCTTCGCGGTGCAGGTGGGACTCGCGGCGCTGTGGCAGAGCTGGGGCATCGTGCCCGCGGCCGTGGTCGGGCACAGCATCGGCGAGGTTGCCGCGGCGTATGTTTCGGGGGCGTTGTCCTTCGAGGACGCGGTCCGGGTGATCTTCCACCGCAGCCGGGTGCAGCAGCAGGCCTCCGGGAAGGGCAAGATGCTCGCGGTCGGCCTGCCGCTCGGCGAGGTCGAGCAGCGGGTGGCCGGGTACGCGGGACGGGTGTCCATCGCGGCACTCAACGGCCCGGAATCCATTGCCCTGGCCGGTGATCCGGATGCCCTCGAAGAGATCGAGCGCGAGCTCAGCGCCGAAAAGATCTTCGCCCGCATGCTTCAGGTCAGCGTCGCCTTCCACAGCCACCACATGGATCCGCTGCGGGACGAACTGATTTCGTCGCTGTCCGGCCTCAGGTCGGGTCCGGCGACGGTGCCGATGTACTCCACGGTCACCGCGGACATCGTGCCGCCCGGCGGGCTGGATGCCGAGTACTGGTGGCACAACGTGCGCGAGCCGGTGAAGTTCGCGCCCACCGTCGATCGTCTCATCGAGGATCAGCACCTGGTGTTCATCGAGCTGGGCCCGCATCCGATTCACGGGACGGCCATCGGGGAGCTGCTCGACCAGCGGCACGCCGAGGGCGTTGCCGTCGCGTCGCTGCATCGTAAGCAGAGCGATCGCGAGACCCTGTTGTCTTCCCTCGCCACGCTGTACGTGGCCGGGTTCGAGCCGTCGTGGGACGCCCTGTTCGCCGGGATCGAGCAGCGCGTGCAGGTGCCGTTCTATCCGTGGCAGCGCGAAACCTATTGGCTGGAAACGCCGTTGGCGCACGAACGGCGTTTTCCGTCGCTGGCCCATCCGCTGGTCGGCGACGAAGGTCGGGTCGCGGACGAGCCGGGCAAGCATGTGTGGGAACTGGTGCTCGACCCGAAGCGCTTCCCGTGGCTCGACGACCACCGGGTGCAGGGTCCAATCGTCTTCCCCGGCGCGGCATACCTGGACATGGTGCTCGGCTGCGCGGAGAGCGCGTTCGGCGCAGGCCGGTACTCGCTCGAGGATGTCGAGTTCCGCCGCGCGCTGTTCGTCTTCGACGACCGGCCCGCGCCCGTCGTCCAGGTGGTGCTGACCGAGTCGCTGCACTACTCGGTGTACAGCCGCCAGGACGGCGACAAGGACTGGACCCAGCATTCGGTCGGCACGCTGCGCCGCGGCGCGCCCGCCACCGAACTGCCGGTGCCGTTCGCCGAGCTCGACGCGGAATGCCCCGAAGAGATCGAACCGGGCAAGGTCTTCGCCAAGCTGCGCAACAACGGCCTGCTCCTCGGCCCGACGTTCAAGGCGATCACCAAGCTCAACTACGCCGACCTCAAGTCGCTCGGGCGGATCGATACCCCGGCCGCCCTCGCGGATGAGGCGCCGAGGCACGCGATCCATCCGGCCGTGCTGGATTCCTGCTTCCAGTCGCTGTCCATCTCGATGGGCAACGACCCGAACAACGAAGACAAGACGCTCTACCTGCCGGTCGAGGTCAAGCGGCTCAGCTTCTACGCCAAGGCCACCGGCCGGGTGTACTGCTACGGGCGCGCCCAGGTCACCGACGACATCGCGTACTGCTACGGCGATCTGTGGATCGTCAACGAAGACGGCACGCTGGTGGCCGAGCTCGAGGGCTTCAAGGGCAAATCCATCACCCAGAGCACCGAGGACGGCGACGCGCTGCTGCAGTGGCTCTACGAGTTCCGCTGGCACGAGTCGCCGGTACGTACCAAGACCCGCATCCCGGCCGATACCTTTCCCTCGGTGGCCGCCCTCGACGCGGCCGTCGAACCGCTCGTCGACGAGCTGCGGCACTGGCCGGTCAACCGCGAATACCACGCGGTGACCGAGGCGGAGATGAACGAGCTGTGCATCGCGTACGTGACCGAGGCCTTCTACGAGCTCGGCATGCAGTTCACGGTGGGCCGGAACTTCACTCTCGACGAGGTCTCCGCCGAGATGGGGGTGGCCGACAAGCACCTGCGGTATCTCGCTCGTTTGCTGGAACTGCTTTCGCTGCACGGGATTACCGAAAAGAACGGTGACGCGTGGCGGCTGCTGGTGGTGCCCGCTCGGGTCGATACGGTCGCCGCGCTCGCCGAGCTGCGTGCGCGGCGTCCCGACGAATGCGTCCCCGAGTTCGCGGTGCTGGAACGGTGCGGCACGGAACAGGCCGCGGTGCTTCGCGATGACGTCAATCCGATCGAGCTGATCTTCCCCGAAGACGAATTCCAGTCGGTCGCAGACCTTTACGGCCCGTCGTTCTCGTTCGGCAAAGCCAATCGCCTCGTCAGCAAGGTCGTCGCCGAGTGCGTGCGCGAGCTGCCCACCGATCGACCGGTGCGCGTGCTCGAGATCGGTGCGGGCACGGGTGGTACGACCCCCTACGTCCTGTCCGAGCTACCGCCGGACCGCGCGGAATACGTGTACTCCGATATCACGCAGCTGTTCCTCGGCAAGGCGCGTCATCGGTTCAGCGACCTCGACTTCATCGACTATCGAGTGCTCGACATCGAGCACGACATCGAGGCCCAGGGCTTCGATCCGCACTACTACGACATCGTGGTGGCCTCGAATGTGGTGCACGCCACCGCGAGTCTGAGCCACACCCTCGGCAACGTGCAGCGCCTGCTCACCTCGCAAGGGCTGCTGCTGGTCGTCGAGGCGACGGTGCCACCGCACTGGGTCGACCTGACCTTCGGCATGACCGAGGGCTGGTGGGCGTTCAGCGATCACGAGCTGCGGCCCGACTATCCGCTGATGCGAGAGGCGACCTGGCGCGAATTCCTGCCCACCGTCGGCTTCGAGGGCGTGCAGATCTTCTCCGACATGGCGACACCGGAGGAGACCGGCAACTCGGTGATCCTGGCGCGGACCAAGGCCATCGACCTCGAGCCGTATCAGCCGCGCGTCGAGGCCGCGCCCTGGGTGGTGCTCGCGGATGCCGACGGCGTCGGCGAACGCTACGTCAGCCTGCTCGCCGAGGCCGGTGCATCCGGCGTAATCGTCACGCGTGGCGCGGAATTCGAGCAGGTGGACGACCGCACCTTCCGGGTGCGCGCCACCAGCAGCGCCGATCTGCGGCGGGTGCTCGAGCAGGTGCGCGAGCACGTCGGCGAGGTAGCCGGTGTGTTGCATCTGTGGAATCTGGATTTCGCCGGGACCGAGCTGAGCACCGAGGCGCTGCCCGCGGTGCAGAGCGAGGGGGCCTACAGCGTGATCGCGCTGGCCCAGGCGGTCGAGGAGCTGGACTGGGCGCAGGCGCCGCGACTGTGGATCGCGACCTCGGGGGCGCATGTCCTCGATCGGGCGGAACGCGTTGCGCTGAGCCAGGTTCCGAGCTGGGGCATCCTGCGGGTGCTGTTGAGCGAGCACAGCAGCCTGCGGGCGAAGATCTTCGACTTCGACCCGGCCGCGCGCACCGACCAGCGCGCGACGCAGCTGTTCGACGAGCTGCTGCACGTGGACACGGCGGATGAAGAGGTCGCCTTCCGTGCGGACACCCGTTTCATCGACCGGCTCGAGCATGTTTCGCTCACCGAGTTCGAGGACTCGGTCGCGATCCCGGCCCGGGTATCGGAGCAGACCCCGTTCGCGTTGGCGGTGCCCGCTGAGTCGGGCGTCGAGCAGCTGCGCTACGAACGGCAGGAGCTGCCCGTGCTCGGCCGCGGTGAGGTCGCCATTCGGCCCCTCGCCACCGGCCTGAACTTCCGCGACATCATGCTGACGCTCGGATTGCTCTCGGAGGGTGCGACTTTCGGCGGGTTCTACGAAAGCAATCTCGGCGTGGAGTGCGCGGGCACCGTCACCCAGGTCGGCCCCGGCGTGGACGGTCTGGCGCCCGGCGATCGGGTCGTCGCGTTCGCCCGCGGGTGCTTCGGCAACCTGGTGGTCGCCGATGCCAGGCGGGTCTACGCAACGCCGTCGAACCTGTCGGATGTCGAGGCGGCCACGCTGCCGATGGCCTATCTGACCGCGTGGTACGCGCTGGTGGAGGTGGGCAGGCTGCGGCCGAGCGACCGGGTGCTGGTGCACGCGGCGGCCGGCGGCGTCGGGCTGGCCGCGGTGCACATCGCGCACTCGTTCGGTGCGACGGTGATCGCCACCGCGGGTAGTGACGAGAAGCGGGACTACCTGCGCTCGTTGGGCATTGCCGACGTCTTCGACTCTCGTTCGCTCGACTTCGCTCAGGAGATCAGGGCACGCTACGACGGCGTCGACATCGTGCTCAATTCCCTGCAGGGCGAGACGATTCCGAAGAGCCTCGAGCTGCTTCGCCCCCGTGGCCGCTTCCTCGAGATCGGCAAGAAGGACATCTACGACAATTACAAACTGGGTCTGAAGCCGTTCGGCAACAACCTCAGCTACTCCGCGATCGACATCGATCGCATGCTGAAGGAAGACCCGGCGCTGTGCCGCGAGTCGATGAACAAGGTCCTGGACGCGGTCGACGCGGGCACGCTGCCCGCGTTGCCGCACACCGATTTCGATGCCACCGAGGTGGCCTCGGCGTTCCGGTACATGGTCACCGCCAAGCAGATCGGCAAGATCGTCGTCGAGTACCAGCCCGACACCGAGCTGCTGGTGCACCCGACCTCGAGCGGTGACGAGGCCGTCGACGCCGACGGCACCTACCTGATCACGGGTGGGTACACCGGTTTCGGGCTGCGCACCGCCGAGTGGCTGGTCGAGAAGGGTGCCCGCACCGTAGTGCTGGTCGGGCGGCGGGCCCAGATCGACGAGGAGAACGAGGAGCCCATCGAGGCGATGCGGACCCTCGGCGTCGACGTGGTGCTCGAACGGGCCGACGTATCCATCGAGTCCGAGGTCGTCGGCCTGCTGGAACGCATCGCGACGCTGCCGCCGCTGCGTGGGATCTACCACGCCGCAATGGTTTTGACCGATGGCCCGCTGGCGGGCATGACCGAGGAACAGTTCCTGCGCACCGTGCGGCCCAAGGTCGACGGGGCCTGGCACCTGCACAACCACACGCGGGACCTCGAGCTCGACGCGTTCGTCATGTTCTCCTCGATGAGCTGGAACGTCGGCACCCCGGGTCAGGCCAATTACGCTGCGGCCAACGGGTTCCTGGAGGCCCTCGCCACGCATCGGCACGAGCTCGGGCTGCCCGCGCTGACCATCAACTGGGGTGCCATGGCCGAAGTCGGCTTCGTGGCACGCAACAAGCTGGACACCCTTGCTCGACTGGGGTGGACGCCGATCTCGCCCGACCACGCACTCGACTTCATCGGCCGATGCCTGGCCCAGGGTGTCGCCAGCACCAGCGTTTTCGGTGTCAACTGGGCGAAGATGAACCAGGTCATGCCGATCATACGCAGTTCGCCACGGCTTGCCCATTTGGCCTTGGCCGACAGCGTCGGTTCCGCCAGCACCGGCGGCACCGAGGGGCTGCGTGCCGAACTCCTCGATCTCGACGAGGGTTTGCGGCAGCCGCGGCTGGTCGAGGCACTGTCGCAGCAGATCTCGCGGATCTTCGACATGCCGATCGACCGGCTGGCGCACGACGTCGCGCTGACCGATCTCGGCATGGACTCGCTGATGGCCGGTCAGATCCGTAACTCGCTGGCCAAGCATCTCGACATCGACTTCCCGACCATGGGTCTGATGCGCGGGCCGACGCTGGTCGAACTCGCCACCGAGGTGCTCGCCCAGGTCTTCGGCGAGGCGAACGGTGTGCTGCCCGCCGCGGCGGAAAACGCAGGCCCGCAACGCTGGATCCATACCGTGAAGGGCCGGTCGAGCACCGCGTCGTTGCGCGTGTTCGCGATGCCCTTCGTCGGTGGCGGCGCGTCGGTCTTCACGCCGTGGCCGAACTATCTGCCGGACACGGTCGAGGTGGTGGGCATCCAGTACCCGGGCCGGGAGGACCGCGTCAACGAGGTGCCGATCGACGTCATGCCGGAGTTCATCGCGGAACTGGCGGATGCGATGCTGCCGCACCTGGACCGGACCTTCGCGATCTACGGGCACAGCATGGGCAGCCTGCTCGCCTACGAGCTCACCAAGTACCTCGAGCAGAACTACGCGGAAATTCCGCTCAAGCTGATCATCGGCGGCTGGCCCTCACCCGCGCTGGTCGAGAGCTATGTGCGCAACCTGAAGCACATTCGCGACGGGTTCGACATGGACCTCGAATCGGATAGCCGGGTGCTCGAAGTCCTGCGGGACAACGATCTGCTCACGATCCCGGTCGAGGACGAGGCCTCCGTCAAGCCGATGATGCCCGCGGTGCGCGCGGACCTGAAGATGTTGGGCGACTACCGATTCGAACACGGTGTCGTCTTGCGGGCGCCGATCACGGTGCTGCGCGGCGCCGAGGACCCGCTGTTCGAGGTCGACCAGCTGCAGGGCTGGGAGAAGCTCACCAGCGGCCGGTTCGAGCTCACCACCGTTCCCGGTGGCCACCTGTTCATCCAGAACCCGAGTGCACAGGTGATGCGGACAATCGCCGACGAGCTGTCCGCCGAAGATCAATTCCCCAGCTTCACCAGCCTGATGGATGGGCACTGAGCGGTAGCTCGAACGGAGAAAAATGATGAAACCGATCGAACGATACGACGTGGTGGTCTGCGGCGGCGGCCTGGCGGGGCTGACCCTGTCGCGGCAGCTCAAGCGGAGCATGCCGGACCTCACGGTGCTGGTGCTGGAGCGGACCGGCGGCGATATCCCGGACGGCGCCTACAAGGTGGGGGAGGCGACGGTCGAAGGCGGCGCGCACTACTTCACCGAACAGCTCGGCCTCACCGGATATTTCAACAAGCAGCACCTGCACAAGCTCGGGCTGCGCCTCTTCTTCGGCGATCAGCACGGCCCGTTCGAGGCGCGGCCCGAGATCGGTGCGCGCCGGTTCGCCCGCGTGCCGTCGTACCAGATCGACCGCGGCATCTTCGAGCGCGATCTGCGCCACGGCGCCAAGGATCTCGGCATCGACCTGATCGAGCAGGCCAAGGTCATCGATATCGACCTGGCCGAGGGTGATGACGATCATGTGGTCACCTACGAGATCGCCGGCGTCGGCGAGCGCAGTGTCCGAACGCGTTTCGTTGCCGACGCCTCGGGCCGTGGCAAGCTGATCCAGCGCAAGCTCGGCCTCGGCACCCCCAGCCCGCACAAGATCAACGCGGCCTGGTGGCGCCTCAAGGGCGAGTACGACGTGGAGCAGATGGCCGCGCCGACCAGCCCGACCTGGATGCCGAAGACCCAAGAGCGCCGGTGGTTTTCGACCAATCACCTGATGGGTACCGGGTACTGGGTGTGGATGATCCCGCTGTCGTCCGGGAACACGAGCATCGGCATCGTGACCGACGAGCGCATCCATCCGTTCAAGACATACTCGACGGAAACCAAAGCGCGGCAGTGGATCGCGGAGTACGAGCCGACGCTGGCGAAGTTCACCGAGAACGCCGAACTGCTCGACTTCTTGGCGCTGCGCAACGCGAGCTACGGGTCCACCCAAGCCTTTTCGCACAATCGGTGGGCGTGCGTCGGCGAGGCGGCGGTCTTCCTCGACGCCTTCTACAGCCCGGGTTCGGACTACATCGCGTACACGAACACCATGACGACGCGGATGATCGAACTCGATCGCAAGGGCAGGCTTACCGAGGACGTCGCGCAGTCCTACAACCGGCTGCTGCTCGAGGACCTGTGGCCGAACTACCTGCAGATGTACCACGACAACTACCAGATATTCGGGCACGCTCCGGCGATGTTCACCAAGGTCATGTGGGATACCTCGTTCTACTGGGCGCTGCCGTCGCAGATGCTGTTCCGCGGCTTGCTCACCAGCCCGGACGCGGCCGCCGAGTTCCATCCCATCGCGTCGAGGTTCTTCGGCATCCAGTCGCGGATGCAGGCGAACCTGCGTGCCTTCGCGGCGCAGGCGCCGCAGCCGGACAAGTATCTGTTCGTCGAGTACAGCAAGGTGCCGATCTGCGCGCAGCTGCACTTGGATCTGCTCACCGACAAGACCGCCGCGCAGACCTTCCGCGACATGCGACGCAATGTCGACCGCTTGGAATCCTGGGCGGACTCGTTCGAGCAGGAGATCGCCGCACGGATCGACCTGCCGCAGCGCGAGCCCGCCGAGGCGGCACTCCAGGCGTAGACCCGACAGCACGAGGAGGAGCGCTTAGCGTGTCGCTGATCCACCGAATCCAGTCGTACGGAACCCTCGCCCGCGGCCTGCTCGAAGGCACCGGGTCGAACCGGACGCTGGCCGTCGAGCTCGAGCGCAGAAGCATGGGGCAGGCCGAGCATCCCTTCCTGCTGTATGAGGATCAGCAGTTCGACTACGCGCAGGCCAATCGCATCGTCAACCGGATCGCGCACGCGTATCGGGCCGCGGGTGTGCGCAAAGGCGACGTGCTCGCCCTGCTCATGGAGAACCGGCCCGAGTTCGTCTGGCATTACCTGGCGGCCGGAAAGCTCGGCGTGGTAGCGGCTTTGGTGAATACGCGGGCCCGCGGCGACGGGCTCGCGCACGCCCTCTCGGTCTGCGGGGCGAACCAGCTGACCGTCGGTTCCGAGTGCCTGCACGCGTTCCTTGCCGTCCGCGACCGCGTGGCGGACGAGCTGGTCGCACGCTGCCGGGTGGACGAGGACCGCAAGGCGCCCGCCGGGGACGCCGGAGGTCTGCTGCGGTTCGTGCAGAGCCCGACGTCCACCGATCCGCCGGAGACCGCCCAGCAGACCCTCGGCGACACGGGCGCCTACATTTTCACCAGCGGAACGACCGGGCTGCCCAAGGCCGCGGTGATGAGCTATCAGCGGTTGACCACCGTCGGCCGGGTCACCGGCGCGCTGGCCTGGCGGCTCGAGCCCTCGGATGTCATCTACAACTGCCTTCCGTTGTTCCACACCAACGCGCTGGTGATCGCGCTGTCGAGCGTGCTCGCGCACGGTGCCACGCTGGCGCTCGGCCGCCGGTTCTCCGCGGGCACGTTCTGGCACGACATGCACCGTTTCGAGGCGACGGGCTGCAACTACATCGGCGAGATGTGCCGGTACCTGGTCAACACCCCGGCCGACGATCGCGATCGCGGGCATCGGGTCCGGGTGATGGTCGGCCAGGGGCTGCAGGCCGATGTGTGGACGACATTGCAAGAGCGGTTCGCGATACCCCGGATCGTCGAGATGTACGCGTCCACCGAGGGCAATATCGCCACCATCAACCTGTCCGGCGAGGTCGGGTCGGTCGGCAAGCTGCGCCTCGGCGGCAAACTCGCGAAATGGGACTTCGATCGCGACGATTTCGTGCGTGACAACGGTCGTCTGGTGCCGAGCGGGCCCGGTGAAGTCGGGGTGCTGCTCGGGCCGATTCGGAAGAAGACACCGTTCGGCGGTTACCGGGACGAACAGGCCACCCGCGCGAAGGTCGTCACCGATGCCTTCCACGACGGCGACGCGCTGTACAACACGGGCGACGTATTCCGCGTGGATGCCAAGAAGAATCTGTTTTTCGTGGATCGGCTGGGCGACACCTTTCGCTATAAGGGCGAGAATGTGTCCACCACCGAGGTGCAGGAGCAGCTCGTGCGGTGGCCCGGTATCGCCTCGGCCAGTGTGTACGGCGTGCCGGTGCCCGGACGCGAAGGCCGTGCCGGAATGGCGGCCGTCGTGCTCGCCGACGGTGCCCGATTCGATGGCGCGGCGCTCGCCGCGCATCTCGACGCGGCGTTACCGCCTTACGCGCGACCGATTTTCATTCGGGTCCGACCATCGCTGGAAACAACAGCGACACTGAAACTGTCCAAGGTGGCACTGCGGCGCGAGGGGTTCGCGCCACGGGAAGGGGAGCCGATCTATGTGCGCGACGCAGGGGACCGCACCTACCAGGAGCTGACGCCGGAGCGTTACGAAGCCATCGTTCGGGCCGAGGAGAGAGCAATGACTCTGGAAGGAACCGAGAGGCTATGACGTTAGAAGGAACTTTCGACCCGGTGGGCTCACCATCCTCGGCGCCGCTGACCATTCAGAAGTCGGGTACTGGACCCCCGGTCGTGCTGGTGCACGGCGGGATGCCCGCCCCGATGACCTGGGCCGCGCAGCGGGATCTGGCGGCCAACTGGTCGCTGATCGTGCCGAATCGCCGGGGCTTTTCGCCGAGCCCGGCCGCGCCGTGGCAAGACTTCCTCGCCGACGCCGACGATTTGTCGGCGATCATCGAGGAAATACCGGGCGGCGTTCATCTCATCGGCTTCTCCTACGGCGGGCTCGGCGCGATTATCGCGGCCGAGCGACTGCCGCACCTGGTTCGGTCGCTGACGCTGATCGAGGCGCCGCTGTGGCATGCCGCCGAAGAGGACGAGACCGTGCGTGAGCTGGCGGAGCTGTCCGATCGATTCGCCGAGAGCGCCGACGACGCCGAGGCCGAGCGGGAATTCTTCGCGGTGGCCGGCGTCGATCCGGCGATGCTCGCCGACGTGAGCGACGACGTGCGCGAGGCGATGGACATGGGGCGCAAGCTCCGTTCGCCGCGCGAGGCCAAGCCCCGGTTCGAGACGATCACCGAGGCGGGCGTGCCGACGCTGGTCTTCTCGGGAGATCACCACCCCGCGCTCGAGCGGGTGTGCGATGCCATCGCCGCGCGCCTGGACGCGCAGCGGGCCCATTTGCCCGGAGCGGGGCATGCCGTCCAGCATGCGCCGGGGTTCAACACGATGTTGGAAACATTTCTGACAGCCGCGGAACAGAGTCGCAGCAATGGAGGAGCCACTAAATGAGCGATGAAGCCACGATTCACGGACACGACAAGGTCCTCGAATACACCATCGAGCTCTTTCGCAGTTTTACCCCGCCCGGCGTGACCCTGCAGTTGCCGCCGCCGTCGGCGAAGGACATGGACATGCAGTTCGAAGAGTATGTCCCGGGAAAGTCGCTGACCGCGACGGCGGCGGCACCGCCGCAGTACGCGAATGCGGTCGGCCTGGTGCAGGGCGGATTCATTTCCGCGATGTTCGACAATCTCATCGGCCCGCTCAGCTATCTCACGGCGCGTGGTCCGGCGACGACGCTGGAACTGACGACGCATTTCATGCGGCAGACCTTTCCAGGACAACGGCTGAGATTGACCGCCACCGTGCGCAAGGCAGGCCGGACGGCGATCTACATCGACGCTGACGCTTACACCGAGGACAACAAGCTGGTAGCGACGGCGCGGTCCACTGTGCAAGTGCTACCGATGCCGACCCCGTAGCCGACTGTCCACCTTCGCTCCGGCGAAGGTGGACATCTTTGACAGCAGAGGTTTTCGATGCCCTCATTACTCGAAGTCACGACGCATTTCTTTTTGCAGGTCGCGTTCATTCTCGTGACTTGTCGCCTGCTCTGGCCGGTGTTCCGGCGTTTGGGGCAGGTCCAGGTGGTGGCGATCATGGCCGCCGGCTTCGTTTTGGGGCCATCGGTGTTGGGCGCGGTGTGGCCGTCGGCGCAGGAGTGGCTGTTTCCGACGACACTGAAGGTGGGGACGACCTCGATCACCCACCCGAACCTCACCGCCATTTATGTTGTGGGCCAGCTCGGTCTGGTGCTGTACATGTTTTTGGTAGGTGCCTCGTTCAAGCTGCAGATTCTGCGGTCGCACCTCGGTAAGGCGGGCGCCACCTCGCTCGCCGGTATCGGTGTCCCGTTGGTATTGGGTGGGCTGCTCGGCTGGTGGATGGTCGGCCAGGGCGACTATTTCACCGGCAAAGTCGGTGCGGTGCAGGGCGGGTTGTTCGTTGCCTCGGCGGTCGCCATTACCGCGTTCCCGATGCTGGCGTGGATCATCTACGCCTCGGGGTTGTTGAACACCCGATTGGGCACAATGTCGCTGTCCTGTGCGGCTTTTGACGACGCCTGCGCCTGGGTGCTGCTGGCTACCGTCGTCGCCACCACCAAAGACAGCATGTCCGGTGCGTTCCTCGCGATCGGTGGCGGTCTGGCCTACCTGGTGTTCATGACCGTCGTCGCGCGGCGCTTCTTGGCGCGACTGAACACCTGGAAACCGCTCGACGGTGACGGCGAACGCACCGGCGGGCTGCCGGTCACGCCGCTGGTGATCGTGTTGCTCGTGGTGTTGCTCGGCAGCTGGTTCACCGATTACGTCGGCATCTACTCGGTGTTCGGGGCCTTCGTGGCAGGGTGCGTGATGCCGCGTGGGGCGTTGCTCGACACCGTCCGGGATCGTTTCGAACCCTTGGTCGCCTACCTGCTGCTGCCTGCCTTCTTCATCTACTCGGGGCTCAATACCAAGCTCAGTTTGATATTCGAGCCGAAGGTGCTGCTGGTCGCGGTCGTCGTGATGGTGGTGTCTTTCGCCAGCAAGTTCGGTGCCATCGGACTCGCGGCCCGCTGGCAGGGCATGAGCTGGCGTGAAGCGGGCGCGATGGGCGCCCTTGCCAATGCTCGCGGATTGATGGAGCTGATCCTGCTCAACATCGGCCTCACCGCGGGCCTGATCACCGGCCAGCTCTACACCATCCTCGCCCTGATGACGATCGTCACGACCTTCGTCGCGACACCGGTCATGCGGTTGTTCGAGCGCAGTGGATGGAAGCACGGCATCGTCTTCGGGCCCTCCGGTGAGGAACACCTGGCGCCCGAAGTCGCCGAACCGCGAACGTCCGGGGACCAAGCACTCAGCACCCCCGAGCAGGTGCTGGGAAAGTCTCGCGTCGATGTGGCCGATGGTCCGCCATGACAGTCGGGTTCGGATCGGATCAGGTAAACCAGCTCCACAACGGCCGTCGCCGTCGGGTCGGGTTACGCAGTGTCGGTGTGGTCCAGCCACGGACCCTGCTGGTCGCCTCTGACTTGCCTTTCGCCCGAACGAATTTCGAGGATGCGGTGGCGGCCTCGAACAGGTTCGCGCTCGCCGGTACCTGTGCCTGGCGCGAGGTGGTGGATCGGACCGTGCGCTGGCATCCCGACGTGGTGGTCCTCGACGCGTCGGTGGCGCGGCTGGCCGGGCTGGCCGAGACCGTGGTTCGGCTGCGGGCGGTGGAGCACGCGCCGATGATCACGCTGCTGGTGGAAGACGGTGCCGCCAAGGCGGATATCGATCGGGTCGACGCGGTGGTGGCGATGGACCG
Organism: Nocardia sp. NPDC051052; assembly: GCF_044456045.1. Taxonomy (NCBI): domain Bacteria; kingdom Bacillati; phylum Actinomycetota; class Actinomycetes; order Mycobacteriales; family Nocardiaceae; genus Nocardia; species Nocardia sp. NPDC051052. The sequence continues at coordinate 62,565 of NZ_JBITFL010000014.1, forward strand.
TGGGGTGGTCGCGGTGCTGGAGGTGCTCGAGGTGCTCGCCTCGGGCGCGGTGTTGGCGATGGCACCACGAGCGGGCCGGGTGCACGCCGGGGTTGCCATGGATTATGAAGTGCGGCAGCGGCTTTCGACGCTGACCAAACGGGAGCGGGAGATTCTGCGGCTGGTCGTCGACGGGCTGTCCAACCGGGAGGTGGGCTCCCGGTTGTTCATCAGCCCGGAGACGGTGAAGGAATACGTCAGCCGCATTCTCGCGAAACTGAAGGTGACCAGCCGGATCGAGGCCGCGGTGGCCGCCGTCCGCGCGGAGTTCGACGATGGCGACTGGTAGCCGATCGATGCGATCACTACCGGGGCGCCGCAGCGACCGAGCGGATGGCCTCGGTCACCGTCGCGAGCGCCATCAGTCGCACCAGATCGACGTCGGCATCGACGTAACCCGTTGCCGCGGTGATGAATCCGTCACCGTCGAAGCGGCCGTGCGGCGGGGTGAGCGCGCGCGACAAGCCGTCGTGTGCGCCCTGCGCGACGATGTGGCAGCCGACCTTGTCCAGCCGGGCGTTGGTGATGACCGTGCCGATCGTGGTGTGCGTCCGCGCCGAGGTATTGACCAGGTCGAGTTGAGTGACCGAGTCGAGCAGGATCTCCGAGGTGCCGTCGTCGATGTCGCCGAACGCGTTGACCACGCACAGCGCACCGACGACGAGCTCATGCCAGCGGCGTTCGATGTAGGCCAGGCCACCGGGCCTGCGCGCGGCCGGCCCGCGCCAGTGCCCGGTGTACGCGCCGGTGCCTGCCCCGATGCGTCCGGCGAGCAGCTGCTCGCCGTCGGCGGCGTGGGCCGCGGCATAACCGCGGTCGGCGGTCGGGCGGGCTTTCGGGTCGCCCGCGCTGAGATCGAACAGGGCCAGCGCGGGCACGATCGGCACGTTGCCGCCAGGGGTCGGCACGCCGCGACCGGTCTCCTCGAGGTAGCGCATGACGCCGTCGGCGGCGGCGAGGCCGAACGCCGAACCGCCGGTGAGCAGGACCGCGTCGATGCAGGGCACGGTCTTATCCGGTGCCAGCGCGTCCAATTCGCGGCTGGCAGGCGCACCGCCGCGCACCTCACAGGACGCGGTCGTCCCCTCCGGGAAGATGACGACGGTGCAGCCGGTCTCCCCGAGCGGATCGGTCCAATGTCCGACCCGTATCCCCGGAACGCCTATCGTCATACCGACCACCTCAGCTCAGGAATTCTCGTTCGCGATCACGACGAAGAAGTCGTCCGGTGTCGTCGGGAAGCCCATCTGACGCACATCGGTCGGCAGTGGTTGATAATCGAACAATTGCCGCTCGTTGTACGCGAACAACTCCGCCCCCGTCCTTCCGGCAGAGTATATCGAGACGCTCTTCGTCCAGGCCGCCTGACTCGGATCGGTCACTGGAAAAAGTGCGACATTCTTGTATCTGTCCGCGTCCGGGGTGTCCCGGTAGGGCGGCCGGATAGCGGAGCAGGTGTTGGCGAGCCACCTCGCGTCCGAGTAATCGGGGGCATCGGTGTCGGCGCTGGTGTACACCGAGAGCCACGGTGCCCACGAGCTCAATTTCTCGGTGGGCGCCGGGGCCTTCTCCGCCTGCTCTTGCATGCGCTTGCCGAATTCCTCGTCGGCCGCTCGGCTCGCGGTGGTCAGTACGTGCGGGCGGCCGTCGGACAGGGAGGTGGTAGTCACGGAATCGTGGCCGTCGAACGTGACCACGAACGCGTCGTCCGGATCGGCGATCAACAGGTTGAATCCGGGCGTCTTCGCGACATCGCCGAGCGCGGGCAGCAAGCGTGTCTCGAGCAGCTCGACGGCATCGCGCGCGGATTCGGCGGTCGCGCAATCTATCGGCAGTCCGTATGGCGAGATGAATTCGGCGGGAGTGGGCTCGTCGACGAAAATCCGGCTGTAAACACCGGTGCCGCGATGGAATGCGAGCCACGTGCCACCGTCGATATCGAGTCCGCCGACGACATCGGCCAGCGCGGGGTTGGTCGTGGCCTGGATGGTCCAGACTCGGTCGCGGAGTTCCGGATTGTCGAGCCAGTGTGTTCCGTACGAGAAACGATGCGCCAGTCCGAGCTTCCGGGCGGCATCGTAACCGTGCGGTCGATAGCTGGATTGGTCGCGGGACTCGACGACGACGAATCGTTCGTTCGGTTCGTCGAGGAGAAACATACAGGTGCACATGGTGTTTCCGTTTCACGTTATTTTAAGGTCAACGATAGGTTGTCGATCAGCCGGGTGCGGCCGACATATGCCGCGACCAAGAGCCGGGCTCGGCCCGACGCCCGCGCGGGGCCGAGATCGGGATCGCGCAATTCCAGATATTCGACCCGGATTTCCTCGTGGGAATCGAGGACCGCGCGCGCGGCGCGCATTACCGCCTCGGCGCCTGCCTCGCCCGACCGTGCGCCGGCCCGCAATGCGGCCGGTATCGCGATGGCCGATACCCGCTCGTCCGGCGTCAAGAATCGGTTACGTGAGGACAGCGCCAGCCCATCCGGCTCGCGCACGGTCGGCACCCCGACGATCCGGATGTCGAAGTTCAGGTCCCGCACCATCTGCTCGATCAAAATCAGCTGCTGGTAGTCTTTTTCGCCGAAGAACGCGATGGTCGGCTTGGTGATCTGGAAGAGCTTCGCCACCACGGTGAGCATTCCGCCGAACAGCACCGGCCGGGTCGCGCCGCAGAGTTCGGTACCGAGCGGACCCGGCGCCACGGTTGTCCGCGGTCCGACCGGATACATGCCGACGGGCGAGGGGGCGAACACCGAATCCACACCGACTTCGCGCAGCATCTCGAGATCGGCATCCAGCGTTCGCGGATACCGGTCGAGATCCTCACCCGCCCCGAATTGTAATGGGTTGACAAAAATAGAGACAATCACTTCGGATTCGGTTTCTTTGGCCTGCTCGACCAAAGCCAGATGGCCATCGTGTAAAGCTCCCATTGTCGGGACGAGCGCCACCTCCCGACCACTCGTTCGCAGCTTCTGCGATACGCTGGACATGACTTCCGGATCGTGATGAACAGGCATTGATCGATTCTCCCTCCTGATTTCTGCGAACGCGCTCGGGCGCCTGATTCGGGGTGTACGTGAACCACTTCGACCGTACCCTAACGGCGTCGGCAACGCAGCCGTTGAGCGAATTATGAATAGTTTGTTGATGAATCATTATTTGGCCTGTCGGACAACTCGAAAACTGTTGCAGGCCATGCGTCGAGCGTGCTACTGTTCTTGATGGAACATAAACTTTCGGCGGCCCAGAGGAGGGTCCTGGCGGCCCGGCAGTCTCCTCGTGGGAATTGGACGGGTATTCATGGTCACACCAGCGGAAACAAACTCCAGTAGCACGATAGAAGATATTTCGGCCGATCCGAGTCCGGCCGAAATAGAATTTCAGCAATGGCGGGCCTTGAGCGCCGGTTCGGGCGCGGAATTCTACGACGACGTGCTCGCCGATGATGCGGTCTTGGCGGTGCCGTCCCCGCATGCCTCGCTGTCCAAGCAGATCGCGCTGAACGCGGTCGCCGGAGCGCCGCCGATCGAGACATATCAAATACTCGAATTCCACGAACGAGCATTAGGCCCGGACGCGCATATCGTGTTCTATGAGATGTATCAGAAACGCGTGGGATTAGACGGAATCTACGCCGCAATTTCGACGGTGTATACCCGACGCAACGAACGCTGGCTCATGCAATATCACCAGCAGACTCCGCTGCGCCGGGGCTCGGCCGAGGGGGAGTAGCGGTGGGCGATAAATTCGATGTACTGATATTGGGATCCGGGCTATCCGGCAGTTCGCTCGCGCTCTGCCTACAGGCCTCCGGATTGAAAACCTGCATGGTCGACCCGAAAACGCATCCACGGTTCGCGATCGGTGAATCGACCATTCCGAACACGTCCAAGCTCTACAAACTGATGAGCATCAAATACGGTGCCCCGGAACTGGCCGTGCTCTCGTCGTTCGACAACCTCATCGGGTCGGTCGGCACCTGCGGCATGAAGGACAACTTCGGTTTCGTCTATCACGAGCCCGGCGGCATCGCCGACCGCGCGCACCAGTTCCCACTGTCCGAAATCGTGGAAACCGAGTCGCACCTGTTCCGGGCCGACGTCGATCAGTGGCTCGCGCTCCGCGCCCGCGACAACGGCTCGGTCCTGCTGGAGGGGGTCGGCACCCGCCGCCTCGACATCACCGAACAGGGTGTGAACTTCGAAGGCGATGAGGGCACACAGATCTCGGCCGAATACGTCGTCGACGCGGGCGGGCGCGGTTCACCCGTCGCCGCGACGCTCGGCCTGCGGACCACCGAGGGTCTGCGCACCATGTCGAAGTCCATCTTCACCCACATGACCGGCGTAACCCCGTTCGACGACATCACCGGCATCAGGGCGCCACGGAACTGGCACACCGGAACGCTGCATCACGTCTTCGACGGCGGCTGGATGTGGGTCATCCCCTTCGACAACAACGACAAATCGTCGAACCCGCTGTGCAGCGTGGGCATCACCTGGCGGATCGACGACGGCGACGAGACGCCGAAGCAAAACCCCGAGCAGGCTTTCGCCGACTTCCTGGCGACCTACCCCGAAATCGGCAGGCAGTTCGAGCACGCCGAAAACGCGCGCGAATGGGTGAGCGCGGGCCGGCTGCAATACACCGCCACCCAGACGGTGGGCGATCGCTGGTGCCTGACCTCGAATGCCGCCGGATTCATCGATCCGCTGTTCTCCCGGGGCATGCAGAACACGGCCGTCGTGGTGGACCGCCTGGCCGAGCGGCTGATCGATCAGTTCCGCGGCGGCTGCACGCCCGAGACCTTCGACGACATCGAGCAGATGCAGTCCAGCCTGATCCAGGAAAACGATTTCATCGTCGGCAACGCCTTCCGTTCGTTCACCGACTATGAGCTCTGGAACGCGTGGTTCCGGGTGTGGCAGGTCAATCAGGTGACCGGCACCATGCGCACCGAAAACAGGCTGCGCCGGATCACCGAACTGGCTGCGGCGCAGGGCAATACGAACGCCCCGCTACCGCGGATCGACGTGGCGCCCGGCGCCGGGCTGGACGGATTCATCGACGCGTTCTATCAGAAGTCCGATCAGATCATGGACTCCTACTGGGACAAACGCATCAGCCGGGATGCCGCGGTGGCGGAATTCCGCAAGCTGTTCGCCGACGTCGACTTCGTGCCGCCATCGTTCGGGCTGACGGACATGTCGCAGCCCTACTTCGACATCGATATGGACAAGGTGGCCAGCGCCGTAGCCTGGGCACGCAACGCGCGGCCCGGTATTCGCGAGCTCTATCTCGGTGGGCTGCCCGCCTCGGAAGGTTAGGTGCAGATGAACGCGATAGCCACGTCGTACAGCGACCGGGTGACGGCGGCCGTGTCCGGATCCTTGAACGGACTGCTCAGATTCGACCGCTCCATGGTGACTTCGCTGGACGGACTGGATCGGGACGAGTCCGATCAACCCATTGTCGTCATGCTCCGCGCCTACCTGTATCTGCTCGGCGGCGTCCGTCCGCCCGCGGAGGTGGTCGAGGCCCTGCGGCATATCGATCCCGCCGCGATATCGGTGCTGGAAACCGCGCATCTCGACGCGATCCGGCACCTGCTGCACGGTGCCTACGGTGCGGCGGGCGACACGTTGCTGGAGATATCCAAGCAGTTCCCGACGGACGAACTTGCCTTGGCCGCAGGGCATCAGGTGGATTTCCTGACCGGTGCGACGGAAACTTTGCAGTCGCGACTGTCCGGCAGCCCACTGCTGACCGAGGGGGCCGCCGAGAACTACCCCTACCTGTTGGCGATGCTCGCCTTCGCCTACGGCGAGAACAACGAATTCGCCAAGGCGTACGCCGCGGGCAGTCGAGCACTGACCCTGGCCCCGGACGACAACCCGTGGGCGGTCCACGCCTGCGCGCACGCACTCTTCGAGACACGCGACAACAGCGCCGTCACGGAACTGCTGTCCTCGACGCGCGGCCGGTGGAACTCCGAAAGTTGCCTGCTGCGTACGCATCTGAGCTGGCACCACGCCCTGAACTCGATGGCCGAAGCCGACAACGACGCGCTCACCGAGCTCACCGCCGAGGTCACCAGGGTGCTCGAAACCGAATGCTCGGCAATGCAATTCAGTGACGCGGTGTCGCTGCTGTGGCGACTTCGGCTGGCGGGCATCGCGGGCCCGGATGAGTTCATCGCCGTCGCCGACAAGGCACTGGAGATCCGCGACGCGTCGAACTCGGCCTTCGTCGATCTGCACGTCCTGCTGGCGATCATCGGTGCCGACCGGCACGAGCTGGCCACCCAGGTCGCGGCGGAAATAGGCGCCGACGCAACCGATCTGGCGGCACACCTGACCGGCACCCGCCGCACCGCGGTCGGTGTCGCCGAAAGTTTTCTGTATTACTGCCAATCGAACCCGGAACAGGCAGTGCGGCAATTGGTTTCCGTACTGCCCGCCGTGGTCGGCATGGGCGGCAGCATGGTGCAACGCGATCTCGCGCTGGAACTGCTGGTCACCTGCGCCAACGGCCGAGAGTCGGACCTGACCATTCCGGCCGGTATCGATAGGCGCCCCTTGGTAACGTACCTACGCTCGCGATAGGAATGACCGAACGAAATGGCTAACCCATCGTCGCCCATCTGCACCCGAACGATCACCGGTCCCGCCGCATGGCGGAGCAGCGATTTCACCGACCCCGCCCAGTGGACGACCCCGCTGACCCCGGACGATATCGGCGAGTTGTTCACGGCATTGCGGCACAGTCGGCAGACGGGCAAGGAACTCGGCGACATCACCCGCGAGGACTTTCCACTCGATAACCTCGCCACGAAACTCGAATCCGTCTCCCGTGCCCTCGTCGACGGGCGCGGTTTCGCGGTGCTCAGCGGCTTCCCCATCGCCGCCGACATTTCGCGCTCCGATATCGAACTCATGTACTGGGGCCTGTGCGCCCACCTCGGCCCGGCGGTCACGCAGAACGGGCGCGGCGAAATCATGGTTCCGGTCAAGAACTATGGCAACGGCGGCCTGCTGAACGCGACCACCCGCGGCTACCAGACCAACGAGGCGCTCCCTTTTCACACCGACAGTTCGGACATCGTCGGCCTGCTGTGCCTGCGTTCGGCGGGCGAGGGCGGCCACAGCAGCCTCGCCAGCTCGGTGACCATCCACAACGAGCTGCTCCGCGAGCATCGCGAGTTGCTCGGCCTGTACTACGCCGGTTTCTATTACGACCGACGCGACGAACAGCTCGATGGTGAGCGGCCGTACTACCGCAATTCCGTCTACGCGTGGCACGAGGGCAGGCTCACCTGCCGCTATTACGTCCGGCATTTCATCGAGTCGGCGAGCGAACGATTCGACCTCGACATCTCCGAGGTCGAACGCCTCGCGCTGAAGACCTTCGAGGCGATCGCCGCCCGGCCGGAGAACAAGGTCACCATGCGGATCAATCCCGGTGACATCCAATTCCTCAACAACAACGTCATCGTGCACGCCCGTACGGCGTTCGTCGATGCCGATCAGGTCGCCCGCGAGCTATTGCGCGTCTGGCTGAACCCGTTCGGTGCGCCGACTCCGCCGCCGGGACACGCGGCGTTCCGTGAGGGTATGCCGCAGAAGCAGATTCGCTGAACGACGGCATCGTAGGATGTACGTCTCGCTCGTTCAGCCTCTAACCGAGGTCAGGAGAACCAAATTGCAGTCTCGTAACATCGTTCGCATCGTCGGGAGCGGAATGTGAGGCGCGGTCGTCCGATTGCTGTGATGGCACTGACCCTCGCGGTCTGCCTGTGGAGTGCGGCGTGCGGTACCGGCGGTGACGTCGGATCGGACGCGAGCAAGGCGACCCAGTCCGAGACGCCACCGGATGATCAGCTGAACTTGAACGCCACCGCGAACGTCCGATTCGCGCTGGAGCCCGTCAGCCTGAACACCTTCACCACCGCCGGTGTCGCGCTCGACCAGGCGCTGCTCGACAACGTCTACCAGGGCATGGTCACCGTCGACGGCAACGCCAAGGACAAGGTGGTGCCCGCGCTGGCGACGTCGTGGGATCAGACCCCCGACGGCCTGACCTACACCTTCCATCTGGTGCAGAACGCGAAGTTCCACGACGGTGCCCCATTGACGTCGGCGGATGTCGTGTGGTCGCTGCAGCAGGTGATCGCGCCCGGCTCGAAGTCGTTGCGCGCGCAGGACTTCACCTCCGTGGCCGACGTCTCGGCGTCGGATCCGGCCACCGTGACGATCAAGCTGAAACAACGCGACACCAACCTGCTCTGGAATCTGACCCAGCGCGGCGGCATCGTCTACAAGACCGGCACCGATTTCGCCGCCCTCGACGGCGCGGACAACGGCTCGGGTCCGTTCCGGGTGACGCAGTGGAACCGCGGCTCCACCCTCACGCTGTCCCGAGTGGACGGCTACTGGGGTCCCGCGCCCAAGGTGGCAAAGGTGGTGTTCCACTACATCATCGACCCCAACACCGCGAACAACGCCGAGCTGACCGGGCAGACCGATATCCAGACCGCGACCGATCCGTCGCTGCTGCAAGCGTTCACCGGCAACGACAAGTTCGACATGCTGCGCGGCAACAGCACCGACGAATACACTCTCGCGTTCAACGAGGCCAACCCGATCTTTACGAATCCTGATGTGCGCCATGCTATTCGGCAAGCGCTCGACAAGAAGGCCATCATCAAGGCGATCGGCGCAGGCATTCAGATCGGTGGGCCTGTCCCGCCGCAAGATCCCTGGTATGAGGACCTGACTTCGATCGATCAATACAACCCGGACAACGCGAAGAAGCTGCTCGCCGCCGCGGGTTACGGCAACGGCCTGCAGCTGACGCTGGAGTTCCCGAACCACTACGTCACCGCGCTCAGCGACATCCTCGTCTCCAATCTCAAGGACGTCGGCATCACGCTCAACGTGCGCGCTATCGAATTCCAGACCTGGCTGTCGAAGGTGTACAAGAACCACGATTACGAGCTGAGCGTGGTGAATCACGCGGAAGCGCACGACGTGAACAACTACGCCCGTGCCGACTACTACTTCGGCTACGACAACAAACAGGTGCAGCAGTGGTATCGCGACGCGCTCACCGCCGAGACCGAGCAGGCCCGCAACGACCTGCTGAAGAAGATGACCCGGCAGATCTCCGAGGACGCACCGTGCGACTGGTTGTTCCTCGTCGAACTGAATACGGTGGTGCGCAAGGGCATGTACGGCGTCCCACAGCACGAGACCAACAACCGGTTCCCGGCGACCAAGCTCGCGGTCGCCAAGTGACGGAGGTGTCTTGCTCTGGTATTTGATGCGGCGCGCCGGGCTGCTCCTGCTGTCGCTCGCGGTGGCGAGCGTGCTCATCTTCGGGATGCTGCGGTTGCTGCCCGGCGATGTCGCGGCCACCGTCGCGGGCCTGCAGGCGACGCCGGCGCAGATCGCCGCCATCCGCGCCGACCTCGGCCTGGATCGGTCGTTGCCCGCGCAGTACCTGTCCTGGATCGGCGGTGTCTTCAACGGCGATTTCGGCCATTCCCAGCTGAACGGCACGTCGGTGGGCGCCGAACTGGAGCAGAAGCTGGCGGTCACCGGGCCGCTGATCATCGGATCACTGCTGATCGCCTTGGGTCTGGCGATACCGCTCGGCACCTGGGCCGCCGTGCGGCATCGCAGCCGGACCGGGGAGGCCGCCAACGCGGTCTCCCAGCTCGGCATCGCGATTCCGGGCCTGTGGCTGGCCATGCTGCTGATCCTGGTATTCGCGGTGGAACTGAAAGTTCTACCCGCACAGGGCTTTCCGGCTGATCGCTGGGCGGACCCCGGTGCCGCGATACGCAGCCTGATCCTGCCCTGCGTGACGCTCGGCATCTCCGAGGGCGCGGTGCTGTTCCGCTTCGTGCGCTCGGCCATCCTCGGGGTGCTGTATTCGGAGTATCTGCGTACCGCGCGGGCCAAGGGTTTGACCCGCACACAGGCGTTGGTGCGGCACGGTTTTCGCAATGCCGCGCCCTCGGTGGTCTCGATCCTCGGGCTGCAGTTCGCGGTGCTGATCGTCGGGGCCGTGGTGATCGAGCGGGTGTTCACGCTGCCCGGCGTCGGCAGCATGCTGCTGTCCGATGTGGCGAACCGGGATCTGGTGAAGGTCCAGGGGGAGGTGCTGCTGATCGTCAGCGCGGTGCTCGCGATCGGCTTCGCCGTCGACATCGTGCACCGGCTCATCGACCCCCGGCTGGAGGCCACGCTGTGATTCACGCCGTCAACAGGCCCACCTGGCTGCGCAGACGCCGCGCGGTGCAGGTCGCGCTCGCCGCCCTGATCCGGCGGCCGAGTGGGGTTTTCGGGCTGGCCGTGGTCGGCACACTGGTGCTCGCCAGCCTGGTGTCGCTGTGGTGGACGCCCTACGATCCGCAGGCCACCAACCCGAGCAAGGCGTGGTTGCTGCCGTTCAGCGCGGGCCATCTGCTCGGCACCGACCGAGTCGGGCACGACGTCTTCAGCCAGTTGCTGGCCGGGGCGTGGCAGACGCTGGCCGTGGCGTTGGTGGTCGCGGCCATCGCGGGCACGCTCGGCCTGATCCTGGCCTTGGCTGCGCAGCTCACGCCGCACGCGGTCGGCTCGGTGGTGGTGCAACTGATCGACATCATGATCGCCTTCCCCGCGCTCCTGCTGGCGATGGTGCTCGCGGCGGTCTACGGCGGATCGATGCTGACGGTGGCGGTCGCCATCGGCATCAGCTCGGGCGTCGCCGTGGCACGAGTGACGCGCGGCGAGGTGGCGCGGGTGCTGACCAGCGACTTCGTCCTCGCGGCGCGGGCAGCCGGCGCGTCCACCGCACGGATCGTGCGCAAACACCTGCTGCCCGCCATCGCGCCGACGCTGATCGTGCAGCTGTCCTGGGTGATGGCCCTTGCGGTGCTGGCCGAGGCCGCGCTGACCTACCTCGGTTACGGCAGTTCGCCGTCGGCGCCGTCCTGGGGCGGCATCCTGCGTGCGCAACAGGACTACATCAAGGTTCGCCCACTGCTGGTGGTGTGGCCGGGATTGGCGGTGGCACTCACGGTGCTCGGCTTCAACCTGCTCGGTGACGCGCTGCGCAGCGTCACCGATCCGCGGCTGCGCAAGGGGGTGCCGACGCGATGACGCTGCTGCGGGTGACCGACCTGACGGTCGCGATCGACGGCCAGGTCCTGCTGGACAAGGTCGATTTCAGCATCGACGCCGGTGCGCGACTCGGCCTGATCGGTGTCTCCGGATCCGGCAAATCCCTACTCGCCCTGGCGATCATGGGTCTGCTGCCGGAAGAGGCGACGGTGCGCGGCAGCATCCTGCTCGACGGCGTCGAGCTGATCGGCCGCGGCGACCGCGCGCTGTCGAAGATTCGCGGCAGCCGGATGGCCATGGTGTTCCAGGAACCGCTGTCGGCGTTGAATCCGCTGATGCGGGTCGGCAAGCAGATCGCGGAACCGTTGCGGCTGCATCAGGGGATGGGCAGGCGGCAGGCGCATGCCGCGGCGACCGAGCTGGCGGCCCGGGTGGGGCTGCCGGATCCGGCGAACACCGTGCGCGCCTTTCCCCATCAGCTCTCCGGTGGGCAGCGGCAGCGGGTCGGCATCGCGATGGCCCTGGCCGCGCGGCCCGCATTGTTGATCGCGGACGAGCCGACCACGGCCCTGGACGTCACGGTGCAGGCCGAAATCTTGGCGCTGCTAAAAGATTTGGTGGACGAGGAGGGCTCCGCGCTGCTGTTCGTCACGCATGACCTCGCGGTGCTCGCGCAGGTAACGCGACGCGTGTTGGTGCTGGGGAAGGGGCGGGTGTTGGAAGACGGCGACTTGGCGGAGATCTTGCACGGGTCGAAGGACCCGTACCTGCGCACCCTGCTGGAGCTGGCGCGGGCCACCTCGTTCCGGCGGCCGTCCCGGCTCGGCATCGACAGCGGTTCGGCGGAGGTGGTGTCGTGATCCTGCTCGAGGCAACGGATTTGAGCCGGTCGTTCCGGTTGCCGCGGACCAGCCTGTGGCACCGCCCGCCACAGCGGCATGCGGTGCGCGCGGTCAGTCTGTCGCTCAACGAGGGCAGCCACCTCGGCATCGTCGGCGAATCCGGTTCCGGGAAGTCGACTTTGCTGCGGTTGCTGCTCGCCCTCGACCGGCCCGACCAGGGGGAGGTCCACTATCAGGGCAGGCTCGTGACAGGCCGCGACCTCGCCTGGTTCCGCAGGGAAGTCCAAGTGGTGCTGCAGGATCCGCTGAGTTCGCTGGATCCGCGAATGATCGTCGGTGATTCGATCGCCGAACCCCTGGAGTGCCTGCGTATTCCGGGCAACCATGATTACCGGGTGTCCGAACTGCTGGTCGCGGTCGGCCTGGAACCCGATGCGGCGGTGCGGTATCCGCACGAATTCTCCGGTGGGCAGCGCCAGCGCATCGCGATCGCCCGTGCGCTGGCGCCTAATCCGAAGGTGCTGGTCGGCGACGAACCGTTCTCCGCCTTGGATGCGTCCACTCGGGCCCAGATCATCGAACTGCTGCGCGATCTGGTGCAGCGGTTCGGGCTGTCGCTGATCCTGGTCTCGCATGACGTCGGCGTCGTCCAGCAGCTGTGTGATCAGCTGCTGGTGATGAAGGACGGGGCCATTGTCGAACGCGGCGCCGCCGAGACGGTGCTCGAGCATCCCGAGCACCCGTACACGCAAGCCCTGCTGGACGCGGTTCCCGTGCTGCCGTTCTGACATCGAAAACCGCTCTTCGACAAGGTCTTCAGTTCAATGCGGTGATCACGATCCGCGCACCGCGCGCGGGAACGTTGGTGATATTGCGAACCCGCCCACGCTCCGGAGCCCCGGGCAGCGCGAGCCGGTAGTGCGTCAGCACCGCTCGCAGCACAACGGCACCCTCCATCAGCGAGAAGCCCGCCCCGATGCAGCGCCGGACGCCGCCGCCGAACGGCAGCCAGGTATTCGGCGCGACGCCGCCGTCGAGGAAGCGGTCGGGCCGGAACCGTTCCGGCGCCGGATGATTGGCCGGATTCTGGTGCGCGAGCACGATCGACGTCGACACCCTGGTGCCGCGCCGCAGCGGTATGCCGCCGATGGTCAGGTCCCTGGTGAGCTGGCGCTGCACCCGTCCGATCACCATGCGGTGCCGCAATGCCTCCTTCACCACCGCCTCGAGGTATTTGTCGTCCCCGTCGCGAGCCGCCTGCCTGGCCCGATCCTGAATATCGGGTGCGGCGGCCAATTCATGCAGCGCCCAGGACAGTGCCGACGCGGTGGTCTCGTGTCCGGCGAGCAGCAGCGTGACGAGCTGGTCGCGCAGTTCCGCGTCGCTGAGCGGTTCGGTGCCGGGATCGTCGCCCGCGCCGACCGCGAGCAGCCGGGACAGCACATCGGCCTGCTGATCGATCTCCGGATGGTCACGGCGCCTGGCGATTTCGGCGTAGAGCAGCTCGTCGATGTCGGTGCGGGTCTTGGCGAACCGCTGCCACGGCCCGAATTCCCGCAGCCACGGCCATTTCCAGCCGAGCAGCACCACCGGGCTGATATCGGTGACCCGACGCAGCTGAGGTGTCAGCGCGGCCCTGCGGCGCTCGTCGGCGACGCCGAAGACCACCTGGGTGATCACGTCGAGGGTCAGCTCCTCCATCCGGCTCAGCACGCGTTCCGTCGAACCGGCACGCCAGCGCTCCACCTGGGTCTTGGCGATGTCCTCGACCAGCGCGCGATAGCCGTTGAGGGCCGCCCCGGCGAAGGCGGGCATCAGCAGCCTGCGCGCGCGGGCATGCTGGCTGCCGTCGGTCAGCAGCACCGAATGCTCGCCCATGATCATCGCGAGCTCCCGATAGGCCTCGCCCGCATGCAGATCCGCCGGATCCGCGGTGAATATCTCCTTGATGTGGTCGGGCCGGGAGAACACCACGATCCGGTCCGGATACGGCGGCAGCAGCCGCACCGTGAACACATCGCCGAAGCGGCGCGCCTGTGCGCCGAGGAACTGGGCATGTCGCTTGGTGTGCAGCACCGTTTGTAGCAGTCGAGGTAGTCGGGAGGCCGGTGGATATGTGCCGGTCATCAGGTTGTCCTTTCTGCTGAGTTGTGTTCGAGCCGCGCCGACGCCCCGCGCCCGAGCACCTCGATGACGAGGAGGGCGACCGCGCTGAGCGCCGCCGCGGCGACCGGGAGCGCGAAGGGACTGAACAACGCCAGGGTCAGGCCACCGGCGATGCTGCCGAGGGTGACCCCGAGATAGGTCGACGACGAGTTGAGCGCCAGCACCTGCGTCGCCGAATCGGGTGCGGAGTCGAGCAACATCGTCTGCATGGCGGGCGCGTTCCAGTACAGGGACAAGGACCACACGAGGGTCAGCGCCACCAGCACCGCCAAGGGAATCGGCGCGAACATCGTCAGGATCGCGAAGACGACCATGGTGCCGAGGAACAAGGCGAAGCCGATGCGCAGCGCGGCCGACGCGCCCTTCTTGTCCACGTAGCTGCCACCGGCCACCGAACCGATCAGACCCGCGATGCCGGCCACCGCGAACAACAGACCACGTTGCCGCAGCGACGAATTCGAGAAGTCGGCCGCGAAAGGTCCGAAGTAGGTGAACATCATCAGCGCGCCACCGAGCAGGATAGTGTTGCCGAGCAGCACGGTGATCACCGGCCTGCTGGACAGGGCCGTGAGATGTGTTCGAGCCGAGACCAATTCGCCCGGCTTACGCAGGTATCCACGCACCCCGAACAGCAGCACCATCGACAGCACGCTCAGACCGGCGAAGACGACGAAGTTGCCACGCCAGCTGAAGATGCTGGCCCAGAGCGTGCCGAACGGAACGCCGATCGCCAACGCGCCGACAATGCCGGAGGACACGATGCCGATATAGGAGCTGCGCTTCTCCGGTGGCGCCAGCGTGGGGGCGAGCGCGAACATCGCGGGCAGGCAGGCGGCGGCGGCACCCGCGGCCAGCACCCGGAGCACCATCAGCTGCCAGAACGAATCGACCATGGCGGCCAGCAGGTTCGCCAGGGTGAAGACGATCGAGGCGCCGACGAAGACGCCGAGCCTGGTGCGGCGCGCCGAGGCGAACGCGATCAGCGGTGCGCCGATGACGAGCACCAGCGAGTAAGCCGTAACGAGTTGTCCCGCAGTGGATTCCGAGACGCCGAGATCGGCGGCCAGTTCGGGGAGCACGCCCGCGATCATGTAATCGTCGGTGTAGAAGACGAATACGGAGAAGGTGATCGCTATCAACCAGAACGGCATCGGGCCTCCAGTGGCACGGGTGGTCAGGGAATCAGGTAGTCCGTGGCGATCGTGCGCGGGTCGATGCGCAGGGACGGCTCCCTCATTGTCGACTGATCAAGGGTCCCGGTGGCGTGGATTGCCGCCCAGTCCCGGTGATACAGCGGATCGCCATCCCACGGCCGCCATGCGGTGTGCGGCGTCAGCGTGACGCGTCCCTTATCCATCCAAGGCCGCAACAGCTCTGCCCGGTCGTCGGTTTCGACATCGCTGGTGAGCCGGCCGGTGCCCGCGGCGAGCCAGTGCAGCAGGGCGTCGCCGTCGACGGGGGAGGAGCGGGCGGGATTGATCAGATGCCCGTCGAGCCGCAGGCAGCGAAACAGCGCGTCACCGATGAAGTCGGACACCTCGGGCAGACCGGGCAGTGCGACGACCATCAGGTGCGCGAATCGATGCGGCAGATGATCCAGCGGCGTCGCCTCCCCGCTGCCGAACGGATGCGCGGTGCGCGAGCGCGGCCGCACCACGGTCACCCGGGCGCCGAGTCCGGCCAGTGTTTCGGCGACGGTGTGACCGAAGGCCCCGTACCCGACTACGAGGGCTTCGCGGCGGTTGAAGGGTTTCGGCATGTCGTCGGCCGCGTCGCTGGCGCAGTGCAGGACGTGCTGGGTGATGACGTATTCCGACAGCGACGGCGCGTAGGCCCGCGCGCTTCTGGTCACCAGGTTGTTCCGCGCGAGCGCCGGAATATGCGGATAGCTGGGACCGGACGACACCAGGTGTACCCAGGAATCCGTTGTCGCGGCGGCGGTTTCGGCCAGCTCGGCGGCGGTGAGGTCATGCGCGGCCAGTGCGATCATCTTGTGCTCGAGCGCGGTACCCGGCGCCACCGGCTCGACGTGCACCCCAAGCGCACCGGCGACGGCGGCCGGATCGGCCGATGCCCCCACGCAGTAGAGCGTCGCCGGATCCACCGTGACGGCCCGCATCAGCGCGCGCTGGTCAACGCCAGCGGAGCTCGGATATGTCCGTGCAGGACAATCGAATCCCGCCATTGCCGACCCGGTAGCAGCCGGGCATTCGGGAACGCGGTGAGGAAGCTGCCTACCGCGACCTGCCCCTGCACCTTCGCCAAGGACGCGCCGAGGCAGCGGTGCACGCCGGTGGAGAAGCTCATACTCGTTCGCGCCGTGACGTTTTGGACGTCGAGCCGGCCCGGATTCGGGTAGGCGCGGGTGTCGTAGTTGACCGCGCCGACCCAGATCAACGCCCCGGTGCCCGGCGCGACGACCCGATCACCGATCGTGGTCTGCACCCGGGCGGTGCGGTGGGTCAGCTGGATGGGGGAGTCGTAGCGCAGCAGTTCCTCGAACCACGGATCGGTCAGGCGGCCCTCGTCCAGCACCTCGGCGCCGAGGCCGTGTTCGAGCAGCGTCACGAGGGAATTCGCGATGAAGCTGACGGTGGTCTCGAATCCCGCCGCGAAGACGAAACCGACCAGCGTCAGCAATTCCGCGAAGGTGAGTTCGCCTGCCGCGTGCATGCGGACGCAATCCTTCAGGAATCCCTCGTGCAGAATTCCCGGATCCTTCGTGCAGTCCACCACGAAGTCGGTGAACTTGCGCGCCTCGGTCATGCCGCGCCGGTATTCCGGAAAGGTGATGCCGACGTCGAGCAGTTTGGCGCCGTGCCCGCCCAGCGAGTCGAGCATGTCGTCGCCGAGATCGGGGATGCCGAGGAAGTCGGAGATGACCCGGATGGGAATCTTGCGCGCGAAATCCGCGACGAGGTCGATGTTTTCCCGGCCGTCGAGCTCGGCGAGCACCGCCTCGGTGTGTTTGGTGATGATATCGATCGAGCTCGTCACCGCGCGATGGGTGAACATCGGGAACACCAGTTTCCGTAGCCTGGTGTGCTCGGGCGGGTCCATGAAGACCAGGGCGGGGGCGTCGAGCGCGATGGGTACCGATCGCCTGGTCAGCCAGCGGTAGACCCCGGCCGCCGGGGGGATCGCCACGGGCTGGTCCGCCGACCAGTCGTTGCTGCGCAGGATTTCCTCGCTTTCCGCGTACCCGGTGACGACGATGCCCGCGGCGCTGTCGTGCACGCCCGCCGTCGCGCCGATCTTCGTCAGGACCGCCCGGTAAGGAGCACCCTTTTCCGGTGGCCGGAGAAACAACCGGCCGACATCGTTTTCGTCGCCGAGCATCGAGTCGGGCAACAATCGAAGCGGACCGTGTAGTAGGAACCAGCGAATAGGATCAGTGACCACCGAGCTCGCGGAGGACAATGTCGACACCCCCTTGTCGTTTCATTGCGGCATAGAAGCTTTCGCGCTCGAAGCGGAACAGCGCGGCCTGTTTGTGCGGTAGATCCACCTCTCCGAGCTCCTGGCCGTCCACGACCTTGCAGACACTGCGGTCGAGCGTGCGCACCAGTTGATTCGAGGCGGTCGGGTCCGAGATCACGCCGGTGCAGTCCGGGTAGGTCTCGAAGACGCCGGCGATGAGTGCGACCCAGAACGGCAAGGCGTACCCGAAGTAGTCGGGTTCGCCGATGCAGCCGTGCATGCCCATGTCGTTGTCCGGCGTGTCGTAGTAGTCGGCGACCGCGTCCAGTGCGACGCGGTACAGCTCGACGTAGCCGCCCCGCTGCCCGTCCTGTCCGACGAGAAAGGGGCGAGTCTTGTTGTCGGAGAACTGGAAATCGATTTCGTCCTGCCAGCCCGCGCGGTCCCAGTCCTTGTGCATCGCGATCTGTACGTGCGGCTGCGCCATCCAGTGCACGACCTGGTGGATCTCGGCCGCGGTGGACGGGGTGACCGGGGTGAGTTCCCACGGAGGCGGCAGCACCGGCGCCCGCCATTCCTGAAAGGCGAAGTCGGTCAAAGGTTTACCCCGTCGCCGAGACCGATCTATGGGTCGTCGCTCACTCGTCACTCACGGCACCTCGTTCGCGGTTGCCAGCAGTTCGAGCGCGGCGAGGACGGCCTCGGTGCGGCCGGTGATCCTGGCCCGCCCACCGAGGCGGATTCGATCGAAGGACGGGTCGACGGGCAGGTGATCGATGCGGTCGGCCCCGGCGATCGGCTGGCCGACGCGCCACATCCAGCCGCCCGAGGCGTCGGGATCGATGGTCGGCTCCGCCCAGTCGAAGCCGGCCTGGATTCGCAAGTTGAGCAGCTCGAGATCGATGCCCGCGATGATCCCGGATTGGAACGGGACGTCGCCGCCGGAGGCACGCGCGCACACTTCGCTGACCACGACATCGGCGAAAGTGGGACCACTGGAAAGATATTCGACGTGCGCGGTGAACGTGCCGTCGAGGCCGAGGGCGGTACACGTCCGGATGGCGAGCTCGGCGAGTTCGGCTTCCAGTGCGGGGGTTGTCCGGGCCGACCCGGAGCCGCCGCCCTTGGTCAAATCGAGCAGGGAACGGATGTATAGTCCCGAAAACAGATGTGTCACAGTGCCATTCGAGACCAGCACTTCGGAATGATATTGCGGGCCTTCGAGTAACCGTTCGATCAGGCCATCGCCCAGCGCGCCGAGATCGACCGTGCCGAACCTCTCGGTCCGGATCCCGCGCAGGTTCGCCTCCGCGGCCGGTTTGACGATGACGAGCTCGTCATCGGCGAACCCCGTACAGCCGCCTGCCTTTTCGACGCTGCCCTCGGTCACGATCAGTGTTTCCGGGACGGGGATACCCGCGGCTTCCAGCGCCCGGCGCATGACACCCTTGTGCCGGTAGTTCTCCAAGGAGCCAGCGGGGATAGGTGTCGGCAGGCCCAAGTCGCCACACAGTTGCGCGGCAAGACCGAGCAGGTACTCGTCATTGGTGACGATCGCGGTCGTCCCGGCGGGAATCAGCGACGGCCATTCGTCGATGTCGGCGATCTGTTGCGCGCCGATCCCGGCCAGCTCGTCGTCGCCCTCGCGGACCAGCGGAACCTCGCCCGTCCGCAGTACCCGTAGCTCGGCGCCGGCGGCCGCGACGGCCGCCCCGAACTCGGTCAACCCGACGGTGCCCAGCGATTGCTTCGCCTGGAGCAGGACCACCGTTGCGCGATCACCTGATGACAACACGCCTCCACGCCTCTAGGTGCTGGTCGACCCGCTGGCAGCCGAGGACGACGGCTTCCGGATCGCGCGCCAGCGAGATACGGATCAGATCGGTGCCGAGTTTTGGCTGCGCCCAGTAGAACAGCTCGCCGGGCAGCACGTGCACACCAGCCTCGCCGAGTTCAGTGTAGAGCGCGCTGGCCTCGACACCTTCCGGTAGCCGGAACGTATCGACCGAGATTCTGGACGCCGGATAGGCGGGCGCCAGGTTGATATGGTCGCGCGCCAGCGTCCGGTTGCTCTGGATGCCGCCGCGCAGACGGTCGTAGCCACCGTGCCTGCCGTCCTCGGCGAACAAGTCGACGATCCGCAGGATGAACGGCGACGCCGACAGCATGTGATCGGAGTACATCCTGGCCAACGGCAGCGGATTGCCGACATTCCAGTTCAGGAACCCTGCCTTCAATTCCTGTAGCGGCCACAGCTTTCCGGTGTCCTCGATGACCACCCAGTCGAGTTTGTAGCGACCGAGCACGGCATACATGTCGTATTGCGCGCGCAGGTCCTGGGCGCGGAAGCACGAATCGATGACGAGGACGGTGTCGCGGTCGGCGCAGGCGGCGGCGATCTCGTGCAGCCGATCCGCGTCGATCACGGTGCCCGTCGGATTGTTCGGCGAGACGGTGAACAGCACGCCGTGCGTAGGGATTACGTCCTCGAGCGGGCCGGTCGCCAATTCGGTCTCGGCGACCGAATGGATGGTGAGTCCGTGGCCCGCGAGCAGGTCGTGCAGGTTGTCGAAGGTCGGCTCGACCATGGCCACCCGACGGTCGGCGAGGCGAATCGCCTTGCCGATCATGTCGATAGCGGTCGAGGAGGAGTAGCAGCTGCGAAAGGTGACCTCGTCGGCCAGCGCGCCGTGCTGACCGATCGAGGACAAGAACGAGTTACGCGCGCTGCGCTCGACTACGTCGACCGGCAGCTTCCTGGTCTGCGCGAATACCGCTGGAAAGGCCGCGACGATGTCGGATTGGCTGGTGGACAACGACATTCGCGGATGTCCATCGGACAGGTTCACACCGTCGACCAGGGCTCTGACCTCGAGGTCGGTGATGTTATCAGGCATGCAAACGACCATCCTGTTGCGTCTTGGCCCGCCGTGCGGCAGCGGCAAGGGTCATGATTTCGAAGATCACCGCGACACCGAGATGCGCGGTGATATCGGCAGTGTCGTACGGTGGCGAGATCTCGACCAGCGACACGGTGCGAATATCCGGCAGCTGCAGTTCGCGCAGCAGTCGGAGCGCGAACGCCGAGGAGGGCCCGCCCACCTCGGGGGTTCCGGTGCCAGGTGCGCACGAGGGATCGACGAAATCGATATCGAAGGTCAGCGCAACGGGATTGGCGCCGACCCGGTCCCGGACGATCCGGCCGAGTTCGGCACAGCCGAGCGCCATCGCCTCCTCGCACTGGATCACGGTGAAACCGAGGCCGTCGTCGACCAGGTCCTCGCGTGGCACGCTGCCGCGCATGCCGATCTGGATGCTGGTCGTCGGATCGATCAGGCCTTCTTCGGCGGCGCGGCGATACACCGTGCCGTGAAAGTGCTTCATCCCGAAGTAGTTGTCGAGCACGTCGCGGTGCGCGTCCAGCTGGACCAGCGACAGCGGGCCGTGTTGCGCTGCGGCCGCGCGTAATTCGGCGATGGCCAGGCTGTGGTCGCCGCCGACCAGGATCGGCAGCGCGCCGATGTCGTGCACGGTCTTGACGCTGTTCTCGATCAGTTCGAGGGTCTGCAGGTGGTAGCCGGGCACGATGTGCACGTCGCCGCCGTCGACGACGGTGAGCAGATCGGTGATGACCAGATCGCGTTCCCTGCTGCCCAACCGGCCGAGCGTGCTCGCCGAGCGGACCGCCTCGGGCCCGAAGCGGGCACCGCTGCGATAGCCGGTCGCGCCGTCGATCGGCACCCCGAGGATCACCGCGTCCACCCCGTCGGCGGCGGTCAGCTCCCGGATCGGCCGATAGGGGAGCCGGAAGAAGGTGCGCGGACCCGAACTCAGCCGGGAGACCGCCTGGCTGTCGGTGTAGTCAGTCATCGTGGGTTCCCTTGGACCGCAACAGCATTGCCGTCACGATGCCGGTCTCGTCGAGGCCGGGCGTGTCGACGTCGTCCACCACGACCTCGAGTCCCTCGCTGGCGTACAGGTCCGTCCAGTACTGCTTGGGGGCCAGGCGCTGGTCGGTGAACGGGTGCAGCAGGAAGTAGTGGTTGTAATAGTTCGTGCGATGCGGGTCGCGCATCTTCTCCGGGTCGTCCCAGCAATAGTCGATATCGATGACCAGGAGTTCGATGCCGGGGTTGGTGTCGAACAGCGACCGAAGGAACTTCCGGACGCCGGCTTCGCCCTCCTGGCCCAGGATTTCGTGGATGACGAAGCTGATGATGCCGAAGTCGTAGCGGGATTCGGTGTGCTCGAGATGGCCGATCGCGTCCGCGTTGACGATGTCGATCCGGTCGGCGTGCGGCGATCCGGACACGAATTCCACTGCGGCGGCGGCGCCTTCGGGGCTCGGCTCGATCCCGGTGAGGCGCATGTCCGGATACTTCTCGGCCAGCGTGGTCAGGAAGATGCCGCTGCCACAACCGAGGTCGATGCCGCTGGTGTAGTTCTTGCCGCGCTGCTCGAGCACGCGATACATCAGCGGGATGGCGTCGTGCACGCTGATCTCGCAGCTGCCGATGCCGACCATGCGGCCGTCCCTCGGTACCGCGGCAGAGCCGGTGAATCCGCTGCCGATATCGAGGAAAGTGCGGCCGTATCCGCCGATCATCATCTGATACCAGCCGCGTGCTTCCCAGATCTGCACGAGTTTATCGGTGGCCCGGTCGTTGTCGATATATCCCGCGGTGTGCAGGAAGAGTTGCAGCGCGTCGACCCGCTCCGGTGTCGTGATGCCCGATTCCAACGCCTTGCGCGCGGAAATTTCGTGCACCACGATTTGTTCCAGAATTCCGTGCTCGATCAGGTTGTACAACACTGCCGACTGCACGTATCCGCTGAACGGCTCCAGCGCTTCGATCAGGCGTTTCCGGTTGAGCATGTCGTTCATACCTCTCTTTCGGTGCTTTTCGCCCCGGTCAGCCAGCGGCGAGCCGATCGGGATCACCGACGAATGCCAGCTCGTATTTGTTCTGTCGATATCCGTACGCCCCCGACGAGAGATTGGTGAACAATGTCCAATCGGAGAGCTGTGGTGCGGCGGAGATCAAGCCGTGCTGGGTGGTTCTGCCCGGTTTCGGGCAGATGAGGTCCAATCCGGCGATCTGCGAAAGCAGCGTCGAAGCGCCTTCGATGCGTTCGGTGAAATTACCGATGCCTTGCAGGAGCATGGCGCGATCGGCGGCCCAGAAACCGTAGCGCTCGTCGAATGTCGCCGAGTCGAGCGCGGCGGTAAAATCGCGCTGGGTGCTCGCGGCGAATCGGCGCAGTTTCGCCAGGATTACCGCGGGTTCCTTGACGGAGGTCTGGCCGCCGTCCAGTACTCGTTGCGCCAAGGTGTAATACATCTCGGCCTTCGCGGACATCCGGGCGAGCGCCTGTATCCAGGCTGGATGGGTCATCCCGGTGCGTGCCCGCAAGGTATTGCACTGTTCGATGGAGCCGTCGATGAAGACCCGGGAGTTGGGCACGAACGCGTGATCCAGTTCGATGATCGCGTCTTGTTCATCGAGCACATCGATGGATTGGTCCGGCAGCTCGTGCGCGCCGCGGAAGCCCGCCCTGGAGTGCACCGTCACGCCGCTGCTGTCGGGTTCGATCGCGACGCACAGCGCGGTGTACTCCTCCGCCTGCGTCAGCATGCGATAGGGGTAGATCAGCAGCACGTCGGCGTAGAGCGCCAGCGTGGCCAGCTGTTTGTAGCCGCTGAGGTAGATGCCGTCGGCGTCGCGCGCGACGACTTTCAGCAGGTGGTCCTCGGAGATTCGCCCGCGTTCGGAGATGTCGGAGATGGCGTGGGTGAGTATCGCGTTATCGGCGCGGCATTCGCGGTGGAACTCCCGGATCGGTCCGGCGCCGTCGCCGAAATGGTCGGCGTTGGCGGCCCAGGCGGAGACGATGCCCGCGAGGAAATCGGGGCTGCGTCCGAGCAGTCCGCCGCTGTGCGCGGCGAACCGGCGCAGCTGCCCGGCGTACTCGAAGAATTGCTCTTGTGTTTCCGGTGGTGTCCAGATGCAGTCCCAGAACAATTTGAGATCGGGATTGGTCCGCAGGCCGTCCAGAGTTTTTGCGAAAGGGGTGTTGGTTCTTTCCGCAAAAGTAGCCGAAATAGTTTCGGTTGAGCAGCTGATCTGCTGAGTTTCCAATGGATATCCTTAGCCCTGCGACCCGGAAGTCTGAAATGCAATACTATTTAATAGAACCTGATCCCGTAACACCCCGACTCTGAGTATGGCCAACCCGTAGCCCGCGCCGCTTTCAAGATAGCCGACCTAACGAAGTGTAACCATTCCAGTTTCTGTGACCCTCATCACATTGTATCATTTCTTGATCGCGCGCTGAACTGCTCGTTTACGACTATCTGGAAAGCATCGGAAAGACGGTTTGTAAACCCCCCGATCGGGGGGATCTTATTCTTCTGAAAGCCCCCTTATCGGGGGGTTGTGGATTTACTGAAAAAAGCGAAAAATGCGGTCGCCATCGAGCATGCAGCTTAGTCTGGCGCAGCGACTTTCATTCAAATAAGCATCGGCATGAAGTATGCTGGAAGCAGCGTTGCGAGGTGGGTGTGTCGGTGCTAGATTCGGGGCCACCAGGGGCTGAGCTCGCCCTGATCGGGTGTATGGCAAAAGCTCTGTATGAATTCGAGCATTAAAGCCACGGCCCCGATGTCTGAAGGGTGGTATCGGTGGAGACAAATCGGGTGGGGTCCGGTGCCTTCGATCGCTCGGCGATCGAGGAATGGATGGCAGACAAGATTAGCCAGATCATCGGAATGGATCCGGCGGCGATCGATCGGACCACCACCTTCGCCGCCTACGGGCTGACGTCGTCGGATGCGGTCGGCCTGTCCGGCGAGCTGGAGGAGTGGCTCGGACGCGACCTTCCCGAAACGCTCCTGTACGAGCACCCGACAGTAGCGCTGTTGAGCGCGGCATTAGTCGACACACCCACGGACTTCCTCGGTCCCGCAATCGATGTCGACGCCGCGGCCGCGACTGGATCGGGCCCGGAGGCGGCGGACGACACGATGTGCGTCGTCGGCATGGCCTGCCGATTCCCCGGCGGAGCGAACTCACCACAGCTGTTCTGGCGCAACCTGGCAGACGGCATCGACACGGCGACCGACGTGCCGCCGCAACGCTGGGACGCGCGGCAATTCTTCGATCCCGACCCCTACGCGCCGGAAACGACCTACACCACGAAGGGTGCGTTCGTCGACGACATCGCGGGCTTCGACGCCCAGTTCTTCGGCATCTCGCCCCGCGAGGCGATGCGGATGGACCCGCAACAGCGGATGCTGCTCGAGGCGACCTGGGCGGCGTTCGAGGATGCCGCCATCCCCGCCGACCAGATCCGGGGCAGCCGGACCGGAGTGTTCGTCGGGATGATGGCAGACAGTCGTTACGCGAGCGTCCTGGTCGACCACGGCGGTCGCGGCGAATTGGACGATCCGTACCTCGGGCTCGGCAGCGCGACCAGCGTTGCGGCGGGGCGGGTTTCGTATCTGCTCGATCTGCGTGGGCCGAGCCTGGTCGTCGACACCGCCTGCTCGTCCTCGCTGGTCGCCTTGCATCTGGCGATGAACAGCATCCGCAACGGCGAATGTGATCGGGCCGTCGTCGCCGGAGTCAGCGCGATCGTGCATCCCGATACCTACGTGCAGGCGTGCAAGATGCGGATGCTTGCCGTGGACGGTCGCTGCAAAACCTTCGACGCGACCGCGGACGGATTCCTGCTCGGCGAGGGATGCGGCGCGGTCGTCGTGGAACGGCTCGCCGAGGCGAAAGCCCGGCGGCACCAGGTGCTCGCGGTGGTGCGTGGGTCGGCGGTGAATCAGGACGGCATGAGCAACGGCCTCACCGCCCCGAACCGGGCCGCGCAGGTCGCGGTCATTCGCGAGGCGCAGCAGCGCGCGGGCGTCAATGCCGACGATATCGATTACGTCGAGGCGCACGGATCAGGGACGCAGCTCGGCGACGCCATCGAGATCGCCGCGCTGACCGAGGTTTTCGGCGGATCCAGGCCGCTGTACGTGGGCGCGGTGAAGACGAATATCGGCCACCTCACCGGTGCGGCCGGGATGGCCGGGTTGGTCAAAACCGTGCTGGCACTGAACCGCCGGACGATTCCGCGAAACCTGCATCTGCGCCAACCGAATCCGGCGGTCGACTGGTCCGCCACGCCGGTTCGCCTGCCGCACGAGAACATTCCGTGGCCGCGCGAGGACGAGCGCGTCCCTACCGCGGGTATCAGTTCGTTCGGATGGTCGGGCACCAACGCCCACGTCATCGTGTCCGCGCCGCCGGCCGAGGTGGCCGAACAAGATCCCGAAGGTCGGCGGCGCTGGCACATCCTGCCGCTGTCCGGGCGCTCGCCCGAGGCGTTGACCGCTGCCGCACATGCGATCTCGGAGTACCTGCGCAGCAACCCGCGACTCGCTCCCGCTGCGGTGGCTGCCACCTTGCAGACGGGGCGAACTTGCATGCCGTGCCGAACGGCGGTGCCTTTCCGGACACTCCTCGAGGCGGCTGAGGCACTCGATGAGGTCGGACGCAGAGTTCCGGTGGCGTCCGTGCCGGGTGGGCCGCTGCCGATCGTGCGATTCGTGTTGCCGGGCACCGGCGATCAGTTCCCCGGGATGGGGCGCGACCTCTACGGATCGCATCCGGCATTCCGCGCGGCGATCGATCAGTGTGCCGACATCGCGGCCGAGTCGCTGGGCATGGACCTGCGCACCGCCCTGTACCCGGACGCGGCACCGGTGGTATCGGACCCCTTCGCGGCGTTGCGTGGCGACGCGACCACCGCCGCCGGGGAGCTGATCACTCGAATCGACCTGGCGCACGCGGTGATTTTCGCGTTGAACTACGCGGCGGCGCGGCTGTGGCACAGCTATGGCATCGAGCCGCGAGGCCTGCTCGGCTATAGCCTCGGCGAATACTCCGCCGCCTGCCTGGCCGGTGTGTTCGATGTCGATGTGGCGCTGCCGCTGGTCATTCGGCGCGCACAGCTCGTCGCGGCCGCCGAACCCGGCGCCATGCTCACCGTCGCGGCCGCCGCGGACCGCGTCGCCGATTACCTTGGCCCAGAACTGTCCTGCGCGGCGGTCAACGGTCCGAACACGGTGGTCGTCGCCGGAACCGATGCCGCGATCACCACACTCGAACAACGCCTCGCCGCCGACGAGATCGCCGCGCGGCGGGTGCCGACCACCCGCGCGATGCATTCGTACCTCCTGGATCCGCTGCGCGAGCGGATGATCGAACTGTTCGACGGGATCGAGCTGCGCGCGCCCCGAATTCCGTTCGTGTCCAACCTGACCGGCAAATGGATCACCGACGATCAAGCGCGCGACCCGCACTACTGGGCCGAACACATGTGCGCGACGGTCTCCTTCGCCGACGGCGTGCACACGCTCGCCGACTCGGAGCCATGCGTGGTGCTCGACCTCGGGGCCGGTCAGCTGGCCAGCCTGGTCAGCCAGGCGCTGGTGCACACCGGCGGTGCCACCGCGTTGCCGACGCTGCGCGGCTCGTCGACGCGCGATCCGGACGAGATGGTCGTGTCTCGCACCCTCGGTCGTTTGTGGGCCGGCGGGGTGGACGTGGATTGGTCGCGTATCGGATCGGCCGGGCCTTCACTCTCGCTGCCGACGTATTCGTTTCAGCATCAGCAGTTTTGGCCCGCCACCGAGAAGACTCGTGGCATCGACCGGATCCGGCCGCTTGCCGCTACCGACGCCGCGGCCACGGAGCTCTTCGAACCACAGTGGGTCGCGGTGCCCGCGTCCGATTCGACGGACCGGTACGGGCCCTACCTCGTCTTCACCGACCCCGGCACCCGCAGCGCCGATCTCGCCGGTCATATGGCCAAGGCGCTGGACGGCGCCGACTTGGTCACCGTGGTCCCCGGCACCGAATTCGGGCCGGCTACCGCGGGCGGCTACCGTGTCCGGCCGGGCGAGCCCGACGACTACGCCCGGCTGATCGAGGCGCTCGACGAGCGGAACCTGCTGCCACGCACCATAGTTCACCTGTGGTCGGTGCACGGTACGACGGACGATCCCGCCACCGTCGACAGTGTGACGGTGCATCGACGTTTCGGGTTCGACAGTCTGATGGCCCTGGCGGGCCAATGGGGTCGCCGTTGCGTCGACGGGTGCCGGGTCCTGGTCGTCACCGATCACGCGCAGTTCGTTGATCCCGAGGACGTCCTCTATCCCGGCAAGACCGTCGTGGCGGGTCCCGCGCTGACGGCCGGGCAGGAATATCCGGGGCTGGCGGTGCGCACGCTCGATGTCGTGACGCCGGTCGACGACGAGCACGGTTCGTGGGACGAGCTCACCGAAGCCGTCGTCGCCGAGATGCGTTGGCCGGGCACCGATACCGTGATCGCGCGTCGTGGGCGGCGAAGATTGGTAAAACGCTTCCGCCCGCTCACCCTCGACGCACCCGCACCCTACGTACGCGACGGCGGCGTCTACGTGATCACCGGTGGGACCGGAAGTATCGGCCTGCAGGCGGCCGCGCATCTGGCCGCCGCGGCGTCCGATGTCAAACTCGTCCTGCTGGCCAGGACGCCGCTGCCGGATCTCTACGACACGGAATCGGTCGCGCAGGCCGGTGATACGTCGCGCGCCAAGGCGGCCGCGGTACGCGACCTGGCGCGTGCCGGTGCCCAGGTGCTGGTGCTGACCTGCGACATCGGCGATCGCAAGGCCACCGCCACCGCAATCGCCAACGCCCGCAACAGTTTCGGCGCGATCGACGGCGTGATCCATGCCGCGGGCGTGCTGTCGCCGGACGCGTTCACCACGATCGAAGCGACGACGCCGGAGATCAGCGCCGCACATTTCCGGGCAAAGATCGACGGCACGATCGCGCTCGCCGCCGCACTGCGCGGCGAACGTCCCGACTTCGTCGTCCTGCTGTCCTCGATGTCGGCGGTCCTCGGCGGCATCGGGTTCGCGTCCTACGCGGCGGCCAACGCGTTTCAGGACCAGTTCGTCACGATGCCCGGCCTGCCCGGCGGTTCCGCGTGGCGCTCGGCGTGCTGGGACACCTGGCAGTCGACCGTCCGGCACGGCGAAAAGCCCGGTGTCGCTGCCTCTTTGGACAAGTATTCGTTCACCGCCGCGGCTGCGCTCGCGGTGCTGGACCGGCTCATCGCGAGCGGGCCGCGTCGCGCGGTGGTCTCCGCCGGTCAGCTGCACGACCGCATCGAAACATGGGTCGGCGGCGACGATCCGTTCGGTGAGGCCCCCTCGTCGGCACCGGACCGACCGGCGGCCGCGCCGCCCGGCCGAACCGTCGAGGAGTACCAGCGCCAGCTCGCGGAGTTGTGGCGGCAGGCGCTCGGCGTCGAGCAGGTCGGCCCGCACGACAACTTCTTCGAGTCCGGCGGCAATTCGCTGGTCGGCCTGCAGCTGATCAACTCGATCAAGAAACAGTTCCGCGCGATCGTGCCAACCGTGGCGTTATTCGAGGCGCCGACGATCGCCGACATGGCCGACTACCTCCTCACGGCCACCGCAGACGAAAGGAAGTCACGGGCATGAAACTTCTCGGCGTCATCGGTGCCGGTGTGATGGGCACCGGTCTAGCACAAGCCGTTGCCGCGCACGGCATTTCGGTCGTCCTCGTGGATAGCTCCCGCGAACAGCTCGAGCGCGCGGAAAGCGAGGTCGTTCGGTACTCGCGCACCGGACGCCTGTTCGGCCACGACACCGAGAAGTACGGCGATCTCACCAAGCGGGTCAGCTACACCACCGATATCGGCGATGTCGGGGCCGCGGAATTCGTCATCGAGAACGTCACCGAGAACTGGGCGCTCAAGGCAGAGATATATCCGGAGCTGGACCGAATCTGTGCGCCCGACGCGGTCTTCGCGGCGAATACCTCGTGCATTCCGATCACCAAGATAGCCGGGGTCACCCATCGCCCGGATCGGGTGATCGGCATGCATTTCATGAACCCCGTTCCGATGAAATCCACCGTCGAGGTGATCCGCGGCTGGCACACCTCCGAGACCACCATCGCGATCGCGCTGCAACTGCTCGCCGACCTCGACAAGCGCGGCATCATCGTCAACGACATGCCGGGCTTCGTCTCCAATCGGGTGTTGATGCTGATGGTCAACGAGGCGATCTTCCTGCTGCAGGACGGCGTCGCGGCGGCGGCCGAGGTCGATGAGATCTTCCGGTCCTGCTTCGGGCACGCGTCGGGCCCGCTGGAGACCGCGGACCTCATCGGGCTCGACACCATCCTGTACAGCATCGAGGGACTCCAGGAGTTCTACGGAGACAGCAAGTATCGGCCGTGCCCCTTGCTGAAAAAGATGGTGGACGCCGGACTACACGGCCGGAAGTCCGGTCAGGGCTTCTTCTCGTACTCATGACCGAACCATTACCCCCGTTACCGACAGGACGGTAGTTATGTTCTCCGATGCCCGTTCCGAAATCCGCGATTTCGTCGCCAAGAGGTTTCCCGAAGGGCGGCTCCAGGACAATCACGACATCTTCGAAAGCGGCTTCGTCAATTCGCTGTTCGCGATGGAACTGGTCATGTTCATCGAGCAGAACATCGGCGACCGGATTCCCAACGACGAACTGATGCTCGACAATTTCCGGACCGTGGACGTGATGACCGACCTGGTCGCCAGGCTCAACGGGCGCAACGGTCATGGCGCGGCCACCGAGGTGGCGTGATGGCGGTGCAGGCGGAACCCGTTTTAGGCCAAGCATTTTCGCGGGCCGAGATCGGCGCGTTCGTCGACGAGGTGGTGGCGCCGCGGGCCGCGGAGTTCGATCGCGCGGCGCGGATCGATCTGAGCATGGTGACCGAGTTCGCCGCGCACGGCCTGTGGGGCGCGGTGCTGCCGACCGCGGCGGGCGGTACCGGCGCCGGAATGACCGCGCTCGCGCGGGTGCACGAGGAGGTGGGGCGCGGCTGTTCGGCCATGCGAAGCCTGCTTACCGTGCACTCGATGGCGTTGTACGCGCTGGACCGGTGGGGGACCGAGGCCGCGAAAAGCCGGTGGAAGGCCGACCTGGTCTCCGGTGCCGCGCTCGGTGCGTTCTGCCTGACGGAGGCCGAGGCGGGCAGTGACTTCGCCGCGGTGCGGGCGACGGCCCAGCGGGCGGGCGACGAGTGGATTCTCGACGGTCACAAGCTCTGGGTGACCGGCGGTCAGCTCGCCGATGTGCTGCTGGTGTTCGCCCGCACCGCGAATGGGCCCGCGGTGTTCCTGGTCGACGCGGCAAGTCCGGGCATCCGCCGGATTCCGGTTCCGGGGATCACCGGTACGCGCGGCAGTCAGGTCGCCGAGATCGTCTTCGAGAACTGCCGCATCGGATCCGACGCGATCGTCGGGCCCGCGGGCATGGGGTTGGCCATTGCCACCGGAGTGCTCGACATCGGCCGGTTCAGCGTCGCCGCAGGCTGCGTCGGCATTCTGCAGGCGTGTTTACAGGCCAGCGTGGACTATGCCAACACTCGTCACCAAGGCGGCGCCTTGCTGCGCGAACACCAACTCGTGCAACAGATGATCGCCACCATCGCCACCAACACCCGGGCGGCCAGGTTGCTGGTCCGGCAGGCCGCGCAGCTGAAGGACGCGGGCAGTCCCGACACCCTCATGGCGACGTGCATCGCCAAGCAATTCGCGGCGACCTCGGCGGTAGCCGCGGCCAATGACGCGGTGCAACTGCACGGCGCGCGCGGCTGTAGCGACGAATATCCGGTCGGCCGGTATCTGCGCGACGCGAAGGTCATGGAAATCATCGAGGGCAGCACGCAGATGCAACACGTACTGATCGCCGCCGACGCGTGCCGCAATCAGGCACGCGTCATCGACGTCGAGTGATTCGCAGAGATCAGGGAATTCGATGAAAGCAGATGTCCATAACCGTCCCCGCTACATCAAGTGCGTGGTCTGGGATCTCGACCACACCCTGTGGGACGGAATCCTTTTGGAGAACGCCGCGGTCACCGATCTCAAGCCGGGGATCAGGGAGACCATCGCCACCCTCGACGAACGCGGCATTCTGCATTCCATCGCCAGTCGCAACGATCCGGACATCGCGCTCGCCAAGCTGAAGGAGCTCGGGATCGCGGAGTACTTCCTGCACCCGCAGATCAGCTGGGACAACAAATCCGCGGCGGTCGCGACGATCGCCGAGCGGCTCGATATCGGGATCGACACGCTCGCCTTCGTCGACGACCAGGAACTCGAACGGGACGAGGTCGGCTTCGCCCATCCCGAGGTGCTCTGCATCGACGCCGAGCAGGCCGCGACGCTGGCGGACCGGCCGGAATTCCAGCCGAAGCACGTCACCGCGGATTCGCGGGCGCGGCGGCACATGTACCAGGCGAGTATCGAACGCTCGACAGCCGAGGAACGTTTCTCCGGCACCAACGAGGAGTTCCTGGCCACCCTCGGGATGCGTTTCCGGATCAGTCCGGCGGGTGCCGCGGATATCGGTCGCGCCGAGGAACTCGTGGTGCGCACCAATCAGCTGAATTCGACCGGGGTCATGTACTCGGCCGAACAGCTTGCCGCCCATGCCGAATCCGACGATCACCTGTTGTTGATGGCCGAGCTGGAAGACAAGTACGGGACCTACGGGCAGGTCGGCCTCGCGCTGGTGAAGCGCGGTGTGCACCAGTGGCGGCTGAAGTTGCTGTTGATGTCGTGCCGGGTGATATCGCGCGGAGTGGGCACGGTGCTGCTGAATCATGTGGTCCGGCTTGCCCATTCGGAAGGCGCGCGGCTGGTGGCCGAATATGTTCCCACCGACCGGAATCGGATCATGTACATCACCTATCGATTCGCCAATTTCGCGGAGCTCGGCGAGGAGGACGGCGTCACGCTGCTCGCGGCCTCCTCGATGCCGCCCGCGCCGCCACCGTCGTATCTCACGGTCGAGACGGTCGCCGTGGAGCATCGACGATGAACGCGCCCGCGATCGACGCAGGCAAATGGATGCCGTACTCGTCGGCGGGCGGCGCGCCGATGACGCTGTACTGCCTGCCGCATGCCGGGGCGGGCGCGTCGACATATCTGCCATGGCGCAAGGAGCTACAGCCCGACGTCGACGTGGTGCCGCTGC
This sequence comes from Nocardia sp. NPDC051052, assembly GCF_044456045.1. Taxonomy (NCBI): domain Bacteria; kingdom Bacillati; phylum Actinomycetota; class Actinomycetes; order Mycobacteriales; family Nocardiaceae; genus Nocardia; species Nocardia sp. NPDC051052. Next base: position 95,254 of record NZ_JBITFL010000014.1, read on the forward strand.
AGCCGCCCGGCCGCGAAATGCGGATGCGCGACGAGCCTTTCGAGCATCTCACGCCCCTGTTGGATGACCTGCTCGCGGCCATGGACGGTGCCTGGCGCGAGCCGTTCGCGCTGTTCGGCCACAGCCTGGGTGCGCTCGTCGCGTTCGAGCTGGCCCGTCGGCTCAGCGCGGGCGAGGGGCCGCGGCCCGCGCACCTGATCGTGTCCGGACGTCGTGCGCCGCAACATCCTTCGCGGCTGCCGTGGATCCGGATGGCGGATGATCCGATGCTGCTGGAGATCGTGCGCGGGCTCGGCGGCACCCCGGACGAGATCCTCGACGACGAGCGCATGCGGCAGCTGGTGCTCCGGCTGATGCGCGCGGATCTCGGTGTCGACCAGACCTATCGGTACCGGCCGGACCCGCCGCTCGACGTGCCGATGACGGTGCTCAGCGGCAGTGCCGACAGTCATGTGACGATGGCCGAGCTGGAACCGTGGGCCGAGTGTGGCTCGGCCGGGGTGGATATCCGGCTCGTGCCCGGCGGGCACTTCTTCGTGGTGACCCACCGCGATACCGTGCTGCGCCGGGTCCGCCAGTGCGTGGCGGGTACGCCGTGACCGTCGGCATCGTGGCGCGGCGGGCGATCGCTCCGGACGACGTCGAATTGTGGTGGCTGCGGTTGACCGGGGAGTGCGCGTCCGGCGATTGCCGGGTGCTGGCTCCCGAGGAACTGGCCCGCAGCGTCCGGTTCGACACGGTCGAGTTCGCCGGTGATTTCATTCGCGTCAGGGCCACGCTGCGGCGCGTGCTCTCGGCCTATGCCGGATGTCCGCCCGAGGAACTCGTTTTCACCATCGGGCCGCACGGCAAGCCGGAATTGCCTTGCTATGCACCGGCATTCAATCTCACGCACACCCGAGGGCTCGCCGTTGTCGCCGTCGCGGGCTCGGCATCAGTCGGGGTCGACGTCGAACGGGTCGACGCCGATTTCGACCTGGCGAGTTTGGCGTCGCGGGTGCTCACCGCACGCGAAGCGGACTGGGTAGGCACGGATCGACGGCGCTTTCTACACCATTGGGTCGCCAAGGAGAGCTATCTGAAATGGTTGGGCAGCGGGCTGACGATCTCGCCCGACACCATCGAGCTGCGCGCCGACCGCGATGGGCGCGCCGTGCTCACCGCGGTCGACGGCGCCGATCTGCCCACCGGGTACGTCCATCATTTCGGCCTGAACTCCCACTACGTCGGGGCCTTCGTCGGCGGTCGGCCGCCGCCCCGCTTCACGTTGCGCCCGGCCGAATCGGCCTGCGCCGACTCGAATCTCCGCCGCCGTACCTCAGGAGTGCAAGCATGACAACCTATTTCGCGGTCGAACCCACCACCTTGGCGCAGATGCTGACCGCCCGCGCCGCCGCCACGCCGGACAAGGTGAATTTCCACCACCTCGCTGACGGTGACGAGCCCACCGCGACAATGACTTTCCCGGAACTCGAGCGCGCCGCGCGGGCATTGGCCGCCCATCTGGCGCAGATCACCCGGCCGGGGGAGCGGGCGCTGCTGCTCTATGCCCCCGGGCTGGAATTCGTTGTCGCCTATTACGGCTGCCTCTACGCGGGCGTGATCGCGGTCCCTGTCGCGCCGCCGCAGCCGAGCAAACTGGCAGATGGACTGTCGCGGCTGGCCGCCATTGCCGCCAATTCCGGTGCGCGGCTGCTGTTCACGAGCGCCGATATCGAGCCGCTGCTCGGCCCGGTGCTCGCCGACGCCGACGGCTTCGCGGGGCTGCGCACGGTGGTCACCGACCGCATCGATCCGTCCGAATCCGATCGGTACACCGACCCCGGCATCACCAGTGACACCATCGCGCACCTGCAGTACTCGTCCGGCTCGACCGGGGAGCCGAAAGGCGTCGCGCTCACCCACGGCAACGTGCTCGCCAACCTTCGGCTGGTCACCGCGCAGATCGGCGCGGGTGTCGGGGTGGCCTGGCTGCCCACCTTCCACGACATGGGTCTGCTCAGCATGGTCACCTACCCGGTGTACAGCGACTCGACCGTTATCAGTATGTCCCCCTTGGCTTTTGTGCAACGGCCCGCACGCTGGATCTCGGCGATGTCGCGGTACAAGGCCACGCACACCGTCGCCCCCAACTTCTCCTTCGCGCTCGCGGTGCGACGAGTGCCTGCCGATCAGGTGGCGCGATACGACCTGTCCAACTTGCGGGTGGCGCTCTGCGGTGCGGAACCCGTCCGGGTGGACACGATGGTCGCCTTCGCCGAGCACTTCGGTGCCGCGGGCTTCGACGTGCACAGCCTCTTCCCTTGCTACGGCCTCGCCGAGGCAACGCTTTTGGTGACCGGTGGCCCGGCCGGCAGCGGACTCACCACCGTCGAAGTGGACCCGACCGCCCTGACCAAGGGCCGCGTCGAACCGGTGTCGAGCGGTGGTCGCCGCCTGGTGGCCAGCGGCGAACTCAACAACGCCTACGAACTCCTCCTCACCGACCCCGACACGCACATCCCGCTACCTGAGGGCCAGGTCGGCGAGATCTGCCTCCGCGGCGACAGCATCGGCCTCGGCTACTGGGACGCCCCCGAGGCATCGGCCGAAACCTTCACCGCGACCGTCACCGGCCGCGCAGGCCACTTCCTCCGCACCGGCGACCTCGGCTTCATCCACGAGGGCCAGCTCTACGTCACCGGCCGCCGCAAGGACCTCATCATCGTCGACGGCTACAACCACTACCCGTCCGACATCGAAGCTTCCGCCATGGACAGCCACCCGGCCCTGCGCCCCGACCGCTGCGCGGCATTCCAAGTCCTCGACGGCGACCAGCCTTCCCTCGTCCTGGTCGCCGAACTGAACCGGGACCCAGCCGCCGAAGAAGCCGACCGGACCGACATCGTCACCGCCGTCCGCCGAGCGGTCGGCGAACACAACGGACTACGGCTCGACGACGTGGTCTTGGTAACCGCAGGCTCGGTACCCCTGACCTCCAGCGGAAAAGTCCGCCGCTATGTAGTCCGCGAGCAATACCGGGACGGCGCCCTGACCCCCCTGCCCTGACGGGCACCGCGACGACACGCCTCACTGTGAACGGGACGATAGTTTGCTCTACCTGCGGATAGGGTCGGTGGTACTTCGAACAGGACGGGGAGCTGACATGTGGGCAGTCGTCGAGAAGTGGTATGCCGGTGCGTATGAGGGCTTCGGTGTCTTGATCACCGAGGACTGCGAAGAGGTCATCGCGCGAGACGCGGTGGTGGAGAACGACATCCGGTTGAAGGCGGGCGACCGTGTCTTCATCGACTATATCGCCGGTCCCGACGGGGCCCTCAAGCTCGTGAAGGTTCAGTAAGGCGTCCTAGGCTGGTGTGGTGCTCGACTCGCTCGACTTCGACCTGACCCCGTACGCGGGATTCGACATGGCGGCCTACGTGCGGCGCACCTATTGCAGTTGGCAAGACTCGGGCTGGCGGTCGCTGCTCGTGCAGCGCTTCGACCACGCACCGCGGGCCGAAGACTTGCCGATGCCCGCGGTGGCCGACGTGCATGTCGTGCTCTGTGTGGCCGGCGACGCGGTCATGCGCACGCACGCCGACGGGAACTCGACCCGACGGCGCTGGGTTCCCGGCCATCTGGACTTGGTGATTCCCGGCCGGGAAATAGTGCGCGAGTACCGCGCGACCGCGGCCCTGCGCACCATCCAGGTGCACATTCCCGCCGCCACCGTCGATCGTGCCGCGGCCCAACTCGGCGGTGCGGGACCGGACTTCGAAGCGCTGTCGGACGCGCTGAACGCGGGCGACCCGGTCGTCGAACAGGTCATGCGTGCCATGCCCGCGGCCGTGTCCACCGACGACACCTACGCCGAATCCGCCGCGGCGTTCCTCGCGACGCACCTGCTGACCAAGGGCAAGCACCACTGTCTGCCCGGCCCGGAACACGCGGCGGTCCGCGCGGGCATCGCCCTCATGCGGGACCGGCTGGCCGAGCCGCTGACGCTGGCCGACATTGCCGCCGAGGTGCATCTGAGCGTGTACCACTTCATCCGCGTCTTCCGGGCCGAGACCGGTGAGACGCCACACCGGTACCTCTCCCGGCTGCGGATCGAGCGGGCGCGGCGGCTGCTGTCCAGCAGCACGCTTACCGTCGAACAGATCGCTGAGCGTTGCGGATTCGCCAGTCCGGGAGCGTTGTCGTCGGCCTTCGTCGGTCAGGTCGGTGTCCGTCCGTCGGTGTACCGCAAGATATGACCGAAAGGTCGGCAATCCAGCGCATGGCCGCTGATCGGCCGCGTCGCATAGTTTCGAACTGGCGCAACAACTCTCGCGTGCGCGCCGAGCCCGCGCCACGGGGATGAACGAAAGGACCTCCGCCATGCAGAGTTACGACGCGACCGCGACCACGACAGCATCGCCGGCCGATATCTGGCCGCTGCTCGCCGACGCACGCACCTGGCCGGTCTGGTCGATCGTCGACGCTCTGGTCACCGAGCGTTCCAGCGGGCTAGACCCCGACGGCAACGACCCCGTTGGCGCGGTCCGCGCATTCCGCACCGGACGCGTCGTGACCGGCGAGCGGATCACCGGACTCGACGTCGGCAACCGGTTGACCTACGAGGACGCCTTCAGCTGGGTACTCCGCAACTACAGCGCGGTCATCGATCTGGTACCCGCGCCCGACGGCCGCACCACCATTCACTGGTACGGAACCTACACCGCCCGTTGGGGATTGGGCTGGCTGCTGCAACGCACCATGAGGCGCGCGATGCAGCAGATGGCCGACGGCCTCGCCGCCTACGCGGCGGTGCAGTCGTCCAGTGGCAAGACCGTGTAGTCGTTACGACTGTGCGAACGCCAGCAGATCCGCGTTGAGGCGCGCGCGGTGCGACAGATGCACCATGTGCGACGCGTTCCGATAGACGACGAGCTTGCTGTCCGGGATCAGGTCGGCCGAACGCCGTCCGCAGGTGTCGAGCGGGGCGAAGGCGTCGTGGTCGCCGTGCAGCACCAGCGTGGGGAGTGCGATCGCCCGCGCTTCGGCGCGGAAGTCGGCGGCCAGGTTGGCGCGGGTGCATTCCACCGCCGCATGGAGGGAGACCCGCATCCAGTCCCGGATCGTCGCGTCCTGTTCGAGTTGCGGGATGTCGCAGCCGGGCAGGTCGTTGCCGAAGGAGCGGGCGGCGTTGCCGGCCACCCAGCTGCCGTACCCGGTGCGCAGCTGGTCGAGCAACGCGGCAGCGAGGTGTGCATCGACCGCCAGATGCGGCGCGGTCGCACCGACGAGCGCGATGCGGGAAATGCGCTGCGCGCCATGGCGAGTGAGATAGCGGATCACCTCGCCGCCGCCCATGGAGTGCCCGACGAGGGTGACGTCGGTGAGGTCGAGCCGGTCCAGCAGCGCGGCCAGATCGTCGGCCAGGGTGTCGAAGTCGTAGCCTCGGCCGGGGTCGTCGGATCGACCGTGGCCGCGGCGGTCGTAGGCGACCGCCCGATGGCCGTGCTCAGTGAGGTGCAGCATCTGGTGCTGCCACATGTCGCTGCTCATCAGCATGCTGTGCACGAATACGACGGGTCGGCCGGTTCCGTAGTCACGGAAGAACAGTGTGGTCTCGTCCGAGGTGGTCAAGGAGGTCATGGTGCGTTCCTTCGGTGTCGAGGTCCAGCGAGGTGTTTGCGGCCCAGGCGTTCTCGTCCCGCCGCTGTCCTCACCCTCGACGGTGCGGCGGCCGGACAGTCAATCCCGTTGCCGGGCCGAACTCTCCCGCAGGGGGAGACCGCACAATGGCGTTATGACCGCGTACCTGTCCATCGGCGACTTCTCTCGTGCCACCCATCTGACCGTCAAGACGCTGCGGCACTATCACCAGATCGGACTGCTCGCGCCCGCCGAGGTCGACCCGCACACCGGCTATCGCCGCTACACCACCGACCAACTGTCCGTTGCGCAGGTGGTCCGGCGGTTCCGCGACCTGGACATGCCGTTGGAGGAGATCCAGGCGATACTGGCGACTCCCGATCCCGGCCTGCGCAACAAGCGGATCGTCGCGCACCTGGCTCGACTGCGGGATCAGCTCGGTCGCACGCAGCGCGCGGTCGACGACCTGCGCAACCTGCTGACCCACCCGGTGCCCGACGCGACCGGTGTCGAGTTGCGAGCTGTCCCCGCGGCCGCGGCCGCGGCGATCACCGACGTCATCGACGCCGCGGACGGGCCGGTCTGGTTGCAGGGCGCGCTAGGCGAACTGCACGCCACCCTGACCGCGCAGGGGCTCGCGCCGAGCGGCCAGGCCGGTGGCATCTACGCAGACGAGGTGTTCACCGACGACCGCGGCGAATCGACCATCTTCGTCCCCTGCGCCGGGACCGTTCGCCCGCTGGGCCGGGTGCGTCCGACCGTCATCCCCGCCGCCGAACTCGCGATCATCACCTATCGCGGCGAAGCGACCGGCGTCGACCGCGCCTACGCCACCCTCGCCACCTATGTCACGCACCACGCCCTCGGCGTGCCCGGCCCGATCCGCGAGTATTACCCGGTCGGTCTACCCGAAACCCCCGATACCTCCTTGTGGTGCACCGAAATCGGCTGGCCTGTCTTCCACACCAGCACCCCACACCGGGACGCGGACCGGCTGACCGCAGACTAGGCACCGACCATGTGCTCCCGCGCCCATTCCTCGAAGCTGGTGAGCGGAATGCCGAGGTCCCTCGCATACTGCGGGCGGGCAGGCTGTCCGGCCACGTTCATCCACTCATGCGCGGCACCCGAGCCCGGCATCCCGGCGGCGAGAGCCTGCTCCTCGGTCATGTCCGGCGCGGACAGGGGCGTGCCCAGCACCCGCGAAAGGACCTCGGCGATCTCCGTCATCGATAGGTAGTCGCTCGCCAACTCCAGCTCGACCCCGTCGAATCGCTCCGGTTCGGCGATGGCCGCGGCGGCCGCCCTGCCGATGTCGTCCACCGCGACCAGGGACAGCCGGGTCTCGGGTTTCAGGACCGTCACCAAGCCGCCTTCGATGCCGCGCGGGAACAGAAACCGCAGGGAGACAAGGAAGTTCTCCATGAAGAACCCCGGCGCGAGCAGCGTCCAGCGCGGGAAACCCGCCACGCGAACCCCGTCCTGGATCGCGCATTTAGCGCCGAAGTACGGCTCCATCGACGCCCACCGCCCTTCGGCCCACCCCGGAACCGCGGTGTGCTGGCCCGCACCGCTGACCGACGTATGCACGAATTGCCGCACCCCAGCAGCTTTCGCACCCTCGATCAGGTTGAATCCCTGAGTCACTTCACCTTCGAAGTCGAGACCCGCCGCACCCATCACGGGCCGCTGCACGGAGAACACCGCGCGGGCACCCTCGGCGGCCCGAATCACGGAATCACGATCGAGCAGATCGCCGACGACCAGTTCGGCGCCAAGCGCCTCGATCGCCTTGGCCCGCTCGGGATCCCGCACAAAAGCCCGGACGGGAACGCCCGCGCCGAGCAACGCCCGAGCGGTGGCGCCCCCCTGTTTACCGGTAGCCCCGGTGACCAGAACAGGCTCGGAATCGGTGGACATAATGCTCCTCGCACGGCGCGCATCCAGCTCAGGAGTCAGTTCGATGCGTTCGCACACATCGGGGTCGACGACGTCCTAACCCTCACCGACTGCCTGCCCGGTGGCGCACAAGGTCGATCGAATGTGGTGGCCCGCTGTCCAGTATGCGACGACCCACAGATCGCCTCAGGACACTCGCCGATCTCGAGCCCCCGCAAGCGCGGCCCGTCGCCGTCTTAGCGGCCCGTCGGCCCATTCGACAGCGCTCACGAACCCGGGCATCCAATGCACGGTGAGCTCATCCCGTTTCAACAGGACCACCCGGCCCCTCTCGTGCGGCGCCATGCGGCAGGCCTCAATAGCCGATCTCACAGAGCATCCGTACCTTTCACAAGGCCTGAACGCCTGTGGGAGGTATGGGGGGTCTGTGAATCTGGACCCGTCACGGGCTGGGGGTGTTCAGAAATGCGCGAAGGCAAGATGGGGTCGGGGACGTAAAATCGTTGGGCATCAACGGGAGTCGCCTATCTCTTCCAGCGACCGTGCACGAGCCACGCCACGAAATGGAGCAGCAGTAGTTATGGAGCCACCGAGCGCATCGGCACAACGGCCCGGAACGCTTGGTGCGAGCACGGTCGTCGGCAGGCAGACGGGGACGATCGATGCCAACGCCTACATGGCCAGAATCCAAGCCGAGAATGCCGCCGGTCAATGTTTCATCTGCGAACTGGCCGATGAGCAGACAACTCGCACGCGCGAAACCGTCGCCTATCGTGACGAATACTGCATTGTGTTCTTCCCGCCCTACCCTCGCCTCTACGCCTACTGTCTGCTCGCACCCCGACGGCACGCGACGAATGTCGTCTCGGACTTCACCGAAGACGACTACCTCGCACTTCAGCTGCGCGTCCATCGCCTCGGTCGGGTCCTCACGGAGATCACGCCCACCGAACGCCTCTACGTGTTCAGCTTCGGCAGCATGCAAGGCGTCGCACACGTTCACTGGCACCTGGCGCCGCTCCCACCCGGGACGCCCTTCCGCGAACAACAGTTCGCCGCAGTCGACAAACTCGACTACCTCGTCATCGAAAAGGCGGAGCTCGACGAACTGGCACAGCGAGTCGGAGCTGGCATGGCAGCCCTGGCCCACCCAACCATCGGCCCATCGAGCTGAAGGCGACGCAAAACCGCTGAGAAACCAGCGGCGCAAAACCGATGGGAGGGGGCAGTCGGCCTCGACCTCGTTGCGCAGGTACCCGGTACCGGGGGTACGCTTGCGGGGTCAAAAGATCGGGCCCCGGCAGCGTGGTAAGGACCCTTATGCCATCGAATTTCGCTCTCAAGACGATGAACACGGCGCATCGGGCGCTGTTGAAGGTTAGTTGCGGCAAGTTGGGCAATGATTTCGGTGGGATGCCGTCGGTGGAGCTCGTGACCACCGGACGCAAGTCGGGCCGGGAGCACGCGGTGATGTTGACCGCGCCGATCGTCGACGGGAATACCTATGTCGTAGTCGCTTCGCGGGGCGGCGACCCGACGCATCCGGCGTGGTACCACAATGTGCGGGACAATCCGAACGTCCTGGTGTCGGTGCGCAGCGGACCGCGCGTGCCGATGGTCGCCAAGATCGCCGACGCTGCCGAGCGGGCGGCGTTGTGGCCGCGGGTGACCGCCGCGCAGAAGGTGTATGCCGGTTATCAGAAGAAGACCACGCGGGAAATCCCGCTGGTGCTGCTGAGTCCGGCCGCTGACCCCGCGTCGAACTGATCAGGTCGGCGGTTGCCGTAGCACTCTGCCGGGACGCCGGCAGAGGATAACGGCACCGATCACGTTGGCCGCCAACGTCAGCACGCCCTGCTCGCCGAGCCACAGCCAGGCTTGGGATCCCGAGGTGTGCGGGTCGAACACGGACTGGATGACGCTGTTCCAGGACGCGTGCAGCAGCACGGCCGGCCAGATACTCCCGGTATCGAGCCGGAGCCGGGCGAAGACGTACGAAACCACGGTGACCTGCACGACGAACAGCACGGCGATCACCGGCATGGACCCACCATTGCCGGTGAGATAGCTGCCGCCGATGATCAACGGCAAATGCCAAGCCGCCCAGATCAATCCACTCACCATGAGCGGCCGAGGAACGCCGGCATCGATGAGCCGGGTGAGCAGATAGCCGCGCCACCCGAGCTCCTCGCCGAGCGCGAACACCAGCCCGACCGCCGTACCGAGCACGGTGCCGACGAGCAGTTCCCCAGCGAACGAACCCCATCCGCTGGAAGTGCCTGCGGGGGAGGTGAAGTGGGCGAGCCCGCTCGCCCACCCCAGGCCATACGCGGCGGTCGCGATGCCGACCGGATAGCCGAGCGCGATCAGCAGCGCCCACCCACTGCGCCGGCCCAGCCGCAACGAGATATCGCCGAACCCCTCCCGCAGCATCAGCCGGGTGGCCAAGGCCGCCAGACCCGGTGCCCACATGAGCACGAGGATCCCGATGTCATTGCGCGCGACAACGGCGAAAACCATAGCGGGCGCCGACAATACGACCAGCGCGACGAGGAAGACGCCGATGCCCCGTCGTGCCTCTCGCCGCCGGTCCGGCGCCACCTTCGGCGACTCCGCCTGCTGATCCTCGCGTCGCCCGGGTGTCATGTAGGCACAGTAGGTGGCGTCAACCAGCCGGGTCGTCACCCCGGAGAACGGTATTCCCCTCCGGGACAACCCTGACCCCTACGCGACCAGCTTCTCCTTCTTCAGCCAGTCGTAGGCGACATCGGCGGGATCCTCCCCGTCGATATCGACGCGACCGTTGAGCTCCTGCATCAGCTGATCGGTGAGATGTTCGGAAATCGTCCCGATCAGGTCCCGCAACTCCGGATGCCGATCGAGGACGGCCGCACGCACGACCGCCGTGCCGCTGTAAGGCAGGAAGAACTTCTTATCATCATCCAGCACAACAAGATTCAGATTCTTGACCCGCCCATCGGTGGTATAGACCATCCCGAAATTGCAGGGCGCACCCTTCGCTGTCGCCGTGTAGACGACCCCGGCGTCCATCCGAGTCACGTTGCCGGACGGAACACCATTGGGATCGTTGTACGGAATCCCGTATTTCTGCAGCATCGGAATGAAACCATCTGAGCGACTGAAGAATTCATCGTCGACACAGAACGTTCGATCGGGGACCGGCAGCCCGGCCACATCGGAGAGCGACTTCACGTGCAGCCGTTCGGCATTGGGCGTCGACGCGGCGAAGGCGTAGGTGTCGTTGAAGTTCGCGGGCGGCAACCACTCCAGGTTGTTTTCGCGCTTCTCGATCTCGTGCACCCGCCGCCAGAGCTCGTTCGGGTCCGCGATGGTCTCGGTCTCGTTGTGGTAGTTGACCCACCCGGTGCCGGTGTACTCCCAGAGAATATCGGCGTCACCGTTGAGCTGAGCCTGCCGCGACGACGCGGAACCCGGTGCCCCGGTGAGGTCTTTGACCTCGGCGCCCGCCGCGGCCAGATAGGTCGCGGTGATCTTGCCGAGCAACACCCCCTCGGTGAAGCTCTTCGAGGTGACGACCAACTTCGCGCCATCCAGCGGTTGCTTTCCGTCCGGCAAGTGCGCCTCATGGAACGTCCCTGATGAACTCACCAGACCACACCCGGCGAGCAGTGCGACGACGAGCGCGGAAATCAGCGTAACCTGTTGGACCCGCGTCGATTTCATGAGATCCCTCGCGGCGTCGCGGCCAGCTCGACGAGACGCCCGAGCCAGTCGATGATCAACGCGAGCAGCCCGACGAGAATCGCGCCGGAGATGAGCAGCTTGGGCAGGAACAGCGTGACCCCGGTGGTGATCAGCGTGCCGAGGCTGGTCGCCCCGATGAACGTGCTCAGCGTCGCGGTCCCGACCAGAATGACCAGCGCCGTGCGCACCCCGTTCAGGATCACCGGCACCGCCAGCGGCAACTCGACCTGGAACAATGTCCGCGCCCCCGAGTATCCGATCCCGCGCGACGCCTCGATGGTCCGGTGATCCACCTGCCGCAGCCCGACGATCGTGTTCTGCAGAATCGGCAGAATCGCGTACACCACCAAACCGACTATCGCCGTACGGAATCCGGTGCCCAACCAGAACGTGAACAGGACGAGCAGCCCGACCGCGGGCGCCGCCTGACCGATATTCGCGACATTCACCGCGATCGGTTCCAGCCGTTTCAGCGCGGGCCGCGTCAACGCGATACCCAACGGAATCGCGACCACCACCACGATCAGCGTCGCCACCACGGTCAGCTTGATGTGCGCGAGGATCGTGGTCTGCAGGTTGTCCCACCCCAGCGACGCCTTCTCCGTCGGGGTGAACGTCGTCGACCGATACCAGAGGAAGTACCCGATACCGATGACGCCGATGATGATCGGCTCGAACCACACGTCGATCGGCACGCGGCGACTCATGACGGCTCCGCCGATCCGGGTTCCTCGTCGGCCGCCACCACCGGTGTCGGCGCCGGATCGGTGCCGTCGACGTAGGTTTCGTACGAGAGCTCGGCCTCCGCCGAGCGCACCTCGGCGAGCTTGGCCTGGATCGTCTCGGTCACCGAATCGATGCTGAGCGAGCCGACCACCGCGCCGCGACCATCGGTGACCAGCGCCGCACCCTGGCTGGCGGCCAGCATCGCATCGAGCGCGTCGTTGAGCGTCGAGGAACGCGCGACCACCGGCAACCGCCGATCCAGGAAGTCGGACACCTCCGGCTTCGTCGCCACCTCCGCCAGCGACGGCCACGACCGCGGTCGTCCGGCCTCGTCGACCACCACCACCCAGGTGTGCCCGGCCGCCTTCGCGCGTCCGAGCACCGCCTGCGCCGACTCGCCGACCCGCGCGGTGATCACCTTGTCGTACTCCACATCTCGCACCCGCGACACGGTCAGATACGCCAACTTCGCGCCGGATCCGACGAACTCCTCCACGAACGGGGTCGCCGGATCGGTGAGGATCTCCTCCGGCCGCGCGTACTGCTCGATGTGCCCACCTTCGGACAGGATGAGCACCTTGTCGCCGAGCTTGGTTGCCTCCTCGAAGTCGTGCGTGACCACCACGATCGTCTTGCCGAGTTCGTGCTGAATCGCAATCAAGCTGTCCTGCAAGCGAACCCGGGTAATCGGATCGACCGCACCGAACGGCTCGTCCATCAGCAGCACCGGCGGATCCGCCGCGAGTGCCCGCGCCACGCCGACCCGCTGCTGCTGACCGCCGGACATATCCTTGGGCAGCCGGTCGGCGAAGACCCCCGGATCGAGCCCAACCAGATCGAGCAGATACTCGGTGCGCTCGGCGATCCGCTTCTTGTCCCATCCGAGCACCCGGGGGATAGCACCCACGTTCTTGGCCACCGTCCAGTGCGGGAACAGCCCGCCGGACTGGATGACATACCCGATCGACTGCCGCAGCTTGTCCGGATCCTCCCGCGTGACATCGCGACCGCCGATGAAGATCCGCCCCTCGGACGGCTCGATCAGCCGGTTGATCATCTTCAGCGTGGTCGTCTTGCCACACCCGGACGGCCCGACGAACGCGACGATCTCGCCCGCGTCGATCTCGAGGTCCAGCCGCTCGACCGCGGGATCGTCCTGGCCCTTGTAGCGCTTGACCACCCCGTCCAGCGTGATGGCCGCGCCGGTCACATTGCGTTCCGCGCCAGGAGCGGGCTGACTGGTCACCTCCGGCCCACCCGTCACCCGGCCGCCACCCCTCATGGAATCGCTGCGCGATGCTTCTGTCATTGGAGTCCCTTTGCGATCGTGAGGCGTCCGAGCAGGACGAGGAGTGCGTCGAACACCAACGCGATGAGGACGATGAGAATGGTTCCGGTCAACGCCATTTCGATGGCGTTCGCGCCACCGAGCCGGGACAGCCCGTTGAAGATCAGCGACCCGAGACCCGGGCCGAGCACGTAGGCGACGATGGCGGCGACGCCGACGATCATCTGGGTGGACACCCTGATACCGGTGAGGATCACCGGCCAGGCGATCGGCAATTCGACAGTGAGCAGAATGCGCCCGCGCGAAAAGCCGATGCCGCGCGCGGATTCGATGACCGACTCGGGCACCGCCCGCAGGCCGACGATCGCGTTGCCGATCACCGGCAGCGCGGCGAAGAACGCCAGCATGATGAACGACGGAACAACGCCGAGTCCGAACGGGACCAATAGCAGCGCGAGCAGCGCGAGCGAGGGAATTGTCAGTGCGACTCGGCTAGAGGTCAGGGTGAGTGCGGAGGCCAGCGGCAGCCGATATACCGCGACGGCGACGAGGACCGCGACGACCGTCCCGACCAGGACCGTCTGAAACGCCAGGGAGGCATGCTGATAGGTGAGGAACGTCAGAAATTCGCCTCGTCCCCGGACATAGTTCCATAAATTCACGCGTTTCCCATCGTCAGGCGAAGTCGGTTACCTGTTGTGCGGAGTGACCGGAAGCGAGCCGTCAAAGAGTAATCGACGCCGCGCGTTCGGCTCTGGACGACGCGCGGCGCGTTGAATCGCCGGATCAGCGATCCCGCGCTTGTTTTCCCCTTGCTCCCGGCCGCCAAACAATGCCGCGCGCATTTCACACCGCGCGAATCCACCGTGGTGACAAATACTTCCGCGACGACGGCAGGTTAAGCCGCACCCTGCAGCGGCTCGATGGCCGAGTAGTACTCCGCATTGCCCGCGATCACGGTGCTGGAGGTGCCGTCGACGCCGACGGGGACGGTGCCTGCCAGCGTGATGCGCGTCAGCCTGCGATGTTCGCTGCCGTCGTAGTCATCGATGGCGTAGTGCTGGGTGGCGCGGTTGTCCCAGATCGCGACGTCACCGAGGGACCAGTCCCAGCGCACGGTGTTTTCCAAACGCGTCACCCGGTCTTGGAAGAGCCGGAACAGTGCCTGCGACTCGCTGCTGGACAGGCCGACGATCTGCTTCACGAAGCAGCCGAGCAGCACGGCACGTTCACCGGTCTCCGGGTGCACATGCACCACCGGGTGCTCGGTCTCGAAGTAGGTGGACTCGAACTCGCGACGGTAAGCCTTGGTGCCGTCGTCCAAACGTTCTTCGGTGTCGGCGGCGTAGTCGTACTGGTTGGTGTGCCGGGCGCGCAGGTTCTCGGCCAGCCGCTTGAGCGGTTCCGGGAGCGAGTTGTACGCGGCGACGGTCGAGGCCCAAGTGGTCGAGCCGCCATAGCTGGGCAGCGTGACCGCGCGCAGGATCGATGCCCGCGGGACGCGATCGACGAAGGTGACGTCGGTATGCCACACGTTGGACCGGCCGTGCTTCGAGTCGATGGCCAGGGTCTTCACGCCCGCCGAGGTGAGCGTCGGGTGCGGGGTGGTCGGGCTGCCGAGCAGTTCGGCGAACTCGTACTGCCCGTCCTCGGTGAGGTGCTGCTGCCCGCGGAAGAAGATCACCCGGTGCTCGTTGAGTGCCGCGCGGATCGTCGCCACGGTCGCCGCGTCCAGGTCGCCGCCCAGCCGGACGCCTTCGATTCGCGCGCCGAGGCGGGCGCCGAGCTTGACCACCTGCACGGTCTCCGATGGGTAATCGACGGACATACCAAGGCCTTTCGCTCATCCGCATGGTCCAGACAGACGAAACCAGCTCCGGCCCAGCACGACCAGCATTACGGTCACCGAGATCGGAACCGGGACAACTCAGCTCGACGCGCGACGTGCGCGGAATGCCGCGGTCTTGGCGCGGTTCTGGCACGCGGTGCTGCAGAACCGCTTGGTGCCGTTGCGCGAGGTGTCCAGATAGACGCGGTCACAGTTGTCGGCTGAGCAGACGCCGATCCGATCGGCGTGTTCGCTGCCGAGCACGTAGGCGAGGCCGACGGCGCAGGCGGCGGCGATCCCGGGGACGAGCGCGGCATCCGCGGCATGGAAATGCAGGTGCCACGGCCGCGAGCCGTGCCGGATAAGTGTTGGCCTAGCGCCGTATTCGGTGATCAGCGCGTTGACCTGCGCGGCGGCGGCATCCATGTCGTTGTCGGCGACCGCGCCGAAAACCTGGCGCAGCTGCCCGGCGGCCCGTGCCAGCTCCGCCGCGTCCTCGGGCTCGACGTGATAGCCGTAGGCCGTCGAGACCATCTCGTCCAATCGCTCGTGCAGCTCGGCGTTATCGGCCGCCGGTGGATACCGCCGTCCCCGGCGTTCGCCGGGGACGGCCGCGTTCACCAGCGCGACCCCGTCTTCGACCACACCCAACGTGTGACTGTCTAAACGCACTTGATCAGTCACCTCACTCTCGCTACAGTAGTTACTGTCGTTGATGATTATGACAGTAACGGAGTAGTCCATGTCGCTCACCCCCACCCTCGCCCGGACCTGGATCGATCGCTGGGATCGTCAGCAAGAGGGGTATCTGCCCGACCGCGAGATCATGTTCGCGGTGATCGCGGACGCCGTCGCCGCCAATACCGACCGTGCGGACCCGCTCGTACTCGACGTGGCGTGCGGGCCCGGCTCGCTCGGAGCCCGCATTCGCGAACGGTTGCCGCAGGCGCGCGTCATCGGCATCGACGCCGACCCGGTGCTGCTCGAATTGGCCCGCACTGCATACGGATTCGACCTCGTCGACCGCAACCTCGCCGACCCGGCGTGGACGGCCGACCTGCCCGCCGAGCCGATCGACGCGTTCGTCAGCACCACCGCGCTGCACTGGCTCGGCGCCGACCAGCTCGCCGCGCTCTACGCGCAGTCCGCCAAGCTGCTCCGCCCCGGCGGCGTCCTCCTCAATGGCGACGACATGGTCGCGGAGACAACGGATATCGACCAACTCCACGCGGCGATCGGTACGCGTCAGCTCGAACGCGAAGGTGTCGGCGATCGCGAGGGCTGGGTCGACTGGTGGTCGGCGATCACCGCCGAGCCGGAACTGGCCACCGCGGTTGCCGAACGAGACAACCGGCGCTGGGAGCACCCGGAAGACAACGGCGTGACCTACGAGCAGCATCTGAAGTTCTTGCGCGCGGCCGGTTTCCGGTCGGCGGAACCGATCTGGCAATACGGTCGTCGTCGAATCATCGCCGCCGTCAACTGATTACCGGCCCGCGGCTCGGCGATGCCTCGATGCGTCGTCCGAGCCGGCGGCTAATTCCTGGCGGTGCGTTTGCGCACGGTCTGGCGATGGGACTTGTTGTGCGCGCCGCAGTTGGCCATGCTGCACCATCGACGTGAGTTGTTCTTGGACGTGTCGTAGAAAAGCCAGCCGCAGGAACCGTCATGCCCCGGGCATTGTCGAATGCGATCGAATGACCCTCGGCGCAGCAGGTCGACCGCGGACAGTACGATCGGCCCCAGCGCCGCCGTCGCGCTGATGCCGGGCCAGGTCAGCGCCGCACGATCGGCATCTACGCGCAGGACGGCGTCACTCAGCAACGCCGTGTGACTCGCCATGATGGCCGAAACATCGCCTGGATGTGGCTCGCGCGTCGCGGCGATGGCAGCGAAGGTGCGATAAATCGCTTCGCGAACACCGAGGCAGTACGAATACGTGACGAGCCCGGCGGATGTCGCGTCGCGCTCGAGTGCGGCGACGCTGTCGGTAGCGATGATGCCCACCTCCGCGCACCAGCGCAGAAGGTCGCCGAGGGACTCGAGGATGTCTTCGGATTCCTTGTCCGGGCGCGAGTATCGCGGACCCACGGTATTCGCGAAGTCCAAACACAACTCGCCTCCCACCCGCTCCCATTCCATGGGAATACTTTTGCCGGATTGGTTCATGATGCCGACACCTGCCGATCGAGCGGGCCGGCATCTTTTCGGCGCGGGCGGACCAATACTGTTGCCGCCACCACGATCGACAGTACGGCGAACATGAACTGGATATCGAACAAGTCGACGAGAACACCGAAGGCCGCGGGCCCCGCGGCCGAGCCTGCCGCGAGGGCGATGACGGCCACGCTGAATCCTGCGGTGGGCCGATCCGGAAAGAGCCGAGCACTCCACAACGGCACCACCGCGCCCGCCACCATGAAACCCGCGCCGTAGAGCGCACCGGCCGCGACGAACAACACGACCGACGGTCGGCCCATGGCGAGAATGACGCAGGAAAGCAGGATGCAGACCTGAGCGGCACCGAAAACCGTTGGCATACCCCATTTGGCGACGAGCGCGCCGGTGCCGATTCCGGCCAGACCGGCGACGCCGATCACAGTCCACAACAACGGCGCACCGACGCCGCCACTCACCAGAATGCCCGCGTAGGACCAAAAGACCGCGCCGACAAGACCACCGGAGAATGCCACGGCCAGTAGTCGGCGGTGGCGTGCATCGCGCAGCAGCGTGAACCAGCGCGGGCCGCTCGCATTGCTGCCAGATGGGATTGGATGCGCGGATTTGGGCAGCACATGGAAGTTCCACGCCGTGACCGCCAACGCGCAGCAGGCGGCGGCGAACCAGATGGTCCGCCAGCCCGAGCCGCTGACCAGCAGCACGGCCGGCCCGGCGACCAGTACGCCGAAGGTCGTACCGGTGCTGATCATGGAAAGCGCGTGCCCGCGGGCATCGGGTCGAGTCGATGCCGCCACGGCGTCGGAGTACGGTGCCCACACCCAGCCCGGCGCGGTTCCGGCAAGGGCGACGCCGATCGCCAGCGCGGCGGTGCTGTGCGCGGCGGCCATCAGCGCCATTCCGGCGGCCGCGCACAAGCCGCCGATCACCACCGGAACGCGAGCGCCGCAACGGCTGGACAGTCGCGCGACGACGAGGAGAACAACCAGCTCGGCGAGGTAGCCGACACTGGTTACCGCCCCGAGAATGCCTGCGCTGCCGCCGAATTCGCGCCGCAGCTGCGGCAAGAAGAGTCCATAGCCGTAACGGCCGAAACCGAAGACGATGGCAAGGGTCAGCAGTCCGGGCACGCCGATGCGGAGCGCTCCGTGCCGCTGCGCGGTGGTCGGCGTTTCGGTCTCGCGCAGAGATGCTGCCACGGGCCCGCCGAGCTCGCAGTAAACCATGCCACTCCTATAGCGTCGATCAGGTCATACCGGCTAAATGTGCTTTAGCGGTATGAACGCCTTACGTCACCTCGCATACCCGACGCCGTTCTGCGCGAAACGTGAATCTCTGTGATACCGCTGTAGGCGGATAGATGGTGGCCCGGCCTGTGCATTCGACCGCCGGTCGCAGGTGCGCCAGTTATGTTGCGCAGGAAGGCTTTCAGCTCCGCGACTAGCGGCGGGCGGATTGGTGCCGCGGATAGCGGGTAAGCGCCCACATGTCAGTTGTTCGTCGGATATGTCGGAGGTTTTCAGTGTCGGAGCATGAGAGTGGTCCCCGTGAGGGTGTCGAAGGCGTCGTCGAAGGCGTGAAGGGCAAGGTCAAGGAGGCCGCTGGCGTCGTCACCGGTGACGAGAACCTCAAAGGCGAGGGTCAAGCTCAGCAGGACAAGGCCGAGTCCGAACGCGAAGCCGCACAGAAGGAAGCGGCAGCGGAGAAGGCGCGCGCCGAGGCCAACGTGGACGAGGCGAAGCAGGCCGGCTATCAGCACGACCAGTAGCGGGCAGCGCCACGTGCGGGGCTGACGGGTCGGTGCGTTCGGCCGCCCGTCAGCCCTGTGCCTTTGCCGCGGGTGGTTTGTTGTCGGCCGCGTGGGTTATCCGCCGAAAAGGAGGTGTGATCATGCCGAAGGAATGGACCGACAAACAGGAACGTCAATACGAGCACGTCCGGGATTCGGAAAAGTCGCAAGGTGCGAGCACCCGCCGGGCCAAGGAGATCGCGGCGCGCGTGGTCAACAAGAATCGCGCGCAGGCCGGTCAGACCAAGACCGCCAGCCGAACGTCGCTGCAGGACAAGTCGCCGCAGCAACGTGGCGGTGAGCGATCCGGACGCCGCGGCCCGAAGGGCCCGACCCGCGACCAGCTCTACAACGAGGCCCGCCAGCGTGGCGTCAAGGGCCGTTCGAAGATGACCAAAAGCCAGCTGGCGCAAGCGCTCGGCGGCAAGAAGTAGCCGAACACGGTGATGGTCCCGCTCGCGCGAGCGGGACCATCACCATGTCGCGCGGTCCTTGTCGTCGCGACTACCCATCGATAGCTAGCACGCCCGGCTCGACCCGGAATTCCCGCTCCACCTCGGCCAACAGGACGGTACTTCGCCGACCACCACCGGCGGGTTCGACCTCGGCGTAGGGGACCGGGGCGTATCGGACCGCCTTGACCCGCAGCAGCACCGGATCCTTGTCGTCGAGCCGAACCAGAAGAGCACCGCGCGTGACCTGCATGCGAGTCAACCTTTCGAGCCGGGGATATGGTCGCCTGCGTTCTACCCGCGGCAGCGCGCGGCAAACCCGGCCCGGCGTCGGCTGTTTCTGCACGGACTGCCCGGGTATTGCGACCTCTGACCGAGTCGCCGGGAGCGACTGTCGAAGGGCTCGACCCAGCGACTGCGGGGTCCAGCGAGGAAAGGGGTACATATGAGCACCTTGGCCGCCACCGTAGACGTTGAGGTACCGGTCCGCACCGCCTACAACCAGTGGACGCAGTTCGAGTCGTTTCCGCAGTTCATGGAGGGCGTCGAAGAGGTGCGGCAGCTCGACGATCGGCACACGCACTGGCGCATCCACGTCGGTCCGTCGACGCGGGAGTTCGACGCGACCATCACCGAGCAGCACCCCGACGAACGAGTCGCGTGGAAATCCGATTCGGGCCCGCAGCACGCGGGCGTGATCACCTTCCACCGCCTGAACGACGCCCAAACCAGGATCACCGCCCAGATGGACGTCGACCCAGAGGGTTTCGTGGAAAACGCCGCCGAACTGCTCGGCGTGTTGCAGCACCGGGTGCACGGCGATATGCAGCGCTTCAAGAAGTTCATCGAGAGCCAGGGCCAGGAAACGGGTGCGTGGCGCGGTGATATCGCGCGCCCCGACGCCTGATCAGCCGCGCGTCACGTCCAGACGCCCCCGATGCAAGGAGGTGCCGGTGGTGCCGGCAGCTAACACCGCAAGCCAGGAGCGCGTCGTGATCGTCGGCAGCGGATTCGCCGGGTTCACCTGCGCCAGGAAACTGTGCCGCACGTTCGCGAAAGCGGGCCGCGACGTCGAAGTCGTGCTCGTCACGCCCAACGACTACATGCTGTACACGCCGCTATTGCCCGACGTGGCAGGCGGTTTGATCGATCCGAGGTTCGTGGTCATCTCGCTGGCCGACGCCTTGCCGCGGGTACGCCTCGTGGTCGCGAAGGCGGAATCGGTTGACCTGCAACACAAGACGATCACGGTGGCCGGTGAGGATCACCCGCCGCGGGAACTGTCGTGGGATCGGCTCGTGCTCACGCCGGGCTCGGTGACCAGGCTGTTCGACGTGCCCGGCCTGGCCGAGCACGCGCGGGGCTTGAAGACCGTCGCCGAGGCGCTGTACCTGCGCGAGCAGTTGCTGCGCCAGCTCGAATTGGCCGACGGCGAAGATGATCCGGAGGTACGATCCGCGCGCCGCACCGTCGTTGTCGTCGGAGCGTCTTATGCGGGTACCGAATTGGTCGCGCAGTTGCGTGCGCTGGCCGACGCGTACGCGCACCGCCGTGGCTTCGACCCGTCCGAGATCCGTTTCGTCCTCTTGGATACGGCGGATCGGGTGATGCCGGAGGTCGGCGAGCGGCTCGGCGACAAGGCCTTGAATGTGTTGCGGGACCGCGGCATTGATATCCGGCTGAAAACGTCGCTGAAAGAGTTGACCGACGATCAGGTGGTGCTCACCGACGGGACTGTGGTCCCGACCTACACCGTCGCCTGGGTGACCGGCGTGACCGGCGCTCCACTACTGGAAACCCTCGATCTGCCGATGGAACGCGGGCGCTTGGTGGTCGACACGAGCCTCAGCGTGCCAGGCCATTCCGATGTTTTCGCGGGCGGCGACGCGGCGGCGGTGCCGGACCTGGCCTCGCCGGGCAAGATCACCCCGCCGACCGCGCAGCACGCCACCCGCCAGGGCAAGGCGCTTGCCCGAAATGTGGCTGCCAGCCTGGGCATCGGCCATTCTGCGCCGTACAAGCACCGCGACATGGGTCTAGTCGTCGACCTCGGCCCGGGTTTCGCGGTCGCAAACCCGATGGGCGTGCACCTCTCCGGACGCCTGGCCAAACTGGTGACGCGCGCCTATCACACCTACGCCCTGCCCAGGGGAGTCAACCGCTGGGCGATCTCGCTGACCTACGCCACCAATGTGGTGACACCGCGTCCACTCACCCGGCTCGGTCTCGTCAGCCCGGAGGAATCCAGTTTCGTTGGTAGCGAAGGGATTCCGCACAAGAGCGGAGCATGAAGGAGGCCCGATGAGCGAACAAGATGTCGTGCGCGCCTTGCTCGAACGGGCAGGCACCAGCTACGCGGCGCAGGCGGGCATCACCCTTGCCGACAAACCCGCGCCGCTGTTCCAGCTGCTGATCCTTACCGAATTGCTGAGCACCCGTATCGCCGCCGATATCGCCGTCGCCGCCGCCGAAGAGCTGATCAGCAGCGGATACCGCACCCCGCAGCGCATCGCGGACGCGGAATGGCAAGAACTCGTCGACGCGCTCGGTCGCGCCCACTACAAACGCTATGACGAAAGTACCGCGACTCGCCTCGGCGCGAACGCCTGCGCGGTTCTCGACAAATACGACGGTGACCTGCGCAACCTGGCGGAAGCAGCGGGAAAGGACCGTAAGCGGGCGGCGCTACTGCTCCGGGAATTCCAAGGCATCGGGCCGACCGGCAGCGACATTTTTCTGCGTGAGGTCCAAGACGTATGGACCTGGGCCCGGCCGTATTTCGATGAGCGAGCCTTTCGAGGCGCCGAGCGTATCCACCTTCCCACCGACGCGCGGACGCTCGGCGAACTGGCGCCGGGTAATCGCGCGGCGGAGTTGGCCGCCGCGCTGGTCCGCGTCGCATTGGACGACGAGATTGCCGAGCAGGTACTCGCCGAGACTCGTTGAAGGCGCTGTCCACGGGCTGTTTCGGGTATTGCGAGCCGGGAAGGCTATAGGGATGAAGGACGTATTAGAACGCGAAACCAAATGGGAGGTCGACCGCGAATTCACTCTTCCGCCGATCGATGATCTCGTTCCCGGCGGCCACGTCGAAGCGACGTCGGTCGAACTCACCAGCATCTATTTCGACACCACGGCGCTCGACCTGCTCACCCACAATTTGACGTTGCGGCGCCGGGCCGGTGCGGACGAATCAGGGTGGCAGCTGAAGGTTCCGCAGGCCGACGGACGCGTCGAGGTGACGGCCGCCTGGTCCGAGGAACTGCCGAGTGAACTCGCGGAGGTCGTCAGCGGCGCCGCGCTCGGTCGGCAGCTCCAGGCGATCACGACAATTCACACAGTGCGTCACCGGCACCGGGTACTCGGGCCTGATGGCGAACTGGTTATCGAGGTCGACGACGACATCGTCCACACGACACCCGCGGACGGTAACGCGGACGCGCTGGCCTGGCGCGAGATCGAGGTCGAGCTCGGCCCACATACCGACGCCGTCCCGACCGCACTGGCGGATCGGCTCGCCGAGGCGGGTGCGCACCGGGCGAGGTACCCCTCCAAGCTCTCGCGCGCGTTGCCGCAGCGGAGTGCGCGAAAAGTCACCGGCTCCAAGGCGGAACGGGCAATCCACGCATACCTGACCGCGCAGATCGACGCCATCTTCACCGGGGACGTCGCGCTGCGCCGCGGCGAGGACCCGATCCACGACACCCGGGTCGCCACCCGCCGGCTCCGCAGCACGCTACGTGTCTTCGGCAAGCTGCTGGACCGCTCGGCGATCGACGGCATCGCGGACGAGTTGAAGTGGTACGCGGGCCTGCTCGGCGAGGTGCGCGACTGCCAGGTGCAGCGCGCCCGCCTCGCGGGCAAGATCGACGAGCTACCGCCCGAACTCGTGCTCGGCCCGGTGGCCGCCCGCGTCGACGCGACACTGCTGAAACGACAGCTGACGGCCAGGGCGGTGGTTGCCGAGGCGATGGACTCGCCTCGCTACCTGGCGCTACTCGCCACCCTGCAGGCATGGCAGACGCAGCCGCCGTTCCTGATCCGGATTCGCAAGGGCGAACTCGTGCGGCAGGCAGGCCGCGCCGCGCATAAAGCCGATAAGCGGCTCACGAAGGCGAGGCGGGACCGCCGCGACGAGTCGCTGCACCGCGCGCGCAAGGCCGCCAAACGCGCTCGTTACGCGGCGGAACTGTACAAACCGGTCAAACATCGGACACAGGCGAAGGCGAACATCAAGTACTACAAGCAACTACAGAGCGTGCTCGGCGACCACAATGACGGCGTCGTATCGGCCGAGTTCCTCTGGCGAATCGCGACCGCGGCGGGCACGGCCGGTGCCGAGAACGGGTTCACCTACGGGCTGCTCTATGCGAACGAAAAGCATGCGGCCGAGCGGGCGCGAGACGCGATTGCCGCAATCGCCGGACATCGGTAGTTTCCGGCTCGTGTCCGGAATAGTACTGACCAAACGGAAGTATGCGTAGTTGCGCATAGTAATTCTCCTGGGCGCATCGATGAATCGGGCTGCTGTTCAACCGGTTTCGTGGCAATTCGGCATCGCCTGGGACCGACGGTTTAGTGATACCTGTCTGCTATTGATGCGCCATTGACAACAGGCGAATGGTGCTGAATTCTTGCCGGGTGACGGGGAACGGGCCGAGTCGGCGAAAACCGCCATCGCATGTGTTAGGAGAATTGATGACGTTGCCGCAGTGGCCGGACCATGACATCACACAGCTACGTGAGGTCGCGGACCGGATCGCGACCCTCATTCAGCGCAACACCGAAGGCAGTGGCGGATTGCCGCGCTTCGTCGACGCGCTGCGCCAGAGCGGGCCGATCGCGGAACTGCTGATCGAGTATTCGGTCCGCTGGTTCAACGACAGCAACGGCGAATCCGTCCTGCTCGGACCGGAACTGTATTGGCTGCTCACCGAGACCGTTCCGGTTGAGGACCGCGCACCGGCCGGCGAGGGTTTCGGCCAGAACGGCATGAACTGCCATCCGGTCACCCGCACCAGGCAGATGCTGCTGATCTGCGTGCTGGAGAAGCTGTCGACCCGACCGTGGCGCCCCGAAACCCCGGAGCAGGCCGCGGCGATGGTCAAGCGTCGCTACAGCGACAACGCGACACCGGTGCTGCCCAATCGCGCGACCCAGACGGCGGGCGTCGAAGGTGTGATCACGACCGCGCAGTTCCCGTAGCGGGTTCGCGCGGTGCGTTTGCTGGGTTGATTGCTGGTCCGTCTCCGCGCGGCCGCGGTGAGCGCTATCGTGGAGAGGTCCCACACCTGCACTGCCTGTTGCATTTTGAGGTGATGGTCTATGAGCGTGACAGCGGAGAACCTGCGGCAGGATTTGCGCGAGTTCGCGAGGCTGGCCGAAACCTGTTACGACCCCGTGGTTGTCGATGCGGTGCTGGACGCGCTGACCGGCGTGTGGGCCGACGGCTGGCTGGCCGTGCGCACAACGACGCATCCACTACCGGTGCGCCAGGTCAGTGCGCGGTTCATGAATCTACCGTTGGCCGCGGACCCGGTCGGTGCGCTGCGCGAGGCCGGGCTGCTCAGCTTCGTCGGGCATCCGATGGAGGAACTGCTGGCGCGGGTGTCGGCCGCGGTGCCGGTGGGCGTGGGCGTCGACCTCGCCGTCGACACCGGGGTTCAGAAGATCTGGACCGCGTTCCCGGAATTGATCAGTGTGGACCGGATAGTGGACTTTCCGGGCATCCCGGAATCGGCCCGCGGCCACGCCGAACAGCTCAACCGGTGGGGTGGCGAAAAAATTGCTTTGATGGCAATCGATTTCGTCAACCGAACGCTGAACCTGTACACGCAGATCCTGCGGCCGGGCCAGCTCACCGCCACGGATATCGCCGATATTCTGCGTGAACTCGACTTCGTCGCCGCCGACCCGGACGAATTGGCCGCCCTCGCTTGGCCTTACACGGTGTACGCGACCTTCAACTGGAACTCGCCGAGCATCCAGCGGATCTGTTTCCCCGCCCGCTACACCGCCGAGACGTTTCCCGCGATCGATCCGGTGTTGAGCCGCTTCGTCAACGGAGCGCCGTTCGCCGGGCCCGGTCCGCGCGGATTCGCCTTCTACGCCGCCTACGGCCCCACCGAGCGGTACTACAAGGTGCAGGCCGACTACACCTCAGCGGCACTGCAGACGCTGCCGGGCGGCGTCGAAGTCCCCCAATGCCGTTAGGGTGACGGCTGCTGTGCCTCCAGGAGTTTTCCCATCCGGCGTAGGACGTCGAGCTGGGCGGGGTTGTAGAGGTCGTTGAGCGCCTCGGTGATCGTGCGGCTGGCGAAGTGCGTGCCGCGAGGAGTCTCGACATCGCGCTGCTGGAGTTGCGGGTGCTCGGAGAGCAGCGTCCGCACCGGGGTCATCAGGCGTGCGGCCAGCTCGCCGCGGGTCCGCTCGTCGGCATCCGCGGGGAGCTTATCGAACTCGACGACCCCGGGGTCCGCGTAATAGTCCCGCATCGCCTCGGCATAGCCGCGCAATGTCGATGGCCCGAGCACACGGCTCAACACGACGAGCAGCGCGCTCCAGATGCGCCACCCCGTAACACTTGTACCCGTTGGCCTTCCGCTCCGGCTCGTCGAGCAACCCCACCGCATGGTAATGCCGCACCGTCCGCAAACTAGTCCCCGCCAGCTCCGCGACCTCCCGCGTACTCCACGCCACAACCACCCTCCTCAACCTCGACCCAGCCAGCCCAACTCCACCGGCACCTCCCTCAGTCAAAACCATGCCCCCACGGCACAGTCAACCCGCTCCCGCAGCGCATCCGCCTCATTGTGGCGCCCTACCGCCCGCTACACGCGAAGGAGATCCGCACGGGCGGCCTCCACGAAGGTGTCGTCGGTCCCATGGAGCCGTCCCGATCGGCCAGAATCTGCTCGAACAATGGGATGGCCTCATCACGACGCCCCCCTCTGGCCCTCCGCGCTGCGGGAATCTGCACCATGCGGCGGGTGTCACCGATCATTCGGGGCTCTGACACTTGCCAACGCAGGCTGACTGGAAGGCTCAACCATCCAGATGGACCGCTGGCAATCGGTCGGCGCTCATTCAGGATTGAACGGGGTGCGGTCGATCGAGCGTACGATGACGCCCGGCTGAGGCCGATCGATCTCCTAGGCTGTTGTCCGCATCGGAACTATTTGTTCTCGTACTGTTCGAGTGAAAGTGTCATTAGCCTCCGCTCGACCTGTGAGACAACCCCATTTATCATGTTGCTGCTTCTGAATTGTGATTTTGCAATTACTGCGTAGCGTCTGAGGTTATCTCGCAACAACCGAGCCTCACCGACACTCAAAGGTGCAGCCAGCAGCCATTTCAATCCCAAGTTCAAATAGACATGATATGTATGAGGAGACTGTTCGGATTTGGCCGTCATTAGTGCTTCGAGACGCCTGAGAGCATCCTCGGCGTCAGGTGTCGATGTCGCCGAGTTGGGCGCGTATAACGCCCTCTTCAGCAAAAGATAGCACCACTCGGTTTCGAGGAAGAAGTCATCAGGCTTCAGCGCTTGCGCCTGTAGAAGAAAGGTTTCAGCCTGGCCGAGATCGCCTACTTCGACTTCGAAACTGCCGCGCTGGAGCCAGTAGTGGAACTCATTACTCAATATCGTCTCGACCGATCCGTAAAGGGTTTGAACTGCAATCACGCTGCCCAATTGTTCCTTGAGGAAGTCGTGATTTAGAAATCTAATCAGTAAACGGCCGTATCGGCCACGCGTCATTGCTGATGGAGTGTACTTGACAGCACACAAGAAAATGAGGTGCTCCATCCATTCTTGCAACCTGTCTTCTGATCTGAAGTAATTAACTGCAGATTCGGCGATGACACGGTGTCGCACTCTCAATTTTCCTCTAGTATCAGTTAAGAGGCCATCTCTTGTCAATGCTCGTACCGCTTTCACGCCCTCGTTGTTGGCAGCGCCGATCGCGATCAGAATATCACTGCTTGTGAGATACTGTCCGTCCGCCGAATCTGCACAGCAAGCAACCCCGTAGGCTGCAAGTTCCATTCCGGTCAGGTTCCGGCATTCATCGGCTACCTTGTCGTGAAATTTCCGGCCGGATGTAGCCTCAATGAGCGACACCAATAATTGTCGGCCAGCGCGCCGGGTTATTGCGTCAACGCGGTCCGATGCAGTCAATTGTAGCAATGCGCCAAGCCGGTTCCCCTTACTCAGTGCGGCTATAAGCCGTATCGCGTCCGAGTCGGATAGGTGTGGTGCGGGTTTAAATTTTGCTGTAAGTCTCGTCGGTAATTCGAGTCTATATAGCCGTTGAGTACGCATAGCGCCAACGAACACAGTTGTGTCGAGCTTGTTCATTAGCGAATCCATGAAACTAGGACCAGTGTCACCAAACCGGTCCAGGTTGTCAATAAATACATAATCAGGCTGTCTATCGAGAATTCCGGCTCGGATCTCGCTGGGCGACTTGTCGGTGTCCCTCGATACCCACAACACTCGATTTCCATCTGCCGCTAGGACCGCAGCAGCTCGAAGCATCGTCGTACTCTTGCCCGTACCCGATCCGCCGTGCACGATGTATGTGCCATCACTCATGGTTCGGAGATCCTCGATTACTTCAGCGTCCCAGTCGAACTGGGCGGCGAAACCATCGTGCACGTCCCCCCATGTAGGTTCGCGACCCAGAAGAAAGTTGGCATCCCCTTTCGGGCCGGAAGCTATAACACCGGCAACATCCACCAAATAGGATTCCTCCTCGGTATTTGCCAGCGCCTTCCTGGCCTTTGCTATCTGCTTGAGCTCTCCAACATTTGGACTGATGAACTCTGTATAGAATTCTTCTTCATACTGCTCAACGAGATAAATATTGAATTCGGAGAGCAATTCACGACGCGCAGCGGGCAGGTTCCTCGTTATGAGCCACGATCGCGGTCTCGTCTCGGCTGTCGCACCCTTGGAGCCCCGCTGACTTAGGTAGTGCCAGAACGGTGGTTCATCGAGAACCGTTCCAATAAAGAAGGTGGGCCGTGTGACAATATCAGTCACAAATTGTTGATACCATGCATCCGGAAGGCTGGTGCGGGCGCCGTAGCTCGGTGGGTCGAACGTAAGATTCGGAAAATCAACCATTCGACCGTTTAAATGTACTACCGCCAGATGATCGCGAGAGGCTGCATCGCCTGGAGTCGACGTAAATGCAGACAGAATACGAAGAGCCCTGGGTGACTTCAAGGTCATTGAGACTGCTCGGTCCAAGTCGTCTATGTTCAAGGTGTATATTCGATGCCATGGCAATGAGAACCAGTCGTAGTATCGGCGCGGAATATTTTCGGAATCAACCGACAGAACTAATTCCAAGTGATTACGCAGCAACGTACCGGACTTCCGGTTCGCAAGCCGAAAAACCTCTCCGAGATTCGAACTTCGGTCGAAGGTAGAATCGCCGAATGCAATAGGCCATATTTGCTCGGCAAGTTCCCTTCCCAGCGGAATCGGGTGCCCGTTGCGATCCACTGCTCCGTGCGAAAAACCCGCACCTGTCACCAAGACAGCTTCCCCCCGAACGAGTGCAGTGTAAATTTGCGACCTCATTTGCACCGTAATCATGGTGCACTTCCTAACCCGAACAAATGAAAGCTACACTTTCCTCTAGTTCGCTTCAGAGAGTACGACAGCTGACACGCACCAGAGCGTTCGCAATAGATATATTGAAGAATGCCCGTCAGTTTCCACCAAGAGGTTTGAGTGCGTCGATTTCGCCTCAATGTGAAGGTAACACTGTGGTCCCCGCGCAGCGCCGACGAACAAGGCGACCTGTGTGGCCCCTATCTCCCCGACTCGATTATTTACTAGCACACGGGCGGATGCGCCGCCCTTCACCAAAAGCACCTCAAACGTGGCCGAATACTGCCGACTGCTGTCAGTCTATACAGCGCCGAGAGGCTGCGCAGAGACTTTGGTCATTCAGACTCAGTCAGGCGGTAGAGAATCACAACTGGTCCGCCGTCTGCCGCCCCCTCGTGCCACACCGACGCTAGGACCACCAGCGATACCCGCACTGCGGCGATGAGGGTCACAGGAGGATCAGGTGGTGTACTGGTCCGACGCCGACCGCAACCCGTGTCGCCGAATGACGAAGTAGTCCTCCGTCGCAAGGTCGGAAGGTCAGGGGGTGAGACGCGCGTCGCACTCGGTACGCGCGATGTTCGGCGGTCCGATAGGGTGTGCGGTGGCGCGGCCGCGGGGGTTGATCGGGGTCGCTGGATGTTCAAGGTTTGCCAGTTTCGGGCACGGAGTGTCCGGGCCGGTTGGGGGAGATTCGCCGCGAATCGCCGCACGGTCAGGTCGTTGGCTGGCACGTGCACTAGGAGATATTGATGCCGTTCGCGATGGTGGGTCTGCTGACCCTTGCGCTGTGGGTTTACTGTTTGATCGACATCATTACCTGCCCTGACGTGGGCATTCGGCACCTGCCCAAGGGGGGCTGGCTGATCATCGTCATCTTGGTGCCCACGATCGGCGCCCTGCTCTGGCTCTTCATCGGTCGCCCGGTCAACGAGACCGGCCCGCGCTCGACCACCAGCTACGCCGAGTACGACCGGCCGGGCCGCTATGTCGCCCAGGATCCGGAGGCCGACGCGGCGTTCCTGCGCGGCCTGCGCGAACGGGCCGAACAGCAACGGGCCGAAGCCCGCCGCCAGGAAGCCGCTCGGCAGAGCGACCTGGACCGGCGGCGCGAGCAGGGCGAACAGCTCTGACCGGTTAAGAAGACGGCGGGTTCCAGCGCCGCGCCAGCTCGTCGAGCCGATCGCGGATGCGCCGAATCCTATTGTCGTGTGCGGTTTTCGGCACGAACAGCGACACCGACAGCCGGTTCGGCGGCCATGCGGGCGGCGGCACGTCGGTGTGCTGCAACACACCACCGAGTTCCGGCCCGTATCCCAGATCGACCACGATTCGGTCGCTGCGATATTCGCAGCGGTCGACGATCGGCCGCACCGCCAACGCCGCGAGCTCGGGCGTCAGCCGCAGCAGCAGCGCGGGCGCGAGGCCGATGATTACCGTGGCCGCCGCGACCGCGGGACACGCGACGAGGATCCTGCTGAGCGCGGTCCAGCCGATGACGAACACCCGGGAGGTCCGCGCGGGCAGCCGCCGTGCGATCGCCTCGCCGATGGCCGTCAGCCCCAATCCTGAAAGCAACGCGCGCTCGATCCAGACCACGGGCAAGTTGTAGTGACGAAACACCAACTGCCAGAACGTGACTCGCCCCTGTACTCGTTGCGCGAGTTGGTGGGCGAGCACGGCCTGCAGCTCTGGTGGCGGCAGCCGGTGTAGCGACTCCGGCGTCGTGGTGATCATCCGGTCCGGCACCACGAATTGCCGGTCCGTCGCCTGCACCCAGAGGGTGTACGACTCAGCGGGCACGCCTGCCTTGTGCGCGACCTTCTCCCATGCGGAGCTCAACACGGGCTGTTCCTCGGGCGTCGGCTGCCGCAGCCGGAACATCCGCAACAACAATCGGCGCTCGCGCGCCCGGAAACTCACCACACACCAGCAGATACACACCAGAAACCAGGCCACCGGCAGCGCGCCGGGGACGCCGACGCCGAGCGCGCGGCCGAGTCCGTACAGCAACACCGTTATCGACGCCGCGGACGGTATCGCAGACAACAGCAGCACGATCCACGCCCGCACTCGGTCCGCGGTCGTCCGCCGGGCAACAGCAGTTCCGCCTGGGTAATTCGCCTTGGCGATCACTTCGGAGGTCATGCCCGACCGTACAGCGGATTCTGGCCACACCGTTAAACCGCCGGTGATCATCCGGTGGCCAACGACTTGCCATCAGTGCTCAGCGCGCCGCAAGAGCTGGTGGACGACCGCGACGACGGTGGCCGCGACCACGATCACGCCGGCCAGGACGGGGTTCATGTCCTTCGACAGACTCTGCGCACGATCCGGCCGGAGTATCCAGATGCCAAGTGGCACAGCGTAAGCCGTGGCTAGTGCGGCGGAAAACCAGCGGAGCGGACGGAGCCGGGCATCTCGCAGCGTGCCGATCAGCACGAGTGTGACGGGAACGACAGCCACCATGGCGAACTGGCCGATGATCAAGACGGGTACCGCCCAGGCCGAGATGAGGACCGTCCGGGCGGCGGGATAATCAGTGCGATTACGGCGCAGTGTTCCAGTAGACATGATCTTCTCCTCGCCGGTGATCAGGCGTGCACGCCGAGCGTGGCCAGCAACACATGAATGTCGGAATTGATCCAGTACTCGACGATCTTGTCCTGCTCGATGCGCACGATGTCGGTACCGGTGAAGTGGATCGCGGTCCCCACGGGCGCGGTCGCACCGGGAAATCCGCCGCCGTAGGTGCCGACGGCGATCCAGCGCAGCGCGAGATGGTCGCGATCGACGATCGGTCCGACCTGCACGGTGAACACCAGTTCGGTGCAGGCCGCCCGGGTCTGCGCGATCCACTCGACCAAGCCGTCCGGCCCTTCGATGGTCTGCTCGCCGCCCCCCATCGGTGCGGCGTGCACATGGAAGTCGGGGGCGATGATGTCGTTGACGGGGGTGTAGTCACCGTTCCAGAGGGTCAGCCAATCGTCGAGCAAGGTCTTTACGTTCGGCGTGGTGGTGGTCGTGCTGTTCTGCTCCATGACGAGCCTTTCGTGTTGTGGTGGTGCGGTTTTCGGAATTTGGGATAAAGGATCAGTCCTGGTCGGCGGACAGCTCGACATCGTGCGGCACGCCCGCACCACAAGACCAATGGGTCAGCGTGACAACGGATTTGGGATTGTGGTCGCTGCGGAAGCGTCGACCGTCCGACTCCGGCGGCAGGGTGCCGTGCACGATCAGCTCGACTGCGGTGAGCTCGTCGGCAGTCGGTGCGGATGGCCGGTAATGTACGGCTGTGATCGCGTTCCCATGCCAGTAAGTTTCGCGGCATTGGACATTGGCTCGCGTCGGCAATACCTACCTATATGCGGATGGCGCTACGGTGCTATCGGCGCCAAGATCGAGAACGTGAGCAAGCGAGTGAATCAACAACACAGGACGACCGGCCGCGTGGTGCGCTCGTGAGTTATCTGGTCGGGCGATCCGAGGAGACCGCGCGACTGCTCGCGCTCCTGCACGAGGCGCGAGAATCCCGTGGCGGCGCGGTGATTTTGCTCGGCGAGGCGGGCATCGGCAAGAGCGCGCTGCTCGAGCACTTGGCCATGGCGTCCTCCGGCTTCGTGATCATGCGGGCCACCGGTGCCGAGTTCGAGATGGAACTGCCGTATTCGGCCCTGCATCAACTGTGTGCTCCGGTGCTGGAACACCTCGATGCGCTGCCGCCCCCGCACCGCACCGCGCTGCGGATCGCGTTCGGCATGGAAACCGGCACGCCCGACGCGTTCCTGGCCGGCGCGGCCACGCTCGGCCTGCTGCTCGAACACGATCGGCCGCTGCTGTGCCTCATCGATGACGCGCAGTGGCTGGATCATGCCTCGGCGCGGGCACTGGCGTTCGTGGCTCGCCGGATAGGTGCCGAGCGGGTGGCGATGGTCTTCGCCGCGCGCGACAGCGCGAGCGGGCTGGACCAACTTCCCCAGGTGCACGTCGAGCGGCTGAGCGAATCCGAGGCACGCGCGGTGCTGGTCCGCGAGTTGCCCACCTCGATGGACGCCCGCGTGCGCGACCGCATCCTTGCCGAATCGCGCGGCAACCCGCTGGCCCTGGTGGAACTGCCGCGAAGCGCGGGACTGGCGGGCATGGCGGGCGGTTTCGACCTGCCCGCGCCGCGCGCCGCCGAGCGGAGCTTCCGCGCCCGCCTCGCGGTGCTGCCACCCAAGACCCGGCTGCTGCTGACCGTCGCCGCCGCGGAGCCGGTCGGCGATCCGGCCCTGCTGTGGTCTGCGGCGAAGCTCTTGGGCATCGAGGACGCCGCCGAAGAAGAGGTGCCGATGGTCGAGTTCGGCACTCGGGTGCGTTTCATTCATCCGCTGGCGCGTTCTGCGGTCTATCAGGCCGCGACCGCCGCCGAGCGGCGCAGTGCGCACGGCGCTCTTGCCCAGGTGAGCGACGCTGTCGCCGACCCTGACCGAGTCGCCTGGCATCGGGCACTGGCCAGCGTCGGCCCCGACGAGGAAGTAGCCGTCGCGCTGACGCGGTCGGCCGCCCGCGCACGGGCGCGCGGTGGTGAGGCCGCCGCCGCCGCGTTCCTGGAACGCGCGGCCGCGCTGACCCTGGAACCCCGCAGGCGATCCGAGCGGGTACTCGCCGCCGTCGAAGCCAAGCTGTCGGTCGGTGACTTCGGTGTGGCCGCCGAATTGCTGTCCACCCTCGACTCCGACGATCCGCGCATCGACCTGCTGCGCGGCCGGATCTCCTTCGCTCGCTTCCGCGGCGGCGACCAGCCGACCGATCATCTGCTCCGCGCCGCCGCGCGGCTGTCTGACCTCGAACCCGCCCGTGCGCGCGAGTGCTATGTGGACGCGCTCGAAATGGCGATGCTGACCGGCGGCCTCGACACGGTGATCGCCGCCGCGCGCACCGCGCCACCCAACCCCGAACCGCACACCAGCGCGGACATCATCCTGGACGGCGTGCTCGCGTTGGTGATCGAGGGCCATCAGGCGGCCGCGAAGTTGCTGCGCCCGGTCGTCGCCGGCGGAACCGACGAGGCGTGGACGCGCTGGCCGACGCTCGGATTCCTACTCGCCGTGGAACTGTGGGATATCGAGGCTATGGCCGGCATCGGCACCAGGGTCACCGCGTCCGGCCGCGAGCTCGGCTCCTTTCACATGCTGCCGATCGGGCTGGCCATGCTCGCCACCGTTACCGCGCACCAGGGCGATTTCGGCGCCGCGACGGCGATGATCTCCGAGGAGGAGGCGATCGCGGAGGCCACCGGCGCCGCACCGCTCGTCTACCCGCGCATCCACCTGGCGGGACTGCGCGGCCGCCGGGCCGAAGCCGAGGAACTGTTCGCCGGGGTCGCGCCGCACATGACCCTCAGCGTGCACTACGCCACCGCCGTCCTCAACAATGGCCTGGCCGACTACCCTGCGGCGTTGCGGGCCGCTGAGCAAGCCGTCGCGACCGGCGATCTCGGCTTGGCGGGCCAGGCGCTGCCGGAGCTGGTCGAGGCCGCGGTGCGCTGCCATCAGCCGGAAACCGCGCGCGCCGCGCTCGCCACATCGGCCGAGCGGGCCGGTGCGGGCGGACAACCGTGGGGACTCGGAATCGCCACGTATGCACGGGCTTTGGTGGACGACGACGAAGACACCTACCGTCAGGCGGTGGCTCTGCTGGAGACCAGCAGCCTGGCCATCGCCGCGGGCCGTGCGCACCTGGTGTACGGCGAATGGCTCCGCCGCCAAGGCCGCCGCCGCGACGCAAGGGCCGAACTGCGGCTCGCCCATGAGCGGCTGTCGGCGCTCGGCGCGGAGGCGTTCGCGGCGCGCGCGGCCGCCGAGCTGCGCGGCACGGGGGAGCAGACCCGCGGTCGATCCGCCGATGTCTCCGACACTCTCACCGTGCAAGAAGTACACATCGCCCGCCTGGTCGCCGAGGGCGCCACCTCGAAAGAGGTTGCGGCTAAACTCTTTCTCAGCCCACGTACCGTAGATGCGCACCTGCGCAACATCTTCCGCAAACTCGACATCACCTCCCGACGGCAACTACGCGATCTGCCCGCCCTCCGATAACACCATCCGCTCGACCACTACCTGAGACGGATCCCATGATGATCGAGCTCGTACTCGCCGCGGTTGCCGCGTCGGAGGCCATCGGCCTGGTCGTGCTGGTCGTGCTGTTGCGGCGTAGCCGCCGCCAGTTCGACGAGCTGCAACACAAGGTCGACAGCAGGCAACTCCTGATGATCAGTGGCCGCGAGGCGGTGAAGACCATGTGGGATACCGCGAACCTGTTGCGCAAGAAGGGTTTCCGTGGTGCCGTCCTCACCTCGATCGAGAACCTGGCGGGTTGGGCGCAGGTCGAACGACCAGACCTGGCCGGGCTGACCCCCGACGGCCACGTCGTGATCATGTTCTCCGATATCGAGGGCTCCACCGCGCTCAACGAACGACTGGGCGACCAGTCCTGGGTCAAACTGCTCGAACGCCATGACCGCCTGATCCGCAACCGCGTCACCAAGCGCGACGGACACATCGTGAAGAGTCAGGGCGACGGTTTCATGATCGCGTTCGCCGAGCCCGAGCAGGCGGTGCACTGCGGCCTGGACATTCAGAGCGCACTCGGCAACGGCGCCAAACTCAGTGGCCGCGAACATGTTCGGGTGCGCATCGGCATCCACATGGGCAAGTCCGTTCGTCGCGGCGACGACCTGTTCGGCCGCAATGTCGCCATGGCGGCCCGGGTCGCCGGACAGGCCGACGGCGGCGAGATCCTCATCAGCGAGCCGGTACGCGAGGCGGTCGTCGACGAACCGGATATCGCCGTCGTCGCCGAACGCGAAGTCGAACTGAAGGGTCTGCACGGCACCCACATCCTCTACACGGTCGACCGCGCGGTCTGAATCCGCCGAGCACAGAGGCGGTGCGTCTCCACCAGCGTTCCTTGTCACGCGGCGATGTGCGTTCTAATATCGAGACAAAGAGACTGAATATGTCTCATGAGTATCTGACGAAGGAGTATCGATGCGCGATCGGGTCGAGGTCAAACGGCACGTTGTCGGGTGGGTGCAGCGGCATGTCGCCAACCCGGTCGCCCGGCGGCTACCTCGTCAGACGCTGATCGAAACGGTCGGCAGGCGCAGTGGTCTGCCCCGTCATACGCCGATCGGTGGCCGACGTGTCGGCGACGCGTTCTGGTTCGTCTCCGAATTCGGTCACCGTTCGGACTACATTCGCAACATCGACGCGAATCCCCGTGTCCGCGTGCGGATCCGCGGCCGCTGGTACACGGGTGTCGCTCGTCTGGTCCCTACCGATGACGCGCGACGACGGCTGCGCGAGCTGCCGCGGATCAATAGCGGCGGCGTCCTGGTAATCGGTGGTGAATTGCTCACCGTCCGCGTAGATCTCGACTAGCGCATAGGCCGTAAAAGCTGGGTGCCAAGGCGCGTTGCGGGTAGCCGCGCAAGTCAGTGTGTCAGGACTTGGCCGAGGGGCGGACGTGTGAGCGCACTCCTTGTAGGCCGAAGAGGATGAGCAGCTCTACTACGCCGCCGTCGGCGCTGCCGAGCCAGTGCGGCAAGGAGGTGTCGAACTCGGCTGCCTCACCGGCGGGCAGGGTGAGGTCACGTTCGCCGACCACCAGCCGTAGCCGACCGTTGAGCACGTAGAGCCACTCGAAACCCTCGTGCGTCTGCAACGTCGGTTCGAGCGGTTTCGGTTGTGCGGGTATGAGCATTTTGAACGCCTGCGTACCGCCCGGCCGCTTGGACAGCGGGATGAAGGTCATCCCGAAACGGTGGATCGGCTTCAGATGGATTCGGGGGTCGCCGGTGCGCGGAGCGCCGACGAGATCGTCCAGCGGGACGTTGTAGGTGCGGGCGAGCGGCAGTAGCAACTCCAGGGTCGCCCTGCGCTGCCCGCTCTCGAGCCGGGACAGCGTGCTTTCCGACACCCCGGTCGTCGCGGCCAGGTCGGCGAGGGTGATGCCGCGGTCGCGGCGCAGCGCACGCAGTCGCGGTCCCACCACATCGAGTACGTCTTCGGTTTCGCGGTCCACCAGACCATCTTGCCGGAACCGCAAGTTTGCGTGCCAAAACCAGGCGGTTCTGCGGAAACTGAGGTCATCCGACAAAAGGAGCCTCGATGAGCACCACCGATGCGGTCACGTTCTGGAACGAGGTCTACGCGGCCCGACCCGCGGCGACCGATCCGCGACCGAATGACCTTCTCGCCGAGACGGTTACGGGCCTGCCGTCCGGCGACGTGCTCGACCTCGGGTGTGGCGACGGTGGCGATGCGCTCTGGCTCGCCCGCCGTGGCTGGCACGTCACCGCCGTCGATATCTCGTCCGTGGCGGTCGAGCGGCTCACCCGCCTCGCCCGCTCCGCCGGGCTGAGCGGGCTGGTCAGCGCCGCACGACACGACCTGGACGAGTCCTTCCCGCCGGGGGAGTTCGACCTGATCTGCGCCCACTACTTGCACACCTCCTTCGGTTTGGACCGGGCGCTCGTCCTGCGCGCGGCCGCGCACGCGCTGCGCCCGGAGGGGTTGCTGCTGGTCGTCAACCATGGCTCGACCATGCCGTGGTCGTGGAATCAGGACCCCGATGCCTGGTTCCCGACCCCGCGGCAGGTCGCCGCGGGCATCGATCTGGACCCCGCGACATGGTCTGTCGAGCGAGCTGACGCGCCGCGCCGGATGGCCACCGGCCCGGATGGGCGCCGCGCCGAGGTCACCGATCACGTCCTGGTCATCCGCCGTACCGCCTGACGCGGCACCGAAAGCCGATCCCCGACAAAGGAAATCATCATGCCCGCCGCCTTTCGCCGCGCACGCCGCAGCGACGCACCGCCGCCCCGAACCGGCAGCAGTGAGACCGCTGTGCTGCGCGGATTCCTCGACTACCTCAGGACCTCGATCGCCGCGAAGATCGACGGTGCCCCCGAACCACAGGTCCGCACTGCCGCAGTGCCTTCGGGCACGAACCTGCTCGGCCTGCTCGAGCATCTGACATTCGTCGAGCGCTCGACGTTCCTCGGGGAGAAGGTCACCAACTGGCAGGCGACGTTCCATGCCGCACCGGAAGACAGCGTGGCCGACGTCGTCGCCCGCTATCGCGAGACGGTCGAGCGCGCCAACAAAGTACTCGACGGCTGCACCGACCTCGGCGCACCGGTGCCGCGGCGGGACGGTCCCGCTCCCAGCGTCCGTTGGGCGCTGGTCCACCTGATCGAAGAGACGGGCCGCCACGCAGGCCACGCCGACCTCCTCCGCGAACTCATCGACGGCGCGACCGGCCGCTGAGTCCGAACACCCTCCGCAGCAAAGGATTACATGATCACCGCAGCACCTCCGGCAGTGCGCCGCTCCCGCCGACCCGCGCGGGCGGTGGCGACCGCAGCGCTCGCCCTCCTGCTCACCATCGGCACCGCCGCGTGCGCCACCTCGGCCGCCGACGTTCCGCCTTACGCCGTCGCCACCCAAGGCGACTCTCGGTTCGAGAAGACCTTC
The DNA here is from genome assembly GCF_044456045.1 of Nocardia sp. NPDC051052. Taxonomy (NCBI): domain Bacteria; kingdom Bacillati; phylum Actinomycetota; class Actinomycetes; order Mycobacteriales; family Nocardiaceae; genus Nocardia; species Nocardia sp. NPDC051052. Next base: position 133,905 of record NZ_JBITFL010000014.1, read on the forward strand.
CGGCATGAGTTCGCCGACGTCGACGGCGTCCGAATGCACTATGTCACCGGCGGCAGCGGCTCGCCGGTGGTGCTGATCCACGGTTGGCCGCAGACCTGGTTCGGCTGGTGGCCGATCATGCCCGCCCTCGCCGAACATCACACCGTATACGCCATCGACCTCCCCGGTCTCGGCGACAGCACCGGTTCGCCGACCGGCTACGACAAAGCCACCCTGGCCCGATACCTGCACACCTTGATCGCCGATCGGCTCGGCATCCGCGACGCCCGCGTGATCGGCCACGACTGGGGAGCCGCGGTCGCCTACCAATACGCCACCCAGTTCCCTGCCGACACCAACCGCCTCGGCTACCTGGACCTACCGCTACCCGGCCCCGCGATCGATGCCGCGACCTACCGAACTCTGAGCTGGCACATCGCCTTCCAGTCCCAACGCCGCGTCCCCGAGGCTGTGGTCAGCGACAACGTTCGCGAGTACCTGGCCCTGTTCTACCCCCAGGTCTCCTACGGCGGCACCGCCTTCGGTGGTACCTCGGATCGCTCCCCGTTCACCGACGCCGAAATCACCGAGTACGCGAGAACCTACCGCCGCCCCGAAACCCTCTCCGACGGATTCGAGCTCTACCGCGCCCTCGACAAGGACGTCCGCGACACCGTCGCGGCGGCACCGACAAGCGTGCCCACCCTGCTCATGACCGCCGAGGGTCAACTCGAACCGATCAAGTCCACCACGGCACCTCGCATGGCCAATATCGTTCGTGCCGTAGCTGTTCCGCACGCGGGCCATTGGCTTGTGGAGGAGAACCCACAGTTTGTCGCCGCGGAGTTGCTGCAGTTCCTGGACAGCTGAGTCCCGCCGATCGCCCACGCGGGTGCCGCACGGCATCCGGCGTGGGCTATCTTGCACGTCGACCGGCGGACAGCCACGCGGATAAATGGGTTGCGGTGGCAAACGTTCGCTGGTCGGATCGAACTTTGGGCGTATTGCGCGTGTGATGGACATCGACGGTAAGGGCGGTACATGGAAAGCGGTGCGGGTCGCGAGACGAGCGAGCCGTCGCGGGCGATTACCGGGTGGACGGTCGGGTTGATCTGCGCGGCGATCGTTGCTTGCGGCGTGATCGTCAGCGGGCTGTTGCACAAGCCGGAGCCGGAGCTGACGACCCAGCCGGTGCCCGTGTCGACCACGCCCGCGCGGCCGAAGGCGACTAGCTCCTATGTCACGCCGCCCGTGGTGTTTCCGGTGCGCATCCCGGGTTGCGATGTGGTCGAGCCGCCCGGCGACGGTAAAACGCAGGGCTATGTCACGTCCGACAAGTTCGGCTACGACAACCCTGCCTTTCCGTGGTTCTCTGGTCCGAAGGCCGTTGCCATGTCGCAGGCGCTGCGTGCTGGGCTGCCGGACGGTGTCGATATCGGCTTCGCCCCCGTCCGCCGGTCGCTGTTCTTCCAGCCTATCTTCGATCCAACCTCCGAGTCCGGCGAGCACCTCGACGCCGGCGGCTGGACCATGGCCGACGCCACCCTGCTGCGCGGCGGCAAATCGGGTGATCTGATGGTGTCGGTCCGGCAGTCCGCCGCGCCGATTCCGCCCTGTGTCGCGGGCAATCTCGACGAGCGCAGACACCTCGCCGACGGCACGACAGTCGACGTCCACGACACCTGGTTCGAGGTCGATAAGGTACGCACCCTGAACCGTACCGCCAACGCCTACCTGACCGACGGCACCACCGTCACCACCTCCGCCTTCGACGTCGGCCAGGACAGCGGCAGTCATTCCGGGACAGTGCCGTTGACCGTCGACGAACTCGCCGCCCTCGCCACCGCGCCCGGACTCAGCGTCACCGCGGCGGTGCCGCCGGGCACGCCGGACGTGCCTGAATCCTGCGGCCTCGGTTTCGATTTCGGTTCGGGCACCGGCGGCAAGGTCGACGAGAGCGTCGCACACCGGCTGGAGGCCGTACTGGCGCGGATCCCGCTCGACGGCCTCACCCTCGACCGGCCGTTGGGGTACCTGCGACCGGTAAGCTCCCGAGGGGGCGGCCTGTGTCAGATAGTTCGGATCACCACGCCGGGAAAGCAATCCAGCCTGCGCATCAAAATTACTACGGGACAGAGCCTTCCGTCGGAAGCTCCGGCGACGATCGACTCCGATGGCAATCGCACGACATTGCGGCGGCTTCCGGACGGGACGGCAGTCGAGAGCCGGGAGTCGCGGTTCAGTACTACTTCGAATCGACCAGGGGCACAGCCCGTTCCGAATATCGAACACACTGTCACGGTCACCCGCCCAACGGGCTCCCGGGTCGAAATCGGTTCCACCGCTGAACGCCCCACGGAGCCATTGTCCTTCGAACAGCTGGAGTCGATCGCCCTGACCCCCGGTCTGGAGGTGTCGTGATGTCATCGATCCCAGGTTTGCGCGGTTTGATTCTCGCCGCGGCGGCGGCGGTAATAACAAGTGCCGGAGCCGTTGTCGTCATGATGGAGCCCGCCGACGCAACCCGCAAGATCACCGGAACCGTGGAGTCGGCCCCTGGTCTCGCGTGGACGGTCGACGCCGCGGCCACAAACGGCAACACGACCTCGGAATTTCGTGATCCCGTGGCGGGAACCGAATACGATGTCGGCAGCCCAGGATTCATCGATGCGGGCGACACCCTCGTCACCGTGCTCGGCGCTTCGAATGGCAATATGCCCCTGCGGGATCCGATGATGGTCGGCATCAATGCCGCGACCGGCGCGGTGCGCTGGCGGGCACCGGCCGCCCACCTGGATGGTTGCGCTCGTACGCCGGTCGACGGCCGGGTCGTCTGCTTTGTCGCCCCGTCCACTGACCCGCCTGCCCTCGTCTGCTACGACATCGCCAGCGGAAAGGTAACCCGCACGCCGACCGATTGGCAGATCTTCGCGCTCGCCACCGCCGACAATCGGGTATACGCCGCCGAAGGTGATGTCGAGTCCGATGACGTGCGGGTCCACGCGGGCACGCTCGCCGACCCCGCGGCCGATTGGACCCGCTCGTTCGCCATGGGAACCTCCTGGGAGAGCGTCTCCACCGACGCATTGGACGTCTCCCACGGGCAGGGCCTGCTCACCCTAGGTGCGCAACTCGCAGGCTTCGATCTCGGCACCGGCGCGCCGACTTGGACTTCGGACCTGGCCGGGTGCGCCCGCACCGCCGCGACCAGCGCGGCGTTGGTCGTCCGAATCAATGCCGACTGCACCGGCGGGACCACCGGCACCGACCTCCTCGACCGCACCGGGCATGTCCTCGCTTCCAGCGACGGCAAAGTCGCCCAAAGCCTGTCGATCGACCGGCCCACCGACGACACCATCCCGGTGTTGCTCGCCGACGGAGCCCACGATCGCCATACCGGAAACCTGGTCTGGACCAGTCCGGACCTCCGCACCAAGACGGACAACGGCAACGCAATCAGCGGCACCGCGACCGCGATCCTCGGCGACCTCGCGCTACTCCGCGACGACGCCGCGCGGACCATGACCGGCCTGGACATGCGAACCGGCCACCGACTGTGGCAGATCAAGACCGAACGCTCCGGCACCGTGACCGCATGGGACAGAAGCGTAGTCGTCCAATCCGACTACACCGGCCTATGGGCGATCGACCCGAAAACCGGCAGCCCAGTCTGGGACATCCCCTTCCTCGCGGTCGACAAGACCCCCGACGCTCTTAACGGCAACGGCCAACTGACCGCCCACGACAACGGCCGCTACACCTACGCCGCCGCCCACACCATGATCGGCCTGCGCCCCATCGATCACTAGGCCGGTCGTGTGGATCGTGTGCAGGGTTCGTGGAGACGACCTGTGGTGCAGGTAATTCGAGTGAGACTGGCCGAATGAACGGAACGTGGGAGACCTGGGGCGGGGTAGTGCTCGCCGCGATCGCCGCACTACCGCCGGCCGGTGTGGCGGCATGGTGGCTCGCGCGGCGCTACGGTTGGCGACCCGCGCTGTGCGATGTCGGGACGGTGGTGGGTACCGCCCCATGGTTGTGGATGATCCTCACGCCCACGGGATCTGGGCGCTCGCTGAATCTCGTACCGCTACGTGACCTCGCCGAACAACTCACCGACGACAGGGTGATCGAGCAGTTCGGCGGCAACCTGCTGGTCTTCGCCGCCCTCGGCTTCCTGCTGCCGGTCCGGCTACCGTGGTTCACCCGCCCTTACCGCATCCTGCTGGCGGCCGCGGGCGCGTCGATCGCGGTGGAGTCCATGCAGTTCGCCCTCGCCATCGGCCGCCACTCATCGATCGACGACGTGCTGTTGAACGCGATCGGCGCCTATCTGGCGGGCCAGCTCTCACGGCATTGGTGGATCCGCCATCGCGGCCATGGCCGACGCCCGCTGGCCGGGCGAAATGCCACCCCGGATCAAATCCGCGGCGCGGCGGAACTCGGCTGAGCGTGACTCGGCGGCCCGCGTCGCGGTGGCCGCGAGGAACGACGAATCAATGCTGGCAACATGATTGGCGATGCGCTGAGTCTCCGGTATGCCCAGACCGGCGGCGATCTTCAGGGCCGCCTTCCAGCGTTGCCTGGCCACGGAAAAGTGTGCCGAGCAATAATTGACCGTCGCGATGGCATCGAAGGCGAGCACCTCTTCATACGGCGAACCGGACGCGTAGGCGATGTGCAGCGCGCGCTCGTAGTGGCCGAGTGCTTCGCGATACTGGCCCTGCCGACGGTGGACATCCCCGATCCCGAGATGCGTGCAGCATTTGAGGATCAGATCATTGTTCCGGTCGGCCCGCGCCAGCGCCGTCCGCAAGCTGTCGAGCGCCGCGTCGTACTGCTTCACCGCGCAATAAACATTGCCGAGCCGAATCGAGAAGTAGTTGTGGAACAACGTATTCGACGGCATCGGCGTCAGTGACTTCCTGGCGTCCTCCAGGTGCACGAGCGCGTCGTCGTATCGGCCGATCCGCATAGCGGTGTCGCTCATCCGCATCAGGGCACAGGAGCGAAGGTACGGATCGCTGGTCTCGTCGGCGAGGCTGACCGCCTGCCGCAGATAGTCGAACGCGTCGTCGTAGCAACCCATCCGCTCGTTGACCTGCCCCAGGCCCTGTAATGCGTAGCCCTCCATGAACTTGTCGCCGCACGAACGCGACAGCGACAGCGCTTGGTGGTAACCCATCAGCGCGTCCCGATACCGGGCCAGTCGGAAATAGACCAACCCGCTGTGGTGCATAGCCCTTGCCGCACTGCCGTAGTCGCCCATGCCGTGGGCCAGCCGCACGGCGTCATCGAGTACCACCAGCGCCTGCCGGCAATGCCGCATCCGCCAGAGCGTGTAGCCGAGATTGACCAGCAACCGGCACTCCTCCGCCTGCTCGCCACTGGTGCGCGCGCTTTCGACGGCGTCGAAATGCAGCGTGATGGCGTCGTCGGAGCAGCGCAGCCCGGTGACGTAAGGCCACCACAGAATCTCGGAGAACAAGCCCGTGTAGTCCGACCAGCGCCCCCTGGTCGCCTCGCGCGCGATGGCCAGCAGGTTCAGTCGCTCGCTGTGCAACCAGTCGACACATTCCTGGTGAGTGGCCAGCGCGGGCATCGGCGTCACCGGCCTGGGCAGATCGACGACACGACTGACCCGATCCGGCAGGATCTTGCTGCCGACCGCCCAGGCGGCATATCGGTAATAGTCGAAAAGTCTCGTCAGCGCCGCGCCGCCGTCCAGATCGGACGGCTGAACCAGGGTCGCGGCGTAATCGCGCACCAAATTGTGGAATCGATAGCGTTCGGAGACAACCTGCTCCAGCAGATGGACATCCACCAGAGCTTCCAGAATCTGCTCGGCCGCGTCGATTCCGATATCGGCCAAAGCGGCGGTGGCATAGGTGTCGAAGTCGCGACCGGGGTGCAGCCCGAGCAGCCCGAACGCGCGTTGGTGATCGGTGGGCAGGTCTTGGAAGCTGGCGGTGAGGGCGGCGGCCACGCTACGCGACCCCGCCGACAGATGCTCGAGCCGATTGTTGGGATGCCGAAGCCGCTCCGCCAGCCGATCGATCGGCCACACCGGCCGCGCGCGCAGCCGCCCGGCCGCGATGCGGATCGCCAGCGGCAGGTAACCACACAGCCGAACGGTCTCCGCGACCGCATCGGGCTCCGCGATCACGCGGTCGTCGTTGACGATGGAGGTGAACAGCGCCGTCGCGTCCTCGCGCGAAAGCACGTCCAGCGACAGGGATTTGGAGACCTCCAGGTCGACGAGCCTGCGCCGGCTGGTGATCAGCACCAGGCAGCTGGGCGTGCCGGGGAGTAGCGGTCGGATCTGATCGACGTCGGCGACGTTGTCCAACACGAGCAGCGCCGAGAGCGCCGCGATCTCGGTGCGCCACAACGCCGCTCGGGCATCCAGGTCCGGCGGTATCGTCTCGCTCGGCACCCCTACCGCGCGTAACAGCCGGTCGAGCGCCACCATCGGATCGAGCGGCGTGCTCTCGGCGGCATGACCGTGCAGGTCCAAATACAGCTGGGCGTCGGGAAACCGGTTGCTGAGTTGATGGGCGGCATGAATCGCCAGCGTCGTCTTGCCGACCCCGGCCATGCCATCGATGGCTTCGATGAATACGGTCGGCCGGGCCGCTTCCGGGGGAATATCGGTGAGTAACCCGCCTATTTCGGCGGTGCGCCCCGTGAAATCCGCGATATCACCGGGCAGCTGGTTTCGGCTCGGCAACGCCTCGGGTCGGGACTCGGCTCTGCTGACGCCTGCTACGGGCGAGGGAGCTGTTTCGGCGGGCACCGTGGCGGACGGCCACGGCGACTTCTGGTCGAGGTCGGTGAAATCGACTCCGCCGTAGCCTGTTTCATTCCGACCGGTCGGTGTTGGGGTCACCTCGGCCGGCGGTTCGATCTCGTCGCGCAGGATCCGCCGGTGCAGTTCGCGCAGTTCGCGCCCCGGCTCGATGCCTATCTCGTCGGCCAGGCGCCGCTGCGCGTCCTGGAAGACCATCAACGCCTCGGCTTGCCGACCGCAGTGGTAGAGCCCGAGCATGAGCAGCGTCCGAAACCGTTCCTGCAGTGGATACGAGCTGACCAACGGCGCGAGCTCGGCGACGGCCTCGGTGTGCTGCCCGCGGGCCAGCTTGATCCCGGCGCGATGCTCGAGCGCGGCCAGGTATCGCTCCTGCAGCCGTCGGCGTTCGGCTTCGATGATCGGGCCGGCCAAGCCGCTGAATGGTTCACCGCGCCATAGCGCCAGCGCCGCGTCGGTATGCCCGGCCGCCGCCGCGAGGTCGCTGTCGCGCCTGCATCGCTCGGCGGTAGCGATGAGCCGGTCGAACGCGACGTGGTCGGACAGTGACGGGTCGCCGTGCAGCACGTATCCCGTATCCGCCCGCACCAGAGCGGGTTCGGCGACGCGGCGGCGCGGTGCCAGCGCCCGGCGCAGGCGGCTGACGTAAGTCTGTACTCCGTTGCGCGCGTCGCTCGGTGGGTGCTCGCCCCATACGCCATCGATGATCGCGTTCACCGAAACCGGGCGGTTCATTTCTAGCAGCAGTGCCGCGAGCACTGCCTGTTGCTTCGCAGGTCCCAGCTCGATCTCACGGTCGTCCCACCACGCCGTGAACGAGCCGAGCACGCCGTATCTGATCTGTGTGTGCGCCATGGACAAGCCCTCCTGAACCATGTGCTGCCAGCGATGAGCATAGGGGGCGCCGGCCTCGCGCCACGCGGGTTCGGGGGGATAGTTACCACTTTGACCAGTCATTTACGCACTAGTACAGCGTCAGTTATGCCGCCTGCTACATCCTGATCGAGTGTGCGACAGCATGTTTCGGGGGGTCCGACGTCTGCGGTCGTCGATCGGTGATGGGTTTCGCGACAGTGCATCCAGTTACGGACAAGCGCCCACTTCCGGGCGTGGCCGGACGGTGCACCGGTTGCGGAACCGCCCGATCGGGCTACCCCGGGCGGGCCGGGTTGTCGCCCACGGTGTTTCGGGGGGAACGGAGTCGGGGTCAGTAGGACGCGTCGCAGAGCTAACCGGCGATGCACGCGCTGCGGGTCGGTATCGCCGAAAACGAACATTTTTGGCCAGCTGCAGATCGATACCGCCCGGCAAAGGTGATAAGCGAGGGAGTTTGCCATGCAATCGGGAAACAAATCACTGCTGCGCAGTCTGACTTCTATTCAGAAAGAATTGTGGATAGCGCACGAGCTGGCGGATATTCCTAATAATTGCATCATCTACGTCGACATTCACGCCGAGTTGGCACTGGACCATTTCTTCACCGCGCTGCGGCACGCGTTCGCCGAATCCGAGGCACTGACGGTGAATTTCGTGCGCGGCGCCGACGGGCCGATGCAGGTCGAACGGGACACCACCGACTGGACACCGTCCTACCTGGATCTCACCGAGAAGCGGGATCCGGTCGCCGCCGCACTCGACTACATGGCTCGCGAACGCGAGGTCGGTTTCGATCTCGAGCAGGACGCGCTGCTGAGCGTCGCGGTGCTCGAGGTCGGCGACAACCACTACATCATGTCGATGTGCTTCGACCACATCATCATGGACGGTGTCGGCGTGGCCACCTGGGCCCAGCGGGTACTCGACGTGTACGGCGCGTTGGTAGCCGGAAAGCCCATCGCGCCAGCGGGATTCGCGCATATCGACGACATCATCGACAGTGATATCGAGTATCGCCGCACCCAGCAGGCGGCTGATCGGGCGTACTGGGGCAGCCGGATCCCGGCCGGAATCGATCCGGTGCGACTTCCCGGCAGCGCCGACGATGGCGTCGGGCCGGGCAGAGTCGGTGGCACCCACGGCTTTTCGGGCGTTGAGCTCGGCGAGCTGATGAGTGTCGCGCAATCGATCGGTGTCAAGCTGCCCTACCTGTTGATGTCCGTCGCGGCCGCGGCCATCCAGCGCTACGCGTTGCGCGACGAATTCTGTGTGCAGATACCGGTGTCCAATCGAGTCGGCGTCGCGGGCCGAACGCCGTGTCAGCTCTCGGACACCGTGCCCATGCTGGTCGAGTCGAGCAGGGACCTCTCGCTCGGCGAGCTTGCCGCGCGGATCCATCACACCATCTCGAGTGCGCGCGACCACCTGCGATACGGCTTGTCGGACATCCGGCGTGATCTGAAAATGCCGAACACCCAAGGGAATCCGTTCGGCCCGGTGATCAACGTCATGTCGTTCTTCGGTGCGCTGGAGATGACCGGCGGAACGGCCGATCTCCAGGTCTACTCGGCGGGCAACAGCGGGGATCTGACGATCGTCTTCTACTACGAGCGGCAGTCGTCTCGCGGCGGCTACCTGCGGATCGAGGGGGACGCGAAGCTCTACACCGACGACGACCTGCAGGGCTACCTCGGATCGATCGCTCGTTACCTGCGGCAGGCGATAGCGGACCATCGCGCGCCGATCGGGTCGGTCGATGTGCTCGGCGCCGATCGCGAGCTGGTGGTGCAGGGGTGGAACGACACGGCGGTGCCGGTGGATCCGGCGGCGACCTTGGTGGGGATGTTCGAAGACCGGGTGCGGCAAGCACCGGACTCGGTGGCCGTGGTGTCCGGTGATGTCGAGGTCTCCTATCGCGAGCTGGACGCGCGGGCGAACGGCGTTGCCCGAACCCTGATTTCGCGCGGCGTACGCCCGGACAGCGTGGTGGCGGTGGCCTTGCCGCGGTCGGTGGAGCTGATCGTCGCGATCCTGGCGGTATCGAAAGCCGGTGGCGCGTACCTGCCGATCGACCCGGCCTACCCGGTTGAGCGGCTGGCGTTCGTGCTCGGCGATGCCGCACCCGTCGCCGTGCTCACCGACGTCGCCACCTCGAAAGTGCTGCCGCACAACAAGAGTCCCCAAGTCCTCATGGAACAGATCGAGGTAGCACGGTCTGCGGTGGACCGGCCTGCGACGCCGCGGCCCGGCAATCTCGCGTACCTGATCTACACCTCCGGTTCCACCGGAACGCCGAAGGGCGTCGCCGTCACCCACCGCAACGCGGCCTCGCTCTTCCAGAGCACCGCGCCCTGGTGCGCGTTCGGTGCCGACGATGTCTGGGCGTGGTGTCACTCCCAGGCCTTCGACTTCTCGGTCTGGGAGATCTGGGGCGCGCTGCTGCACGGCGGCCGGGTGATCGTGGTGCCCTGGGACGTGGTGCGCACCCCCGCGCAGCTGTGGCACCTGGTGGTCGGCAAGGGCGTGACGATCCTCAATCAGACGCCGTCAGCGTTCTATGCGCTGGCGGAGGCTCGATCATCTTGTGGCACTACCGAATCCGCGCTGCGGATGGTGATATTCGGCGGTGCGGCGCTGCACCCAGCCCACCTGCGGCCCTGGTATTCCTCCGGTCACGGCGACCTGCCCGAGCTGGTGAACATGTACGGGATCACCGAAACCACGGTGCACGTCACCAAGCTGGATCTGTCGGCGGCGCAGGTCACCCGTGGCGGCAGCCCGATCGGAGCCCCGCTCGGGAATCTGCGGGCGTTCGTGCTCGATCCGTGGTTGGCGCCGGTTCCGGTCGGGGTGGCCGGTGAATTGTATGTCGCCGGTGCGCAATTGGCGCGTGGCTATCACGGTCGGGCGGGGCTGACCGCGGCCCGATTCGTGGCCGACCCGTTCGATCCGGATGGCGGCCGGTTGTATCGCACCGGTGATGTGGTCCGCTGGACCTGGGGCGGGGTGCTGGAGTTCGTCGGCCGGGCCGACGATCAGGTGAAGATCCGTGGGTTCCGGGTGGAGCCCGGCGAGGTCGAAACCGCGCTGGCGCAACACCCTTCGGTGTCGCAGGCGGTGGTGGTCGCCCTCGACGCCGAGGACGGCAAGCAACTGGTCGGGTATGTGGTCGCCGAGCACGGCATCCCGGCGGCGGGCAATGGCCACGGGTCCGGCCTCGATGGCGCGGAGGTGCGCCGGTTCGCCGCCGAACGGCTGCCGGAGTTCCTGGTGCCGACCGTGGTGATGGTGATCGACGCGGTGCCGCTGACGCCGAACGGAAAGCTCGACCGCGCCGCGCTGCCCGCCCCCGAGTTCGCCTCCTCGATGGCGTACCGGGTGCCGAGTAACGACGGCGAGCGGGCGCTGGCCGTGTTGTTCGCCGAGGTGCTCGGGCTCGACCGGGTCGGCGTCGACGACAGCTTCTTCGAGCTCGGCGGGCATTCCCTGTCCGCCACCCGGCTGATCAGCCGGATCAGGGTGGTGCTCGGCGTCGAGGTGCCGATTCGGACGGTCTTCGACGCGCCGACGGTGGCGCAGTTGGCTACTCGGCTCGATACCGATGTGCAGATCCGCCCGACGCTGCAGGTCCGTCCGCGGCCGGAGGTGGTTCCCCTGTCGTTCGCGCAGCGGCGGTTGTGGTTCATCCACCGGCTGGAGGGGCCGTCGGCCACCTACAACATGCCGTTGGCCGCCAGGTTGACCGGCGCGTTCGACGCGGCGGCCTTCGCGGCCGCACTCGGCGATGTCGTTGCGCGGCACGAGAGTCTGCGCACGATCTTCGTCGAGGCCGATGGTGTGCCCGCTCAGCAGGTTCTCGATGCGGGCAGCGTCGAGGTGCCGATCACGGTGACCGACGTGGATCCGGCCGAAGTCGATGCGGCGGTTGCCAAGGCGGCCGCGCATCGATTCGACCTGTCGACGCAGATCCCGTTGCGGGCCAGTGTGTTTCGGTACGGTACCGACGACTGGTTGCTAGTGCTGTTGATTCACCACATCGCCGGTGATGGCTGGTCGGCGACGGTGACGTTGCGGGATCTGTCCGCGGCATATGCGGCGCGTACCGAAGGCAGGGCCCCGGAGTGGGCGCCGATGCCGGTGCAGTACGTGGATTACGCGCTGTGGCAACAAGAGTTGCTCGGTTCGCCGACCGATCCGGAGAGTGTGCTGGCGCGGCAGTTCGAGTACTGGCGTGCGGAGCTCGACGGTGTGCCGGAGCAGTTGGTGTTGCCGACCGATCGGCCTCGCCCGCGGGTGGCCAGCTACCGCGGCGACGCGGTGCGTTTCAGCATAGCTACGCAACTGCGCGCGGACGTGGAGCGGGTGGCCGGTCGCGAAGGTGCGACGGTGTCGATGGTGTGGCAGTCGGCGTTGGCCGTGCTGTTGAGCAAACTCGGTGCGGGGCAGGATATTCCGGTCGGCTCGCCGATCGCCGGTCGGACCGATGACGCCCTGTCCGATCTGGTCGGCTTCTTCGTCAACACGTGGGTGCTGCGTGCTGCCGTCGTCCCGGCTGCGTCGTTTACCGAGCTGCTCGGCCAGGTCCGGGCAAAAGCGTTGGCGGCCTACGAGAATCAGGACGCCCCGTTCGACACGCTGGTCGAGTTGCTCAACCCGGCCCGGTCGGCGGCACACCATCCGTTGTTCCAGGTACTGCTCACGTTGCAGAACAACGCCGTGCCGAACTTGGCGCTGCCCGGGGTCGTGGTCGAACCGTATACGGCGCCTGTCACCACGTCGCGATTCGATCTGACGTTCAACATCGGTGACGCCGTCGCCGGTCGGCGAGACAACGGGAACGCTGCTGCCCCACTCGGCTGGGACGGGTACATCGAATACGCCACCGACCTTTTCGATCGGTCCACGGTCGAGGCCATGGCGCGGCGTCTGGTGCGGATACTGCAACTGCTGGTGCGGAACCCGGACGCCCCGGTCGGATCCATCGATGTGCTCGATGCCGACGAACGCGACCTCGTGCTGAATCGGTGGAATGACACCACCGTTTCGGACGACCGGGATGTCACCATAGTCGAGCTGTTCCAAGCGCAGGTCGCTGCGACCCCGGATGCCGTCGCGGTCGTCCACGCGGATACCGAGGTGTCGTACCGGGACCTCGATACTCGGGTTGATCGGCTCGCGCGGGTCTTGATCTCGCGCGGCGTGGGTCCGGATTGCGTTGTCGCGGTAGCGTTGCCTCGCTCGGTGGATTTGATCGTGGCATTGCTGGCGGTACTGAAGGCTGGTGGCGGGTATCTGCCGATCGATCCGGCATATCCCTCGGATCGGTTGGCGTTCATCCTCACCGACGCCGCCCCGGTCATCGTCCTCACCGATCGAGTCACGGCAAACACGCTGCCGCACAACACGACACCACACCTCTACCTCAATGCACTCGATACCACCGGCGCGGTTGGTAGCGCCCAGGCTGTCACCGTACGGTCCGGCAACTTGGCATATCTGATCTACACGTCCGGCTCGACCGGCGTGCCCAAAGGTGTTGCCGTCACCCACCGTAACGTGGCCAACCTTGCCGCCCAGTCGTGGTCGATCGGGCCCGGTGAGCGGGTCCTGGTGCATTCCTCGATTGCCTTCGACGCCTCCACCTACGAGATCTGGCCCGCGCTGATCGGCGGCGGCACCGTGGTGTTGGCCGGCGAGCAGCGCTCGGACCCGGCCGAGATCACCGGCCTGGTCGCGGCCCGGTCGGTCACCAAGATGTTCTCGACACCGGCCTTGCTCTCGGTGTTGCTCGATCAGGTCGAAGCGCTGCCCGACAACTCATTCCGAAGCTTGACGCAGGTGATCGTCGGTGGCGCCGAACTCACCTCGGGCTTGGTGCGCCGACTGCGAACGAGCACCGCCGGTGTCGAGGTAGCCAACGGTTACGGCCCGACCGAAACTACAGTGTTCACTACGGTGTTCGCCGCGACCTGCGCATCGGACAGCCCTGCCTCAGTGCCGATCGGCTCTGCGTTGGCGAACGTGCGGGTGTTCGTGCTTGATTCGTGGCTGCTGCCGGCCCCGGTAGGGGTGGCCGGCGAGTTGTACGTCGCTGGAGCGCAGTTGGCCCGCGGCTACCACGGTCAGTCGGGATTGACCGCCGCCCGTTTCGTGGCCGATCCGTTCGATCCGACCGGCGGGCGGTTGTATCGCACCGGTGATGTGGTGCGGTGGAATGCCGCCGGGCAGCTGGAATTCGTGGGACGGGCCGATGATCAGGTCAAGATCCGCGGGTTCCGAGTGGAACCCGGCGAGGTCGAAGCCGCACTGGCGCACCATCCTTCGGTATCTCAGGCGGTGGTGGTAGCGGTCGAGACCGATGGCGGCAAGCAGTTGGTCGGCTATGTGGTCGCCGATCGAACCATCCCGGTCGAGGGCAACGGTCATGCGGCTGAGACTGCGCTTGATGGTGCCAAGGTGCGTAAGTTCGTGGCGGATCGGTTGCCGGAGTTCATGGTGCCGTCGGTGGTGATGGTGATCGACTCGGTGCCGTTGACCGCGAACGGGAAACTGGATCGTGAAGCGTTGCCGGATCCGGAGCTGGTGTCCTCGGTGCGGTATCGGGCGCCGGGCACCGAGCGGGAGCGGGTCCTGGCCGAATTATTCGGCGAAGTCCTCGGACGTGACGGAGTCGGCGTAGACGACAGCTTCTTCGAACTGGGTGGTCATTCGCTGCTGGCTACCCGCCTGGCCAGTCGAATTCGGGTGGTGTTGGGCGTAGAGGTGCCGATCCGGACGGTCTTCGATGCTCCGACAGTGGCGCAGTTGGTGACAAGGCTCGATGCGGGTGTGCAGGTCCGCCCGACACTGTTGGCCGGACCGCGTCCTGAGGTTGTTCCGTTGTCGTTCGCGCAGCGGAGACTGTGGTTCATCCATCGACTCGAGGGCCCGTCGGCCACCTACAACATGGCGCTGGCGGTGCGGTTGCATGGTGCGGATGTCGCGGCGTTGCGTGCGGCAATCAGCGATGTCGTTGCCAAGCACGAGAGTCTGCGTACGGTCTTCGTCGCTACCGATGGCGTGCCTGCTCAGCGGGTGCTCGACGCCGATCGCGTCGAGGTTCCGTTCGCGGTGACCGACGTCGGTGGTACCGAGCTGGCTGCGTCGGTGACCGCGGCGGTGCGCTACGGATTCGATCTGTCGTCGGAAATCCCGCTGCGCGCCAGCGTGTTCCGCTACGCCGCCGGTGAGTGCGTGTTGGTGTTGTTGATTCACCACATCGCCGGCGATGGCTGGTCGCTGACTCCGCTGTTGCGAGACTTGTCGGTGGCGTACGCGGCGCGTCTGGAGGATCGGGAGCCCGGGTGGGGACCGTTGCCAGTCCAGTACGTGGACTACACGTTGTGGCAGCGGGAATTGCTCGGCTCCGCATCCGATCCCGACAGCTTGCTGTCGCAGCAGTTCAACTATTGGCGGGCCGAGCTCGACGGATTGCCCGAGCAGTTGCGACTGCCGATGGATCGGCCGCGTCCGCGCGTGGCCAGCTATCGCGGAGACGTGGTCCCGTTCGGCATCGATCCCGAGAGCCGTACCGCGGTGGAACGATTGGCCAGCCGTGAAGGTGCCACGGTGTCGATGGTGCTCCAGTCGGCATTGGCCGTGCTGCTGTTCAAACTCGGTGCCGGAGAGGATATTCCGATCGGTGCTCCGATCGCCGGTCGTACCGATGAAGCGTTGACCGACCTGGTGGGGTTCTTCGTCAACACCTGGGTACTGCGCGCGACCGTCGCTCCGGCGGCGTCGTTCGCCGAGCTGTTGAGCCAGGTCAGGGCGAAAGCGTTGGCCGGGTACGAAAATCAGGATGTTCCTTTCGAGCTGCTCGTCGAATTGCTGAACCCGGCCCGCTCGGCGGCGTATCACCCGTTGTTCCAGGTGACGATGGCGTTCCAGAACAACACGCTGCCTGCCCTGGATCTTTCCGGTGTGCGGATCGAGCCCTACCCCGCGTCCATCGCGACCGCGCGGTTGGACTTGTTCTTCAATGTCGCCGATGCGCCCGCCGGTGCTGGCTGGGATGGGTTCGTCGAGTACGCGACCGAGTTGTTCGATCGGTCGACGGTCGACACGATGGCGCAGCGGTTGGTGCGCTTGCTGCAGCAGCTGGTGTCGGCCCCGGAGGTCGCCGTGGGGTCGATCGATGTGCTCGGCAGTGTTGAACGCGAACTGGTGCTGAATCATTGGAACGACACCACCGTTGCCGTCCCCGACACCACTCTGGTCGGGTTGTTGCAGACCCAGGTCGCCCGAACACCCGACGCGGTCGCTGTGGTCTGCGCGGATACCGAGCTGACCTATCGGGAACTCGATCTCCGAGCCGACAGGTTGGCGCGAGCGCTGGCCGCGCGCGGGGTGGGTCCGGATGGTGTTGTCGCGGTCGCGTTGCCGCGGTCCGCGGAACTGATCGTGGCGCTGGTCGCGGTGCTGAAGGCCGGTGGCGCGTATCTGCCGATCGATCCGGCATATCCCTCGGATCGGTTGGAGTTCGTACTCGCCGACGCCGCGCCGGTCGTCGTCGTGACCGATGCCGCGACCGCGCCCTCGTTGCCGCACACGGCAACCCCTCGCCTGCACCTCGATACGATCGGTGCGCAGGACTGGACGGGTCAGCATCGGGCTGCCGCGCCGCAGAATTTGGCGTATGTGATCTACACGTCCGGATCTACCGGTGTTCCTAAAGGTGTTGGGATCACTCATCGTAACGTGGTGAGCTTGGTGGGTTCGTCGTGGTCGGCCGGTCCTGATGATCGGGTGCTGGTGCATACCTCGATCGCCTTCGACGCCTCTACTTATGAGGTCTGGCCGGCTCTGTGTGGCGGTGCCACGGTGGTGGTGACCGGTGAGCAGCGTTCGGATCTGGTGGAGATTACTCGGCTGATCGCGACGCACTCGGTGACGAAGATGTTCGCGACGCCACTGTTGTTGTCGGCGTTGGCTGATCACGTGGATTGTTTGCCCGGCAGCCCTTTACGGTCACTGCGCCGGATTATTGTCGGTGGTGCGGAGCTGACCGCGACGGTGGTGCGGAAGTTGAACGCGAAGTACGTCGAGGCGCAGGTTATGAATGGGTACGGGCCCACCGAAACCACGGCGTGTGTCACCGATTTCGATGTGGTGGACGATCTCGACGGGCCGGTTCCGATCGGTGTGCCGGTGGCGAATACGCGGGCGTTTGTGCTCGATGAGTGGCTGGTGCCGGTGCCGATCGGTGTGGCGGGTGAGTTGTATGTCGCCGGTGCGCAATTGGGGCGTGGTTATCGCGGCCGGGCGGGGTTGACCGCGGCCAGGTTCGTGGCCGACCCGTTCGATTCGAGCGGTGGTGGTCGGCTGTATCGCACCGGTGATGTGGTGCACTGGAACAGCGCGGGCCAGTTGGAGTTCGAGGGCCGGGCCGACGATCAGGTCAAGATTCGCGGCTTCCGGGTAGAGCCTGGCGAAGTGGAAACGGTGCTCGCGCAACATCCTTCGGTGACCAGAGCGGTGGTGGTGGCACGCGATACGGACAGCGGCAAGCAACTGGTCGGGTATGTGGTCGCTGACCAGCCCGGGCCGGTCGTCGGTGAAGACGAATTGGTGGGGCAGTGGCGTCGGGTATACGACGACCTGTACTCCGGACTCGACATCGGCAAAGACGATGGCACTCACCGTGTCTCCACTGAGGTGGTCGAGTTCGGTTCGGACTTCGGCGGCTGGGACAGCAGCTACACCGGGGCACCGATTCCGCTGGAGCAGATGCGGGAATGGCGGTCGGCGACGGTCGACCGGATTCGCGGACTGAAACCGCGGCGGGTGCTCGAGATCGGTGTCGGCTCGGGATTGTTGCTGTCGCAGTTGGCGCCCGACTGCGAAGAGTACTGGGCGTCGGACGTCTCCGCCGCCACCATCTCCTCGTTGCGACAACAGTTGGCCGAACTCGACGCGGGATGGACTGATCGTGTCGTGTTGCGGGCGCAAGCGGGCGATGACTCCGACGGGCTGCCGGAGGGTCATTTCGACACTGTGGTGCTGAACTCCGTCATTCAGTATTTCCCGAGCCAGAACTACCTGCGCACCGTCCTGGAACAGGTGCTGAGGTTGCTGGCCCCCGGTGGTGCGGTATTCGTCGGCGATGTGCGCAATCTGGCGCTGCTGGAGGAGTTCACCACCGCGGTACAGATCAGTCGCAACGGTGGTGAAGACCCTGTCGCGGTAGGCGACCGAGTCCGTCGAGACATCTCCGCTGAACAAGAGCTGTTGCTGGCGCCGGAGTACTTCGTGGGGTTGAGCAGCGACGCAACCGGATTCGACGCCGTCGATATCCAGCTCAAACGCGGATTGTCGATCAACGAGCTGACCCGATACCGCTACGACGTGGTCTTGCACAAAGCTCCGACGAAACCCCTTTCGGTTGCCGATGTGCCGAAAGTCGTTTTCCGCGGTCACGAATGGCTGCGCAGCCTGCTGCACATCCGACATACCGACGGAGTGCGGGTCACCGGGATCCCGCACGCCGGACTGATCGGGGAAGTCGAAGCGACACGCCGAATCCGGGCAGGTCTGCCCGGCACCACCACCGACGAACTCGGCGCCGGTTTCGAGGATATTCTCGAAACCATCACCGACCGGCCGAGTGCGGGTCTGGTGCCCGAGGATCTGCACGCGCTCGGCCGGCAATTCGGATACACGACCGCGGTCACCTGGTCCGCGGAGCCGGACCGGATGGACGCCGTGTTCATCGAGATCGCGACCGCACAGGGCCAACCACTGACCGACGTGTATGCCGCAGCGGCGCCCGTGGACGATCCCCGCGGGTACGCCAACAGCCCCCATGCGGGCCTGCTGGCCGCCGAGGTGCGCCGCTGGGTGGCCGAGCGCCTGCCCGAGTTCATGGTGCCCGCGACGGTGCTGGTGATCGACTCGGTGCCGCTGACCGCGAGTGGCAAGCTCGATCGTGCGGCGCTGCCTGATCCCGAGTTCGGCGCCGCTCTGCAGTATCGAGCCCCGCGCACCGAGCGGGAGCGGGTCCTGGCCGACTTGTTCGCCGAGATCCTCGGACTCGACCGGGTCGGCGTCGACGACAGCTTCTTCGCACTGGGTGGCCACTCGTTGCTCGCCACTCGCCTGGTCAGTCGGATTCGAGTAATGCTTGGCGTCGAGGTGCCGATCCGGACGGTCTTCGATGCGCCGACGGTGGCGGAGTTGGTGCCCCGACTCGATGCGGAAGCGCAAGTGCGCCCGGCATTGTCGCCTCGGCCGCGGCCGGACGTGGTGCCGCTGTCGTTCGCGCAGCGGCGGTTGTGGTTCATCCACCGTCTCGAAGGGCCCTCTGCCACTTACAACATGGCCTTGGCCGTGCGGTTGCACGGGGTGGATGTGTCGGTCTGGCGTGCGGCGATTGGTGATGTTGTCGCGCGGCACGAGAGTTTGCGGACGGTCTTCATCGACGTCGACGGTGTGCCGTCGCAGCGGGTTCTCGATGCCGACAGCGTCGAGGTGCCGGTAATTGTCGCCGATATAGATCCGGCCGAAGTGGATGCGTCGGTGACCGCGGCGGTGCGGTATGGATTCGATCTGTCGTCCGAGATACCCCTGCGTGCCAGCGTGTTCCGGCACGGTGCCGACGAATGTGTCGCCGTGGTGCTGATTCATCACATCGCCGCCGACGGCTGGTCGATGACGCCGTTGCTGCGCGATCTTTCGGAGGCGTATGCCGCGCGTCTCGCGGATCGGGCGCCGGAGTGGGAGCCGCTGCCGGTGCAGTACGTGGATTACACGCTGTGGCAGCGGGAAGTGCTCGGGTCGTCGGACGACCCGGACAGTCCGCTGTCGCGGCAGTTCACCTATTGGCGTACCGAGCTCGACGGGCTGCCCGAACAGCTGCGGCTGCCCACCGATCGTCCGCGTCCACTGGTGGCCAGCTATCGCGGTGACATGGTGCTGTTCGGGATCGACGCCGAGATTCGCGGCGCGGTCGAGCGTTTGGCGGCGCGCGAGGGTGCGACGGTATCGATGGTGCTGCAGTCGGCATTGGCGGTGCTGCTGTTCAAACTCGGTGCGGGGGACGATATTCCGCTCGGCTCGCCGATCGCCGGACGCACGGATGAGGCGCTGACCGATCTTGTCGGGTTCTTTGTCAACTCCTGGGTGCTGCGGGCGCGGGTGTCTCCGGCGGCGTCGTTCCGCGAGATCCTGGCTCGGGTCAGGGCGAAAGCGCTGGCCGCCTACGAGAACCAGGACGTCCCGTTCGAGTTGCTCGTCGAGTTGCTCAATCCGGCTCGGTCGGCGGCGCATCACCCGTTGTTCCAGGTGTCGCTGGCGTTCCAGAACAACACCCTGCCCGACCTCGCATTGTCCGGTGCGCGGATCGAGCCGTACCGCGCGACCACCGCGACCGCACGGTTCGATCTGTTCTTCAATATCGCCGACGCCGCCGCCGGTCAGCCGTGGAACGGGCTGGTCGAGTACGCGACCGAGCTGTTCGACCGGCCGACGGTCGAGACCATGGTGGCGCGGTTCGTGCGCATACTGCGCCAGATCGTGTCGGACCCCGGCTGGCCGGTGGGCTCGATCGACGTTCTCGATACCGGCGAACGCGAACTGGTGTTGCGCCGATGGAATGACACCACCGCCGCGGTCGCCGACGGCACCATGGTCGGCCTGCTCGAGGCGCAGGTCGGCCGCACCCCGGACGCGGTGGCGGTGGTCTGCGGCGGAACGCGGCTCACCTATCGGGAATTCGACGCTCGCGCTGAGCAATTGGCGCGTGCCCTGGTCGAGCGCGGCGTTGGTCCCGACACCATCGTCGCGGTGGCACTGCCCCGTTCCGCTGACCTGATCGTGGCATTGCTGGCGGTATGGAAAGCGGGTGGCGGGTACCTGCCGATCGATCCGGCTTATCCGTCGGATCGACTGGCGTTCATTCTCGACGACGCCGCGCCGGTCGTCGTCGTGACCGACTCCGGAACCGCACCTCTGCTGCCGAGCACCACCGCGCCGCACCTCTATCTCGACGGCGCCGAGGTATGGAAACGGCCCGGCACCGCACCGACCGTCGCGGTGTGGCCGCAGAATTTGGCCTATGTGATCTACACGTCCGGGTCCACCGGAGTCCCCAAAGCTGTTGGTATCACGCACCGTAACGTGGCGAGCCTGGTCGGCTCGTCGTGGTCGGCCGGTCCCGATGATCGGGTGCTGGTGCATACCTCGATCGCCTTCGACGCCTCTACTTATGAGGTCTGGCCTGCGCTGTGCGGCGGTGCCACCGTGGTGGTGACCGGTGAGCAGCGTTCGGATCTGGTGGAGATCACCCGGCTGATCGCGACGCACTCGGTGACGAAGATGTTCGCGACGCCACCGTTGCTGTCGGCGTTGGTCGATCACGTGGATTGTTTGCCCGACAGCCCCTTACGGTCACTGCGCCGGATCATTGTCGGTGGTGCGGAGCTGACGGCGACGGTGGTGCGGAAGTTGAACGCGAAGTACGTCGAGGCTCAGGTTATGAATGGGTACGGGCCCACCGAAACCACGGCGTGTGTCACCGATTTCGACGCGGTGGACGAGCAGGACGGGCCCGTTCCGATCGGTGTGCCGGTGGCGAATACCCGGGCGTTCGTGCTCGACGAGTGGCTGGTGCCGGTGCCGATCGGTGTCGCGGGTGAGTTGTATGTCGCCGGTGCGCAATTGGGGCGCGGTTATCGCGGCCGCGCGGGGTTGACCGCGGCCAGGTTCGTGGCCGACCCGTTCGATTCGAGCGGCGGTGGTCGGCTGTATCGCACCGGTGACGTGGTGCGCTGGACCTCGGCCGGGGTGCTGGAGTTCGCGGGCCGGGTGGACGATCAGGTCAAGATCCGTGGCTTCCGGGTCGAGCCCGGCGAAGTCGAAACCGTGATGGCACAGCATCCTGCGGTATCTCGAGCGGTGGTGGTGGCTCGGGACACCGAGATCGGCGGCACGCAGCTCATCGGTTACGTCGTCGCCGATCGTTCCGGGCCGGTCGTCGCCGAAGACGAACTGGTCGGCGTGTGGCGGCGGGTGTACGACGACCTGTACGCCGGAGCGGGCAAGACCAACGGCAACGGCAAGACGAATGGCAACGGCAATGGGAACGGTTCCCTGCGTGCGGCCGGGTTCGGTTCGGATTTCGGTGGCTGGAACAGCAGTTACACCGGTGCGGCGATTCCGGTCGAGCAGATGCGCGAATGGCGGTCGGCGACGGTCGATCGGATCCGGGGACTGAAACCGCGGCGGGTGCTCGAGATCGGTGTCGGCTCGGGATTGTTGTTGTCGCAGTTGGCACCCGACTGCGCGGAGTACTGGGCGACGGACCTGTCCGCCGCGACCATCGCCACCGTGCGAGAGCAGCTGGCCGAGCTGAATGCGGGCTGGGTCGACCGGGTCTCGCTGAGCGCTCAGGCGGCGGATGACATCACCGGATTGCCGACCGGCTACTTCGACACCGTCGTATTGAACTCCGTCGCACAGTATTTCCCCGGCGAACGGTATTTGCGTCGAGTCCTCGAACAGGCGCACGGCCTGTTAGCTCCCGGTGGCGCGATGTTCGTCGGCGATGTCCGCAATCTCGCACTGCTGGAGGAATTCACCACCGCGGTCCATATCAGTCGCCACGACGGCGACGACCCCGCGGTGGTCGCCGATCGGGTGCGCCGCGAGATGTCGGCCGAGCGAGAGCTGCTGGTGGCGCCGGAGTACTTCCTGGCACTTCGGCACGGCGAGAACGGGTTCGACGCCGTCGACATCCAGCTCAAACGCGGATTCTCGGTCAACGAGTTGACCAGGTATCGCTACGACGTGGTGCTGCACAAGTCCCCGACGGCACAGCGGTCCGTCGCCGATACGCCGAAAGTGAAATTCCGCGATCATGATTGGCTGCGCACTCTGCTGCACACCGAACACCCCGACGGCATTCGCGTCACAGGCATTCCGCACGCCGGATTGACCGGACAGATCGACGCCGTCGACCGGGTCCGCAGCGGCCATTCGACGTCGCCCGGCGACCGAACAGACCCCCTAGGAGCGAATTTCGAAGGAACGCTCGCGTCCATTGCCGACCGGGTGAGCGCGGGGTTGCTGCCCGAAGACCTGCACGTGCTCGGCGGGCAACTCGGCTACCGCACCGCGGTCACCTGGTCCACGAAGCCGGGCCGGATGGACGCGGTATTCCTCGACGCCGCGGCAGTAGCGGGACAACCCTTGACCGACATCTACGTGCCGGCGGACGCGGTCGATGATCCGGCCGTTTACGCCAACTATCCGCAGGACACCCTGCTGCCCGCGGGCGTGCGCACGTTCGTGGCGGCGCGATTGCCAGATTTCATGGTTCCGGCGGCGGTGATGGTTATCGACGCGGTGCCGCTGACGGCGAACGGCAAGCTCGATCGTGGCGCACTGCCGGATCCGGAGTTGTTGTCCGCCAAAGAATATCGTGCCCCGCGGACCGAGCGAGAAAGGACACTGACCGAGTTGTTCAGCGAAATACTCGGCGTCGGCCGGGTCGGCGTGGACGACAGCTTCTTCGCGCTGGGCGGTCACTCGCTGCTGGCGACCCGCCTGGCCAGCCGGATCCGCGCGGTGATGGGCGTCGAAGTGCCGATCCGAGTGATGTTCGAGGCGGCGACGGTCGCCGAACTCACGGGCCGATGGCCCCAGTTGGCGCAGTCTCGTCGGCCGGCGCTTCGCAGGATGAATCGAGAGGTGGGTCTGTGATGATTCCATTGTCGTTTGCGCAGCGGCGGTTGTGGTTCATCCACCGCCTGGAGGGGCCGTCGGCCACCTACAACATGCCGTTGACGGTGCGATTGACGGGTGTCTTCGATGCGGCGGCGTTCGCGGCCGCGGTCGGTGACGTGGTCGGCAGGCACGAGAGTCTGCGCACGGTCTTCGTGGAAGTCGACGGCGTGCCCGGCCAGGAAGTGCTCGACGTCGACCGGGTCGACGTGCCGGTCACCATCGTCGACGTCGATTCCGCCGAACTGGCCGGCGCGGTGACCGCGGCGGCGCGCTACGCGTTCGATCTGTCGACGGAAATTCCGATCCGCGCCAACGTCTTTCGGTATGCGTCCGAAGAGTGCGTGGTGATGTTGCTGATTCACCACATCGCCGGTGACGGTTGGTCGATGGGCCCGCTGCTGCGGGATCTGTCGGAGGCGTACGGCGCGCGGCGGCTCGGTCAGGCACCGGAGTGGGAGCCGTTGCCGGTGCAATATGTGGATTACACGTTGTGGCAGCAGGAATTGCTCGGCTCGCACGCCGACCCGGACAGTGTGGTGTCGCAGCAGTTCGAGTACTGGCGTGCCGAACTCGATGGCCTGCCAGAGCAGTTGCGGTTGCCGACCGACCGGCCGCGGCCGCGCGTGGCCAGCTATCGCGGGGACATAGTGGTCTTCCGGATCGATCCCGCGATCCGCACCGCGGTGGAAAACTTGGCCGCCCGCGAGGGCGCGACGGTGTCGATGGTGTTGCAGTCGGCCTTGGCCGTGCTGCTGTTCAAACTCGGAGCGGGGGAAGATATTCCGATCGGGTCGCCGATCGCCGGACGCACCGACGATGCATTGAACGATCTCGTGGGGTTCTTCGTCAACACCTGGGTCTTGCGGACCGCGGTCGCGCCGGAGGCGTCGTTCGCCGAAATAGTCGGCCAGGTGCGGGCGAAAGCCTTGGCCGCCTACGAGAATCAGGACATTCCGTTCGAACTGCTTGTCGAGCTGCTCAACCCGGTTCGGTCGGCCTCGCATCACCCGTTGTTCCAGGTGCTGTTGAGCTTTCAGAACAACACCGCGCCCACCCTGGAGTTGGCGGGCGTCGAGTTCGAACCGTATGCCCTCGCGGCGATGACCGCGCAATTCGATCTGACCTTCAACATCGGCGATGCCGCCACGGGGGAGCGACGCAACGGCCACGCCCCCGGCCCGGCCGGGTGGGACGTGTACGCCGAGTACGCCACCGACCTGTTCGACCGGTCCACCATCGAGGCGATGGTGGCGCGGCTGGATCGGATCCTGCGGTCGATCGTGGCGGATCCGGCGGCGCCGGTGGGGTCGATCGATGTGCTCGATGCCGACGAACGTGAGTCGGTGTTACGTCGGTGGAACGACACCACCGTGCCCGTCGACCCGGATGGCACCGCCGTCGGACTGTTTCAAGCGCAGGTCGCTCGGACGCCGGACGCGGTCGCGGTGGCCTGCGCCGATACCGAGGTGACCTATCGGCAACTCGATGTCCGATCCAACGGAGTGGCGCGCGAGCTGATCTCGCGTGACGTCGGTCCGGATGATGTTGTCGCGGTGGCCTTGCCACGGTCGGCGGAGTTGATCGTGGCGTTGCTGGGCGTGTTGAAGGCCGGTGGGGCGTACTTGCCGATCGATCCGGGATATCCCTCGGACCGGGTGGCATTTGTCCTCACCGATGCCGCGCCGGTTGTTGTCGTGACCGATTCCGCTACGGCAAAGGTGTTGCCGGATACCGCGATAGCGCATCTCTGCATCGATACGACCGACATCGGTGACGTGGTTGCGCTGGATCGAGTCAGGGTGGTGCGGCCGCAGAATTTGGCGTACGTGATCTACACCTCTGGTTCGACCGGTGTTCCTAAAGGTGTTGGTATCACGCATCGTAACGTGGTGAATCTGGTCGCTCAGGCGTGGGCGGCGGGGTCTGAGGATCGGGTGCTGGTGCATTCGTCGGTGGCGTTCGATGCCTCGACCTATGAGATTTGGCCTGCGTTGTGCGGTGGTGCGACGTTGGTGGTCGCCGGTGAGCAGCGGTCGGATCTGGTGGAGATCATCCGACTTGTCGAGACCCGTTCGGTGACAAAGATGTTCGCGACGCCGCCGCTGTTGTCGGCATTGGTCGATCATGCGGAGTCGTTGTCCGACAACCCGTTCCACAGCTTGCGGCAGGTAAATACCGGTGCCGATACGCTCACCTCAGGGCTGGTGGACGCCCTGAAAGCCAAGTGCGGGGTCGACCGGGTGGACAACTTGTACGGCCCGACCGAGGCGACGGTCGATGTGACGGCCTTCGTTGTTCCCGACGACGTCGTGGGCGCTGTCGTGCCGATCGGTACCCCGGTGGCCAATACCCGGGTGTTCGTGCTGGATTCGTGGTTGACCCCGGTTCCGGTCGGGGTCGCCGGTGAGTTGTATGTCGCCAGCGCTCAGCTGGCCCGCGGCTATCACGGCCGGTCAGGGCTGACCGCGGCTCGGTTTGTGGCCGATCCGTTCGACCCGTCAGGCGCTCGGTTGTACCGCACCGGCGATGTGGTGCGCTGGACCTCGGCCGGAGTGCTCGAGTTCGCTGGCCGGGTGGATGACCAGGTCAAGATCCGTGGCTTCCGTGTTGAGCCCGGTGAAGTCGAAACGGTGCTGGCGCAACATCCCTCGGTATCTCGGGCGGTGGTCGTGGCGCGCGACACCGACGGTGGTAAGCAGCTGGTCGGCTACGTGGTCGCCGACCGCACCAAACCGGCCGAGGGCCAGGCCAACACACCGGAACTCGACGGCGGGCAGGTCCGCCGGTTCGCGGCCGAGCGGCTGCCCGATTTCATGGTGCCGTCCGCCGTGATCGTGATCGACTCGGTGCCGCTGACCGCCAGCGGCAAACTGGACCGCGCCGCGTTGCCGGTGCCGGAGCTCCGATCGTCGGTGACCTATCGCGCGCCCGGCACCATCCAGGAACAAATGCTGGCCGCGTTGTTCGCCGAAATCCTCGGCCACGACCGAGTCGGCATCGACGACAGCTTCTTCGCGCTGGGCGGCCACTCGCTGCTGGCCACCCGCCTGGTGAGCCGGATCCGGGTGGTATTGGGCATGGAGGTGCCCATTCGGACGGTCTTCGACGCCCCGACGGTGGCGCAGTTGGGCACCAGGCTCGAAGGCCATCATCGAGCCCGGCTGGCATTGCAGGCCCGGCAGCGCCCGGCGGTGGTTCCACTGTCGTACGCGCAGCGGCGGTTGTGGTTCATCCATCGGCTGGAAGGTCCGTCGGCGACCTACAACATGCCGATAGTGGTGCGGTTGCACGGGGCGGACGAGTACGCCCTGCGGTCCGCGATCGGTGACGTGGTCGCGCGGCACGAGAGCCTGCGCACGATCTTCGTGGAAGCCGACGGTGTCCCCGCCCAGCGAGTATTGGATATCGACAGCGCCGAGGTGCCGGTAACGATCACCGACGTCGAACCCGCCGCGCTGGCGGCCGCGGTGGACGGCGCGGTGCGCTACGGGTTCGATCTGTCGTCCGAGATACCGTTGCGCGCCAGTGTGTTTCGGTGCGGCGCCGAGGACTGCGTGTTTGTGTTGTTGATCCACCACATCGCGGGTGACGGCTGGTCGGCCGCGCCGCTGTTGCGTGATCTCTCGGTGGCTTACACCGCGCGCCTGGAAGATCGAGCGCCCGGCTGGGGGTCATTGCCGGTGCAATATGTCGATTACACGTTGTGGCAGCAGGACGTGCTCGGTTCGCCGGACGATCCGGGCAGCGTGCTGTCCCAGCAGTTCGACTACTGGCGCGCCGAACTCGACGAGTTGCCGGAGCAGTTGCGGCTGCCGACGGACCGGCCGCGCCCGCGCGTGGCCAGCTACTGCGGCGATGTGGTCGCCTTCGATATCGATCCGCTGCTGCGCGCCGACGTGGAACGGCTGGCCGGTCGGGCCGGCGCGACCGTGTCGATGGTGCTGCAGTCGGCGTTGGCCGTGCTACTGTTCAAACTCGGTGCGGGGGAGGACATTCCGCTCGGATCGCCGATCGCCGGACGCACCGACGACGCCCTGAACGACCTGGTGGGGTTCTTCGTCAACAGCTGGGTGCTGCGGACCCGGGTGTCGCCGGAAACGTCGTTCACCGAACTCCTCGGTCAGGTTCGCGCGAAAGCGTTGGCGGGGTACGACAATCAGGACGTACCGTTCGAATTGCTGGTGGAGCTGCTGAAGCCGGCTCGCTCGGCGGCGCATCATCCGCTGTTCCAGGTGTCGTTGGCCTTCCAGAACAACACCCTGCCAACACTGGAGCTGCCGGGCGTTCGATACGAGCCCTACGGTGCGTCGATCGCGACCGCGCGGTTCGACCTGTTCTTCAATATCGCCGACGCGCCCGCCGGCCAGCAATGGCACGGTCTCGTCGAGTACGCGACCGAGCTGTTCGACCGGTCCACGGTCGAGGCCATGGTAACGCGGCTGGTGCGTACACTGCGGCAGCTGGTGTCGGAGCCGGGCGCGGCGGTGGGTTCGGTCGAGGTCCTCGATGCCGACGAACGCGACGTGGTGTTGCGTCGGTGGAACGACACTACTGTCGAGATTCCCGACACCACGATTGTCGATTCGATCGGGGCGCGGGTTGTCGCGGCTCCGGACGCGATCGCGGTGTTCTCCGGTGCTGAGGCGCTGTCGTATCGGGATCTCGATGCCAGGGCTGGTCAGCTTGCCCAGGAATTGATCTCGCGCGGGGTCGGCCCGGACAGCGTTGTCGCGGTCGCGCTGCCGAGGTCCGCCGACTTGATCGTGGCCCTGCTGGGTGTGTTGCGGGCCGGTGGTGCGTATCTGCCGATCGATCCGGCGTATCCGTCCGATCGGTTGGCGTTCGTCCTCACCGACGCCGCGCCGGTTGTCGTCGTCACCGACTCCGCCACCGGAAAGTCCTTGCCGCCGAACGCGGCACCACACCTGTACCTCGATGCCATCGAGAAGGCGGATCAGTCAGGTCGCGGGCGGACCGTCGCGGTAGGCCCGGACAATCTCGCCTATGTCATCTACACCTCCGGTTCCACGGGTGTGCCGAAAGGTGTTGGCATCACGCACCGTAACCTGTCGAACCTGATTTCCCAGGCTTGGCCGGTCGGTACCGACGATCGGGTGCTGGTGCATTCATCGATCGCGTTCGATGGTTCCACCTATGAGATCTGGCCGACGCTGGCCTGCGGTGCGTCGTTGGTGCTGGCCGGTGAAGCGCGATCGGATGTGCTGGAGATCGCCGAGCTGGTAGCGACGCGGTCGGTGACGAGGATGTTCTCGACACCGCCGTTGCTGGCGGCCTTGATCGATCACGCGGATTCCTTGCCCGCCAACCCTTTGCGGGGTTTGCGGGAGGTCATCGTCGGCGGTGCCGAGCTGACCGAAGCCCTTGTTCGCAAGCTGAACGCGAAGTACGCCGACGTTCAGGTCGTGAACGGATACGGGCCTACCGAAACCACCGCCTGTGTCACCAATTATGACGTCGGCAGCGACGCCGGGACTGTGCCGATCGGCCGCCCACTGGGGAATGTGCGGTTTTTCGTGCTGGATTCGTGGCTGCTGCCGGTTCCGGTCGGCGTCCCCGGTGAGCTGTATGTCGCCGGTGCCCAGCTGGGGCGTGGCTATCGCGGCCGGCCCGGGCTGACCGCGGCTCGGTTTGTGGCCGATCCGTTCGATCCGTCGGGTGGTCGGCTGTATCGCACCGGTGATGTGGTGCGCTGGAATGGCGCGGGGGAGTTGGAGTTCGTCGGCCGGGTCGATAATCAGGTGAAGATCCGAGGGTTCCGGGTCGAGCCGGGCGAGATCGAAACCATACTGGCGCAACATCCTTCGGTCGCGCGCGCGATGGTGATCGCACGCGACACCGGTCATGGCAAGCAGCTGATCGGCTACGTGGTCGCCGATGGTTCCGCGCCGGTTCAGCAGGAACTCGACGGCGCGGACGTACGCGCGTTCGCGTCCGAGCGGTTGCCGGATTTCATGGTGCCCGCGGCGGTCGTGGTGCTCGACTCGGTGCCGCTGACCGCCAACGGAAAACTGGATCGGGCGGCACTGCCGGAGCCGGAAATCACCTCCGCCGCGCGGTATCGGGCACCGCGCAGCACCGAGGAACAGATCTTGACCACGGTGTTCGCGGAGCTGCTCGGGCTCGACCGGGTAGGCGTGGACGACGGCTTCTTCGAACTCGGCGGTGACAGCATCCGCTCGATCCAGGTGGTTTCGTGGGCACGGGAACTCGGCGTCGAGATCAGTCCGCGGGAGGTGTTCGAATATCAGACTGCCGCGGCGTTGGCGGCGGTGGCCGCCGGACGGGCCGTCACCGTTCCGGTGTTGGCGGAGTTGGCCGGTGGCGGGGTCGGATGGCTGCCGCTGCTGCCCGCGGCCCGGTTCGTGCGGGAGCTCGGCGCGGGATTCGACAGCTTCACGCAGTCGCTGCTGCTCGAGCTGCCGGTGGGCATCGATCGGGCGGGTTTGGTGGCGACGTTGACCGCGGTGTTCGATCGCCATGATGTGCTGCGGTCGCGGCTGATCGATGACGAGCGCGGCGCGGGCCTCGAGGTGGCACCGGTGGGTGCGGTCGAGGTGGATCGGCTGCTGCACCGTGTCGAAATGGATGCCGTCGAACAGGATTCCGGCGAACAGGCGGAGTTGATCGCCGCCCAGGTGCGTGCGGCGGTAGGACGATTGGCTCCCTCGGCGGGATTGATGGTTCAGTTCGTGTGGTTCGACTCCGGACCCGAGCAGGCGGGCCGACTGTCGGTGGTCGCCCATCACCTGGTGATCGATGGCGTGTCGTGGCGGATTCTGTTGCCGGACTTGGCTGCCGCGTGGCGGGACGTGTCGGCGGGGGTGGCGCCGGTGCTGGCCGGGGCCGGAACCTCCCTGCGCCGGTGGGCGCACGGGTTGGTCGAGCAAGCTCGCGCACCGCAACTGGTGGCGCAGTTGTCGTGGTGGCGTTCGGTTTTGGACGCGCCCGATCCGATGCTCGGCGCGCGTGCGCTGGATCCGGTCGTGGATGTCATGGCGACCGTGGAGCAGGTGAGTGTCCAGCTTCCGGTGACGGCGACCGAAACGTTGTTGACCGCTTTGCCTTCGGCGTTCCACGGTGGGGTCGAGGACGGTTTGCTGGCGGCACTGGCGGTAGCGGTCGCCCGCTGGCGGCACCATCGCGGCGCCGGTGCGGAATCGGTGTTGATCCGGTTGGAAGGCCATGGCCGCGAGGAGAACACGGTTCCGGGTGCCGACCTGTCCAGTACCGTCGGCTGGTGCACCAGCGTGTACCCGGTGCGGCTGGCCGCGTCGGCGCACGAGTGGGATGAGCTCTGTGCCGGCGGTCCGGCCGCGGGCGTCCTGTTCAAGTCGGTCAAAGAGCAACTGCGCGCCGTGCCGGACAAGGGCATCGGGTACGGGTTATTGCGTTACCTGAACCCCGAGACAGCTCCTGTGCTGCAACAGTTGTCGAGCGGCCAGATCGGATTCAACTACCTCGGGCGGTTGACCTCGACAGATCTGTTGCCGCAACGGCTGCGGGGGACAGGCTGGGCCCCGGCCGAGGGTGGTGTGGGATCCATCGCGGCCCCGGACCCGGCGATGCCGGTGATGGCGGTGCTGGATGTCAACACGATGGTCGTCGACACCGACGAAGGCCCGGTCCTGCAAGCGGTATTCGCGGCACCCCGGGGAGTGCTGTCGAAGACTGATACAGCGAGCCTGGCGGACCTGTGGCAAGACGCGGTACTGGGGTTGGCGCAGCACGCAGGCACGACGGGTGCGGGTGGTTTGACGCCGTCGGACCTGTCGTTGGTGCGGTTGGGACAGAGCGAGATCGAGGTGTTGGAGGCCGACCATCCGGGTTTGCTGGATGTGTGGCCGTTGACTTCGATGCAGGCCGGATTGTTGTTTCACCACGTGATGGCGGAATCGGGATTCGACTCCTATCACATGCAGGTCGTATTCGGGTTGTCCGGGCAAGTGAATCCAGAGCGGATGCGCAAGGCCGGGCAGGGGCTGTTGGATCGGTATCCGAATCTGCGAGGGGGATTTGTCGCGGGCTCCCACGGTGATCCGGTCCAGGTTGTCGTCAGCGGTGTCGAATTGCCATGGCGGATAGTCGATCTGCGCGAGCTGGCCGAGTCCGATCGTGGTGCGGCGTTGGAGCGGCTGCTGATCGAGGATCAGCACACGCATTTCGAGATTGCGGTTCCGCCGCTGTTGCGGCTGACGCTGGTGCTGATGTCCGAGCAGCGCTCGGAGCTGATGTTCACCGCGCACCATCTGCTGCTGGACGGTTGGTCGCTGCCACTGCTGCTCCGGGATCTGTTGCGTCTCTACGGGTCTGATGGTGACGTTTCGGCGTTGCCGCAAGCGCCCGAATATAAGCACTTCCTGAAATGGTTGTCCGAGCAGGACTCGCACGCCAGTGTGCGGGCCTGGGTGGAAGAACTCGACGGCGTGTATGAACCCACCCTGCTCGCCAGTACGACCGGCAGCGCTGAGGGCGCCGAGGTCGAGCAGGTCGATGTACCACTCACTGCGGCAACGGCTTCGGCCTTGACCACGAGGGCTGGTGAACTCGCGATCACCTTGAACACTGTCGTGCAGGCCGCGTGGGGAATCCTGCTCGCCAAATCTACCGGCCGCAACGACGTGGTCGCCGGCGCTACTGTGTCGGGTCGTCCGCCTGCCATCGCGGGTGTGGATTCGATGGTCGGGTTGTTCATCAATACCGTGCCGGTGCGCGTGCGGTTCGGTTCCCGCGACACCCTCACCGACGTGCTGACCGGGCTGCAGGCCCGGCAAGCCGCGCTGTTCGACCATCATCACGTCGGGTTGGTCGATATCCATCAGGCGACCGGCTTGAATGTCTTGTTCGACACCCTGATCGGGTTCGAGTCCTATCCCGTCGACCAGGCCGGGATCGGCGCGGCCGCAACCACCAGCGGTATCGCCATTACCGATCTGCGCCCGAACGCGCCAACGCACTACCCGCTGACGGTCGTCGCGGGCGCCGCACCCACGCTGCAACTCCGGCTCGAATACCGCACCGATGTGTTCGATCGGGCCACTATCGAGGCGACGGCGGCGCGGTTCGTGCGGATACTGCGGCAGGTGGTTTCGGACCCGAATATCCCGGTGGGATCGATCGATATCCTCGGCACCGACGAACGCGAGTTGGTGCTGCGTCGGTGGAACGCCACCGTGACCGAAGTGCCCGACACCACCGTGGTCGGACTGTTTCAGGCGCGGGTCGCCGCGACCCCGGAGGCGATTGCCGTCGTCTGTGCTGATGTCAACGTCTCGTATCGCGAACTCGACACTCGTGCTGGGCATTTGGCGCGCTATTTGACCTCGCGTGGGGTGGGTCCCGACACCATTGTCGCGGTCGCGTTGCCTCGGTCGGCGGAGCTGATCGTGGCGATGTTGGCGGTGTTGCAGGCCGGCGCCGGGTATCTGCCGATCGATCCGGCGTATTCCTCGGATCGGTTGGCGTTCGTGCTCACCGATGCCGCGCCGGTTGCCGTCATCACCGATTCGGCGACCGCGGAAACGTTGCCCGACAACGGAACACCAAACCTCTACCTCGATGCGATCGACACCACCGATGGCTTGGCCTGGACTGGCCCGGTTGCGGTGCGTCCAGCGGATTTGGCCTATCTGATCTATACGTCTGGCTCGACAGGCGTACCTAAAGGTGTTGGCATCACGCATCGTAACGTGATGAACCTGGTCGCCCAGGCGTGGTCGTCCGGTCCTGCGGATCGGGTGCTGGCGCATTCTTCGATCGCCTTCGATGCCTCGACCTATGAGATCTGGCCCGCCCTGTGCGGTGGCGCGACCTTGGTGGTGGCCAGCGAACAGCGGTCGGATCCGGTGGAGATCACTCGGCTGGTGCAGACCTGCGCGGTGACGAAGGTTTTCGCGACGCCACCGCTGTTGTCGGCCTTGGTCGATTACGTGGACTCGTTGCCGGACAATCCTTTGCGGAGTTTGCGGCAGGTGAATACCGGAGCGGACACGCTCACCGCCGAACTGGTCGGCGGGCTGAAGGCCGAGTGCGGGGTCGAGCGGATCGACAACCTGTACGGTCCGACCGAGGCGACTGTCAATGTAACGACCTATCGCGTGCCCGAGGATGTGGACGTGGTGGTTCCGATCGGTGTCCCGGTGGCCAACACCCGGGTATTCGTGTTGGATCCGTGGCTGATGCCGGTTCCGATCGGGGCTGCTGGTGAGTTGTACGTCGCTGGTTCCCAATTGGCGCGTGGTTATCGCGGTCAGGCGGGTCTGACCTCGGCCCGGTTTGTGGCTGATCCGTTCGACTCGACTGGCGGTCGGTTGTATCGCACCGGTGATGTGGTGCGCTGGAATATCCTCGGGCAGTTGGAGTTCGTGGGCCGGGTCGATGATCAGGTCAAGATCCGAGGTTTCCGGGTCGAACTGGGTGAGGTGGAAACCGTTCT
Source organism: Nocardia sp. NPDC051052 (assembly GCF_044456045.1). Classification (NCBI taxonomy): domain Bacteria; kingdom Bacillati; phylum Actinomycetota; class Actinomycetes; order Mycobacteriales; family Nocardiaceae; genus Nocardia; species Nocardia sp. NPDC051052. The sequence continues at coordinate 167,783 of NZ_JBITFL010000014.1, forward strand.
GGCGCAACATCCGGCGGTATCTCAGGCGGTACTGGTGGCACGAGGCACCGACACGGGTGGCAAGCAGCTGATCGGGTACGTGGTCGCCGACCGGGCGGGTGCCGATGGACTCGACGGGGGAGAGGTGCGCCGGTTTGCCGCCGAGCGGTTGCCGGACTTCATGGTGCCGACGGTGGTGCTGGTGATCGACTCGGTGCCGTTGACCGCGAGCGGCAAGCTCGACCGCAAGGCGCTGCCGGATCCGAAGCTGAGCTCGTCGGTGGCGTATCGAGCGCCGCGTACGGATCAGGAGCAGGTGCTGGCCGGTGTGTTCGCCGAGGTTCTCGGTGTACCACGGGTGGGGGTGGATGACAGCTTCTTCGAGCTGGGTGGTGACAGTATTCGCTCGATTCAGGTGGTGGCGCGGGCGCGGGGGTTGGGGGTGGAGGTCAGTCCGCGGGAGGTGTTCGAGTATCGGACGGCAGCGGCATTGGCGGCGGTCGCGCACACCCGTACGGTGACGGGTCCCGTATTGGCGGAGTTGGCCGGTGGTGGGACCGGATGGATGCCACTGCTGCCGGTAGCGCGGTTCGTGCGGGAGTTGGGTGCGGGATTCGACAGTTTCACGCAGTCGATGTCGCTCGATCTGCCAGTGGGTATTGATCGGGCGGGGTTGGTGGCGACGTTGGCCGCGGTGCTCGATCGACACGATGTCTTGCGGTCGCGATTGGTCGATGACGAGCGCGGTGCCGGGCTCGAGGTGGCGCCGGTGGGCGGCGTGGACGTGGATCGGTTGCTGCACCGCGTCGAGATGGCCGCCGTCGAGCAGCAGTACGGCGATAAGGCCGAGGCGATCGTCGCGCTGGCGGGGGCGGCGGCCGGGCGGTTGGCTCCGGCGGCGGGGGTCTTGGTGCAATTCGTGTGGTTCGATGCCGGACCCGCTCGGGCGGGCTGGTTGTCGATCGTGGCTCATCACTTGGTGGTCGATGGTGTGTCGTGGCGGATTCTGTTGCCGGACTTGGCGTCTGCGTGGCGGGACGTGTCGGCGGGACTGACTCCGGTGTTGCCGGGGACCGGGACCTCGATGCGGCGCTGGGCACACGGGTTGGTCGAGCAAGCGGCCCGGCCGGAGCGGGTGGCCGAGTTGTCTTGGTGGTCTTCGGTTCTCGACGGACCTGATCCGATATTGGGACGCCGGGCACTGGACCCCACGATCGACGTGATGGCCACCGTCGAGCATGTTCAGGTCCAGATTCCGGTGTCGGTGACCGAACCGCTGTTGACAATGTTGCCCGCGGTGTTCCGTGGCGGCGTAGAAGACGGGTTGCTGGCGGCCTTGGCTGCCGCGGTGACCCGCTGGCGCGACGAGCACGGTGTGCGTGCGGAATCGGTTCTGATCCGGTTGGAAGGCCATGGCCGCGAGGAGGACACTGTTCCCGGTGCCGATCTTTCGAGTACGGTCGGCTGGTTCACCAGCATGTTCCCGGTTCGATTGGCCGCGTCGGCACTGGAGTGGGAGCAGCTGTGCGCCGGTGGTCCGGCCGCGGGGACACTGGTGAAGTCGGTGAAGGAGCAACTGCGCGGCGTGCCGGACAAGGGCATCGGATACGGGTTGCTTCGCTACCTCAATCCCGAGACAGCCGCTGTGCTGCGACAGTATTCGACCGGCCAGATCGGATTCAACTACCTGGGCCGGGTCACCTCGATGGACCTGTTGCCGCCGCGCCTGCGAGGAGCGGGCTGGACGCCCTCGGCCGATGTCGGACAGATGATTACGCCGCTGGATCCGGCGATGCCTGCGATGTCGGTGCTGACGGTGAACATGTTGGTGGTCGATACCGACGAAGGTCCGGTGTTGCAGGCGGTATTCGCCGCCCCTGCGGGAGTGTTGGCGGACACCGAGATTCGGGAGCTGGCCGACCTGTGGCGGAGCGCGGCGATGGGGTTGGCCCGGCATGCCACCGTGCCGGGTGCGGGGGGTTTGACGTCGTCGGACCTGTTGGCACCGTTGGGTCAGGGTGAGATCGAGGTGTTGGCGGCTCGGTATCCGGGGTTGGCGGACGTGTGGCCGTTGACGTCGATGCAGTCGGGGTTGTTGTTCCACCAGGTATTCGCGGGTTCGGGGTTCGACGCCTATCACATGCAGGTCGTTTTCGGGTTGTCCGGACGGGTGGATCCGCAGCGAATGCGGGCGGCCGGTCAATGGATGCTGGACCGGTATCCGAATCTGCGGGTGGGCTTTGTCGCGGGCGCCCATGGTGATCCGGTGCAGGTCGTTGTCGACGGTGTCGAATTGCCCTGGTGTGTACTGGATTTGCGTGAGCTGGACGATAGCGCACGTGATGCGGCGGTGGAGCGGCTGCTGATCGAGGATCAGCACACCCATTTCGATGTGACGGTTCCGCCGTTGCTGCGATTGACGCTGGTGCTGCTGTCCGATGTGCGCTCTGAGCTGGTATTCACCGCCCATCATGTGCTGGTGGACGGCTGGTCGTTGCCAATGCTGATCCGAGACCTGTTCGGCCGCTACGGTTCCAGTGCCGACACCACCGTATCGCCGCAACCACCCGCCTTCAAAGAGTTCTTGAAGTGGTTGGGCGAGCAGGATTCCCGGGCGGCCATCGAGGCGTGGACTCGGGAACTCGACGGCGTGCGTGAGCCGACACTCCTCGCCGGCAAGGCCGACGCCGGGAATGCCGTCGTGGGCGAGGTAGCGCGGGTCGAGGTACCGCTGCCGGAGGAGACGGCGCTGGCATTGAGCCGCCGGGCCACGGCCCTTGGCATCACGCTGAACACTGTTGTGCAAGGCGGGTGGGGGATTCTGCTGGCCGTATCGACCGGCCGGCACGACGTGATCACCGGCGTGACCGTGTCGGGTCGTCCGCCGGTGCTGCCGGGTGTGGATTCGATGGTCGGGTTGTTCATCAATACCGTGCCGGTGCGCGTGCGGTTCGGTTCCCGCGACACCCTCACCGACGTGCTGACCGGGCTGCAGGCCCGGCAAGCCGCGCTGTTCGACCATCATCACGTCGGGTTGGTCGATATCCATCAGGCGACCGGTTTGAATGTCTTGTTCGACACCCTGATCGGGTTCGAGTCCTATCCCGTCGACCAGGCCGGAATAGGTGCGGTCGCGGCCTCATCCGGTGTGGCGATCACCGATGTAGAACCCAAAACGCCCTCGCACTACCCCCTGACGGTCGTAGCCAATGCGGCCCCAGCCTTGCGACTGCACTTCGAATACCGCACCGATTCGTTCGATCGGCGCACGGTCGAGGCGTTGGCGACCCGGTTCGCGCGGATTCTGCGGCAGGTCGTGTCGGATTCGGATGTCGTGGTGGGATCGATCGATGTCCTCGGCAGCGACGAACGCGAGTTGGTGCTGCGTCGGTGGAATAACACCACCGCGGAATTCCCGGACACCACAATCAACGGACTGTTCGAGTCGCAGGCTGCCGCGGCACCGGATAGCGTCGCGGTTGTCTACGGTGACGACGAGCCGACGTACCGAGAGCTCGATATTCGTGCCGATCGTCTTGCGCGGGTGCTGGTTTCCCGTGGGGTGGGCCTGGATGATGTTGTCGCGGTTGCCTTGCCCCGATCGGTAGACCTGATCGTGGCGTTGCTTGCCGTGTTGAAGGCCGGTGGTGCGTATTTGCCGATCGATCCGGCTTATCCGTCGGATCGGTTGTCGTTCATCCTCAGCGATGCTGCGCCGGTTGTCGTCGTGACCGATTCCGCTACCGCACCACTGCTGCCCGCTGCCGAGGCGCCGCACCTCTACCTCGAAACACTCGCGCCGGACGGGCCCGGTCTGGATCGGGTTGTCGCGGTGGGGCCACAGAATCTGGCCTATGTGACCTACACCTCCGGCTCCACCGGTGTCCCCAAAGGTGTTGCCGTCACCCACCGCAACGTGGTGGCCTTCGCGACTAAGCCGGATTGGCGGGGAGGTGCGCACGACAGGGTGCTGGTGCATTCCTCGGTCGCATTCGATGCCTCCACCTATGAGATATGGGTTCCGCTGTTGGGCGGTGCCCGGGTAGTTGTCGCGCAGTCGGAACGCACCGATATCGCGGCGCTCGGCCGGCTGCTCGTGGCGAGGGGGGTCACCGCGGCATTCCTCACCACCCGGTTGTTCGAGTTGTTCGTCGACCACTGCCCCGAGGCGCTCGCCGGGCTTCGCCAGGTGTGGACTGGTGGCGAGGAGATGCCGCCGGAGGTGTTCGACCGTGCGTTGCGGATGTGCCCCGAGACGCGCATCGTGCATACGTACGGCCCTACCGAGACAACGACGTTCGCGATCCGACGACAGTTCGAATCTGCGCAACGCCTCGACGGCGGTTCGGTTCCGATCGGTTCCTCGCTGGCCAATGTGCGTGCATTCGTGCTGGATTCGTGGTTGAAGCCGGTGCCGATCGGGGTTGCCGGTGAGTTGTATTTGGCCGGTGCGCAGTTGGCGCGTGGTTATCGCGGTCGCGCTGGGTTGACCGCTGAGCGGTTTGTGGCTGATCCGTTCGACCCAACTGGTGACAGGTTGTACCGCACTGGTGATGTCGTGCGTTGGAATGCCGCGGGCGAGTTGGAGTTTGTCGGCCGGGTCGATGATCAGGTCAAGATCCGGGGCTTCCGGATCGAACCTGGTGAAGTCGAAACCGCACTGGCTCAGCACCCCGCGGTCTCCCAGGCTGTCGTAGTGGTGCGCGGCACCGCCGTCGGCGGCAAGCAGCTGATCGGGTATGTGGTCGCCGGCCGGGCTAGCTCGATCGAGGGCGACGGACTCGATGGCGGACAGGTGCGCCGGTTCGCCGCCGAGCGCCTGCCGGAGTTCATGGTGCCCGCCGCGGTGATCGTGATCGACTCGGTGCCGCTGACCGCGAACGGGAAACTCGACCGTGCCGCGCTGCCCGTGCCCGAGTTGGTGTCCTCCGTGGCGTATCGGGCGCCGGGCACGCTCCAGGAGCGGATGGTGGCCGAGTTGTTCGGCGAGGTCTTGGGGCTGACACAGGTCGGGGTCGACGACAGCTTCTTCGAGTTGGGTGGTCATTCCCTACTGGCTACCCGTCTGATCAGTCGGATTCGGGTGGTGCTCGGCGTCGAGGTGCCGATCCGGACGGTGTTCGATGCTCCGACGGTGGCGCAGTTGGTGACTCGGCTCGATGCCGGGGTGCGGGTGCGTCCGGCGTTGCTGGCGCGGCCGCGTCCGGATGTGGTGCCCTTGTCGTTCGCGCAGCGGCGGTTGTGGTTCATCCATCGGCTGGAGGGGCCCTCTGCCACCTACAACATCCCGCTGGCCGTGCGGTTGCGCGGGGCGGACGTGTCGGTGTTGACCGCCGCGGTCGGTGATGTCGTTGTCCGGCACGACAGTTTGCGCACCATCTTCGTCGAAGCCGACGGTGTCCCGACACAGCAGGTGCTCGATGCCGGCAGTGTCGAGGTCCCGGTGAGCATCACCGACGTGGAGCCCGCTGAGGTGGACGCGGCGGTGATCGAGGCGGCGCGATACGGGTTCGACCTGTCGACGCAGATCCCGATTCGGGTCACGGTGGTGCGATACGGCGTGGACGAGTGTGTCGTGGTCTTGTTGATCCATCACATTGCCGGTGACGGCTGGTCGATGACGCCGTTGCTGCGGGATCTCTCGGTGGCGTATTCCGCGCGCGCTGAGGATCGAGCGCCAGGGTGGTCACCGCTGCCGGTGCAGTACGTCGATTACACGTTGTGGCAGCGGGACTTGCTGGGTTCGCAGACCGACCCGGACAGCGTGCTCTCACAACAGTTCGACTATTGGCGTCGTGAACTCGACGGCTTGCCGGAGCAACTGCGGTTGCCGACGGATCGGCCGCGGCCTCGGGTCGCCAGTTATCGCGGCGACATGGTTTTCTTCAGCATCGATGCCGACACCAGGACGGGACTGGAACGATTGGCCGCCCGCGAGGGTGCGACGATGTCGATGGTGTTGCAGTCGGCCTTGGCGGTGCTGTTGTTCAAGCTCGGCGCGGGGGAGGACATTCCGATCGGCGCACCGGTTGCCGGCCGCACCGACGAGGCGTTGACCGATCTGGTCGGGTTCTTCGTCAACAGCTGGGTGCTGCGGGCGAAAGTGGCTCCCACCGCGTCGTTTGCCGAAATTCTCGGCGAGGTCAGGGCGAAAGCGCTGGCCGGGTACGAGAATCAGGACGCACCGTTCGAGTTTCTTGTGGAGTTGCTCAACCCGACGCGGTCGGCGGCACATCATCCGTTGTTCCAGGTGTCGTTGGCATTTCAGAACAACACCCTGTCAACGATCGACTTGCCGGGAGTCGAGGTCGAGCCTTACAACGCATCCATCGCGACCTCGCGGTTCGACCTGTTCTTCAATATCGCCGATGCGCCTGCCGGTCAACAGTGGGGCGGGTTCGTCGAATATGCGACCGAGTTGTTCGACCGGTCCACGGTCGAGGCAATGGCGGCGCGGTGGGCCCGGATACTGCGGCAGGTCGTGGCGGACCCGAGTACGCCGGTGGGGTCCATCGATGTACTCGATGCCGACGAACGCGACTTGCTGTTGGACAGGTGGAACGACACCACGGTCGACGTCGAGGGCATCACCCTGGTCGAGCTGTTCCAGGCCCACGTCGCTCGTACGCCCCAGGCAGCCGCGGTGATCTGTGGCGATACCGAATTCTCGTATCGGGACCTGGAAACCCGGGCGAACACGCTTGCGCGTGTGCTGATCTCGCGTGGGGTGGGTCCGGACGATGTCGTCGCGGTCGCCTTGCCCAGATCCGCGGAACTGATCGTGGCGTTGCTGGCGGTATTGAAAGCCGGCGGCGGGTATCTGCCGATCGATCCGGCGTATCCGTCGGAGCGGCTGGCGTTCATCCTCGACGATGCCGCCCCGGTCGTCGTCGTGACCGATCATGACACCGCCGACACCCTGCCTGCTACCGCCACTCCGCGCTTGTATTTGGATGCTCTCGAGACCATTGACGGGTCGGACAGCTTCGATCAGGTGGTGGTGCGGCCGCAGAATTTGGCCTATGTGATCTACACGTCCGGTTCTACCGGCATCCCCAAAGGTGTTGGCATCACACACCGTAACGTGGTGAATCACGTTTCGCAGGGATGGTTGACCGGACCGGCCGAGCGGGTGCTGGTGCATTCGTCGATGGCCTTCGACGCGTCGACCTACGAGATGTGGGCGGCATTGTGTGCCGGTGGCGGTCTGGTAATAGCCAGTGAGCTGCGTTCGGATCCGGGTGAAATGCTCGACCTGGTCGCCAGGCGATCGGTGACGAGGATATTCGCGACACCGGCGCTGCTGTCGGTGTTGCTGGAGCGCGTCGAAGCTATGCCCGGCAATGCATTCCAGGGTGTGCGCCAGGTGATTGCCGGTGGTGCCGAACTCTCCTCGGCCTTGGTGCGCCGGGTCAAGGCCGTGGCCCCTGAGGTAGCGGTGGTCAATGGCTACGGACCGACCGAGACCACCGTTTTCGCGACGACCTTCGCTGCCGACGCGGACTCGGAGGGGTCCGTGCCGATCGGGCGGCCGTTGCTCAATATGCGGGCGTACGTGCTGGATTCGCGCTTGCTGCCGGTCCCAGTTGGCGTCACCGGTGAGTTGTATGTAGCCGGTGCCCAATTGGCGCGGGGATATCGGGGCAGGGCTGGATTGACCTCGACCAGGTTTGTCGCCGACCCCTTCGACCCGGCAGGCGGTCGGTTGTATCGCACCGGCGATGTGGTGCGCTGGACCTCGGCGGGCGCACTGGAGTTCGTCGGCCGAGTCGATGATCAGGTCAAGATCCGCGGCTTCCGAGTCGAACCCGGCGAGGTCGAAACCGTGCTGGCGCAACATCCTTCGGTATCCCAAGCCGTAGTGGTCGTGCGCGAGACCGACATCGGCGGCAAGCAGCTGATCGGCTATGTGGTGCCCGAGCGGTCCGGACCGGTGGTCGGTGAAGACGAACTGGTCGGGCAGTGGCAGCGGGTCTATGACGACTTGTATTCCGCCGCGGACGACACCGAGAGCGGTGCGGATACCGAAAGTGCTCCGTTCGGTGCCGATTTCGGCGGCTGGAACAGCAGCTACACCGGAGCCGCGATTCCGCTGGACCAGATGCGGGTCTGGCAGTCGGCCACGGTCGAGCGGATTCGCGCGCTCGCGCCACGGCGGGTACTCGAGATCGGTGTCGGATCGGGCCTGTTGCTGTCGCAGCTGGCTCCGGAATGCGACGAGTACTGGGCCACGGACTTCTCGGCCGCGACAATCGCCACGCTGCGGGCGCGATTGGGTGAGCTGAACGAGGATTGGGCCGACCGGGTCGAGCTGAGCGTGCGCGGCGCGGACGACATCGACGGATTGCCGGAGAGCTATTTCGACACCGTGGTGTTGAACTCGGTGATCCAGTACTTCCCCGGCGAGCGGTATCTGCGTCGAGTACTCGAACAGGTATTGGGCCTGCTCGCTCCCGGCGGTGCCGTGTTCCTCGGCGATATCCGTAATCTGGCGCTGCTGGCGGAGTTCACCACCGCGGTCCAGATCGCACGCAACGGCGGCGACGATCCAGCGGCCGTCAGCGACCGAGTGCGCCGGGACATCGCCGCGGAGCAGGAGCTGCTGCTCTCGCCCGAGTACTTCCTGGCCGTGAGTCGTGCCCTCGACTTCGACGGCGTCGATATCGAGCTGAAGCGCGGATACGCCGTGAACGAGCTGACCAGATATCGATACGACGTGGTCCTGCGCAAGACCCCGGCGACCACACTGTCGGTCGCCGACGCGCCGAAAGTCCAGTTCTGTGACCATGTTTGGCTGCGCGCACTGTTGCGCACCCGGCATCCCGACGGCATCCGGGTCCTCGGGATCCCGCATGCCGGACTGACCGGGCAGATCGAAGCCGTGCAGCAGATCCGGGCGGGCAATCCGGTGCAGGCCGACGCACAACTCGTTCCGCTCGCGGTCGGTTTCGAAGGCGTGGTCGCCGACCACGCCGCGCGACTCGACGCGGGTCTGCTGCCCGAAGACCTGCACGTCCTCGGACAGCAACTCGGATACACCACCGCGGTCACCTGGTCGGCGGTGGCAGGACACATGGACGCGGTCTTCGTCGAGACCGAGACGGCCAAGGATCGCCCGCTGACCGGCGTGTACCTGTCCCCGGCAGCGGTAGCGGAACCGGCGAGGTACGCCAACAGCCCGCAGGCGAGCCTGCTGGCCGCCGACGTGCGCCGGTGGGCCGATGAGCGGTTGCCGGAGTTCATGGTGCCCGCGACCGTGCTGGTGCTCGACAGCGTGCCGTTGACGGCGAACGGAAAGATCGATCGCGGCGCACTGCCCGACCCGGAAGTATTGTCCGCCAACGAGTATCGCGGCCCGCGCGACGAACGCGAGCGGACGTTGACGGAGTTGTTCGCCGAGATCCTCGGCCTCGACCGTGTCGGCATCGACGACGACTTCTTCGCACTCGGTGGGCATTCGCTGCTGGCCACCCGCCTCACCAGCCGGATCCGGGCGGTGGTCGGTGTCGATTTGCCGGTTCGGGTGATCTTCGACGCGCCCACCGTCGCCGAGCTGGCGGCCAGGCTCGACGAAGGCGGCGCCGCGGGCACGGATTTCGATCCGATCCTGATCCTGAAGAGTTCCGGCTCGCGGGAACCGCTGTGGTGTCTGCATCCCGGCGGTGGTCTCGGCTGGTTCTACCAGCAGCTCGGCCGGCACCTGCCCGATCGGCCGGTGTACGCCATTCAGTCTCGCGGCCTCGACGGCGGACCGACGGCAGCCTCCATGGCGGAGATGGTGGCGGACTACATCGATCGGCTGCAGACGCTGCAGAGCGAGGGGCCCTACCATCTGCTCGGCTGGTCCTATGGTGGCGTGGTCGCGCACGCGATGGCCGCCGAATTGTCCAGGCGGGGAATGCGAGTCGGATTCCTCGGCGTCCTGGACAGTCAGCCGCCGCAGGGGGCGGCCGCGGATTCCGACGTCACCGACGAGCAGGCCATGGTCGGTATCCGGGCCTGGGCCGACGACCGGTTCGGCGATCAGCTGGACGCGCCGGTCATTCAGGAGTTGGTGGAACGGCTGACCAAGGTCCTCGTCAACAACTGCCGACTGTGGGAGGGCTACACCTCGCCGCATTACGACGGCGACATGACAGTCTTCGGCGCGACGCTCGATCAGGAGGGGAACCGAACGGTCGACGCCAAGAACGAGCTCGAACACGCCTGGCACGGATACCTCGGCGGCCATCTCGAGGTCATCGAGGTGGACTGTGCGCACGGCGACTTCGATCGCCCCGAAATGATGAGTCTGGTCGGCCGAATACTGAACACCCTGCTGTGATCGGTACGCCACCGCGCGCCTTCGGGCCGCGAGGTGGCAGGATGGCCAAGTGAATGCGAGCAGCAAGAACAATGTCGTGGTGATCGGTCGAGACGACGGTCCCACGGTGCTGCTCGCGCACGGTTTCGGGTGCGACCAGAATTTATGGCGGCTCGTCGCGCCCGCCTTGGCCGAGCGGTTCCGGGTGGTGTTGTTCGATCACGTCGGCGCGGGCAAGTCGGATCTGGCGGCGTGGTCGGCGCAGCGGTACAGCACGCTCGACGGGTATGCCGCCGACATTGTCGAGCTGTGCGCCGAGCTGGAGCTGCGTGACGTGGTGCTGGTCGGGCACTCGGTGTCGGCGATGATCGCCGTCTTGGCGGCTGTCCGCGACCCTGACAGGTTCGCCAAGCTGGTCCTGCTGACGCCCTCCCCGTGCTACATCGATGACGGCGACTACCGGGGCGGGTTCAGTCGCGCGGACATCGACGAGCTGCTCGAATCGCTGGACAGCAACTATCTGGGCTGGTCGGCGACCATGGCGCCGGTGATCATGGGCAATCCCGAACGGCCCGAGCTCGGCGCGGAATTGACCGAGAGCTTCTGCCGCACCGACCCCGCGATCGCGCGGGTCTTCGCGCAGACCACGTTCCTGTCCGACAATCGTGCCGATCTGGCGCATGTCACCGTGCCGACGTTGATCATCCAGAGCCGCGAGGACGCCATCGCCCCGCCCGAGGTCGGCCGGTTCGTGCACGACCAGATCGCGGGCAGCACCCTCGTGACCCTGGACGCGACCGGACATTGCCCGCAGCTGAGCGCACCCCAGGCCACCTTTCGAGCGATAGCGGACTTCGCGGCGGCGAGCGCGCCATGATCCGCCAGGCCGACGACGACCGCAGCAGCGGTGGTTGCGGCGAGCCCGACGATGTCGGCGCGAATCCGGCCTTCTCGGCGCTGCTGGAAGACAGCGCCGAAGACCTCTACGAAAACGCCCCGTGCGGTTACCTTTCCACGCTGATGGACGGCACGATCGCCAAAATCAATGGCACGTTGCTCGATTGGCTCGGCTACCGACGCGACGAACTGGTGGGCCGACGGCGGTTCACCGATCTGCTGAGCGTGGGCGGGCGGATCTATCACGAGACGCATATCGCGCCGACGCTCAGCATGCACGGCGAAATCGGCGGGCTCGCACTGGAACTAAAGGCCGCCAACGGGACTCGACTACCGGTGCTGGTGACGTCGGTGGTCAAAACCGGGCCCGACGGCACCGCGCAGCTGATTCGCACCACCATCTTCGACGCCCGCGACCGCCGCGCCTACGAGCAAGAACTGTTGCGCGCCCGCCAAGATGCCGACCGGGAACGCGACCGCGTGCTGAAACTCGCCACCACGCTACGGCGGACGCTGATCCCGCCCACCTTGCCGACGATCCCCGGAATGGACGTCGCCGCCTACTATCATCCCGCATCGATCGACGAGGTGGGCGGCGACTTCTACGACCTGTTTCCACTGGCAGGGGACACCTGGGGGTTCTTCCTCGGCGACGTCTCCGGCAAGGGCGCCCCGGCGGCCGCGGTCACCTCGCTGGCCCGATACACCCTGCGCGCCGCGGCCGCCTCCGACCCGGATCCCGTCGCGGCACTGGCCATCCTGAACACCGTGCTCAACCACGAATACCACGGCATCGATCCCCGCTTCTGCACCGTGATCTACGGCCAGCTGATCCCGGATGCCAACGGCTGCACCGTCATTCTCGCCAGCGGCGGCCACCCGCCCGCGGTCCTGCTCGGGGCAACCGGCGGCGCACGGTTTCTCGACATCCCCGGCGGCCAACTGGTCGGCGCGCTACCCAACGCCCACTTCGCGAGCATCGAATTCCGTCTCGACCCCGGTGACACCCTGCTGCTCTACACCGACGGCCTCACCGAAGCGCGCACAAAAGGCTCCGTTCGCCACACCGAAGAGGAGCTGCTGACCTTCCTCGGCCCGCTGGCCCCGACCACCGCACCCGGAGTAGTCGGCGCGGTGACCGACCTGCTGGCTCGCTTCGGCGAAGGCGTCGACGACGACACCGCGTTGCTCGCGTTAAGCCTCCCCACCTAGACAATCCGCGCACATTTTCGGGATTCGCACCGGTTCCACGGCCCTATTCGGACTGTGGATTTCGCCGTTAGCGGGGGAAGGGGCGGTGGGTGAGGGTTTGGTGGACCATTTGGGTGAGGGTGACTATGTCGAAGACGGGGAGGGCTAGGTGGGATTGGATGGTGTGGGCGTAGGGGACCAGGTCGGTGCATTCGATTACCAGGGCGCCCATGTCGGGGTTGGCGGCGGCCAGTTGGTCGATTTCGTGTAGGACTTCCTGACCTAGGCGGTCGGCGTTCAGGTTGTTGCGGCGGCCTTCGAGGATTACCTCGCGGAATTCTGGTTGGTTGTCCATTCCGGCTATGCAGATGGGTACTGATTCGGCGCCGATCGCTTGGAGGTGGCGTCGGGTCAGGGCGGCTTTTTTGGCTACCAGTAGGCCTACTTTGCGGTCCGCGGCGAGCATGCGGTGGACCATGGGGACTTGGATCAGGCTGGAGCTGTACAGGGGTATTTGGACGGCGTCCGCCAATTGTTGTTGGAAGATGACCAGGAAGCCGCAGCCGCTGGTAATTGCCGCTGCCCCTTGGGCTTCGAGTTCCTTGGCGGCGATGATGAATGGCTCGAGCAGGGTGGGGTCGGCTTCGGTGACCATTCGTTGCGGGGTCGCGCCGTGCACCACCTGATAGATGACGGGGAAGTCGAAGGTGGTGCGGTTGCGGATGTGGCCGGGGATTTTGGTGAATGCGGTGTCGAGGCAGAGCACGCCGATGATGGTGTCGCCCTTGACACCTGGGTTTTCGATCACTGGTAACGCCTTAAGAGATAATGCTGTCGAAACGGTCCGGCTGTAGTGGGGTCGGGTCGGTGGTCGGATCCTGGCCGGCCAGGATGTGGCTGATGAGTTCGCCACCGGCGGGTGCGAGTCCCATGCCGATGTGGCCGTAGCCGACTGCGACCACGAGGTTGCGCAGGCCGGTGCGGCCGATCAGTGGCACCCCGTCCGGCGTGCAGGGACGCAAACCACTCCAGGTCTCGCGGGTTCGCGTTTCCGCCAAGTCGGGCAGGTATTCGCCGACAGTACGCAGCATTCCCCGCACGCGCCGTTCGGAGATGGCGGTGCTCATTCCGATCAGCTCGAGCCTGCCCCCGATGCGTAGCCGGTCACCCAGAGGCACCATCGCCATGCGGCCCTCACTCAGCAACACCGGTCGGCTGGGGCCACCGGGCGGCATGTCCATGGTGACGCTGTAACCCTTGATCGGTTGCAGCGTCAGGCCGACGCCAGCCATGCGCGCGCACTCGGTCGACCATGCGCCCGCGGCGACGACCACCTCACCGGGGTGAAAATCCCCGCGATTCGTGTGCAGCCGTTCGATTGCGCCCGCGGTGACCTCGAAGCCGGTCAGGTCGGTGTGTTCGCGGATCTCGACGCCCATCTCGCGCAGCACCTGGCCGAATTCGACAACGAACTCCGGCACCTGGAGATACGCGCCGTCCGGGTTGTACAGGGCACCACGAATGTCGAAGCGAGTCTTCGGCTCGAGCTCCTCGAGTTCCCCTGGGCCGAGGACACGCAGCGGTACTCCGTTGGCGACGGTGCGCGAGACGGCTCGGCTGGCGTCGGCGAATCCGTGGGCGGTCTTGTAGGCCAGCACGATTCCCGGTGACTCGAAAGTGGCGGCGATACTTGGTGATTCACACAGCTCGAGGAGTATTTCGAGACTGCGCTTCTTCATCCCGATCAGTGTCCGGAAACCCGCCGCAGCGGCCGCCGGGGTACAGGCACGCCCGAAAAGCCGCAGCCAGCGCAGCAATTCGCGGTCCGCGCTCGGCTTGACGTAAAAGGGCGCGTCCGCACTGAGCATGCCGAGCGAGCGCAGCGACCGCATCCCCGGCTCGGCCAGTGGCGCGGCACCGTGGGTGCCGACGAAACCCGTATTCCCATACGAACACGACTGCGGCCCACCGAGCGCCCCACGTTCGAGCACCGTGACCGAGGCCCCGGCGCGGCGCAGGTGATAGGCGCAGAACAATCCGGCGACCCCGCCGCCGACGACCACCACGTCCGGGTCGCTGCGGTCACCCGTGCCCTTGGGCACGGGGGCCGCCTGCTCACTCGTCACGGACCGACCTACACGGTCACGACGAAGAAGTTGGTCGGAAGGTTGACCACGACCCGCTCGTAGATCTCGGCCTTGACCGCCGCGCCCGGCTCGGCGAAGGTCCCCGGCGGCGGTTCGGCGAAACGGATCACCGACCGTCCCGCATCGAAAAGCTGTGCGCCATGGCCGAAGTCGCCGACGATGGCGCTGCCCGGTTCGACCAGGCGGGTGCGGCAGATGAACACGCCGTTCTCTTCGAGGTCCGCCATCAGGCGGCTGGTGCCAAGGGCGCGGTAGTAGTCAACCGGGTTGATGATCAGCCCATCGGCGGTGCCGCCCATCTGCTCGACCTCGTTGCAGGCCCACAGGATCGTCGAGGTGAAGGGGCCGGGGCTGGTTATCCGTGCGATACCGGGGATGTTCAGCAGGCCGCCCTCGCCACTGATGATGGTGTAGTTCTCGGCGGTGCAGAGCCGGACGATCAACCGATAGTTGATGAACGATTCGAAAGTCTCCGGGTCCGCCCACATTTCGGGCGGTACCTGCACCCAGGCCGTGGTGGTGAGCAATTCCGGGATCGGCGACTTGTGGAACCGGCTGGCCAGTTCGCGCCGGACCTCGGCACCCTCGATCGGTGCGTCCGCCGTGCCCGGCGCGCTCTCGTGCCAATAGAACTTGCGCGGATCACGAGACAGGTCAATGGCTTTGAGTACATTGCGCGCGGGGTAACGCGGCTTGCGCCGCGAGCTGGTGAGGGTGTCGGTGATGGTCACGTCGTACTCGACCGACGCGTCGAGTCCCTTTTCCGCGCAGGCCTCGACGAACATCCGCCCCGGCGAAAGCTCCTTCTTCCGATCCGAGACCACCTGCGCGAGCGTCTCTTTGATGCCTTCGGTCTTCAGCATGTAGTGATTCCTTCCATGTCATCGGCGACTGCGCCGAGAGCGGTGCTGTTCACTCCGGTTTCCCGGAACCGATCACTTCGGCTTCCCAGGGCAGGTGCGCCGAGGTCGGGCCGAGCACGCTCGCGCCACCGTCGACCAGCTGGACCGTGCCGGTGATGTAGGAGGCCCGCGCGCTCGCCAGGAAGGCGGCAGCGGCGGCCATCTCCTCCGGATGGGCGATCCGGCCGACCGCCGTATGCGTGCCCATCGCATCGAACTGTGCTTCGACCGTGCCGTCGGTGGCTCGTTGTGCCGCAACGCGTTCCAGCAGGGGAGTGCGGGTCGCGCTCGGTGCGAGCACGTTGACGGTCACGCCGTCGCGGCCCACCTCGGCGGCGAGGGACTGGGCGAACCGCACGATGGCCGCGCGGGTCACGCCGGACATGGCCAGGCCGCTGATGGGGACACTCGCCGTCTCCGATGCGACGAACAGCAGTCGGCCCCAAGCCGCTCTCCGGAGATGAGGTAACGCGGTGAGCGCCACGTCGACGGCGGGCATCAGCACCGCGTCGACCGCCCCCCGGTAGTCCGACATCTCGAACGCCGCCGCGTTACCGGTCGGCGGCGTACCGCCACTGATGACGACGATGTGCAGCCCGCCGAACTCCGCGACGACCTCGTCGATCCAGCGGCGGGCCGCCGCACTGTCGGTGATGTCCACGCTGGTGGCGTAAACCCGGCCGCGCGCAACCTCTTTGATGGCCCGTTCGGCCGCCACCAGCCGCTCGGGATCCCGCGCACCGATGGCCACGTGCGCACCCTCGGCGGCAAGCTCCCTGGCGATGGCCAGGCCGATGCCGCTCGATCCGCCCGCTACCAGCGCGACCTTGTTCTCCAGACCCAGATCCACTCGACTAGCCCTTTCCGTTCGAGTCCGCGGCGCCGTATCCGTACCGGCGCGAGAGCGGCCACGACAGTGCCGCGACCGTTCGCCTGGCACCCTTCGACAGTCCGGTCCGCCAGGAGTCGTCGGACGGGCGGATGACGGTGGCGCCGGTGTGGAACCGGTCCGGGTTTCCGGTGACCGTGTGATTGGTGTGCAACTCGACCGTTCGATCGGTGACCGGGTTGGCCGCGGGATCGCTGTCGATCAGTCGCAGCAGTTGGTCGATCGTGCCCGCCGGATCGGCGATGAAGTCCTCATACCGCAGGAACATGGACCGTTGCGGATAGCGTTTGGTGATCGCGTGCGAGGCGAGATTGAAGCCGGTCCAGTAGCCGGTGCTCTTCCCCGGCCCCATGGCGTACACGTATTCCTTCGGCTTACTCCATGATTGGGCCACCGCGCGGGGATCGCGCACCAGATGGACGTAGTACGGGGTGATGCCGTCGAGGTGTGCGAGCAGCGCCGCTTCGCCGGGAACCTTCGAGGTATCGACGATCACGCGTGACTCGCTGCGCTTGGCGATGGCTTGGTAGGCCTGGGTCATCAGTGCGGCGTGCGCGCGGAGCTGCTCGGTGCGCAGGCCCCGGAGCACCCGCCAGGTGTGTCTGGTCCGGACGCTACCGAGCTGACGTTGGATCACCGCGTCGGCGTGCTCGACGAAGGTGGTTCCCGCGGGCTGCCCGACCGGCAGGACCGTGGACCAGACGGGGCAGTCGACCAGCTTTCGCCCGCACCCGCAGTCCTCGTTCACGCCGCGGCCCGCCGCGTTCTTCCACAGGAAATGCAGCTCGCCGACGTGAAAGAAGCCGGGGATCTCGTTGAGGATATTGCCGATGATGGTGCTGCCGTTGCGGCACCACCCGGTGATGCACAGGATCTTCAGCGGCGCGTTGTCCGCGGGTGTGTTCGTCATCTGCCGACCGCCTTCTCCGTGGTCACCGATTGCCGGATCGTCATGGCCAGCACCGAGGCCGCGAGTGCGCAGCCCGCGCCGACCACGAAGACGGCCGGGTAGCCGAACCCAGTCGCGATGGCCCCGGTGGCCGGGCCCCAGACGAACAGCCCGAGATCCCAGAACGAGGTGTAGGCGCCGAGTGCGGCGCCCTGCTTGGCGCTTTCGGTGTTGTTCATGACCATCAAGGCCAGTGAGGGGTGCAGCAGCGAGAATCCGACACCCATCACCACGGCCCCGACCACCGCGGCCAGCAGGTTCGGCGCCCACGCGATGATCAGTAGTCCCGCGGCTTCGCCCGCGCCACACCAGGATGCGACCCGGCGCGGCCCGAGCTTGTCCGGCAGGTGCCCGATGACCAGCCGGGTGCCCGCGTACACCGCGCTGAAGGTGCTCAAAACGATGACGCCCGAGTCGATTCCGCGTTCCTGCAGGCCGGTGATGACAAACGCGGCCAGCCCGACGTAGCCTGCTGCCCCGAGTGCGAGGCCGAGACCGGGCAGCACGGCGGGCCGCAGTAGCAGTCCGCGCCCACCACCCGACGGCTCGACGTGCGGTTGTGGCGGAACAATGCTGATCGAGATCAGTCCGACCAGCGGCACCGCCGCGCAGAAGGCCCACACCACGTCGATGCCGAAGTGCCGCAACACCGCACCGAGCGCGGTGCCGAGTGAGATGCCGCCCCACATGGCGACGCCGTAGAGCCCGATCACTTGGCCGCGCCGGTTGTGCGGGGCCAGCGTGACGGTCCAGACCGCGCCCGCCGTGAACAGCGCGGCCTCGCCGACGCCCGCCAGCAGGCGCGCCACCATCAGGCCCGCCAGGCCGATCGGCAGGAAGTAGAGCAGCCCGCCCGCCGCGATGGCGAGCGCGCCGAACCGCATGACGGAACGATGCCCGTATTTGTCCGCCAGGCCGCCGAAGATCGGGCGGGTGAGCAGCGCGGTGAGCGCGGTGGCGGTAACCGCGAGCCCGACCGCGAGATCACCCGCGCCGAACTGATCCCGCACGTGCGCGGGCAGCACCGGAATCGCCGCGGACAAGCCGAGGTATCCGCAGAACAGCCCGCCGAACACGCCGGCAAGGGCCAGGCGTGGGAACGCTCCCGTATCGGAGGGCGCCGTCATCGCTGTCCGGCCCACGCGGAACTGGAGCCTTTGTCGGAGGTCGCGGTGAGCGCGCCGATGACCTTGCGCACCGCGGCGACGAGTTGGTCGCAGTCCGCCTGCGTCAGCGTCGAGGACAGCGGAATGTCCACTGCCCGTTGCAGATAGCGCGTCGCGTTGGGCAGCAGCTCCTTGATGGCCGCGGTCTCCATGCCGCGGAACATGAACCGCCAGTTCCAGAAGGCCCGGATATTGTGATCGTCGTCCGAGCCCAGATTGCGCGCCTCGATGCCCTCGTGGCACAGCGCCCGCGCGAACCACTGCGCAGCCCCGGCGGGCACCAGGAAGATGAACGCTTCACCCAGGTAGGCGCCGGGTGCCACCGGTCGCCGGATGTGCATCCCGGCGATATCGGCCAGTGCCGTCGCGACGTAGTCGTAGTTGCGCCGGAACGCGGCCAGCCGGTTCGGCAATTTGCCGAGCTCGGCGCGCAGCAGCGCGGCCCGGATCTCATCCATCCGGAAACTGAGCAGCGGCAGCTCGAGATCGGTGTCGATCGGCGGCGCGCCGTCCGGGAAGTGCCGCCGCAGCCGCCCCTCATAGGCGCCGGAAAGCACGGTGGCGCGGGCGAACAGGGTGCTGTCGTCGGTGAGCAGGAAGCCGCCCTCGCCGCTGTTGAGCGCCTTGTCCGATTGGGTGCTGAAGGCGCCGGCCAGGCCGAAGGTGCCGAGTTTGCGGCCGTCGAGTTCCGCGCCGAGCGCCGGGACCGCGTCCTCGAAGATCGGCACACCCATTTCCTCGGCGAAACCGATCAGCGCGGCCATATCTCCGGCAAAGCCGCGCATATGCACCACCATGATGGCCTTGACCTGCGTGGTCCACCGGCTCCGTAAGTCGGCGACGTCCAAATGGAGGTTTTCGTCCACGTCGACCAGAAATGGCGTGCAGCCGGCGAGGATGATGGCGCTCGGGGTGGCGGCGAAAGTAAAACCGGGACAGGCGATCAGACTGCCGGGTTCGATACCGGCGGCCATAATGGCCAGTGCCAGGGCCGTGGTGCCGCTCGACGTAGCCAGTGCGTGTTCGCACTCGAAATAGCGGCACAGTTCCGCCTCGAACTGCCCGCACTCGGTCTCCTGCGGGGACCGATAGTCGTATCGGAAGTACAGGTGGCTGCGGATCGCGCGCAGTGCCGCTTCTTCGTCATCCGGATGGACGCACACCGCACCGCGGTCGTAAGTCGGCCATGGTTCTTGTCTAACGGGATTTCCACCGTCGAGAGCCAGTTGTACATCGGCGGCAATCCGGGTACCGGACAACTGCCTATTTTCCGCTGAATGGTCGACTTCGTTGTCCGCCATCGTAATTCCCTGCCCAACTACCAGAAAAGCTTGGCGAGCTATCGCTCGCATCGCCCGTCGAGTTCCGTCGGAAACTCGACAGGACGTTTCCGGCAAACGGTACACCGAGATTTCATTTCGGATACCCGAAATCGATTGCTCGCCAATGACATCGGATCTTGGGGCTTGCCTGGGAACAACTTGTACGGTTGGCCAAAATTGCGGTCCGCATGCGTGGCACTGCTGCGCCATGGCACGAAAGGAGTCGCCCCCGAATGGGTTTGGTGCAGACCGTGCGACAAACCCTCGCTCGAGGGCTGGATTGGATCAGCGCGTAGGCCACCGGTCGGCGGCTGGATATGGTGACCTACGCGCTGCGCCGTGACCATTCCCCGCCGATGGTCGCGTCGATTCGTGCTCGATGCTGGTCGAGATGCTCAGTGACACAGTGGTATTGGTGTCTGTCGCCGGTAAATTCAGGACCAATCCTGGAAGATGACGAGTTCCGGGCCGGGGGCGAGGAAAAGATCGACTTTGCCATTGGGGCGGCTGGCGGCCTCGCCGATGACCTCGCGCAGCGACGCGTACACGTTGTCGTCGTCCTGGTCGAGTGCCGAGTCGTCCTCGATGCCCACGCTGAGGGCGCTATGCGGGACCACCTGGCTGATCAGCGCGGGCAGCGGGCCGTTGGCCATGGCCTGGGTCTCGCCCGGGGAGAGCTGGACTCCGTAGATACCGGCCTCGGGGGCGGCGATCGGCACGACGGCCGAGGCGGATCCGGCGCCGATCACGGCCGCTGCGGCGGCTCCGGTGGCAACGGTGGCGGCGGCGAGGGCGATGGTTCGAATGTTCATGAGGGCTCACTTTCCTGGCGCGAATGGATTGATGCGTACAGGCTCTGATCGGCCTGTCTCAATGAAACATCAGCAAATCTTCCGCTAATAGTCTGGTCGGGGCTAACGTTGCAGCTGAAACTTGTCGATGAGAGACAACGGAGACCGCGATGGGCGATCTACCTGAGCAAGCGTTGCGGAGGCTGGTCGGCGAGCTGAGTCACAATCTCGACCTGCTCGGCCCGCTGGCGGAACCGGTCCGCATCGAGTCCGCGCAACTCGCCGCGCTACCACAGGGGGAGAGATCGAGCTACCTGCGCCGGATCGGCACCGCGACGCTACGGTCGCTGTCCGAGAAACGCCCGCTCGCGGCGGCGGAGCTGGATGTGGCACGCCAGCTGGGCACCGACTGCGCCGAGCAGGGAGTGCCGCTCGAGGCGATGCACGAAGGCATGCGGGCCGACGCTTCGGTGGCGCTGTCGGTCCTCGTCGAATATCTACGAACGGCGGGAGCCGATCCGGACGCGTTGCTGGATGTTGTCCTCGAACTGCACGGACTAGCCGTCGAGCAGGAACATCAGGCCACCCGTGCGCACCGCGCCACCGAACTACGGCAGGCCCGCACCGATCGGGACCAGCGCAACCAGCTGCTCCGCCAACTCATGCTCGGCGGTGCTGAGCTCGACTTCGAACTACTGCGCCGCGCCGGGATCGACCACGCCGGGCGCGCGCATTGCCTGGTCACCGCGGAGTACGGCGCGCAGGCAGTGCAACGGCTCGAAGCCCGTCTTGCCGTGCAGGGCGGACTGTTCGGACTGGTCAACGGGGTGCTGTGCGGAGTGGTCGGCAGCCTGCCCGCCGCCGATGCCGTCGGCGAAACCTTGGTGGTGGCCAGTCCCGCGTGCGCGATAGCGGAGTTGCCGACCACCTATGGGCTGTGCGGGGCGGCCCGCGACGCGGGACTGCATCTCGGTCTGCGGGGGCTGGTGCTGCTGGGTGATCTGGCCGCCGACGTCACCCTGGAATTCGCGCAGCGCGCCGCGCCCGATCTGGACCGGCTGTTGGCCGGACCGCTGCTGGAGGCGTTGTCGACCGGCGACAGATTCCATCGGGAGCTGGTCGCCACCGCCCTCGCCTATCTCGATCACGACAGTCGGCTCGACGCCGCAGCAACCGCGCTGCACGTGCACACCAACACCGTCAAATACCGCCTGCGCCGACTCCAGGAACTCACCGGGGTGGCACTCGATCCGCCGCCCGGCGCCGGAGCCGTCCAGCACACGTTGCGTTGGTGGTGGGCGCTGCGCAGCTGGCGATACGACCAGATCGGAACGGCCGCCCGATGAGGGAACCGAGCGAGCGCCTAGGGCGTGGTGCCGTGTCGGGCGTCGGTGCGGCGCGTAGCGTGAGGCTGTGACCACGCGTAATGCGCAGGACTGCCCGGGTTTCACCGTCGAGTCCGCGCTCATGCGCTAGACGGGGCGATGGCTGCCAAGGGGGCGCGTCGCGCCAGCCTGCTGGCTGTCGCCGCCCTGCTACTCGGGGTGTGCGGCTGTTCGGATCATCCCTTCACACCGAAAGACGGACGACCGCCGCGGGCAACGCGCCCGGCGGCCGAGGCGGCCGTCACGGCCTCGCCGCAGGGACTGCGGCTGCGTGGCGCGCCGTGGTGGCCCGCCGGGTTCAACGCGCCACAATTGGCGACGAACTGGTCGGTGAACTTCGGGTGCGGCGCGCAGACCGACCTGGACAGTTACTTCGGTGCGCTGCCTGCCAACTCGTTGACCCGCTTTAACCTCTTCCAAGCCTTGGCGATCAACAAGCGAACCGGCGCGGTGGATTTCAGCGCCGCGGACGCGGTGTTCAACGCCGCCGAGAAGTACGGGCAGATCGTGCTGCCGGTGCTGTCGCCGCAGGACGGCGGCTGCGCGGATGAGCAGTTCAAACAGCGACAGTGGTATGTCAAGGGCTGGACCACCGTCCAACCGGTCGATGGCCGGTCCGTGATGAGCTTCCGTGACTGGACGACGGCCGCCGTCGACCGGTGGAAGAGCGTTCCGGTCCTCGCCGGGTGGGAACTGGTCGGCGAACCGGAGCCGAGCAATTGCACGGGAAGTCACTGCGATCTGCCCGCCCGCACCTGCCCGCCTGACGCGGCAGCGGTGCTGCGCACGTTCATGGACGACGCCGGAAGCATTGTGCGAGAACTGGATCCGCACCGGCTGATCTTCGCCGGGTACGCGGGCGGCGGCCAATGTGGCACCCAGGGTGACGAGTTCCGCACGGTCAGCGCGTCCCCGAACGTCGATGTGGTCGAGTACCACGACTACATCCGTGGCTCGCTGCCGGGCGACCAGTGGAACGGCTTGGGTGTTCGGCTGCGTCAGGCCGCGGAACTGGGAAAACCATTGCTGGTGGCCGAGATCGGCGAAGAGGCCGGATCCTGCGGCAGCATCCAGGACCGGCGCGGGTATCTGGACGCGAAGTTCGTCGCGCAGCGGGCCGCCGGGTCGGCCGGTGCGCTGATCTGGGCATTCGTCCCCGATCCGCGCCCCGATCAGTGCACCTTCGACGTCGGCCCCGAGGATCCGCTCTGGTCGCTGGTCGCCCAGCGGACCACCGTGGGTTGATCAGTCCGCCCCGAGCACCTGGTATACCCGCCACTCCGGCTGACCCGCACCGTCATTGGGCACCTCCAGCACCAATGTAGCGATGCCGCTGCCGTTCTCGTAGAGGGTGGGATAGCGCCGATTCACCGCGTCCGAGGTGCCGCGTCCGGTATTCGGCACCGCCAGAATGTATTTCACGCCGCGCTCGGCGGGCCGGTTGAGTACCTTCACGAAGTCACGATCCGACGGCACCACGAACTGGTCGGGCCGGTGCGACGCGACGACAACGGCGAAGCCGTACACGGTATCCATCAGCACCGCACCGCGCGGCAGCGCCATCGCGTCCAGATAGTTCGCCAGCCGCCGCTCGGTGCCGAAGGTGGCGGCGATCCGGCGTTCGTCGGCCCGGCGCTCGGAGGCGTTGTCCGGATCCGGGAACAGCACCGCGCCCAGCGAGTACTCCTGCACGGAGATGGCATGACTCGACATTCCCCACGCCGTCAACGGAATCGCACCGGCCAGCAGTGCGAGGGTCAGCGCCATGCCGACGGCCGGTGCGCCGAGGGCCGCGCGGGCGCGGTGCCTGCCGGAGGTCGGTTCCGGTTCCGGTGCTGCCGTTTTCGCGTGCCTGCCCGGCCTGCGGCTCGGCGGGAGCCCGCGCACGGGCGCCACCTGCAGCGTCAAGACCGCGGCCAGCGGTATCGCCGCCACGTAGAACCGCAGGAACGCGAACGTCGACCCGCTCGCGTAGCTGAACGCTTGAAAGGCCAGCACCGCACCACACAGCAGGATCGGCACCACCACCTGCGGGTCGCGCCTGCGCACCGCGAGCGCGCCGGCGATCGGCACGAGCAGCGGGAGCACCGGCCCGAGAATGAGCGTCGCGGCCGTCGAATACTCCAGCGCCGCAGTGGTTTCGATCGCCGCTGAACTCGACTGCTGCAGGATCGAGGAGTTTCCGTACTGCGAACTGAACTGCTGGAACGCCTGCCCGGTGATCAGCCAGCTGGTGGCCGCCCACACCACGAACGCGGCCGCCGCCGGCAGCACGACGAGGATGAAATCCATGACGGCGCAATGCCATCGGTGGCTTTCGCAGCGACTGCGCCGGTAGGTCACCGCGAAAACCAGCGCCCCCGCGGCGGCCGCGGGCGCCAGCGCGTCGTACCGGGTGAGGTAGGCGAGCCCGAGTGCGACGCCGCACGCCGTCAGGTCGTTCGCGTCATCGGTGCGCATCCAGCGCAGCAGCCTGCGCATCGCCCAGCACAGGCAGAACAGGAACGGCGCCTCGCTCATTCCGTTGGCGCCGTAGAACACCACCATCGGATTGAGCGCGAACACCAGCGCGACGCCCCCGCTCAGCCAGAGCGGCGCGCCGCGATCGGTGCCGATGCCGAACACCAGCACCACCGCACCGGCCATGAACAACGCCGACATCAGCACACCGGACAGCCCCCAGGTGGTGATGCCCGGAAACCACTGTGCCAGTGCGACCATCGGCAACTGAGCCAGCGAGGTCAACGGCGTGAAGACGAATCCGATCGCCGACAGGTGCGGGTCCCGGCTGAACAGCGTCGCCTGGGTGGCGGAGACCCGGCTGAGCGCGTCGCCCATCAGGAAGCCGTGGCCCGCGCTCAACCAGGCACCCGCGGCCAGGTACAGCAGCGTCGACGCGAGGAAGATCCAGCGCACTCTCACTCGGTGGCCTCCTTGGTGCCGAGGCCGTGAAAGGTCTTCTCCCAGTACGACGGATTGCGCACCAGCTGATAGCAACCCTTGGCCGCGGCGATGCTCATCAGCAGCCAGTACAGCGGCACCGTCAGGCAGGCCAGCAGCAGATCCGACCGGTTGTTCTCCCGGCAGGCAAGCAGATTCATGTAGATCGTCGCCCCGTTGCCGATGATCATCGCGATCAGCGACGGAAAGTAGACGGCGGAGGGAAAGAGCTCGCCGATCACCGAGGGCTGCCCGAGAATCCAGGACAGCGTGATGAACCAGAACACCAGATTCAGGCAGGCGATAATCGGGGTGCCCGCGAGGATCAGCGTGAACCGGATGAAACTGACCGTGCCGATGCTGCGCCACAACCGGATCGGCCGCCGGGTGTGCACGAGCCAGGTCTGCAGATAGCCCTTGTACCAGCGGGACCGCTGCCGCACCCAGTTGATCGGGTCCGGGTTTGCCTCTTCGAGCGTGGTCGAATCGATCACGGCGGTGCGATAACCCGACACCGCGATGCGCACCCCGAGATCAGCGTCCTCGGTCACGTTGTACGGATCCCACGCGCCGATATCGGTCACCACGTCGCGCTTGAAATGATTCGACGTGCCGCCCAACGGAATCGGCGCCTTACTGCGCATGAGTCCCGGCAGCAGGAATCCGAACCACAGTCCGTAGTCGGCGGTGAACCAGGCGGTGAGCAGATTCTGCCGCCCGTTGTGGAAGGCGAGTTTGGCCTGGATGCAGACCACGTCGTCGGGTAGTTCCGCGAAAGCCGCTACCACGCGCCGTAATTGGAGCGGCTCGGGGATGTCCTCGGCGTCGTAGATGGTGACGATGTCGCCGGTGGCCTGGTGCAGACCGTAGTTGCAGGCCTTGGGCTTGGTGCGCGGTTGCGCCGCCGGCACCAGCACAATGGTGACGTGGTCGACGCTGGCCAGCATGCCGATGCCCGCGCGCCGGGCCGCCTCGATGGTGGGGGAGTCGTCCTCCTCCAGCAACAGCAGCACCTGCAGGCGGTCCTTGGGATAGTCGAGCGCCGTCATCGCGCCGATCAGATCGCCGACTACCTCCGGTTCGCCGTACGCGGGAACGAGAATCGTGTAGGGCGGCAGTTCCGCGTCGGTCAGCGCCAGCGCTCGCTCGTCGCTGACGGTCATGATCGCGTCCCTGGCCATCCCGCGCCGGAAGATCAGCAGCCGGTCGCCCATGGCGGTGAGATAGCCGAGAGTGCACAGCGCGACGAGCACGGTGCAGGTGCCCATCGGGAAGAACACCGCGCACGCCGCGATCAGCAGCACCAGGGCAAGCGCCGTATTGCGTTGCCACGGCAGGAAAGCCACCGAGGCCGACGCCATCGGGTCGGCTTCGCGCAGGCCGTGCACCGCTGAATGCAGCGCGCGGGCGCTGGCCGAGCCCGGTTCCGGGCCACCCGTGGCCGTCATGAGCGCTCGGTTCCGGCGACGATCGCCCGGGCGACGGACAGCAGCATGTCACGGTCCTTGTGCTCGGTGTCGGCGTCGACGTCCGCGGATTCCGAGTCCAGGACAACGGCTTTCCCGCGCAGGAACTGATGCAGGAAGTTCTCGAAGATGCCGAGCATCGAGGGTTGCGGTGGCGGGAACGCGGCATCGGACTCGTGGTTGTCCGCCGCGATCAGGCTGATCCGCTCCGCACCGTCCGTGCCGCTCCAATTCCAGGTGAGCCAGGTCCAGCTGAGCAGCCGTCGATCGTCGAGCACGGTATTCAATCGGGCGGTGATGCCGTGGCCGAGATCGATCCGGGTCGGCGGGCTGATCCTTGGCTGAGGCATGTTGTAGAGCACGAATTCCGGGTACCGATCGATCGCGTATTGATCCTTGGCGCGCACGGTGTCGATGACGAGGCGGCGACGCCGAGACTCGTTGTCCCACAGCGGGTTGGGTTCCTGGGCCCGCAGCAGCTGCCTGGTCATCGAGGTGCCCTGGCCGAAGTAGTGCTGCGCCCACGGAAATTGCCGCTCGCTGAGCTGGTTCCAGCCGGGCGGCACGGTATGCGGCTGCGCGACAACGAGTCCGGGCATCACCGGAAAGCCGCGGTCGTAATCCGGCGGAATCGGAATGATCATGATGAGGATCGCGGCGGCGGCCACCGTCGCCGCGGCGGCCCACGCCTGCGGTGCGGTGAGCGGGTCCAGCTCGCGGTCCAGCGGGCGCAGCGATGTCCCGCGGCGGCGACGCCAGTCCACATACATCACCATCGCGACGACCAGCACCGCGATCACCGACGGAACCGCCTGATAGACGAGCACGCGCGCGGTGGGGAACCAGATCCGCAGCCCCGCGAGCACCGCGCAGCCGACGGCGAACGCCAGGCCCGCACCGACCCAGGCGCGGGTTCTGCTGCGGCCCACCGCGATCGCGGCGGCGAACGCGGCAAGCAGCAGTATGGTCGCGCCCGCCGAGACGCTGCCGCCGCCGACGATGACGCGCATGGCTCGATACGGTGGCGGGAACGCGGCGAGCAGCAGCAGCCAGCATGGCCAATACCGGGTGGTCGGGCGCAGGCCGAACAGCAGAACGCACGCGGAGATGACGAACAGCCAGGCCGCCAGCAGGTCCAGGTGCAGCATCTCGTACAGATAGCGATAGCGCGGTGTCAGCAAACCCAGTGTGCAGGCGGACAATCCGAGTCCGATCACGCCGACGATCAGATCGGTCTGGCGGTCGTGAATCGGTAGCTCCGGCCCGCGGCGCAGGGTGATTCCGATCGCCGAGAATATCGCGAGCACCGGCAGCACGAAGACGAACCCGATGCTCGATCCGGTCCACGTATCGTGCAGCAGGCGAACCCAGGTGGTCCAGAACGCGGCGGCGGTGGCGAGCAGAATCAGCACCAGCCGCGCCGCGATTCTGGTGACGGTCCCGCGGGTGTGGCCGCGCGATACCGTGCCGGTGGACATCTACCGCCTGCCGCGCCGCAGCAGTACGGCCACTGCAGCCAGCACCCCGATCAGCACCACGGCGGCCCCGGCTCCGGTGAGAATCTTTGCCAGCGAGGTCATTTCGGAACTGTCGGCGGTCTTGGCGGCGGCGGTGGCCGGATCGAGGAACTCCGGCTGCCGATCCCCGGCCTGGAACAGCACCGCGCCGTGCAGTCGGGACCAGCGGTTCAGATCGGCGTTGAGCCAGCCGAGTACCCGGTCCAGATGCTCGGGGGTGTCACTCGACGCGCCGACGACGATCGTTCGGCCACCGGACCAGGTGCTTTGTAGCGACGCGAACGGCGTCTTCGGGTCGGTGGTGATCCTGCTGATCGTCTTCCCGTCCTCACCGGTCAAGGCCAGGCCCGCGTCGGTCTGCCGCAGTGGCAGCTGAATCGACTCCGGCACTTCACCGTTGGTCGCGATCAGGACCGCAGGTGATTTGCTCGCGACCGCCTGGTCGAAGGTCACCAGTTCTGGGCGCAACTGGATAGTGGTGAGCCGCTGCAGTCCGGTCAGTACCGTCACCGCGCGCACGGTGTCCGCGAAACCCGGTGTCCGCAAACCGATTTGCACATCGGGCAGGAGAGCCTGTGGCAGTGCGCCGAAGCCGCCGGGGATCGGCGGTGTCGCGACGGCGCTGGTGACCTCGCTGCTCGGATCGATCGTCAGTGTCAGCGGCGCTTCCAGGCCGCAGCCGTGGGTGAGGCCCGCCTGCTGGTAGGTCACCGACAAGGTGGTGAACCGACCCAGGGTCGAATTCGGGATGGAAATCCACCGGTCGATCCGGCCGGAACCGTCCACCGGCCAGCTGTCGATATAGGTTTCACCCGCGCTCACCGTGAGCTGACCGTTCAAGGTATCCGGCAGCGGGGTGTAGCTGCCGCGCAACCGAACTCGCACATCCTTGCTCGGCCGGCCGAGGCGCGACTGGTCGATTCCCACCTCGACGCGCACCGGGCCGATCGCTGTCGAGCTGAGCTGAGTCTGACCGAGTGCGCCGAGAGTCGTACTGTCCGGCGCGAGTTGGGGTGCGGGCGGCAGCGCCACCGCCGTCGCGGCCGAGGAGATCGCCACCTTGGCCAGATCGCTGACCAGCAGCCGCATCTGGTCGGGCAGGGTCTTCTCATTGCCGTTGATCGTGAGCACCGGCGTCGGCTCGCCCGCCAACCGCAGTCCCGGGTCGGCGGTTTCGCCGATCACCACTTGGCGCTCGAGCAAGCCCGGCGGATGATCGGGCACCGCCGCGCCCGGCTGCATCGGCCGGACATCCACCGCCACTTGCTGATTGCCGTAGCGGGCGATGACCGCGGTGGTCAGCGACATCGCCGCGGCGCTCTCGACCTGCTTCGGATCGGCGGGGAGATACACCGTCAGCTTCTGCAACACGGGTGGCAGGAAGTCCGCGACCGTCGCTGGCTGCTGCTCCGTGCCGTTGTAGATGACGCCGGCCTCGATCATGGTCAGCGGCCGCCCCAGCCAGTCGATGACGCAGGCGCCGGCCTCGGAGATCAGCGAGGAGGTCACCGTCACCGCGATCGCGTTATCGACCACCTCGGCACCGCCCAGCGACAACCGGATCGGCGCGCGCGGCACCAGCGGCAGTTCGACCCGATCGATCAGCCGCTCACCCGAATGCACCTCCAGCGACCCGCGCGCCACATGCGGCGGAAGTTGAATGGTGCCGACCAGTGCGGTCGGCACCAGCCCCGGCAACAACGGAATGTTCACCGAAACCTGATGCTCGGCCCCGGGGAATCTCAACGACGTACCAAGCCCGAGCGCAGACAACCCGAGCGGCACATCACCCGGCTCGGCCGTCGCGATCGGCACCCCCGACACCGCCAAAACCGCCGCGACCAGCGCAACGGATCGACGCCAACCCGGTAGTCGCCGCGCTGTCGCGCCGGACTGTGCACGCAAGGTCATGAGCGGTCTCCCTGGTGTCAACCGCGGCAGCAGACCTGGCCAAGTCCGGCCAGCACCGCGCGAGCGAATCCTGGACCTACAGGTCGAATCCTAGGGTGGACCTGCGTTGATGTGTCCACGACATGCCAGATTTGGGCGTTAATTCGCCCTCCGGCAACCATCAGGCGGCTTGTATTACTTGCGAGGGTAAGCCTTCCGCACCTGGCCGGGGCGGAGACCATACTGCTTCGCGAACGCCTCCCTGAACGCGCTGAGCGACCTGAATCCGGACTCGAAAGCGATGGCATCGATCGTGCTGACGTTGAACGGATCTTGAAGGCGCCGCCGGGCCTGCTTCAATCTGGCCTCGCGAATGAGCTGTGCCGGGGGAGTGTCGGTTGTCCGCAGTGCAAGTTCGAGCTGGCGTCGCGAGCAGCCGAGATGATCCGCCACGGAGTGTGGAGTAATGGCGGGGTCGTCGGAGGTTTTCTGGACGTAGGTCGCGGCATCCTTGGCGATCGACGCGAGGCGATCCAGATATGGTGCCTGCCGTTCATGGATGGACCGCCCTAGTAGGTCAACGAGCCGACCGGCGATCTCCGCGAATTCCCACCCGGACATGGTCTCGCGATGCGTGGCGAGTTCTTTGGTCATCGCGAGCACTGTCGCGAGGATCGCTTGTCGTGAGTCGAGGGTGATCGGCACGCCGTTGTCGAGATCGGCAGGAATGTCCTCGGCTGGGACGGTGAGAATCCAAGCGTGGGCATTGTCGTCATGTGCCAGGCTCAGCGGACGATCCAGGGAAACCATGCCCATCTGTCCGGGTGTCAGCACTGCCGCGCCTTCTCCTTGAGCGAGCTCTATGCGTCCGTGCAGTGGGATCACGAGCCGCGCACTGCGGTCGTCGTCGTTGCGTAGATGGGCGGTGGTTCGCTGATAGCGGATGCGCAGGGATTCGAACTCGACCAGCTGGTAGGCGCCGCACCGCTGGACCTCGGTTCTGCCGACGAAATCGCGATGTTGGCCGAAATCGAACCGCAACTCACCGTGGTTCATTCGGACATGACGTGTCCAATAGTCGGCCCGGTCTCCGTCGGAGACGTGGAGCGTTGAGAACGTTTCTCTCTGATACTCCAGATCCGCCACGTAGCCCCCTCTCCTGCGCAAATTCGGTGTCAGGTGTGCGCAGATCCGGTGGCACCGAATCTGGTTCTCCCCCTAGCCTTTGCGTGCAGAGTACCAATAACACATCGGTTAGGAAGGAACAGTTCTCACCTATGCAGGCTGAGCTGCCTCTTGACAGAGGATCGCTGAGAGTGTGCCATGAATCTAGTGCTAGTTATGTCGAATTGAACAAGCGACTAGAAGGGCTGTCGGGCGCGCGCGGTACATCCGCCCCGATGATGAACTGCCGCCACCCGAAAGTGCGAGCATTCAGGTTGTCCCTCTGCAGTGTGGGGGTAGAGCTTTCATGCGAGTGACCGTATATCTACTGCGAGAACATGCGGACCTTTCGCCGGAATGCCTACGGCAACCCAGCGGATATAAGGAACGACCGCTCATCCCTGCCGAGGAGGGGGTGCAGTGGCGGCTGTTTGTCTATCAGGGGTGCGACAAGCCGGTCTGCTGGCATGACTATCTGGTTCCGTTGTTGGACCAGGTCGATGAAGACGAGCCGATTACTGGCAGGTCGGCCGGAGCGGTGTTGCTCGTTGCGGCACATGCTCGAGTCTTCGCGATCACTTTCGGACACGGTTTCCAGGCAATCGATAGATCCCTGATAGAGCACGATTTCGGGTTGAAGGTTGCGGCGAATTCGATCGACCCGGACCGAGTCAACCTCGCCGACACGCGAGGGCTCGGCAAGGGGCGGCGCAACGCGACAAGTCGGTTGCCGACACCCAACGATGCATTCGCTCTTGGGCTGCTGACCGATGAGGAATGGATTCGTAGGTTCGGTGGAGAAGTCAAGATCCCCGGTTTCGCCAAAACCGTGAACGGTTCCGATGCCCTGCAGCTGAATGTCGACAGTTTCGACTTCACGGCGTTGTCGGACAGACTTGGAAAAGTGCTGGAGCTCTACGTATCTGACGATTACACCTCGATTTTCCCGTTCCTGGACTACTTCCGGAGAGAAACCGACAAGGAGAAGATCGCCGAGCTGGATCTCCAGATCGCCGAGGCGATGCGAGGACGGGATCGCGAAATCGGCTTCGCGCTCCCCGACGACTCAGACCTCGCTGCTGATGTGTTCCGGCTGTCCCGTCGTCGTGCGGGCGAAACTGTGTGGGAACTACTCACAGACGACGT
This sequence comes from Nocardia sp. NPDC051052, assembly GCF_044456045.1. Lineage (NCBI taxonomy): Bacteria > Bacillati > Actinomycetota > Actinomycetes > Mycobacteriales > Nocardiaceae > Nocardia > Nocardia sp. NPDC051052. The sequence goes on from NZ_JBITFL010000014.1 coordinate 199,827, forward strand.
CTACTCCGCCATTGATGACGTTGATGGGTGGGCTGACCCGCTCAACGCGGTAAAGGTTCAGGCGTTTGACCTAGGCGGGGAGCCGATCAACGAGAGAGAGCCGCTACGGAACTATGTAGTTGGTTCCGCCAAAAGCAATCTCAATGGTCGTCCGCAAGACTACGCACTCACTGCGGGGGCCTGGATTAGGATCAACAACGACTACGTCGAGCTGGTAAACCGGTACATGCGCGACAGTATCGTCGATATGACGAAGGATCTGAAACTGCCGCCCTGGGACGACCAGTTCCTGCTGGACAATGTGCCAGGAAAATACGGTGAGGAACGATACAACAACTTTCTCGGACAAGAACTCTCGGACGCAATCGTCCTCGATCGACAGCTCTACCGTGGTCGGCCCGGAGTGAAGATCGAGGTGTGCGACGTGCTGACCCGGGACAAGAAGTTGCTGTGCGTCAAACGGATGGATGGCTCCGACAAGATGAGTCATCTGTTCCAGCAAGGCTCGGTGTCAGCACGGATGTTGGCGGACGACAACGACTATCGGGAGAAGGTGATGGCCGACCTGCATCGCCTCGACCCTTCGGCCGAATTCGGATCGGCCAGTGAGTGGACGGTGGTCTACGCGATCGCGACTGCCAAAGAGGGCGATCTAGAGAAAATCATGTACTTCTTCTCCCGCGCCGCACTGAAGATGCATGGCGAAGCAGTCGGCGGGAGGGGTTTCAAGGTCGCGATCGCAAAGATCGACCACACGGCGATCATGAAGTGAGTTGGTGCTGAGCCGAAAGCTCTGTCATGACTGGCGTGAGGGCGGCGGTTACTGTCGGGGAATGAGTTCGCAGCCGCTTGCCTTGCCCTCAGCCGACTGGTCCGACTGGCTCGCCGATTACGTGTTCAGCAGGCTGGAGACTGTCTCCGCGACGCTGGACCTGCTCAAAGACGGCAGCCGCCGCGATAGCGCCGCGGTGCTCGGCTTGTGGAATGACGCGGACATCGCGCTGCGTGGTGCCAGCTCGGCTGCCTCGCTATTCGTCGAAGTCCATCCCGATGCCGTCGTGCGTCGGCGTGGCGAGGAGCTGGTTCAGCAGGTGGATCGGGTCCGGACCGAGCGCGATCTCGATCGGGCGCTCTACGACGTGGTCGCGGCCACCGACTCGGCCGGTATGGATGAGCCCGCGTTGCGGATGCGTGATCATGTGCTGCGCGATTTTCAGCGTAGTGGGGTGGACCGCGACGATCAGACGCGTGCTCGGCTGCGTGAGATCTCCGAGCGACTCACCGTGCTCGACCAGGATTTCGGCCGGGCCATCCGGGATGACGTACGCGCGATTCGGGTCGCCGCCGAACAGCTCGAGGGGCTGCCCGCGGACTTCGTCGAGGCGCATCCGCCCGGCGAGGACGGATTGATCGCGGTCACCACCGACTATCCGGACTACCGCCCGTTCCGTGCGTATGCCCGCGACGCCGAGGCCCGCCGCGACCTCACGATCGAGTTCGAGAGTCGCGGTTGGCCCGTCAATGACGCTGTCCTGCATGAGATGTTCGATCTTCGGCACGAGAAGGCGCGGCTCGTCGGCTACGACAACTGGCCCGATTACGACGCGGCGGTCAAGATGGTCGGCACCGGCGACGCCATAGCCGACTTCATCGAGCGGATCTCGACTGCCGCGGCCGACGCGGGCCGGCGCGACCTGGACGCGGTGCTCGCGCGACGACGCGAGGACGACCCCGCAGGCACTGTTGATCGTTCCGACATCGGTTACTACACCGAGTTGATCCGGCGCGAACAATTCGACGTCGATGCCAGGGAGGTGCGCCGGTACTTCGATTTCACCCGGGTGCGGGCCGGACTGCTCGACGTCACCGGGCGGCTGTTCGGCCTGGAATACCAGCAGGTCGACGTGCCGCGCTGGCATGAGGATGTCGCCGCCTACGACGTGTATGCCGAAGGTGAACGGCGCGGCCGAATTTATCTCGACCTGCATCCGCGCGAGGGCAAATACAAGCACGCCGCGCAATTCGACCTCGTCAGCGGTGTCACCGACCGCCTGCTGCCCGAGGGAGTCCTGGTGTGCAACTTCTCGCGCGGGCTGATGGAACACCAAGACGTCGTCACGCTGTTCCACGAATTCGGGCACCTGATCCATCATGTGCTCGGTGGGCGGCAGGAATGGGTCCGGTTCTCCGGCGTGGCCACCGAGTGGGACTTTGTCGAGGCGCCCTCCCAAATGCTCGAAGAATGGGCATGGGACGCAACGATTCTCGGCACCTTCGCCATCGACGAGACCGGCGCGGCTATCCCCGCCGAGCTGGTGGCACGGATGCGGGCGGCGAAAGACTTCGGCAAGGGAATGGGCGTGCAGACCCAGGTCGGCTACACCGCGGTGTCCTATCTACTGCACCGCGACCGGCCTGCCGATCACACCGAGGCGGTCTCGGCAGCGATGGAACGCTACGGCGTGATTCCCGCGTTGCCTGGCACCCATTTCCAAGCTTCCTTCGGGCACCTCGCGGGCTACACCTCCGCGTACTACACGTATCTGTGGAGCTTGGTCATCGCGAAAGATCTGTTCTCGGCCTTTGATTCCGGTGACCTGTTCGAACCCTCGGTGGCGCACCGGTACCGCGACTTGATCCTGGCTCCCGGCGGGTCACGCGACGCAGCCGATCTAGTCGCAGACTTCCTCGGTCGCCCCTTTACGTTCGACGCCTTCGCGGCGTGGCTCGATCGCGCGCCGGTGCCACAGTCGGCTGCATAAGTCCGGTCAGCCGCGGAGCCTGGTCGCTACTTCGCCGAGGCCGTCCGCGATCGCCTTGCGCTGGGCGGGGGTCAGTACGTCGATCAGTAGATCGCGGACCAGGGCGACGTGGCCGGGGGCCGCGGCTTCGAGTTTGCGGAGTCCGGCGGGGGTGAGGGTGGCGACGATGCCGCGTGGGTCGTCGGGGGCGGGGCTGCGGCGGACGAAGCCGGCCTTGGCGAGCTGGTCGATCTGGTAGGTGAGGCCGCTCTTCGAGGTGAAGAGGGCGGCGGAGAGTTCGGTCATCCGGAGTTCGGCGCCGGGGGCTCTGGCCAGTCGTACGAGCACCTCGTACTGGGTGTGGGACAGGTGGGCCTCGTCCTTGAGCTGCTGTTCGATGCGACGGTTGAGCAGTGCCGTCGCGGCAAGGAACGCTTCCCAGGCGCGCATCTCTTCGTCGTCAAGCCAGCGCGGCTCGGCCATCGGCCCACCCTCTCGAGGTTGTTCAAATTCAAACAATAACCTACCATCAGGGTAGCTGTTCAAATTTGAACTACATGGAAGGGTTGAGAGCGATGCGGATGCCCGTTGTCTACCTGTCGCACGGTGCCCCGCCGCTGGCCGATGATCCGATCTGGCCGGGCCAGCTGGCCGCATGGTCGGCGGAACTGCCGAAACCCGAAGCGGTGCTGATGATTTCGGCACATTGGGAAGATGCGCCGCTGACCATCGGTGCGACAGGCACGGTTCCGCTGATCTACGACTTCGGGGGCTTCCCGCAGCACTACTACGGGGTGACCTACCCCGCGCCCGGCGCACCGGAATTGGCCGAGGACGTGCGCGGACTGCTGCGCGGACCCGGCATGTCGGTGCACGACGCCTCGGATCGCGGACTCGACCACGGCGCGTACGTGCCGCTGGTGGCGATGTATCCGAATGCCGACGTGCCGGTGCTACAGATGTCGATGCCGACCCTGGACCCGTCGGGGCTGCTCGCGCTCGGCCGCAAGCTGGCACCGTTGCGCGACCAAGGCGTGCTGATCGTCGGCAGTGGATTCTTCACACACAACCTGCGGGCACTCAACGATGACGGATCGGTGCACCCGGTGATGGCCGAGTTCGACGAATGGGGCAAGCGCGCGTTGGCCGCGGGCGATGTCGATGCCCTGCTCGACTTCGAACACAAAGCTCCCGCAGCGCATTTGGCACATCCGCGGACCGAACACTTCGCGCCGCTGTTCGTCGCACTCGGCGCCGCCGACGCCGACCTGGCCACCCAGCGCAGCGTGATCGATGGCTTCTGGCTCGGCCTGGCAAAACGCTCCCTCCAATTCGGCTGACTCCGACCGACCTCTCCCCACCCGAAAGGAACACCAGATGAGTTACACCGCAACAACTTCGCGCACCGAATCCACCTCTGCTCCGATCGAGACGACAGGGCATGCCGCCACCCCGCATGCCTATGACGCCGGACTGCTCCTGCTGCGCATCGCGGTCGGGCTGACCATGGCCGCGCACGGTGCGCAGAAGCTGTTCGGCGCGTTCGGTGGTGGCGGCCTGGACGGAACAGGGCAGTTCTTCACCAGCAAGGGATATCCGGCCGGTGAGGCGATGGCGCTGGTCGCCGGGGTGACCGAAACCTTCGGCGGACTCGCGCTCGCGATCGGACTGCTGACGCCGCTGGCGGGTGCCGCGGTGGTCGGCACCATGCTCAACGCGCTCGCGGTCAAGGGCACGGGCGCCTTCTTCGCGCCCAAGGGCATCGAGTACGAACTGATCCTCACCGCGGCCGCCGCGACCATCACCCTGACCGGGCCCGGCCGCTATGCCGTCGACCGCCTCGTGCCCGTATTGCGCGCGCACCGACTGGTGTACGGCCTCGCCGCCCTCGTGCTCGCGCTGCTCGCCGCCGGTGCGGTATTGGTGGTGCGGAACTAAGCCACCTGCGTAAACAGGTGAATTTCCCCCAGTTGGGGGAGGCATAAGTCCAACTCACGGGCGACGTGGACGGCTACGGAAACTCCGTAGCGTCGAAGGCCCTTGGCAGGTTCGAATCCCCGCGTTCCCGGCGGTATCGCCCTGTCCACCAGCGTCGTTCGCCAGGAGGATTGTGTGTTTTCCGCCGTCGTATCGGCTTTTCGAGCCCCGGATCTACGGCGGAAGATTCTGTGCACCTTGGGCTTGCTCACGCTGTATCGGCTCGGCGCGACCCTGCCATCGCCCGGCGTCGATTTCCGATCGGTGCGCGCCTGTATCGCCATCGTCTCCGGCGGTGAATCCGCGGGGATCTACCAGCTGATCAACCTGTTCTCCGGCGGTGCGATGCTGCACCTTTCGGTATTCGCCATCGGGATCACGCCCTACATCACGGCGGGCATCATCATTCAGCTGCTGACCGTGGTGATCCCGCGGTTCGAGGAACTGCGCAAGGAGGGCCAGACCGGCCAGACGAAGATCACCCAGTACACCCGCTATCTGACGCTGGCACTCGCGGTGCTGCAGGCATCGACATTGGTCGCGCTCGCCGCGCGAGGACAGTTGTTGCGCGGGTGTCCCGAGGACATCCTGTCCGACAGCTCGCTGTTCGGGATGATCATCATCGTGCTGGTGCTGACGGCGGGCGCGGCGCTGGTCATGTGGTTCGGCGAGTTGATCACCGAGCGCGGCATCGGCAACGGCATGTCGCTGCTGATCTTCACCGGTATCGCGGCGCAGATTCCGAGCCAGGGCAAGTCGATTCTGGACAGCAAGGGCGGGTTGCTGTTCGCTGCCGTGTGCGTCGCGGTGTTCTTGCTGATCATCGGCGTGATCTTCGTCGAGCAAGGCCAGCGCCGGATTCCGGTGCAGTACGCCAAGCGGGTGGTCGGGCGGAAGATGTATGGGGGTTCGTCGACGTATCTGCCGCTGAAGGTGAATCAGGCCGGTGTCATCCCGGTGATCTTCGCGTCGTCTCTGCTGTATCTGCCGCAGTTGCTAGCGCAGTTGACGCAGCACGGCTCGGGCCCGCAGTCCAAGTGGCAGGAGATAATTCAGAAGTACCTGGTCAATCCGGGCAGCCCGGTGTACGTCGCGATCTATTTCACGATGATCGTGTTCTTCACCTACTTCTATGTCGCGGTCACCTTCAACCCGCAGGAACGCGCGGACGAGATGCGCAAGTTCGGCGGCTTTCTGCCGGGCTACCGGCCCGGTAAGCCGACCTCGGACTACCTGAATTTCGTGCTCAGCCGAATAACCCTGCCCGGCGCCGTCTACCTCGGCGCGGTGGCCGTGCTGCCGAACCTGCTGCTCGGCATCGGTGGCTCCGGTTCGGTGCCGAGTCTTGCGTTCGGTGGTACCTCCGCGCTTATCGTGGTGAGCGTCGGGCTGGATACGATCAAACAGCTCGAGAGTCAACTGATGACCAAGAACTACGAAGGGTTCCTGCGCTGAACATCCGGCCGGAAGGTGCGTCGACCCACCCACTGCGCCGGGTGGCGTCCTCATTCGTCCTAGCTATCACCGCGGCGACGCTGTCGGTGACCGGCGTGCCCACCGCCTCGGCGGCGGCAGGCGGCGCGGTCGACACCCATCAGCCGGTCGATTGTGACCGGCACATCGATGTATCCCGGGTTGACACCGAGTCCACCTCGCGCGCAACGATTTCGGTCTTGCTCGCCGACAATCACGTGGTATTCCGCACGGGGCTGCGGGCGGCGATCGGGGCTCAGCCGGACATCGAATGCGTCGCGGAGGTCGACCACGGCCTCGCCGCCATCCGGGAGATCGAGCGGTTGCGGCCCGATGTCGCGCTCCTCGATCTCGACATGCCGGGTCTGGACGGACCGGCGGCCATCGACGCGGTCGCGGCGCTCGGTGGAGCCACTCGTATTCTCACGCTCACCACCTCGGGCACCGATGAAAACCTCTACCGCGCACTGTGTCTCGGCGCCTCCGGATTCCTCGTCAAAACGCTGCCGTCCACCGGCCTGGTCTCGGCCATCCGGATGGCGGCCCGCGGCGACGCGCTGATCGATCCGGGCCTGACCCGTCGCTTGGTCACCCGGCTGACCACCGGGATCGAACCATTCCCCAGTGCGCCGGAGGTCGAGACCCTCACCGCGCGCGAGCATCAGGTGCTGCTGCTCATCGCCAAGGCGTATACGAACCCGGAGATCGCCGACGCGCTCGGCGTCGGCGAGCAGACCGTGAAGACGCATGTCTCGAATGTGCTGGCCAAGTTGGGCGTTCGCGATCGGGTGCACGCGGCCGTTTACGCGCACACCCGTCGCATCGTCGCGCGGGAAGCGCTTTCCGCGCCGGATGCGTTCCCGCAGTACACCATTCTCGGCGGTGCGAGTTACGGTGCGCCGGGAATGATCGGCGGGACGTAGTCGAACGTCAAGCCGAGCAACCACACCAGCAGCAGCACCACCGGTAGATGGAAGATGAACTGCAGGAACGTGAATCCGACGAGATCGCGCGCCCGGAGTTTGAGTACGGCCAGTAGTGGCAGCATGAAGAACGGATTGATGAGGGTGGGCAGCGCCTCGGCGACGTTGTAGATCTGCACCGTCCAGCCGAGGTTCATGTGCACGTCGGTGGCCGACTGCATCACGTAAGGCGCTTCCACCAGCCATTTTCCGCCGCCGGATGGGACGAAGATGCCGAGCACCACGGTGTAGATGGCGATCACGACGGCGAAGCTGCCGCCGCCACCGATGCTGGTGAAGAACTCCGCGAGGTGCTGCGAAACGGTAAATCCGCCACGGCCTTTCGCCTTGGTGAGGATCGCGGCCATGGCGGCGTACAGCGGGAACTGGACGAGGATGCCTGCCGTGGCGGGCACGGCGAGGGTGACCGCCTGCAGGAACCTGCGCGGCGTGCCCTGCAGTACCAGGCCGAGGACCAGGAAGACGAGCAGGTAGCTGTTCAGGCTGCTGACCACGGTGAGGACGGACTTGTCGAGCAGCTGGAAGAGCAACCAGGCCAACGTCAGCAGCCCGGCCAGGATCGGCAGGATGTGGCTGTATTCGAGCCATTCACCGGGCCGGGAGCGCGGCGTCACCTCCTCGGGCTGGTCGTCCAGGTCGACTTCGAGTAGCTCGGCGGTCTTGATGGCCTCGCCCTTCGGTGCCGAGAGATGCGCGATCACCACGGTCAGCGCCATCAGGATGACGCACATGAGCAGGGACTGCCAGGTGAAGATGGTGCGTCCGAAGTCGAGCACGCCGGTGATCTTCAGCAGCGCGGGCGGCAGCGAACTGGCGGTGGCCTGCAGCTGCGCGGCCGAGGACGAAAGGCCAAGTGCCCATACGCCCCCCAACCCCATGAAGGCCGCCGCGCCGAGTGCGCGATAGTCCACCCGCAGGTCGGTGCGCCGCGCGATCGCCCGGCAGAGCAGTCCGCCGAAGACCAAGCTCAGGCCCCAGTTCAGAAACGAAATCGACATCGAAAGCAGCGCAACGAAACTCACCGCGCCTGCCGCGGATCGCGGCATGACGGCGAGCTTGTCGATCAGCCGGGCGACCGGTGGGGAGGTGGCGACGACATAGCCGGTGAGCACCACCATCGTCATCTGCAGGGTGAACGCGGTCAGATCCCAGAAGCCGTCACCGAAGGCGGTGGCGACTGATTTGGGTGACGAGCCGTTGACGAACGCGGCAAGGGCGACAATGAATACACCCGCCAATGCGAAGACATACGCGTCCGGGAACCATTTCTCCGTCCACCGTGCGAGCGACTGCGCGATCCGCGCTAGTCCCGTTTCGGAGCCGGCTTCTTCAATCGTGGACGTCATGGAGTTGTTCCTCTACTTTCCCAACGCTGCCCGCACGCGTGTGACGCACCGCACACGGGTTCGGTTGGTCAGTATTGGTGCCCACCTGTGCGCAGACAAGGGGGAATTGCGCAGGTGTCATCTGCGAAAGCGCAGAAAGCGCCGATGGTCTGGGCGATCGATGAGCATCAATGCCCAAATTTCCGATCACACAGCGTCAGCGAGGGACGATGCTCCCTGCGGTCGAGTTGCCGGATTGCCCGGGGGAGTAGCGGATAGAGTCGCTCGCGAAGGAGGTCGGTCGATGCGTCGCGGTCGGAGTGGGGTCAGTAGGCGGGCGGTGCTGTGGGCGGCGGCCGGGGTGGGATTCGGTGTGGCCGCGACCCCGGTAGTGGCGTCCGCGCAGGCGCAGGCGGAGAGTGCGCGGCGGGCGGGGCTTGCGGAGCAGGCGATTTCGGTGCGGCATCTGCGGCCGCTGTGGGGTTTGCCAGGGACGTTGCTCGGTGTCACGGCTTGGCCGCCGTCGCCCTTGGAAGAGGTCTTCGAAGAGTGGAACTATTGGTTTCAGGCGCATCTGGTGGACTGTGCGGTCGACGCCGCGTTGCGCGCTCCCGCGGCTGAGCGCAGGGATCGAGTTGCCGCGATAGTGCACGGTATTCGTGCGCGCAACCTCACCGGCTGGACGAATCAGTACTACGACGACATGGGCTGGCTGCTGTTGGCTCTCGAACGGGCCGATCGGACGCTCGGTGTCGAATTCGCCGACGGCATCCATGATCTGCGGGCGGCGCTGGACGAGGGCTGGGATCCGGCGGTCGGTGCGATGCGGTGGCGGGTCGGCTCGGACTATTACAACTCGTGCACCAATGCGTCGACCGGCATCGCGTTGGCCAGGCTCGGTGACCTCGCGCGCGCCACTCAGCTCGCCGATTTTCTCGATACTCGGCTGCGCGCGAACAACTCTGGTCTGATCATCGACGGTGTCCATGAACCGGGTTCCCAAGTCGAGCCTGCCGTTTACACCTATAACCAGGGCACAACCATCGGGCTGGAATCCGAATTGGCAACGCGCACAGGGTCGTCCGAGCAGCGCCGTCGAGCGACCGCGCTGATCACCGCGACCGGTACCGGAATGACCAAGAACGGCGTGATAGTCGGCGCCGGTGGCGGCGACGGCGGGCTCTTCATGGGCATCCTTGCCCGCTACCTGGCGCTGGCCGCAATCACGTTGGGCGACACCACCGCCGCGCGCATCGTGCACGCCTCCGCGCAGTCGGCCTGGACGCACCGCGCCGACGTGAACGGCCTCCCACTGTTCGGCGCGGACTGGTCCGAGCAGGCCAGTGTGCCCGATCAGCCGGAGAATCCGCTGCATCTGTCGAACGGCAGAACGGCCGCGTCGGCGAACCCGGCCCGCGATCTCTCCGTTCAACTGAGCGGCTGGATGCTGCTCGAGGCCGACTACCAACTCACCGCCGCCGGACTGTAGCGACACCACCTGCCCGTAGGGTCGGGCCGGTGGAATTGCGTCAACTCCGATACTTCGTCACCGTCGCCGAGGAGCTGCACTTCGGGCGGGCCGCCGAGCGGCTGCACATCGTGCAGTCGGCGGTCAGCCAGCAGGTTCGTCAGCTGGAACGCGAGCTCGGCGTCGAACTGTTCGATCGGTCGCCGCGGCGGGTCGTGCTGACGGAGGCGGGTGCGCAATTCCTGCCCGGTGCGCGCGACGCGTTGGCCTCGGCCGCGCGCGCGAAGGCCTCGATCACCGGGTTCGTCGCCGGCGCGACACTGCGGCTGGGCACCAGCACCGGTCTGGGCGATCATCTGGATCGCATCATGGAGCGGCTGGTGCCGCAGGTGCGGGTCGAGACCGTGTCCGCGTCCACCCGCGCGCGCGTCGAACAGGTGCTGGACGGGCGACTCGACGCCGCGTTCGTCCGCGGTCCGGTCGACCATCCGGGTCTGCGGCGCATCCCGGTGTGGGAGGACCCGCTGCTTGTCGCGATCTCGGCGCGGCACCCGCTGGCCGACGCACCGGAACTCGCGTTGGCCGAGCTCGCGCCCTACCCGCTGCGACTCACCGAGCGTCGCGCCAACGCGCCGCTGGTCGACCTCGTTGTCGACGCCTGTCACGAGGCCGGATTCGAGCCGGTGCCGGGTCCGGTCAGTTCCGCGCTCTCCGACACCCTGGCGATGATCGGCTCGGACACCAGCTGGACCGTCGTCTACGCCGCGCACGCCCGGCAGCTGCGCAGCACCAGGGTGGTGTTCAGTTCGCTTGCCGCGCCGGGACTTTCGCTGGACACCGCGCTCATCGTGCGCAGCGCCGCGCCGCCGCTGGCGCTGGAGATCCTGCTCGCCGCCTGCGAATTCGACGATCACCATCGGTGATCGCTGCGTGCGCGAACCGGGTCTTGGTCAAGCAGGTGATATGCAGCAGATTTGTCGGTAGGCCCGCTCGAGCCGAGCGGACACCGAGAAAGGAAAACCGATGCCGAACGTCATCGTCCAGCAGCTGCCCAAGACCGACGAAGCCAAGCGCGAGCTGGTCCGCCGGATCACCGATGCGTTCGTCGACGCCTACAAGTCGCCGGCCGAGTCGGTGCACGTCTGGATCGAGGAGTTCCCGGCCGATGGTTACGCGGTCGGCGGAAAGTTCATTGCCGACAAGTAGTCGGTCGGCGCGACTGGACCCCGCCGGAACTCGGCGGGGTCGGTCGCGACGAACTGCGCAGGGCGGCACCGTGGTTGGCAGCCACGCGGGTTACCGGCTCGCCTGCTTGCTCGGCAACAGCAGCACGTTCAGTAAGGCGGCCGCCGCGGCCATCAGCAGTGCTCCGTCGAAATAGTGAAACGCCATCGCGCCGAGATAGGTCGGGCCGCCCCAGGCGTTCACGGTGAAGTTCGGGTCGAGGCCGCCGAGGACCTGCATGCCGATACGGAACGGGCTATACACGAGCAGGGCGATCGGCAGGATGCTGAGCAGCAGCCGCAAGAGAGCGGTCGGGTGGGTCAGGATCGACCGCAGCGTGCGCACCAGCCGGTGCGCCGCGGACGTGCTGACGGGAGCCAGTAAGAGCAGTAGGAACGAGTCGATGCCGCGCCGACGCAGTACGACGGAGATGAGGGCGGCGGCCAGCACGAACAGCAGGGTGTGCGGCAGGACAGCGGCCGTCCCTTCGACGTGCGCCTCGTGCTCCGGGGACCGGTTCAAGTAGCTCACCCCACCGGACACGATGCCCAGCGTGAGCGACGTGGCGGCGATGGCGAGCAGCGGGCGCGACAGCCACGACTGGATGTCCTCGGAGCGAGCGCTGACTGACCTAGTGCCGTATGTGTTCATGTCCCAACTGTCGTCCGCTGACCTGGGCGTTGTCGTCATCCCGTGGCCACGAGATCGCCACCCGCTCTGGACGGATATCGCACGACCTGTCCGACTTGCGGATGATTCGCGCGCTCGACCTCGGGGCGATGTGCCGGTACTCCCTGGCCGATTACCGTCTGCGCTATGGCAATCACTTCCTTGCCGCCGGACCAGACCGCGCGGCCGTGGCATCAGCGGCTGACGCCGCTCCGGCACCGGCCGGGCAATGCCGGTCCGGACGCGATCGACATCGCGATCGCGGTCGGCAGTTTCGCCGCGTTCACCCTGCCCTTGCTGGTGGGCACCGTCAGCGGGATCGGTTCGACGGCCGCCATCGCGATACTCGGCGCCGCCGCGGTGGCCCCGCTGCTGGTCCGGCGTCGCTGGCCGCTCGCCGTGCTCATCGCGGTGACCGCGGTGCTGTGCCTCGCCTCGCTACTCGGCGTTCGATTCACGCCGTGGGTGAGCAATACCGGGCCGGCCTTCGGCGTCGCCGTGCTCACGCTGGCCGACCGGCGCTCGCGCCGCGATTCATTGCTCGCCACCGGTGCCGCGCTCGTCGCCATCTGCATTGCCGCGTTGGTCGGTACGCACCTGCATCCCGATCAGGACCAAGACGCCGTGCAGCTACTGATCGCCGTGCCCGCTTGGCTGGCAGGCGACATGATCCGTACCCGACGCGACTACCGGAGCAGTATGGCCGCGCAGCAACGGCATTGGGCCGCCGAGGAGGAACGCCGGATCCGAGCCGAGGAACGGTTGCGAGTGTCGCGCGACGTGCACGATTTGATCTCGCACACTTTGAGCATGGTCGCCGTCCGCTCCGGAGTCGCTCGGTTACTGCTCGACGAGCAGCCGGGCGAGGCCCGTCAGGCGCTGGGCGCGATCGAGACGGCCAGCCGGTCCGCGCTGAACGAACTGCGGCGGGTGCTGGCGCAGATCCGCGAACCGGGGTGCGAGCCGGCCTCGGACGAACCCGGGCTCGACGAGATCGCCGACCTCGTCGACGGCTTGCATCACGACGGCCTGGTCGTGGAGTACCGGGTCACCGGCGAACCGGTCGCGTGCCCCGCGCTGCTGCAGACCACTGTCTACCGCATCGTGCAGGAAGCACTCACCAACGTCGTGAAGCACGCGCACACCGCCCGCGCCAGGATCGAGATTCGGCACGCGCCGCATGAGCTGGCCGTGTCCGTCACCGACGACGGACCGGTCGCCGACTCGTCCGAGCCGCGCGACGCGAGTGGCTCGGGTCTGGGCCTGGTAGGGATGCGTGAACGAGTGTCGTTGTTCGGCGGCCGTTTCGAGGCAGGGGCGCGACCCGAGGGCGGCTTCGCCGTCGCCGCGTACTTCCCGATCGATGAGGATCACTATGTCCACTGAGACCGCCGAACCGACTGGCAGCGACCCGATCCGGGTACTGATCGCCGACGATGAAGCACTGGTAAGGGCGGGGTTCCGCGTTCTCGTCGATTCCGCGGCGGACCTCACCGTCCTCGGCGAGGCGAGCAACGGCGGCGAAGCGGTCCGGCTCACCCGGCAGTTGCGACCCGATGTCGTGCTGATGGACATCCGGATGCCGATCATGGACGGCCTGGAGGCGATGCGGCACATCGCGGCAGGCGGCACGGACGGGCCGCACGTGTTGATAGTGACGACGTTCGATCAAGATGAGCACGTTTTCCAGGCATTGCGCAGCGGCGCAAGCGGTTTCATCCTCAAAGACTCACCGCCCGAGGAGTTGTTGCGCGCGATCCGGGTGGTCGCCAACGGTGACGCCCTGCTCACGCCGAGCATCACCCGTCGGATGATCAGCGCGTTCGCCCGCCAGCCTTCGGCGCCGTCGTCGCTGCCCGGCGCGGTGGCCGCGCTCACCGACCGCGAGCGAGAAGTCTTGGAGCACATCGCCGCCGGCCGCTCGAATGCCGAAATCGCCGACACGCTTTACGTGAGTGTCGCGACCGTCAAAACCCACGTCGGGCGCCTGCTCACCAAACTCGACGTCCGCGACCGCGCCCAATTGGTCGTTCTCGCTTACGAAACCGGCATCGTGGTGCCGGGCAACAACTGATCAGTCCGGCTTTGCCGGTGTCTGGACCGCGATTTCGTCACCCAATTCGTAGCCCCCGGTGAGGCGCAGTCCGTCGCCGCTCCAAAAGCGGCCCGGGTCATACCAATTGGGGCTGCGATGCTGAGGAAGCAGCCCCATCGCCTGATAGGTCGCGGCCACGATCTCCGCGCAATACGCCTGCTCCAGCTCGCGGGCGGCCGCCTGGCGTCGCTTGGGCAGCGGCAGGCTCACCCGGCCGCGCAGCCAGCGCCCGGCGAGACCGGCGGTGGACGGGAAGGGCGTGCCGTCGAGGCGCGCGATGGTGCGCAGCAGGCTGTCTTCCATCTCGCGGGTGGCAGGCAGGTTCAGCTGACGCAACCACGCCCGCTGACCGTAGCGGTGCGCCCACACCAGCACCGCATCGCGCAGATTATGTAGTTGGACGCCGCGGTGCGTGGCGCCGGACCACATGTCGGGCAGCGACCGGCCGAGCTCCGCGTGCCAGATCAACGGCGGCATGTCGTCGAGCACGACCGACATGCCGACATGGTTCACCGGACTGTTCGTTGTCATCCTGATCGCCCGGTCAGCCGCCGAATGGCCACGGAACAGCCAGATGTCGCCCGTTCTCGTGAGCTCGAGCGCTCGGTCGAGATTGATGCTCGTCCCCGTCATGACCCGTAGCCTATGCGGAATGAGGTGGTGGAAAGCAGTGGGATTGGCGGGTGCGGCCGGAGTGGTGGCTACCGGTGTGGTGGTTGTGCGCGCCGAGCGGCGCCGTCGGGCGTACACCCCGGACCAGGTTCGTGAACAGTTGCACGTGCGATTCGCCCAGGCGACGTCGGCGGAGGCTGTCGAAACCGCTGATCCGGCACCGGCGGAGGGCCGGGGGATTCTTGCCCGCCTACGCCGGTTGTTTCGGCGCTGACCGGACCCCGCCACGCTGAACCGGCGCATTCCGCTGCGCGCGGCCGATATTCGGTGTTCTGATCGATGCGGGATGCTGGGCTCCGGAAGGCAGTGACGACATGCGCGCAGCGGTGTTGGCGACGGTCGGCGAGATCACGATCGTGGAACGCGCTGTGCCCGAACCTGGCCCGGCCGAGGTACTGATCAAGGTCGGGGCGGTCGGGGTATGCGGCTCCGACGTGCACTACTTCGAGCACGGCCGGATCGGCGGGCACATCGTCGAGCGGCCGCTGGTACTCGGTCACGAAGCGTCCGGGGTGGTGATCGGGCTCGGTGCCAACGCTCGACGTCATGCTGTCGGGCAACGGGTTTCGCTCGAGCCGGGCGTACCGGACTTCACCTGCGTGCAATGCCGGGCGGGCCGCTACAACCTGTGCCCGAATATGCGATTCTTCGGCACACCACCGATCGATGGGGCGTTCTGCGAATATGTGGTGCTGCACGAGGAATTCGCGCACCCGGTGCCGGACTCGCTGACCGACGAGGCGGCGGCGCTGCTCGAGCCGCTGTCGGTGGGTGTCTGGGCGTGCCGGAAGGGACGCGTGCGCCCGGGCGATCGAGTGCTGGTGAACGGTGCCGGACCGATCGGGCTCGTCTCCGCGCAGACCGCGCTGGCATTCGGCGCGGCCGAGGTGGTGATCACCGATGTGAACCCGCGGCGGCTCGCCGTGGCTACCGAACTGGGGTGCACGCGAGCGGTGGACGTCAGCGTCACCGAACTCGGCGCGATCGGGTTCGAGCCGAATGTCCTCTTGGAATGCTCCGGGCAGCCGGCGGCGATCGGTGCCGCGATCCGCACCGTGGCCAGGGCGGGACGGGTGGTGCTCATCGGCATGGGCGGCGACGATGTGCCGTTGCCGCTGCCTTATCTACAGGAACATGAGCTGGAGCTGACCGGCACCTTCCGCTACGCCAACACCTGGCCGACCGCGATCGAGCTCGCGGCCAGCGGCCGGGTCGACCTCGACCGGCTGGTGACCGGCCGGTTCGGCCTGGATCAGGTAACGGCGGCATTGACGAGCGCCCGCGTCGACCCGGGCTCGATCAAGCCGATCGTGCGGCCGGGCAGCTGACGAACCGTCCCCGAAACATCATGGCCCGCAACATTTCACCGCATGCCACATTGCGGGGCGCGCCAATCGGTCGTGCGCATCGGCGAACACCTCTAAAGTCGAGACCGACCGGGATACCTCGGCGACTACGGAAGGGGTAAGGATGTCGATGACCATCAACTCCGAACGTCTTGCGCGCGGTGCCGCGCTCGCCTCGGTGGCGGCCGCGGCACTACTGATCGGTGCCGGAACGGCCACCGCCGACGAATGGCCCTCGGACAACGGCGGCGCCCTGTCGGTATACGAGACGAAGGACTTCGCCGTCCCGAGCGACGCCGACTACTGGAATCCGTTCTCCGACCGGCACCGGCTGAGCTCACCGTTCGGCACCAGCACCCGCATCGTGTGCACCAGCTTCCACGGTGTCCAGCAGGACTGCTGGCAAGCCGACCTGGACGGCAACCCACACAAACTCAACAAGGCGCCGCTCGACGTGCCGTGGGCCGGCTCCGCCCAGACGGGGCGCTTCGGCCCGACCCATTACGTCTATCCGGGCTGAGAGTCCTCGCTTTCTTACTTCGTTTTGTCATCGGTCTGGCGTTGATTTGCCGACGGCTGCGCAAGATCGACGGCGAACACTTGGTGATTGCCGCCGGGTGCGCCGACGACAAGAGGAGTTCGGAAGATGCGCGCTGTAGCCGCGATCATGCTCGCCCTGACAGTGCCCGCGGCCGGGCTCGTGTGGGCGCTCGACAGCGAAACGACGGCGCCGCCGCGTTCGGCGGTATCGACCCCGGGGACCCAATTGCCCACTCCCACTGGTTCTTTCACGGTCGGCCGCAATGTGCTGCACCTGGTCGATGCGGCACGGCAGGATCCGTGGACGCCGACGCAATCCCGCGAGCTGCTGGTCAGCATGTACTACCCGGCGCAGCAGAGCGAGGGAGTCCGCGCGCCGTACGCGACCGACGAGGAGAGTCGATCGTTGATCGAGGGCGCGGGGCTGACGGGCGTTCCGGTGCAGGCGCTGAGTAAGGCCGGTACCCACGCCGTGGTCGATGCCGCGCCGGTCGACGGCTCTTATCCGCTGGTGGTGCTGTCACCCGGCTTCACCGCGGCCCGCTTCACCCTCACCGCGGTGAGCGAGGAGCTCGCCAGCCGAGGCTATGTGGTGGCCGCCGTCGATCACGCCGGTGAGTCGTTCGGGACCGAGTTTCCCGGCGGTCGGATGTCCCCGTGCGTGGCGTGCGAGCGCATCGGCGAGGACGGTGCGTTCACGCTGATGGCCGAGACCCGGGCGCGCGATACGTCCTTCCTGCTCGACCGTCTCACCGGCCCCGCCCCGATCTGGCCGCATGCCAACCTCATCGATGCCACGCGGATCGGCATGGCGGGCCACTCGATCGGCGGGGCGAGCACGGCCGCCGCGATGGCGATCGACGCGCGAGTGCGGGCCGGCGTGAACATGGATGGATCGTTCCAAGTGCCGGCCGACGGGCTCGGCGAGCGGCCTTTCCTGATGCTCGGCGTCGATGGCCAGACCAGTCCCGGCGGCGGGGATCCGTCTTGGGACGAGGCGTGGACTCGACTGCACGGCTGGAAGCGATGGATGACTGTCGTTGGCGCGGAGCATGATTCGTTCGCCGATACCGGCACGCTGGCTGAACAGGCCGGTGCGTCGGGCAAGACCGCGCTGCCTGGCAATCGAGCGGTGGATATCACGCGCACCTACGTCGCGGCGTTCTTCGATCAGCACCTGCGGGGCATCGCGCGACCGTCCCTGGACGATCTGGCCTCCACCTTCCCCGAGGTGCGGTCCAACAATCAGTGACTATGGGCGGGCGATACCTGGCAGTTGTAATAGTCTGCCGGTATCACCGATAGTCAAGGCATGAAACGAATACTCGCATGCGTAGGTATCGGTGCCGCCGCTCTGATGTTCGCTGCTCCGATCGCCGCTGCCGACCCTGACGCCGACGCGGTGCTCGCCAACCGGCACGACTGGTCCGGTGAGTTCATGTCCCAGAACAATCTGCGGCTGTCGTCGCGGATCGTGATCAGCCCGTACGGCACCAGCCGTCCGATCATGTGCAGCGGCGGTGACGGGCACTACTCGCTGTTCCCGTACGACTGCACGCAGAACGACGACAACGGTGTGCCGCACCAGCTGGACCGGGTCATCGCGCTCGGCGGCGGGGGCGTCTGGCTCTATCGCTGATTTACCGCACAGAAAAGGTTCCGCCTGCCCCGCAGGCGGAACCTTCATTCTGTCGGCTGTCGATCGGGCCGGTCCGCATCGCGCAGGTCGCCCGGCAGCAGGCTGAACAGCATGGTGTCGCGTCGTCCGCCCTGAAAGCGCATATACGAGCGCATGATTCCCTCGAGAAAGAAGCCGGAGCGCACCGCGACCCGCTGGGACGCGATGTTGTCGGGGGCGCAGGCCAGTTCCAGGCGGGCGAGGTCGAGCACGTCGAATGCCCACTGTGCAAGCAGGCGAACGGTTCTGGTTGCCGCGCCGCGGCCACGGGCCTGCGGGGTGAGCCAGTAGCCGACGCCCGCGCGTCGCTGGTCGAGATTGATGTCGTACACCGAGCATCCGCCCCACACCTGGTCCAGCGCGGCGGCGTCGACGATGGCGAGGCTGAGTTTCTCGCCGCGGGCCCGCGCGCGCTCCTCCTGCTCGATGTGCTCGCGGATACGCGCCTCGGTGACCGGCTCGTCGGTCGACAACGTAAAGCGCTGGAACTCCGGATCGGCGTAGCCCGCGAGCCGTTGATCAAGGTCATTGTTCTGCCAAAGACGTAGCGCGACAATGTCATCGGTTAGCGGCGGATCGGGTACCGGTAGTACTGGCATGCCCGACACGCTAACCGGCACACGCAGGGAATCGCGTGCCCCCTGCACACAATGTGCTCGGAGCCGATTCACTCGGCGGCTCGGGTGCGGAACGACCACAGGTAGACCGGAAGGTGGCGCCCGTCGAGTTCGACGTCGAAGCCGGTCGGATCGAAGTGTTCGTAGCCACTCAGCCGGGGCACCTTCACCGAGTCGGACGCGGTGGCCGCATCGATGTGCCAGAGCTGGGGTTCCGCGGATGGTCCACCGACCAGGACGATATCGATCATCTGTGACACCGTGCTCACCTGTCTTGCTATCTGCCGAGAACGTCGGGGGTTACCGACTACCGAGGACACTAGGCAGGCGCCCAGCGGCAATGAAGGCCGTGTTCCGCGCAATGGAACGTCACTCGAATGGTCGCGCCGGCCCCGTGCCGGACCGGGGTTTCGATCATGAATCCGGGCCTCAGCTGCGGCGACGGCCTTTGCACGGTGTACGTGCAAAGGCCGTGGCGGCAGTGCCGCCGCGCGTCGCCGCTGACGTAGGGTGCGTATTCGCGAGCTCGGGGACGAGGGCTTCGTAAGGGAGTTGAAATGATGCGTGTGTCAGCCGACGCCGACGCCGACGATCTGGTGAGTCGAGCGGCTCGCGTGCTGGATCTGCTGGGGGACCAGGCGACTCCGGTAGCGCTGTCGAACATCGCCCGCGGGGCCGGCATCCCGAAGACCACGGTGTGGCGGCTGCTCAAGATCCTCAGCGCCAACGGCCTGGTCGAGCGGCAGGAGGTCGGCTATATCGTCGGGCCACGGCTGGTGCACATCGCGGCGCTGCCCGAGGACCACGAACTGCTCCGCGCGTCGGCGATACCGTTCCTCGTCGATCTGCACGTGCGCACCGGGGCGATGGTTTCGCTCGGCGTGCTTTCCGGTTCGGAGGTGCGCTACCTGGAACGGATTTACGGCCACCTGGCGGCGCGAACGCCGTCTTATGGTCGCACCTTCGCACCGGCGCACTGCACCGCGATCGGCAAGATCCTGTTGGCTTACGCGCACGACCGCCCCTTCGAGCTGGCCCCGCCGGGCGCGCTGGCCGCGGTCACCCCGCGGTCGATCACCGACATCGATGAACTGAGCGCGCAGCTGGACGCGGCGCGCAGCATCGGAATCGCCGTCAACGACGGGGAATTCGTGCGCGGCGTCCGCTGTGTCGCCAGCCCGGTGCTGGACCGGCAGCGGCATCAGCCGATCGCGGCGGTGGCCATCGGCGACGCGACGTCGAGTCTGGACGTGGAACGCGCGAGCATGCAGATCCGGCAGACCGCCTTCGCCGTATCGGTCGCGGTCCGGGCCGCGGCGCACGCCAGGCACGCGTCGTCCAGGCAAGAGGACATGAGCCGCACGTGCTGAGGGGCGGGATGAACCGCCTACGCCGCCAGCGAATTGTCACGCAGATGTGTCGCCGATCCGGACACGCGTTCACCTGATCGTGGCCTCGTCGCTTCATCCTGGATGGCGACAGGCAAGCCGCGGGGTGCCGACTTCCGATACCCGCTGTAGTCGGCGGCGGCCCGGCAGGCGACAGTTAGAGCCAACAGAACACCCACTGCTAGCAGGATGCGTAGGCGCCCCGTGGTAACAGGAAGATCTACCGGCTCGGCGGCACCGAGATCCGCCGCCGCGACGAGTACGGTCGCGGACGTGTTGGACTACATGGATCCCGGCGGGCCGGACGCCGCGCAATCGCCATCGACGGCGCAGACCCGTACGCCGAAGCGCGGCAGCGAGTACGCGGTGCTGTTGCGGCGGGTGCGGGACGCTGGACTGCTCGACCGGCAGCTGCGGTACTACCTCGGCAAGAGCGTCGTCATCGGTGGCGCGTTCGTGGCAGGCTGGGCCGCGTTCTGCTGGCTCGGTGACTCGTGGTGGACGTTGGTCCCCGCGGTGTTCCTGGCGGCGGTGTTCGCCCAGATCGCCTTCCTCGGCCACGATGCCGGGCATCGGCAGATCTTCGGCACCCGGCGGGCCAACTACCTGTACGGGGTGATCGCGGGCAATCTCGGGATCGGGCTGAGCATCGGCTGGTGGACCAGCAATCACAACCGGCATCACGCGCACCCCAACACCGAGGGCGCCGATCCCGACATCATGGGCATCCTTGCGCACTCCGGCGATCGGGCCAAGACCGGTAAAGGCTTCCGGCGCTTCATTTTCCGCCACCAGGGTTGGTTGTTCCTTCCGATGCTGCTGCTCGAGGCGGGCAGCTTGCACTTCTCCAGCGTGCGGGCGGTGCTGCGCTGGTCCATCCCGAATCGGGTCTGGGAGGGTGTGCTGCTCGCCGCGCATGCCGCCGGCTACCTCGCCGCGGTGTTCCTGATTCTCTCGCCGGCCAAAGCGGTGGCGTTCATCGTGGTGCAGCAGGGCCTGTTCGGGTTCTACATGGGCTGCACCTTCGCGCCGAACCACAAGGGAATGGCGGTGCTTGCCGAGGACGATGCCACCGATTTCCTGCGCCGCCAGGTGCTCACCTCCCGCAACGTACGTGGCAGTTTTCTGGTCGATACCGCGATGGGCGGCCTCAACTACCAGATCGAGCATCACCTCTTCCCGTCCATGCCGCGGGTGAACCTGCGCCGGGCGCAGCCGATGGTGGCGCAGTTCTGCGGCGAGATCGGGGTGCCCTATTGCGAGACTGGCCTTTTCGACTCCTACGCCCAGGCGCTGGGGCACCTGCACACCGTCGGCCAAGCGACCCGGCCGGCCGGGTCGGTGAACCAGATTGAGGCATAACCACATACGGACCTGACCGACGATGCCACGCCCCGCACGTTTCGGCGTTCGCTGGGTGGCCGAAAGGCGATATCCGCACCGGCCTGGTCGAGTGCGGATTCATCGCGCCGCAACGATCCGTCCGGGATACCGCCGATCCGTCACCGATTCGAAATCCGCACGTCGACGCGAATACTCCTCACGTACTGTCGAACAGGCTGGCGCTGGACGGACTTTCTGGGGACACTGATCCCATCTGCGGGGAAGTTCCCGACGACAACTTGAAGTATCCACCTGAAGAAAAGACAGTCATCGGCGCTCAAACGGACACCGAGCGCCTTCGCCGACCGGGCAATGCCCGGCAGTGAACACGGAGTACACGATGTTATCGCGATGGAAGAACACGGCCGCTTGCGCGGCAGCGATGGTCACGGCCGCGCTACCGGTCGGCGTCGCGTCGACCGCACAGGCCGCCCCGCAGGACTGCCCCGAAATGTATGTCGTAGCGGTTCCCGGTACCTGGGAGACCTCGAATACCGATCCAGGCAAGGGCATGCTCTCGGCGGTCGCCGACAACTTGCCGGGCAACGTCCGGACCGACTATGTCGTGTACCCGGCGACGGCGTTCCCCTGGGAGGGCGACGTCTACGGTCGTTCCAAGGGGGAGGCTATCGACCATGCGCGCGGCTTGGTCTCCACGATGGCGCAGCACTGCGACAACACTCGATTCGCGCTGCTCGGTTACAGCCAGGGCGCGGACGCGGCCGGTGATCTGGCCGCCGAGATCGGCACCGGGCTCGGCGTTGTCTCGCCCAACCGCGTCGCGCTGGTCGGGCTCATCTCCGATCCGCGTCGCTCACCCACCGACACCCTGATCGGCCCGCCCGTCGCCGGCGCGGGCGCGGGTGGTCCGCGGATCGGCGGCTTCGGCTGGCTCAGCCCGCAGACCTACACGTTCTGCGCCGCGGGCGACCTGTACTGCGCGACCCCCGACGGCGACTTCGCCGCCCGTTTCGCCGGTCTCTTCGCGCAGATCTCCAACCCGAATCCCGCGCTGTTCGGCAACTATCAGCAGCAAGCCAACCAGCTGATCGCCGACGCTCTCGCGGCCGGCGGTCTCGGCCTGCTGGCCGACCAGCTGAACAACTCGGCGTACGAAGAGCGCAAGCGTCAGGTGGACGACTTCTTGAAGTCCGGGATTCACCAGAGCTACCCCGGCTATGCCATCGGCGGCGGTGCTACCCCGCTCACCTGGCTGCGGCAACGCCTGATCGACGCGACTCGCTGAGCGCAGCGCGGTCCGGCGGCGAACAGCGGCCGGACCGCGGCTCACTCAGTGGCTTCGACCGTGCACGATCTCGCAGAGCGCGGCAACCTCGGCGGGATCGGTGTCGAAATGATCGAAGCCTTGGGGGACACCAACTCCCGCGAACAACGCCGCGCTGTTCGCGGCACCCGGCACCGGCGTGCGGACCGCCGCGTGCAGATCCGAGACCCCGGTCGCTTCGATCGCCTGGACAGCATTCGATGGCCGGACACCACCGCACGCCATCACCTCGATCGCCCCGCCGGCATGCAGCACCAAATCTTTGATCACCGGTGCCCCATCCAGCACGGACCGTTGCCGGCCTGAGGTGAGCACGCGAGTGAAACCGAACGAGATCGCCTGATCCAAGGCATGCCGCGAAGACGCACTGACATCGATCGCCCGATGAAACGTGATATCCATGTGCTCCGCCGCGTCCACAAACGCCGCGCACACCGGATCAAGCGCCCCGGCCGCATCGATCGCACCAACCACAACCCCGTCGGCACCCGCCAATCGAGCCGCCCGAATATCCCGAACCATCACCGAAACCTCATCCGCCGAGTACTGAAAATCCCCCGACCGCGGCCGAATCAACACGTGCACTTGCGTTTTCACAGTCCGCCCCACCGCGTCCTCGATCAACGCCGCACTGGGCGTCAACCCCCCATCGGACAACCCACTACACAACTCGACCCGATCCGCCCCCGCCCCCTCCGCAACCCGCACCCCACCAACCGACTCAACACAAATCTCTACGCGCACACCGCCGAGTATCCCTTAACCGCAACTGGACAGCCTGCCGACGGACCGCAGCTCGGGATCACTGTGTGGCGCCTTCGATCGCCTGCCGGAACTCGTCGGCGTCCGGTCCTGACAGCTCATAGGTGACTGTGATCGGCTCTTCTGGGTTCAACTCCGCACGTGCGGGCGGGCCAGGCACCATTGACGCCACCAACGCCACCAACTCTGTATAGGTCAACGCCTTTTGCGGCGCCGACGGGTCGAAATCATTGATGACACCGCGTTGTAATGGCGTCCCGCCGACTTGCGGCCACCACACCTCGAGCGTTGACCATGGAACCCCCTGGAGCAACGCAACTTGGAGGTCCTCCGGTGCCAGATCGTTGCGGCCGTGTTGTTCAGCGACTTGTGCGGCGCGGCGGAGAAGTGAGATCACTGCCGGGCTCGCCCCCGTGATTGTGGTGACGGAACCGAATCGTGAGGTCATGGCGTCGAGACTATCGCCCGTACTTGCTGTGGCCACCTGTATCGAGCACCTCCATCGGAGAACCGTCGGGCATGGCGTAGAACCGTGTCCCGACACACCACAACCGGATTGTTTTGCCAGGGGTCGGGCAGGCTGTCTTGTCATTCTTCGTGATCGGTTGTTCCGCACAGCGGATTTGGGAACAGAGCTGGGGAGTCAGTAGAACTCAGCTGAAAGCGTTCACTGCATCTGCTTGTCATCCGGCTATCAGTGGACCTACGGGTCGGCACACGAGGGCTCGGGGAGGCACCCCCAAGAAATCGATGTCGAAACCGCAAGCCCGACAGTTCATTATCGGCATCGTGGAATCCTGGCTGGATGGAAAACTCGCCGACACAATTAGGCGGCAAGCCCTGGAGGGGCGCGGCAGTGCTTTCAGATCGGTATCGTCTGGTTAACGGTCGCGGGACTGTCCCCGGTCGCGGCCTTGTGCCTGTCCGGTCCCGCCACGTTCAACACTCGTCGCGTGACCGGGTGGTTCCCGCACTGCCCCACGAGGATCGGTGGCTTGCCCTAGCCAGTGCAGCCGTTCCACTTCCGTAAGCCGACCCTGTTCCTGGAGTCGCTCGAACGCTGCGTTGCGAGCCGCGTCCTGCTCTCTCGCCGTCTCCCGAGCTTGTTGCTCCTTCTCGGCTGCCTGCGCCTTGTCTGCCGCCTCGCGTTCGGTGCTGGCAGCGTCGGCAAGCTCCGGGGTAGGTCGTTCCCCGATCTCGACTGTTTCTCGCTCCTGGGACTGTTTAGGCACCGGGAATGGGAATTCGCGCAATACCTGTGCACGGGCTTCGCGCTCGATCCTGGCGCGGGCGGCTTCGGGCGATTCACGCTCCGGGGTGGTCTTCTCTGGCGCCTTACCTGTCGAGGTTGACCCAGCCGCAAGTCGGGCCTGAAATTCCCGTACGGCTTTCTCGGCAGCCTCACGGGTGACCCGATCGCGCTCGGCCTCCGGCGTTTTGCCTTCTTTGGCTCGGTCGGCTGTCGGCGCTTCAATTCGACGGAGCTGATCAGGAGCCGGGAACTCCAGCGCCACCCGTCTAGCGGCCAGCTCGCTAGCGGCTCTAGCGCGGTCCTTGTCCTCCCGTGCCTTCACGATTTCCCGTATATTCGTGAGCCGTTCCCGAGCGCGCTCTTTACGATCGCGCGCCTTGGCGATCTCTGCGATCTTCGCCCGACGATTTTCTAGCGCCTGCGCTTTCCCTTCCCGCGCCTTTTCCCTGATTCCGGATAGTTCGAGCTGCTGCGCTTTCCCTCGCTCGACGGCAAGACCTCTCGCCCAAATTTCCCGAGCGTCGGTTCTTGATATTACCTGATGCTGAAATTGATTCGGGAAGTCCCGACGCAATCCGTCAATCAGTTTCTGTAGGTCTTTCGCGACCGGCTCACGTTCGACCGATCGCAGCAAGTGCTGGTGCTTGTCGTTCGCCTTGAGAAGCTCCCGTATCGCCTCTAGCTGCTTTTTGTCTTTCTGCCCTCCAACCCCACCGGATTTATCCTCTATGGAGAACGTGTGCCCGTTGGCCTCTTTGACGTGGTCGAACTGAATATTGCCTTTGATGGTCTCGAATGTGCGGGAGCCCTGGACGTACCCATTCTCGCGGTCGTGAAAGAATCGGTCGGCACCGTTCTCGAATATCCTGCCACGCGAGTTGTTGTCGAATCTATCGCGGTCTCTGTCGTATTCGTCGGACATAGCTGGCCACACCCCCCCGGTGTGCAGAACATGCGAGTGAAAGGTATTACGAGGCGAGGGCTACGGAGCGGACGACGCTTCTGAATCAAGCTTCTCTTGGTGATAGGCTGCATACTCGCGAAATATTTCGGCGAGTGTCGAGAACATTCCGTCATGGACATCCGCGTCGTATTCTATGACGCTTTCCATTAGGCCCCATATTGTGTCTACGTCTTCGTCTAGCGTGTCGAATCGAAGTGCTGGATTGACGTGGTCATAAAAAGAATGTTCACGGCCGAACCATTTGTATTCGATCCATTCGGCCTTGGTGAACCTGACAAAGCACTCTCCCATAAAGCAAATAAATGCATCGACCATGTCGGCGCATTCAGGAGCTGCCGCAGTAGCCATATCTGGGAACAGCTCCGCGACGATCGGATCTAGCCGTCTGACCTCGGGCGAGTCTTCCGGCCACGGCTCCGCAGGGATTTCGCCAATGCCTGCGTAGTCCATGAATTTCTGTGCTTGCGCTTTGCGGCGGTTGGGGTCGACCCATTTGCCCCACTCGGTTCGCTCGACGCCGAGATCCATCGTCAGCTGTTCGTCGTCACTCACGTCTACCCCTCTCGTTATGGCCGGAACGGGCCAGTGTCCGCGTGCACGGATCAAGATACAAGCAGCTCACGACAGAGATCGGTCCTCGAACATCCTCATGACCGCGCCCCCGACTTCGTAGTGTCGGGCACGAAGTCAGCGCGGTCGTCCACGACCCGCGTTCCGACCCACCGGCAGCGGCCCGGAATTATCCCGTCGTGATCGCTGATCTTCCCGTCAACCACCGGAACCATGCCAAGGCAGAGCATGGACGTGCAACCAACCCTGAGCAGTTCACCCGTGGTCTTGTGGAACATCGCGGCCCCGCCTTTGCGCTGGGATGCCTTGATCCATGGGTCAGACCCGCACTCACATTTCGTCGTCATCTTCTACGCTCCCAACGGGTTTGGTTGATCGGTCGGATCGAGTAGCGCGACCCAATAGTCATGGCGTAGGGCGTCCCACAGGTCGTGATGGTCGTAGAACGCCTCGCGCGCTTCCCACAGCGATGGCGGGCCGTCGAGTATCACTAATCCCGGTGCAGCGGGAGTTCAGTCCCACTGGGCCATCGGTAGGCCGGCGACGAATCGGCCCGATTCCGAAAGTTGAGTACCTGACAGTCGCGACTTACGAGCCGCCACGTCACGACCTTCCGGCTATCGGGGGATTCGTTGGTACGCAACCGATCTCGGTTCATTACGTCACCTCCCGGTGGTGCCTCCCGGTGCTGAGGGTTGGTGCGGCACCCCAGCACCGGGCGGATTCAGTGAGCGCTGTCCATCGCTGGACAAGTGGCCCGTTGGACGGGTCGCGTGGTGGAAGCTTGTTCGGCATCTGCCGACCTCCCCTGCGTCGACTACGGCTTAGGTGGCCCGGCCTCCGGTAGTACGAAGGAAGCACCCGAAGCGGAAGTCGATGCGGATCTTGGTCCAACTCCCAGCCGGGCGTTGAGTAGTAGTCTCGTGCTATACCGCTTGACGCAGAACAGGTTCGGTGTCCACAAAGGTCCACAGATCGGATTCGGCGACGCGATGGATAGTCCCGGCGCACTTCTCCGACTCGCTCGCGAATCGCAGCGAGTTAGCCTGGCGGTGCTTGCTGGGCGAACTCACTACTCCAAGTCGCTTCTGGGGATGCTGGAGAACGGTCAGCGGGACATCAGGGCCGAGCACATCACCGCGTATTCGCGCGCGTTGAACGTCCCTGTAGATGCTCTGATGGCACCTCCGGATGATCCGATTCGTATCGCGCACGAGTGGCTTGTAGCCGACTCTGTGGCGACGATCCATTCTGCTTCCGGGCGACGCGTCGGAAACGACCTGGCGACCGACCTAGAGAACCGAGTGATCGAACTGCGTCACCTGGACGACCACGTCGGTGGAAAAGACTTACTGCCTCTGGTCGACCGGGAGTTCGAAGACGCTCGCTGGGCCATCAAGGAGTGCAGCTACACCGATGAGATCGGTCGGCGGCTCCGGACTAGCGCCGGGGAGTTGGCACAACTTGTTGGATGGGTTGCCAGCGACGCCGGTCGGTACGCGCAGGCTCAGCGCGCGTATCTAGACGGGCATAAGGCCGCGACAGCGGCAGAAAATCGAGTGTTAGCCGGTCAGTTGTTATCGAGCCTCGCCTATCAGATTTCGAACATCGGCGATCCGGCGGACGCAGCGCTTCTTGCAAAGACTGCGGTAACTGGTGCACGAGACGCTACGCCAGTAGTTGAAGCACTTCTGACAGAGCGAGTTGCATGGGCATCGGCTCGGTCTCGTGATCGGGACGGGACGATGCGTGCCCTTGATGCGGTCGATGATGCGTACGAGCGGCG
Source organism: Nocardia sp. NPDC051052 (assembly GCF_044456045.1). Lineage (NCBI taxonomy): Bacteria > Bacillati > Actinomycetota > Actinomycetes > Mycobacteriales > Nocardiaceae > Nocardia > Nocardia sp. NPDC051052. The sequence goes on from NZ_JBITFL010000014.1 coordinate 228,025, forward strand.
GTCGGCAGACATCGAAGAGCCGGAATGGGTCTACTGGTTGGATCGCTCTGAAATCAATGTGATGGCTGGACGCTGCTTTGTTGAGCTGGGCCAGCCGGGCCTCGCCAGTCCGCTACTTCTGCAGGCGATTGAGGACTACCCACAGGAGCACCCTCGAGAGGTGGCGCTGTACCAAACGTGGCTAGCGGAGTCGTACCTACGGAACCGTGAGTTCGATGCGGCCGAGGCGACGATCGCTGCTGCTCGTAAGGCGGCGGACGCGGTGCATTCTGCCCGGCTCGATCGCCGAGTCGGCGAGATCGAACTGTTGCTGGCCGGGGGCTGAGCGAAGCCGCAAGAGTTCAACCGTAAGAGGGCGACTGGCGCTGTGAGCCCCCAGCTCGGTCCGTCCTTCGGATCGGGCTCGACATAGGTGCATCCTCGCGGGATGTAACCCTCGGCAATCGAGTACTCCGCGGCTTGCCTTGCCGACCTGTGGACGCTCGAGGCACGGGTGCTAGCAGCGACTGGTGACAAGGTCGGCACCGCGCACGCGGTCAATGCGGCTGAGCGGGCCTTCGAACAAGTCGAGCCGGAGCGGGAAGCCGAGTGGGCGGAGTTCATTGATGAGGCATATATCTGTGGCGAGTAGGCGAACGCCTTCCGGGATCTTGGGCAGCCGGATGAAGCTGCACCGCACGCCAAGCGCTCAATCGCATACGCCCGCAGCCAGAATCGAGCCCGGCGCGGTGCGTTGTCGCATGCGGCCTTGCCTGTCAGCCACCTTCAGAACCGGGACCTTTACGCGGCTTACGCTGCCAGCGTGCGAACGGTGAACCTGTCGAGCAAGGTCAAGTCCTCGCGGTCGGTGGAAGCTGTTCGAGACATCCAGCAACGAATGGTGGCGTTCGGGCCGCATCCATTGGTGGTGGGCTTCAACGAGCGTGCTAGAACACTGCTCGTCGCGTAGATGAGCCGGTGAAATCGGAACTCGCAACGGCCCCGATCAAGTACTCCACTGGGGGCAGGCGCGAAACCGTATGCTCGTGCAGGCGCAGCCGACACGGTGCTCCGAGTTGGCTAGGGCGGTGAACTCCGACGTCGCTTATCGGTGAGTCATGACGTCAGGCGACGAAGCTGAGATCAGCTGATATCGGTGAAATCTGACGTTACTGACGAGCGTGTTACGCGGGATAGGCGTGTCCACAGAATGCGCGGTAGTGTCGAATTGAGGGTGCTACACCGTTGTGTTCGACGCTGCTACTTCCCGAGAGTGGGTCGGATAGAGGCTTAGCGGGTGACGCGCCTGGGGTGGCCCATACTCGAATCTGTTGGGGTAGCGGGATCTGCACGAGTCACTGACGTCCACAGCAGAATGCATGACGCGCATCGAGCAACTGACTCTTGCCGCCAACAGCGAGGCCACGAAGGGGTCGACACGGCCGGGTTGGATCCACAGCCACCGATACGGACAGAGAACCAGTTCAACGCTTGTGGCGAGGTGATTCCCCCGGTATCCGCTGGTACCGGAACATCATGGCGCGCGTCGACCTCACCGACCGCTAGACGGATCTTCTACTTTCGGGCCTTCGCCTCGTCGACCTGCCGCTGCAAGCTATCGGCCTCCTGCCGAACCTTGCTTAGCTGCTCCTGCAAGGCTTTGAGCTTCTTCTCCTCCTGCTCTCGTTTGTACATGTTCTGCGCCGCCGTTTCCCTCTCCTCGAACTCGCTGCTCATAGCATCTCCTCCTAGGCGTGTTCAGGCATCGCCGTTCGATAGCCTGGACGCATCAATGTTACGCGCCCGCAAGGGATCTGAGGATCTCCTACTGAGATCTCGCGCCAACGTCATCCCCGAACGGCGCGTCGTCGGGATCTCTCGAAAACGATCATTTCACCGAGACTGGGCCGCCACGCCCGGATTCCCTAGTCGCCCCCTGCCCGGTGAGTGTCGGAGAAACGTGTCGGGAGGTACGACGTTTCGGTGGGGGCGTCCGCCCAAGCCAACGTCCGGAAATGCCTGAGCTCGCACCGCTGCGCGGGCATCCGATCAGCCAGCAGAGCTCACTCCGGATCGGTTGACCTGGCATAGCATTCGACTCGGCCGCCCCACGCACGATATTGCCCGAGTTGCCTACATCCGCAGAGTGGCGGGTGATGTGTCGTTGTGATGGAGCCGCAGATCCGGGCGCTGGCAGTCGAGTATGCGACGACGATGATCACCGAACGTGATCGGCTGGCAGGTGGCAGTCGAGTCCGGCTTCGAATCACGAACGGGCCCTTGGTGATCGAACCGCTCGCCGGTGCTCTGTTCTTGGAACGCTGACCTTCTGTCCCTTCCGCAGTTTCACGTGAGGGGGCTAGGCTGGTAGCAGCGCTTCATTCCACCATCGAGGGGAACAGTCAGTGTCTACCGAAGAGCAGCCCACCCCGGACCGAGACGCCGAGACCGACTCTGCCGCAACCGAACAGCCCACTCCGCCTGTCACCTCCAGGCGCCTCGCGGTAGATCAAGACTACGAAACCGATCCGCCCATTGAGGCAGAAAGCGACTACTCGGAGTAGGCCCGGTCGGATAGCGAGTTGGATTAAGTCTCCCCGGTATAGGAACCATCCTTCGTGGTTGGTTCGCGTCAGGTGCTGCGATCGCCGATGACATGCCGCACTACCGGGTCAGCCGATCAAGCAAGGTGCGCCTCAGCCCGAATTCTGAGCCAATCCTTGGGAACGAAGCGCGTGGCTCAACATTCTGTGACATGGGACGAACGTCCGGTAATGGCGTGTATTGCGCTGTTGTCCCCGTCGAGCCGTCGATCTGTTCGCGCGGGATGTCGGCGTGTCCTGCGTGTCGGCTGGTCTCGGTGAGCATGTGGACCAGGATGTTGAACAGCTTCACGTCGGGGCGGGGCCACCATGGCACGTGGCCCGGGGAGTCGATGGCGAGTGCGGTGATCGTCGCGTCTGAATGCCTTCCAGACTCGACGGTAACGGTCGGTGATCGCCTGACGCGTCTCGTGCTCGGTCGCCCACATGTCGGCGCCGCGCTCGTCGGCGTCGTCCCATCGAGGCAGAAGCTCAGGGAACGGTCGATCGAACACCTCGCCGAAGTACCTGGACTCCCAGATCGACAGGTGCTTGACCAAGCCGAGAAGGTTGGTGCCTGTTGGAGTCAGGGGCCTGCGGATGTCGTACTCGCAGAGCCCGTCGAGCTTCCAGAGCATTGCCTCGCGTATCTCTCGTAAATCGCTGTGCAGGTACTCTTTTGCGAAGTCATCGATCACGGTTCACGAGCCTGTCACTCGCCGCCGTTGGGCTCAACATGCGATCCGCGCGCGTGGTCGGCCAATCTGTGGGGCGACCAGGTTGCAGGTGCGAACGTCCCATATGTAGGGTCCCGAAAGTCGTGGCATCTCATGACGCTGTGACCTGTGGCTTTCAGATCCAGTCTCAGGCCCCGCCACTGCCTCCAGTCTCAAAACTGTGGCATTCCTTCATCGTTCCACGCCACCGCGGCGGAGCTTGGAATTCCAAGGTGCAGCTGTATGCCGTGATCCGCGATCGCCTGTTGATCAAGGCGCGAGAGTCGCCACCGAGCCTCGTCACGAACCCCTGGGTCCGTATCGGACGTCAGGGTCTGGAGTTGCCGGATGAGCTCGGCGACGCTGTCGCGGGTCGTCCAGCGTGGGTCACAGTCGAGTTCCGCACTGAGCTGCTCGGCGGTTCCGCCATCGTCGTCAGTCGTCTGGGCAAGGGCTGCGAGAACGGCACGTAGACCGGGCAGGTCCCCGCGTGCCAAGAGGGCGGCGGCCGTATCCGATGTCACTGCAGTGTTCTGAGCGTCGAGGAGGAGGCGGTGCAGGACGTCGGCGACGGCCTCGATCTCAGGCGCTGCCGCCAGGAACCGCCCTGCCGCGGCCCTGACGGACCATGAGGCAGCGCCGGCTTCTGTAATTGCATCGCTCAGTTTTTGATCTTTGGACCGTTCCATGTCACCAGGGTGCCTGCACCGCACCCGCCAACCCGAATCCTCCTGGCATGAAACATAACTGGCGAAGAACGTTCACCCCAGCTAGTCCCGCGTCTGAATAGGTTGCTGCGGTACCGGGCGTCGGCTTGCACTGCCCGGCTCGGTCCGTTGACTTCGCCGTCAGCTCCAAGATCCGACACCCCGATTACCTACCGAACGTCGGCTGACACAGCACTAGCGCAGGCTTGGCCGGTCGCCGAACCGTAAAAGAGGTTGCGTCAGCGGCACATACTCGGTGTGTGGAGGATTCGTTGTGGCGGTCGTCGCGACTCGAGTGGGTCGGCCCCGACGGCACCGTGTGGCGGCGGCAGCGACGGTGGCTGACTGAGCGGGAGGCCCGCGGCTTCGTTCGACGGGCCACCGGCTTGGTCGTCGTCGAGCGTGCCGGCGCCGATGGAGCGGAATTGGTCTGGCTCGAACCCGGCGAGCGAATGGCCTTCTGGGCGACGGAGGTGGCAGACCACGTGGATCTTCCAGGGCAGGTCTGCATCCCCAACGAACATGGCCGAACGTATATCGTCAGCACATGGCGGGGCGGAGCCGGTGAGAGGCTCGTGATGCTGGCGGAATCGTGCTGAACCCGGGCATGGTGTCAGGTCAACCTGAACAGCATCAACGCCGACCGGCCGTCGAGACCCTGGTGGGCCTTCGCGCTCGCCAACTCGAAACCTCCTGTTGCGGAAGCTAACTGACGAAGATCATCCACCAATCAGCCAGCAGGGGGAGCCGAATCTCAAAACCGTGGCGGATCCGCCACGTCACCGCCAAACATTCTGAGTGTCCTGTGCCAGTGAATCGTCCTCGTGGTGGGTGTGCTGACCTGCGGTGAGGAATTTTGAATGGCGAACTGGTGCGGGTCAGGGTCGCTGGGGTCGCCGGATTAGGGTGATCGTGCCATTAGATCTTGCTCGTTTTCGCGAGCGCTGAGGATCTCCGGGACGAGGGCGATAGCGTCGGGAAATTTCGCTGCGCGGGTGTAGGCGTCGTGGTCGGTGCTGAGGCCGCGGTGGTGGTTGAGGGTCTGGAGGGCGGGTAGCCGGTGCCGCCAGTGCAGCGGGATCGCGTCCTGTGTGGCTGGCCAGGGCGTGATGGCCGCGAGGGCGGATTCGTGGGCGTAGATCAGCTGCTGGGGTGTGCATTGGCGCAGGAGCCGGTTGATGCGATGCTGGGCGGCGATGATGTCGGGGCAGGCGGTGACGTCGAGGTTGGGCTGGCCGGTATCGCTGAGCCAAATACCATGGCGGGTGCAGACTTTCAGGTGAACGGGCAGGTGGACGGGGATAGGTTCGCCGACGCCGCGTCGGGCTGTGCAGAGGTGGCAGGCGGTGGTGGCGCGGACCGGTCCGCGGGTGTGGGTGGCGCCGAAGGCTGGTAGCGCCCCGGCCAGGCGCTGCGGGGTTGTCCGGGCCAGACGAGCGAGTGCCGATAGCGCGCCGGTGGTCGCGGGTGCGAGCATGTGGTGCTGGGCGAGTTCGTCGGGGTTGTTGACTTTTGTGGCGAACCAGGGTGGCAGAACGGCCAGAACCTCGGCGAGGGTGAGGTGGTTGGCTCGGGCCAGCCGTGGCAGGTAGGAGCTCAACTGCTCGCCGGTGATCGGCGTGACCGTGCGGGGCAGCACCACCGCCCGCTCGGCTGGGCCGCCGAGAGGGCGGGATCGGTTGATCAAGTCCAGCAAGAGATCTCCGGCGTGGCGCCTGCCACACGGTGATCACGTAGTGTTCCGCGCTATGGGGTATTCAGCCAACCGAATTCGGGCTACCGCCGTTGCCGCTGCGGTAATCGCCGCAACATTGTCGAACGCGACCGCGCACGCCGGTCCGGTGTCGGAATGTGCTGGATGGCAGATGGACACGCTCGCAAAAGGACTCGGCGAGCTGGAGAATCTCGAAGCCGACGGCCATGGCGGCTTCTATGTGTCCAGCATGCAAGCCCGCAAGGTATACGACATCGACTCGGCCGGGAACGCCGAGGTCGTGCTCGACGGCACCAAGGCCGCCGGATTGCAACTCCACGGCACGACCCTGGACATCATGGATGTGGGCAACGGTGCCGTCAAGGCGCTGGACATGACGACTGGCACGGTGACCACCGTAGGGCCGCTGGCCGGGAACGGACTGCTGCGGCTGCCCGACGGTGACCTGCTGACCACGTGGGTCGGCACCGAGGGAACCCCCGCCGCGGGGGTGTCCCGCTACCATCGGGACACCGGTGTCGTGCAGCCCGACTGGTCGCCGGTGCCCCATGGTGAGGGCCTGGCACTGAGTCCGGACCACACCGCCGTGTTCACCGATGATCTGTTCACCGGCCAGGTCTACCGGATCCCGGTCGATACACCCCAGCAGTGGACGGTCGTGGGCCGGCTGCCAGGGTTGTTACCCGGCGACGACGATCTCACCAGCACTCGGTCCGGAACCCTATACGTCGCAGGGCATATCGCCGGCGAAATCGACCGCCTCGATCCCACTACCGGAGCAACCTGTACGGTCGCCAGCGGCATTTCCAGCGCCTATGACGGTCCGTCCTCGGTTCGCATCGGCCGTGACGGTGATGGCTGGGCTCTCTACGTCACCGCTTTCGACGGCACCTTCCGCCGGATCCGCCCTCCGGCCGGCGTGGACCTCACCCCTGTCCGGGTCAACTGACATCAAGACGAAGTCCAGCTCAACCAGCCCAGCCGAGGTCTGCGCCCACTCGACAGCAGCATCCGCCACCGGCCACCATCCCGCCCGATACGATCAAGACAACGAGCAAACTGTAGTAGCAGAACTGGCCGGACGAGCAAGATTCACTGGCACAGAGCAAGATTGACTGTCACAGGACACTGAGATTCCGCCACGAGTTCTGAGACCCTAATGGGTGTAGATCAGCGAACCGCACGCGGATAGCTTCCAGTTTCGGGATGCTGGTCTCTGAGCCGCCGGCCGGTGAGCACTGTGAGA
>NZ_JBITFL010000015.1:0-224356 GCF_044456045.1 Nocardia sp. NPDC051052
GCGCCACCGGCGGAGGCACCGGCGGCGGCGGATCCGGCGGCGGCGGAAACGGCGGCGGCGGAACCGGAGGTGGCAACCACAACGGCAGCAGCGGCGGCGGCGGCAGCGGCAGCGGATCCAGCAGCGGCGGAAGCAGTAAAGGCAGCGGCGGCGGAAGCGGCAGTGGTGGTGGCAGTGGCAGCGGCAGCGGCGGCAGCAGCAGCGGAGGTGGATCCGGCAGCGGCAGTGGACATTCCGGTGCCAGCGGTCAGCACGGCGGCTCCGGCCACTCCGGGGCAACGGGTAGCGGCCCCTCGGGAGCCACCGGGCCGGGGCAGACCGGTCCTTTCGGCACCGGCGCCAGCGGGGGCTCCGGCATGTCCGGCGCGGATCTGCTCAGTCTCTTTTCCGAAGTGCTACAGCTCATCTCGTCCGGCATCCCGATGTTGCAGCAGCTGGGTGCTCAGCTCGCCGCCCAACTCGGGCCGGGCCTGCAGGCGCTGGCGAAGGCGGTCCAGGACGGTTCGATGACCGTGCAGCAAGCCACGAAAGCAGCCGCCGACCGCATCGCGTCGGGGCTGGAAGACGTGCGGGACCAGTTCCTGCCGCCCGGACCTACTGGCCCGCACGCCCTTTCCCGTTCGCTACTTCCGGGGGTCTTCACGGTGGACCCGCTATCCTCCGGGCCCGGCCGAGCCCTCGCGCCGGAGCCGACGGTCTTCACCGACTTCACGGCCACGACGATCGACGGGCAGCCGGTGGCGAGTGACGAGACGAGCCGGCCCGCCGGTGTCGAAGTGGAAGGACAGCAGTCGTGACGCGCACCTGGCGGTTGACCGGGCTGGAATACCTGGTGTTGCGTGAGCGGCTCGTCGGTCGTCAGCAGAACTGGCCGATGGATTATTACTCCGACATCCGCGGCTATTACGACTTCCAGTTCCGCAAGGCGCGGGTCTGGGGTGAATGGCAAGCCCGGTGGGAACCCGAACTGGCCGAGGCGCTCGTGCAGTCGCTAGATGCGGAGGTTCGGCTGGCGGCGCACGTCTACAACCGTGGCGCGCCGACGGATCTCACCGGACGGATGGTGTTGGCGGGCAAGCGTTTCGGCGATCGAGCGGTGCTGATCCACGGGCGGCACACGCACACCGTGAACAGTCACGACGACATCGAGATCACGGTGTGCGATGCCGTCTCGCTGACCCGCCTGATCGTCGACAAGCTGCCGCCGATGGCGGCGGGCTCGCTGCCGCGCGTCGAGTTGCTCGGGCACAACCAGGAGGAGACCGTCGATCATTGGCACGGCCGCAGCTCCGTCTACGACGATGACCACGCAGTCGACAGCCACTGCAGGCAGTGGCAGGCGGCGCCGAAGGGCACCGTCGGCCGCATCGTGCTGACGCAGGGCCACTCCAAGTTCGGGCCGAGCGGCAAGGTCACCAAGCAGATCTTCTGGGAGGAGCACGTCGGTGACGGCGGCTATGTCATCGACCTGGATCCGACGCCGGCCGCCGTCGCGACCGATACCGAGGGCCTGCGCGCGCTGATCGACCGGCAGTGCGGCGAATTGCTGCTCGTCGGCCAGGACGAGTCCCGGCGCGGCGTCGAGCGGGAAAGCGTCTACGACGACGCCTGGTGAGCGACGCAAGCCGGTGTGGCGGAAGGGAAGTGGTGGGCAGCGGTGACCAGGTCCAGTGATCGGCTGAAGTCCGATGTGGCTCAGGTGCTCGACGATGTGGGACAGCTGATCGCCGGCATGGCCGGAGCGCGGCAGCGGTTGCAGGCGTTGACGGCGTCGGCGGAGACCGAGCGCGGGCGCGTCCTGGTGGTGGTCGATGCCTCCGGTGCCGTCACCGAGGTCAGCTTCGCCGACGATGTCGATGATCTGGACTACAAGCAGATCGCCCGGGCCGTCGTCGCTGCGGCGCAACAGGCGGCGGCGCAGGTCAAGCGCCGGTCCGAGGCGATCATGGCACCCTTGCAGGCGGCTCAGGCGCGGCTGCCGCAGCTGTCGGATCTGGTGGGCTGGATGCCACGGCAGGAAGGGATCCCGCAGCCGCCGCCCGCCCTGTTGACGCCGCCGGGTGAACGGGTCGCGACGGACCTCTTCGATTACGAGCGGGACGGTCCCGCGCCGACGCCTCCCGGCGCCGGTGACCTGGCCGATTCCGGTGTGCCGGATGCGGACCGGGCCGCCGAGATCGTCCGGTTGCAGGATCATCGCGCGAAGCTCGTCGCAACCGGCACCGCAGAAGGGCGTCGCGTCAGCGCGGCGGTGAATGCTGACTGCGTCCTGATCGATCTCAAATTCTCTACTGGCATAGGCGATCTCGACTATGACGAGATCGCGGAGGCCATCACCGAGGCGTCGCGGCATGCGGTACTGGCCGTGGCGCGGTTGGCCACCGCACTGTTCGCGCCGATCGCCGCCGACCGCACCGACTTCCCGGGCCCGGCCGCGATACTGACCGGTGTCGAGCAGCTTCGTGACCAATTGCGCTGACGCGCACCGTAATTCATACATCAGCACGTTGGAGTGGTGGACATGGCACTTGATCCGGATATCTCGGACAACACGAAATGGGCGGGTTTGCCGGGTGAGGCCGCCAATGGGCATCTGTCGCTGGAGGCCGGGATAGCCGAGAAGTGCGCCAGGCACGTCGAGGATATGCTCAATGTGATTGTCGGCGTGCACACTTGGATCTTTCAGAATTTCATGCGGGCGAGTCCGCCTATCGCGAATACCACGTCTGGTTCTGGACTGTACCGCGTGTACAACGAGAAGATCGCGACCGAACTGACCGAACGGATGGACCGGCACCGCACCATCCTCACCGACATGGGCAACACGTTCGTCGCGGCAGGCAAGAACTATCAGACGACCGAGCACGACAACACCGTGAGCTTCCAGGACATCTCCTTCGTCAACCTGCCCGGCACGCCGCCGAGCGGATCGCCGAAGCCCGGGTCGATACCAAAGCATCCGCGCAAGAACAGTTCTCAGTCCACCGTCTACGACCCCATAGCCATCGTGCCCGAGCCTGGATCCCAGTTCAGCTGGTCGCAGCTGTACATGATCGGTAACTCGATCAATCCGCAGGCCGTCGCCGACGCCGCCGGGGTCTGGTACTGGTTGTCCAAGACCCTGGACACGGGGTTCACCACACTTCGGTCCAATATCTATGCGGCGGGGGTGGATTGGCAGGGTGCGGGAGCTCAGTCCGCGACGCAGGCCACCACCCAGTATGTCGGCGCTTCGCTCCAATTGACCGGCGACATGAACCTGCTCGGTGACAACATGCTGAACACCTCGGGCTGGCTACAGCAAACCAAGCAGAACGCCACCCCGCCGACCCCCGAACTGCCGTCGTCGCCCAATGCGGCCGAACAGTACCGACTCCAAATTCAACTGTTCCATTACCAGGCGAATTTCCAGACCTACTACACCACCAATTTCCCGCAGACCACCAGCACGATCGTGGCGTTGCCGCAGCCCGACCAGGTGGCCGTCGTGCCCGCACTCGACAACTCCGAACCCCTCACCGAAGGGGGGTCGGGACTACCGGCCCGCGACCTGGACACCAGCGGCAAACCGGAACCGGGTGGCGACAATCCGGGTGATAGCGAGCCGGGCGGCACTGAGCCCGGTGGCAGTGAACCGGGTGGTAGCAATCCGGGTGGCACTGAGCCGGGTGGTAGTAATCCGGGTGGTAGTGACCCCGGTGGTAGTAATCCGGGTGGTAGTGACCCCGGCGGCAGTCAGCCCGGCGGTAGTAACCCCGGTAAACCGGCCCCGACCGACCATATGCCGACAGGTGCGCTGCCATCGACGACGCATAAACCCGGCGAGCTGTCGGTCAACCCGCTGGCCCGGCCGCCACTCGCGGTGAATTCGTCGACCGGTCCGGGCACCGGGCGTGGCCCCTTCGGCGGTATCGGCGGCAAGAGCATCGTCGGCGCCAAGGGTCTGCTGTCGGCCGAGGAATTGCTGGCCAAGGAATCGAAACTGTTTCCGCGCGCGAGCATTGCGCCGAAGGAGGTCCCGCTCGGCCGGTCCGGTCCGGTCGGTGGCCGTGAGCCCGGCTTCCCGATCGGCGGAGCTCCTGGCGCGCGCAGGGACGAGGAAAAGCAGCGGAAGCGTTTGGAGCTACTGAACTCCACCGAACACCTCGACGAGGCGCTCGGCACGCCTGGCCGCGGTGTCCGGCCGGTGTTGGAGCGGTGATCCGCACCTGGAATCTCACCGATGTCGAGCTGATCGTGTTGTGGCACCGGCTGTTCACCGATCGGTTACCGCAGCCGCTGTTCGCGTTGTATCGCGGTGCCGACGGTGCCGAGTGGGAGCGACTGACCGCCGACGCTCGGCACAGCTTGCGCGCCAAGGAAGACGGGGTGCTGCACGGCGCGCTCGACCGGGTGGCGCACGCCGACATCCAGGTGGCGGTGTACGCCTTCGATCCGCGGAACCCCGGCGACCCGTGCGCCGCGGTGCGGATGCTGGGCGCGCAGCAGGGTTCGATGGCCACCCTGATCCGTCAGCTTCCCGGCGAAACCTGCTGGCACAGCTCCGGATTCGTCGTCTCCCTGACCGCGGCGGAAGGGCTGGCGCGGCTGCTGGCGGCAGCCCTGCCAGCCTGCGACGCGGGGCGGCTGCCGGATACCCCGCTGGTGCTCGTGCCGGGCGGCGGCGACACCGATCATCAGTACGGCCGGTCGCTGGTGTACGACAGCGACCTGGATGCCGAACGCCGCAGCGCGGCCTGGCTGGCCCATCCGGTCGAACGCGACGGGTTGGTCGAAACCAGCCTTGGCAGTTCGATTTTCGGCCCCAGAGGGGTTACCGCGCACCGCATTTTCTGGCGCGATCTGGTCGGCGACGGCCGCTATGCCTTCGCCGATACCGGCGCTCCGATCGCCACCGCGGTGGACACCCGGCGGCTGGCGGCGATGATCACCGCCGACATCACGAAGGTGTCGCAAACTTTGGAGGATGAGCGCTGTGTCTGAGCGGTTCGGGATCGTGCACGAGACCGGTGTTTTCGAAGGTGTCGATGACGACGTCGAGAGTCGGGACGGCGAAGCTTCCGTTGCCGGGCATCATACGGCCGAATCGCCGACTGGGGATCATGAAGTGGCCCAGGAAGATTCGGGTTTTGCCGCCTATTCGGTCGGTGAAGCCTCACTGCGCGGCGGCGATATCGTGGTGACCGCGACCGATTCCGGCATTCCGCTGTCGGTGCGGGTCACCCCTGCCCAGTTGCGTCGCGATCCGAACGACCTCGGCGACGATGTGCTGCGGCTGTGTCGGCTGGCGGCCGATCGCGCGGGACTGAGTCGCCGGACCTATCTGACCGAACTCGGATTCGCTGAACAGACGATGAACATGCTCGGCCTGCCGACCCCGGCGGCGGTGGAACGCTCGGAACTGGTCGACGAGGCCGAACGAAGTTACGAGCCGCGCAGCTGGCTCGAACAGGATGGGGACCAGTGGTGACCGATTTCGCCGCCCTCGAGGCCGCCGCCAGGGAGCGGCTGGCGCGGATGCAACAACTTTCCGATGATCTGGCCGCGGTGCGGGTCGTGCACGCGCACGACAGCGGGGCGATCACCATCACCGTCGACGGTGCCGCACGTCTGCTGGATCTTCGCGTCTCCGAAGGTGTTTCGCAGCTGTCACCGGCCGAGTTCGAGCGTGCCGTGGTGTCTACCGCCGCGGCGGCCGCGCAGCAGGCGCTCGGCCTGCGCGCCGCGCTGATCGAAGATTTCAACGGCCAGGTGAACGAATAGCATCGACGCTCGCGCGGCCCCGCCGGTTGCGGTGTCGTGCAGCCGATTTGTCGGCGGCACAAGTGCGCAGGACAGCACAATCGAGCCTGCTCCGCCCCTTGATCAGCGCAATCGACGGCTAGGTGAACAGTAGGCGCGGCATCCGCGCAGAACTTGCCGATCGTCAGGGGCTCAATAGATTTCACCGTGAACCGTGTAGGTATCGAGTTCGCACAAACAGCCCTAGGAGCTACCGCGATGAATGTCCTCCATGTGCAGCCGGAGACCTTCCGACACTACGGCGATATTTCCGCGGCCATGGCAGCGACGGTCGCACTCGTAGGGGCCGCCGATCAAGCCGCCGGTGTGGCGGCCGTAGTGCCCGTGTTCGGGCTGATCGGCCAGGAGTTCCTCGCCAGTTTCGCCTACGCCCAGGCCAACCACCTGGGTTCGGTGACCGAACTGGCCGAGATCTTCAGCACCACCGCGGCGAACTCGCACACCGCGGCCGCGGCCTACGAGCAGGCCGACCAGCACAGCGCCGACACCTTCGTCGTGCCGTCGGTCGCCGAGTAATGGCTGCCGTCGAAACACCAACGGACCCTTTGCATCCCACGGTCCTCGACGCGCTGCGCAACACCCCGGTGGGGCCGCTGCTCGGCCAGCCGGTCGAGCAGGTGCTGGCCGGGCTCGGACTGCCCGCGTTTCCGCAACTGCCCGCGCTCGCGCCACTGCCGGGCCTGCCGGTGTTGCCGCCGCTGGACGTGGCCGCCCTCGCCAAACCGATCACCGATCTGTTCAGCGGTTTCGGTGACGGCAATATCGGCGGCAGCGGGGCGGTCAATCCGCAGACCCTGCTGACCAACGTGATCCAGGCCGTCCAGACGGCGACACAGTGGGCCGCACAGGGCATTCAGCTGCTGCAATCGCTGGAGGGCGCGGGCCCGCGGTCGGCCGCTACCTCGGCGGCCACGGCGCAGCTCACCGCGGGCGCGCTGACGCAGCAGGCCGGGCAGATGCACATGTCCATGGGTGCGGCCGCCGGGACCGTGGCCATCGGCTACGCCCAGATGGGCGCGGTGGCAGCGCGATTCGCGCTCACCACCGCCGCGCTCGGTCTCACCCTGGCCACCCCGCCGGGGCAGGCGGCGCTGCTGGCCTCCGCGCTGGAAGCCGCCACCGAGGCGCTCGCGATCACCGCGACCACCAAGGCGCACCTGATCGGGCACTCCGGGCACATGAGCGCGACCGGACAGAAGGTGCCGACGCACCACCTGAGCCGGGCGAGCCTGCAATCCGCGGCCTCGTCGGCCAAGGGTGTCCCGGCCAAATTGGCGCCGCGGGTGGGCACGCAGGTCAAGGCCGCGAAACCGGCCGCCGCGGCGACCACCGGCACGCCCAGCAAATCCATTGAATCGCAACTGACGCAATTGATTTCGCAACTGCAGCAGGTCGTGCAGCCGCTGATGTCCAGCGCGCGTCAGCTCGGTCACCAGCCGAATCCCGTTCCGAACGGGCCGGTGCCGCGCACGCCGGCCGGGCCGGCTCCGTCCGCCGAGTCGCGCGGTACTGCCCTCCAGGCAGTCGGAATCGGCGGTGGCGCAACGAGTCTCGCGTCCGCCCCGCTCGGCCAATGGCAGCCGCAGAACTCGTTCGTGACGGCGGTGCCCGCGGTGACCACGGCATCGGTGGTGCCGGGGGCAGCGGTGACGATGACCGAAGAGGCGCTGCCGCCGATCCTGCCCGCCACCGGGGCGATGCTCGGTGCCAACCGGGCGGGCGCCGCCAACGGCACCGACGCGGCGCTGGTTACCGCCCGCCACGGCGACGAACTGGTGGGCGGGGAGCCCACCGATACGACCACGCCGGTCATCGGCGACCACATGACCAGCGGCCCCGACACCCCGTTCAACTCGTAGAGGAGCACACCATGAGCCACGTCGCGATCGATCACGAACTGGCCCGGCTGGCGGCCGGTCGGCTGGACAGCCTGGCCGACGGCCTCGAGGGCGGTATGCAGGATTCCTACGCCGCGCTGCGCCCGGCCGCGGCCGGGCTTGATCCGGTGTCGATCCGGACGTCGCAGACCTTCGGCGAGGTCGGCGGGTCGTTTCGGGAGTCGTATCTGAGCGGGGTGCGCGAACTGCGCAAGATCGCCGCGAACCTGCGCTCGCACGCGGATCTGGCCGAAGGCGCCGAGAGCAACAACGCCCAGTTGTTCCACCTCTGACGCACCACGGGCGCGCGCACGCGCCGAGATAAGGATTGACGCGATGGCCGAACCGGCACAGCACGGATTCACCGGCACGGTGTGGGATGCGGTCCCGGCCGAGCAGCTCGCTCATGAGCTGACCACGGGGCCGGGCGTCGTCCCGATGGCCGAGGCGGGCTTCGCCTACACCGCGCTGTCCGCGCGGCTGAGCGATGCGGCCTTGGAATACCACGGCATTCTGTCGGTCGTCGGCAACGCCTGGGGCTCGCACTCCAGCCAGGACGCGCTGGCCCAGCTGGCTCAGCTCGGTGGCTGGCTGGACGCGAGCGCCGCGGCCGCGCGCAGCAACGCGGCGGCCGGCGCGCAGCAGGCGGCCGCCTACGAGATCGCGCAACTGGCCATGCCGCACGTCGCCGAGGTGTCGCAGGCGCTGCACACGGCCGAGGATCTGATCAAGGGCAGCCTGCTCGGCGGACCGCTGGCCGGGGTGCTGGACACGGCCGAACAGCAGCTCGACGCGCTGCGCGAACAGGCGGCCCAGGTGATGCGCACCTACGAGGCGGCGAGCGAGCAGCTGGCGACGCCGTGGCAGCCGGATCCGGCACCGGCGGTCTCCGACGGTGCCGCCTTGCTCGCCGAAGAAGGACCGCCCACCGCCGGCGCTCCGGCACAGGGCCCGGCGGCGAGCGCGTCGTCGGTGCCGCAGCCCGCGCTGCAGATGCCGCAGGGCGTGGATCTGTCCGCGCTGGACCTCGCCCCGGTGCCGACCGTGCCGGTCGGGTCCGAGCCGATGCTGCTGCCCCCGGTGCTGTCGCCCGGCGTGACGATGGCGCCGGCCCCGGCGACCGTGCAGCTCGCCGCCCAGCCCATGACGGCCGCACCGCCGATCATGCCGCCTGTCGCGGACAGTCGAGCGCAGGCCAAGGCTCCGGTGTCCCGCGCGGTGGCCGCCGAGGCCGACGACCTCGGCGACTCGATCCTGGTCCAGGCCGGATTCGCCACCGCGCCAGCGGTATTGGGCAGAACTGACCATGCCGTCCACCGTTCGGTGCCGGCCGGACCTGCTGCGGAGGACTGATGCGTACCGCCTGTTCCCGGTTGGGTGCCGCGTCGAGTGCGGGGCGCCGATGACGACACTGACCAGCGACGGCTTCCTGGCCGTCGCCGACGCGCTCGGCGTCCAGACCTTCCCGCCGGTGCTCGCGCTACGGCCGAGTCACCGCGATTACGACCGGCTCGACGCGGCCAGAGCCGACACGGTCGCCGAGCTGCTCGATCGGGGCGTGCTCGATCGCAGCGGGGACGTGCTCGACGATGAGCTGACCTCCGCGCTGTGCACACTCGCGCGCCCGGATCGTGCGCTGATCATGCGAATCCGGCGCGACGGCAAGCTGATTCGCGTCTGCCTGGCCCGCCGCGGTCTCGATCACGCGGTCACGGTCCGCACCGACGACGAGTTGGAGGTGCGCACGGTGTGGGGTGACGAGGATCCCGTCGCGCTGGCCGCCCCGCTGCTCGGCCCGCTCGGGCGCTGCCCGCCCGCCGACATCGCGGCATTGCGTGCCCCGACCGCCGACCTGCGACAGCGGTTCGACGACGCCGGTTCGGATTATGCGGCGGTCGCGTACAGCCTTGGCATGACGGAGGCGGCGGCGATCACCCTGGGAATGGCGCTGCGGCAATGCCATTCCGTGGCCGAGCTGGTCTGCTACAGCTACCGTGACGGCCGCGCCGTCCGGTCCGCCGCCACCGCCGCGGTCTACGACACGGCGGACGGGCGCATCGTCGGCGGCGGTAGCGTCGCCGCGGACGGACAGGCCTGGACCACCTTCGCCCCTGGCAGCGATCGCCGGCTGGCGCACGTGATCGCCGCGCAAATCGAGTCGCTGCCGGAAGGCAGGTGGATGCCCTAATCAATCGATCGGAACGGCCGTCGGCGAAATCTGATCCCCGGCTTGTTCGATAACTGTTCATCCTTTACCCCCTTATTCACTCAGGAGGCTTTCCATGTCCGGAGCATCAACAACCAGCATTGATCCCCAGGCGTTCAAAACAGCGCAGAGCAATTATGCGGCGGTGATTCCCGCGATCCGGAAAATCGCCGGGAATCTCGACGGCACCGTGCAGGGCGCGAAGGCGGGCTGGCAGGGTCAGGCGTATGTGGCCTTCTGTAAATTCGCCGACGATCTGCACGCTCAGATCATCAAGCTGAACGGTGACCTGAACGCGGTGTCGGACGCCCTGGATCAGGGCCAGAAGGTCATCGCCAACACGGAATACGACAACGCGGAAAGCTTCACCAGCCTCGGCACCAAATTCACGTAATGACCGCGCGCTCGTCCGTATTCGATAACAGAAAGGCTTTCTGATGACCGATTCCCCCATGGTGTACAACGCCGGTGCGATGTCCGCACTGGTCGCCGATCTGCGCACCTACCAGCAGCAGCTGCAGGGCCAGCACAACGATGCCGAGGAGCAGCGCAAGGTGCTGGACGCGAACTGGCAGGGCCAGGGCAACGTCAGCTTCGACGCCAAGCACAAGATTCTGATGGACGACCTGACCCAGCTGACCGAGACCGTGCTGAAGCACGCGATCGACGGCGTGCAGGCCGCCTCCGACCACGCCTTCACCACCGATGGCAAGGTCGCCGCCACCTTCGAGTAGTTCACCGATACCGACGCGGGCCCGGTACCCATCGAGGGTGCCTGGCCCGCGTTTCGGCGTTTCGGTCAGGCCGGTTGCGGCACCGCGACACTCGATTCCGGCGCGGCATCGAGGTAGCGCGACTCCTCCGGAATCGTCACGGCCCGCACCGTGAGCACGCCACGGGCGGTGCGGATGGTCACCTCATGCGGGTCGGTCGCCGATTCGACAAGCACGACATCGGCCCCCGGCACCGCCGCGGACACCGCACCCGGTGCTCGGACATGCACGACGGTCGCCTCGGCGACCTGCCCCGCCGATCCCACTCCGTCGTAGACGATCATCGTGGCGGCCGCCGCGTGCTGGGCGCCGCCGCCGGGGGAGGACACCGACAGCGCGGTCGGCTCGCCGATCTCGGCCGCCAGGTGCGACCAGGCGTCCGGCCGCGTGCTGTGCACGATCACCTTGGCGCCGACCGCGATCGCGCGCAGCACCATCAGCTGGGTCAGGCGCAGGTGCCCGACGATCTCCACGCGCCGCACCGCGGGGCCGAACAAGGGGACCGCGACGCCGAATCCGTCGCTGGTCGCGCCGATCACCTGGCCGGACCCGGCGGCCGGGACGGCAAGCCGGGCCAGTGCCGCGGGCGGACCGCTGGACGCGGCGGCCGGGTCGATGTGCCCGCCGTCCAACAGGATTCGCCGCTGGCGGCCGGTCAGCCGCCGTAGCCCCAGCTCGGCAGGCATCTCCGGCCGATCGCCCGGCGCGGTCGCGGCGGTGTCGTGCCGCACCAGCGCGGTCACCGCCACCTCATCGGCGGCGCGGCCGGGTGCGCCCGAGCGGGCGACCGGCGTCAACCGCAGTCGCACCAGGGTCGACAACCCCGGCACCGCCCAGATCCCGGCCAGCAGCTCGGAGGTCAACCGGCCGGATCGGACGGTGTAGCCCGACATCTCGACGGCGTCGTTGCGCACCGTGTGCCACTGCTCGGTCCAGTCCTGCGGTGCGGTGTCGTACAGCGCGTCCGCGTCCGCGGCGGTCAGCTCGGCGGCGGTCAGCATGCGCACCCGGACCCCGTCGGTGGCCAGGCGACTGACTACCCGGCGGGTCGCGACCAGGGCCGTGCGGATCGTGCCCTCGTCGCCGCCCCCGCGATTGTCGATGGCCTCGGTGTTGTCGAGCGGATCGAAGCGCAGCGCGAGCCGGACGGTGCGGGCCGCCGAGGCGGGCAGCGGCCCGAGCAGCCGCTCATAGATCCGCACCACGTCCTGGCTGCCCTGGGTGCGCACCCCCTGGGTGACGACGTCGATGGCGGCCAGCCGGATGTCGAACTGGGACAGGCAGCGGGCCGCCTCGGTCAGCGGCACCGCGTCGTCGGTGCGAATCTGCGCCGGGCCGAGCAGGGTCGGGGCGACGGTGGCCTGGCCGACCTCGAGCATGGTGATCATGTAGCGGCCGTCCCAGCGCATGCCGCAGTGGACGCCACCGGATTCCGGAACGGGCACGTCGAAGGAGTCCGCCGCGGACTGATTAGCAGAGCGGCGCCGATTACGCCACCGGAGGGCGATTCGCATTCCCAGAGTTTGCCAAATATTTGTTTGTTTGAATTTGATCGTGCCGAGCAGCGCAATTCCGAAACCGAGCGTCAGCGTGACCCAGAGTTGTGCGTGACAAGCGACCGCGATGGTGCCGGCTACGGCACCGGCAGTGGCCGAAGGAAGCACTACCGGCAGCGGTAGCCGATCGAATAGTCCGCGGGGCCCGGAACGCAGCGCGGGAATACCGGGGGATAACGGATTTCTGTTGATCGGCAGGCCGGACACTTCACTCATTGCGGTAGCATCTCACGAGCCCTTCGAATTCGCGTGTTCGCGGGCATGGTGGAGGAGATGTAATGCCGGCACAGTTGACGACTCGAGCGCAGGTCAATGGTTATCGATTCCTGCTGCAGCGTTTCGAACATGCGCTCGTGCGCCGCGATGTCCGCATGTTGCACGATCCCATGCGCATTCAATTCCGATCGTTGATCACCGGGCTGGTGCTGGCCGTGCTGTTCACCGGCGGCTGCCTGGTCATGTCGTATCTGAAGCCGGAGACCAAGATCGGCGAGTCCAAGATCATCATGGGCTCCGTCAGCGGTGCGCTGTACGTGGTGATGGACAAGACGACGCTGCACCCGGTGCTGAATCTGGCCTCGGCGCGACTGGTCACCGGCAGCAGCGAATCACCAACGCAGATAAAGGATGCCAAGCTCAACTCGCTCTCGCGTGGTCCGCTGCTCGGCATCCCCGGCGCCCCGGCGGCGCTGCTCGGCCCGGACAAGGCCGACCGTTCGGAATGGACGCTGTGCGATGACACGACCTCCGGCGTGCAGACCACCGTGCTGGACGGCGCGCCGCGGTTGACCGCGCAGGTGCGCGCGGTCGCCGACGACCAGGCGCTGCTTGCCACGCTGGGT
The DNA here is from genome assembly GCF_044456045.1 of Nocardia sp. NPDC051052. NCBI lineage: Bacteria > Bacillati > Actinomycetota > Actinomycetes > Mycobacteriales > Nocardiaceae > Nocardia > Nocardia sp. NPDC051052. The sequence goes on from NZ_JBITFL010000015.1 coordinate 13,057, forward strand.
GACGCGACCTACCTGGTCTACAACGGCAAGCACGCGCGCGTCGACATGAACAACCCCGCGATCGTGTCCGCCCTGCGGGTGCGCGGGCTGCGTCCGCGTCCCATCGGGAACGGACTCCTGAACGCCACCGTCGCCGCGCCCGAGCTCGCGGTGCCCGGGATCGCGAACGCGGGCGCCCCCGGCCCGGCCCGGATGGACAAACTCGTTGTCGGGTCGGTGATCCGGGTCGACAACTCGCGCGACACCACGCTCTATGTGGTGCTGTCCGACGGTGTACAGAAGGTGTCCGCGTTCACCGCGGAGGTGTTGCGCACCGCGAATTCGATGGGTATGGCGGCGATTCCGCTCGTCTCGCCGGATGTGATCAGCGGCGTGCCGGTGCTCGACACATTGCCGGTGGACCAGTTTCCCGCGGAACGTCCCACCATCGTGTCGGCCGACGACCAGCCGATCGCGTGCGTGACCTGGTCGCGCGGCAAGGCCGACCCGACCGCGCGGCTGCAGCTGCTCGCCGGTAAACAACTGCCGCTGCCGCTGGACGCGCGCGCCATGACGCTGGTCGGTGGTGGCCTGGACGGCCACGCCGACGCCAGCTACCTGCCCCCGGCCACCGGTGAATTCGTGCAGGTGACGGGGATCGAACCGGACAGCACCCGACGGGACGGCCTGTTCTATGTGACCGACACCGGGATTCGATTCGGTATCCCCGACGCGGCCACCGCCGCCATGCTCGGCCTGTCCGAACCGAAACTCGTGCCGTGGCAGCTGCTCAGCCAGCTGCCGCCCGGTCCCATGCTCGACCGGCAGTCGGCCCTGATCGCTCGCGACACGGTGCGCGGCGACGGCCCGGCCCGCTGAATGCGCGCCCGCGATTCCGTTGGACGCTACCGCGCGTGGGTGTCCAGCGAGCCGAACCCGCCGCGTTCACCACATGTTCACCGTGACCCCAACGAGTGCCGTCGGCCTCCCGATACGCCGGATCGGTCTGATGTATTCCCCAGTGAGAGTGAGGGCTGATGCCGCGGATAGTGAGCAGGCGTACCGACGGGGCGGCGATCGTCGCGGTCGGCGGCGTCTGCGTGATCGTCGAACCGGACTCGGTCGACGCGAGCGGACGCTACGCGGTCGCCGCGGACGCGCTCGAGGTGACGCTGGTGAATATCGCCGCGGTCGAGCCGGGCTTCGGCGCCTCCGACGGGCCGATGCCGGACGGCCTGCTCGCGGCCGACCAGATCGCGGCGATCCTGGCGTGGGAGGTCGGTTTTGTCGAGGGCGTCGAGGGCGATGCGGAGCGGCCGGGCCTCAGCGGCAACGAGGCCGAGCTGTATCTGCGCTATCGTCCCGACACCGGTGACCCCTATCCCGATGCGGGAGCGCGGTCGGTGGACGTCGCCTTCCCGCTCGAGCTGCGTGCCGGACCGAGGAAAGAATTGGTCGCGACGCCGCAGCGCGCCGGTGCGGCCGGCGATGTCGATGTCGTCGACGAGTTCGGCGAGCCGCCGCTGGTGACCCAGCTGTGCGCGTCCATGGCCTACCTCGACGATCTGTCCGGCGCCGAGATCGTCGCGGACGCGGCGCAGGACCTGATCGATCGAATCAGTTACGCGGCAACGGTTACCGAGTTCTATCCGGCGCTGGTGGAGTCGGTCGTGGCGGGCACGTTGCCCGACGAGGTCCTTGAACTGGCCGGGGGCTTCGACACGGCCCAGATCCTCGACTTCTTCGCGCGGCTGGTGACCGAGCTGGACCGGCTGCGGCCGTGGCCGGACCCGGCGCTGGTGTCGGTGGACCCGGCGACGTGGCCCTCGCTGGGATCGAGCGTGCCGATCGGCTGGGTCGACATCCACATCGATGATCTGGAATGGGCGGTGAAGGCGCCGTTCGGTGACGTCGTCGCCGATGAGCCGCCGATGCTGGTGCTGCGGCTGCGCGATGGCCGGGTGGTGGCGCTGGTGGGCGAGCAGGAACCGGAGCCTGCGCAGTTCGTGCTGCTGTTGCCCGCGCACGCCGACCAGCGCGACAGCGCCGAGGTGATCGCGTACCTGGCGCGATACGCGGGCTTGCGGGTGGAAACCGAAGGCCTGCGGGAGGCCATGACAGAAATGGCGGCGTCATGATAGATCCGCAGAACCGACGGTTGGCCGAGGACGCCAGTGGACTACTGGACGCGTTCGGGCAAACCTTCGGGCACCTGGCCGAACTGGCGCGCAGCCGCGCCGAGCTCACCGCGTCGGCGTCGGCGGAGCGCGGGCGAATCACCGTGACGGTCAACGCTTCCGGCTCGATCATCGCGACGAAGTTTTCCGGAGCCGTCGACGATCTGAGCTACAGCCAGATCGCCCGCGCCACCCTGCAGGCGGCCCAGCGCGCGGCGGCGAAGATCACCCGCAAGGACGAGGAATTGCGTGCTCCGCTGGTCGAGCGGCAGTCCGCCATGCCCCGGCTGGAGGACATGTTCAGCGAACTGGCCGAACTCCGCAAGAAGATGCCGAAAGCGGTGCGCGCGCCACTCACCTCGCCGACCGAGCGGAACGAGCGGCCCGCCACCGGCCACCGAATACTGGATCGCGATGAGTGAGGCACACATGGACGACGAATTCGCCAGGGCGGTCGATGATTTCACCGAGCAGGTCACCGTTATCGGTCAGCTGCAGGCCGAAGCCGCGCAGCTGATGGGTACCGGGACGGCCGCGCGCCGCCGGGTGACCGTCGTGGTGAACGCCGACGGCATCGCCATCGACATCAAGTTCGCCTCCGGCATCGGCGATCTGGAGTACGACGAGATCGCCGAGGCGATCACCGAGGCGTCCGGCAAGGCCGTTGCCGACGTTGTCCGGCAACGGAAGGAACTGATGGCCCCGGTCATGGTCGACTACGGCGAGGCCCCGAAAGTCGGCGATATGCTTGCCGCCGTCGATGCACTGAAGGACCAGTTCAGCTGAACCGGCGCGGATTCAGCGGGTGAGGCCGGCCAGTGCGAGCTGGGTGAAGCCGGCGGCCACGGCGGTGCTGTCCGCGCCGCCGAAGGCCGCCCGTGCCGTATCACGGGTGACCGTACCCGATTCGGCGGCCGCCACCAGGTCGGCGACCGCCGATCGGGACGTCGAATCGCCGAGTACCGCGCACACGATGCCGGTCACCGTGTCCGGTGTCCACATCCCGGGAATCGCCGCGCCGATCCTGGCCGGTCCGGGGGACTGCCCGCGATACCAGCCGGTGCCGTCCCACCAGTAGCAGAACGACAGCAGTCCCGCGACGGCCCGGTGGTTCAGGACCGGGGCATCGACCCAATCCGGAAGGCCGCCGTAGTATTCCGGCATCGGGGCACCGTCGTTGTAGGCGGCGTCGAGTTCCGGGGCATCCCAGGTCCCGCCGGAGAGCACGGCACGCCCGCCCGGCAGCAGGTGCAGCGTCGAGCCGCTGCCGTCGGTGGATTCGAACGCGGCGGCCGATCCGATAATTCTTGGGCCCCAATCGCTTTCGGCCACCACCGCGGCTGCTGCCACGGTGGCCCACCGAGCCCATACCAGGCGTGGATCGAGGAATTCGACTGGTATCGCAGGTGTTTCGCGGTCGAGGTGGGCGCGGGTCAACAGGTCGGCGAGCCGTAACCGCCCATCCTCGACGGCCAGATAAGCCGCAAGCCACACCGGAAGGCGTTCGCGCGGAAAGCGTGCCAGATCGGCGCGGTAGGCCGCGGCGGGCTGCAGCAGGCTCGGCGGGAACGGCACGTCGCCGTAGCCGAATTCGGAGACCGTCGCGCCGTCGCGATCGCGGCGAAGCTCGACAAGCCACCAGGCCCGATCCTGCAGCGCGACGGTCACTGTGCGCAGCAGCTGGATCAGCTCGGTGACCGTCGCCGGCACCGCGACCTGCGCGGAATCGCCTGTCTCGGTGATGAATACGGCGTCGGCGGTCACCGTTGTGACCGTCGCCGAGCAGGTCAGATACAGCTGTCGCCACCGCGGTGGGCCTGCCGGTAGGAGTAGCTCGGTGATGTCCGCGGCGAGTTCGTCGGCGTACCGACGGACCTCGTCGCGGCGATCGGGCGGCGCCGCGGCTGCCACCTCGGTGACCGCCGCACCGCCGTACTCGGTGGCCAAAGACAGGGCGAAATCCGGGCTTTCGTCGGTGCTCACGCCACTCCTGTCAGCCAGAATCCGGGGCCCGGCGGCGGTAGCAGCGCGCTGAACGGGTCCGGCATGTCGTGATTCAGCGGGCGTTTGCGGCCCTTGGGTTTGCCGCTGAAGTAGCCGCCGTCCGACAGCGTCCGCTCGATCTGGGTTCGATCGGTCTGGCCGTCCTTGGCGATCCGCGCCAGCTCGGCCTCGAGCTTGGCCTCGGTGATGCCGGTGGCCAGCAGCTGTTCCTCGCGTACCGCCCGCATTTCCGCGATATTCCCGCGTTGTGCGGCGAACTGGTCCTGGAGCTCGGGCAGCCTGGCGAAACCGGCGAGCTGTCGTTGCGCACGGCGGATGCTCGCGTCGACGGCGTCGAGCCGTTGTTGTTCGGTCTCGACTCGGGTTCGGGCGTCGGTCACTCGCTCGGCAAGCCGCTCCTGCCGACCGTCCAGCTCGCGGATCCTGGCGCCGAGGGCGCGGTGCTCCGCGCGACGCTGCTCCGGCTGGTCGTCCTGGTTTTGCCGCCGTAGGTTTTCGCTTTCGCGCTCATGCCGGGCGATGCGCTCGTTGCGTTCCTGCAGGTGCGCGGTCCTGGTCTGCTCGTCGACGGTGTCCCGTCGCGACAAGGTGTGCCGAGTCGACTGCCGGGACAGCCGCTGGCGTTCGGCCTCGGCGGCCGAATCATGCTCTGCCGCACGGGCTTCACGTTGCTTGTGCACTCTCTCGCGGGCGCCGAGAGCACGGTAGTCGTGCTCGGCCCGCGCCAACTCCCGGTTGTGCGCGGCGAGATCTTCCTCGGCGATCTGGTGCTCGCGCCGGGCCTGCTGGAGCTCGGCCTCGTTGACGTGCCTACTCGCGGTGAGTCGATCGAGTTCAGCGCGCTGCGCCTCGTGTGCCCTGGTCGCCGCGTCCAAGGCATCCTCGGCGGCACGGTCGGCCCGCTCCATGGCGGCAACGGCCTTGTCCTGGTCGCGCACCGGGCCGTCCAGCTTGCCGTGCGCGCCGCTCTGCTCCTGCTTGGTCAGCTCTAGATGGGTGGTGGCGCGGACGATACTGCGCTGCTGCGTGTGCACCTCACCTTCGGCCCGGGTGAATTCCTCGGCGGCCCTGGCTCGGTCGGCACCCGTCACCGTTGGCTCGTCGAGTTGCGCGCGCCAGTGGTCGAGGCGGGCCTGTGCCGCGCTGAGGTTACGTTCCGCCTCGTGCTTTTCCCGCTGGAGTGTGTCGTGCCGCTCATTGAGGGTGTGCAGCCGGGAGTTCGCGTCGTGCACTTCTTCGTGAATTCGCTGGACCCGCTCGTCCGCGGCGGCCAGCGAGCGGCTTCGTTGTTCGAGGGTGCTGAGCTTCCGGTCGAGGTCGGTGATGGTCCGGTCCGCCGACCTGGCGCCGAGTCGTGCTGGCTGGGGTGGCGGGACGTCGGCGGGGAGTTCGGCGCGCTCCACTGAATGGGTGGACGAGGCGTAGTCGTGGTAGCTCTCGGTTTCGGTGATTTCCAGGATCGGACGTGACCGGTCCGGCGGCTGGCTGGTGGCGTGCGGTGGGCGTTCGCCGATTACCGAATGGGTGGAGGACGAATCGTCGTGGTAGGTCACGGTTTCGGTGATTTCCAGGACGGGGTGGGTCGTTTCGGCGGGTCCGTCGATCGGTCCGGTGGTCTCGACCGTCTGGTTATCGGCTCGGGCACTGGCGATCTGGGGTTCCGGCTCGCCCGCCAGCACCCGCTGAATCCGCGCGCGCTCATCGATCGCATGGCTCTGTGCTTCCCCCAACCGTTGCGTCGCATGGACTATGGGGTCGCCGTCTCGGCCCGGCGATGCGTCGGCGGGTCGCGCCCTGGCCTCGGCGCGAGCCCGGACGAGTTCGAGTTCGCGGGCCTTCACCTCCCGCTGTGCGGTAGTGAGATCGTTCAGGGCTCTGCGTTGCTCGGCCTGAAATGCGTTGCGGTGCTGGCGCGGATCGAATTCCGGCGCGTCGGCGCGGCCGCCGGAGCGGGCTTCGCGGTCCGCCACGCGGGCGGCGTGGTAACCGGGGACATCGCGCTGCCTGATCTCTTGGAGCAGCTCGTCATAGGATTTGACGCGCGCGCTGGTGCTGCCGCTGCCCATCGAGCGCAGCGAGGGCGGTCGCGGCTGCTCGGTCCGCTCGGTCATCGGAATGTGCTCGGCGGATCCGGCGCGCCCGGTCGGAACGTGCTCGCCTTCGGGTCTCGCGTGGAACTGTTGCGGCGCATCGCCGAGCATGCCGATGTAGCCGCGCTGCGCGCCCATCAGGGAGTTCGCGGATACCGCGCCGATCAGCGCCATTCTCGGGTCGAAGGTTCCGGTGAACAGTTCGCCGATGCCCGCGCCGACGAGCGTGGCGACGACGGTCGGGACGGTACCCGACAGCAGCCCGAGGCCGGCCCCCCAGACGCCGGCGGTGGGGTCCTTGCCCAGGCGGGTCAGCAGCTTGCCGCCGTACTTCTCGACGTTGGTGGCCACCAAGGCGCCGACGTACCACGCGCCGATCGACGCGGTGATCGACATGGCGACTTCCTTGCCGTCGATGCCGTCTCGATGGCCCTTGGCGATCTGGATCTCCTGAATCAACAGGTCGCCACCGCCGGCCCAGATGACGTTGTTGACCGCCTTCTCGATCATGAATTTGGTGACCGCGGCGGGCATCCGGCCGACCGCGAGTGCCGTGGCGTCGGTGAACCCCCAATCGAGCGCCGCGCGGGTCAGTCCGGGTGCGGCCCTCCCCGCGAAACCCGTCACCGGTTTGGCCACCAGCCCGGCGATCTTTCCCGGACCGTCGGACACCTTCGGCAGATACCGCAGCACTTTGACCAAGAATTCACCGATACCCGGGATTTCCGCGATGAGGTCGAGGGCACGGTTGGTTACCCGGTAGACCGCCGCCCGAGTGGCGCCGATGGCGGCGGCCTCGACGGCGGGAGCGGTCGGCGGCCACAACCACGCGCCGACGATCTGCGCGGCCAGCATGCCGATCGCCACGATGATCATCAGCTTGGTTTCTTCGAGCGTGGTCGCCGCGTGCCGGGTGGAGGTGCCGACCTGCTGAAAGTCCTTGGCCAGCTGGTCTATCGAGGTGTCGCCGGAGATGAGTTTCCGCAGTTCCGCGCTGATGGCGTCGTGCCCCTGCCCGGCCTGATAGCCGAGCAGCGCGCGGTTGTGCACCTCGCCGAGCGCGGGAATCAGCTGTTTTTCCATCGCGTCGGCGGCGTTCAACCAGGCCTGGGCCATCGCGAACATCTTGTCCTCGTCGCCTTCCGGCCATTCCGAGCCGACCACATAGGTCAGCCAGGCCAGGTCCGACGGCCAATGTAACGACATGCGCGGCTAACGGAAGTTGTCGACGTTGCCGGACTCTCCGTTCGACATGCTGTTCGCCGCGGTGGTCAATCCGGTGCCGAAGTCCTCGAGCGTCTCGAGCATGTCGTTCCCGCCTTTCAGCAGGTTCGACCGGGAGGCGCGGTAGCCGTTGGCGCCCTCGGCGAACTGCTTGCCGAAGGAATCGTCGCCCCAGGTTTCCGTCCCGGCGCCGCCGACCGCGTCGGTGAGCTCTCGCATGATCGCGTGGAACGAGACGGCACCCCCGGGGGTGCCCGAACTCATGTCGAGCAGTTCCTGACCGGCGGCCCGCACATCACTCGGGTTGACGATGATGCTCTGCGTCATGGTGTTGCCTCCGGCTCTGTCCCGCAGCACCATTCGATCGAACGACGTGCCGCACTCGGTATCCCTCACTGGATCTATCACAGGACGGCGGTATCTGCCGGTGGATCGGATCGATGCCGATCCAGTGTTAATTTCCGCGCTGCCCGCGTCACGCCGATTGGCGGGACGGTGTCCAATAAACGACACTGCGTTGACCGCGATTGGACAGCGGACTCGTGTCACGGCTCGGCAGAGGTGAGAGAAGACCATGGGACAACCCACTCGGCCCCCGCTGCGGCGGGCCGGATGAGCACGCAGACGCTGCCCGCGCGGCTCGGCCGGCGCCAACGTGCGGCGGTACTGCTGGTGATGTGCGGCATCGCCTTCCTGCTCAGCTTCGATACCGCGATCCACGCCATCGCGGTGCCAACCCTGTTGCAGCAGTTGGGGGATCGGCCCAACCTGCAAACGTCGCAATGGATTCCCAAGGTCTACGTGGTGGTGGCGGTCGCGCTGCTCATCGTCGGCGGCGTGGCCGCGGACCGGTTCGGCGCCAAGCGCGTCTTGATCGTCGGCCTGCTGATGTACCTGGCCGGTGCCCTGGCGAATTTTCCGCTGGCGATGACGTCGGTCCCGCTGATCGCGTTGCGCGCGGTCATGGGGGTCGGCTCGGCGCTCATGATCCCCGCCGCCATGTCGATCGTCGGTGCGGTCAGTGACACCGACGCCGGGCGGGTCAAGGCGTTCACGGTGTGGCTCGGTTGCTTCGCCTCGGGTGTGACGATCGTGCAGCTCGTCAGTGGCCTGGTTCTCGATAATCTCTGGTGGCCGCGGATCGTGGCGGTGCTCGGGCTCATCGCGGTGACGTCATTGCTCGGCGTCGTGACGGTGGTGCCCGCGATGCCACCCGATCCGCCGCGCCCGGTGGACTGGTCCGCGACGACGGTGGTGACGCTCGGGGTCGGGCTGGTGACGTTCGCCCTGTTCCAAGGGCCGGAATGGGGATGGACGAACCCCTCGGTCGTGCTGCCGCTGGCCGCGGGCATCCTGCCACCCGCGATCCTCGCGATAGCCCGGCGCAGCGGCAACGAGCCGTTGCAGGACTACCTCTTTCGCTCGGATCCGCTTATCCGCCGGGCGGTGATCGCGATGGCCGCGGTGTTCCTGGCGGTGTTCGGGATCGTGTTCCTGGTCATCCAATATCTCCAGGCGGTACGGGGCTATTCGCCGATTGTCGCGGGCTGGCTGTCGTTCCTGCCGACGGTGGCCGCGATGGCGATCGGGGCGAAGCTGGGGCCGATGCTGCGGCGCCAGCTCGGGCCGGGCGCGGCGCTGATCGTCGGACTGGCGGCCGTCTTGGACGGCCTCGCCATCGGGCTGACCGCCGACGCGACCGGCGATCTGCCGCCGATCGTTGCCATGGTGACGGTGGCCAGCGCGGGTTTCGCCGTCGTCATCAGCGTCGGGATGGACACGGTGATCGGCGCGCCGCCCTCGTCGAGTCGCGGGATCAGCTGCGCGGCGCGGATGACGTTCGCACAGCTCAGCGGCATGCTCGGGCTGTCGATCGTCGGCAGCCTGGTCGACAGCGGTTACCACGCACATCTCCGGGTTCCTGCCGCGGTTCCGATGCAACAGGGCGACACCGTGGTCAGTCGCGACTCGCTGGGTAAAGCGGTGGCGGTGGCCGCCTCTGTCGTCGATCAGTCCGCCGCACCGCTGGCCGCCGCCGTACAGCACGCCTTCCTGGCCGGTTATCGGCACGGGTTGCTCGCCATCATCGGCGTCATCGTTGCCACGATGGTCACGATTATCGTGAAGTCCACCGCCTCGAAACGGCGTCGCGGGCAGGGCTCGTTGGGCGCGTGGTAAATGCGGAAAAGGTGTAAAGCTACTTTCTGGTCGGAATAATCGCGCGCCGTGCACAGTTGTCTCGGCTGGTGGATTTACGCGTGCTCTAACTGGCCTCTATTTTGCATGCGCAGCCGCCGCTGCAGCGGGTTGTGTGTCGACGTGAGCAGTGCCTGAAACCCGCTGTACCTGGCCATTTGTTAAGGAAGTATCAACATCTAAAGGTTTTCTAAAGAACGCGAGGAAATTATTTGGAATATCAAATGATGTCAAGCTGATGCAAATATTTCAATTGAAAGTTGACGACTCCTGAAATGTGCATAATCATCTCGTAAGGCACCCGTAACGAGCTGGATCCGGCCATTCGACACGGCGTGTCAGTGCTACTGAAAGGCTGAGGTTGCCATGCAGGATATCGAGGACGGCACACGCGTCAGCCGCCGCGCGGCACGTCCGGGTACCGCGAGCAGATCGATGCCTGCGCGGACATCGGCCGAGGAGACGCTGATGCGATCGCGGGCCGAACGCGCGCAATGCGAACAGGCGCGGGTGTTCCAGACCATGCTCATCGCCGAGGCGGAGCAGCTGCAGGACGAGTTGCGCGAACTGCATGCCGAACTGCGTGAGGTCTATCGCCATTTGAGCACCATGCGCCGCCGATTCCCGACGTTGCCGCCGGTCCCGCGAACCGTTGGCTACCCTCCCGTCGCGGTGCCGTCGGCGCCGCCCACCGGCCTGCGCCGGGGTTCCGCCACCGCATGACGATCGGCTCGGCGCGGTCGCTCGGCAGATCGCGCCCGGTCAACGGTCACTTCCACGGTCCGCTACCATTCAGGCTGCCTGAGGTCGACGGATCGGACAAATGTGCGTGTGGTGCTTGTGGAGGATGACCGGGGTGTGGTCGCGGCCGTTGTCGACGGACTACGAGCCCACGGATTTCATTCCGTCGACCATCTGTCCCATGGACTAGATCTGCTGACCTCGCACTCCGGTTATGACGCGGTAATCCTGGATCTCGGTCTGCCCGACGTCAACGGGTATCTCGTTCTCCGGCAATTACGTAAGGTCAGCTCCGTCCCGGTGCTGGTCCTCACCGCCGAGGGCGACGAGCTCGCGGTGGTGTCGTGCCTGCGGGCCGGCGCGGACGACTACATGGTCAAACCGCCGCGCGTCGGCGAGCTGGCGGCACGTCTCGAAGCGATCGTGCGGCGCTGGCAGGCCACCGACTATTGCCCGGCCGTCGTGGTCACCGGCGATGTCACCGTGGACCTGGTGGCGCGCCGTGTCGAGGTGGCCGGCCAGTCGGTGTCGCTGACCGTGAAGGAATTCGCGGTGGCGCGAATGTTGGTGACGCAGGCGGGCATCGCGGTAAGTCGCGAAAAGATCATGGACGAGATCTGGGGCGAGAAGACCACCGCCATCTCGCGTTCACTCGACGTCCACATGGGCGCGCTGCGCGGCAAGCTGAACAGGCCGGGCCTGATCGCCACGATCCACGGTTTCGGCTACCGCTGGGCTCGGTGAGATCGCTCGATGCGCGTCCGTTTACTGACGGCGTTCACCCTGCTCGCGGCGATCTGTATGACCTGTCTCGCCGTCGGCATCGGCTTCCAAATCGTGTGCAGCCGAACCAGGGGACTGCTCATCGATCGGATCCACGACGCCGAACGGTTCGTGGCGCTGTCCGCGGGACAGCCGTCGACCCTCGGTGCCGAAGCCCAGCGCTATCACGACCGCACCGGCAACGGTGTCCTGGTGACCGGGGCGGACGGCACCCTGCTGTGCGACATCGGCGTCGACCGCCGCGACCCGGCGGTCATCGAGGCGTCCGGCCGAGCCAAACGCTTTGTGCCCGAAGGCCAACCACCGTGGGTGTATCCGTGGAGTACCCAGTCGATGCTCGTCGCGGAACCGATCGGGGCGCCGCCGGAGGCGGGTGGCGTGGTGGTCATCGTGGTATCCACCTTCGCGACTCGCACGCAAATCGGCGACGCCTGGATACAACTCGGCTGCGTCACCGCGACCGGGGTGCTGTTGGTCGGCGGTCTCGCGCTGGTGATGTCCGGGTGGATCCTGCGACCGGTGTCCGAGCTGCTCCGCAACGTCGACGCACTGACCTCGACAATGCCGGTGCGCAACGCCGAGCCGCGCGGGCACGCACCCAAGGGCGAGGGCCCGCCGGAGATCGTGGAATTGGCGGTCGGGGTCCGGGCCTTGACCCAGGCCGTTGCCGAGCTGGCCGCCGCCGAGCGGCGACTCGTGGCCGACACCGCGCATTCCATGCGCAACCCGCTCACCGCGCTCGCGGTCAGACTCCAAGCGCTGCAACCGATGATGGCCGCGGATCGGGCGGCTTCGGCCTTCGTCAGCGTTGTCGGCGAAGTGGACCGGCTGACCGGGTTGCTGGACGGGCTGCTTGCCTCGGCCGTGGCCGAAGCCGGGCTCGGGTGCGCCGAGGCAACGAGCGCCGCGTCCGGCTGCGACGCGGTGCGGGTGGCCGGCCAGCGGGTCGAGGCGTGGCACGACGCGTTCACCGAGGCCGGTCTGACATTGACCATGCGACCACTGGTCACCACCGCGGAATCGGTAGTGCCGCACCAGGTTCTCACGCAGATCCTCGACGTCGCGTTGAGCAACTCGGCGCGTTACGCCGGGCGCGGCGCGGCGGCGACGGTCATCGTGAACCATGAATGCGAGTCGGTGGTGATCTCGGTCCAGGACACCGGAATCGGGGTGGCGCCGGACGAGATCGACCGGATCACCACCCGATTCTTTCGCGGCGCACAGGCCGCCGCCGGCGGTTCCGGGCTCGGTCTGCCGATCGCCGCGACCTTGGCCGCTCAGCACGGCGGATTGTTCTTCGTCGAGGCCGTCGAGCCGCATGGTCTGGCGGTGACGGTCAGTTTTCCCACGGTGTCCGGCCCCGCCGGTATCGACGAAACAGCCCGCCTTCGCTGATCCGCGCAACCTTACGGCTCGGTGAACTGCTTACCAGCCGGTGAACTCTGCATCTCCAGCCACGTCAAGCCAAGGCCGATGGCGCAACGATTGCTCGGTGGCAGCGGGCCCTACCGGCAGTGCGGCAGTTGACGAGGCCGTCGGGCGGTGAGCTCGGCGGGAGATGAGAAGGAACCGTGACGACACCGACGCCTGACCCCAACGGTCATCCGCGCGACCCTCATCATTTCGAACACGGTGGGCACGGGCGTCATCCACATCGGCACCCGCACAAGGGCCATCCGCCGCATGGTGGGACCGGGCCGCATGGTGGGACCGGGCCGCATACTCCGGGGCATCACGGTCCGTCGGGGGCGACCGGCCCGCATGATCCGGGTCATGGTGCGACCGGCGCGCATGGGCCGACCGGGCCCAATGGCGATCCGAATGGTGGCGACTCCGGCGGCGGCGAGCCCAAGGGTGACTCGGGTGGCGGTAAGCCGAGCGGTGACTCCGGCGGCGGTAAGCCGAGTGGAGGTGGCCCGAGCGGTGGTAAACCGAGCGGCGGCAACCCGGGTGGCGGTAATTCGGGCGTCGGCAACCCGGGTGGCGGTAATTCGGGCGGCGGCGGGAAAGCCGTGCAGGTCGATCCGGCGGAACTGATCGCCAAGGGTAAGAAGCTGGCGGATCTGCCGAGTGCGGCAAACGGCCTGTTCGACATTCTCAAAAAATTGAATAACAGCATCCAGTCGTTGGGGACCCCGTGGGGTGAAGACGAACTCGGGAAGCAGTTCTCGGAGGGTGCGTCGGGTTACCTAGCGGCGGTGGAGTCGCTGGTGGGTAATGCCACTCCTGGTCCGGACGCGGCCGGTGCGATTCCGGTCTATGGACAGATCCTGGTCAATTACGGCAAGACGATCGAGGAAGCGGGCAAAGCGTTCTCCCTGGGCGAGGATCTCTACGCCCAGTGGATGCTCGGCAACTATGTCAACGAAAACGCGAAAGGCAATCCGGGCCCGTACAAAGGACCGCTCAGTTCCGACCCGAACTTCGGCAAGAAAGACGACAAGAACAATCAGACGCCGCCTCCTGGCAACCAATATCAGGGCTCAGGTGGCGGTGGCCAGGATTCGGGAGGATCGTCGCAGGGTGGCCCGAACGCCGGTGGTGCGAACGCTGGTGGCCCGAACGCTGGTGGCCCGAATGCAGGTGGTCCGAATGCAGGTGGTGCGAACGCTGGTGGATTGAATCCGAAGGGTCCGAACACCGACGACACAGACGGCCAGAGCGCACCACCGCCGTCGAATTACGCGTTGTCCGGTTCGCCGTCGTCCCGCACTCCGAATTTCGACGGCGATAGCTCTGACGATCCGCGCGGCTCGATTGGCACATCGGGCGCGCCCCTGGCCGGCATGTCCCTCCCGCCGGGTGCGCTGGGGTTCAACGGGCCTGGGCCTGCCGTCGATCCGGCGACCGGTTTGCCGGTGGACAAGACCGGTGCGCCGAACGTGAGCGGCAAAGTCGGTGGCGGTGAGGGGGCGGCTGGTAGCACCGCCGGTGGCCAGCGGGCACCGGGGCCGGGGTCCGCGTTCGATGGTGAGAAATTGGCGTCGAAGAACGTCGGCGCGGGCATGCCGACCCGAGCTGGCATGCCCGGCAGCGGAATGACTCCCGGCATGCCGAGCACGCCGGGTGGCGGTGCCGCTGGCGGCGCAGCGCCCGAGGGGAAGAAAAAGGGGCGCGGTGAGCGCCGCAAGCCGCCGACCTCGGACGAGGTCGAGGACGAGCCGGGCACGGATGATCCGTGGCAGCGGTCCGGCTGGCCGATCGGTGGTCGGTGATGGCTGTTCCCGACGCGATCTCTCGATCCGATATCAACCTGCCGCCGAGCTTGCACGATTTGGCTTGGGTTGCCGGTGGCGCGTGGCCCAAGGGCAGCGAGAACGGTATGTTCGCGCTGGCCGATGCGTGGTCGGAGGCTTCCGGTGACTTGACCGGGCTGGTCGACGACATCAAAGAAGCGGTCACCGATGTTTTGCATGCGTATGCGTCGGCGGATTCCGATAACGCGGCGATGGTGCAGACGCTGAAAGATTTGACCAAGGAGTCGGATACCTCGTCTCTGCAGTCGATCGCGGAGTCGTTGAAACAGCTGGCGAGTTCGTGCGACAAGGTGGGTTGCGCGATCCAGCAAAACAAGATCATGATCATCCTCGGCTTGATTCAATTGTTTGTCGAGATCATGTACGCGTTGTTTTGGCCGCCGACGGCTGGGCCTACGATTGCGGCCGAAATCGCGTGGACCAAACTGGTTTTCCAGTGGCTAAAAAAGATGCTGTACGAAATCGTGGTCGCTGCCTTGCGTGCCGCCGGCCTCCAGGTGATTCAGAATATCCTGATCCAGTTGGGCCAGATGGCCGCGCACCACCGCGAGAGTTTCGATGTCAAAGAAATGGGGCAGTTCGCGCTCGGTGGCGCGTTGGGTGGCGCATTCGGTCATTTGTTCGGCAAATTGGGTGGAGATCTCGTCCGTCTCCTCGGCGGAAAAGTGGGGTTCAACCAGAAGTTCGAGCACATTTTCGCTGGTCTGGTGCAGGGCGGGGCCGGTGGTGTCGGCGGCATGATCGGTGGCGGTCTCGCCAACCAGATCGCCACCGGTGGCCCATTCGCGCTGGATCCGAGGATGCTCGCCGCCGGTGTGGCCGGCGCGTTCACCGGTGGTGCCCGAGGCTGGCGCAATTCCAGCGTGAAGGTGCATATCGAAAATCTGCCGATGTCGAGCCTCAAAGACAGGCCAGGGGCTGCGCCCGTCGGTGCGGTGGGTAAGGACCTCGGGAGTCCAGAACAGAATCTGAAATCGCCGCCGACCAGCCCCGCGCCCTCCCCTAAGGCCGGTGAGCCGAGCCTGGCGAATGGGTCGAGTCGTGCCAACGATTCGGGCAGTACGAGCGGGTCGAGTCGTGCCAACGATTCGGGCAGTACGAGCGGGTCGAGTCGCGCCAACGATTCGAGCAGTTCCAACGGGTCGAGTCGCGCCAACGATCCGGGCAGTACCAACGGGTCCAGCCACACCGGCGGATCGAGCAGTACCAGCGAATCGCAACGTGGCAATGGATCGGTTCACACCGAAGGGGCACCTCCTAAAAGCGAAGCGTCGAACCACAGTGCGGGATCACCGCGCACGGGCTCGGAAAGCGCCGCCGGGCAGTCGAATCGCAATGGCGCGACACCTCATTCGAGCGACAAGCAGCCTGACGGTACGACGACAACACAGTCGCCCAAGTCCGGGCTCGGGCGCGGCGACGGCGCACCGCAAACGGCGGGCCAGACTCCCCGTGCGGCTGGGGCCGGGGCTGGAGCCGGTACGACGGCGAGGCCTGTCGCGGACTCGGTGTCGCGGTCGTCGGACTCCAGCGGATCCGGTGGGTCGCGCGCGCTCGGCCCGGAGGCGAAAAGCAACGGCGGTGGCCGCAGCCCCGACAACGTGCATGCGGAGAGCCAGTCCACCGCGGCTGCCACCAGGGACAAGTCATCGGGCGCGGAGAGCAAGCCGGTGGTCGTGTCCGAGTCCGCGGTGCCGGAGAAGTCGACCGCGAATTCGCCACGCGGCGACGCACCCTCGCGGAAGGACGGGGACAACGCATCGCAGCACAGCTCGGCCAGCGCGAAACCGCACACCGAGGGGGCGGGCGAGAAGACGGCACCGGATACGAAGGTGAAAGCCGGTGACGCCCATGGTGGGACGACCACCGACTCCGCCAAGTCGTGGACCGAGCCCCGGTGGCGCCGAGTCGACGCGAGCCTGCTGGGGCCGGTGTGGCCGGGGACCGGTGCATTCCTGAAGGAACTGCTTCCCCTGCAGCAGACGTGGGCCTTGCTCAAGGGATTCAAGTCGCCGGAGCCGCGCGAGCCATACCGGGTGCCCGAGGGCAGCGATCTACCGTTGCGTCCCCGGTTCGGCCAGGAGGATGGAAAGGTCAAACCGCTTTCGCGGAATACGAACTGGCTGACCGCGGACGAGCGACCCGAGCATCTGTACAAGGTCGACTCGGCGGGGAACTGGTCCAAGGTATCGAGCCGCGCCGACGACGCCGCGTCGGTGTCGAGTAAGCCCGGGTCCGACGATGCCGCGTCGGTGTCGAGTAAGTCCGATGCGGTGTCGAGTAAGACCGCGCCGGGCTCCGACAACGCCGCGAAGAGTACCGATAAGTCGGCGTCGAATAAGTCCGAGGCGGGCGGCGGCGGGGGCAAGGCTCCGTCGGGTAAGACTGTCGTCGGGGAAGGCGGCGGGACTTCGGAGATCCCGCTGCCGCGGACCGGGCCGTTGTTGAAGCGCTGGGCGAATCAGACGGCACCGGTGATGCGGACGGTGGTCGGTGACCACGAAGGCAACTGGTATATCAGCGATCTGCCGCACGAGTCGTTCCACAATGCCGGGGTGTACGTGGCGTTCAAGGCCGCGTTCGAGGACGGGCGGATGACGGCCATCTTCGATGACGCCGGCGCCTATCGCCCGGCCCCGGGGCGGATCAGAGACGCGTTGAAAGACCTGTACAACGGTCTCGACCATTATGACCAGCACTGGCGGAAATACACCGAGGAGGAGCGGAACGGGTGGCCGCCCGCAGCCGAACGGAATGGCCCGGCAGCTGCCGAAACCCAGGCTGGGACGAAGGCCGACAGTGATACCGCGAGCCAGAAAAAGACCGACGAGGCCAAGAGCGACACCAAGAGCGACAAGAAGTCCGGCGCAGACCGCAGCGGTACCGAAAGCACTCGGCCCGGTGACGAGGAAGGACCGGCGACTCGTCAGGAATGGGACTCGATCGCGGGTCTGGATGATCCGAGAACCTTTACCAAGGACGAGTACGGAAAAGCCACGGTAGCCGATGCCGAACTGGTCGTACTCGGCGACAAGGACTACGCCTACTACGTCTGGCGCAGTGAGCATGTTCGCCCGGGTGTCGGCGAGGAGACGACCACCGGTTGGCGGCGTGCCGACAATGGCGCGGATTTGTCGACTGCCGAAGTGGAGAAAATCCTCGCGGATAAGCGCATGACCCAGATTCGGGTGCCTGGCGACGCGAAAGTGGAGCTGTCGGCGCCCGGCCGCCGCCCGTCGGGGACCGAGCCACACCTCACCGAGAAGCACCCCACTGTCGTCGAAGAGCTGACTCGCACAACGGATTCCGAGACGGATGGCGTCGGAGGGAAAGACAAGTCCGCCGACGACCATGGTCCGAACGAGGGGCCGGTAGTCCACGACGACGGGGCGCTCCCGGAGTTGGTCAATGTGCCGCGCGCAGACCTGGAGCGGATGACTCCGCAGCAGCGCGCCCGCGCCATCGAGGCCGACAGGTTGCTCGAAGCGCACAAGGCCAAGGGCTGGTCGGACGTGCCGATCGACGAAATGTCGCAGCAGTTCAAGGACGAGCTGATGGGCATGTTGAAGAACGGCACGGAAGAGGATGCGTTGATAGCCGCGATCGAAATGGTCCGGCACGGCACCGAGGGCAAGGTCCTGCGGTGGCATCAGATCTCGGGCCTGAAGGCATGGAATGACGTAAACGTCCTCGAGATGGCCGCCGGTGAAGGTAAGTCGATCACCTTCGTGGCGGATGTTATGACTATTGCCGCTCGTAAGGGCTCGATGCAGTATGTCACCACCAGCGATCTGTTGGCTAAGGAGGCGGAAACCGCATATCTGGAGGTAGCTCAAAAATTCGGCTTCAAGATTGTTCGAATGGATTCCAACACCACCTATGAGCCGCCGAAGGAGGGTGAGCCGACGATCTATGTCGGCACGCAGGACGAGCTGATGTTCGGAATCCTGAAGGGGCATCGCGTACCGGGCGCGGAGATCTCGATCGACGAGTACGACCAGGCGCGATATCACAAGGACTCCGCATACATTCTTGCCGACGCCGGCGTGAAAGGTGCGGCCGACCAGCCGATCAGGGATCAGGTGAACTGGGCTCGTGATTTTATCGAGCAGCATACCGGCACAGATGATGCTCGTCTCACCATGGCAGATTTTGCCACGACTCCTGGCGACGTAGCCGGACAACGCGAGTTGACGCCTGCCGGTCGTGAAAAGATCGAGAAGATATTGCAGCGGCCATTGCAGACGCCTGACCAGGGATGGAGTGAGGAGCATCGGCTGGCCATGGCCGCCGTCGCAAAATGGCAATTTCGCGCGGAGGCGCACTACACGGTCGATGAGGCAAGAAGAGCAATCTATATCATTGACCCCACCACGCACGGCGTGATGCGCGATGCCAGGACCTCCAATGAAAGCCGATGGAACAACGGTCTGGCGCAGGCTATCGAGGCCAAACATGATCTGATCATCCGCAATGATGTGGACAGTTCGAAGACGGCCATGCTCACCTCGAAAGAGGTGTACGAGAACGATTACGCGAAACTGAAGGGTGCCACCGGCACGGCCGATACCGTCCGGGCGAATGAAGGCGAATCGGCGGTCGAGCGCATCGCTCGTTTCCGGGCCTTGAAACTGCAATATTCCGACGATGTGGTCGCCGAAAACCGAGACGCGAAACACGACTTGATCGCCGAGCATGTCGTCAATAGGAGCAGAAACACCGGCCGGCCGGAGCTGGTGCTCGCCAACGACAACAGCGAGGTCGAGGCGATTGCGGGCCGGATGGAGGCCATGGGGCTGCGTCGTGGAATCGACTTCGAGGCGATCGACGCGAAACGGATCGTCGCCCTCGGCGAAAAATGGGAAGAGCAAGTGCAGGCCATCGTCAAGGGGGCCGGTGGGGAAAACAAGATCCTCATCACCAACCGGATGGGTGCGCGCGGCGTCGATATCAAAATCTCCGCCGAAATGAGTGAACGCAATGGTCTGTCCGTCAGCATCACCAGCCGGTCGGCGGAGTCGAGAGATTTCGATATCCAGGCCGAGAATCGCACCGCGCGTGACGGTCAGAACGGAAGCGTCCAATACTATATTTCCCCCGACGACGCGCTCTATGCGCATGTCCCCGAGGCGACGACTGTCCGGATCAAATACGAGCAGGCCGCCGCGGCGCACAGAGCCGATCCGGACGGAACCGATACCAAAGCCGCGCTCGCGGATGCTGAGCATGAACTCCGCCAGCTGCGTGAGCAGCTGCAGCCCATTGGCACGGAGCGGCCTCGGATTACCAGCTTTGTACCGCCGCAGCATTCATCGAATCACTCGGTCGAGCGCCCGCCTGTTACAGCTGAGCCGGTAGGCACTCCGCCGCCGGTGCCCGATCAACAGCAACAGCCCCCTACCGACGATGTCCAGCAACCGATTTCCGATGGTCCGGCAATACGGGTGGATGAAAAGGGGACATCGTTCCACTACTTCGTCGACGATAAAAGCGGTAGGAACGCTGTGGTGGGCCGTGTCCTGCCCTCCGGCGATTACACCGAATCCACGTATCACGACGACGGCCGTGTCGTGACGGAGTCGAGTCGACTGGTGACCACTACCGACGCGAACCGAAACACGGTAACCACCAATCACGCAGGCACGATCCAGACCACGGTTGTCAACGGCGCACTCACTACGCACCACAGCGGTGCACAGCTGATCCAAAAGATCGCGACCGACTCGGACGGCACGCACGTGTGGATTCAGCGTGTCGACGAGTCTGCAGACGGCTCGCAGGCCGATCTCGTCATCGGGACGGTAGGCGAGGGACACAGCGTCGTAGGCTTCGACGGTGCCCAACGGGTGATCACTGTGAACGAGACCGGCGCGGTGGTGGCCGCCGATACCCACGGTGAATTGCTTGCCCATCTCGTACCGCTGGACCATGCCGACCGTCTAGTGAACGGCGGTGTGCGGCAATCTATTCCGGGTTGGGATTCGCTCGCGGGTTACCCAGAGTTCTTGCAGCGCCTCGCGCAGCAGTGGTATCTGGCCGCAGGTCTGCACACCCGGCTGGTGAACGGCCCCGCGGACGGCAACTGTGCGTTCCGCGCCGTCCTGCAATCCGAGTATCCGGGTGCCTGGAAAGTCGGCGCACCCGGGAAACTACTGAATTTGGATGCGGAAGCCGCCCGCGATCGAGCGGGCGCCGCCGACTATATCGCGAAGAATCCGGCGGAATTCATCCGCTGGTTCGGGCTGGATGAGCCGCTCTCTCCCGAAGATCGGGAGCAGCTCCCGGCACTCGCACGAGCGGCGGCCGAGACCATCCGAACGTTGGATTCCTGGTCCGACGACTACCACGACATGGTTATGCATGCCCTGTCGCTGGTCAAGCAGCGTCGCATCATTGTGCTGGCCGACGGACAACAGCACATATTTCCGCCCGACGGCTCGCTCGACCGTACCGCGCCGCTCTATGTCGCGTTCGTTCCGCAGGACAGTGAATCGACCACGAACAACCATTACCTCGGCGTTCAGCGCGTCTCCGACAACGCCGCGCTACCAGAGGATTCGGCGCATTTCGGTCGGTCGGCAGCGGTCGCCGACGAACTGGCCGACGGCTCGCCAGTTCACCTGCTCGGCACAGCTGACACAGCGTCCCCGGTGCTTTCCGAGAAGTCGACCGCTTCGTCCGTCGGCGTGCGGTGGGACGACCCGGAGCTATTGATCTACCGCGGCAGCCGGCCGTATACCGGTCTGGTCGATGACTGGCAGCCGTCCGGTCCGCAGGATTGGCTGCTGCTCGGCAACAGCGATCGCCAGCTGTTCAGTGTTCATCGCGAAGCCGTCGGCGCCCATGACAGCCGAACGATCATCCTCGACCACGACGGCGCCGTGATTCTGCTCGGCGATCGAACGTTGCGACAGTTCAGCGAGGAACACGGGGTATCGAAAGTCCAGGCAGGCACCCTGCTGCCGTTCGGCCTGTCCTGGTCCGAACCGGAACTGCTCGGGCAGCTGATCCCCGGGCCCGCCCGCAAAGAAGATTTCGAGGATTGGTTGCGGGCCGACATCGATCACCGTGCCCTCCAGCTCGGTACGGCAGCTGCTCATCTACTGACCGCGTACGCATCCTCGGATGGTTCGATTCACGTAATGGATGCGCAGTTCAATCCGGTGCACTTGAATGGTGAGCGGCTCACCGCTTTGTTCGATCGATTCCGTCTCGAAAAATTCCAGGGCGTTCATCCGGTGCCGCTGATGTTGCAGGCGAAGGAGCCCGACCTGCTCGGCGCACCTTTTTCATGGCAAGACGACGAGGTAATCCCGGTAACCCGCAATGTGGCACAGCGAGTTCAGCCGACCGGTGGCCTGTTCACCAATGAGCGCAGGCTGATAAAGCCATATCCGGACGGCTTTTTCGGGTACGACGAGAGGATTTTCAACGCTCGGAAAGCATTCGTCTTCGGCGAGCAGCAGGAGTGGCATCGCTGGGTTTGGGGGCCTGACGGCGCCGAAGGATATGTTTCCGAGGAGGCCCTCGAGCGGGTCGGCTACTTTCCGGTCAGAGAGGTTCGGGACGGGGCGGCAGCTACGGGATACCGGCTCGCCGGGCGAAAGTCCGTCACGGTGCCGGGTCCGGTCGGCCCCGTAGAGCTCGCCGTCGGCGAACGAGTATTCGTCGAACCCAACGTTCAGCTGCACGCCGCGTTCCTGGTGCATCGGCAGAACGGCGAGGCGGTGTGGGTCGATTCATACGCGCTTGCCGAATTGGGCGTGTGGCGTCCGCGCCCGCTCGATGGACCCCTGTGGTGGCGATCAGGGCCGGCGATGGGCGATATCGCGCGGCTTGCGCAGGCGGATGCGGCGGAACTTCGCGGCATTATCGGTAACGACCTGACCAAGGTCGGCGCGATGCTGCGCGTCTACCGCGGCTACCGAGCCGATTCCAACGCGGAAGCATCGGTGCACGCGGCCGAACTTTTCGATGAGAACGGTGCCGAACGCCGCGGCTTCCGTAGCGTCGAGGTCCTCGTCGACGGGCAGTGGGCGCAGGTGGACTGCCTCACCCTGCTGCCTTACCAGAATGGGGAGCCGATCTGGCCCCACATGATCATCGAGGCGCACCGTGCGGTCCGGGCACATGCCGAGACGTCACGAAACGCACTGGCGCAGAGCGAGTCCGCCGATGCGTTGACCGGTGTCACGGTCGCGTCGCACTCCGCTACCGACGGGGACAGCCCGCCGTGGTCTTGGCAGGGGAGTACGGACGTATCGGAAACTGCCGGACTGGCGGACGTCGCGCACGCGACCGGCCTCGAACCCACCGAGGGCGGGTATTCGGTCGTGGTGCCCGCGCCGGATGTCGAGATCCGCTCGGCGGGGAACAGGTTTGTCGCGCCGGCGGACCTGGCCCTGCGCATCGAGTCGGCTTCGAAGGCCGGGGTCCCGTTCCGGGTCTCCGGGTTGCCTGGCACCGCAACGGTATTCGTGCGCCGAGACGATCTCGCCGCCAGCGGTTATGTGCTGCGGCGGGCGGCGGGTACCTACCAGCAGATCGACAGGAAAACACAGGCGGCCGAGGGGGACACCCTCGTCCAGGCGGTGCCGGTGCTGGCAACCGACGGCACACAGCGGTACGTGGTCCGTGGCGTCGAATACTCGATCCATCCGGTAGGCGACAATCCGGGTCTGCTCGAGGTCGAGCACGACTCGCTGTCGTGGCGGATCGCCCGCGTCGACGCGGAGCGGGCCGGACTGGCGCACCCGGATACGTTGTACGAACACTGGATTGGTGCGGGGGAGATCGACGGCCCCGAGTGGGAAGAGGTGGCGGGGGCCCACCATATAGCGAGCTCCGCGGACACACACAGTGACGCGGGCACCGCGGACAGCTCCGATCCGGGAGAGGCCGCAGGGTCGGCGCAGGTGTGGCGATGGTTGACCGAAAACCCTGGGCGACAGTTGTTCCTCGGTGACGCGTTGCACCACAGGTTCACCGCGGTAGCGCAATCCGGCCGGATCCTGGTGCGAACCGCCGGCGATCCGTGGATCGCGATGGATGAGCAGCGGCTGGGCGAGCTGATTCGTGAACATGGATTGTCCACGTTCAAGTTCGAGGCGGAAATCGGCCAGGACGAGGATCAGTCCACCAATTTCCCGCAGGGCCAGTCGGCGTCGAGCGATTCAGCGGCTGGTCGGCCGTTGCTGCGTGGTGGTGCGGGTGCGTCGAGCGGGCGTGAGTTGCGGGCGGTGTTGGCGGGTGTTGTTCCGCCGGTGGTGGGTGCGGTGTGGGAGTCGCAGCCGGGGGTGGCGAATAATTGTTTGTGGCATGCGTTGGCGCGGGCGCTCGATATTGATGCCGATGATGCTGGGGCGCATCGGGATTTCCGGGATGGTGTGGTGCGGGCGATGCTCGCGGCTCCGGAACTGTATGTCGGTGAGTTCATGGGTGCGGAGCCGTCGATGGTTGTGCGGGTGCGTGCGTTTGTCGAGCAGTTGAAACTGTTGTTGACGCCTGGTGATTCGGGTCGTCCGGCGGTTGATCATTTGCTTCCCGCAGCTGATCGTTCGTTGCCTGTGGCGGCGGAGGCTTTGGGGTTGAATTTGGATGTTTATTTCGAGAACGGTTTTGTCGAACGTTGGCGTTTCGGTGTGCCGGGGCAGCGGGCGGTCGCGTTGTTCCGGGCGGGTGTTCGGGATGATGACGGGCATTATTGGGTCGCGGTCGGTAAGAGTGGAGAGGTTGCTGGTTATCAGCCTGTGCTGGATGTCTCCGAGGTCGTGGGTTCCGGGCGTCCGGCGCTACGCGGCGGCACAGCCGCAGAGCCGCCGGTAGCTCCCAGTCCGGCGGTTGTGGAAACGCTGCCTGCTGATCCCGCCTACACCGAGCAGACTTTCCCGAGCGACGACGACCGCGAGTGGCTGTACGCGAATGAGCCGATCGAGGGTCTAACGGCTGCCGAGGCGCTGGTGTTCAGGCAGGCGGTTGTCGCGCCCACCGGCGATGAGAATCCGCCGCCGTCGAACCTGCCGGTCGTGCTGCCCGCCGCAATGATCAAGGCGCCGGATGACCGCGCACTGGTGCGTGCTGATGATGGTCAGCTGGTATCGATTCCGCTCAGTTCGGTGCTGCGGATGCGCGGGGGAGTCAGCAGCACCGGCAATGTCAAGTTCGTCGAGGTCGAACATCTCGGTGGCGTATGGGACGTGCCCGAAATTGTGCTGCACGAGGAGTTCGAGGAGGTATCTCTCGCCGGTAGACAACGCGGATGGCGGCCGAAGGCTGCCGGTATCTTCGGCGTCGGCAAGGACGATCAGCTCGTCAGATGGGCGGCGGATTCGAATGTCGCTATTCGACAGAATCCACTCGATCCGGCGAAGATGGATCTGCACCTGCCCGAAGACGAGGGCTGGTTGTCGGTCGGCCGATCCGAGGCGCTGGTCCTCCGCACCGGAAGGGCGGCAGGCGACCTTTACCGGGATGGGCGGCCGCGGCCGGAAGATGTCATCCAGGGCAATGTCGGGTCTTGCTACCTCCTGTCGAATCTGATCGGCTTGGCGACCAGTAATCCGCACCTGATACACAACATGATTCACGAGACCGGGACCGGCGAGTCGCGCACATTCAAGGTCCGGTTCTATGCTCCCGAGACCAATAGCTGGGTGTGGGTCGAGGTGGATAACACCTTCTACACCGACCCGGCCGGGCAGATGATCTATGCGGTACAGGATCCTTCGCGGCCGCTGTGGCCCGCCGTCATAGAGAAGGCCTGGGCAGTGTTCCGCGGCCGAGATCGAGGCTATCTCGGCATAGACGGCGGACAGGCCGGGGAAACGGCCGCCAGGTTGCGGCCGCCGCGGGTGCCAGGGTTCGCGGGCCGAGTCCAGTCGACCCATCACGTCGATGATCCGTTGGCGGAGGCGCTGTTCCAGCTGGACGTAGATGCGGTGGCCGACCTGGTGGGCAGCCAAGGCTTCGCTCGAATGTTCGCGGATTGGAACGGCCCGCAATGGCGAACCGAATTGGTGATGGCGCGCATGCGGGTAATGAATCGCATGAAGGACGAAGACTTGCTTCCGTCTGCTCTGCGGCAGAAAAGCCATGCCGAATTGGCCGAGGTGCTCGGTGCCGGCCTGGCGGCCGCGGTCGGCGAAGCACTGCTGGCTTGGCGGCCCGAGGACGAAACCGACAGTGCCATCGCCTTCGTGAATTTCCTCAACAGGCAATGGGGGCCGCTTCGCCAGCGTCTGAGCGATCATCTCGACGCCTGGGAATCGGTGGACGAGCTGCCCGATACCCGGATCGCCCAGTGGGTGGCGGAGCGAATTGATTACCTGCTCCATAGCGGTGACACGGTGAGCTTGGGTACGAAAGCTGATATCCCCGAACAACTGCCGTCTTTCACGTTGTCACCTCAACATGCGTACGCGGTGGTCCGAGTAGACCGGATCCGCCTGGCTTCCGGATCGTTCGGGCTACCTACGGCGGTGGTGCTCCGTAACCCGCACGGCGGCAATGAGTTCCCCGTAGACCTGAAGTATCTCAATCTGTTCGACATGCTTCGTGCCGCCGGACCGGGCACTCGTTTTGCCTATGGCGTGGCGGACGCCGAGGCGGGGCACGAGGCAACGTCATCGTCGGCGGCTCAGATCGGCGCACGGCCGGGTATCGCGCCGAATACCTCGGAGCCGGCGGCAGCCACCGTGCCGGACTTCTTTGCCCTCGACGGCACACAGTCCGGGGCTTTGCCACGATCGGTGGCCGGCCTCGAAAGCTTCCTTACGGCGAACGGTTTGTCGAATGTGCAGTTGGCCAAGGACATCGGCTTGGACCACCGGAACAGTCTGGTGGACCGGGGGCGGGGTCTGTTCGAGGATCCGGGCCCGCGGTTGGCCGCGCTGTGGGGGCTGCACGACGAGCTGCTCGGGCCGGTGCCCGCCGACGTACCCGCGGCGGTGCGGCAGCTGACCACGATGCGGCGACTGTGGGACATTCTGCGTTCGGCACGGATCGCCGACCGCTCGGCGGTCACCGTGGCACATCTCGACACCCTGTTGGACAGATTCGACGCGAGGGACGGCAGCGAAGGCCGCGCGGAGATGGTGGCCGGAGATCGCCGGATGCTACTGCTCGACGTGCTCGACAAGGCCAAGGTGCCTGGGCAGGCGATCTCACCGGCCCAGGCGGAAGACGCTTACCGGCGGTGGTGCGACCAGGCCGTCGGCACCATGGCCGGCGGCGTCGTGACGGTTGCCGGAATGCGCTCGGCGCTGACGAGTTTTGTTGCGCTAGGCGAGAATTCGCGTGCCCGCGGGTTCGTCCGCAAGCTCGGGCACGAGCGGCTCGACCGGTATCACGCCGAAATGGTCGCGCACCTGCAGCAGCAACTAGTCGCGCAGCAGACGCGCGGTAGCCATCCGGCCGAGGTGCACCAGGTGCCGACGCGGATGAACTTCGCCTGGTTCGGCGGCGAGCTGAGCCCGGCCGCGGTGGCGAACGTCGCGGCCTGGGTCGAGGCGGCCGAAGGCTCCGACTGGACGGTGACGTTGTGGAGTGAGAGCGGCCACGACAAGGTCTTCGACCAGTTGCGGCGGCATCCGGAGCTCGGTCCCCTGATCGGCGACAAGCTGCTACTCGACGGCGGTGTCACCGAACTGGTCGCCGAGGTCGGCGGTGACGAGTTGGTGGCCGCGTACCGGTTGGCCCTGCGAACCGGCGCGTTCAACTTGAGTTCGGACATCGCCCGCTACGCGGTGCTCGTCAAGTGGGGCGGGGTGTACGCCGACGTCGATATCGCGCCCGGCACGGTCCGGCTCGCGGAACTCCCGCCGATGCGCCTGCACGAGGACGACGTCCCGGTGCTCGCGCCACGGATCCGCGAGCACCGATCCTTGGGCGTGCTCGGTATCGATCCGACGCTGCCGTTCACCGAGCAGGTCGCCCAGGCCGTCGCCATTCGATATAACCGCGGCGAGTTCGGTAATCAATTCCTGGTCGCGCCGCCGAATTCGCGGTACCTGCGCGACCTGATGACGGCGATTCCGGAAAAACTGCTCTTCGGTAACCCGATAGACGTTCCGGGGACACCGTTCACCGATGTGCAGCGGGTGATTCAAGCCGACCCGGCAGAACTCCGCGACATCCTGACCCGAATGCGCGCGGCAGTAGCGGAGGAAACGATCACCCCGGTCGACACCATGCTGTTGGCGGTTCTGGAACACCACATCGCGGAAGCGATGAAAGTACTGCCCAATGCCGTACTCGGTCTTCAGGAACTGACCGGAACAGCCGACGATGTCGGCGGCCGGTTGACGTTGCGTGCCCCCATCGTCAGTGGGCCGATGCTGCTGGCGCAAAGTGCCGCGGTCCACGGCTCATTGATGAACTACGCCAAGAACGTGCTCGGCTTGGAAAAACTGTGGTGGCCCGACGTGACCGCGATGATGGACCCACGGATCGTCAGCGCGTTCGAACAGTTGGCTTGGCTTACCGACGAAAGCGAAGCGGTGCTCGACCAGGAGCCCGGGCAAGGGGCGACGTCCTCGACACCGGTCGAGGACGATGATGCCGTCGTCGACCTCCGCGACGAGGCGCCCGAGCCGGACCGCCTGGCAGCCGCGGTGGACACCACCGTCGACCTCCAGAACCTCGGCGTCGAACGGGTGGTGTGGCGGACAACCAGTGAACCGCTCTACCGCAGCAGCAATTCGTCGCCGAACGACATATTCGACACCGGATTCGCGCCGCCGATTCCGGAATTCACCGATCTGCGGAAATATGTCCTGAACAATAGGGATTCCGTCTTCGTCGGCACCTCGAAGAGAGCGGATATCTGGGAAGTATTCCCCCGTCGGTATGTCTACGAAATAAGTGTTCCCGGCGGAATCGACGTGAATGCGACCTTGGCGCTGCACGACAGTGATGCGCACAGCGCGGCCGGTCCGCACGATTTCCATCGCGAGGAGGAAATAGCGCTGCCAGGCGGGATTCGAAGGGAATTCATCGTCGGCGCCTTCCGTTTCCATCGATCCACGCAGACGTTGGGTCAATTCTTCCCCAATCCGAACTATGGTCGACCGCACGCGCCGCAGTCCGCCGACGCCGATGAATTGTCGATCGAGCAGGCGGAGTATATAGATTATGACAGCGAATCCGATGTCGAGGCCGACATCGGGCCAGTTTTCGACCCCGGTTACGAACCTGCGGATCGGCAGATCGAAGCGCTCCCGGGATATCAGGTAATACCGATTCCGCCAGGCCCGCCCGCGCTGTTCTGGGCGATCAATGTCGCCTCGGGGCAGCCGATGTACGGGGATCTACGTTCCCGAATTGTCGAGGCGTTGAAGGCTCGGCACCAGGAGTTCCTCGCGGGACGAAACCCGGAGGTCGACGGCGTCCTCGTGGCAGTCCGCGACCAAGAGGACACGCTCCGCCTGATGCGCGAGCAAGATCCCGACGACCCGGGTATTCCGGCGCTGGAGCAGGAAGTGGACGGCATGCGCCAAATGCTGCCCTGGGTGCTCAATTCGCAGATCGACGCCTACATCGATGTCGGCACATCGGATAGCGCAATCGGGGACGTGCTGGTCCGCGTCGCCGCCGACGAGCTGGGATTCCGTCTCATCGTGGTGAACCCGGACGGAAGCCGAGCCGCCTTCGGACCCATGGCCGGGCCCGAGCACGTCCTGATGCGAGTACACAACGGCAGCTACCACTACCACGCCGCCACGCGGATCCCCCTCGAGCTGGCAGAAGTGCGGTCCGCCGCAGCGTCGAATCTGAATGAGATTGCGGGCCTTACTGATTCGGTCAGCCGGACGCCGAGCGGGCAGTCGGACGAGTCGACGGGCGTCGAGGCGCTGACTCCGGGCAGTGCCGGCGGTTCGAGTGTGGTTACGGACATGAACCGGTCCGGCGAGGTCACGGATGTAGACCGGTCCGGCGCTCTGCCCGATGTGGTCGACGAAGCCGGCGGACTCAGTTTCGTGGCGGCCGCGCAACCGACGCCCACCGCGGGGAGCGTGCTGGCCCCCGAGACAGCTGTCGTCATGCCGCCCGCGGCGATAAGTATCCCGGGGGACCGCCTGATCGTCCCCGACCGCGCGGGCAACCTGGTGGTGGTGATGCTCGCGGGTGTCGAGCCCCGACTGGTCGGCCCGGCCACGTCGGAGGACGGATACGACTGGCGCCGTGTGGATTTCGGCGGCGAGATCGGTGAGCGCGTCGTTCGCTTCGATCTGCTGCGAAGCCACTTCGACACCTCGACAGCGAATCGGTCGCTGTTGAGGCCGAAGCACGCCGGTGCCGTCCTGGTCCGCGGCGATGGCGCGGCCGTGCACTTCGCCGCCGGCACGATCATGCCGGTGCGCATGGCGGGTCCCATTGTGGCGCTGCGTGATCCGGCCGATACCGACCCCGCGACCGCCTGGCACCCACTGCCCGCCGACACGGGGATGGCGCCGAGTCGGCGGACCATCGCCGGTGACCTGTTCGGTGCCGACGGTCCGACCGCGACCGACGTGCGGCAGGGCGATGTCGGCACCTGCTATCTGCACGCCGACCTGATCTCGCTGGTGCGGCAGGATCCAACGCTGATCACGGACATGGTCGTCGAGCACCTGGACGGCACCTGGTCGGTGCGTTTTTATCGCGGCGACGAGGAGGTGTGGGTGCCGGTCGACCGCACCTTCTACACCGATTCGGCGGGCCGGATGAGCTACGCCGCACACCTGCCCGGCCAGCCGCTGTGGCCCGCGGTGATCGAGAAGGCGTGGGCGGTGCACCGGGGCGGCGAGCAGGGTTACGCTGGTATCGATGCAGGCAGGGCGGGCGACACCGCCGCGAATCTGCGCCCGGCGATGGCCGCGGGTTCCGCGGGACGTGTCCAGCCGACCCGCAGCGTCGACGACCCGAGCTTCGCGCATCCGATGGGCATGGGCCGCGACGCGCTGGCCGAAGTGCTCGGTAGCGAGGGCTTCGCGCACGCGGTACTGGACGTCGAATCCGAGTGGCGCACTGAGGCGCTGGGTTGGTCGGACGCGGACAACTGGGACCGCGCGCAGCGCCACTATGCGGAATTGCTCGAGGCGCACGATGGTGAGAAGGACGCCGCGGCAACAGCTTTCCGGCAGTGGATGCGCGACATCGATCCGCGCGGCGCGACCGGCACCGCCCAGGTGCTTCGCCGTCGATTCGATGCGGCATTCGACCGTTTGTGGCAGCCGGGCGACACCGGGAATCCGATGGAATCGAGCAGCGCGGAGCTGTCCGCGCGGGTCGGTTCCGGTATCGCGCACGCCCTGATCGAACTGGTTCCGGCGTGGCGGGCGGCACGGCTCGACGGCGCCGAGGTGACCGGCCCGGCAGGTCTGCGCGCGTTCCTGGACGGGCACTTCGATCAGTGGACAGACCGGTTGACCGCGCAGCTGCGGGCATGGGAAGCCGCAGCACCGTTGGCGGACACCAGGATCGCGGCCTGGGTGGCGGACCGGCTGGACTACGCGTTGCGGCGCACGGACATTCAGACGTTGGGCACCCGCCGGACGCCCGACGGAAAGCGGCATGCGGGCAGCGGGCTCAGTCCGCAGCACGCGTACGCGGTCGTTCGTGTCGAACGCGACGCCGCCGGTAATCCGACCGGTGTACTGCTGCGCGACCCGAACGGCGGTCAGTCGACCGTACCGTTGCGTCATTTCAACCAGTTCGATTTCCTTTCCACCAGTGGCGCGGGCGCGCGCGGCATGCACGGGCTGGATGCCGTGCCCACCACTGGGATCGGGTACTCCCGGATGGTCGGGCAGCCGCAGGACGGTGCGGAGTCGCCGACCGAGATGGACTACGAGCTCGATACCCCGGCGGACATCGCACCGGACTTCATGGATTTGGATCGGCCTTTTACCGCTGTCGCGGAATCTGTTGCCACGGCGCAGATCCCCGCGGCCGACGATGGATCGGATTCGCTGTTCACCGCGCACGAGCTGTCGGCATTGTTCGGGGAGCCGATCCCGGCCGATCAGATCAACGCGGCTGCCGGCCCTGACTCCTCGTCAGCCGCGGCGCCTGTCGCCGCGGCGTGGGAGTTCGTGGAGTCGGCCGTCAACGCACCCGGGTCGATCGAAATGCCCGCTGCCGCGGTCTATCTCGATGAGAGCGGACTATTCCTGCGTGACACTGATGGCAAGTTGATTCGGATACACCTCGATACGCGGCTGAGTGTGGAGCAGCCGGACCAGCACCCGGACTGGTATGAAGCCCGATTCCCCGACGACTCGACGCGAAAGCTGAACAAGCGAGTGGTGGAGCTGGCCTTCGATATCTTCGGAGGTGGTTCGAACCCACGCGAAGGTATGTGGCTACTGGCGAAAGCCAACGGTCACGGTTATGTGGCTGGATCCGATAATCCGGTGCTTTCGACGCGGTCCAGGCCGGCGGCGATGACAAACATCGGGAACGCGGTGCGGATCAAGCTGTCCAAATCAGCCGAGTGGGAGTCGGTGACGTGGGTCTCGGGTGCCGATGAGTCGTTCATCGTCGGCCGCGCCGCAGGGCCACTGTACGGCGCGACCGGGCCGCGACCAGAGGATGTCCGGCAAGGCGGCATCGCGGATTGTTATCTGCTTGCCGATTTGATCGGGTTGGCCGAAAAACATCCCGAATGGATCAAGAGCATGATCCACGAGCATGGCGACGATACTTTCAGTGTTCGATTTCGGGTACCGGACGGCTGGCGTTGGGTTCGGGTGAATCGTGACTTCTACCGGGCTGATGACGGCAGCATGATGTATGCGGTGCACGAGCCGAACCAGCCGTTGTGGGCGGCCATTGTCGAGAAGGCATGGGCGGTACACAGGGGTAAGGACCGAGGGTACGCGGGTATTCACTTCGGCCGCGCGGGCCGGACCGCCGCGACCCTGTGGCCGGAGCAGGCACCAGGATTCGCCGGGCGCACCCAGCCGACCCGGAGTATTGATGATGTTTATTTCGCGCATCCGCTGACGTTGGAGCGTGACGCCATGGCCGAGCTGCTCCGTAGCGACGGCTTCGCCCACGCAGTGCTGGATACCGAACCCGCGTGGCGCGCCCGTCTGTCGAACAGATACAACACGAAATGGGCACCGGCCAAAAAGAAGTTCAAAGAGTTCCGCGACAAACACCCCGGGGACCGGGCGGCGGCAAAGCGGGAGTTGGAACGCTGGCTTCATGAGATCGATCCGCGCACGCGGCGCGGCACCGAGTCGTTGCTGCAGGAGTATTTCTCGGCGGCCTTCGATCTGCTGTGGGTGGACACCGACACCGAATGTCCGATGAACCTGGACCGAGCGGAGCTGTCGGATCGGGTCGGCGCGGGTATGGCACACGCACTCGACGAACTGCGTCCCGTGTGGCGTGCCGCGGAGCGGGAAGGTCTCGATGTGGCCAGTCCCGCAGGCCTGCGGGATTTCCTGGACGAGGAATTCCGGGTGCGGACGGTCCGGTTGATCCGGCATATGCGGGCGTGGGCGTCCGACACCGCATTGGTGGACACCACGGTCGCGGCTTGGCTCGCCGAGCGGATCGATTACGCGCTGCGTCGTGGGGACACCGTGGTCTTGGGCAGTCGAGCTCGGTTCGACGAAGATTCGACACATCCGGAAACCGATCTTTCCTCGGACCATTCCTACACGGCGGTCGAGGTTCGACGTAACGCGAAAGGCCGCCCGGCCGCCCTGGTGCTGCGTGATCCTTACGGCCCCGAGAAGGTTGTCCTACTGCGTCGATTCAACCAGTTCAAATCGCTGTCGAGCACCGGTCCCGGTACCTACGGCATGGATATTCTGGATGAAACGTCCTTTGTGAAGCCGACCGAGCTCGCCGCAAGCGGATCCGGGGCCCGTCGCCTCGCCGACACCTCGACCACCCATGCCATGGATGCCGGCTCGAGTTACGAAATCGCGGACACCCCAGGTGATCTCAGCGGATCCGGCGCCTTGATGAGCAGCGGGCTGCTCAGTCCGGCGGAGGTACCCGCGGCTCGGCATGCCGCGGTATTGGTACCAGATCGTCCAGGTTCTCTTGTTCAGTTACCTGGCGGTGAACAGGCGACGTTGATCGTTCGTGCTCGGGATGGCGGTGCCTACCAGGAACTAGTGCTGCTGGCGGGCATGCGGTTCGTCGTTGAACCGATTTACGGTGATTCGAGCGGGACGTGGGTGTGGTTGCGTCAGGGTGACCTGGTGTGGTCGGTGACCGCCGATGCCGCCGCCGCGGTGGGTTTGCGTCCGTTGCGCCGGCTCGACGGGCCGGCGTTTCGAACGGATGCTGACGGCAGGCCGCGGCCAACGACAGCGGATCTCGAATATCTACCGATGATTTCGCCGCTTGTCGAGGAACTTCGCGAATTGGTGGTCGAGCATCCGGCATCGGTTCGGGACATGGTGCGGTACGACGAAGTGGGCAATATCGAGGTATTGCTGCGGGTGGGGAACGAACCGCGATGGGTACGGGTGGATGGTCTCACCGATACGTCCGCTACTCCGGCCGAAGCTCCGGTATGGCCCGCACTGGTGCTCGAAGCGCACGCTGCCGCCGAGGCCTGGTTGCAGAGCGCGGCGAGTTCCTTTGCCGCGGAACATGCCGAGCCGCACGGCGGACTACGACCGTTTAATGTGCTGGAACGGCCTTTTTCCTGGCAGGACGGCAACGCGGTGACACGCCGGTGGGAGCGACAAGTTCGACCGACCGGAGCCGTAGTCGCCCAGAACAATCGGATCATATATCCGCACCCGGGCAATTTCTTCAGGCACGAAGCGAGCATGCACGAGGCTCAGAAGATATTCGTAGCCAATGAAAAGGCGAAACTGTATCGATTGGTACAGGGCGTGGGCGGCGACGTAGCTTACGTGGCGGAGGAAACATTGGCTCGGGTCGGTTACCGGCCGGCCACCGCGACCCGTGGCGCTGTTACCGTCTCGGGCTATCAGCTTGCCGAATCCCAGTTCGTGACGGTGCCGGGCCCCCTTGGTCCCGTGACATTCACTGTCGGCGAACGCATTACGGTCGAACCCCGCGCCCATCTCCGTGGCGCGATCCTGCTCCGTCGCGGTAACGGTGAGTCGGTGTGGGTCGACCCACGCGCGGCCGCGGAAGTGGGCGTACGGCACCCCAGGGTGCTCGACGGCCCCCTGTGGGGCAGGCCGGTTTCCACCCGCGAAGACCTGATCAACGATCTGCGGCAGCTGCCGAGACCGGCCATCTTGGAAATTCACGCAATTGTCGGTCGCGACTTGGCCGTGGTCGGTGACCTGCTGCGGATAAGCGGCGACAGTGCCGATAGCGCGCCCGCGCCGCTCGACGAGCAGGCCGCTGAGCGTCGAGGATTCCGTAGCGTCGAGGTTCGGGTCGGGCAGCGATGGGTGTCGGTGGACTGCCTCACCGATCTGCCTTATGAGAGTGGGCGCCCGATCTGGCCCCACCTGATCATCGAGGCGCACCGTGCCGTCCGGGCGAGCACCGAAACCTCGGCGGAGGTACCGCAGAATATGCCAGGGGGACAAGCACTTTCGTGGCTCGACGAGGCAATGAGGCTGCTGGGAGACGAGCGGGATCGGGTCGCGCCCGAAACCAGCACCCGACGGCCGTTCGTGCCCGTGTCGCCGGTTTCGGCCGATGAGCCGTACTTGCCGTTCTTCGTGCCGCCCATCGAGACGGTGCCCCGGCACACGGAGTTCGCACCGCCGCGGCTGCGCTACACCGGGGATACGGCGGCCGTAGTGGCCGCCGACGGCACTCGGATCGTGGCCGCGGGCAATCAGCTGCTGACCGTGACCGAGGTGGAATACGCAGGGCCGCACGGACTCCCGTTCCGGGTTCGGGTGGAGGGCGAAGCCCGATCCACCGCCTTGGTCACCCCGGCCGAGCTGGCGGCCGCCGGATTCGTGGTGCCCGGCGAGGACAGTTTCCTACCGGCCGACGCCGTGCCCGCCGTGCGCCGCGGCGACGAGTTCGTGCGCTTCGCCCGCGCCGGTTTCCGCCTCGCCGATCACCAAATGGGTTGGGCGCAGGACACGGTGGCGGAAGTTACCGGTGTCGCCCAGCGGCCGGACGGCACCGTCGACTTCGTCGAGATCGAACAGGACGGGCAGACCCGGCGGGTGACGTTGGCGGAGCTGCGCGCCGAGGGTTTCGTGACCGCCGCCGTCGGCAGCTTCGCCCGGCCCGACTCGCTCGGTATTCTCTGGCCCGGTCACGCGCTCCTGCACGCGCGGCGTGTCGAGCTCGGCGGGCAGGTCGCCCCGCTGTATCTGATCCACGGCAGGCCGTATGAGGTGACGGCGGGTGACGGCGACACGGTGCTGGTCACGGACGAGGATCGCGACGAGTGGTTGATCAGCGCCGCGCAGGCCGCGGCGGCCGGACTGCACTTGCCGATCGAACTGGCCGGGCCGCTGTGGGATCCGGCGACCGGACCGCGTCCTGGCGACGTCCCCCTGGACCTGGGCGATCCGCAGCTGACCCAGATCCTGCGTGAGTTCGTCACCCGGAACCCGGATGGGGTCAGGCGGATGTTCACGCCGATCGGCGCCGCGCGAAGCGACATCCTCGCGGCCATCGACGATGGCGACGACACCCTGTTCGCCTCGGAACACGCTATCGCGGAGGCGGATCCGATCACCGCGGGTCATTACGCGATCCTGCTCGAGGTGGATAGTGGCCCGATCCGGTACGTGATCGGCCGGGATAGCTACCCCGGCTCGGCGGCGGGCTCGGTGCCCGGCCCCGATCAGCCGATCTGGCCGTGGCTGCTCGCGAGCGCGTATCGCCACGCGTTGCACGACGAGACCGTGGCCACCGAGGAGGAGTTCGCCAACCGGCGCGGGTTCGTCGAATGGTGGAACGCGGACACGACCGGCGAAGCTCCCGAGGATCCGACCCCGGAGACCGAGATGCCTGGCGGTGGAGGGGATCCGGGGCCGAGCAGCGCCCGGGGACGTCCGCTCACCACCGATATTGTCGGTCCCGACCACGTCAAACGTCGGCGCACCGATCGCACGGAGGATGACGAGTGACACCGGCACGGCCGGTCGTGCCGACGGTGCGCACGCGATGATCGAGATCCCGCCCGAGCTGAAATGGCTGGGCTGGCTGGTCGGTATCGACCCGCCGGAGGGGAACGAGGATCTGCTGTTCGCGATCGGCAATGCCTGGAACGATGCGGCGAAAGGGCTTGCCGCTCAGGTGGATCCGTTGACGTCGGTGCAGCGGGACGCGACAAGGGCCTACACCTCGGGCGCCGGCGCGGAGGCGATCGCCGGGCTGTTCGACAGCCTGCTGCACGGCGGTGCCTCGCTGGAGACTTTGGCGGCCGTTTTCGATGAACTCGGCAACGCCGCCTTCGATTTCGGCACGGCGGTGCAGGAGGCGAAGTTGATGATGATCGTCTCCTACGTGCTGCTTGCCGCGGAGATCATGTGGGCGTGGATGTTTCCGCCGACGGCTCCGGCGCTGGAGGCGGCGGCCGTGGCGGGCACCCGGTCGACGCTGCGCGCGGCCGAGGATTTCACGGTCGCGAAGATCGAGCAGCTTGTGTTGCGAGCCTTGGGAACCGCTGGCCGCAAACCGTGGTCGAAGCTGGTCGTCAAGAATCTGTCCACCTACGCGGTCAAGGGCGTGGTGTCCGGCACGCAGGCGGTGGCCGTGGACGCGGTCGTGCAGGGAGTTCAACTGGCCGCACACACCCGCCGGTCCTTCGACAGCAACGAGTTGGTGCTGTCGTTCGGGTCGTCGTTCCTCGGCGGCATGGTGGGCCGGGCCGGCGCGCACTGGGGTGGCATCGCCTTCGACACCACGATCGGCCGGTTGACCAATAGGCTCAGCCCAGCCGGTGGGGCGTTGCGCGGCATGGCGATCGGCGCGTTCGGCGGTGAGGTGAGCACGATCGGCGGCGCGGTCGGAGCCGCGCTGAATACCGGGGATTGGCAAAGCGGGTTCAGCGGTTCCGAATTCGCCGCCTCGATGGCCGGTGGCGCCTTCCGCGGCGCGGTGCCCGGCGCGACCCGCGGCCTGTGCCAGCTGAACCGGGTCCCGCGCGGCCCGGCGAGCACCGGCTTTCTCCGGCATTTCCACTTCGACGCCGAGGGCAACGTTTACGCGCCCGCGAGCCGGGTCGCCAAGGCTATCGGTGCCGCCGGAGACGACCCCGTCGCGCGGCCCGCGCCGGTGGACCGATCCGCGGTCGAAGGCTCGGGCGCCACGCGGCAACGCAGGCTGGCCGAGCTCGACCGCCAGGATGCCGCAAACCTGCGCCGATACCACCGCGAGGTGCGTGAGCGGCAACCGCGTCTGCAAGCCGAACCCGCTGAGTCACAAGGGAATCGCTCGCGAAGCCGGGTGTTGGGCGAGTGGACGCGACCGGACTCGGGAGACCCGAGCGTTCCATCACCTGAGTCGCCGGGAAACCGTCTGCGGACGGGGCCGGAGTCCGCCGAGCCTGCGCCGCGGGCACAATCCGCCGAGCCGCCGGGGAGCCGCCCCCGGGCTCGTGCGCTCGGCGAACCGGCGGGCTTGGAGTCGGTCGATCGACAGCCGCCATGGGCGGCACGGATGTCGGGCCGCGCGCGAGAGTTCGCGGAACGGGCCGCGTCGACGCAGCACGCGGCCGACCAGGCCCAGGACGTCGCCGACACCGCGCAGCGGAAAGCTACCGTGCAGCAGACGCTGGCCGATGCCGGGGACGGGCGGGTCCGCGAAGCGCGGGCGAACCTTGTTCAGGCACAACGCCAAGTGCACGACGCTGAGAGGCAGTTGGCCAGCGCACGGACGACGCGGACGACCGACCCGCAGCGGGTCGAACAACTGCAAGGGCGTCTTACCGATGCGCAGCGCGCGCACGAGCAGACGTTGCGCGGATTGAGCGCCGCCGAACGGGAGGCAGGCCAGGCGCAACGCACGGCGGATCAGCATCAGGCCGATGCCGATGCCCTGCAGCGCCGGGCGGATCAGGCGCAGCGCCACGCCGACGACCACCGAATGGTGCGGATGAACCAGGAGGCGATCAACCGCACCGCGGATGGCGAAGCCAGAAAGATCACGCAACCGGGCACCGACGAGAACACCTGGTGGAAGCGGGCTCTGATGCGCAGCGAACGCCTCGGAAAAGAGTACGGCACCGGCGGCCCCGGCACCGACGTCTACCAAGCCAAGGCCACCGACCTGCGCGGCAAGACCCGCCCGAAGCAGTACAAGCACCACAATCCGGAGATCATCCCGTACACCGCTCCGACAGCGCCGGACTCGACAGCATGGGGCCAGCCGAATCCCCCGACACCGCCCAACCCGACCCCGCCGGGGCCGCCGCACCCACCGGACCCGTCGCATCCGCCGCATCCGCCGACGCCGCCGCACCCGACGCCGCCGCATCCGCCGCATCCGCCACCGCCGCATCCGCCGCACCCGACGCCGCCGGGTCCTCCGCACCCGCGAAATCCTCCGCGCCCGCCGCTTCCGCCGGACTTTTCGCATCTACCGGATTCGCCGCACCCGACGCCGCCGCCGCACCCGTCGGAGCTACCAGGCCCGCCGCCCCCAACGCGTCCATCGCACCTGTCGCGTCCGCCGGGCGCACCGAACCCGCCGGGCGCACCGAACCCGTTGGGCGCACCGGGTCCACCGAACCCGCTGGATGCACCGAACGCACCGAACCCGCCGGACCCTCGGCACCCGCCCCATCCGCCGCTTACCTCCAGTGGCCGAGCCGGACTGCCGAAGCCGCCAAGCGGGTAACGCTGCACAACAGCATGATTCGGCTCGGTGTGCTTGAAACATATTGTTAAGAAGCTGTTTCGGCGCTGCTCGCGCACAATCCTGGTTCCGGTCGACTGCGTCGATGACGGTGGTGTGGTCGGCCCCGACCAGGAGGAACCACTGTGGCACAGGTCATTACCGTCGATTCGGCCGCCGGGCTCCGGGCCGCCGCGACCGAGATGGACGGCGTGTACGAGGCGGTCAGCCACACGGTTACCACGCTGTACGAGACCCTCACCCGTCTCGGCGACCCGATCTGCGCGGTGCCGAGCGGTACCTCGGGGAGTGCGTCGGCCACGGTGGTCAGCTCCACGGACAGCACACGGCCGCCGTGGGCAACCGACGCGACCGGCTGCAAGTTCGCCACTGGCGCCTCCGGTTACGTGGCCATGAGCGTCGACCTGCTGCAGGGTGGTTTCGACCTGGCGCAAACGCTGGCGGAGTTCGCCAAGGGCATGCGCCAGGCCGCCGACGGCCTACAGGGCGCCGACGAGTACTCCGCGCGGCGCTGACCGACGCCGCACCGGAACCGGCCTCACACCGGCGGCAGGTAGCAGACCTGGATGAGCTCGCGACTTCGAGTGCGCGACACCAGCATTCCGCGCCCGGCGGGATACTGCGCCGGTCGCACATCGCTGAGCAGCACGCCCTCGTCCTTGGGCGTGCTCATCAGAATGCCGTCCACCGACATGTCTTTCAGCGGGCCGAGCACGCCGTCGTATAGTGCCCGCGCCGCCCCGCCGGCCCGCCGGGCGATGATCACGTGCAGGCCGATGTCACGGGCCTGCGGGATCAGATCCATCAGCGGGAGCAGCGGATTGTTGGATGCCACCATGTCGTAGTCGTCGACGATGACGTACACCTCCGGCCCAGTCCACCAGTTCCGTTCACGCAGCTGCGCGGGCGTGATGTCGGGACCGGGCAGGCGGGCGGAGACGAATCCCGCGACCTCTTTCAGCGTCGGGATCGAGGTCTGCGCGGACGTCGAATACCCGGCCAGATGCGGTGTTTCGATCGCGCCGAGCATGGTGCGCCGATAGTCGACGAGGATGACGCGCGCCTCGTCCGGCCCGCAATTCTCCACGATGCTCTGCGCGATGTTGCGCAGCAGCGTGGTCTTGCCGCAGCCGACGTCGGCGAAGATCATCAGATGCGGCTGTTCCTCGAAATCCAGCACCATCGGCTGCAATTCGGATTCGCTGAGCCCGATCAGCACCCGCCGGTTGTCCAGCACCAGACCCTGCTCGCGGGCCGTCGCCACCACCTGCTCGCGCGAGAGTTCCAGCGGCAGCATCCGGACGGCGGGCGCGCGCCGGTCGCCGTAGAGCTCGGTGAGCGCCTCCTTGGCCGCGAGGACGGCCTCGGACAGGGTGTTCGGGTCGACGTCGGAGTCCAGGCGGGGCAGTGCGAGCAGCATGTGTAGCTTGTCCGGGCTGAGGCCGCGGCCCGGACGATTGATCGGAACCCCCACGGCCGCACGGCGATCCATCTCCGAGTCGGACGGATCGCCGAGGCGCAGTTCGATCCGGGTGCCGATCTGGTCCTTGACGGCGGGCCGGAACTCGGCCCAGCGGTTGGCGCCGATGATCAGGTGGATGCCGTAGGACAGGCCGCGCGCGGCCAGCGCCTGCACCTGGGGCTCGATCAGCTCGAATTCCTCGCGGAACGCGGCCCAGCCATCGATCACCAGGAAAACGTCGCCGAACAGGTCCGCCGAGAGCGGCTGGGCGGCGCGCTGGTCCTGCGGCAGTGCCGCCAGCTCGGAGCGCAGTTTGCGGAAGTCACGCATGGACTCGATGCCGAGCTCCAGGAACCGGGCCTCGCGCTGGCGCAACAGCGTGCTGAGTTCGGCGACCGTGCGGCGCACCCGGTCACTCTCGAGTCGTCCGGCGGCCGAGCCGACGTGCGGCAGGCCGTTGAGGGCCGCGAGGGTGCCACCGCCGAAGTCGAGGCAGTAGAACTGCACCTGTTCGGGGGTGTGCGTGGCCGCCGCGGCCATGATGATGGTGCGCAGCGTGATGGACTTGCCCGACTGCGGTCCGCCGACGACCGCGACATTGCCCTGCGCGCCGGCCAGATCGATGGTGAGGACGTCGCGCTTCTGCTCATACGGCTTGTCGACGATGCCGATCGGCAGCCACAGCTTGCCGTGCACGTTCTCGGGCGAACGCCAATCCGATTGCGGCAGCAGCATATCGACGGTGGGGGAGAGTTCGAGCGGCGGCAGCCACACCTCGTGCGCCGGACGGCCGTGGCCGACCAGTCGTTCGACCACGGTCTGCAACAGGGAACGTTCGACACCGCTCGGGGGAGTCTCGGCGAGCAGCTCACTGAGGTCGGGTAGCGCCACCTCGACGACCGAGGGTGTCTCCGTGGTGACCTCGGCGGCACCGGCGGTGAACACATCCACGGCGCTTATCGCGGGCGCGATCGGTCCGCCGCCGGTTTGCCCGGTGGCCGGCGGCACATAACTGCCCGACACGTAGGTTGCGTTGAACCGCAACGGATCCGAGGAATCGCTCTTCAGATACCCGGCACCGGGTTGGCCGGGCAGATGGTAGGCATCGGTGATGCCGAGCACCTGACGGGACTCACCGGCCGAGAAGGTGCGCAGGCCGATCCGGTACGACAGATGCGAATCCAATCCCCGCAACCGGTTCTCCTCCAGCCGCTGCGAGGCAAGCAGCAGATGCACCCGCAGCGAGCGGCCCAGCCGGCCGATCATGACGAACAGCTCGGCGAAATCCGGTTTCTGCGACAGCAATTCGGAGAACTCGTCAACGATCACGAACAGCGCGGGCAGCGGATCGAGCGGCGCGCCATTGGCCCTGGCCTTCTCGTATTCGGTGACGTTGGCGAAGTTTCCGGCCGACCGCAGCAGTTCCTGGCGGCGGTTCAGCTCGCCGGCCAGCGCGTCGCGCATCCGGTCCACCATCGAAAGCTCTTCCTCGAGGTTGGTGATAACGGCGGCCACGTGCGGCAGCGGATCGAGGCCGAGAAAGGTCGCGCCGCCCTTGAAGTCGACGAGCACCAGATTCAGAAGGTCCGGTGAATGGGTGGTCACCAGCGACAACACCAGCGTCCGCAGAAACTCCGACTTGCCGGAACCCGTTGCCCCGATACACAATCCGTGCGGGCCCATGCCGTTCTCGGCGGATTCCTTGATGTCGATCTCGACCGGCGTCCCGTCGGGCGTGACACCGATCGGGACCCGCAGCCGCTCGCGAAAAGACCGGGGCCGCCAGACCGTGTTCGGATCGATGGTCGCCGCGTCCGGGATCCGCAGCAGCGCCATCAATCCCGGGTCACCGCTGCCGCCGTCACCGAGATTGACGATCTGCGCGGTGGTGGCGATGCGGTATCGGGACATGCCGCGCGCGAAGGTCGCCGCCACGGCGCAACTCACCAGGTCCGGGTCGGCGAACTTCTCCACCGAGCCACCGGTGCGTGCCCCGATCACCCCGTCCTCGACCACCAACTGCAGGCCGCGGCGCACGGCGAGCCCGGTCTGCGGTGCGGTCAGGTCAAGCACGGTCACCGAGTCGAGGCCCGCGTCGCTGATGGTGCGTTCGGAGCCGCTGACATAACCGTCGTCGATCACCACCACCACGTGCAACCGGCCCGCGGTCGGCGGCGCGTTGCGCAGGAACCGCCCGCGTTCCAGCAAATCCTCCGCCAGCGCGGTCTCCAGCTCCGACAGTGATTCGTAGAGCATGCGGGCCGTGCCGATGCGGTCGGCGTCGCGCGGATGTTGCAGGTGCGGAAGCCATTTCGTCCACGCCCAAGTGTCGGACTCAGGGTCGGCGGTGACGATGGCGAACACCATGTTGTCCGGACCGTGGAAGGTGGCCAGCTCGAGCAGCATCGCGCGCACCAGCGTCCTGCCGTGCTCGCGCGGGCCTTCGACATTGACCGCGGGAAACGCGCGCAGCGAGATCGCGGTCGGCAGCGCGTGCACCACCGAATGGGTGCGAACGAAACGCCGCAGCGCCACCGTGCCCACCGGCTCCAGGTCTTCGAGCGGGCCGGTCTCCGGCCTGCCGAGTTTGGTGGCGATGCGGTGGCTGCCGATGCCGATGCGCACGTGCCCGAAGTCCGGGTCGTTGGGTCGCCGTTCCCACATGCGACGGGTGCCGATCAGCGCCTGCAGGTCGATCGGGTGGGGGTGACTCCAGGTCAGCGACTCACGTTGCAGCGCACCGGTATCGCGCACATCGCGGCGCAACTGGTCGAGATAACGGAAGTAGTCCTTGCGTTCCTCGTTGAGTTCGGCGGCCTTCTTGCCGCCGCCCTGCCCGCGTCCGGCCATCATGCCGACCATCGACATCAGCATCATCATCGGGAACATCAAGGTCATCGGATTGGTCAGCATGGACTTGCCGCTCATGGTGACCATCAGCACCACCATGCCGACCATGGCGACCACCATCACCACCGGCATCAACCGCTGCCACAGCGGGCTCGGCACCGGCGCGGTGATCT
This sequence comes from Nocardia sp. NPDC051052, assembly GCF_044456045.1. Lineage (NCBI taxonomy): Bacteria > Bacillati > Actinomycetota > Actinomycetes > Mycobacteriales > Nocardiaceae > Nocardia > Nocardia sp. NPDC051052. Next base: position 56,758 of record NZ_JBITFL010000015.1, read on the forward strand.
CCGGCGGCGCGTTCAGCACCACCTCGCCGCCCGGCGCGCGCGGCGGCGCGATCCGAGCAACCCGGATGAAACCCTGTGTACTCATTTCTCAACCTCGCTAACGCCGGCCTCCGGCACGAGCACTCGTCGTAGCTGTGTCATTTGTTCGCTCACTCGGTGTCGTCGCCCGGGAAGGCGAGTGTGCTGCGCTGCTCGCGCCGGAACGGAATCGACAGAGCCTGGACCAGACCGAGCAGAGCAAGGCAGATCACGGCCCCGGCCTCGCCGATCCAACGCGGCCAAGGGTTTTCGGGTACCGGCGGGATCGGCGCGGCGATCGGTATGCCTGCCGCGGGGTCGCCCGCTGTCCGGGGCGGCAGCACCGCGGTGAGCGCGGCGACCGGGTCGATCATGCCCGCCCCGATCCGGCTGTCGTGCCCGGTGCCCGGCGCGTGCGCGGTGGCCGTGATGCGGTTCATCACCTCTGGCGCGGACAACTGCGGGTAGCGGGTGCGGACCAGCGCGGCCAGGCCCGCCACATAGGCGCTGGCGAAGCTGGTCCCGTCGACGGGAGCGACCTGGCCGTTGGACTGTGGCGTGCCGTTGACCAGCCCGGTGCCGCCGGGGGTGCTGTCGAGTGACATGAGATTGCTGCCGGGTGCGGCGACCCGCACCCACGGCCCGTAGAGGGTGTACGGCGACGGTGATCCGTCGGCCTCGACCGCGGCGACCGTCAGGACATAGGGAGCGAACCAGGCCGGGGCCGCGATGGTATTGACGGCATCCCAGCCCGCGGTGCCGTTCTGGTCCTTGCACGCCCCCTGCGACTCCAGGTTGCCCGCCGCGGCGACGACCACGACGTCGTGGTCGTAGGCGTATTTCACAGCGGCGCCGAGCATTCCGTCCACCGGGTCGGTGCCGACCGGCCTGCACGACACCTCCGAGATGTTGATGACGGTGGCGTGCAGGTCGACCGCGTGCACAATCGCGTCGGCGAGGGTGGCGACGGTACCGAAGCCGCCTGCCGACATCCCGCCGGGATTGTCCGTGCCGTAACTGTTCTTGGGTTCGTAGGCCAGGCTGGTCTGGCGGATCGACAGGATCGTCGCCTGCGGTGCCACGCCGGAGAATCCGTCGCCGCCGTCCGGCGCCGGGTGCGCGGCGATGAGGCCCGCGACCAGTGTGCCGTGCCCGTCGCAGTCGACGGTGCCGTTCGAGTCGGCGACATAATCGCCGCCCGGGACCATGCTCAGGCGGGGATGCGGGTTGATGCCGGTGTCGATCACGGCCACGGTCTGCCCGTCACCCCTGCTGAATTTCCAGGCCGATTCGAGTCCGAGCGCCTTCTGCACGGCGGGTATCCCGACGGGCGGGGGACCGGTCCAGATCGGGTGCGAGCAGAGCAGTCGCTGCCGCGCGGGTTCCGGCGGAGCCACCGGAGCGTTCGTGATCAGCGCACCCGGATCCACCTCGGGCGGCGCGATGGCCTGCGCCGCACCGGCCGGCGCGAGCGCCAACCCCAGCGCCAACCCGGCGGCGCAGCCCCGCAGGACCGCGCGCCGCGGCCCGGACTCAGCCATGGCGAGCGAGGGAGTAAATATCGAGTATCCAGAAGGCCAGCGGGCCGATCGTGCAGATCATCAGGTATTCCAGTAGCTCACCCGCACGTTGCGCGACCGGCGAGACCTCCAGGTGCGGCCCCGCGACACCGATCAGCACGGCGAGCACCGCGAATACCACCAATGCGCCCGCCGCGGGGAGCGCCGCGTCCGATATCCGCAGACCGACCACCACCGCCGGTACCACCAGGCTGGCGCAGCCGCCGAGCACCAGGGCCGAGGCCTGGGTCAGGTCGGCGAATCCGCGTCCGCGCCTGGCCAATACGATGCCGACCGCCCCGGCCAGCGCCACCGCGTTCCAGTGCGTCGCGGTCACGACCGTCGTGATCGTCGCGCCGACGGTGACCGCCACGATCGCGATGATCATGCCGGACTGGTACTGGTTCGCCAGCCGGGACCGCTGGCCGAGGCCGGCCGCCGACGGTATCGACGTCGCGCCGATCGCGCCGATCCCTTCGATGTTGGGGCGTGGCTCGTGGTCGCGCGGATCGATCGCGCCACCGGCCGTCGGCACCGGCGGCACCGGCAGCCGGGCCGCCGCCACCGCGATGCGCGGGGCCAGGGTGATGCCGATCAGCGCGACCACGATCACCGCCGCCGCGGCCTTCGACGGTGCCACGTGCCACACCGTCACCGCGCCCGCCGTGCCCGTGCCGAACACCGCCAGGCTGATCACCGCCGAGAACATCGTCTGGCCCGCACCGACAACCCGCAACGCGATAACCGCGAGCAGCAAAGTGGCCGCGCTGCACAACAGCAGATGTGGGGCGCCGAGCGCGCCGGGCACCAGCACGGCCGCGCCGCTGCCCGTCAACAACAGCCCGCATAGCGACAGTCCGGTGGCCGCGGCCGCCGCACCGTAGATCCGGGCGACGAGCGTGGCGGCGACCAGCGTCAGCAGTCCCACGACGAGGCCGCTCACACCCGCCACGATGCCCGAACCGCGCGTCGCCGCGACCAGGAGCAGCAGGCAGACGCCCACGGTGGCAGCGAGGGCGGCAGCCAGGCCCGCCCGACCGGACGAACCGGATGTCCAACCGCGGAACGAACTTTCGGTCAACCGGGCCACGGCGTCGATGACATCGTCGAACAGCGCGGGCGATTCGGCCGAGTCCACCGCCCGCAGGACCAGCAGTTCACCGTCGAAGACTTCGGCGTCGGTCAACGTGCGCGCGGGATCGATCGCGGTGTGGCCCAACCGCGCCAGCGTCCAATGCTGGGCCGCCAGCGGGCCGCCGTCGTCGTGCTCGGACAGGTCCGGGTTGCGGGATGCGATGAGCTCCACCACATCCGGGATGAAATTGGCGATCGCGACCGCCGTGGGCAACACCACGTCCACCTGGGTATTTCCGCCTATCACGGAAACACGGCACCGCTGCGGCTCGATAGCCGTCGACTCCATCACCTAAACGACTCCCGAAGTTCCTGGTCTCGATCTTCGGCAAGGTATCAATCGGCCGACGGCGCGGCACCCGTGGTGAACAGAGTTCGCCTCGTCGTAACCGCTTCGCGGAGACGACATGCGGAAACCCCGGTCCCGCCCGCGGGGGTATGTGAACTGTCCGTGAATGTCCGGTAGGCGCGGTTTGTTCCGAGGCGACCGGTGCGGGCGGTGACCGCTACATTGCCGGGCATGTCAGCCAACCGGCAAGCGCAACAGATCTTCGACGCGGGCGTGCTGTCGTTGGGTGTCATGGTCGACGGCCGGCAGGCCGCGAAGGATCTCGAATACGCCAAAGCCGCCTTCCGCCGCGCCACCGAACTCGATCCGGGTATGTGCGACGCCTGGCTGGGGCGGGTCACCGCAGGCGAGGTGACTCCCGATGTGCTGCAACGGCTTTACGAGACCTCGGCGACCTCGCTGCTGCGCGAGCAGCGGCGCCTCGGGCTGCCGCCGCGCCAGCTGTCGGGCCGGTTCCAGATCGGTCAGTACATCGACTATCCGATCGCCAGCCTGACCGAGATCTGGCTCGCCCAGGCGATGCGGTTGATCGACGACAAGCGATTCGGCGACGCCGAGCAACTCCTCGACGAGCTCGAGGCCCGACGGCGCAAGATCGTCGACGACCCGGACCGGGTGGTCGACGATCAGGTGTGCGCCTACACCCGCGCCGTCCTGCATTTCATCACGCAGCGCTGGCCGGACGTGATGTCGGTGCTGGTCGGGTCCGCGGAATGGCAGGACACCTACATGGCCGCTGGTGCGCACGTCATGGTGGGCACCGCGTGCGCGCACCTCGGATTGTTCGGGGAGGCGACCCGGCGCTTGGAGATGGCCGAGCGTGGCCCCATTCCGGCCGCTCGCATCGCCGCCATGTACTGCCGCGGCCTATGCGTGCGCGAGCAGGGCAACGAGGACGAGGCGCGCGCGCTCTTGGAGACCGTCTACACCCAGGTTCCCGATTTCGCCGCCGTCGCCCAGGCGATGCACGACCCCAAGTTCCGCATCGTGGTCACCACCAAGGAACAGCTCGAATCCCGTATCGACCGTTGGGATCCGGCGTCGGCGCCGTCGCTGGAAGAGGCGGCCCAAGAGCAGCAGCAGCACAAGGCGGAGGTGATCCTGGCCGCCGCCCGCGCGGAATTGCAGGCGCAGATCGGCCTCGGCGCGGTGAAGGTCCAGGTCGCCAAGCTGCAATCCTCGGCGACGCTGGCGCAGATCCGGGCCGAGAAGGGCCTCACCAGCATGCCGCGCGGGCAGCACCTGGCCTTTACCGGTCCGCCGGGAACGGGTAAGACCACGATCGCCCGGGTGGTCGCCAAGATCTATTGCGGCTTGGGCCTGCTCAAAACCGACAAGGTCATAGAGACCAAACGCTCCGATTTCGTGGGCCAGCACCTGGGTTCCACCGCGATCAAAAGCAACAAGCTGATCGACTCGGCAATGGACGGTGTGCTTTTCGTCGACGAGGCGTACACGCTGATCCAGGCCGGACTGTCCGGCGGTGACGCCTTCGGCCGGGAGGCGGTCGACACCCTGCTGGCCCGAATGGAGAATGATCGCGACCGGCTGGTGGTGATCATCGCGGGCTACGACGGCGAGATCGACCGATTCCTGGCCAGCAACGACGGTTTGGCGTCCCGCTTCTCGAAAAGGGTTAAGTTCGACTCGTATTCGCCCGAGGAACTGTGCGACATCGGCATGTTCATCGCGGGCAAGCGCGATTCGACGATATCCGACGACGCGATCGAGCTCCTCCGCTCGGCGTGTACGGAGCTGTACAACGCCGAGCGCACCGATCAGAGCGGCCTCCCGCGCCGCGGCGTCGACATCGCGGGCAACGGCCGGTTCATCCGCAATATCGTCGAAACAGCCGAGGAGGAAAGGGAATACCGGCTCGCCATGGACGACACCCTGGATCTGCGAGCGCTGGACCAGGACACGTTGATGCGGATCGAGGCGGCCGACATGCGGCAGGCGCTGGACAGCGTCCTGGCCACGCTGACATAGCGGGTCCGGGCTGATGGCAACCTCGGCACCCGTGATCCTGGTGACCTTCGCGGGTCGCCGGGACAGGATGGCGCTGCTCGCCGGCTATGTGGGCGAGGCGATTCGGCGCAATCTGATCGACGAATGGCATGTCTGGGACTTTTCCCGAAACGACGACGACGGCCGCTGGCTGGCATCGCGTTTCCCGACCGTCGGCCGCACCGCCGACGATCCCACGTATTGCGCTGCGGGCGAGCTTGTTCCGGGCGCCCCGTGGCGCAGCCGGGTGCGCGCGTCCAATGATGTTCATATCGGCCTCGCACCCCATCCTGGGAACGAGGAGGCATCGGCCTACGAGTTGGTCGTCGGTGGATGGAGTAATCAACGGACCGTGCTTCGGCAGGTGCGCACCGACGAACTCTTCCTGAACGATCACGAGTGGCGTGCCGATCGACCGCCGCCGGTGGCCGACCTCTACACGCCAGGCGTTCTGTCGCAGTCGGTATTTCGCGATCTGGAGGTGTCGGTCGGCGCGTCTGGTCTTGCGTTGAGCGTTGACGGAAACACCGTGCTGTCGGGCGTCGAAGGCAGTGCGGCGGGTGCGTACAGCGTCTATGTGAAGACCGGGTACGGCTCCGACGGCGAATGGCGTTTTCCCGAGCTCGCGGCGACGGAGTATCGCTACCGTACCGCTGGGGGACAGGGCTGGGCAGAGTTCTACCGGTTCTACTCCGTCCGAGCCGAATACTATGCCGACGCCGTTTTCCTGAAATGCGACGACGACGTCGTATACCTGCAGCTCGAACAACTCGCGGAGTTCATCCGATTCAGAAGACGAGAACCGAACTACTTTCTCGTCAGCGCCAACGTCGTCAACAACGGCGTGTGCGCCTACTACCAGCAGCAATCCGGCGCGATACCGCGTGACCTGATGGAGCTGACGTTGCCGCCGGACGGATTCGGCGGAACCCTCTGGGAGAGCGGCACATTGGCATCAAGGCTGCACCACCACTTTCTGAACGACCCGCGACTATTCGAGGAAATGCCGCAAGCGCCGATCCCGTGGCGCGGACGTCTCTCGATCAACTTCGTCTCCTGGCTCGGCGCAGATATCTCCTACCTGTCCGCGGTGGACGACGACGAGCTCCTGCTGTCCGTCGTGATCCCCGGCTATCTCGGCCGCCCGAACTGTATTTTCCCCGGATTCCTGGCCAGCCACCTCTCCTTTTACCCCCAGGTCGCCCAGCTCGACCACCACGCCCTGCTGGCGCGATACCGAATACTCGCCAAGGAGAACGGTCTTCCCGACGAGGGCTGACCGCTGCCGGTCTCACCGCGGCAACATGGGTATCGGGCTCGGCTCGGCCACGGTCACCAGCACAACGACATCCGCGTAGGGCGCATCCCCGTGCCCGAGGCGATGGGCGAAGCGTGCCACGGGAATTCGCCATCGATACTTCGCGGCGATCTCCGACTCCACATGGGCCAGTAGTGTGCCCGCGGTCACCAACTGGGCTTGGCCTTGCCGCTGGTGCGAGCCGAGTGCTGGGTTGCCGCGCCGGTCACCGGGCTGAATGAGCACCCGGCCGTCCCGCGCCAGCTCCTCGCCTTCGGCAGACCGCGACGACACGCGGAAGGCCAGCTGAGTGTCGCCGATCGGAATGACCAAGCGCGGCACCGCAGTCAACTGCCGCGGCCCGGTAACCCGAGTCACCAGCACGGTTTTGGCATCGCGCCACACGTCCGCGCCAGTCGAATTTCCACCACGGCGGGCCGGTTGTAGTCGGACATCGGGCCGCGCCACCTGCCCGTCGAGGGCGAGGTCGACGAGAGTACCTGTCATCGCGTTCGTTCCTTTCCCTTGGAGAATTCACCGATCGATCGGTGCCGGGTCCCCGGCAACACAGGCGGGCCCTTATTCCCTCAGCCGTACCCCACCATCGCCCGCTCAATCACACCGGTCAACCCGGACCCGCCCAGCAAAGTCCCGCCGTCGTGGAAGGGATAGACTTCCAGCGCGGCCGAGCGCGAGCGGTGCCAGCGGCCAGGGAGGGAATTGCCTTGCGGACGAGTCTATTTCGATGTGCTTCTGTCCTCGTCCTACTGATGTTGACCACGATGGATGTCACCGCCCGAGCTGAACCGGCCCTGCCGCAACCGGTCTCGGTGCTCATAACCCTGCCGGAGCCGACCGGTGCCGACGCGATCGGTGTGGTCGACCTGCATCTGATCGATACCTCGCGGCGCGATCCGTATAAGGCGGCCGTCCCGCGTGAGCTGATGGTCAGCATCTGGTATCCCGCTACCAACGTGGCGGGATTGCCCGTGCGGCCATGGCTTTCGCCCCGACTCGCCCAAATGTATGCCGACAGCGTGACTCCGGTCGGTGCCCCCTCGGCGCAGCGATGGGCTTTTGGACCCAGCCATGGCTACCTCGACGCGGGCGCGGAGACCTCCCGTGGGCGTCGGCCGATAATTGTCTTCTCGCCGGGCAAGGGGCTGCCGCGTGAGCTGAGCACCGCGCAGGCAGAAGATCTGGCCAGCCACGGTTTTGTGGTGGTCACCCTGAGCCACACTCACGAAACATCCGCAACGGAATTCCCCGGCGGGCGGATCGAAGAGAGCCTGCTGCCACCGGCAACCGATCCCGGCGAAGACGAGGCCCAGGGCACTACCGCGTTGGCGACGCGGGTAGCCGACACCCGGTTTGTGCTCGACGAGCTCGCCGACCTCGCCGCAGGGCACAACCCGGACGCTGACCAGCACGCGCTACCCGCGAACCTCGCTGGCGTACTCGACGTTTCGAAGGTCGCGATGTTCGGGCATTCCTTGGGCGGCGCCACTGTGGCGCAGGCAATGCACGACGATCGCCGGATCGCGGCGGGAGTCGATCTCGATGGCCGCCTCTGGGGATCGGTGGTCACCGACGGACTGGATCGTCCGTTCATGCTCATCAACCGCGAAGGCCATGATCGTGCCGAGATCCCGGGCATGAAACAGTTCTGGGCCGCTGGTCACGGACTGAAACTCAATTTCCGGCTCAACGGCGCACAACACCATTCGTTCTGCGACAACCAGCTGATCGCCGCTCCACTCGTCGCCGCGGGTGTCGTCTCCTCCGCAGCCGCGTCCCAGCTGGTCGGCACCATCGATCCGCGGAGCTCGATCGATCTGCAGCGCAGCTACCTGCGCGGTTTCTTCGACATGACACTGGGTCGATACGACGATCTCCCGCAGGCGCCTGCGAACTTCCTGCACCCGGAGATGGTCCCGGTTCCATAGGCGCTTAGCCGCATGCACTTTCGTGCCACGTGGCGATAAACGGTGTCAGGCCGAGTTGGGTTCTTCCATCGGCGTGCTGCCCGTTCGGCTGTCACCGGCTGACGACACGGCCTGCTCCAAATTCGCGATCAGTCGCGTCAGCAGCGCTGCGAGTAGCTGGATCTCGCTGTCGTCGAAGCCCGTGAGTGCGTCCGCGTGGCCTTGCGACAACACGGTCCTGGCCTCGGGCAGTAGCGACATCGCTCGCTCGGTGAGCGCGACCAAGCTGCTGCGCCGATCGTGTGGGTGCGGTGTGCGCTGGATCAGGCCATCGCGTTGCATGCGGCCCAGCAGTTCGGCCATGGCGGGCTGCCCGGCGCTGGATCGGGTGGCCAGCTCCTTTTGGGTCAGGGCGGATCCGTCCGCCAGCGTGCCGAGGACGGGGATCTGGCTGGCCGTGATGCCCAATGCTCGCAGGCGGCTGTCATGCAGCAGGGCGAAGAGCCGAGCCGCATGGTTGATCAGCTGAGCGGGTGCCGTCTCGGGTCGCCATTCCGTCATGCCGTCCAAGATACATCGGATCCGATCTAGAATTAATATCGGATCCGATGTACTTTGCTCATATGATCATTCGAAACGTGACAGTCATCGACGGATCCGGCGCAGCGCCGATCACGGACGCGGAAGTTGTCGTTGTCGGCGAACGGTTTACCGAGGTGCGGCCCAGCGCACCGGATGCGGCGCCTACCGACGACGAGGTCATCGACGGCCGCGGCGGATACCTGATCCCCGGACTGTGGGAAAGCCACACGCATTTGGCCGGCTACGCGGCCTCCCTGCCGGAACCGGAGCAGGTTCCCTACGTCATACGGACACTGGCCGATTTCCTTGCGACGGGGATCACGACGGTCGTGGACTTGGGTGGCTCACTGGCCATCGACCACGGCGTGCGGACCTACGCTGATCCGGGCGAGACGGCCAAACTCTTCTACGCCGGCCCGGTGTTCACCGGGGTCGAGGGCTGGCCGATGCAGGCACACGGCAACCCGGCCATGGCCCGTCAGGTCAGCGATCCCGACCAAGGCCGTCGGCTGGTGCTCGAGCTGGCCGGGGACGTCGACTTCGTCAAATTCATCTACGACGGCGAACCGGGGGCTCCGGACAAGCTGTCCCGCCGCGCCTTACACGTCATGGTGGACGCCGCGCACGAGGTGGGCAAGAAGGTGCTCGTGCACATCCGCACGCACGCCGACATCGAAGACGCGGTAGCGGCCGGGGCGGACTGCGTCGAACACGCCCCCTTGCCGTCGGGAGACGACGCGCTCACCGAAGCCGGGAAACTCGCCGATCTGCTCGCGAGTTCCGGGACCTACTACTGCCCGACCCTGGTGACCTGGGAGCAGCTCGGGCACGGCGGGGACCGCGGCTACCTGGAGGAACTCGTCGTAGCCGGCATCCTCGACGAAGCCGGGGCGCGGGCGGTGGCGGCGCGGCCGGGATTCGGGCGGCCGTTCCCGCACCACCCGGCGGCCGAATCCATGGCACGTTTCCGGTACGGGATGCGCACACTGCCGATCATGCACGCGGCCGGGGTGAAAATCGTTGCAGGCAGCGACGTCGCGCTGACGATGCCGTCCCCGCCGTTGGCGTTGCTGCGCGAACTGCAACTGTTCGCCAAGGCGGGGTTGTCACCCGCCGACATCATCGCCACGGTGACCCGGCACGCCGCGGCACGAATCGCGATGCCCGCATACACCGGGATGATCGCCGCGGGTTCGGTGGCCGACGCGCTGCTACTCGACCGCGACCCGCTCGCGGACCTGAGTGCGCTGTCCGACCCGAACGGCCGGGCGGCCACGATCCGCCAGGGCAAGGTACTGCCGCGGGGCTGGCGCCCGGAGCACGACACCAGCAGAGCCGAGGCATAGCCACTGGTCGACGGCCGCGATGTGGCGGGCCGGTTGTCGAATCATGTTGCCTGAGAGTAGGAATCAAGGATGTCCCTACCTCAGAGCACGCCTGGCTTGCGCGTCGCGGTCATCGGCCCCGGCGGAATCGGCAGTGCCTTCGCCTTCCACCTGTCCCGCGCAGGCCACGACGTCACCGTCATCGCTCGCGGCACCCGACTACAGCACCTGCGCGATGCCGAGGCAATCGTCACTACCACCGGTGCGCAAGCCGCCGTGCACGTCGCCGACGAGCTCGACCCGACTACACCATGGGATCTCGTGCTGGTCACGGTTCTCGTGTCGCAGGTCGACGTGCTGCTGCCGCGTCTCGCCGCCAGTGCCGCGCACACCGTCATGTTCATGTTCAACACCTTCGGGCCGCTGGACCGCCTCCGTGACGCCGTGGGTGCGCAGCGGGTGGTGTTCGGTTTCCCGGCGATAGTGGCCGGCATCGAAGACGGCAGACTGGCCTCGACCATTCTCCGCCGAGGCTTACCCACCACCGTCTCGGATGATCGTTGGGCGACTGTCTTCTCCGACGCCGGGATACCCTCGGCCGCACACCCTGATATGCAGAGTTGGCTGCGTACCCACGCGGCCCTCGCCGTGCCGCTGATGCTCGCCGGACTCAGCGCGCACCGTAGCGGCCGGGGGGTGAGCCGACGCGAAGCGATGGAGCTGGCTCGCGCCCTGCGCGAAGGATTGAACCTGGTGCGCCGACTGGGAAACAGCCTCACGCCGAGACCGCTCGCCGTCTTCGACCGCCTTCCTGTTCCGGTAGTCGCCGCGCTGCTGTGGGCACTCACCCGGCTCCCGGTATTCGTCAAAACAACGTCCGTGGCGCCGAAAGGTGAGGCGGCAATGCTGATCGACGAAATGAACTCCGTTGCACCGCAAGGCACCCCGGCGCTGCTGGCAGTCCGGCCGGGGTAGTCCTGGACATCGGCAGGACGACCGTGGTGGCCGCTATTCGCCCCGTCGCGCTAGCCGACGGTGTGCAGCACCGCTAGCACGATCGGCGTGCCGACGGCGACGACCACGGCGAGGAACAGGAGGGCGAACACGGTCTTGATGGCACGCCACACCGGCGAGATCGGGCGGCGTGATCGCCGCGCGAGACGGTACGAGTCCGCGCTGGATTGCCTTGCCCACGTGGAGAATCCTGGATCGGTCATGATGACGCTCTCTAATTTTAGTAAGTCTATCTGACCAATTTAATCAGGCTCGCCGACTTATTTCAACCATGGATCAGGCGTAGGGGTCGGTGATCTCGCGCAGTTCGCCGAGTGCCTCGCGCAGTTCGCGCATGCGCCGGGTGCCCAGGTGTGCGGCCCACTCGGCTTCGATCCGATCGGCGACCGAGTTGGAGAATTCGGCCACCTGCTTGCCGCGGGCGGACAGGCGGACCAGGCGGGCGCGACCGTCGCTCGGATCGGGAACGCGGTGCACGTATCCGGCGCGTTCCAGCTGGTCTACCAGGAATCCGGCGGTCTGCTTGGTGATCTGCGCTTGCTCGGCGAGGTCGGTGAGACGGGTGCCATCGGCGCCGATGCGCTGGGCGACCCTGCCCTGGGCCACGGTGATGTCGTCGAAGCCGGCCGCGCCGAGTTCGGCGAAGATCCGATCCTCCATCGACCGGTGCGCGATGTACATCAGCAGCCCCGTGTTCAGCTCGCCGTCGGCCATGCCGCTCCTTGACAATAGTACGATTCACTGACTATTTTAATCAGTGATGCTGACCAATGCTATCGGAGGTGTCCGATGACGGCACAGGTACGACAGCCGCTCGACCGCGAAGCCTGCTGGCGGGTCATCGAACAGCAGCGCCTCGCCATCGCCGACCTGCTCGCGGATCTGACCGCCGCGGAATGGGAGTCGCCGTCGCTGTGCGCGCATTGGCGGATCCGCGACGTCGCCGCGCACATCGCCCTGACGCCGCGACCGCCGTCGCTCGGCGCGCTGTTCGTCGCCGGTCTGCGCGCGAACGGGAACTACAACCGGCTCATCGACGACCTCACCGTGCGGGCCGCGAATCGACCGGTCGCCGAGCTGGTATCGACGATCCGCACCCACGCGGCGTCCCGAAAACTGCCGGGCCCCACCAACTATCGCAACATCCTGTTCGACACCATGGTGCACGGTCAGGACATCGCCATCCCGCTGGGTCGCACCATCGACGTCCCGGCCGACGCGGCCGCGACGGGTGCCGGCATCGCGGCCGAAATCGGTTGGCCGGTATGGGATAAGCGTCGGCTCGACGGACTCGCCTTGCGCGCCACCGATATCGACTGGTCGCACGGCGCGGGCGCCGAGATCCGCGGCCCGATCAAGGCGCTGCTCCTGGTGGTGACCGGGCGGGCGGCCGCGCTGGAAAGCGTGACCGGCGAAGGTGTTCCGGCGCTGGCCGCCCGACTGCTCGCCAACTAGGCGTCGGCGGATGTAATCGCCTGACTCGTCTCCGGATTCGCCGACGTTACTACCGTGTCGCATCCGGCCTAGTAGCAACCTCTGAGCTATCGTTATATCCGCGTACAGGTTCATGCAAAAGATCGGCGATTTCGGACAGGTGATCAGCAAGCGAACCCGAGAGGAGAACCGCTATGCGTAAGCGAAGCGCGACTGCCGAGGCCGAGCTGCTCGACCCGTCCGGTGTCCAGCAAACCGCCGCTGCCTGATATTCAGATGGCAGAGAATGTGATCGGACGGCGTGCGCTGCTCGGCACCGCGGTCGCCGCGGGCGCATTGGCGGCCACCACGTCGTGCGCGGCACCGTCGGCCCGGATCGATTCCGCGCGCTCGATAGACCGCAGCGTGGAACTCGCCAGAGAGATGCTGCAGGTCGACTCGGACGACAAGGACCTGAAGCTGACGTATCTGCGGACGCTCATCGACACCGGTCTGCCGAAAACCGTTGCACCCAAACGGGTTCTGGTGATCGGTGCGGGTCCGGCCGGATTGGCCGCGGCCAACCTGCTCGTCGATGCCGGGCATCAGGTGACCGTGCTCGAAGCCAACGGCAGCCGCACCGGCGGCCGGGTCAAGACCTTTCGCGGCGTGTTCACCGACCCGAACCTCTACGCGGAGGCCGGTGCGATGCGCCTGCCGAGCGCCCATCCGCTGGTGCTCGCCCTGGCCGACAAGCTGGGTCTGCGGCGGCGGCAGTTCCACAACGCCGATGTCGCGCCGGAAGCGCGCTCCGCGTCCGTAACCCCCGTCGCCTACCGGTCGTTCACCGGCGAGCAATGGTCGAACGGTCCCGCCGCCGAGTTCCGGCCGCCACCCGCCGCGGGTCGCAGCCTGATCGACACGAATGGAAAGATCGTCAGCCGCGCGAACTACGCCGCCGATCCCATGATCGTGCACAGTGGCTTCGGTGTCGGCCTGACCACCCAGGCCCGGGTCGCGCTCGACCACGCCCTGAGCCGGGTCGCGGTGTCCGACGATTGGCCGATCGAACGCCGAATCGACAGCTGGGCAAAGGTTTTCAATAGGTACGAGGATTACTCCACCCATGGTTATCTGATGGAGCAGGGCTGGAGCCTCGGGCACTTCGCCGCGGTCGGCACCCTGGAGAACCTGACCTCCCGGCTGCACTACGGCGTCATCTCCGCGATGGTCGATCACACACTTATCCGTCCCGACGCCAGCTACTGGGAACTCGCAGGCGGCACCGCGACACTGACCGACGCGCTCACCCGGAAACTCGGTCCCGCCGTACATCAGGGCAAACGCATGACCCATATCGAACAGACCGACCGCGGCGTCAAGGTCTGGACCACCGCCGAAACCGGCAACGAGCATACCGATGGCCAACCCGTCGACCCGATCGAAACGTTCGAGGGCGACTACGTCATTCTCGCTATCCCGTTGACCGCCACGCGCTTCTGCACCTTCGATCCGCCGCTGTCCTACCCGACCCGGCGGGCCATCACCGAACTGCACCACGACGCGGCCACCAAGGTGCTGCTCGAGTTCAAGACCAGGTTCTGGGAGCAGGGCCCCGGCGGCTTCCGCGGCGGCGGCTGCGTGTCGGACTGCCCGAACCGGTTCACCTATTTCCCCTCCCACGTGCCGGAGGCCGAGGGCGGCGTCGTACTGGCCAGCTACACCTGGTCCGACGACGCCATGCGCTGGGATTCGCTCACCGACAGCGAGCGCGTGCATTTCGCGCTCGCGGGAATGCGCCGCATGTTCGGCCCCCGCGTCGACGCCGAATTCACCGGCGTCGGCCTGTCCCAGTCCTGGCAACGCGCCCGCTACGCCCTCGGCGAAGCCGTCATTCCCACTCCGGGCCAGCTGCACGAGCACCACGCCGCGACCCGCACGATCGAAGGCCGAATCCACTTGGCCGGCGACCACACCAGCCTCAAACCGGCCTGGATCGAAGGTGCGCTGGAAAGCGCGGTCCGCACCGCGCTCGAAGTCCATCAACGCTGAGGCGGGACGTGCAGATCGCATACGTCGTGTGGCACCGCGAGCAATGGCAGCGGATAAGCGGCGCCGCCAGGTAGCTCATCGAGAGCGGGTGCGCAGCTGGTAGCGGCGTTCGGCGTAGGCGAGGTCGTCCCGCCACAATCGGGTGGCGGTGTGATTCATCAGTGGTCGAAGCAGCGGCAGCGCGCGGCGCGCGTGGCGGAAACCCGGCCGGTCCGAATTCGCGATCACCGCCTCGACGACGGCGGTGCGCGCCTTGCCGTCCGGTCCGAGTCCCATTGGTGTGGCATGGGTTTCGACCACGCTGCCCGCCCCCTCGCCGGAAAGGATGCGCATCACGATGGTCCGTGGATCGGGGCAGGTGAACTCGGCTTCGACGGGGACGCCGAGGCTTCGGGTCACTCGGAAGGTCACGTTCAGCAGGAAACGGTGATTCTGTTCGGTGATATCCGTCAGCGGCGGTGTCTGCGTGACGTCGAGCCTGGCGAAGGAATAGGGATGGAACCACGCGCCGTGCCAGGGGTCGAGCCGGTTGGCGATGATGTCGCGCGGCTCGCACACCCCCACCAGCCTGGTGACGGCATGCACGGCAGTGTCCGCCGGGCGTGACTGGATAATCGGTGCGTCCGTGGGGGTTTCGCCACCCACGGCATCGAGGCGAACCCACGCGAGCACGCCGTCGTCGTGGCTGGGGAAAGCGCGCCAGCGCGCCGAACCGCCCGCGCCGACCCGCATCCCGTGCCAGCGGCAGATCAGCGCGGCATCCTCGACCTCCGCGAGGTCGAGCGGCGCGCCCAGATGTGGACACGCGCCGGGGCCGACATGCAGATCACCGGCCCGGTCGCGCCAGGCGACGATCTCGCGACCGCCGATCGTCGTGCCGAACGGGCGGTCGCCGCGCACGCCGGTGCTCGCGGCGAAGGCGTACCAGTTGCCCGAGGGCCGCTGCTGCGACCAGCGCAGCGCGGTCTCGATCAGCCGCGGGTCGGCCGCGTCGTAGGTCGGTTGCTGCCTGGCCCACTTCTCCGGCGAAAAGCGTTGCAATGGCGACTTTTCCAGCCACTTGGCGGAATATCGGCGGTTACTCATCGGGTACTCCTCTCCCGGGTCGCGAAGCTACGCAGTACCGCGGAACGACCCTGGACCGGGACCGTCTCCAGCGGGTGTCCGGCCGCACCCCACTGCCGCAGCAGCGCGTTCGCGGCGAGCCACCCGGTAGTCGCGGCCCGTTCCATCAGGGCGACCGGCAGGTCGACCCGAATGCCGTCACCGGCGAGCGCCAGGCGCGGGTGCGGGGTCAGCACGCCGGGCCGTCGAGCGAAGTCGCCCGGCGCGAACCGTGGGCAGTCCTGCCGCCACAGCATCCGCTCGGCGACGATCGGCGCACCGGCGGTCTCCGGATAGAGCTCGTGCAGGCGCGCGAGCAGCCGGTCGCGTAGATCGGCATCGGCGGCAGGCTTGCTCGATACCGCGTAGGCGTGCAGTTCGACCACGCTGCCACCGGTGCGGCGGGCCCATTCGGCGGCCTGGTGTTCATAGCGGTCCAGCACACTGATGTTGTCGAGTGGGTCCAGGCCGCCGGTGGCCAGGAAACCGGTCCGGTCGGCGCGTACCGGCCGGCCCAGCCACAGCCGGTGCACCGCGAAGGGCGGAGCCGTCGCCAATCCGGCTATCCGCGAACGCCATTCGCGGTCGCCGAGGGTGGGGGAGGCGGCGACGATGGTGCGTAGCGCGGCGACGTCCACGGCCAGCACGACCGCGTCCGCGTCGAGGACCGCGCCGCTGTCGTCGGTCACCTGGAACGTGGCGGCGCCGCCGACGTCGACGCGTGCGACGGACACGCCGGTATGGAATTCCACCTGGCCCGCGCGCCCCGGCACCTTCGGCGCGCTGAGGTACTCGGCGAGCGGGTTCCACAGGCTGACGTCGAAATTGTCCTGTGCCACATCGAAGATCAGGCCCTCGCTGGAACCCAGGAAGTAGATGTGGAACATCGCCGCCAGCTCGGCAGCGGACATCTGCCGCGGTTCGACGAAGAAGCTGCGGGAGAAAACGTCGAACGCCAGGTGGCGGGCGGCCTGCGGAAAGTTGATGGTGCGTAGGAAGGTTTCCGCGTCGAGGTGATCGAGCTGCTCGTAGATCCGCGGGACCGACACCGCGGCCAGCGGTGCGGCGGCCCGCGCGTTCATGCGGATCAGGTCGGATAGCCGAAAGGTCGGGCTGCGCAGGGCGAAGGCGAGCGCGTTCCACGGTGGGGTGCGCGGCAGGTGGCGGAAGGTGTCGCGGCGGCCGTCCGCGTCGACGAGCGGATAGTCGTCGACACGACGCAACCGAGTCAGGCGGGGATCGCTGCGCGCCAACAGTTTTCGGAGATTATAGTACTGCGCGAAGAAGGCGTGGAAGCCACGATTCATTCCCACGGCGGTGCCGTCGGCCAGTTGCTCGGTCCAACCCCCGGCTCGCCCGCCGAGATACTGTTCCCGTTCGAGGACATCGACGTGAAAGCCCCGTTCGGCCAGCCCGGTCGCGGCCGCGAGCCCGGCGATTCCCGCGCCGACCACCACCGCCCTCGGCCGCGTCCCGCCGGCACCGACATCGGACACTCCTGGCGCCCCCGGATGGTTGACTCTTCGCCGATCCCGACCGGTTGCCGGCTCTGCCACACCGTTTCTCACCGGGCACACCTTTCCTGTCGTTGCCGGGCGCGCTCCCAGCCGAGCAGCACCGCGGTCACCAAGGCGAAACCGAACAGGAAGTCCTCCACCGGGATATCCCACGGAAACCGCAGTCCGAGAATGTGATCAGGGTTGTAGCGCACGATCGGCGCGGTGCGCTTGGTCAGCCAGCCGTCGACCAGGATTTGGAAGCCGAGCACGATCGCCATGGACAGCCAGTATGCAGGGCGCCGGAAGAGCCCGGTCCGCAACAGTCGGCATTCGACGAGGCAGACGGCGCCGACGGCCGCGACGGCGGGCAAGGTGTAGCCCAGTCCGGTCACACTCATCCGCTGGTCTCCGCCCGTGCGCGCGCATTGTGCCTGCGGCCGAGCAGGTGCTCCACCGCGGTGAAGGTGAGCAGCCCGCACAGCGGGATCACCGCGAAGAACAGCAGCTCTTCCAGCGGCATCCCACCCGGCAAGCGCACGCCGAGCAGGTAGGCGGGGTTGAAATCCCAGACGTTCGCGGCGATCGCGAGCAGATCCCAGACGATGAACAATGCCACCGGCAGCACGGCGCCGAGCAGCAGCCGCGGCCGCCGGTAGACACCCGGTCCGAAGAACTCCAGCGGCGCGGTCAACGCCAGACAGGCGATCAAGAGGAAAAGATAGTGCCAGTGATCCATTGC
The DNA here is from genome assembly GCF_044456045.1 of Nocardia sp. NPDC051052. Taxonomy (NCBI): domain Bacteria; kingdom Bacillati; phylum Actinomycetota; class Actinomycetes; order Mycobacteriales; family Nocardiaceae; genus Nocardia; species Nocardia sp. NPDC051052. The sequence goes on from NZ_JBITFL010000015.1 coordinate 74,775, forward strand.
GCTCCCTTATGTTTTCGGGAATCCGGGGCGTTATGCGGATGACCGCACGGGGTCGGCTTTGCGTCCTTGACGCGCCCACCAGGCACGCACCAAGCCTTCGACGCCGACCCGAACCCGTCGTCTGGTCCCCACCACGGCGCGCCGGCCGAACACTTCGAAGTCGTTGTCCTCGATGCGGCGCAGGATATCGGAGTACAGCACCAGCGCCGTGGCGACGCACGGGCGTGATCGCGGGGCCAACCGCTCGATCCCGCAGCGCGCGAAAGCATAAGTTTGCCTGGTGATTTCGTGCTGCGCGGCCAGCGCGCGGCGCACCCGCGGCTCCACCCGTCCGTGTTGCCTGCACCAGGTCAGCAGCTCCCGGTCGACGCCGAACACGGCCAGTTCATCGGCGGGCAGGTAGACCCGGTCGCGGGCCAGATCCTCGTCGACATCGCGCAGGAAGTTGGTGAGCTGGAACGCTTTTCCGAGGGCCGCCGCGTACGGCGCCGCGTCCTGCGTGGATTCCGTGGTGCCGAGAATCGGCAGGAGTTGCAGTCCGATCACCTCCGCCGATCCATAGACGTAGCGGTCCAGCGCGGCGCGGTCGGGATAGTCGGTGACCGACAGGTCCATTCGCATCGACGCGAGGAAGGCGTCGAACAGCTCGCGCGGTATCCGATAGCTGTCCGCGGTGTGCAGCAGCGCCGCGAGCACCGGATCGCCGTCGGCCTCGCCCGAGTTGAATTGCCGTGCCAGCGTTGCTAATCGGGCCGCGCGCTCGGCAGGGCCGAGGCGTTCGTCGAAGTCGTCGAGGATGTCGTCCGCGCGGCGGGCGAAGCCGTAGAGCGCGTGCACGCCGGGCCGCTGGTCGGGGGCGAGCAGGCGGGTGGCCAGGAAGAAGGTCTTGCCGTGCTGGGCGTTCAGGGTGCGGCACCGTTGATAGGACTGGCGTAGCGCCGGATCGGTGATCCGTGCCGCATCGAGTTCGGTGCGTGTCATCTCGAATGTCCGATCAGCTCGGGGAGCGGGTTGGGGTGGCCGGCCGCGACCGCGCACCGGCGGGTACCGGTCCGGTGATGCGGTCGGCGGCGAGACGTCCGGAGACCAGCACCGGCGGAATGCCGACGCCGGGCACGGTGGAGCCGCCGGCCAGCACCGCGTTGTCGATCCCGCGAATCATGTTGGCGGGCCGGAACGGACCGGTCTGGGCGAAGGTGTGCGCCAAGGCGAAGGGGCTGCCCGCGAGCATGTCCTTGGCGGCCCAGTCCTCGGGAGTGATCACCCGGAGTAGTTCGGCGCCGCGGATTGCTCCGGCGCCCAGACGATCCCGGGTGATGTCGAGTACCCGCTCGGCGTAGGCGGGACCGAAACTCGACCAATCTATCTGTCCGCGTTCGAGATTCGGTACCGGCGCGAGAATGTAGAGCAGTTCGCGCCCGTCCGGTGCCAGCGTGGGGTCGCTCGCGGTGGGACGGGTGAGCAGCAGCGAAGGGTCGGACATGACGCGGCCGTCCTGGATGATGTCGCGGAAAGCCGATTCCCACGCCGCGCCGAACAGCAGCGAATGGTGCGGGATATCGAGGGCACCCCGGTCGCAGGCGACATGCAGGATCGCCGCGGAGGGCGCGGCGCGCACCGGAATCGGCCGCCGCGAGCGATGGCCGAGCAGCTGGTAGGCACGATGTCGCTCGGTGGTCAGCACGATTGCGTCACAGGCGATTCGCTCGTCGGTGTCGGTATGGACGGCGTGCACTCCGGTGCTGTCGCGGATCAGTTCGGTGACCGTGGTCCCGTAGCGGAACCGCACGCCCGCGGTTTCGGCTGCGGTGGCGAGCGCGTCGGGCAGCGCACGCATCCCACCGCGCGGAAAGTAGACCCCCGCCATGGTGTCCATGTAGGCGATCACCGCGTAGGCGGCCAGCGCGCGATCGGGCGCGACACCCGCGTACAGCGATTGAAAGGTGAACACCCGCCGCAGATCCGGGTCGGTGATGAACCGCGCGACCTTGCGGTCCCAGCCGCCGAAGCCGCCCAGCGCGGCCAGGCGGGTCAGCGACGGCGTGGCCAGGGATAGCGGCGAGTCGAAGTTCGACGCGATGAAGCTGTCGAACTCCGCGTGATAGAGCCGAGTGAGCCACTCCCGCAGCCGCCGATAGCCCGCGGCTTGGTCGGCGCCGGCGAACTCGGTAATCGCGTGCACCATGGCCTGCTCGTCGCTGTGCACGTCGAGGGTGCGTCCGTCGGCGAACCGGGCGCGATAGGCGGGCGTTATCCGGTGCAGCTCCAGCCGATCCCGGGTCTGCTCGCCGACCGCGGCGAAGACCTCATCGATCAGATCGGGCATGGTCAGCACGGTCGGGCCGGTGTCGATCCGGTAGCCGTCCAGATCCAAGCGGCCCATCCGCCCGCCCGGCACCGACTCCCGCTCGACGACCGTCACCGTCCTACCCCGGCCGGCCAGATGCAGCGCGGTGGCCAGGCCCGCCAAACCGGCTCCCACCACCACGACGTGGTCCGTAGCGCCCTTGACTGTGCGCATCCGATGCCTCCTCTACAGCTGCCGCGCGGTGCACAGCAGCGCCATCTGGTCCAGAGCCGAGCGTTGCCCGAAATCGAGCGGTCCGGCGCGCAACGCGGTCCTGGCCGCGTCGACGTGCTCGGCGATCATCGCCTCGATGCGCTCGGGTGCGCCCGACCCGCCGATCAACGCCCGGCACCGGGCGATCACGGCCGGGTCCAGGACCGGGCGACTCATCAGTTCGAACAGTTCCCGCCGGGACGCCGGGCCCGCCGATTCCAAGGCAGCGACCACGACGCTGGTGGCCTTGCGCTGACCGAGGTCGCTGTCCTCGGGTTTGCCGGTGATCGCGGCCGAGCCGAAGATGCCGAGCAGGTCGTCGCGGAGCTGGAACGCCTCGCCGATGTGAGTTCCATAGTGGGACAGCATCTTCAGCGTGCCGTCGGGGCAGCCCGCCAGCGCGGCGCCCAGCTCGAGTGGTCGCTGGACGGTGTAGTTCCCGGACTTCGCGCGGGCGATGTCGAGCACCTCGTCCAGGGTGGGCCCGCCGCGAACGTCGTTGGACAGATCGCCGAACTGGCCGATCGCCAACTCGATCCGCATCGCGTCGTAGCCCGGCCACACCCGGGCCAGCGCCGCGGCTTCGACACCGCTCTCGCGCAACATCTGCTCGGCCCACACCAGGCACATATCACCGAGCAGCGTCGCCGCGGCAGCGCCGAATCGGTTGTCCTGGTTGCCCAAATGCCGTTCGGCCAGGCGAATATGTGCCGCGGATTCGCCGCGGCGCAACACCGCGTCGTCCATCACATCGTCTTGCAGCAAAGCGAACGCGTGCAGCAGTTCCAGGCTTGCCGAGGCCCGCAACGCGGCACCGTCCGGTTCGGCGCCACACAGCCAGCCGAGGTACATGAACGTCGAGCGCAGGCACTTGCCTCCGGTGGCGTATTGGCGCAGCACGTCTTCGACGCCTGCCGTGCGCAGGCGGTCGATCCGTATCCCACCGAGGAAGTCCGCGACCTCATAGAGCACGCGGGTCCGCACCTCGGCCCGCCAGCTTTCGAACTCGCCGACGCCGGCGGTTCGGCTTCGGGTGGACGATGGCCACGACGCGTCGACAGAAACGGTGCTCACCGGCGGTTCCCTTCTCGAATGCCCCGCACGCCGCGCCCGTTGCCGGTTGCCGCGTCCGGTGCCGAACTGAGCTGCGCGAGCTGGTCCGAAATCGTGTCGAACGGTGTGTGTTCCGCCATTTCCGCGGCCAACCGCCGGGCGGCGAGGCGGTAGCCGCCGGTGCTCAGCACGCGGTCGACGGCCGCGGTGAGCGCGGCGGGCCGCGGTCGGCCGGTGCCGAGGTCGATCCCGGCACCGAAATGCGCTACCCGAGCGGCGATTTCCGGTTTGTCGGCGGTGTCGCCCGCGACGATGACGGGCACGCCGTGGCTCAGCGCCTGCTGCACGCCGCCGTAACCGCCGTTGGTGATCATGAGGTCGACGTGCGGCAGCAGCTGGGAGTACGGCACGACATCGCATATCCGCGCGTTCGCCGGAATCGGCCCGAGCGGGGCTGCCGAACCACCGGTGGTGGCGACTACCAGGACCTCGGCGCGCGGGCTCAACGCGGCGAGCGCCGGGCGAATCAGTCGGCCGAAATCGGCGTTGTCCCAGGTGCCTTGGGTGACATGGACGACCGTTCGTGCTCGCCGCAGCTCCGCCCACCACGGTGGCAGCGCGGCGTCCACGGCCGACGACGCCGGAATCGGCCCGGTGAACACCACCGACGGCGGCAGATCACGCCGCGGGTATTCGAAGCCCGGCACGGTGAACTGGAGCAGCCGGTCGGCCAGCTTCGGCCAGTCCAAAAAGAAGACCGGCGCCTGCTCGACCCCGAGTGCGCGCAGGGTCGCGTCGAGCCGGGCCTGATCGTCGCGAAACAGCACATGGTGGACGAATCGGTTCATCGCCGTGTAGTCCTGCCCGGCCTGTGGTCGCCGGCCCATGCCGAACGGCGGTGCGTCCATGCTGGACAGGGTCAGCGGAACCACTCCGCAGGCCAGGACCGGTGGCCGCGCGCGTCCGGACAGCAGCAACGGAATCGCCCCGGTGTACATCACGTCGACCAGTACGGCATCGAACCGTTCGCGTGCCAAAGCGGTTGCCAGCGCGTGGTATTGGGCGGCCAATGGAGCGAGAAGGCTCGACCGCAACTCCGCCCGGCCGGTGCGCCAGCGCCCGATCACGCCGGGCAGTCGCCCTGGTGGCGGTCCGGCCGACGCGGGTCGCGCGATGTCGGCGAGGGGCAGTGGCTGAACTCCGGCGTTGGCCGCCGCTGGATGAAACGTTTCACCGGCGAGCAGTCGAACCTCGTGCCCGCGGCGGCGGAGGTCGGCGGCGATCGCGAGCATGGGCGTCACATGTCCGGGTATCGGACTTGCCGCCAACAGGTATCGGGCCATCACGCTATCCCTCCGCTGAGCTGACGCGACACCGCTGGCGAGGCTGTTTACCGCGACGCTCGCGAGGTAGCCGGTGGGCGCGCGCATCGTGAGCGAGCTCGGGGTATTTACCCACGCGACTCCCTCCGAAACGGATCTGTTTATTGTACCTCAAGTGATGCAGAAACGATGCAGCAAGTCGGTCAAACTATTTCAGAAACTTAATCACATCGCAACCCCGGTTACGTGTCGACGCCGGGCACCGCTGCGGCGCGGCACAGTTCTTCGATCGCCTGCTCGAGCGATTCGGCCTGCTGCACGCCCATCAGGCCGGTAGCTCCTGCCCATCCCGGCCCGACCAGCAGCACCTGCGCGGACGCGGCGCGGGCGACGCGGACCGATTCCGGTCGCGCGGTGGCGTGCACCTGCGACCACAGCGCCAAGACGGGCGTGCCATCGTGTTTCGACAGCGCGCTGATCAGCGCGTCATCGGGCACCGACTGGCCGAGGAACACGGCGGGCACGCCGCGCTCGGCCAAGGCCGCGCGCAGCACTTCGAGCGGAATCGTGTGGTACTCACCGTCGGTGCAGGCGAGCACGACCCGACGGAGCCGCTCGGTGTCCCGCAGTGGCGGACTCACCCGGTGTAGTCCGGCGACGACCGCCCAAGAGAGCGCGTGCTCGACGTCGACATCGCCCCCCGCGGCATGCTGTCGGCCGACGACGGCCGCAAAAGCGGGTCGGCACAACCGATTCCAGGTCGCGATCACGCCGTGGTGGGCGAGGTGGGCGGAGATCGTCGCCAGTAGTTCCGTGGAATCGAGTCGCACCGCCGCGGATATCACGGGTTCGATGTCGCCGAGCGCGGGAACCGGAGCGTCGACCGCCCGCGCCGCGTGCGCCGCGCTCTCGGGACTCGCGCCCGCGCGCACCAACTCGACCATCCTGGCGATGATCGCCACATCGTCGGGCGTGTAATGGCGATGCGTGCCCGGACGGTGCCGCGGCGGCCCGAGCCCGTACCGCTGATTCCAGCTCCGCAGCGTCGCCACCGGTATGCCGAACCGGCGAGCAACCAAACCGATGCGGTACTCGACCCGCGGCGCACCCTGCTCTCCGGCTGTCATCCAGGGTGCGCTCCTTCGCGAGTAGGCCTACTTCGAGCATAGGCGCTACGATGCAAAAGCGATGCATATATCGCGGCTTGTCGCCACCGCTGCCGAACCGCTCAGTTCGCCTCGCGCGCCGGCGCGCCGTCGGTCAGTTCGGTGAAGTAGGTGCGCATCGCGCCGACGACGGCCGTGAGCACGCGATGGGCCGCGAGTAGATCGGCCTCGGGAAGGTCGGCCATGGCCGCGCGGGTACGCAAGCCGAGAGGGGTGAAGAAGGAGCTGGCGACTTCCATGCCGTGCTCGTCGTAGCGGAGTAGCACCTTGCGGCGATCGCTGGTGTCGGTCTCGCGGCGGATGTGGCGCGAGCTGATCATTCGATCCACCAGGTAGGTGATGGCGGCGGGAGACACGCCCATCGAGGTGCCGAGGTGTCCCGCGGTCAGCGGGGTGCCCTCGGCGTCGGCGGTGGCGATGTGCGTCAGCGCCCGGAAGTCGTTGGGACGCAGATTGTTCGACTGGGCGAAGACGTGCCCGAGTTGCTCGGCGGCGGTGGTGAGCGCGCGGATGTCCAGGGCGATCTCGGTTTCCAGGCGGTCGCGGTCGCCGTGCTCGGTGCTGCTCTCGGCCGGGTTATCGATGGGCATCGGCGTCCTTTCTGTCTAGATCGCCAGAATATCCGCCGGTGCCGCGCAAGTTGTCGCTCATGGGCATTGCTCGTGGTGCTTCTCGCGGCGTCGACGGCACTCATGGGATTCATCGGCGGCAACGACGCGGCAGGTCAGGCGCCGCGATCACTGCCCGATTCGGCCGAATCGGCCAGGGCCGAGCAGGCACTCGACGCCTTTCCGGGCGCCGATGTCGCGTCCGCGATCGTGGTGGCGAGCCGTTCTGATGGCGCGGAGCTGTCCGCGCCGGACCTGGCGGCCGCCGACGCGGCGGTAACCCGCATGCTGGCCGTCGAGCAGCAGCCCCCGTCGGCACCTGACCGGCCCGCCCTCGTGCCTGCTCCGGATCGCAAGGCCGCGATCGGCCAGGTTCCGGTCGATGCCACCCTGCGCTACATCGTCGAGCACGGCGCCGCCGCGCAGGTCGTCTTCGATTACAGCGAGCCGCCGTCGGCGCTGCCCGCCCAGCACCAGCCGATGGTCGAGGCGCTGGCGAAAGTGATGGAAGGCCTTGGTGAACCATGGCTGTCCCTGTTCACGGCGGCCGCGTGCTCCGTGCCGCGCACACCGGCAGGCTGACGGACTTGGCGCCGTAAGGATTCCGTTAATGTGGTTGCCCTGGTTACTCGCGGCGATGCGGTATCGGGATGTCGGTCGCCCTGTAGGAGAGGGCACATGTGTCCGTCACGCTTCGCGGCAACACCGGTACGCGGCTCGATCACGTCACGATGGCGCTCGGCTGGGACCCGGTGCGCCGCGGCCGCTGGTTCGGGGGCCGCGCCAGGGACATCGATATGAACGCGGCCGCGCTGTTGTTCAGCGGCGAGCAACTCATCGATGCCGTCTACCATGAGCGGCTCACCTCGACCGACGGCTCGATCCGGCACCTCGGCGACAGCGTCAACGGGGAAGGCAAGGGCGACAACGAACTCATCGCGGTCGACCTCACCCGGTTGCCGCTCCAGGTGACTGCGGTGATTTTCCTGGTCACCTGCTACACCGGCCATTCCTTCGCCGAGATCGAGAATGCGTTCTGCCGGTTGGTCGACGGCGGGTCGGGCACCGAGATCGTCCGCTACGAACTGCACGGTGAATCGCATACCGGGCTGGTGATGGGCGCCATGCGCCGCACCGATGACGGGGGTTGGACGTACCACGAGATCGATGCGGGCATCACCGCCCGGCATCCGGCCGAGGCCGCGCCGCAGGTTCGGCAATATCTGTACTGATCGCCTCCGCCTGCCGACGGGCGCCGAGGTTCGGTCCCAGCGCGAACGCACAAGAATCTTGATCTCTTGTTGTGGCGCGCGTTACAGTCCTACTCGCTAGTAACTGGGGCGGGTCGGGGTGTGGGCCGGATTTGCCGGAGCACTCGATCGTCGAATGAGGTGGTCAGACATGCCGGTCATGGCACGAGCGGCCTGTTTGCGCGGATATTGCGCGCTCGTCGATCAGCTGGGTGGAGACGGCCGGACGCTGCTCGGGCGATTCGATATCGACACCGACACCATCGACAGCGATGACACCCTGATCGCGGCGGAATCCATCGGCTGGGCGCTGGAAGCCGCGGCGGCCGACGTGCGTCGTCCGGACTTCGGCCTGCGGTTGGCCGCCAGCCAGCAGGAGACGGTGCTCGGTCCGTTGGCGGTCGCGCTGGCGCACGCGCCCACCGTCGGTGCGGCGATCGCTTGCGCCGCGCGATTTCTGTTCATCCAGCACGCCGGGCTGTCGATCGCGCTGGTGCCCGACCCCGAAGGCGAGTCCGATGTAGTCGCGCTGCACTATCGGGATCCCGCGGAGGCCACGGGATTCAGTCAAGGGGTGGATCTCGCGGCGGGCACGATTCACCGAGCGCTGCGCAGGGTGTTCGGCGAGGAACCCGCACTCCGGTCGGTACATCTGCCGCACGAAGCACTGATATCCCCTTCGGTCTACACCGAGCATTTCGGCACCGACGTCCGATTCAGCACGCCCACCACCATGTTTCGCTTCCCGGCCGCCGTGCTCGAGCGCCCGGTGCCGGGCAGCAGCCCGGTCGTGCGCGCGATGGCGATGGACTACCTGACGAAGAACTACTCCGAGCTGGATCGGACGATCAGCGCGCGGGTGCGGGTGTCCATCGAACAGTCCATCGGCACGGCCATACCGGATATCCGCGATGTGGCGCGCATGCTGTCGATGCACGAGCGCACCTTGCAGCGCACGCTGGCCGCGGAAGGCACCTCGTTCCGCGAGATCCTCGACGAGTCCCGTCGAGACGTGGTCTACCGGCTGCTGCGCGAAACCGAACTGTCCATGTCCCGGATCACCTCGCTGGTCGGCTTGGGTGAGCAATCGGCACTGACCAGGGTGGTGCGCCGCTGGTATGGGATGACGCCACAGCAGATCCGCAACGCGGCGCGGGTTGAGCGCGGCGAGCGTCCGTCGATCCGCCTCCGCCGCACCGTTTCCCGGTAGTGGTCGCAGGCCCCGTACCGACAAAAGCGGTTCCTGACCATCGGGTGATGATCAGGAACCGCGTTGTCGTTATCCGCCGGGTTTATTCAGGGATGTCGGTGCTCAGTGGCACGTTCACCCAACTCGGGGCGGCGGGGTCGAGGCGGACGTGTTGCGCCCGCAATCCGGAGTCGACCAGTACCGGCAGGATCGGCAGACCTTTCGGAAAGTTGCTGGCGTACACATCGACTCGCAGTCGGTGACCGGGCTGTAGGACCGCGTCGATCGGGGTGAGCGCCACGTCGAGGGCGACCGGGTCGCCGGGCACGGTTCGTTCCCGCCGACCGAGATCGAGGAAATAGGCGGGACGCGTGTAGTCGCCGTTCGCCGACTTCGTACTGTTCGCCTCGTCGATCTGCCGCAGCGAAGCGACCAGCTGGCCGGTGGCGATCTCCCGCGAACTACCGTCGGGCGCCACATCGTTGAGCGTGGCCACCCAGTACCCGTCGGCCGCGTCGTGCACCGCGTTCAGGTGCACCGCGACCGGGCCGGAGATCTTCGTCGCCGCGCCCACCGGGTTGCTGGTGAAGGTGAGCCCGTCGTTCTCCCATATCCGCGAATCCTCCGCGCACGCTTCGATGATGGCGGGTACGCCGGCCGCGATCCGGGCCACGTCACGACCGCACAGGCTGAGCAAGCCCGGCGCGACGGTCGCATCGCGGACGCCTGCCTGCCGCGGGGTCGCGGACAAGCCACCGTCGAACCTCGAATTGGCGCTGGTGCCCGACGAAATGTCATCGAGATACATTCGCCGATAAGTGATTTCGTCGCGCGGGAATTCCGGCGCGTCGGTCCAGGCGCCGCCCTGCTGTTTGACAGTGAGCGGGTTGTATTCGTCTATGCCGTTGTCGATTCCGCGCAGCCAATGGTCGAACCACGCCCGCTGCAACACATCCAGCCGAGGCGGCATGCCCGGCTTGCCGAAGCCCGCGACGCCCGAGCCCACGTGATATCCGTCGCCCATGATGAGCTTCTTCTGCTCGCCGGGCAGCGGGATGGCGTTGAACGTCTGCGTGGGAGTGTCACCGAAGATGTCGAACCACGCACCGACCATGAAGGTAGGTGTGGTGATCGCGGTCGCGTCGGTCTTCAGGCCACGGCGGAATTCCGAGTTCGGATCGAGGAGATCCTTCGTCGATTGGGTCAGTTGCTCCGGCGCCATCGCGGTGTAGCCGTTGACGACCTTGTCGACAAGGGTTGCGGGATTGGCCAATCGATCCTTCAGCCACTGCAACTCCTGGGCCGGATCGAACCGGCCGACCAGCAGTCCTTCGATGTCGGGAATCATCTTGGCCGCGTTGACCCCGATCAGCCAGGGCACCAGGAAGCCGACGCCGACCGCGCCGCCGGGCCCGGCGATGTCGTTGAAGATGTCGCCGCTGCCCTCGTAGGCGAAGACCGCTTTCAACCCGGGCGGCTTGTGCGCCGTCGCCTGCAACGCGGTGATCGCGGTGAACGAGACCCCCATGGTTCCGACATTGCCGTCGCTCCACGGTTGCCGGGTGATCCAGTCGATGACCTCGGCGGTGTCCTGCTTCTCCCGGTCCCCGAAGACCTGCCACGCACCGGCCGAGCTGCCGGTGCCGCGCAGATCGACCTGCACCAGTGTGTAACCCGCGTGCGCCAACGCCCAGTCCTGGGCCGCGGCTTGCACGGCACCGGCGTCCAGCTGGCGACTCAGATCGAAGATGCCGTCCAGCCCCACGCCCGGAATGTTCAGCGATCCAGCCCACGGCAGCAGCACATCCTTGATGCCCGGAATGTCCAGCAGCGCTTGACCGATCAGAATCGGCAACTTCCCGTAGCCCTGCATCTGCAAGATCACCGGCCGTTTGCCGTCGGCCACCCGGCCGTCCTGTGCCGGATGGATGATGTCGGCCTTGAGCACCGTGCCGTCGCTCATCGTGATCGGCACGGCGAGATCGGGTGCGATGCCGCGGTACGGCTGCGGACCGTCCACCGCGGCGGTCCAGCCCGCGGCGAACTTACCGCCATCAATACCGGTGAATCCGCCGGGGGAGTCGGCGGAGCCGATCGGTGTCGCAAAGGGCGTCACCGCCAGACAGGCGGCCGCTGCCACCAGATACTTCAATGCGAGCCATGTCGGTCGCGACCGAGCAGTCATGCTGATCTCGAAAAAGTCATGCCCGGATTGTTGCTACCAGTGAGTAATAAGGGCTCGTCCCGCCGCGACATCTTTTTGCCCCGCGACGACACGGCACATTCAAACCCGCGGTGGAACTACGGACCGGCCTCGGCTCGGCTCAGAGGTAGGTGGTGTACGAGGTCGCGCTATCGGGTTCCTCGATCACCAATACCGCGGCCGGGTCGGCGAAGTACTCGATCGCGGACGAGGCGGTCAACCGTGAGCCGGGGTGTACGAGCAGCCGGTAGCCCGCGGCGTGCAGTGCGCCGACCACTGCCAGCGCTGACCATCGGGTCGACTCCTGGCTGGCCTCGGGTCTGTTGATGTGCAGGCACACCAACCGCCGAGACCACGAACTGTGCAGCGATACGACCACATCGCCTTCGCGATCGGTGCCGTCGTCCGCGACGGAGACTCCCGCGCTGCGGAGCACATGGGCGGCTCGCGCGGTTTGCTCGAACTTGGCCAGTATGTCCAACGTGATCTCCGGCGGCCAGGCCGCCGAGGTGCGTCGCACGATCTCGCTGCTGCCCAATCCCTGCCGCTTCGCCGCGTGCATCAACTGAACCAACCGGCGGTTGGCTGCGACGAAGGTGCTGACAGCCGCACCCAGTTCCGTTGCGGCGGTGGGCACGTCGCCCGCGTGGTCTTGGGCGGCCTGCACCGCGGCGGTCGGGTGATCGGATGATTCCCTGTTCGACGCGTGATTTTCGAGCGCTAACGCTCCGGTGTCGAATGTGGTCACGTCGTCGTACAGGTTCATGGCGGCATATTAGGGCCTATCCGGCCGGCGGTGACCATTGTTTAAGGCAATCTAAAGTCCGCTAAGCGACTGTGTTCCATGGCAGTACGTCGAGATTTGACTTGCATAGACGGCTGTCGGAATCGTTTGGCGGATTGCACAACGGTGGCGCTCGATCTATGGACAAATGTCACGACCGAGCCTGGTTGTGTCCAGGTGCAAAACTGTGAGCTTTCCGGACTTGTGTTCGCAGGATTGCCCCGTAGACGACGGTCAGCGGAAGTAATGCAGCGGCCGCGGCGGCGTGATCTGGGCGGCGCTCAGGGTTAGTGTTACTTGTGGTTTGACGTATCTATTGCCGCTAGTAGATACTGCTGACGCAAGACGGCAGAACACTCCGAAAACGGTCCTCACCACGGCAATTCGTGGGATGAACAGCGGGCGGAAGAATACGATTCCGGTCCGCGTGTACGGGCGCGCCACGACCCGGTGACGGAATGCCACTTATCTCTGATTCTGGACCGAACGGTGCTACGGAAGGGTCGATAGCTCGACATGGAGATTGCCGATGCCTGAATATCCGCTACTCACTCCCAATACCATCACGTTGCGCCAGTTCGACTACTTTGTGAACGCGGTGCAACTGGGCTCGCTATCGGCCGCCGCCAGGCGGTTCGGAATAACGCCGTCGGCGATGTCACAACAGATCGACGCGTTGGAGACCTCGCTCGGCCACAAGGTGTTCGACCCGCAGTCGCGCAGGTCGAGGCTCACCGAGTTCGGCAGCGCATTCTTCGCGCAAGCCTCGAACGTTGTGGAGTCCGCCCGCCAGGCGGTAGCCATGGGGCAAACGTTCGGCGATGGCGGGATGACCGTCGGCACCACGCCGACCATCGCCCAGAAGCTGTTGCCACCGCTCATCTACCGGATGCGGCACGAACGAAACATCGACAGCATAGAGGTGCGATCGTTCACCGATATCCGTGAGCTGAACGCGTCCTTCGAAGCGGGCACCCTCGACCTCGCCGTCGGCCCGCTCGCGCAATCGAGTTCACCGGTCGTGCACTGCTTCGGTGCGGAAGAACTCGTCGTCGTCTGCCACCCCAGCCGGCGAAACAACTTCGACGGCTCATGGAAACAACTCGTCGAGGCGCCCTGGATCCGCTGCGGCGCGAACTCCGATCTCACCGACACCGTTACGCGCGAGGCAGGTCTGGCCGGCGTGCAAGTCCGTTTCACCGTCCGCGCACCCGATGTGTCTACCGCGCTGTGCCTGGTGGAACACGGTGTCGGGGTCGCGCTGGTGCCGAAAATGGCCTTACACGGACCAGCCCGCTTGCTGTCCATTGTTCGTTTGACCCGTCCGATCCGCCGGAAACTGGCCGTCCACGCGCGCGACAAATCACCGCATGTAGTGAAATTCCTCGAGGTCATCAGCGACACCGAACTCGTCCGAAAGTTCGGGGCCGCAGGACTGCTGGAGGTGCGGCGCCCGGACCACGAACCAGAGCAGGGCTGCTCGCGCCAATCCTTGAATGCTTGAAGATTGTGCTGTTCGGATAATAGGTAAAGGCCCACGCCAAATTTCCGTAATCACCGTGATGGCGGATTTCGATACGTAACTGAACCTTGCCTTCGACTGCCAGTTCCTTCTCGGCGACTGCCAACAACACTCAATTTCAAATGTACGGCTCGGAAGCGGTCTGCGTCGAAGACGGTTACGGCACCTACAAATTGGAACCCGACATAGGACAGTAGTAACCGAGGCGTTACTCGGTCATGTTCGCGGCCAGCGGTACCCATCACCTACACATGCGGCGGGTACAGCTGACCGCGAGCATTCCGGAAGAACCCAGCGCGCCACTACCTCACCACATGCTCGCCCGAGGACTGGGTGCGTCAACCAGCACACGCGCCCAGATACGCCATCCCAACAAGCACTAGAGGACTATCGCGCCCATCGCATGCGTCGAGGCTGCCGCGGTGGGTGGACTACGAACTTCGATCGCCAGACCTACAGGGGACGCAACGTTATCGAACGGCCGGGGCAGCCGCCCGGCGCGGACCGCCGCCCAGCCGCCGACGCGCCCGCAACGAGCTCACGAATCATCCGGCGATGCCCTCGCGCTCACCCGCCATCCCCGCCGTCGGCCCAGCGCACGAACAACGCGTCGATCGCCCCCGCGTTGCGCACCGATCCGCCGTGCCGAAAGAATATTCGGTGTCGGGGATCGCCTCCGGGAGAAGGGAAATGCCAATGCGGAGAATAGTTCTCGTCGCGGCGGCGCTGGTGGCCGTCACCGGCGGGCTCACCGCGGTTGCCAGTACGGCGGGCGCGGTCGACGATAAGGCGACCTGCGCCGCCGTCAACATGGCATGGACCGATTTGCGTAACCGGATCGAAGCACTCGACGGCAAGGGCTCGATCGCCGACCTACGGCAGATCTACGTCGACACCGCGGGGAAATTCGACGCAGCTGCGGCCACCGCGGACCAGGGCGCGCTGAAGGACGCACTCAATACCGCTGCAGCACAGCTGAATCGGCTCGAAACCGCGACGAACCGCGACGACTTCGACGGGGTGATGCGGGATTCCGCGTTCACCGCCGCCATCGACGCGGCTGGCACACCCTGCGGACTCTGATCTCGCTTGCCCCGCTACGAGGGCTCGTCAGTATGGCCTGAAATGGGCTCGTGGGCCCCGAAAAGGCGGGGGTGTGGCTGCTGCTGCGGGGCCCTCCCGGTAGTCGGCGCGGCTGTCGTCGTAGAAGATTCCGATCGACGGATCAATAGTCGGGCCGGATTGGCTTCGGCGACTTCGGTTTCCACGTCCAGGGCGGGATCGACCCGGTAGGCCAGCTTACTGGCCGTGACCAGGTCGACTCCGTGCCGACGCAGCTCGTCGGTCACCGCGGGCACCAGCACGTCGTAGCTGCCGACCAGTTCCGCCGATGCCGCCAAGTCGAAGCCGTGCACGATGTTCAGTCGGCGGTTGTGCCGGGAAGCAGTGTCGGCGGCCCACTCGACGGTGAGGTCGGAGGCTGCGGAACCGTCGACGCCGACCACCACCACGGCTGTGGCCAGCCGGCGCGGATCGATGGTGGGGGAGGTGGGCATGGACGGCTTCCCTTCGGATCCAGTGGTTCTGGTACCCGTAGGTTACGAAGCCGAGGCGGCGATGGCTTTTGCGCTCGCGCGCCGGTAGCAGGCGTGCACGACGACCTGCCGATGCTCGTAGCTGAGCGTCGCCAGAGCGCGCTGGATGACCCACGGTGTCAGCAAGCCTGGCACCTGGGTCATCGACGTGCCGGTCGACCATCGAGCTGGCATCGGTGGTGAGTTCGTGATGTCCTCGGCCGCACCGCAACTCGTCATAGGCGAAGTTGTGGGCGACAGTGAATAGTGGAAACCAGCGGGGGAATCCGATACCTGATTCATAAGCAACTCGCCCTTGCTAGTCGAAGGGGGTTCTTGCGAGGCAGTACCCGTGAAGGGCAGTACTACACCAATCCGGCCGTGCGACAGCATTCGAGGGTGCGGGCGGTCGAGCGTTGCACTTCGGGCATAACGGCCGATTTCACACGGCGATCCCCACGGCACGACCGATGGCGTAGGTGACGACCATAGCCAAGGCGCCACCGATCACGACCCGACCTGTTGCCCGCGCAGGCGCCGCGCCGCCGAGCCGTGCGCCGAGCGCACCGGTCAGCGCCAAGGCGATCAGTACTGCAATGACCGTCACCGGTACCCGAAGTGACACGGCGGCAACAACAATCGCCAGCAACGGCAATAACGCCCCGAGGGTGAACGACAGCGCGGAGGACAGTGCCGCGTGCCACGGATTGGTCAGATCGTCGGGGTCGATACCCAATTCGGCCTCGGCGTGGGCGGCGAATGCGTCGCCGGCAGTCAGCTCTTCGGCCACCGCGAGCGCGGTGGCGGCGGTCAGCCCCTTCGCCTGGTAAATCGCGGCGAGCTCGGCGAGTTCCGCCTCGGGCTCCTCGGCCAGCTCACGGCGCTCTGCCGCCAGCAACGCACGCTCACTGTCGCGCTGAGTGCTGACCGACACATACTCCCCGAGCGCCATCGACACCGCACCCGCGACCAGACCGGCGACGCCCGCGGTGAGAATCGGACCGCGTTCGATGGTCGCCGCGGCAACACCGACGACGATGCCCGCGACCGAGACGATCCCGTCGTTGGCGCCGAGTACACCGGCCCGCAGCCAATTGAGCCGCGAGGCCGAGCCCGCCGCGTGCGGCTCCGACGAGTGGGGCGCAAGAATTGAGGTCGAAAGACCCTCGGACGCGGTGCTATCTCCACTCATACCGTGCACGCTAACGACTTCCAGCTGTCGCCACCAGCAATGAAAGGCTGCCCGAAGTGAGGTAACGCATTGCACACCAAGGTTTCCCATACCTCAGAACCGCGCACCGAATGTGGCGCTTTCGGACGGAATTACCGTGGCTGTCGAACATTCTCGCGCGACGCGGCGCGGTGCTATTACTCAGTTCGTCCTTCGGCATGCGGTGACGCCGCTTCCGCATGGTTGCGAATGGTATGGATGGTGGCGCGCATAATGTGCGCGACGAACGGCCGAATCAGCCGCCAGTATCGCAGAAACCGTTGCCATGAGTCCGGATCCGTTGTGACCGTGCGGCACTGGTAGCTGAGCAGTGTCGCGTGCTCGCCATAGCGTTCCACCGAGAAGTTCGCGGCGATCCACCCCGGCTCGGCGAATCCGGCGAAGTCTGCTTGCGCTACATCACGCCACTCGATGTCTGGTTGCCGGAACTTCCCGACTGCGCCGAATGCGATCTCCCGGTCGGGCCGCTCACCGAGCAACAGCTGCTCCGCACAGCACTGCGGCCGCTCCGAAAGGGGCGGCCGTAGCGTTCGAGCGTGGAGCTGTTCGATCAGCTGGACGAGCTTGTCTCGATGCTCTTCTTGGCTGACATTCCGGAGATCTCGATTCGGCGCGGTGTGGCCTTGGCGGCGACGGGGATCATTATCGACAGCACGCCGTCTTGATAGGTGGCGCTGATGTTGTCGGCTTCGACACCCTCACCGAGGGTGAGCTGGCGCATGAATCGGCCGGCGAATCGTTCGGACGCGATCCACTGCACGCCCTCCGCGCTCGGCAGGCTGCGTTCCGCGCGCAGTGTAAGCGTGCCGTTTTCGACGCTCACATCGACCGAGCCGGGGTCGACGCCAGGCAGATCGGCGTTGAGCACATAGTGGTCACCGGTTTTGAACAGATCCATCGGCATAAATCGTGGGGCCCGCGCGGTACCCACGGCCTCGCCGAGTAGTTGACGTGCGACTGTGTCGATGTCATGGAACGGATCGAACCTGAGCACAACAATCACCTCGATTTCGAGTGGCGGCGCATCGCCAAGGCGGCGTACGCCGGTGGTTGTGCAATCCCTACGTTAGCACTCTCGAGTCGAGAGTGCTAACGGGTCGCGCGACGAAAATAGCTGCACCTGAAGACTTCTCGCGCCGAGTTGCGTTGGACCTAGATGCGTTGCGTGCCAGTCGTCGACCATGCAACGACTGCTGCGAACCCAACCGACGGCCCGAATTCGACGCAGGTTCTGCCCGGTTCTTTTCGAAGCTGTGTGTCTGCTGGGATCAGCGCGCCGGTGTGGCGAGCTTTCCGTTGGCGATTCGTTCGACGAACAGCGGGATGAAATCGCGTATCGGTCGGCCGAGGAGGCGTTGCTGTGCGTCGTGGACGATCTGCTCGACTCTGTCCGGAGCGACCTGCGGGTATCGTCTGGCGAGGCGTTGGACCACTTCGTTGATCTGGTGGTTCTCATCATTTGCCGTACTTCATGGTCGCCGCGATGCGCCGGAAGGTCAATCAGTCGGATTGCCGTGAGCGGACTGCCTCTGTCGATAAAATGGCCGAATTCGACTGGGAAACTTACTGTTCCGAGTCAGTTGGATCGCCCGCCTGGATCTGATCCAGGAAGTCGAGGCTTGACGCCACCGAACGGGCCTGTGCCCACTGCGGATTTCGGTGGAATGTATCGGACATGAAGTTCTCGATCGGGTCTGACCAGTCGCGAGGCGCAGCGGCGGTTGATCCACGTCGGGCCCAACGCGCTGTCCTCGACGGCGGCGCCACCGCCGGGGCGACACTCGAGCCACCGGCCGCGACGCACCGAACATGGTGATAGCCGCGGCGGGCGGTATCCAGAGGCCGAACTACCTATCACCCGGTGCCGTTCGCCCCTGGGACCGCATCGCAGTCGAGCGCATTCTATGGATGGCCGAAACGGATTCGTGCCTCAGTCAGGAGAAGTTGTGAACGTAGTCGTCATTGTCCTCGCGGTGGTCGTGGTGGCGTTGATCGTGCTGGCACTGTCCATTCGAGTGGTCACCCAATACGAGAGGGGAGTGTTGTTCCGGCTCGGGCGCGTCATCGCGGTCCGTGAACCCGGTCTCAACCTCATCGTCCCGGTGATCGATCAACTGCGGAAGGTGACGATGCGCATCATCACCATGCCGATCCAGTCACAGGGCATCATCACCCGCGACAATGTCAGTGTCGACATCTCCGCCGTCGCGTACTTCAGGATCGTGGACGCCGAAAAGTCTGTCGTCGCGATCGAAAACGTCTACGCGGCCATCGATCAGATCGCCCAGACCACGCTGCGCAAGGTCGTCGGGCAGCACACCCTCGACGAGGCGCTCTCCGAGACCGACGTCATCAACGCCGGTATCCGGGAGATCCTCGACACGACCACCCTGGAATGGGGCGTCGAAGTAACCCTGGTCGAGTTGAAGGACATTCAACTGCCCGACAGCATGAAGCGCGCCATGGCCCGGCAAGCCGAGGCAGAGCGCGAGAAGCGAGCGAAAATCATTGCCGCAGAAGGGGAATCAATGGCTGCCGCCGCGCTGGGCGATGCCTCCGACACGATGATGGCGCACCCGTTGGCATTGCAGTTGCGCAACTTGCAGACGCTGATCGAGCTCGGCGTCGACAAGAACACCACCGTCGTCTTCCCGGCTCAGCTGATGAGCGCGATCGGCGACGTCGGCTCCTACTTCGCCCGCGAAACCGCGGCCGCAGCCGCGCTCGCCGCCGTGCCGGCGGCGCTACCGATCCAGCCCACCCCGAAGCCCAACGGCACCGCCACCCCGGTGGCAACGACGCCGATATCGAATGAGGAAACAACGAGGCCGTAATCGACATGGCAAGCGACGACCCGCCGATCGGCAGCATCGGCGGGTCCCTGCGCGGAGACGGTAATTCGGTCCTGGCCAGCGGCGAGGGTCTGTCCCGGATGCGGCTCGATAATCTCGCGGCGGCGCCCGGTCGCACCGCCAATGACTACGGTGGGTCGACGGCCGAAGCCTTAGGACGGGGTATGGGCCTTCCTGACATCCCGCGGGATCGCGTTGCCCGGGCAATCGTGGGAAGTGCCGCTGAACTGTGGTATTTCGACCTCGACGCCCGCACCCTCAGCGCGCCAAGAGGTCTCCGCCGTGGACAAGACAGC
This sequence comes from Nocardia sp. NPDC051052, assembly GCF_044456045.1. Lineage (NCBI taxonomy): Bacteria > Bacillati > Actinomycetota > Actinomycetes > Mycobacteriales > Nocardiaceae > Nocardia > Nocardia sp. NPDC051052. The sequence goes on from NZ_JBITFL010000015.1 coordinate 94,385, forward strand.
GGCTACTCGCCGGTAGGGATGGTTCCGTCGAGCACTGTGCGGATAGCTCTGTGTTCCACGGGTTTTGCGGCGTAGTGTTCGGCTGGCTTTCTCTGGGTCCCGAAGCGCGGCTCGCCTCCGTGTGGACGACAGACTCAGGAGCAGCCCATGGTGTATGTCGATCGTTGTGACGCCGGCCGCCGACTCACCGAACGCTTGCCGGCGTTGTCTGGATCTGGGGTGGTCGTCCTCGCGTTACCGCGTGGCGGGGTTCCGGTCGCTTACCCGGTCGCGGCCACGCTGCGGGTCCCTCTCGATGTTGTGGTGGTACGCAAACTGACCGTCCCGGATCAGCCGTGGCTGGTGTTCGGCGCCGTCGGTGAGGAGGGGGTGCGTGTCATCGACGAAGACATGGTCGCCGACGCTGTTGTTTCCGAGCCTGAAAGGCTTGCGGTGACTCGCGAGCAAGGAGAACTGTTGCGCCGCAGCGCTGCTCGCTACCGTCGTGATCATCCGTGCCGGGCGTTGGATGGCGCCACCGCGGTGATCGTCGATGACGGTCTTGCCACAGGCGCTTCTGCTCATGCGGCTTGCGCGGTTGCCCGCGCGCGTGGCGCGGTCCGGGTGGTATTCGCGGTGCCGGTCGGCGCGTATCAACCGATCCGCGCGCTGGCCGCGGTCGCGGACGCCATCGTTTGCCTGCACACGCCGCAGCCGTTCGGTTCGATCCGCCTGTGGTATATGGACTTCGCCGAAGTGACCGACCTCGAGGTCTGCGCTCTGCTCGACTCGGCAGCCGAAAACCAGCCTGTCCCACGTCGGTCAGTTCCATCCGGCACAGGGGTTGTTGGTGCTGCAGGGATTTGAAGGAGATCGACCCGGCGGCCGCCGGGATCCAGAATGTCGCCAGCCGATAGGCGAGGACGCCCGCGACCGCTGGCGCACTCGGCACACCGCGATGATCAGCCCGGTTACCAGGGCTGCCCCGATGACGCCGAGACCCGATGGAGTTGGGCTGGCTGCGCCGAGAGCGGCCCCGCCCAGAAAGACCGCGGCGACCAAAGCGATCGAGGCGTGTCCGCCGAATGCGTGTACCGAAAACCCCAGGGCTGCAACGTAAGCAATATTTGTGCCGACCTGACCACCGATCAGCATGGCGGCCCGTGACGGCTGGCGCAGGATGCCGGCCATCGCACCGAGGGTGGTGCGTATCTCGGTCAGCCAGGCGGGGCGCCGCAGCATGAGCACGACTCCGACGCCGAGCGCGGCCATCACGGAGACGAAGCCGATCAGCAAAATCCAACCGGAAGGCAGCGCGGCGGTCAGCAGCAGCCGGGTCCGGCCCAGCCAGACTCCGGCGCAGGCCAGCTCGATGAGGTGCAGCATGACACCGGCCGTCACCGTAAGGGCAACGGTCGCAACGGCAGTGGCCCGCGTGAGCCCGCAGCGCTCCAGATACCGCTCGTTGACAGCGGTGCCGCCGACCCCGTATGGCATCAGCAGGTTGGCGAACGACGTCGCCGGCTGCGCGTTCATCGTGCGTCCGAAGGGGAGTGGCCGGGGACTTGCGCCCATTACCGCGAGCGCCGCCGTGGCGTAGGTCATGGCCGACATGGCCAACCCGCCCGCGAGCCACTGCCATTGCGCATCACCGAGGGTGCGGATGGTCTGCCCGAGCTGTCCGATCTGAGGCAGCAGTACGTAGGTCCCGAACCCAGGTGCTCGACCGGTCCAGCTACCTCGGATCCAGGTGCCTGCTATCGGCTGAGCGACCGAAGGCCCGGAAGCCGTCAGTCCTTGCGCGGCGGTTGGTCGGGCAGTGGTGCGGACCAGCGCAACACCGTGCCGCGGTCGGCACCGCGTCCGATGTCGAAATTGCCGCCGGACTGCTCCGCGCGCGCGGCCAGGTTTGCGAGTCCGCTTGTGTGGGGGAGATTGTCGGGGATGCCGGTGCCGTCGTCGGTGATCTCGATGATGACGTCGTCGCGGATCGACAGATTGATCGATACTGTGGTCGCCGAGGCGTGCCGGACCGCATTGCTGACGGCTTCGCGCAGCACTGCCTCGACATCCTCGGACAGCGGCGGCGCGAGTACCGAGACCGGTCCGGCCAGGCGGATCGTGGTGCGAAGGCCGGTGTCGGCGGTCATCTCGGCGATCACCGCGTGCAGCTGTTTACGCAGGGTCGGGGCGTCCGCGGCGGTGCTGCTGTGCAGATCGAAGATCGAGTGCCGGATTTCCTGGACGATGGACTGGATGTCCTGGATGGTTTCGGTGAGCCGGGTCTTGATTTCGGGGGTGCGGGTGCGTTGCGCTGTGCTCTGCAGTGACAGCCCGACCGCGAACAGTCGCTGAATGACGTGATCGTGCAGGTCGCGGGCGATCCGGTCGCGATCGGAGAGTACGTCGAGTTCGCGCATGCGTCGCTGGGTGGCGGCCAGTTGCAGGGCGAGCGCGGCCTGGCTGGAGAAGGCGGTGATCATGGCTTGTCCGGCTGCGTCGAGGGGTTGTGCCTCGGTGGGGCGCAGGGTGACCAGCACGCCGATGACTGCGTTTTCGGCGCGCAGCGGAAGGATCAGCGCGGGTCCGAATTTGGCGGGTTCGTCGAATTGCGGGCGGAACATCAGCTGGTCGCTGGCCACCACCCGACCTGACATATACGCCGTGCCGGAATGTGAGTCGGCAATCGGGATACGTTGTCCGGGAAGGTGTTCCGATCCGGCGCCGGCGGCGGCGACGACAACGAGTTCGGTGACCTCGTCATGCGGGATATCGGGATCTTCGGGTAGGGCGAGGAAGGCTGCCGCGGAGTGGGTGAGTTTCAGTGCCCGGTCGGCGATCAGCTCGAGCACCTCGTTCGGTTCGCTGCCGCCGAGCAGTTCGGTGGCCACGTCCTGGGTCGCCTCGAGCCACTGCTGGCGGACGCGGGACTGCTCGTAGAGGCGTGCGTTGGCGATGGCGGTACCTGCGGCTGCTGCGAGGGCCAGCACGATGGCTTCGTCGTCCTCGGTGAACTCTTGGCCGCCTGCCTTCTCAGTGAGGTAGAGGTTGCCGAACACTTCATCACGCACCTTGACCGGAACACCGAGGAACGTATTCATCGGCGGGTGGTGCTCAGGGAAGCCGACTGATGCGGGATGGGTCGAAAGATCGGTCAGCCGAATGGGTTTCGGTTCCTCGATGAGCACACCGAGCACGCCGTGACCGCGCGGCAGGTCGCCGATCATCACGCGGGTTCGGTCGTCGATTCCTTCGTAGACGAATTCGGCGAGCTGCAGACTTTCCTTGTCGGTTTCGCGGACGCCAAGTGCGCCGTATCCGGCATCGACCAGCTCGATCGCGGTGTGCACGATCGTGCGCAGGGTGTTGTCGAGGTCGAGGCCCGCCGTCACGACCAACATGGCCTCGATCAGCCGGTCCATCTGATCGCGTACGCCGACGATCTGGGCAATCCGCTCCTGCACCTCGGCGAGCAGCTCACGCAGTCGCATCTGCGACAATGTTTCGACCACCGGCCTCTGACCAGGCCCGGCCGGGCCGGACCGTTTGCCATCCATATCGGTCATCTTCCCACGTGGAGATGACCGCAGCGGTAGGCCGACAACCCGCCTGCGCTCCCGCTAGTCGCTAGCGACTCACTCCCGCTGCTGCGGTGCATTGAGCTTCGAGGCGATGACGGCGGCCTGGGTGCGGCGCTCGACACCGAGCTTGGCCAACAGTCGGGAAACGTAGTTCTTCACGGTCTTCTCAGCCAGGAACATGCGGCCGGCGATCTGCCGGTTGGTCAATCCCTCGCCGAGCAGATCGAGCAACGTGCGTTCTTGATCGGTCAGGCTGGCCAGCGGGCCGGTTTTAGCGCTGGCCTCGTCTCGCAGCTTTGCCATGAGCGCGGCCGCGGCACGATTGTCGAGCAATGATCGTCCGGCACCGACCTCCCGAATGGCATCGACCAGTTCGAGAGTTCCGATATCTTTGACCACGTAGCCGCTGGCCCCGGCCAAGATCGCGTCGAGCATCGCTTGTTCGTCGGTGAACGAGGTCAAGATCAGGCAGCGTAGCTCGGGGTGCTGGTTGAGCAGGTCGCGGCACAGCTCGATGCCGTTGCCGTCGGGTAGTCGAACGTCGAGGACGACGACGTCGGGTCGCAGCGCGGGGATCCGCGCCATCGCCTGGGACACGTTGCCGGCCTCGCCGATTACTTCAAGGTCGGTTTCGGCGTCGATCAGGTCGGCGACCCCGCGTCGCACGATGTGATGGTCGTCCACCAAGAACACGGTGACCATGGGAATGCACCTCCCTGAGCAGTTGATTCAGCCTACGAAGATTTCCTCGGCCGCGGCACGGAGTTCGACTCTCGATTGAGGACCAAAGTCCCTTGACGTGGCTGATTGCCAGGCACCGAAGGCGCTGTTCACAGTGTCATGGAGTGGCAACTCGGTGTCGAGCGACGTCGCGCCCGACCATGGCACCGCGGACTCCGACATGGCTGCGGCAATTTGCGGAGTCGCCTCGGAGTCGCCGGTGTCGCGCTGGCCGATCCGGCGGTTCGCTACCGTGGCCGGACAGCCGCACTGCAGTTGAACAATATCGGCGTGTGTGTCGGCAGCAAGCAGCTGGGCGCGCTGTCGTTCGTCCGCATCGAGCCAGCTGGCATCGAGGATCACCGAGACACCGAGCGAGAGCAGCAAGCGTGCGCGCGCCAGCAGCTGGGTATAAACCTGATTCTTGTTCGGTGCGGAATACGCTCCCACACCGAAGGTTCCACCGCTTCCATGCACCTGCCCCGTCGCGCGCAGCTGCGTGCGCACCTGATCGCTGGAGCACACGACAGCCCCCGTCAACGCCGAGAGCTCCTTGGCAACAGTGGATTTCCCGGTACCCGGCAGTCCGCCGACCAGCACCAGACGTACCGCTGCCTCGTCCAGATGCCGCGCGGCGATCGTCAGATGGCGCCGTATGCGACCGCGGGCGGAACTGTCGCCCTGCCCGAAGCGGATCGCATCGACCTTGGCACGAACGAGCGCGCGATAGGCGATGTAGTGATCGCGCAGCGACCGCGGCGCCGGATCGGCGGTGACCAGCAGATAATCCGAGAGCAGCTGATCGCCGAGTCCTGAGTAGCCGAGGAACTCCAGATCCATTGCCAGAAAGGCGATGTCATCGAGGCAGTCGACATAGCGCAGCCGATCGTCGAAGTCCAGGCAATCCAGCACCCGGAAGCCGTCGGCCAGGTCGAAGATGTCCTCGGCCTGTAGATCGCCGTGACCGTCGACGATGCGGTCATCGGCAATCCTGTTCATCAGCAACGATTCTCGGCCGTCGATGAAGCGCATCGCGAGCCAGTCGATCCGATCGACCAGGTACGGATCGGCTACCTCGGGCTGATCGGCAAGACTGCGCAACAGCATTCGCCATCGGCCGCGCAGCGCGTCGGGGGTGCCTTCGGCGTTGATCTCGGGACTACGGCGGGCCGAGTGATGGAACAGTGCGATCACCTGTACCAGCGCCGATAGCCTCGATCGGGACAGCTCAGGGTCCGCGAGGGTGTTCGATAGTCTGCGGTCTTCGGGCATCCGGCGCATGAGTACCACCGGCTCCGACGGCCCACCGACCGGGTCGGTGAGGTGTGCGACGCCGAGGTACACGTCCGGCGCCACAGCATCACGAGCCCGGAGTGCGTTTCCCGCAGCTCGGCGGGCGATCCGTATTCGGGCATGGAGCACAGCCTTTCGGAGAATCCGATTCCTGTACTCAGGATCACCCGCGGTGGGTTTCCGCGGGACGGCCGAAGGTCATTGATGTCGAGGGACTTTCGGATCGTTTCCGGAAGTCCCTCGACATGGGGCCGTCCTGCTCTGTATCCGGACGTCAGTGGAATGGCAGCGTAGAGATCGACGATGAAATGGACGGTGGGCGGTGATGAACCACGGATGGCCCGACGAGCCCACCCTGCGGGCGGCGTTGACACTCGCGGTGCGGGCACCGTCGGTCCACAACACACAGCCGTGGCGGTTCCGGATCAGCGACCACCACGTAGACCTGCATCTCGACCCGACGCGGGCGAATCCACTGGCCGGCACCGAGCAGCGCGACGCCGTATTGAGCTGTGGCGCAGCACTACACCACCTGCGAATCGCGCTCGCCGCAGCGGGGTGGTCGGCCGTCGTGCATCGGTTACCGAATCCGGCCGATCCGAACCACCTCGCATCGATCGAACTGGTGCCACATCGACCGACCATGCTCGAACACGCACTGAGCGGCGCGATCCTGCGCAGGCAGACCGATCGGCGATCCTTCAGTTCGGCGCCGATCCCGCCCGGCTATCTCGGGCTGGTGAAGGAACGTGCGACGACGCTCGGAGCAAACGTCCGGCAGGCCGCGGACGCCACACGCGAACGTCTGGTCGAGGCGCTGCGCACGGCGCCGGACGCGGATGCCGGCTATCGACTGGAACTGGCCGACTGGAGTGGCAGGCCGGCGACGCCGGACGGCGTGTCTGCCCACAGCATCCCGCTGTACTCGCATCCCGGGGGAGTACCGGGGATAGTCCCCGTGCCGCGACAGGCTGCGCCCGACTTCGCTGAACTACTGGTACTCGGCACCTCGACCGACGACCGGTTGGCACAGCTGTGCGCGGGTGAGGCGCTCAGCGCGGTACTGCTGACCGCGACCAACGTCGGCTTGGCGACCTGCGCCCTGACCGAGCCACTCGAGATTCCCGAACTACGGCAACGCATCCGCGTCGGCGTGCTGGACGACCTGGCCTATCCGCAGGCCGTCATCAGAATCGGCTGGGCTTCCGCAGCTGCCGCCGCATTGCCGTTCGCGCCGCGCCGCGCACTCGCCGATGTATTGGATCCATTCGAACCAGCGGCCTGCTGAGCGCGGGCCGGCGCGGCGCGATCAGTCAGGTCGGTGACTTATGTGACCGGACCACGCGACCCTTGATCCCAGCCGTGGCGTGCCGACTACCAGCACCGCCGCTTGGGCCGGATCCGCGCGGGCGAGTTCGTCGTCGCCCAGGACTGGCAGATCTACTTCCTGGCCATGATCACCGCAACGATCGGAGTGAACCTGGTCTGGGCGCTCGCCGCGCCGTTCGTCGTACCCGTCGAGGCGTATCTGATCGCCGGAATGGTCGGCGCGCCCGGACCATTGTTCGTTGCGTACCTGCTGGTCGCCGTTTCCTCTTCGCTCACCACGACGGCCTTCCACCAACGCAGCATGAGGCGGTTTGAAGCCTCCCTCCGCAGGGACGACTCCGAAGGGTCACAAATCTGCATCGTCCGTGCGGCACTGATCTAAAACGCTTCGCCTACAACATTATCAGCGCTTCTTCACGTTCAGGACACACGGGAAATCTCACCCTTCGTGAGGTTCGTTCTGCATCCGATACCGGCTTGGGCAACGGCTTCAGCGGATAAAGATGGCCTCGGTGCGTGCGTCGAGTTCGGCAAGTATGCGCTCACCGAGTGGGGTGAGTGTCGCTCCCTCGTGCAATGTTCGTGACAGGGATCGGAATCGCATGAGCAGGGTGTCGAGCCGCGCTGACCAGCGCTCGTCTGCGCCGTGGTCGATTGCTCTCGCGAATGCCTCGCACAGGCGCGCGTAGACGAAGGATGCGTGATAGACACCGATGACGGGCCTGGGATCGGGGCGGGCCACGGAAACCAATCTCTTGTCAGGGGGGTCGTTGTGGAGTTTGCCAGTGTGCTGGATTGCGAAGAGTCTGAGATGTGCGGCCTCGTGTACCAGGCGCTCGAAGGTGAACAGTAGATCGTCGGGCGCGGCGCGCACGAATACCGCACCTTGGAACAGAGGCGTCGCCCAGCCGAGCAATAGTTCGCTTTCGAAGGGGACGATGACGCGTACGTAGCGCAGTAACTCATCGGCCGCCTCTGGCCAGCACTCCCGCAGGAGATTGAGAACAGTGCGGTACGCATCGACTAGAGCCGGGTTCGGTTGGGTGACCGGTTTCAGGTCTCGTCGCGCATTCGTACCTGCGCCGGGGACGGCGTTCATCCGCGCGAGAAATCGGCGGATCACCGGATCGCCTGCGTCGAGGACGAGGTCGGCGTCCTGCAGCGGGCGCAGTCCGTGGTGCAGCAATTCGCTCGACCTGATGTCGTGGTGGTTGGGCCCGGCGTCGAGCAGAGCCTCATTCCCATGGATGCGGATGGCGGTGAAGGGTTCGTCGGGTGTGGCGGCGACCCGTCTGTGGCGAAGACCGGGGCCGCGCAGATCGCCCTCGGTTAAGGGGATCACCATCCCGTGTTCGGGTACCGCGTCGTCTTCGATCAACGTGGCCAACAGGATTCGGTTCAGATCGAGGGGGTGAATATCGGTGGCCGTGTGGTCGGACACGGACCACTTCTTGAACAAAGGATGGCTCACCGCGCGAGCCAGGTCAGCGTCCGGTAGGCGCTCCACCGACTCACGCGCAAGCGCCATCTGGTCGCGATAGGGGTCGTCTGGCTGAGCTAGATGGGTTTCGAGCTTCCGCAGCAGTACGTCCTTGGCGCGCTCGGCCAGGATGCCTGGCAGGCTATCTGTTCCGGTCGCCGGGACCGGGTTAATGCTGATGTCATGCATGGTGTTTCATTTCGACAGTTGAGCTGACAGGGGTCAGAGGCTGACCGACTCGCACTGTTGTGCGGACAGGCTGGATTCGGCGAGATGCTCGAGGTCTGCCGCAGTGACAGTGGCAAGGTCGGTGGCGCCGGGCGGACGGTGCGGAGCCGACAACGCGTGGCTCACGGCCAGTGGAAGATCCGAAGAGTCCAGCCGATATCGACGCACGACCATCAGCCGTGCTGTTTCCAGAGCATCGTCATCGGGCGGGTGGTAGGTGGACTCGGGCAGCAGTTGCAGCTGCCTGCGTCTGGTCGCGTTACACGGATCCGCACCCGTGTACACGACGAGTGCCGATCTGGTCGAATCGAATCCCGCGTACGCGGTGTACGCCCCACCTTCCTCTCGGACGAGCGGGTGGATGTAGCGGCGACGTAGGTCGGCGCCGAGGACCGCCGCGGTAGCGGCGTCGATGTCGGCTGCGATCGGCCACGCCGTGGCATGTGCGTGCCACCGGTGGCTGTTGGCGAATTCGACGCACACCGGAGGCATCGGCGGGGATGGCCGTGCGGTCCACGCCGGTCGATCATCGGCCCATCTGACATGGGTGGACGAGGCGCGCGGACCGACGATGAGCAGTCTGACCTCGGCGTCGGCGAGCTGTCGAAGCGCCGCTGTCAGTGCGGTCATCGAATCGTCGGTGGATTCGGCTGCGGTCAGCGATTGCCAACGTGCCATTGCGGGCATGCCGGTGACCGCGTCTTGTGCCGCGCCGACCGGCGATACTCGGGCGACCGCGGCGCTGTCGGCGAGCTCATGAGTTTCGGTCATGAGGGTGAATGATCGCCGTCGAAGGGTCCGCGTGATTTCCGCGACGAGTGCGTCGCGGACGGTGGGGGTATCGATGATTGTCGTCAGCAGAGCTGTCCAGAAGTGAGGCGACCAACCGTCGAACAACAAGTCCACGGTGGCAGCGGCACCGCGCACGATTGCCGTGCGGGTGAGCAGCGGTGGGCGTGGCATACAGGTGGGGACCGGGATTTTCCGCGCTGCGGTGCGGAGGAACCTGACAAGCGGATCGATCAGAAATGCGGAGGCTGACTCGACGGTCAGCAGAACGTGAGTCAGCGTGCGGCTTTGTCCGTCGAGGGGCAACAGTTCCAGGCCCGGCGCGGTCTGTTCGACTACCGGCTGAGTGGGTATGGATCGGGCGATCAAAGGTCGTAGTGGCAATCCTGACGCATCCTGACTGCCCGGCCGGGATCGCCATACGGTGGCGTCCTTGCGGATTCGTGTGCGTGTCGGCTCGCCCGGGTCGTTTCCGGGCAGGCCGGCGTCGGTGACGATGCCGAGGTCCATCCGCGACGGCGGAGTGCGGCCGGAGCCACGCGGACCGAGCAGCGTGAGCGGGGCGTGTCCCGCCATCCGGGGACCGGCCAGGGCCAGCCCCCACGAGATCGACGGCGGCATCGTCCGATACGGTGCACCCAGCAGTTCGAGTGGTGAATTGTCTTCGGAGAGTGTCCGATTCGCCTGCACGTCGCGGATTGTCGCTTCGAGCCCGCGCAGTTGCTCCGATGCCTGTGCGGTGTCGACACCATCCGCCGGGCTGCCTACGTAGAGCACAACGCCCGCGCCGAACGGTGCGGGCGTGGAGATCGTCCAGTGGAAGTCCCGGCTTCGGCGATCGGCCGTCAGTGCGGCGGCCAGTGCCGCGGCCTCCGTCCACCCTGCTCGATCGCTATCGGAGATCACCACCTGTACCGCGGCCCAGTATCGCGGTTCGGTGCGAACCGGGCCGTGTAGCAACGCTTTCCGGTGCGGGGGCATACCGTGTTGTTTGATGGTGCCCGAGCGGTCGGCATGCGCTGCCGCAAGGGCGGTCAAGGTCGGCTCGGCGTCGGGCGAGCTGGCGAACGAATGCGCGCCTTCGGGCCGGTAGTACGTCTCGTGGAAGGCGGCACAGGATTCGTATTCGAGGGCGGGCAGCCCGCCCGGTGTCCCTTCGTGTCGGTACTGAGCCGGGTCGTCGGGACGAAACCGGCGCACGGCCAGGCGAGTGAACCACTGTGCCGGTGGTTCGGATTTGAGTGCGAGCTCGCTATGAACGATCCCCCGCCATTGGGCGGACGAGCCGTCGGCGCCTGCGGTGGCGCGGCAGGCCTCGCGCAGAAAATCGCGTCGTCGTAGCAACGGGTGGTACAGCCCATCGAGCAAGACATCGAGCAGATCGGCATAGTCGTGCGGATCGCCGGCCGTGAACGCATACGAGGTGCGACCGGTCTCCGACAGCCCGTTCATGAAACCCGAACAACTTCGATAGGCAGCGGTCAACAGGGCGCTGCTCATGGGGAATTTGCGAGATCCGGTGCCGATGAGATGCTCGACCGCGTGCGGTAGCCCGCTGTCATCGACGGCCGGGGTGCGGAAACTCATGCCGAACCCCAGATCGGGGTCGTCGGTATGCCGATGCAGGTGCGTCGCCCCGGTGGGATGCTGCCAGAAAGTGCAGTGCACGCCGTCGTGATCGACCGCGCCGATCTGTCGCCACGGGCTGGTCATCGCTGGGCCAGGCTCGCGGCGGGGGTGACCGACCGTGGCTCGTCGTTGCCACAGAGTCCGCAGCGTGGATGCGGCGGGCAATCCGAATAACCCGACGACAGATCCCCGCGGAATTCCCAGATCCGGTTGGCTGTCGTCGGTTCCATCCCGAGCAGATAGCGGACGACTTCGAGACAGACAACGCCGGAGGTGATGGCGCCGACCGGGCTCAATGCCCCGGAGTTGCCGCGCGGCAGCATGCCCTGGCGTCGTAGCAGCTCACCGTAGCGGGGCTGTCGATCGGTTTGATGGGTCCAGTCGCAGATCGTGCACGCTGTCCCGGAGGTCGTGTGGAAGGGGCCGACCCTGCCCCCGCTGGCTTGCACAAAGGGCCTGCCGGTCGCCAATGCCGCCGCGGCCACCCATTCTTTGATCAGCCACGGTGGCTGATCGGCCATCCCGATGACGAGGTCTGATTCCCGCGCCAGATCCCGCAGGTCGTCGGGGCCGGTGACATAGGCCTGCACCGCCCGGATTTCGGTACGCGGGGCAAAGGCACGCATTCGATCCGCGGCGGCGAGAACTTTGGGCCGGCCGATGTCCTGTTCGGTGTACAGAATGCTGCGATTGAGGTTCGATGCCTCGACTACATCGCCGTCGAGCAGGGTGAAACGGCCGATCGCACAACACAACAGGTTGTAGGTGACCCAGCTGGCCATACCACCGAGACCGACCAGTAGCACGCTGCTGCCGCGTAGTCGTGCCAGCAGGTCGAATCGATTCACTTCGGCGGACTCCAACTCCGAAAGGTAGTTCAAGAGTCGATCGAACCGGGCAAGGTCGGGGTCGTCGGACGGGTGTGCGACGGTTTCCAGGAAGCCGCCATCCAACAGTGCTGACATCCACGGTGATTCGCGCACCCGATCCGGCGAAGAGCCGGCGCGCAGTTCGTGCAGCGCGGCCACCTGCGCTTCGGCGAAACCCGATAGCCGCAGGTTGTGGGTGCCGAGTTGCATCAGCAGCGTGTCGCCGCTCCAGATCATTCGTGTTCGCGCCCGCAGGCGGAGCATTTCGGTCATCGCAGGCTCGCTTCTTCGCGCAGCTGTGACCACAGCTGGTCCCCGACTTCGGTGAACTCGATCTTCGGTCCGGACTCGACCTCTCGCATACCTCGGGTCAGCAGGTCGGTAGTCTCGGCATGTCGCGTGCTGTGCATGCTTTCTCCGGTCACCTCCCGTGCCCGACGGTGGAACGCGGCGATCCTGGCGAACGCGAAACATGCCTGGATCAGGCCGGAGAGCGGGCGCGGATCCGCGCGCCATGGGGATGCGTAGGAGGCGTCCTCGGCCGGGGTCAGCAGCGGATCCAGTTCCTCGATCAGCGTCAGCCGCAAATGTGCTTCCTCGTGCAAGAAGTGCTCGGCCGTGTAAGCGGTGTTGCTGAACGGCCACATGGCTTCGGAGAGGAAGACGGTGCCCATCATGCACGCCTCGGTGAAGCTGGAATGGAATGCGCTGCGATACGGAACAAAAACTCGCACATGCGTTTTCATCTCGGCGGCCAGTTCGGGCCACACCCGTTCGATGAGCTCGAAGGAGCGAGATATGTCGCGGGTCCGGGTGGTACCCGGCTCGGTCATCGGTGCCAGATCCGGTGCCGGATAACCGGGTTGCGCGGGCTTGCCGTTCATTGAAGTGATCAACCTGCTGATCCACGGGTCACCGGCGTCGATCTCGATTCCGGTATTTGGGATGCTCGGATGGGGTATGCGGGTGACCGAACCGAGGCGCGTTGCGGTGTCGTCGGTCGGATAGTTGCTCGGGATATGCACGGTTTCGCCTCGGATCACTCCGTCGCCGTCGTTGCCGAAATACACCCGCAGCCGATGTACAGCGGGTGGAAAGGCAAGGTGTGCTGAGGATCCGGGCAGCCGCAGTTCCCGCTGCCCGGCCGGAACGAGTACCGGGGTCGGAATCGACAATCCGTACTCGAGCGCGGGGATTACCAGGAAACGGGGAAGATGGTGTGCCCATGCACGCAGGAACTCCTGATCGCCGCGCAGGCAAGCGTCCGACAGTTGCAGCCAGTAATAGTTGAAGAAAGGGTGCGAGACTACTTGCCGCGCGGCATCTTCGGACAAGGCGAGGAAGACGTCGCGCCAGCAGTCGAGCATATATGCGGTGTCGTCGCCACTGAGCGCACCGATGCGGCGAATGACTCGCGGTACGGAATTGCGTAGCCGGTCGGTGTAGGACAGGTACGCGAAGTCCGGGCCTGTGGTCAGGGCCAGTCGATCCAGCGCCAGCGCTTCGAGCGACGAGGTGAGAGCTGTCTGATTGCTCATATCTCTTCCAGAAGGTAATCAGAGGGGTTTTCGGTGGGTTGGGCATCGCCGCATTGCTCGAGCAATGCGGCGTGGGCGGCGCTGATTTCACCGATCAGGCATTCGCCGTGGTCGGTAAGGCGCACCGCTGAGCGCACTGTTGCCAGCGCATTGCTGACCTTGTCCAGCAGCGCCCGAGCCTGCGCTGCCCCCCGGTGTGCTGACGGGGTCTCTACCGATACCCGAAGCAATGCCTCGGCCGCGCGGGTGAAAACGAACGCACCGTGGATCAGTCCGGTCACCGGGCGCGGCCCGGCCCGGAACGGACTGTCCACCCGGTCGTCCCAGGCATGGTGATGTAAAGGCGAGAACACCATGGCGGCATTGAGCCGGATATGACTCGATTCGTGCACCAGCCGCTCCACCAGAAACAGCGGGTCTGCGAAGTCGTCTCGCAAGAAGACGGCACCCTGCCAGGCGGTATTCGAGAACGCTGAGGTCCTTCGGCTGCGTATCGGCACGATCAAACGCACGGATTCTTCGATCTCGGCTCGAATTTCGGGCCATCGTGCACCGAGCCGTTCGAAACATGCCGCGAGTTGCTCGCGCATTTTGGAGGTAGGGGTCACCGGAGCCACGGTCTCGGTGGCGAACCCGCTGGGGTCGGCGCCGATCTCGATCAACATCGCTGGCAGCCGCTCATCATCACCGTCGAAGCTGGTGGCGCGAGTTCCCGCGACCAGCGCACTGCCATGGCAGCCGGGCAGGCCCGCGGCGATCGTGCCCTGCCGCTCGCGGTCCAGCCGCCATCCGAGAAGACCGCCGGCGTCGGCGCTGATCATGACGGTATGTCCGGCCGCGTCAGGACCGAGGCTCAATCGAGGTCCGGCCGCGTGCAATCCGAGGGCCCCGCCCGCGCCGACCTCGACGGCGATCGGCGCGGATATCAGCCCCGCCGCGGGCAGCAGCAGCGTCGGAACGAGTCGGGCGAGACTGCGCCGGGCGGCCGGGCGGTCATTGATCCGCAGCGCGGCGACCAGCCCGGTGAACGACGCGTAGAAAAAGGGGTCATCGGCCAGCACGCCACGTTGCGGCCCCGGCATTTCCGGCAACCTGGTCAGCAGGTCGGCGAGCGCTGCCGGCGACTCCGGCCACAGGCGTCGGCTGAGGTCGGCGAGTTTCGCCAATTGACGCAGGCGTAGCGAAACAAGGTGGTCGGCGATCGCGGCGTGATTCGCGGCATCCGGCGCTAGTGTCAGCGCCTCGGCGACAGGGTAGGTCTCGGTTGTTGTCATGGAGTGCTCCTCGAAGGGGGGTGATCAGCGGGTCGGGCAGCCTGCTGCGCCAGCGTGTCGAGCCGATCGGCTGCCCAGGCGGCCACGCTCGAGAACCCGGCCGGACCGGCGACGCGCCGCAACTCCACGAGGGGGGTGATCGAACGAGCATCGATGCGTACCGCGTGCATGAGAGACGCGATGCCACGCTCGGGCTCGTCGAGGTGGAGTGAGCAGCGGGCCGCCTGGGTGAACGCATACGACGTGTATGGAGCGCCGAGCAGAGCCGCGTGCTCGTACGCGGATCGTGCCTCGTCCAGACGCGACTGGTGCAGCAGGAAATCGCCGAGCCGGACATGCACCTTCGGATCCAGCGGATCGTGGGTGACCAGTTCCCGGTAGTACTGCTCGGCCGCCTCGGCGTTTCCCACTCCCATCCATGCCCGTGCCCTTGTCTCGAGCAGCGGATGGAGATTCTCGCGAGCCAACAGCGCATCGGTCCCGGTATCGATCAGTGCCGCGCGCGCCGCGTCCTCGGCCGCCCCCAGCATCTGTTGCATCCGAGGGAAGTCGTGGCGCAGGTACGGCACGAAGCTGACCCCGCGCCAGTACGCGCTCGCGGTCACCGGAGCGACGGTGTGCCGGTCGGCTCGCCGCAACAGTTGGGTGGCCGTTGTCGCCCACCCGTCGATCACCGTGAGTGTCTTATCGCTTTTCGCATGGTGCACCACGAGACCGATCGCAGCGGACAACCGGAGATCGAGCGGGTACCCCGGGTGCTGAGCTGTGCTGGCCATGATCCGCTGTGCCTGGTGAAAGGCGGTGACGGCGGTGTCGCGGTCCGCTGACTTGAACAGCGCGTTGCAGCGCAGCAGCGCGAGTCTTGCCGCGCAATCCGACTGGTCCACCGGTAGTTTCGGTGAAACGAGCCGGACAACGGCCTGCCAGCACCCCAGCTTGCTGAGGACAGCCGCGACCCGCAGCCGGTCGGTGTCGGCCAGAGTCGGCCACTCATCGATGAGATCGCACAGCACTGTCCATCGTGCGGAGCGCGCACCGGGCGGCACCGCGGTCGGATCGTGCGGGTCTCCGGTGCCACACTCTTCGACGAGCGCCGCGCGCAACAGGCTCGCGGTATTGATCTGATAGGCCGGGATAGGTGTGCCTGCGAGCAGATGGCGGCCTGCGTCGGCAACGCCCCTCGCGTGGATCGGCCCGTGCTCGTCGGTCAGATCGAAGTAGGCGCCGAGCAGGGCACGCGAGAGCGTTCCCGGATGCGTCTGGTGCCCGACAGCGGTTGCGGCTCTTAAGAATTCGGTACGCACGAGTCCTCCTGGGATTCGGTATCGTCGCGCAGCGCATCGAGTTCGCCCGCAGCCCAACCACGGAGGTGTTCGTCGCCGTCCTGCCGAGCTGTCTTCAGCAGCTCTGCGAGCGGACTGAGTGCCGCGGGATCTTCGTTGTTGGCGCACGCCAGTGCGAGCCGGCGAAAGATGTCGCTGTCCTCGGCTGTTCGCGCGGACTTGTACCAAGCCAACGACGCATAGGGTGCGCCGAGGGCAGCGGCGGCCAGGTATGCCCGACGCGCCGCGTGCGGTTCGTGTCTGCGCAGATACAAGTCGCCGAGTCTGATGTGGGTCTTTCCGTCCATCGGATCGACCCGGGTGAGTTCGTCCGCATACCGCACCGCACGATCGAGATCGCCGGCCCACGCCATCTCGATGGAGCGGGTTTCCAAGAGCGGATGGATGTTCATCCAACGCAACCCGTGCTGGATCGCTGTCTCATCAGGGAGTTCGCGCGCGTGTCGTTCGGCGCGGTCCAATTGTTCGCGGGTGCGTTCGATATCTCCGGCGAGATAGGGCTCGAAACTCACGGCCCGCCAGTAGGTACTGACGGCCAGCGCGTCCAGCCAATGCGCACTCGGGCGTAGCCGTTCGGCCTGTGCGTCCGCGAGCCTGCAGTATCGCGCCAGCTGCCGCGCGGAGGCCAGCGGCCCGCGCGCGTGCAGCACGACGAGGGTGATCGCGGCGGCGAGCCTGGTCCGAATGGACAGGTCGGCGCACGCTTCGACTGTTTCCAACGCGCGAACACTCTGTTGTCGGGCCGCCGGAGTGCGGCGGCAGGCAGACCGCGCGTGCGCGACCCGGGCCAGCGAGACCAGGCACGCGGGATCGTCGGCGGTCAGATGGCGCCCGAGCTCGGTCATGGTCTCGTAGAAACCGAGCGAGGACAGCAGCAAAGTGACCGCGGACTGGGCTGGCGGCGACAATCGGGGAAAGTCCGCCAGCCGATCGCAGAGCAGTTGCCACCGTTGCGTGCGCAACTCGAGTGGAAGGGCCGCCGGATCGGTCACCGCGTAGCGGGACATGTTCGCGGCGGCGGTGATTCGAGTGCGAAACGCCGGTCCCGGGCGGTGCTGGATCGGCAGTTGTGGCGCATCGGCGTCCGAGACGGCGGCGACCGCGAACTCGAGCCCGATGACATGGCTGGGTGGCTCGATGGCGGCGGCTCCGAGATCGAAATACGGACGGAGAAGCTCGAACTCGATCCCGGGGGTCCACGGCGCGGGTTGCGTCCACGCCGTGCGCAGATACGTTTCCATCAGTGTGTACAGCCTTCCGAATCAGCCGACATGTCCTCTTGCACCAGCTGGCCGCTGTGCAGGACCGAAACCAACGCGGCCAAGCGTGAGTCCGCACACCATTCGGACCTGGTGACCGGACCGTGCGCGAGCCGTCCGATCAGTCGGGCGGCCACCGAACTGTCGGGAACCTCCACCGAAGGGCGACGGTTCTCTGGATCGACCAGCCCTACGGCAGGCACCAGATGGTCGCCCCGGCGGACCAGCGTGCGCGTTATTTGGATGTTGTGGCCCAGGACAATGCGCTCGGCGGCGACCGTGCAGGTCGGGTCCGGATCGGTCGAGAACTCGCTGAGCAGCGGCACCAGGGCCGGCGGCAGATCGAGCGTGTTCGTCTGCTGGCCGGTCCTGAACAGCGGCACGCTGATCGGGCCGAGTGCCCGCGCGATGGTCCGCGCCTGCGCACCGGACATGTGGCGCAGATCGCGGCTGCTCCAGAACCGGGAATCGGTGCCGTTGATCCCATAGAGCAGCCGCACCATCGTCTGCACCCGTTCGTAGTGGGCGCGCATCCGGCGGTCGTACCAATCGGCCAGTTCGTGCTCGGGCAGGCCGTCGTTCAGGAAACTGACCGCGGCGGAGGCCGCCGATATGCCGCTGTAGAGCGCGCCGTGCACGCCGGTGGAGAACAGCGGGTCCACGAAGAAGGCCGTGTCGCCGATCAAAACGCGTCCGTCTCGCCACAACGGGTCGGCCACGATGTGGTTGGTGTAGCGCAGTAGCCGCGGTGCCCTGGCCGAACTCGCGGATCTCAGCAGCGCCGCGATCAGTTCGGTCGTGCCGATCTGATCGGTCAGTGTCTGCGCGGGTGAAAGTTTCAAATCTGCTGCGTCACCGACGAATCCGATACTTGTAGTGTTCGCATCGAGTGGGATGAACCAGAGCCAGCCATCTCTGGACGCTTCGCTGATGACATTCGGCGCCTGATAACCGGAGACCCGGTCGGCCCCGGTGTAATAACCGGACACGGCGACTCGGTGTGGGCCGCTCAACCGCTGCGCCGATCCGAGCCTGCGCGGGGTGAATTGGAACAAGCCACTGGCATCGACCACCACGCGTGCCCGATGTTCGGTCCGGCCGTGTGCACCGTCGCTGACGACGGTGCTCATCCGGCTGTCGGCAGCTGCCGATGTCGACCTGGCCCACTGCTGTTGCCACACAGCCGCACCGGAGTTCGCCGCGTGATTCAGCAGCAAAGTGTCGAATTCACTGCGATACACCTGATACGCGCGATGCGGCGCGGGGAACTCCAGGTCCAGCCGACGGTGCTTTTCACCCCACACGAAAACGGCACCGGTCTTGCGCAGAAACCCGGCGCTGTCCAAGTCCTCGAGGACGCCGAGGGTGCCGAGCAGGGGCATGGACATGGCGAGCAGGGACTCCCCGATGTGATGCCGTGGGAATTTCGTGCCTTCCAGCACTCGGACCTGTAATCCGGCGCGGGCTGTGATGGTGGCGAAGGCCGCGCCTGCCGGACCGCCACCGATCACGATGACGTCGACTTGTTCAGTACGCATGGGACGTTCTTTTCCATTCATGGTCATGCCACGGCGGCCAATGGCCTGCACAGCAGGAGACGGCTGCCGCCGACCAGGAGGACAACCGCGATCGCGGCAAAGGACAGGGTCGGGCTCGAAACACCGGCGAGTGACACGAAGACGATCGGGCCGAATGGCGCGAGCCAAGTGACCATGGAAATCAGAGCCGTGAAGACCCTGCCGCGCATCTCGGGCGCGACTTCGAGTTGGATATAGGAGGACATCGCGACCTGCGCGGCGCCCGCCGGGATTCCGGTCAACACCAGCGGGATCAGCCCTATCCACGACGTAGCGCACCCGGCGAAGAGCAAGATTCCGGTGCCCTGGGCGAGGAAGTTCACCCGAAGTACGGCGCCTCGATGGCGTTTGAGCGGAGTCTTGTTCAGTACCGCCATGCCGACGACCCGCCCGACCGCCAGCGCTGCCAGCTGAGCACCGTACCGAGCGGACCCGTCGGTGCCGAGCAGCAGTGGCAGGACGAACGGTATCGAGTTGAAGGCGAAGTCCATGAAAGGGAAGGTCTGGAAGCACGGCCCGAGTACGCGATGTTTCAGCAGAAAACGAACGCCCTCGCCGATCGCCTGCAGCCGCCCGGAGGTGGATCCGGTGCCGCTCGCGCTGGACGGTATCGGTGCGGGGATGCGGGCACTGAAAATCATGACTGCCGAGAATGCGAATGTTGCCGCGTCGATGAACATCAGGACCGCGCTGTCGACATATTGGAGCAAAAATCCGGCAAGCGCGGGGCCGACGACACCGATGATGCTGAGAGCGCCGAGGATCCAGGCATCCATCGAAATGATGCGATCTCGGTTGTTTCGGGCCAATTCAGGCAGCAGTGTCTGGAGAGCAGGGGTGAAAACGACGCTGACGAAGGCGAGCAGAGTCGCCAGCGGCAGCGTGCCTGCCAATGAGGTCGATCCGCCGAAGAGCAGGATGGCGAGCACGGCAACAATAGCGCAGCGGATCAGGTCGGTGCCGATGAGCAGCCGCACCCGATCGGATCGATCGATAAGGACACCGGCGAATAGTCCGATCACCGCGGTCGGGAGAGCCAATGCCACACCGAGTCCGATCAAACCCGACGGCCCAGCGTGCGCAACGGTGAGTGTCAGCGCGACGCGGTAAAAGGCGTCCCCGATGACCGAGACGGCCAAACCGAGCCAAATCAGGGCGAACGCCCGATTACCCGGAATGCCACTTCTGAGCCCCGCGCTCCGCGGGATGACTGCCCTGATCGAATTCATTTCTCAAGCCATTCTGTATCGGCGAGGCCTTGCCGCGGAGCGGCCGGCGGTATGCACCGCGGCAAGGCTTTCGGTTACCCTAAATTTCAGGCAGACAGGCCGTAGGTGTATTCAGCGGCCAGCAGTACTCCGAACTCCTCGAGCAGTTCGCTCTCGGACGCGGACAGCTTGAATTCTGGCTCCACGCTCTCCGCTTTCTTCTCGGTTGTGTTCATTATCGACTCCTTTCGTTTTCGGCGGCAATGAACGATTCAGATGACAACATGTGCTGAATATGTATGTCAACGATCTGGATCGATGCATTGAACACGATCGGCATATTATTTCGAGTCGTCCCATGGAATGCGGCGGCGTGTGTCGCGCGTGCGGCCGGATCCGACGACGGCATGAACGAGATTCGAAGCGCGATCACGGGGTTCACTGATTCCGGGTGTGGTGTCGATCGCTCAGCCTGGCGGCCAGATCGTGCCAGGCATCCGCGCACTCCCGCGCAGCCATGACGACCATTTCCAGGCAGTGCGGGGGCATTCCGGCGATGAGCTGTTCCCGTTCGCTCGACTCGATCGGCTGTGCGTGCAGCATCCGCAGCAGCGCTCTGCCCATCTCATTGGAGCGCAACGAGGGATCCCTTAACAGCAGGTGCGCGGCCCGGCCACGACTACCGGACGAGGATCTGATACTCACCGGATCCACCGTGTCGGCGGATTGTTCCCGAGGACGCTTGGTCGATACGGCACCTTCGCCGCGCTGCAATCGAACACGCACGTCTCGGGCGGTCGCCGGTGAGATCCCCGCGGCCTTGGCGATCTCCCGCAGCGAGGCATTCGGATTGCTGTTTATGTAGCTTTCCGCACGCCGTCTGCCCTCGCCGCCGTCCAGCGGCCGGGTCCGGCCGTCTCGGCCCAACCTGGTGTTCAACTGAGGCGCGATGTCAGTTGAACGATATCTGATGGTGGATACCGTTCTGGTAGAAAGTCCGGCGCAGGCGGCGATAGCTCGATCCGACCAGTCGGGATGCATGGCAATAATCCGAGTTGCTGCTGCGGACCGGTCGCTCGCGGACAGGGGTAAGCCGTGGCTTGTATTTGCCCGGACGGATAGTATGTACGCATCGTCCGCATCCCCGTCGAAATAGAGCGCCTCGATGTGCGTGGCACCACGTTCTCGCGCAGCTCGTAATCGATGGAAGCCATCGATTACCCGCATAGTCGACCGATGAACGACGATCGGCGGAAGTGGTTCTTCCAGCTCGGCGATCCGGCGAATATGTTGCGGATCCTCGCCGTCCGATCTCGGTGAGCCGACGATCTGCAACTGTTCTATCGCGATCGAGAAAGGCCCGGATAGGTGATTCCACCTATCCGCATCAACATTCGAGTCGCCGTCAGTTTCGAGACCCATTTCACCTTCCAGTTTCAGCGTCGGCAAAGTGTGTGTCGTTCAATACGCGCGAGCTCCGCAAACGGTTCAACGGATCGGACGCAGGCTCGGTCGATCGACGTCAACAGACAGTGATAGAGCTGTCGCCATCCGTAGTAGTTCGAGCCGCGAGGTGTGACCGATCAGCGGGCCTCAACCAGTTGATCGATGGATAGCAGGATCGTCGCTCCCAGGTTACCGCTGCGGTCGCAGTAGTCGCCTCGACGAAATTGCCCGCGATATTCGAACTCGGGTTGCGGGAGTTCCGGCTCCTTGTTTTCGGTGCCGCAAACCTGTGGCACCCACAATCGCCGATCCGGATATTTCAAGCCCCTTGGCAAAAGGACAGGCATGATCGGCAGTCACGACGAACGTTCGCGGCGCCCGAACACGGGCGAGTCTTCCTAGCTGGCTAATCGGACAGATAGCGTGCCCGCGGCGCCCCAGGCACCTGGCTGCTGCCGGGTAACTGCCTCGTCTGGTCCGGTACCGCGGCGATGCCGGTTGTGTCGGCCCGTAAGGCAGATGGGCGGCGCACCCGGAAGCCCAGTATCGGACATATGTCGCATGAAAGGGCCCTCGGCAGAGTCGATCTTGCGAGCCGAACCGGTTGAGCACCAATGCAATTGCGTACAGTTTCCGGAGTAAAACCTCCGGATCCGATACCGGGGTCGTCGGTTCCGATCATGCCCAAGCTCTGCGCTTTCGCGTTGAACCCAACAACCTTCGGAGATGGCGTCGAACCGAGCATGACAAGTAGGCCGCGTGCGGAGTGAGTCGATCTCGTGAGGTGGGCCGGTGGCTGGATTCCGCGCAAACCACGCGAGTTCACCCGGTTGTTGGCATACGACACGGGTTCATCATCGGTGAGTTCGCTTGTGACTTCACCGGAATGCGGGCACACAACCGAGCGAATCGTGGTCGAGGCTCTGTATTCCGGCACTCAAGTGGTCCTTTGCCGGCGCCTCTGACCCGAGGCGTTCGCCGATCCTGGGAAGCAAGAACACTGCATCTCCAGACCCACAGGTCGATTCGTGTGTTTAGCGCGTGTGTCCCGCTGCCGAGCTGAACCCCTGTCCCTCAGTAGGGCGCGCCGATACGGCACCGCCGTGGCGAAGGACCGCTTTAACAAGGTTTGCCAACTGATAACCGGCGGAAAAATTTGTCGGCGTGTTGCATGCACGACACGCCGGTTGGGGCGACCGGGAGGTTTGTCGCGGGAATCACGCGGGTACGGAGAGGTAGACGTTGCAGTCAGGGCCGCGCCGCGGCCGAATCCGACTGGGGTGATACGGCCTGCCAGCTACAGATGAGCCATAACCTGCCATTACGGCTCTCCATTTACTCTTCACATTGGATGCCATAAGGCCCCAGAACGGGCCATATGGCGAGTTCCTCGTGGGAGGAAAGCGCCTGGTAAGGCGCCATATTTGCCATACGGCCCGTGCTGGGTTATGCGCCCCCGGCAGGAATCGAACCTGCGACCTAGGGATTAGAAGGCCCTTGCTCTATCCAACTGAGCTACGGAGGCAGTGGGTTCCACCATGACCGACATTGGTCGTGCTGTCCAGCGCGCCAATTGTAGCGACCGACCAGATGGCTAAGGGGCCAACGTGACCGCGAGTACGAGCATTGCGGCCATGATCACCTCGAGCACCAGGTAGAACCAAACGGGGAAGAAGGCGGAGGGGCTTTCCACGAAGCCCGACCAGATCCGGCCGAGCGCCATGCCGCCGAGCGCGGCGGCGACCGCCACACAGGTCCCGAATCTCAGGTCACCGACGTCGGCGGCGGCCAACCCGAGGACCACCGCGATCGCGATTCCGAAACCGCCGTAGACGGCTCGCACCTCGGCGCGGGCATCCGCACGATCAGCGAGCAGCCCGAGCGGGTCGACGAGTTGGCTGGGCCGCAACAGCCCGTAGACGCCCATGGCGGCGAAGAACAACGCCACCAAGGCAATCAACACGATCGACACGATCGACATTGCACCTCCGTGATCCGCCGACCACCCTATCGGCCCAAACCCGACGCGGCCACGCGATAACAATCGAACTACGCTCAGTCGTATGTCGTCAGCGCAGGACCCGTCCGCTTCACCTGATCTGGAGGTCACCCGGACGGCGGCGACATACGCTGCGCTGATCGCCCTGACCGGCGCGATCGCGGCGGTCGTTGCCGCGCTGGTGGTCGGGCTTTCCGCGGCGCAGGCGTTGAGTCTGCTCGGCATCCCCGATCCCGGTTCGCTGACCACCTACGGCCTGCCCGCGGTGCGCGCGCTCGCCGATCTGTCGGCGGCGCTGACGGTCGGTTCGCTGTTGTTCGCCGCGTTCCTGGTCCCGCCGCAAGCGAACGGGCTGCTCGATGTCGGCGGGTATCGGGCGGTGCGCCGCGCCTCCAATTTCGCGCTCATCTGGGCCTGCTGCGCGGCGCTGCTCATTCCGCTGACGGTGTCCGACACCACCGGACAGCCGGTCAAGGACACCCTGCGCCCGGAAGCCCTGTGGCGCGCCATCGACCAGATCGAGCTGGCCGGTGCCTGGCGTACGACGGTGCTGTTCGCGCTGATCGTCGCGGTCGGTGCCCGGGTCGCGTTGCGCTGGGGCTGGACGCCGGTGCTGTTCGGCGCGTCCATCGTGACGATGATGCCGCTCGCACTGACCGGGCACTCGTCCTCCGGCGGCGCGCACGACCTCGCGACGAACAGCCTGATCCTGCACCTGGTTTCGGCCGCGGTCTGGGTCGGCGGCCTGTTCGCGCTACTGGCGCACGCGCGCCGCGGCGGCGCGCACACCGACCTTGCCGCGCGGCGTTTCTCGCTGACCGCCAGCATCGCGTTCGTCACCATCGGCGTCAGCGGGGTGATCAACTCCTGGGTCCGTGTACCGTGGGACGAACTGTTCACCACCACCTACGGCAGGCTGGTGCTCGCCAAGGCCGCCGCGCTGATCGTGCTCGGCCTGATCGGCTTCGCGCAGCGGCGCGCCGCACTGCCCGCGCTCGCCGCGAATCCGCAGGACCGTGGCGCGCTGATCCGATTCGCCGGGGTCGAGGTACTGGTCTTCGCGGCGACCATGGGCCTCGCGGTCGGCCTCGGCCGCACCCCGCCACCACCGCCGACCTCGGTGCCGACACCCGCCGAGGTCGAACTCGGCTACAACCTGGCGGGCCCGCCGAATGTGCCACGGCTGCTGTTCGACTGGCGCTTCGACCTGACCTTCGGAACGCTCGCGATCGTGCTCGCGGTGCTGTATCTGCTCGGCGTGCGCCGACTGCGGGTGCGCGGCGACGCGTGGCCGATCGGGCGGACCATTGCCTGGCTGTCCGGCTGCGTGGTGCTGCTGATCGCCACGTCGTCCGGGGTTGGACGGTATTCGCCCGCGATGTTCAGCGTGCACATGGGCGCGCACATGGCGTTGTCCATGCTGGCGCCGATCCTGTTCGCGCTCGGCGGCGCGGTGACGCTGGCGCTGCGGGCGCTGCCTGCCGCCGGGCGGACCGGCGTGCCTGGACCGCGCGAGTGGATCCTTGCCGCCGTGCACAATCCGGTGTCGCGTTTCCTGACACAGCCGATCGTGGCGGCGGTCATCTTCGTCGGCGGGTTCTACGCGCTGTACCTGGGCGGGATCTTCGACGCGTACGCGGACTCGCACGCCGCGCACCTGATGATGAACGCGCACTTCCTGCTCAGCGGCTACCTGTTCTATTGGGTCGTCATCGGCATCGATCCCAAACCGCGTCAGGTGGAACCGCTGACCAGGCTCGGCATGGTGTTCGGCTCGCTGCCCTTCCACGCCTTCTTCGGCATCGCGCTGATGAGCATGAACACGGTGCTCGGCGGCTGGTTCTACCGCGGCCTCGGCCTCGGCTGGAACGGCGACCTGCTCGGCGACCAGCGCACCGGCGGTAGCCTGGCGTGGGCGAGCGGCGAGGTGCCGTTGGTGGTGGTGATGCTCGCGCTGCTCATCCAATGGTCGCGCAGCGATCGCAAGCTGGCGCAGCGCACCGATCGGGCCGCCGACCGCGACCACGACGCCGCCCTCTCCGCGCACAACGCGATGTTCGCTGAGCTGGCCAAACGTGACCGAGGGGTACATAAGTAGGTGACGGCGCAATGCCTTCGGGCATGAAGTCTCAGGTCATGGTGGAGTCGAGTTGGTCAAGGTGTGGTTGTGAACGAGCGGTCCGTAGTCTTCTCCGAACACAGACCGATCGATCGGATCTATCGATCCGATGTGCGGGCCGCGCGTAGGCGGCTGGCCGGGCGGATACGCAAGACGCCGGTTTTCCATACATCCGTCGTCGGGCCCAACGGTCCGGTGCCGGTCACGATGAAACTCGAATACCTGCAGTACGGCGGCACTTTCAAGGTTCGCGGCAGCTTCAACGCACTGCTGGCGGCCCCGGACGGCACCGACCAGGTGGTCATCGCCTCCGGCGGCAACGCGGGGATCGCCGCCGCGCTGGCGGCCGCGCATCTCGGAAAGTCGTGCACCGTGGTGGTTCCGGAGTCGGCGCCGCACACCAAGGTCGCCGCGATGTGGTCGCACGGTGCCGAGGTGCTCTGGCACGGAACGACTTACACCGAGGCGCTCGGCTACGCCGACCAGCTCGCCGCGGAACGCAACGCTTTGCAGCTGCACGCCTACGACCTGCCCGCCATCGTCGCGGGCGCGGGCGTGGTCGGCCTGGAGATCGAGGAGCAGGTGCGCGGGCGGCCGTCGGTGCTCGCCGCGGTCGGCGGCGGCGGTCTGGTCGCGGGGATCGCGGCCGCGATCGGCCGTCGCCAGCAGGTGGTCGGCGTGGAGCCGGAAGGTATCCCGACCCTGAATGCCGCGTTGTCGGCGAACCGGCCGGTCGAGGTCGGGGTGTCCAGCATCGCGGCGGAATCCTTGGGCGCCACCAGGATCGGGGATATCGCCATGGACATCGCGCGCCGGTATCAGGTGCGTTCGCTGCTGGTCACCGACGACGCGATCGCGACGGCCCGCGACTATCTGTGGCGCGAGTTCCGCGTCGTGGTGGAATTTGCCGGTGCGGCCGCCCTGGCGGCGGTGCAGAGCGGCGTCTACGTTCCCGCGCCCGACGAGCGCCCGGTGATCGTCCTGTGCGGCGCGAACACCGATCTCTCGGTGCTGTAACCACTTTCGCGTTAGGCACGCCCGGCCACCTCGAAAGAAGCACTGGATATCCACATTCGAGAAAGTTGTGCACATTCTCGGATCGCGCCGCCCGAACGACCGTCGCATCGGTGAGGCTGGAGCAGTCCTCCTCGCGGGGAGGAAGTCTCCGGGCAACCGCCACGGGCCGAATGCGAAGGGGCGTCATCATGTACGAGGCGAATGCGACCGTGATCGGCACCATCGTCAACACTCCACTGAAGCGCGAGCTGCCGAACGGCGACCAGATACTCACCTTCCGGATGGCGAGCAACTCGCGCCGACTCGACCACAACACGGGGGAGTGGGTGGACAACGGCACCCTGTTCCTCAACGTGAGCTGCTGGCGCAGGCTGGTGGCAGGCGTGGAGGCATCGCTGCGGCGCGGCGATCCGATCATCGCGCACGGCCAACTGCGCTCGCACGAATATCGCAGTAGAGACGGGGTGGAACGGCGTGACCTGGAGATGCGGGCCAGCGCCGTCGGCCCCGACCTCGGTCGGTGCACCGCCCGGGTGACCAGGTGGTCGGAGATGCGGAATACTGGGGACCGCTTCAGTGCTGAACATCAGGTGCCGGCAGGCGACGGGCTGGGGGAGAATGTCGCAGCCGCCTCTGCGGCGCCACCCCGAACGACCCACCCCGAGCACGCCGACGCCTGACCAGGCCGCGCACTTTTGGCCGCGCGCTGCGAGGGGTATCCGCCGGTTCAACTCACCGTTTCCGACACCGATAGGCTTCCTCCTTATGGCTGAGTTCATTTACACAATGAAGAAGGTTCGCAAGGCGCATGGTGACAAAGTCGTACTCGACGATGTCTTCCTGAACTTCCTTCCCGGCGCCAAGATCGGTGTCGTCGGCCCGAACGGCGCCGGTAAATCCAGCGTGCTGAAGATCATGGCGGGCGTGGACCAGCCGAACAACGGCGAAGCGTTCCTGGCGCCCGGCGCGACGGTCGGCATCCTGATGCAGGAGCCCGCGCTGAACGAGGAGAAGACGGTCCGCGGCAACGTCGAGGAAGGCCTCGGCGAGGTCAAGGTGAAGCTGGATCGCTTCAACGAGATCGCCGAGCTGATGGCCACCGACTACTCCGACGAGCTCATGGACGAGATGGGCAAGCTGCAGGAGTTCCTCGACCACGCCGACGCGTGGGACGTCGACTCCCAGCTGGAGCAGGCCATGGACGCACTGCGCTGCCCGCCGCCGGACGAGCCGGTCACCAACCTCTCCGGTGGTGAGCGTCGCCGCGTCGCGCTGTGCAAGCTGCTGTTGAGCAAGCCCGATCTGCTGCTGCTCGACGAACCGACCAACCACCTCGACGCCGAGAGTGTGCTCTGGCTCGAGCAGCACCTGGCCGCGTACGCGGGCGCCGTGCTCGCGGTCACCCACGACCGGTACTTCCTGGACAACGTCGCCGAGTGGATCCTCGAACTCGACCGCGGCCGCGCCTACCCCTACGAGGGCAACTACTCCACCTATCTGGAGAAGAAGGCACAGCGACTGGAGGTCCAGGGCAAGAAGGACCAGAAGCTGCAGAAGCGGCTCAAGGACGAGCTGGCCTGGGTGCGTTCCGGTGCCAAGGCTCGCCAGGCCAAGAACAAGGCTCGCCTCGGCCGGTACGAGGAGATGGCGGCCGAGGCCGACAAGCACAGGAAGTTGGATTTCGAGGAGATCCAGATTCCGGCGGGCCCGCGCCTCGGCAGCGTGGTGGTCGAGGTCGCGCACCTGGACAAGGGCTTCGGCGATCGTCAGCTCATCAAGGATCTCTCGTTCACCTTGCCGCGCAACGGCATTGTCGGCGTCATCGGCCCGAACGGTGTGGGTAAGACCACGCTGTTCAAGACCATTGTCGGCCTCGAGGCGCCGGACAGCGGCGAGGTGAAGGTCGGCGAGACGGTCAAGCTGAGCTATGTCGACCAGAACCGGTCCGGCATCGACCCGAAGAAGAACGTCTGGCAGGTGGTGTCCGAAGGGCTCGACTTCATCCAGGTCGGCAATCAGGAAATGCCGTCGCGCGCCTACGTCAGCGCGTTCGGCTTCAAGGGCCCGGATCAGCAGAAGCCGGCCGGGGTGCTCTCCGGTGGTGAGCGCAACCGGCTGAACCTGGCGCTCACCCTCAAGCAGGGCGGCAACCTGATCCTGCTCGACGAGCCGACCAACGACCTCGACGTGGAGACCCTCGGTTCGCTGGAGAACGCGCTGGAGCAGTTCCCCGGCTGCGCCGTGGTGATCTCCCACGATCGCTGGTTCCTCGACCGCACCTGCACGCACATCCTGGCGTGGGAGGGCGACTCCGACAACGACGCCAAGTGGTTCTGGTTCGAGGGCAACTTCGAGGCCTACGAGGCCAACAAGATCGAGCGCCTCGGCCTGGAAGCCGCTCGCCCGCACCGGGTTACGCACCGCAAGCTGACCCGCGACTGATCCGATGACGGGCTAGAGCCCGTCGGTTGCGGACTTGATCCGGGATCGAGTCGCAGGCGTCGAACACGACGTCACGACTCGGTCCCGGCGCTCGCCGCAATACCGTACGTCCGTTATGTCTCGTATCCGGCACAACGGCACTGGACCGGCGCCCACGGCGTCCACGAATCTCGCTACTGTGGGACACGTGAATGCGCAGGTACAGTTCGAGCAATCGGCGGTCCCCACCGTCGACCTGGTGGCCGAGCTGAACCGAGGTGCTTCGGCCCCGCTGCCGCCGCAGAAAGATCCTGTCGCGCACACCTGACGTTCGTGAGTCCGAACGATGCTGTGCCGAGAACATTTATCCGAGCTGGGCAATCGCGTGGCGAATGTTGCCGTGATGGTGAACACCCCAGGATTGGAAGGGATTTCACCCCCTCGTCTTCCACGCACAGCTACTCTCGGACCGGCGTCGCTTTGTCACGGAACCGAATCCGAGGAGTTGGCGAAAAAATGACGGTCTCGTCCGAATTGTCCAGTGCGGCGTGGGCCGCGAGTTTGCCGCAGGTACTGCGCGGCGAACTGGCGACCCTCGAGGAGGCGTATTTCCGCCACGTCGACGCTGGCGATGTGGACTGCGCGATCACCGGCATCACTCAAATCTTCCGGCGGCACATGGAGTTGGCCATGCACCGCCCGGCGGGCCGGGCCCTGGTCCGGGTGTATCACCCCGACGACGGCTCCGGCCTCGGCGCGGCGGTACAGCTGGTCACCGATGACATGCCGCTACTTGTCGAATCAATCACCTCATCGCTGACCCGGCTCGGTGTCAGCGTGAGCGAAGTGATCCACCCGATCTTCGAGGTGGATCGCGATGCGGACGGACTGCTGCAGCACGCCGCACCGCACGAAGTCGACGGCACCAACGGCGCGACCGCGCTGCGCGAGTCGTGGATGCACCTGCAACTGCACCCGTCCACCAGTCGGGCGCTGCTGAGCCGGATCGAAGCCGCGATGCCGAATGTTGTTGCCGACGTACGTCAGGTCATCGGTGACACCGAGGCCATCAAGGACGTGCAGAGCAAGTTGGCCGACGATCTGGAGCTGGCCGCGAAGTCGGGCACCGCGCCGTTCGCCGACACCGATCTGGTGGACACCGCGAACCTGCTGCGCTGGCTGGCCAGCGGCAACTTCACCGTGCTCGGCTATGCCCGCTACCAGCTGAGTGCCGAGCAGGGGCGGGAGTCGTCCAACCCGATGCCGGGTACCTGTCTCGGCGTGCTCCGGCCCGACGTCGGCACCGATTTCCGGGTGCCGATCAACGCCGCCGACCGGCCGCTGCTGATGCTGACCCAGGGTCTGGTGCCCGCCACCGTGCATCGCTCGGTGTACCCGTACTTCATCGGCGTCGCCGACTTCGACGACGCGGGCACCATCGTCGGTGAGCACCTGTTCATCGGCGTCTTCACGGTCACCGCGGTGCACGAGAACGTGCTGGACATCCCGGTGATCGAGCGCCGGGTGCGCGCGGTGATCGAGGAGAGCGGATTCGACCTGGAGTCGTTCTCCGGGCAGGCGATGCTCGAGGTCATCCAATCCTTCCCGCGCACCGAGCTGTTCTCTTCCGACACCGGGACGATGCGCCGGACCGCCCTTGCGGTTTTGAACATCGGGCTGCGTCGTCAGGTGCGGCTGTTCCTGCGCGCGGACGGTTACGGCCGATTCGTGGCGTGCATGGTCTACCTGCCGCGGGACCGCTACACCACCAGGGTGCGGCTGGAGATGCAGGACATCCTGGTCCGCGAATTGGGTGGCGTCTCCATCGATTACTCCGCCAGGGTCGGCGAAAGCGACTTGGCCAGTGTGTATTTCACGGTGCGCATGCCGGAGGCCGAGCACGGTGCGCCGCGCTACGCGGCACCGGCCGCGGACACCTCCGAGGCCAACCGGCTGCGCATCCAGGCGCTGCTCGGCGAGGCGAGCCGGACCTGGGAAGACCTGCTCAACGACGAGGTCAGCACCTCGACGATGCTCGACCCCGCGGTGGTGCAGCGCTACTCCGAGGCGTTCCCCGACGCCTACAAGGAGGACTTCGAGGCAGGCCGAGCGCTCGCCGACATCGTCCGCCTGGAGCACCTGCGCGACGGCGGCATCGATCAGTACCTGTACCGCAACGTCGCCTCCGACCCTGGTTCCTGGCGGTTCTCGCTATACGTCGCCGGCCCCGGCATCTCGCTGAGCCAGGTGCTGCCGGTGCTGCAGAGTCTCGGTGTCGAGGTGGTCGATGAGCGGCCTTACCAGCTCGAGCTGGAGGCCCAGCCCGGCGGCGACCCGAGTACCGGCGGCGAACGCTGGATCTACGACTTCGGCCTGCTGGCCAGACCCGAATTGCTGCGCAGCGCGCTCGACCGGGATCTGGACGCGGAGCTGCTCGAGTCGTCCAAGCGGGCGGCCGTGCTGGAGGCGGAGGTTCGTGGGCTGCGCGAGCGGTTCACCGAGGCCTTCGAGGCGGCCTGGTACGGCCGCGCGGAAGCCGACCCGCTCAACGAGCTGGTGCTGCGCGCGCGGCTGCCGTGGCGCGCGGTGTCGATCCTGCGCATGTACGCGAAGTACTTGCAGCAGGCCGGTTTTCCGTACAGCCAGGCCAACATCTCCCGGGTGCTGCTCACCTACCCGGATGTGGCGCGGCTGTTCGTCGACCTGTTCGCGGCGCGCTTCGACCCGGACACCGTCTCGGCCGACCATGCCGCCGAGCTCGAGGTGCAGGTGCGTGGCCGGATCGACGACGTGGTCAGCCTCGACGCCGACCGCATCCTGCGTGCCATCCTCAACCTGATCAGGGCGACGCTGCGCACCAACTACTACGTCACCGACGCCGAGGGCATGTCGCGTGACTACGTGTCGGTGAAGGTGGAGCCCCGCGAGATCAGCGAATTGCCTAAGCCGAGGCCGCAATTCGAGATCTTCGTGTACTCGCCGCGAGTCGAGGGCGTGCACCTGCGGTTCGGTCCGGTGGCCCGTGGCGGGTTGCGCTGGTCCGACCGTTTGGAGGACTTCCGTACCGAGGTGCTCGGTCTGGTGAAGGCGCAGGCGGTCAAGAACGCGGTGATCGTCCCCGTCGGCGCCAAGGGCGGCTTCGTGGTGAAGCAGCCGCCGGCCGCCACCGGTGATCCGGTCGCGGATCGTCAAGCGCTCGGTGCCGAGGGCGTCAACTGCTACCGCACCTTCATTTCCGGCCTGCTCGATGTCACCGACAATGTGGATCGCGCGACCGGCGAGGTGGTGCCGCCCGCCAGGGTGGTGCGCCGCGACGGCGACGACACCTATCTGGTGGTGGCCGCCGACAAGGGCACGGCGACGTTCTCCGATATCGCCAACGATGTGGCCAAGCGCTACGGCTTCTGGCTCGGCGACGCGTTCGCCTCCGGCGGCTCGGTGGGCTACGACCACAAGGCGATGGGCATCACCGCCAAGGGTGCGTGGGAGAGCGTCAAGCGCCACTTCCAGGAAATGGACATCGATACCCAGACCCAGGACTTCACCGTCGTCGGCGTCGGCGATATGAGCGGTGATGTCTTCGGCAACGGCATGCTGCTGTCCGAGCACATCCGCCTGCTCGCGGCGTTCGACCACCGGCACATCTTCTTGGATCCGAACCCGGACACCGCCGCGTCCTACGCCGAACGGCAGCGGATGTTCCAGCTGCCGCGCTCGTCGTGGGCGGACTACGACGCCTCGCTCATCAGCAAAGGCGGCGGCGTCTACGACCGCACGGTGAAGTCGGTTCCGATCAGCCCGCAGGTCCGAAAGGCGTTGGGGCTGGCCGACGGTGTCGAATCGCTGTCCCCGCCGGAGCTGGTGCACGCGATCCTGCTCGCGCCGGCTCAGCTGCTGTGGAACGGCGGCATCGGCACCTACATCAAGGCGAGCACCGAGGTGAACGCCGAGGTGGGCGACAAGTCCAACGACGCGGTCCGGGTCAACGGAAACCAGTTGCGGGTCAAGGTGATCGGCGAGGGCGGCAACCTGGGCGCGACGGCGCTCGGCCGCATCGAGTTCTGCCGCAGCGGCGGCAAGATGAACACCGACGCCCTGGACAACTCGGCCGGTGTCGACTGCTCCGACCACGAGGTCAACATCAAGGTGCTGCTCGACGGCGTGGTCAGCGCGGGCCAGCTGCCCGAGACGGAACGCAACCCGCTGCTCGCCTCGATGACCGACGAGGTCGCGCAAATGGTGCTGGACGACAATGTGGCGCAGAACTTCCTGATGGGCATGTCCCGCACCGACGCACCGCAGATGCTGAACGTGCACATGCGGCTCATCGACGATCTGGAAACGCGCCGTGGTCTCGACCGCGAGCTGGAGGCACTGCCCTCAGACGCGGAGCTGAAGCGCATGCTGGAGGAGGGCGCGGGGCTCACGTCACCGGAACTCGCCAATCTCATGGCACACGTGAAGCTTTCGCTCAAGGCCGACCTGCTCGACACCGATCTGCCGGACAGCCCCTTCTTCGTCACCCGGCTGCCCGACTACTTCCCGACGCCGCTGCGGGACCGGTTCGGTGCCGCGATCAAGAAGCACCGGCTGCGCCGGGAAATCCTCACCACGATGATCGTGAACGAGATGGTCGACTACGGCGGCATCACCTACGCGCACCGGTTGAGCGAGGAGACCGGCGCGACGCCCACCGACTCGGTGCGTGCGTTCGCGGCGGCCACCGAGATCTTCGGCCTGCCGGAGATGTGGGCGCGGATCCGCGCGGCCGACGCCGCCACCGCGGTGCGTGACCTGCTGGAACTGGAAACCAAGCGGACGCTGGATCGGGCATCGCGCTGGTTCCTGAGCAACCGGCCGCAGCCGATCGCGGTCGGCGCGGAGATCAACCGGTACTGCCAGGACGTGCAGGCGCTGGCGCCGAAGGTGCCGGGCTGGCTGCGCGGACATCACGTCGCGACGCTCACCGATCAGTCGGCCGAGCTCATCGCCCGCGGTGCGCCGACCGACCTGGCCACCGAGGTGTTCGGGCTGCTCAACCTGTTCCCGCTGCTCGACATCGTGGACATCGCCGACATCACCGACCGCGACGGCGACGAGGTCGGCGCGCTGTACTACGCGCTCAACGAGCACCTCAAGATCGACTGGCTGCTGCAGGCGGTCAGCCACCTCGAACGGGGCGACCGCTGGCACTCGCTGGCCCGGCTCGCGCTGCGCGACGATATGTACTCGTCGCTGCGCTCGCTGACCCTCGATGTGCTCTCCGCCGGCGACCCGGAAGAGAGCGCGGACGAGAAGATTGCATACTGGGAGTCGAAGAACCAGTCTCGGCTCGGGCGTGCCCGGGCCGCACTGTCGGAGTTGTTCGAGTCCGGAACCCACGATCTCGCCACGCTGTCGGTTGCCGCGCGGCAGGTGCGAAGCATGGTGAGCGGGGTGGGCGCCCAATCGGAGGTAGCACGTTGACGAGCTCGTTGAACGGTAACGGGAAGACGCAGGGTAGCAATGTGGTGCTGCCCAAGCGTTTTCACACCCAGGTCGAGGTCAGATGGTCGGACATGGATGCTTTTCAGCATGTGAACCATGCCCGCATGGTGACCCTGCTGGAGGAGGCGCGCATCCCGTGGCTGCTCGAGCCGGGCCGTCCGACCGCCGCCCTCGGGACCGGCTGCGTGCTGGCCGACCTTCGGGTGCGTTACCGCGGGCAGCTCAGGCATGAGGACACACCGCTCGACATCGCGATGTGGATCCAACAGCTGCGGGCGGTCGACTTCACCATCGGCTATGAGGTGCGGGCCGCTGGTGCGGCACCGGACTCGCCCGCCGCGGTGACCGCCGCCACCCAGATCGCCGCGTTCGACATGTCCGCGCAGCGCTTGCGCAGGCTCACCGATGCCGAACGCGACTATCTGGCCCAGTGGCTGGACTGATCCGCATCGGTAGTCGCTGGTCGAGAACGGCAGCACAGCCGTGATGGCAGAACAACGCGTATTGCACGTGGCCGATCCGGCGGAGCGAGAGAACCTCGCGACGTTCCTGATTCGGGCGGTGCGGCTGGACCCCGCGGCGGTGGTACGTATCCGCCGCCGCGGGCCGCAGTACGTCTCGGCCTGGGTGGCAACGGGTTTCGAGGCGCTCGCGGTCCGCACCGTCGTCGGTGAGCTCGGCGTCGACGATGTCACCGTCGGCGCCGACATGGTGCTGGCCGGGCTCGGCTCCGGCCTGCCCATCGACCTCGGCTATTCGATGGATTCCGCGTGGCGCGGCGCGCTACCCCCGGTGGACGGTTTCGCGCACATCGACGACGTGCCCGCCCGTACCCTCGTCGAGCTCGCCGAACAAGGCGCGCAATTGGCCAAGGAACACGGCAGCAGCCACGGCCCACCCGCCTCCCTGCTCGACCAAACCGTGCTCACCGTCTCCGGCGCCGACACCCAGGTGCAGGTCCCCATGCGCGTCGTCTTCGCCCTCACCGCAATGGATTTCATCCCCCATTCCGGTGACAAGGCCGACTCGCGCCGCATCCTCCCCACCGAAATAGTCCGCGTCCGCGCCACCAACACCTGGCTCCGCATCGACGCCCGCTACGGCTCGGTAGCCCGCCGCCGCGCCGGCAGCATCACCCTCTCCCCAAGCTAACGACAAGATCCCTGTCAGCGGTCGGTTAGGGGAGGCCGAGGAGGCGTAGGAGGGCGGTGGTTGCGGCGGCGGCGAGGATTACTACGAGGATGGGTTGTTTGCGCCAGGCTAGGGTTGCAGCGACGAGAACGCCTGCGGGGAGGGCGAATCCGAGTTCGCCGGAGGCGGTTGGCAGAGTCGTCACGGCTACCAATGCGGCTATCAGGACGACGGCGCCGACTTCCAATAGTCGAATCGTGCGGGCGGGGAAGCGGATACGGTCGCGTAGGGCTGGGCCGGACCAGCGGAATGCGTAGGTGCCCAGGGTGAGGGCGATAATGCTTGCGGCCAATATCATTCGGCACCTGATTCGTGTGCGGCTCGACTGTGGTTCGTAACATTCTGTGGGGCAACGGGTTCCGGTGAAACGTCACTCTCCGGCTTATGCCGACCAACGGCGAGCAGCCCCGAAAGCGCAACCAGCACAGGCATTCCCGCAGGCAAGAACGGCGCACTGACGACCGCAACCGTGGCACCGACCGCGGCCGCGCGTAACGTCGCGAGGTCCCGCAACGCCGGAATGATCAACGCGAGCAGCACCGCCGGGAACACCGCGTCCAGTCCGAACGCTGCGGTGTCCGGCGTGAAGGTCCCGATCAGCACTCCGAGTGCGGCGCCCCCGGGCCAGGCGAGCAGAACGCCAAATCCACACGCCCAGTAGGCGGCTCGTTTGCGATCAAGAGAGGGTTGAGCCAGTGACAACGCCACCGACTCGTCGTTCATCAGATGCACGCCGAGAAACCGCCGCCACCCGGTACCGACCGCCTCGGGCACCGACAACCCGTACGGCAGATGCCGGGCATTGACCACCAGCGCGGCAAGCAACGCGGCGATCGGGCTACCGCCGGCCGCGATGATCCCGATGAAGAGAAACTCCGCACCCGCGGCGAGCACCGCGAAGGCGAGCACGATGGGCAGCCACGCGGGCAGGCCGGTGGTGACTGCGGTCGCGCCGTAGGAGATGCCAATGACGAACACCGCCAGGCACACCGCCACGATCCCGGAGAACGTATCCCGACCGAGTGTTCGCCATATCGAACGCATGTAGCTTATAGTGAACGCAATGATCTGATCCGTCAACTGGCTCGGTGGTCAACCAAGCGAGGGAGGGCAAGTGGCACAGCAGGACTCGACGGCGGGCACACCGCAAGCGGTGATCGCCGCCGCACTGCGCCGCGAACGTACCCGCGCCGGCCTCTCGCTCACCGAGGTGGCGCACCGCGCGGGCATCGCGAAATCCACACTCTCCCAACTGGAATCGGGCACCGGCAACCCGAGCCTGGAAACCCTCTGGGCCCTGTGCGTCGCCTTGGACATGCCCTTCTCGGGCCTACTCGACCCACCACGTCCCGCCGTCCAGGTGATCCGAGCGGGGGAGGGCCCGGTCGTCGCCGCCGCGGAATCCGACTACCGCGCGACTCTGCTGGCCGCAAGTCCACCCAACTCTCGCCGCGACCTCTTCCGGATCACCGCCGAACCAGGCCACGCCCGCCGCTCCGAACCCCACATCCCCGGCGTCTTCGAGCACGTCCTACTGGCGAGCGGCCGCGCGAAAGTGGGCCTGATCGACGAACCCGTCGAGCTGAACCCAGGCGACTACATCACCTACCCGGGCGATCTCCCACACGTCTTCGAGGCCATCGAGCCAGGAACGTGGGCAACCTTGGTGATCGAATACACCTGACCTGTGTCAGGCGGCCCCTTCGCCGAGGTACTGCAACCACACCGGATCCAGATCGGCCGTCGTGGACAGCAGCCGCCAATGCGGCCCTTTCGGCGACACCAGCGGTGAACGCAGGTTCCAGCCCAGCTCGCTGAGCATCTTGTCCGCCTTGCGGTGATTGCACGGCGCACAGCTGGCGACGCAGTTCTCCCAGGAGTGTTCCCCGCCGCGGCTGCGCGGGATGACGTGGTCGATGGTTTCCGCCTTGCCGCCGCAATATCCGCAGCGATAGCGGTCGCGGTGCATGAGGGCGGCGCGGGTCATCGGAACGCGGGCCCGATACGGCACATGGACATAGCTGCGCAGGCGGATCACCGAGGGAATGGCGACGGCGGCTTCGGCGGAATGGACAACCGGGCCTTCGGCGTCGCCAT
Organism: Nocardia sp. NPDC051052; assembly: GCF_044456045.1. Classification (NCBI taxonomy): domain Bacteria; kingdom Bacillati; phylum Actinomycetota; class Actinomycetes; order Mycobacteriales; family Nocardiaceae; genus Nocardia; species Nocardia sp. NPDC051052. The sequence goes on from NZ_JBITFL010000015.1 coordinate 132,258, forward strand.
GGACGGTGTCGGCTTTGTCGCAGATGAGCAGGACGATCGCGCGGCGCGCGGACAGAGCGGTAAGCGGCTCATAGGTGGCGTTCAAGAGCAGCACCCGGCGCTTCAACCAGCTCGGAGTCTCACTGGGCGGCGATGCTGAGCGGTGCGCATGATCGGCATGACCGTGATGCGCGCCCGGATAATGATCGGACAGGATATGCAGCGGAGTAGCCCCCGAGCCACGATTGTGGACGTCGGCGGGCTGGAGTTGTCGGTGTGTCCGCGCCTCGTGTGACCTGGCGCTGTGCCGCTGCTTCATCTGGACCTCAATTTCATGATTGGCAGGATCATGCTGTTAGCTCGGCAGAGATTGCCACCCAGTTGACCATGGAACGACGGCTATTGCACGGTGATTTTCAACAATGTCCGGTTAACTGTGGCTGAAGAGCCGCCGGTCCGCGATTTAGTGCCCTGGAAAACCGTGCTGGGGGCGGTCGATGCCGAGCGCGGGCACAATGGACGGCGGCGCATCCAGCGAATCGAGAGGGTCTATGACTTCGGGCGAGCAGACAGCAGCGGCTTCGGCAGAGCAGGCGACAGCGTCGTTCTACGAGGCGGTCGGCGGGGCGGACACGTTCCGGCGGATCGTCGCGGCGTTCTACCGCGAGGTAGCGACCGACGAGGTGCTGCGCCCGCTGTACCCCGAGGAGGATCTCGGCCCGGCCGAGCGCAGGCTGCGCATGTTCCTCGAACAGTATTGGGGCGGCCCGCGCACCTACGGCGAGGAGCGCGGCCACCCTCGGCTGCGGATGCGGCACAACCCGTTCACCATCGGTCCGCTGGAGCGCGACGCGTGGTTGCGTTGCATGCGAATCGCCGTAGCGGAGATCGAGCCGGAGCTACTCGATGACGAGCATCGCAAGGCTTTGCTGGACTACCTGGAGATGGCGGCGAATTCGCTGATGAACGCCCCCTGGTGAGGGCGTTTCCGCCGAGACCCGAGTCGAGGCGAGGGTTTTCGGCGCGTCCGATCGGACGCTGGCAATTTGCCCGAAGTTGAGATAGGTGCTCCGCCTAAGGGTTTTTGCCGCAAAACTTTGGCACTATTACGTATGTGACTGATACACCCGCCGTACTGGTGCCGGTGGATCGCACCACGCAACCATGGTGGCGGTCGGCTGTGTTCTACCAGGTCTATCCAAGATCCTTCGCGGATTCCGACGGCGACGGAGTCGGCGACCTCGGGGGCGTCCGCGAGAAGCTCGGCTACCTCGAACTGCTCGGCGTCGACGCGCTGTGGGTGTGCCCGGTGATGACGTCACCGATGGCCGACGGCGGCTACGACGTGGCCGATCCGCGCGATATCGACCCGCTCTTCGGCGGACTCGCCGCGATGGACGAGCTGATCGCCGAGGCGCACTACCGCCAGATCAAGATCACGATGGACCTGGTGCCGAACCACACCAGCAGCGAACACCGCTGGTTCCTGGCAGCGCTGGAGGCCGGTCCGGACAGCCCGGAACGCGCCCGCTATCTCTTCCGTGACGGCCGAGGCCCCGGCGGCGATGAACCACCGAACAACTGGCCGAGCATCTTCGGCGGTCCCGCCTGGACCAGGATCACCGAGCCCGACGGCACCCCGGGCCAGTGGTATCTGCACATCTTCGCCCCCGAGCAGCCCGACCTGAACTGGGAAAACCCGGAGGTCGCCGCCGATTTCGAGAAGACACTGCGATTCTGGCTCGATCGCGGCGTCGACGGATTCCGCCTGGACGTGGCGCACGGCATGGCCAAACCGGCGGGCCTGCCGGACATGGCGGTGGTCAAGTCCGCCCTGCTCGCCAATGACGACGACGATCTGCGCTTCAACAACCCGGCCGTGCACGAGATCCACCGCCGCATCCGCAAGGTGCTCGACGACTACCCCGACGCGGTGTCGATCGGCGAGGTGTGGGTCAACGACAACGTTCGCTTCGGCGAGTACCTGCGCCCCGACGAACTGCACCTGGCCTTCAATTTCCGGCTGGCCCAAACCGATTTCGACGCCGACGACGTGCGCGCGGCGATCGACAACTCCCTCGCCGCGGTCGCGCCCGTCGCCGCCGCACCCACCTGGACCCTGTCCAACCACGACATCAAGCGCGAAGTCACCCGCTACGGTGGCGGCGCGGTCGGCGTGGACCGGGCCCGCGCCATGATGCTGCTCGAGCTCGCACTGCCGGGCTCGGTATTCATCTACAACGGCGCGGAATTGGGTCTGCCCAACGTGGACGACCTCCCCGACGAGGTGCTCCAGGACCCGGCCTGGGAACGCTCCGGCCACACCGAACGCGGCCGCGACGGCTGCCGGGTGCCGATCCCGTGGGAGGGCACCGCGCCGCCGTTCGGCTTCACCACCGGAAAGCCATGGCTGCCGATGCCCGCCGACTGGGCAAGTCACACCGTCGAGGCGCAACTCGAGGAGCTCGGCTCCACTCTCTCGCTGTACCGGATGGCCATCGAATTGCGTGGCCTGCGACCGGAATTCAGCGGCGACCGGGTCGAGTGGTACGGCAGCCCGCCCGGCTGTCTCGCGTTCCGCCGCGAGGGCGGACTGGTCTGCGTCCTGAACGCGTCGAAGGCGCCGACCCAGCTCCCACCCGGCGATGTGCTGCTGGCCAGCGCGCCGCTGGAGGGCGGTCAACTGCCTGCGAACGCCGCCGCCTGGCTGGTCTGACTCGACACGAACCACCTCGAGCATGACCAGAAGACGAACTACTACACAGCATCGTCTACCGTGGCACCGTGAGCATTCTCGAGACTGTGCTGGTCTTCCTCGGCATCCCGCTGGTGATATACGGCGCGATCGCCGGATTGACGTATCTCGGTAAGCCGCTCGCCGGTGCGAAGCCCGCCCACTACGACCTCGGTCAGCAGTGGACGGCGGAGCCGGTGCTGTGGAGTGCGACCGACGAGGTGACCTCGACCGGTCATCACAATTCGGCCGACGCGTCGCACGGGCATCATGCGGCGATCGAGGCCACCCAGGCGGAGCTGATCGGAGGCCGGGCAAGTGGCAAGTTCTAAGTGGCCCGCGGTGGTCGAATCCGACCTGCCGCACGGGTACGTGGTCACCACCAGCGGACGCGTCTCCGGCGTGCACGAGGCCGGCGACGTGTTCAGGGAGGCCCCGTTCAGCGATGAAGAGCGCCTCGCTATGGACAACGTGCTGACCGAGGCGACCCGCGCGACCAAGGTGCGATTCAACGTCTACATCGGCGATCTCGGCCCCGATCCGGCCGCCGGTGCCGACGCGATCTTCCCGTCGACGCCCGAGGCGACGCGTTCGGTGCTCATCGCCGTTTCGCCCAACGACAAGGCGATCGAGGTGCGTTCCGGCCGCGAGGTCGCCGACCGCGCGAACGATCGGGTCTGCCAGCTCGGCGTCACCGCCGCGTCCAGTTCGTTCCGGCAGGGCCAGCTCATCGACGGCCTGGTTTCCGCCGTCCGCGTGATGGCCGCGGCGATCGGCCGCTGACCCTGCCGCCGTCGCGGCGGAGTAACGAGCAATGCTTCCGGCGCGCTCACCCCTGCGGTGAGCGCGCCGGTGGCGTTCGTGGGTAGCTACCCGGCTAGACGCGGAAAATTTTTTGTTCGCTAGCACCACATTTGGGGGTTACCGCCGCTCGCGCGGCTGACGCACGGTGGTGGGGTGAAAATTCTTGTGACAGGAGCCACCGGGAACATCGGCCGCATGGTCGTCGACCACCTGCTCGCGGGCGGAGCCGACGATGTCAGAGCACTGACGAACAATCCGGCGCGGGCCGCGCTGCCCGCGGGCGTCGAGATCGCCGAGGGTTACCTGGGCAGGGTGTCGTCACTGCCCGTCGCGTTCGAGGGCGTGGACCGGGTGTATCTCGCGCCGATGCTGGAGACCATCGACGAGGTCGTTTCGCTGGCGAAGCAGGCGGGCATCAAGCACATCGTCGATCTGTCCGGCGAGGCGCATTGGACGCCGATCGCGCAGGCGGTCGAGGGCTCCGGGCGCGACTGGACCCACCTGTTCGCCGGTGATTTCCTGGAGAACGCCACGGTCTGGGCCGAGCAGATCCGCGCGTCCGACGAGATCCGCGACCCGTACCCGGCGGTCGAGAGCGTGCCGATCGCGATGGACGACATCGCCCGCGTCGCCGCGAAAGTCCTGCTCTCCGAGGGCCATAGCGGCCAGACCTACGAGCTGACCGGCCCGGAAGTACTCACCAGGGCCGATCGCATCCAGCAAATCGGCACCGCGCTCGGCCGCACCCTCACCGTCCGGCAGGTGCCGCCCGACGAGGCGGTCCAGATCTTCGCGCGGACCATGAACACCGCCGAATGGTATGTGGAAATCACCGGTTCGATGGTCGGCTGGCATCCCGAGCCGACCACCACCATCGCCGACCTCACCGGCGCCCCCGCCACCACCTTCGCCCAATGGGCCGCAGCGAATACCGACAGGTTCCGCTGATCCCGCAGTACCGGCGCCGCTGACCTCCCGTACCGCAGACATGACCGAAGGCGACCTTCGCCCCGTCCCCGGGGATGAAGGTCGCCTTCGATCGGGTCTTGGGCCGGTGGTTACTTCCCGTCGTGCGCCCGTGCGCGGAGGGCGCGTTCGACGCCCGCCTTGCCCTCGATCACCAAGCGGCGCAAGGCCGGCGGGTGATCTCCGCCGAGGAACGTGTCGGCGCTGGCGACCGCGTCGTCACTGATCGCCCATCCCGGGTAGAGCCCGACGACCACGGTCTGCGCCACCTCGCTGGAGCGACGCTCCCACACGCTGGGAACGTCCGCGAAGTAGCGATCGACGTACGACGCCAGCAGCTCGCTCTGACCGGCCGGGGCGAAGCCCGCGATGATCGCGCGAGTGGTGATGTTGGAGATCGAGTCGTCGCCGATTACCTTGGCCCAGGCCTGTTCCTTCACCTCGGCCTGCGGACGGGCCGTCGCCGCGGTCGCGGCATGCCGCCTGCCCGCCGCGGTCGGATCCTTGGCCAGCTCCTGATCGATGAACGGAGTATCGATGCCGTCGGCGTCGATCTCGCCCGCCGCGGCCAGCGCGATCACGAGACGCCAGCGCAGATCGGCGTCGATCACCAGCCCGTCCAGCCCGACCTTGCCCGGGTCGCCGTCGAGCAGCTCGCGCAGCACCTCGGTGTGCCAGGCGGACAGCTTGGCGCCGGTGAGCGCGTTGACGAAGGCCAACTGGTGGTCCGAGCCCGCCTCGGCTTCGCGGGCCAGCTCCAGCAGCCGGTCCGCGTATACGGTCCAGCCGGTGCTCGCCGCCCACTCCGGGTCGGCGTAGCTGCGCAGCGCGAGGTTCGCCTGCATCAGCAGCCGTTGCACCACACCGATTTCCGATTCCGCGCCGACGCCGCTCTGCACCAGCGCGAGGAAATCACGGGCCCGGAATTCGGCCTGGCGGGTCATCTCCCAGGCCGCCGACCAGGCGAGGGTGCGTGGCAGAGGCTCGGCGATATCGGCGATCCGGTTGACGAGCACGTCGAGCGAGTCGGCGTCCAGGCGCACCGAGCAGTAGGTCAGGTCGTCATCGTTGATCAGCACGAACTTCCCGCGCGCGACACCGACCAGCTCGGCAACCTCGGTGCGCTCGGCGGCCTCGACGTCGAGCTCGACGCGCTTGGTGCGCACCAGCTTTCCGTCCTGGTCGTCGTAAACGCCGATGGCGAGCCGATGGACGCGACGCTCACCCGCGCCGGGCTCGGCGCCGCCCTGGACCACGGCGAACGAGCTGAACTTGCCCTCGTCGTCGACCGTGAAGTCCGGCCGCAGGGTGTTCAGGCCGGTGGTCTTGAGCCACTGCGTGCCCCAGCCGGAAAGGTCACGGCCGGAGGACTTTTCGAGCGCCGCGAGCAGATCGTCGAAGGTCGCGTTGCCGTAGGCGTGGTCGGCGAAGTAGGCGCGCAGACCGGCCAGGAACGGCTCCAGGCCCACATAGGCGACGAGCTGCTTGAGCACGCTCGCACCCTTGGCGTAGGTGATGCCGTCGAAGTTCACCTCGACCGCGGCCAGGTCGGGAATGTCCGCCGCGATCGGGTGAGTGGAGGGCAGCTGGTCCTGCTGGTACGCCCAGGACTTCTCCGCGTTCGCGAAAGTGGTCCAGGCACTGGTGTATTCGGTCGCCTCGGCCTGGCACAGCACGGACGCGAAGGTGGCGAACGACTCGTTCAGCCACAGGTCGTCCCACCACTTCATGGTGACCAGGTCGCCGAACCACATGTGCGCCATCTCGTGCAGCACGGTCTCGGCGCGACGCTCGTAGGACGCGCGGGTCACCTTGGACCGGAAGACGTAGTCCTCCAGGTAAGTTACCGCCCCCGCGTTCTCCATCGCGCCCGCGTTGAACTCCGGCACGAACAGCTGGTCGTACTTGCCGAACGCGTACGGCACGCCGAACTTGTTGTGGTAGAAGCCGAATCCCTGCTTGGTTTCGGTGAACAGCCGCTCGGCGTCCATGTGCTCGGCAAGCGAAGCGCGGCAATAGATGCCGAGCGGGATGCTGCCGTGCTCGTCGGTGTAGACGTCGGTCCACCGCGCGTACGGGCCCGCGATGAGCGCCACCAGATAGGTGCTCATCTTGGGCGTGCTGCGGAAGACGTGCTTACCCGGTTCCGCGGCAAGGGTTTCCACCACCGCGCTGTTGGAAATGACCTGCCACTCGGGCGCGGCCGTCACGCTGATGTCGAAGGTGGCCTTCAGGTCCGGCTGATCGAAGCAGGCGAACATCCGCTTGGCATCGGCGGTTTCGAACTGCGAGTACAGGTAGACCGAGTCGTCGGTCGGGTCCACGAAGCGGTGCAGTCCCTCGCCGGTGTGCGAGTACTCGCAGTCGGCCTCGACGACCAGCTCGTTGGTCGCGGCCAGGCCGGGCAGCGCGATCCCGGTGGACTCGTCGTAGCCGGAGACGTCGAGCGCGGTGCCGTTGAGGACCGCCGACCGCACGCCACGAGCCACCAGATCGATGAAGGTGCTCGCGCCCGGCGTCGCGGTGAAGGTGACCGTGCTGCGGGAGAAGAAGGTCTGCTCGCCCGGTTTGCCGGCACCATCGGTCAGGTCGAGGTCGATGCGGTAGTTATCGACGGTCACTGTCGACGCGCGTTCGATCGCCTGGTCGCGAGTCAGGTTCGGTGCGGACATAAGGCTCCTTCGGGTTCGAAGAACTAGCTCGGGCGTTCCCCACGATGCCACCTGGGTAAGGTTGCCCGCGCGGGAGTTTTTTCTGAATTGAACACTGCCTGGTGAACCAACCCTATCCATGATCGGAGCTGCGGAGTGAAGCATGTGCACGCCGGCAAGGTGCGCGACCTCTACGAGGACGGCGACACCCTGCTGCTCGTCGCGTCCGATCGGGTTTCGGTCTACGACGTGGTGCTGCCGACGCCGATCCCGGACAAGGGCGCGCTGCTGACCCAGCTGTCCAACTGGTGGTTCGACTACTTCACCGACGTGCCCAACCACGTGGTCTCCGCCACCGACGTGCCCGCCGAGTTCGCCGGTCGCGGCATCCGGGTCAAGCCGCTGAAGATGGTGCAGGTCGAATGCATCGCGCGCGGCTACCTGGTCGGCTCTGGGCTCAAGGAGTACCAGCGCGAGGGCTCGGTGTCCGGCGTCGCGCTGCCGCCCGGCCTGCGCGAGGGCGACAAGCTGCCCGAGCCGATCTTCACGCCGAGCACCAAGGCCGCTGAGGGCCACGACGAGCCGATGACCTTCGCCGACGTGGTGAACCAGGAGGGCCGCGCGGTCGCCGAGCAGCTGCGCGACCTGACCCTGCACGTTTACGCCCGCGGCGCGGCGCACGCCACCGAGCGCGGCGTGATCGTCGCCGACACCAAGGTCGAATTCGGCTGGGACGGCGACACGCTCACCCTCGGCGACGAGGTGCTCACCTCCGACTCGTCCCGCTTCTGGCTGGCCGCCGAATGGGAGCCCGGCCGCCCGCAACGCTCCTTCGACAAGCAGTTCGTCCGCGACTGGTCCACCTCCACCGGCTGGAACCAGGAGTACCCGGGCCCGGAGATTCCGGCCGACATCGTCGATGCCACCCGCCAGAAGTACGTGGAGGCATACGAACTCATCACCGGCCGCGCCTGGACCGGTGTGCCGCAGTAGCTGTCAGGCCTGGCTGAGGTAGTCGTTCAGCCGATCCAGATACGGTCGCTGGCCCGCGCCGAGCTTGTCGTGCGCGGTGGCCAGGTCGAACCACTCCGCGCGGTCGATCTCCGGGAAGCTGGCCATCCGTCCGGAGCGCGGCGGCCACTCCATCTCGAAGGTTCCCGGCACCACGTCGGCCGGATCGAGGTCACCCTCGACCGCCCATACGGTCAAGGTCTTCTTGCCCTTGCCGCTGCTGTATCGCACGTCGCCGAGCGGAATCCAGTCGCCGGGCGGCACGAACAGCCCGAGCTCCTCGTGGAACTCGCGGCTGGCCGCCGCCTGCGCGTCCTCCAGTTCCGGCTCGTACTCGCCCTTCGGGATCGACCACGCGCCGTTGTCCTTGCGCGAGAAGTACGGTCCACCCATATGCCCGATCAGCACCTCGACGCCCGCGTCGCCGCCCCGCCGAAACACCAAAACCCCCGCACTCGTCTTATCCGTCACCCCATGCAGTCTGCCGCACGGGCGGATAGGCAGGTGGCGGCAAGGTGCGCCTCACCGATGCCGGAGCTGAGCGGCGCGCAGGGTGAGGTAGTGGTTTTCGGGCGCGCTGGGGGTGCGGCCTGCCGCGGTGGTGTAGCAGGCGATGGCGGCATCGAAATCGCCTGCCATTTCGTATAAGTGGCCGCGGACCGCGTCGAGTCGGTGGTTGCCTGCCAGCGGATCGTCCAGTGCCGCGGCGAGTTCCAGCCCGGCTTCGGGTCCGTGCACCATCGCGAGCGCGACGGCGCGGTTGAGCGTGACGATCGGGTTGTCCGAAAGCTTTTCGAGCAGGTCGTACAGCGCGAGGATCTTGGTCCAGTCGGTCGCCTCGGCAGTGGCTGCCTGCGCGTGCAGCACCGCGATGGCCGCCTGAATCTGATACGGACCGTCAAGTCCTTGTGCGAGAGTGCTCGTCGTCAGTGTGATGCCCTCGGTGATCTGCGCACGGTCCCACAGCGCACGGTTCTGTTCGGCGAGTGGGATCAGCTCACCCCGGCCGCCCGTGCGGGCCGCGCGCCGGGAATCGGTGAGCAGCATGAGCGCGAGCAGTCCGGTGACCTCGGTGTCGTCGGGCAGCAGCCGATGTACCGCGCGCGCAAGACGAATCGCCTCGGCGGACACGTCCGCGCGCTGCAGATCCGGACCGGACGTACTCGTACTGCCTTCGTTGAAGATCAGATACAGCACGTGCAGCACGGTCCCGAGCCGAGCACGCCGCTCTGCTGAATCCCGAGTCGTTTCGCTCCTGCCCGGCGGTGCATCACCCGGTCGCGCGAACGGTCGCTCGAGCGTCGCCAGCTTCTTCTTGGCCCGCGTGATCCGTTGCGCCATGGTCGCTTCCGGCAGCAGGAACGCGTGCGCGATCTCCGCCGTGGTCAGCCCGCCCACCGCCCGCAACGTCAGCGCGATGGCGCTGGCCGAGGACAGCGCGGGATGGCAGCAGAGGAAGAACATGGCGAGCGTGTCGTCGTAGTCGACCGGCATCGCGTCGGGCACGTCGCGATCGAACGCCGTTGTCTCCCTGCGCCGCCGGGCCACCTCGGCGCGCACCGCGTCGGCCATCCGGCGCTGCGCCACCTGAATCAGCCAGCCGCGCGGGTTATCCGGGAGGCCGTCCACCGGCCACTGGGTCGTCGCCGCGAGCATGGCTTCCTGCAGCGCGTCCTCGGCGGCGTCGAAATCGCCGAACCGGCGGACCAACGCACCGAGGACCTGTGGCGCCAACTCGCGCAACAGGTCCTCGGGCCTCGCCGGGAGCGGTGTGTCGTCGGGCACCACTCGCCGGTTGGTCACAGGTCGCTGGCCGGGACGCTCATCACCGGCCGTACCTCGATGTATTCGCCGATCGGTCGGCCACCCGGCCCCGGTGCCGCCGAGGCGCGCGCGGCGATCTCGTAGGCCCGTTCCGGGCTTTCCACATCCACGATCCAATACCCGGCCAAAAACTCTTTCGTCTCCGGGAACGGTCCGTCGGTCACCACCGGCGCAGAGCGGCCGTCGGAGCTGACGATGCGAGCCTCGGTCGGACCGGTGAGCCCCTGCGCGTCTACCAGCTCACCCGACTTGGCCAATTGCTCGCCGAGGGCGCGCTGGAAGTCTATGTGCGCCTGGATCTCCTGCGGGGACCATTCGTTGATCGGTGTGTCGCAGAAGGCGGGTGCCGTATAGGTCTTCAGCAGCATGTATTTCATCGGGTCCTCTTTCCGGCTACCGGTCGGCGCCGGTGTGGCGCCTTCGCGGTGAGGTCGGAACCAAGCGTGCCGTTTCGACACATCGTCTCGCCCATCGAAGTGGTCTGCGTCACAACGGCTTCGAGGTGTCGGCCAGTGCCTCCGGATCGACCGGTTCGCCGGCCAGGATCAGTTCCTTGATCCGGTCGGTCACGTCCCACACGTTCACATTCATGCCGGCGAGCACCCGGTTGTCCGCGTCGAGCCAGAACGCGACGAACTCGCGTTTCGCCACGTCACCGCGGGTCACCACCCGCTCGTAGTCGCCGGGCGCCGCGTAGCCGGTGTACTCCATGCCCAGGTCGTACTGGTCGGTGAAGAAGTAGGGCAGCCGGTCGTAACTGGCTTCCTTGCCGAGCATGGTCGCCGCCGCGACCGCGGGCTGGTTGAGCGCGTTTGCCCAGTGCTCCACCCGAATTCGGCGATGGAGCACCGGATGCTGCTGCTCGGCGATGTCGCCGACGGCGACGATGTTCGGGTCGCTGGTGGCCAGGTGCTCGTCGACCAGCACGCCGCCGTCGACCTCGAGCCCGGCATCGGCGGCCAGGTCGATGTTCGGCTTGGCGCCGACCGCGACCAGCACCGCCTGGGCCTCGATGACGCTGCCGTCGGCGAGCTTCACCCCGGACGCCAGCGTGGTCCCGATCCCCCCGGTGGTGGTGATCTCCTCGACCTGAACGCCGAGGCGCAGGTCGACGCCGTTCGACCGATGCAGTTCGGCGAACACCTCGCCCATCTCGGGCCCGAGCGAGGCGAGTAGCGGGTGTTCGGCGTTCTCGACGATGGTCACCGCGACGTCGGCGGCCCTGGCCGCCGAGGCGACCTCGAGGCCGATCCAGCCCGCCCCGATGATCACGATGCTTTGTGCGGCGCTCGCGAAGAACTCGATCAGGGTGTCGGAGTCTTCGATATTGCGCAGCGTGTACACGTTGGGTGCGTCGGCGCCGGGGATCGACAGGGTGCGCGGCGTGGAGCCGGTGGCGAGCGCGAGCTTGTCGTAGGGGAGGGTCGAGCCGTCGGGCAGCGAGATGGTCTGCTCGCCCGGATCGAGTCCCTCGACGGTCGTGCCCACCCGAACCTCGACGTTGTGGTCGCGGTACCACTGACGCGGATGGGTGGTGAATTCGGTCAGTTGTTTCTTGCCCGCCAGATGTTCCTTGGACAGCGGTGGTCGCTCGTAGGGCAGCCATTCCTCCGCGCCGAGCAGCGTCACCGATCCGGGAAAGTCGTTGGCGCGCAATGCTTCCGCCAACTTTGCCGCGGCTAGCCCGCCACCGACGATGACGAAACGCTGATCAGGACTCATGCGGGGACTCCTTGTCGAGAGGGAACCTGGACTCCTGCCGCTAAACCCTACTGGGACCGGCGTCGGCATCTCGGGAAAACGCGGGCACCGGATGGGAACGAATCGGCGGCCGCCGTGGTTGGTTCCCTATAGCGGCGGGGCTCAGCGCCGCCCGTCCAGCATGCGATTCGAGAGGACCCGTCGTGAGTGAAAAGAGCTCCGCGAAAGACGTTGCCGATTTCTGGTTCGACCCGCTGTGTCCCTGGTGCTGGATCACCTCCCGCTGGATTATCGAGGTCGAGCAGGTGCGCGACATCGAGGCGCGCTTCCACGTGATGAGCCTGTCGGTGCTGAACGAGGGCAAAGAAGGCCTGCCGGAGCAGTACAAGGAACTCCTCGACACCGGCTGGGGTCCGGTCCGCGTCGCCATTGCGGCCGCGCAGGAGCACGGCGAGAAGGTGCTGCTGCCGCTCTACACCGCGATGGGCACCCGTATCCACAACCGTCGCGCCGAGTACCAGCGGGACTCGCGCAAGGAAAGCCTCACCGCGGTGATCGCCGATTCGCTCGCCGAGGTCGGCCTGCCCGCCGAGCTGGCGAAGGCCGCCGAGAGCACCGACTACGACGAGGCGCTGCGCAAGAGCCACCACGAGGGCATGGACAAGGTCGGCCCCGACGTTGGCACCCCGACGATCCACATCAACGGCACCGCGTTCTTCGGTCCGGTGCTGTCCCGGATCCCGCGCGGCGAGCAGGCGGGCAAGCTGTGGGACGCCGCGGTGACGCTGGCCGACTACCCGCACTTCTTCGAGCTCAAGCGCACCCGCACCGAAGACCCCGAGTTCGACTGACCGACGGCGAGTGCCGCGGGCTCGACCCGCGGCACTCGATGCTTGCTACGGAACGGTTTTCGGTGGCAGCGCCGGAGTCTGGTAGCCAGTCGGGTACCCGGCCTGCGGTGGCATCGCGCCCGCGGGCGGGGCGGGCCGCAACCAGAGCTTGCCGTGCCTGCTTCGGTCGCGCAGCGCCCACATCCGCCAGGTCAGCACCGGGTGCGACGACATGGCGTTGACCACCCACACGAAGAACCCCTTCTCGATCGCCGCCCGATCGGCCATCTCGTCGAAGCCGACCAGCGTGTTCAGGTACTTGCCCGCGGCCAGCGTGCCCATCGCCGCCGCCGCGCCCGCGTGCCGATTGCAGAAGCCGTGGTTGTCGGCGGTGTACTCCTGCGCGCGGATCAGCGAGTTGCCGACGAACGGCAGGAACGGCCCGAGGAACATGCCGAGCTGGCGCCAGTACGAGACGTGACCCGCCGCGATGTGACCGACCTCGTGGCCGATGATGAACGCCAGTGCGTCGGGTTCCCGTGCGGCACCGCCGATCTCGAACAGGTCGCTGTAGACCGCGACGAACCGGCGGAACCCGTGCCCGCTGGCGAACGCGTTGATCTGGCCGTTGCCGAGCACCACGTAGGCGTCCGGCACCTTGGCCATGCCGAACCGCGCGGCCGCCTCGACCACCATCCGGTAACCCTCCGGGAACTGGGTCGGCGACATCTTGACGCCGTTCACCCGCTGGGTCGAATACAGCACGCCGCGGCCGAGCCAGATGAGAATCGGCGCGAAGACGAACAGCAGCACGTACTGATCGAAATTGCCCGTCGCCAGCAGCAGCAACGCGATCGCGTAGGCGAGGACGGTCAGCAGGACCACCACGATGAGCATCGGGATCTCCCAGCTGTGCCTGGCAGGCATCCCGAACGGCGACAGCCCGCGCGGCTGCTGCTGTGGGGGCACGTTCGGCGGGACGGATGCGCCGTACTGCGGCGGAGTGGGAGCACCGGGGTAAGAACCGTACTGCGGCGGAGCGGGGTAGGGCGGCGGCGAGCCGTAGGTCGCGTCCTGTGGCTGCGCCCACCCGGCCTGGGCATACGGGTCGACGTGCGGGCCCGTCTGATGGGGCTGGGGTTCGTACGGCTGCATGAAATGAACTCTATTCAGTTGCTGGGGACTGGAGCGGCTCCGCGGCATGTCCACTAGAACGCTGTGGTTCAGAACACTCGCGAGATATCTCTGATTCGCGCTAGCCGTCGCGGGTGTTAATCGGGCCGGTGCGTGCGGATGCGCGAGGCGGTGTGCCCCTTCGTCACGAGCCGGAAACCGGCCTGACAGAATGCGTGCCATGCGCGTATACCTCGGTGCCGACCATGCCGGTTTCGAACTCAAGAATCACGTCAAAGACCATCTGGAAAAGGCGGGCCACGAGGTGGTCGACTGCGGCGCCCTCGAGTACGACGCGCTCGACGACTACCCGGCCTTCTGCATCGAGGCGGCCCGCCGCACCGTCGCCGACCCGGGCAGCCTCGGGCTGGTCTTCGGCGGCAGCGGCAACGGCGAGCAGATCGCCGCGAACAAGGTGCCCGGCGCCCGCTGCGCGCTGACCTGGAGCGTGCAGACCGCGCAGCTGGCCCGTCAGCACAACAACGCCCAGCTGGCAGGCATCGGCGGCCGCATGCACTCCACCGAGGAGGCGCTGGCCATCGTCGACGCGTTCGTCAGCACCGAATGGTCGGGCGAGGACCGGCACCAGCGGCGCATCGACATCCTGGCGGAGTACGAGAAGTCCGGCGAGGCACCGGCGGTTCCCGCGTACTGAGCGTTAACCGGCTGTGCCTGAAGGTCATACGCTGCACCGGCTCGCGAGGCTGCACCAGAAGCGCCTCGCGGGCGGTGTGGTGCGCGTGTCCAGCCCGCAGGGCAAGTTCGCGGCCGGCGCTGCCCGCGTCGACGGTCAGCTGCTGACCCGCGCCGAGGCGTGGGGCAAACATCTACTGCACCACTACGATTCGGGTCTGATCGTGCACGTGCACCTCGGCCTGTACGGGAAGTTCACCGAATCCGAGCTGCCGATGGGGGAGCCGGTCGGGCAGGTGCGGATGCGGATGCTCGGCGCGCCGGACGGGCAACCCGGCTTCGGCACCGATCTGCGCGGGCCGACCGCGTGCGAAGTTCTGCTCGCCCCAGAGGTTTCCGCGCTGACCGATCGGCTCGGTCCCGATCCGCTACGCCGCGGCGCCGACCCCGACCGCGCCTGGCGGCGGATGCAACGCTCGCGCAGGCCGATCGGCGCGCTGCTGATGGATCAGCAGGTTCTCGCCGGGGTCGGCAATGTCTATCGAGCGGAACTGCTGTTCCGGCACCATGTTTCGCCGTACCGGCCGGGTACCGCGCTGTCCGCCGATGACTGGGCCGCGATGTGGGTCGATCTGGTCGCGCTGATGAAGGTGGGCGTCCGGGTCGGCAAGATGGTCGTGGTCCGGCCCGAGGACGACCACGGTGAGCCGTCGTACGCGGCCGACCGGCCCCGCACCTACGTCTATCGCCGCCAGGGCGCGCCGTGCCGTGTGTGCGGTACGCCGATCGCGCACGCGGTCATGGAGGCCCGGAATCTCTTCTGGTGCCCGACCTGTCAGCCGGACTAGCTCCTCAACCGGCGACGGCCTCGTCGATCGCGGGCTCGTCGGCCAGCGCGAACCGCCGCCCGCCCGCCGTCTTCGCCGAGTACATCGCGCGGTCGGCCCGGCGGAGTAGATCGCTGAAGTCGCACGAACTTCCGGGCGGACTGAACGCGGTGCCGACGCTCGCCGAGACCGGCACCGGCCCCGCCGTCGACCACACCGGGTCGCGCAGCGCGGACACGATCTTGCTGGCCAGGTCGCCGAGCGTGTTGTGCGGCGGGTTGACGGCGAGCACGAATTCGTCGCCGCCGTACCGGCAGATCACCGTGTCCGGTGCGCACACCTCGCGCAGGCGGTTGGCCAACTCGACAAGTACCTCGTCGCCGATCGCGTGCCCGTAGCCGTCGTTGATCTGCTTGAACCGGTCCAGGTCGATCAGCAGCAGTCCGACGCCGCGGTTCGGGTCGGTCGCCATCAGCCGCACCCGGTCCTGCAGCAGGGTGCGGTTGGCCAGGTCGGTGAGCGCGTCGTGGGTCGCCTCGTGCCGGAGTCGATGTTGCAGCGCCGCGATTTCCTGCACGCGCAGCGACACCTTGGCGGAAAGGTTCTGCTCCTGCTGCGCCAGCGCACGCTCCTGCAGCGCCTGGGCGTAGCTGTCGATGGCTTGACTGGCGACGAAAGGCCAGCGGGTGGCGACCAGCGAACCCGGCGCGCCGGACGGGAAGCCGAGCAGCCACCTGGAGGCCTGCGCGAGCATCCGGATCCGATCGAACGGCGCCTCGGACAGCTTGGCGCCGAGCAGCCGCGCCTGCGGCACCGGGAACGGCTCGGACCTGGCGAGCGTGAGTAACTGGTCGACGATCTCGATGAGTACCGGTTCCAGTTGTTGGGGCGCCGCGCCGGAACCCGGCTCGGCGCACACCGCGCGGGCCCAGGCGCGGGCCATCGCGGCGACAGGGGGCTCGATATCGATCGACATCGAACTCACCCTGCGCAGGTGGCGTCGGTACCCAGAGGCCCTGTGCTGACACAGGTGCCGACGTCACCCCGATCGTTCGCACTGCTACGCGGTTGTGTCCACCTCGCTCGGCGCACGCTCACCGCCCCCTTTCCAGATACCCCCGTCCGGCAAAAAGGATCCTAGCAAGCCACTCGGCATCAAAATACGCTGTTTTGCAACGTGTTCTCGATGCCTCGCGAATGGCGATCGGATATGTGATCGCTGGAATCGCGTCGGCGTTACACCCGGATTTCGTTCGCTGAGAAGTCGCGCCGAGACGCGCTGGCGACACGCTGTAGCGCCGCGCCATGCGGGTCCCCTCGGCCACTCGCGACACCGCGACGCCATGTGGCCGTGCGGTCGGCCCGATGAGCCGCCCGCCTGGTCGCGGCGCCGAAGTAGCGGTGTGGGTAGCCGAGGGTCTGCGGGTCTTCTGCCCAGTGGTGGTGTGGAGCCGGATTTTCCTGCCACAAGCACACCCGGCGGTCGGTTGCACAGCGCAATTTCCTGCTAGTGCGATTTCGGCGAGTCGTGATGTCCCCATAGGTGGCATCCTCTCCGCGACCGGTCGGGCGTGACTGGTGGCCACCCCGTGGGCCACGGCTCCCCCCGACAGGAGTCGTCACGCGTCCCATATGCTCCCCGCTTCCCATCCGACACGCCCGAGTTTCAAGGAAGAGATCCCTCTTAATTTCATTAAGTTCTGCACCGCGTGCCACGCCCTGACCGGGGCGGCTGGCATGCGAGACTCACCATAGGGCGTCGCGGTGACGACCGGACACACGCCTGCGCTATCCCCGTGCGCGGGGGGCTGATTGGCATTTGCGAAGCAGGGTTCGGTACAGTCGGGACGCACACGGCATCGTGGCGATCCCATCGATGTCGTTTGCCTGCGGGTGTAGTTCAATGGTAGAACCTCAGCCTTCCAAGCTGATGGTGCGGGTTCGATTCCCGTCACCCGCTCCACACAGAATTCAGCCTCGACGGCGGCCGGTAACCGCCGCGAGGGACAACGGGGTGTAGCGCAGCTTGGTAGCGCATCCGCTTTGGGAGCGGAGGGTCGCAGGTTCAAATCCTGTCACCCCGACAACGAATTGAGCGTTCCGGCGCTGGTCGAGGGCCCTGTGAGAGGGGTCCGGTGGCCAGCGCCATTTTTCTGTGGTCAGTGTGACCGCCGCCACGGCCCGCCGATGTCACGGTCGCCGGTCGGGCGGTGTCTTCGAGATGTCAGGACGAGCTGATCGGAGGTGGTTGCGGTGGCGCACGTGGTGGTTGTCGGCGCGGGCTACGCGGGTGTGATGGCGGCGAATCGGCTTGCCGCCGTTGGGCGGTCGGACGTGCGGGTGACGGTGGTGAATCCTCGGCCGGAGTTCGTGGAACGGATTCGTTTGCACGAGCACGCGGCCGGTGGATCGATCGCGGTGCAGCAGCGAAGGGGGCTATTGCACCGCGACGTTCGCGTGCGGGTGGCGACCGTGGACGAGATCGCGGAGCGTTCGGTGCGGCTCGAGGGCGGTGCCGCACTCGATTTCGACTATCTGCTGTACGCGGTGGGTAGCACGGCCGCCCCAGGGCCGCCCGGGTGCGAATACGCGTGCGGTATCGCCGACCTCGCCGGCGCCCAAGCGTTGCGCGGGCGATTGCCTGAACTGGCGGCGGGGGCGCGGGTCGTGGTGATCGGCGGCGGGCTGACCGGAATCGAAACTGCTGCCGAAATCGCCTACCGGTACCCGTCTTTGGCGGTCGAGTTGGTTTCGCGGTCGGTCGCCGGGTGGCTGCCGGAGTCGAGCCGGGCGAGTATCGAGGGCAAGCTCGCGAAAGCGGGGGTGCGACTGCGCACCGGGCTGCGGGTTACCGGAATCCGGCCCGACGGCGTCGCGACCGACGCGGGACTGCTGCCCAGCGATTGCACGGTGTGGGCCGGCTCGTTCGGCGTGCCGGACCTGGCACTGCGCAGCGGCCTGCCGGTGGCTGCCGACGGCCGGTTGCGCACCGACGATACGTTGGTGTGTGTTGATCATGAACGGATCGTCGGCATCGGTGACGCCGTCGCACCACCTCGACATGTGGGGGAACACTTGAGGATGAGCTGTCAGGCGGCGATACCGATGGGCGCGCACGGCGCCGATACGGTGCTCGCGTTGATCAAGGGGGAACGACCGGAACCGCTGTCGCTCGGCATGGCCGGACAGGCGATCAGCCTCGGGCGGCGCGACGGATTCATTCAGGCCACCCATCGCGACGACAGCGCGCGCGAGTTCGTGCTGTCTGGTCGGGTGGCGGCGGTGGTGAAAGAACGGGTGTGCCGCTTCACCCTCACCTCGATGCGGATTCCACGCGCCTACCGTTGGCTGCCTGGTCCGACTTCGGCAGTACCCGTGCCGAACTCGATCGCGGTCCGATGACCGAGCAAGCCGAACCCAGCGTGTTCGACCAATTCCGGCCGCTGCTGTTCACCATCGCCTACGAGATCCTCGGCAGCGCGGCCGACGCCGAAGATGTGTTGCAGGACAGCTATCTTCGCTGGCGCGACATCGATCAGGACGAGGTCGAGCATCCACGCGCCTACCTCGTGCAGATCGTTACCCGGCAGGCGCTCAACCAGTTACGGTCCGCGCGCCGCCGCCGCGAGGACTACGTGGGCAACTGGCTGCCCGAACCGATCCGCACCGAACACGACGCCAGCCACGACGTGCTGCTGGCCGAATCGGTGTCGATGGCCATGCTGCTGGTGCTGGAAACCCTGCGTCCGACCGAGCGGGCCGTGTTCCTGCTGTCCGAGGTCTTCGGCCACAGCCTCGTCGAGATCGCCGAGATGGTCGGCAAGACCGACACCGCCGTGCGCCAGATCGCGCACCGGGCCCGCGAACACGTCCAGGCCCGCCGTAAACGTTTTCACCCCGACGCCGAGACCAATCGTGCGGTGATCGACCGCTTCCTGCTGGCCGCGCGCACCGGCGAGGTGCAAAACCTGATGGACGTGCTCGCCCCCGACGTCGTCCAGATCTCCGACGGCGGCGGTCACGTCATCGTCGCGGGCCGCCCGGTGATCGGTGCCGCGCCGGTCGCCAAATTCCTCATCGGACTCGCCCGGAACAGCATGGCGGACATGGCCGTCGAGTTCGGCAGCTTCAACGCGCTGCCGGCGCTGCTGTTCCGGTCCGGCGTCGAGCGGCGTCTCGATACCGTCCTGATGATCGAAATAGACGGTGACCGCATCACGGGTCTGTACGCGATGCGCAATCCGGAAAAGCTGCGCTCCGCCGACCTGCTGCGCACCCTCGACCGACCGCGAAACGCCTGATGGAAACCGTTGCCGTGCAACGCGTTATCGCGTACCACGAAAGTGATCGAGACCACAGTCGTCCGGATGTCACGGTCGCGGATCGGGCGGTGTCTCCGAGGATGACCGGATCAACACAACATGAAGGAGCATCGTCATGAAGGCCATCCTCGTGTGCACCTCGGTGTCCCATGGCAACACGAAAAGAATCGCCGACCTCATGGGCCAAGTGCTCTCGGCCCGAGTTGTCACTCCCGATCAGATCGATCCGGCCGAACTCGCCGGCTACGACCTCGTCGGGTTCGGCTCGGGCATCTTCCTCGGCTCCTTCCACGCCCAGTTGCGTGAGTTCGTCGAATCCCTTCCGCAGGAACCGCGGCGCAAGGCCTTCGTCTTCGCCACCAGCGGTTTTCCCGAGGCACGCTTCCAGCGCTTCTCCCGCCCGCTGGTAAAGCTGCTGCAGCAGAAGGGCTTCGAGGTCACCGACACCTTCTCCTGCCGCGCCTTCGACACCTACGCTCCGTTCAAGCTCGTCGGCGGTATCCGAAAGGACCGGCCGAACGGCGCCGACCTCGCGGCGGCACGCACGTTCGCGGAACGGCTCCGAGCCCACATCGCGGCCTGAACCGACTCAGGCGGTGACCGCTTCGTAGGCGGCCATCAGGACGCTGAGGGACCGGTCGTAGCCTGCGTCCCACAGCACCTGGTTCATCACATACGACACCGTCATCCGACGGTCGAAGTCGACGAGCACCAGCGAGCCGCCCCAACCGCCCCACGAGCAGGTGCGGCTCTCCAGGCGGTAGCCCATGCCCCACCGAATCGGTTGGCCCAGAATGCGATCGGTCCCACGGAACTGCTCCTCGAAGACCCGCGCGCAGCCCGCCTCCGACAACAGTCGAACGCCGCCGACGGTGCCGCCGCACGCCAGCACGGACTGCACCAGGCCGACGGAGCGGGCGTTGCCGTGGCCGTTGACGGCGGGTATCTCCGTCCGCCGCCAGGCCGCTGTATTGGCATCGGCGACCCCGACCTCGAACCCCTCGGGTTTATCGCCCTCGGGTGCGGCGATCAGTGTCGCCACCCGATGATCGTGCTCAGCGGCCAGCCCGATATGAAAGTCCGCGCCGAGCGGCCCCGCCACCTCCTCGGCGAAAAACCTGCCGACGCTGCGTCCGGTCACCCGCGCGATGACCTCGCCCACCAAGTAGCCGAACGTGATCGAGTGATATCCGCCGGTACTCCCGGGTTCCCACTGCGGAGCCTGTGCGGCCAGCCGAGCCGTCACGGTCGGCCACGAGTACAGATCGGCCGCGGTGATCGGTTCATCCCAAACCGGTAGTCCCGCAGTGTGACCCAGCAGATGCCGCACCAGCACATCCTGTTTCCCCGCCGCCGCGAACTCCGGCCAATACGCGGCGACCGGCGCGTCCAACTCGAGCTCGCCCCGATCCGCCAAAATCAACGCACACAGCGCCACCATCGTCTTGGTCGTAGACCACACATTGACGATGGTGTCCCGCTCCCACGCCACCGTGCGCGCCGCGTCGACATACCCACCCCAAATATCGACCACCGCTTCACCGTCGACATACACCGCCGCCGAAGCGCCGACATCATCGCCATCCAACGAGACCGTCAAGGCCTCCGCGACCGCACCGAACCGGTCAGCACACCGGCCTTGGATCTCCGCCATCAGCGCAACTTAGCCCGCTCCGACCCCGTCCAGCCACTTGTTTTCCGGGGGACCTATAGCACCCCGTCACATTCCTCGCCCGGCGTCGCTCTTATGGACAGCCCGTTCACCCGACTCGAGGAGCACCTGATGTCGTCAGACCAGGAAACGACCAACACCACGATCTTCCGGCGCTTTCATGACGTCGTGAATACCGGTGACCTGAAAGCGATCTCGCAGACCATCCACGAGGTCGTCGACCCAGCGGCCCTGCTGCACACCCCACTACCGGCCACTGCTAAGGGCGCCGACGCACTCGCGCAAGTGTGGGCAATGCTCCTACAGGCCTTCCCCGATATTCACGTGGCGATCGAGGACGTGATTGCCAAGGGCGACAAGGTCGTCTGCAGATCGCTCGTCACCGGCACCCACCAGGGCGACTTCCAGGGCCTCGCCCCAACCGGCACCTCCGTCAGCTACCACGAGGTCTTCTTCCTGCGCTTCGCCGACAGCCGAATCACGGAGATCTGGGGCCTGGTCGACACCTTCTCCCTCAGACAACAGCTGGCCTCGGCCTGAGCCGAGTTGGTCGGCCGATCACGTGGAACTGGTGCAGGCATCGCCCGAGAGCGCGCCAGCACCAGTTCCACGTGATCGCTTGTCCAGCTGCAGATCGTCGATTGCGGTGCACCCTCGCAGACGGGCACTCTCGCATCGTGATCGGTGTGCGGGTGGTGGGTTCGGATGATTGGCAGGTCTGGCGAGAACTGCGGCTCGCGGCGCTGGCGGATGCACCGGAGGCGTTCGCGTCGCAGCTCGCGGATTGGCAGGGCGACGGTGATCAGGAGGAGCGGTGGCGGGGTCGGCTGAGCATTCCGGGATCGTGCAATGTGATTGCCGTGCTGGATGGGCGGCCGGTCGGTATGGTGAGCGGCTTCCCCGGGGCGCGGGACGGCGTGGCTGAGCTCGGCACGCTGTGGGTCAGCCGGGTAGCGCGGGGGCAGGGGATCGGGGATCGCCTGGTGCAGGCGGTCGAGCGGTGGGCGATGCAGGCTGGTATCGGGATGCTGCTGCTCACGGTCTCGCCCGACAATGAACGTGCTATTGCGCTCTACCGGCGCAACGGATTCGACGACGCCGGATGCTCCGGGGCCGATGGACGGCAGCACAGCAGGATGGCAAAGGTGCTGCCGGAGTTGATCCAGCCAGGTTCTGGCTATTCGGAGTCCAGTTGGGATTCGGAGAGGTAGCTGTCGACCGGCTGGCCTTGTTCGTCTTCCAGCGTCACCTTGTACCAGGGGCTGGCGCGGATGGCTTGGTTGAGGCTGAGGTCGTTGCTGTCGTGGGCGGTGGAGTGTTCTTTGTCGACAGCGACTACGACACCGTGATGACCCATGGATACGTGGCGGACTCGATCGCCGATCGCGAATTTGGGTTCCGTCATGATTCACGCACCTTTCCGATACAGCTCACTGTATCTGGCTTGCGTGCAACGACATTGATCAACCGGTACCGACCGGGGCGGCAACGCGGATCCGAGCGGCACCTGCCGCAGGTGATCGTTCTAACCGAGTACCCCTGCACTACGCATGGCAAACTGGTCGGTTTCTTCCCCGTGAGCTGCGTTCGGGTCGGCGGCGCGCGCGGCGTCACCGAGGGGGGATGGCATACAGTACAATCGTACTAAGTACGCTCGTACTGTTTACGAGAAGGGTTTCGTATGTGGGATCCGAAGAAATATCTGGACTTCGCCGATCACCGGGCACGCCCGTTCTTCGAGCTGATCGGCCGGATCGACGCCGAAAAGCCGCGCCGCGTAATCGATTTGGGCTGTGGTCCGGGCAATCTCACCGGTGTGCTCGCCGAACGATGGCCGGACGCACAACTGGACGCGCTCGACTCCTCGCCGGAGATGGTTCAGGAGGCGCGGGAGCGGGGGATAGACGCCAGAGTCCTCGATGTCAACGACTGGGCGCCGGAGGCCGAGACCGATGTCGTCGTCAGTAACGCTGTCCTGCAATGGGTTCCGGATCACCTGACGCTGCTCCCGGAATGGCTCGACGCGCTGCCGCCCGGCGCCTGGTTCGCTATGCAGGTGCCCGGCAACTTCGACGCGCCATCACACCGGGAGATCCGCGCGCTGGCAACCGAAGCGCGCTGGCAGGCGAAGTTGGGCGAGATCGCCTTGCGCAGTGCCGATGCGGTATCCGGACCCGCTGAATACGCAACCGTCCTCGCGGTCGACGACACGGTGGTCGACGTGTGGGAAACCATATACCTGCAACGACTTTCGGGGCCGGATCCGGTGCTGGAGTGGGTATCCGGCACCGCACTGCGACCGCTCCGCGCGGCCTTGGATGACGAAGACTGGCGCGAATTCCGCACCGAACTGGCACCCCGGTTGCGCGTGGCTTACCCGGCCAGATCCGACGGCACCACCTGGTTCCCGTTCCGCCGAATCTTCGCGGTCGCGCACAAGCCTTCGGCCTGAGCCGTATTCGCGCGGCCGGTTCCTGCCGCCCGCGGTCAGGGCGAAGTCAGGAAGCCGTCGATGACGCGCCACGCGCGGCGGATCGCGTTGTTGTCGTCGAGGCGCAGCGCCGTGTTGGTCGCGCACAGCACGGCGTCGATCTGAAAAGCCGCGAGCTCCGCGTCGATCTCGACGATCTCGCCCGCGGTCACCGCGTGCCGCAGTTCACGCTCGAGGGTGCGCACCCACGCCTGGCGATCGCGGAACAGCGCGTCGCGGACCGGTCCCGGCCTGCTGTCCTGTTCGGGCATGTTCGCCACCCAGAAGCAGCCACCGGCGAACAGCGGGCTCTCGACATAGGCCAGCCAGTTCTCGACCAGCGCCCGAAACCGGGGGACACCGTGTGGCGCGGGCGTGGCCGGTTCGACCACCGCCTCGACGAACAGGTCACGCGCGTAGTCGATGGCGGCCAGCTGCAGGGCTTCCTTGGTCTTGAACAGCGTCTGAATGCCCGCCTTGCTCAGCCCCGCATCGGTGGCGAGCCTGCCGAAGCTCAGCCCCTCCAGCCCGTCCAGCGAGGCGATGTCGACCGCGTGCCGCAGCACGGTCTGTCGCGTCTTCGCTCCGCGGAGCAGGCGCTTGTCGGTGATCTCGGCGGGCTCGCGCCGGGCGAGGACCGCGGAGTCGGGGCCACTTTCCATACGGTCGATCGTACTCAGGCTGGCGAGAAACGGTCACCGGTGGAGCCGGTGTGTGTTTGGATCGGCTCATGTCCTACGAGGCTGATCCGCGCGTCGACACCTATATCGACGCGCTGCCCGCCTGGCAGCAAGCGATCTGCCGGGAGGTGCGCGAGCTGGTGCACGCCGCCGACCCGGCGGTCGTCGAGACCATCAAGCGCACCGTGCAGCCGTACTTCGTGCTCGACGGCAATATCTGTGCCCTGCTCGCGGCGAAGACGCACGTCAACGTCTTCCTCTACGACGGAGCCATGGTGGCGGACCCCGACGGCATCATCACCGCGGGGCACGACAACAAGACGGCACGAACCGTCTCTGTGCGAGAAGGCGAAAAAGTCCCTGCCGCACCGCTTCTCGCGATGTTCCAGCAGATCATCGCGAACAATCGCGCCGGTGGCTGGCGCAAGCTCAAACGCGAAAGCTGACTCAGCCGACCGCGACGTCGAGTGAATCCGGCAGTTCGCCAGTGTCTTCCAGGCCTCGGGCAGCTCGCTGCGCGAGCATGGCGAGTACCGGCAGCCGCGCGTCGCCCAATGACATCGCATGGTTGCCGAGGTGATTGGTGACGAACGCGACGGACAGGCCGAGCCCGGGTATCGCGATGCCGCCGGAGCCGCCGATCCCGAAGTGCCCCAACGCCTGCCGGGTCAGCTTGGTGCCGACGATGCCGCGGTGGTAGCCGAGCGCGAAATGCGGTGCGGCGCCGAGCACATAGTCGAACCGCCCGTTCGGCGGCATCTGCGCGATCAGCCGGGTGGTCTCCGGTCGCAGCAGCCTGCGGTGCCCGACCATGCCGTCGTTGGCGATCGCGCCATACATTTTCGCCAGTGACCGGGCCGTGAAAACCCCGTTCCAGCCGGGCATTATCGTGTCGTAGGGCTGCTCGCCCAGCGTCATGTCCGCCCACCCGTCGTACACCGCACCGCGCGCCGAGTGCACGGCGCGCATCGAGGCGAACGGGGCGATCATCCGGTCGAACGGCACCCGCGCGACACCTAGTCGCGGCGAGAGCTTGGCCAGTCGATGCCGCTGATGCTGCGGAACGCCGAAGTAGAAGTCGTTGTCGCCCAACGGTTCCGCCAGTTCGGTGCGGATCAGTTCGGGGAACGGGCGCCCGGTGGCGCGCTGCGCGATCTCCGCGACGATGGTGCCGAAGGTGAGCCCGTGATAACCGGTCGCGCGCAGCCGCAGCGGGTCCGGCGCGGAGGCGGCGATGGCGGCTGCCAAGGCATCGTGGTCGAGTAGATCCGCCGGGTCGTCGACCAGCCCGCGGGTGCGCTGTAATCCCGCGCGGTGATTCAGCACGTCGCGGACGGTGATGGCGGCCTTACCGTTCGCCGCGAACTCCGGCCAGTAGGTCGCCACCGGCGCCTCGTAGTCGAGCACACCCCGTTCGGCCAGCCGGTGGATGAGCGTGGCCGCGACGCCCTTGCCGGTCGAATACGACAGCGCCATCGTGTCGGCGTGCCAGCGCCGCTCGCTGTCCGCCCAGCCTGCCCAGATGTCCAGCACGGGTGCGCCGTGCAGGTAGACCGCGAGGGCGCCGCCGCCCTGCCGCTTGCGCCGGAACAGGCCGAAGAACTTCGCGGCCACGAGGGTGAAGCGGTCGTCGATGAGCATGGTCCCGGGACTGTCCGAGCTCGCTAACGGCATGGTCAGACTCCTTTGTCCAGTACGCAAGCCAAGCCGCCGCGGTAACACTTGCAAGCAGCTTGCTAACACCCACGGTAACGCGTGTCAGTTGTCGCGTGCAATGGGTCTGAGACAGTTGCCGGGGTGCTGTGCGACCGGTGATTCGCGGCTGAGCGCCGAATTTCCCCTGGTCGTGCGACACTTTGTGAGGTGAACAATCTTGTCGCCGCGCTGCTGTCCGGCCTGATCGGGCTGCTGGTTTCGGCGATTGGCACCTACTTGGGGATTCAGTGGAAGGTCCGGAAGGACCTGGAAGCCAAGTACGACGAGAGCTTGCGCACGCTCCGGCTGGACGCGTACTGCGAACTCTGGCGGAAGACGAAGCCGCTGGCCGCGTTCCGGGACAGCCGCCCGACCCGCGACGAGCTGGCGCAGGTCTCGGAGTGGATGATGGACTGGTACTTCGACGTGGGCGGGTTATATCTGTCGACGGAGACCCGGGAGGCGCGCGTCGCCTTGCAGAGAACAGTGCGGGCCGTCCGCGCCTCCGAGCGTTGGTCGGCGGCGGCGGATCAGACCATCGACGCCGAAACCTTCGACCACATCCGTGTCATCGCCAGCACGCTGCGCACGCGGATGACCTACGACGTGGGGACCAGGCGCTCGTTCTCCCAGCAGGACAAACAACACCTGACCCCGGACTTACAGCCTGCCGAACCGAACGCGTTGGCCGCCAACGCAACCGCCGATGAGCGGTGGATCGTCGACCACTGGACCGGACGAACCTGACGCCGCGAAGCCGGCGCGACAACTTGCCGTACTGACACGCGCGCGGATGTCAGAAGTTGGGCGGCTGCGCAGGGTCCAGGATCCGCGCCCCGTCACAACCTCGGATCGACCGGTTCCGACTCCAGTGCGAGCGCTGCGAAGACGGCCTCGTGTACTCGCCACAGGGGTTCGCCCGCGGCGAGCCGGTCCAGCGCCTCGAGACCGAGGGCATACTCGCGCAATGCCATTGAGCGCTTGCGGCCGAGGCCGCGGGAACGCAGGCGGTCGAGGTTGTTCTCGCGCAGGTATTCCGGGCCGTAGATGATCCGGAGGTATTCGGAGCCACGGCATTTCACGGCGGGCTGCACCAGTCTGCCGTCCCCTTCGGACTTCTTCGGCCCGCGAACCAGCGCCTGTCGCGGCTTGACCACCATGCCTTCGCCGCCCGCCGCAGTGAGTTCGGTCCACCATGCGGTGGCGGCCGCTGCGCTGTCCTGGTCGGTCAGGTCGACGAACACGCGTCCCGTCGGCGCGAACAGCTCGGCGTCGGCCGCGACCAGTCGGTCGATCCGCGCAAGGTGCCAATCATGCTCGCGCACGGCATAATTCGCGCCCTCGCCAGCAAGGATCTGGAACGGCGCGAGCCGGAGTCCGGCCATGCCTTCGACCGGCCAGCAGTAGCGGCCGTACGCGTCGGTGAACGCTGCTGCATCGTCCTTGCGCGCGCCGGTACGGCTCGCGAGATCGCCGACATCCATGCCCCGTTCCGCCACCGCCGCCAGCACCTCGGCGGTGGCGCTCAGCGCCGCCCGCGCCGCCGTACCGACGGCCGCGTACTGGTTGCGCAGCAAGCCGATTGCCTTCGCCGACCACGGCATCAGCTCGGTGTCGAGCAGCAGCCAATCGCTGCCCAACTCGTCGAACAGCCCGGCGGTCTCCGCGGCCACGCGTACCCGGGCGAGCAGCGTCTCGGTATGTACCGGGTCGTCGAAGAACGGGCGACCGGTGCGGGTGTAGATCACGCCGGTGCCGCCGTCGTCGACGCCGAAACGGTCTCGCGCGGCCGGTGCGGACCGGGCAACCAGGACCACCGCCCGCGACCCCATGTGCTTCTCCTCGCACACGAGCTGGTCGACCCCTTCGCCACGGTAGTACGCGAAAGCCTCCGCCGGGTGCTCCAGGTAGCCCGGCAGCTCTGACGTCGCGCACGGCGACATCGTCGGCGGCAGATACACCAGCCAGCGCGGGTCGACGGCGAACCGGCTCATCACTTCCAGTGCGGCGCAGGCGTTTTCCTCCTGCACGCCGACCCTGCCGTGGTGCCGGGTCTCCACCACGCGCCGGCCGATCACGTCGTCCAGGTCGAGTACGCCGGGATCCCGATGCACCACACCTTCGGCCGTGCTGATCGTGGTGGCCGCCAACGGCCGCACCGGTTCGTACCAGACCGACTCCGCCGCAACCGAAACCGGCTCACGCTCGGGGTAGCGCAGCGCCGACAGCCTGCCGCCGAACACCACGCCGGTGTCCAGGCACAGCGTGTTGTTCACCCACTGCAGGTCGAGCACCGGCGTGTGCCCGTACAGCACGGTGGCGCGGCCGCGGTAGTCGTTGGCCCACGGGTAGCGCACCGGCAGCCCGTATTCGTCTGTCTCCCCGGTGGTCTCGCCGTACATGGCGAAGGACCGCACCCGGCCAGACGCGCGCCCGTGGAACTCCTCCTTCAGCCCCGCGTGCGCGACGACGAGCTTGCCGCCGTCGAGGACGTAGTGGCTCACCAGCCCGCGGCAGAATTCGTGCGCCGCCTTGCGGAAAACCTCGTCCTCGGCGTCGAGCTGCGCCAGCGACTCGGCCAGACCGTGCGCCACCCGGACCTGCTTGCCGTCGAGGGCGCGCACGAGCTTGTTCTCGTGATTCCCGGTGACGCACAGCGCGGTTCCCGCCGCCACCATGCCCATCACCAGCCGCAGCACGCCGGGGGTATCCGGCCCGCGATCGACCAGGTCGCCGACGAACACCGCGGTGCGACCCGCCGGATGACCCGCACCGATCGCGCGGCCCGCGTCGTCGCGGTCGAGGGCATAGCCGAGTTCGCCGAGCAGCGTTTCCAATTCGCCGCGGCAGCCGTGCACGTCACCGATCACGTCGAACGGTCCGGTGAGTTCCCGCTTGTCGTTCCACGCCTTCTCGTCGACGATGGTCGCCGCTTCGACCTCCGCGACCCCGCGCAACACATACACCTTGCGGAAGCCCTCGCGCTCCAGCCCGCGCAGGCTGCGCCGCAGCTCGCGCTGCTGCCGGGCCACCACGTGCGCACCGAGCGCGGCCCGGTCCGGACGCGACGAATTACGTTCCAGGCATACCGAATCCGGCACATCCAGCACGATCGCCACCGGCAGCACATCGTGCGCCCGCGCCACCGCGATCAATTCCTGTCGCGACTTGGCCTGCACGTTGGTCGCGTCGACGACCGTACGCAGTCCGCGCCGCAGTCGAACACCCGCGATGTGGTGCAGCAGGGCGAACGCCTCGGCGGTGGCCGACTGGTCGTTCTCGTCGTCGCTCACGACGCCGCGACACGCGTCCGACGACACCACCGCCGTCGACCGAAAGTGCTTGCGCGCGAACGTCGACTTGCCCGATCCGGTGCTGCCGATCAACACCACCAGGGACAGCTCGGGGACCGAAAGTTCCGCCATCATGCCACCCCTTCCCTCGTCGAAGTCGCCGTGACCTCGGTGTTGTCGAACTCGTTCTTAGTGAATACCGCCATTTGCGTCGGCGCACCGAACTCCGGGTCCGGCGCGCCGATCGGCACGAACCGCACCGTATACCCGTGCCGCGCCGCCACCGCGTCGGCCCAGGCCGCGAATTCCGCTCTGGTCCACTCGAATCGGTGATCGGCATGCCGAAACGTACCGGCCGCCAACGTCTCGTAGCGCACATTGAACTCCGCGTTGGGCGTGGTGACGAGCACCGCGCCCGGCGCCGCAGCCGCGAACACCGCGTGCTCGAGCGCACCGAGACGCGGCAGATCCACGTGCTCGATGACCTCCATCAGCACCGCGGCGTCATAACCGCGCAACCGGGCATCGGTGTAGGTGAGCGCGCCCTGCCGCAGCGTCAATCGCCGCGCCACCCGTTCCGGCATCCGCTCCAGCCGCAGCTTGCGTTCGGCGATATGCAACGCCCGCATCGACACGTCCACACCGACGATCTCGGTGAATGCCTTGTCCGACAGCAACTCCCGCAGCAGCGTGCCCTCGCCGCAACCGAGATCGAGCACCCGCCGGGCACCGACCTCGTGCAGTGCGGTGCGCACAGCGGCACGCCGAGTCACCGCCAGAGACGGCGTGTTCCGCGTCGTTTCGACCTCGCCGTGCTCATGGTCCATCCGCGCGCCGAGGCCGTCGGTCATGGTCCCACCGCCGTCGCTATCGATTGCGGCCACTTTTCCTGTCACGGATGGTGTTTCGCTGGTAGCAGTGGTCGGCCCGACCTCGCTCGAGTCACCGTCGTCCACCTCCTCCACCGCGTCCAATGCCTCCGGCTCCACCTCTTCCACCTCGGCCAGCCGCGCCAGCGCGGTACGCACCAGCGACTGTCGTCGCGCCAGGTACCGCCGCGCGATCCAGCCACGCTCCGGATGCTCGGCCAGCCACCCGCCACCAGCCCGGATCAGCTTGTCGACCTCGTCAGCGGCGACCCAGTAGTGCTTGGCCCCGTCCAACACCGGCAACAGCACGTAGAGATGCGAAAGCGCGTCGGCCAGGCGCACGGTCCCGGACAACTCGACCCGCAGGTAATGTGAGTCACCCCACTCCGGGAACGCCGGATCCAACCGCAGGGGAGTGGCCGTCACCGTCCACCCGAGCGGCGCGAACACCCGTTCCGTCACCTCCGCCCCGCCGCGACACGGCACCGCGGGCAGCTCGATACGCAACGGCAGCGCGGTCTCGACAAGCTCCGGCCGCAGCGTGCACCGCCCGTGCAGCGCGGTGCGGAACACCGCGCCGATCGCGACGGACAACAGCGACGACGCCGCATACGGCCGATCGTTGACGTACTGTCCGAGACTGAAATCCGGTGTGCCACCTGAACGTCCACGCACCAGCCGGATCGGATCGATCTCCAGCACCAGCGCCGCGGTACACCGGGCGGCCGTAGCCTCCGGATACACCACGTGCGCCGTGCCGTAGGACTGCTCGAACGCCTGCACCCGGTCGGGATTCTTGTGCAGCAAGAATCCCAGGTCGGTCGCCGGCCATGCGGCGCCGTCCGGTGGTGTGCAGGTGATCGTCAGGAGCATCTAGCGATCGTCGCTTAGCCGCCGTAACCTGCGCAAGGAAGTTTCATCCTGGCCACCGATCGACTCTCAAGAGGTCGGATACGGCCAAGTCCAGTCCGCGACCCTGGGGATGTCTTCCCCGTGCTCGCGAGTCCACGCCCGCGCCTCCCACCGCGCGTCCACCATTTCCTGCCGCAATCCCGCCGCTCGCTCGCCCAGATTCGGCACCCGGTCGATCACATCCATCACCAGGTGAAACCGATCCAGATCATTGAGCATCACCATGTCGAACGGCGTGGTGGTGGTGCCGCGCTCCTGATATCCGCGCACGTGCAGTCCGGCGTGATTGGCCCGCCGGTAGGTGAGCCGGTGCACCAGCCACGGGTACCCGTGGAAGGCGAAGATCACCGGCCGGTCATGGGTGAACAACGTGTCGAACTCGCTGTCGGGCAACCCATGTGGGTGATCGTCCTGCGGCTGCAGCCGCGTCAGATCGACCACATTGATCACCCGAACCCGCAAGCCGGGCAGCCGATCGCGCAGAATCGCCGCCGCCGCAAGGGTTTCCAGCGTCGGCACGTCACCGGCGCAGGCCAGCACCACATCCGGAATGGTGCCGAGCTCGTCGTTGTGCCCGGCCCAGTCCCAGATGCCGATCCCGCGCGCGCAGTGCTCGGCCGCGTCGTTCACCGAAAGCCAGTCCGCCTGCGGCTGTTTGCCCGCCACCACCACGTTCACGTAGTGCCGCGAGCGCAGGCAGTGGTCGTAGGTGGACAACAGGGTGTTGGCGTCCGGCGGCAGATAGACCCGCACGATCGAGGCCTTCTTGTTGAGCACCACGTCCAGGAATCCAGGGTCCTGATGCGTGAACCCGTTGTGGTCCTGCCGCCAAACATGCGAGGACAGCAGGTAATTGAGGCTCGCGATGGGCCGCCGCCACGGCACCGCCGCGCTCGCGTCGAGCCACTTCGCGTGCTGGTTGAACATCGCGTCGACGATGTGGATGAACGCCTCGTAGCAGGTGAACACCCCGTGCCTGCCGGTCAGCAGATAGCCCTCCAGCAGTCCCTGGCACATGTGCTCCGACAACACCTCGATCACCCGGCCGGTGCGGTCGAGCTTCTCGTCGTATTCATCGATCTCGGCCTGCCAGTTGCGGCCGGTCACCTCGAGGATGTCCTGTAGCCGGTTGCTGGCCAGCTCGTCCGGCGCGAAGGTGATGAAGTTGTCCGGGTTGTTCCGGGTGACCTCGCGCAACCAGCCGCCGAGCACCCTGGTCGCCTCGTGCTGCGACCCGCCCGGCGTGGCGACCTCGACCCCGAAGTCGCGCCAATCCGGCAGGTTCAGGTCGCGAACGAGCGTGCCGCCGTTGGCCACCGGGTTGGCGCTCATCCGCTGATCGCCGACGGGCACCTGGTCGAGCAGTTCCGACACCGGCCTGCCCGACTCGTCGAACAGCTCCTCCGGACGATAGGACCGCAGCCACTGTTCCAGCACCGCACGATGATTCGCGTCGGTGCGCGCCGCGGGCAGCGGTACCTGATGCGCGCGGAAGGTGCCCTCGACCGGATCGCCGTCCACCATCGGCGGACAGGTCCAGCCCTTCGGCGTGCGCAACACGATCATCGGCCAGGTCGGCCGCACCCCGTCGGTGCCGCCGCGCGCGGCCCGCTGGATCTGCGCGATGCGTTCCATACAGGTATCGACCGCGACCGCCATCGCCTGGTGCACCGCCGCCGGCTCGCTGCCCGACACGATGATCGGCTCGTAGCCGTACCCGCGCAGCAGCGAAACCAGCTCCGTCTCCGGAATCCGCGCCAGGATGGTCGGATTGGCGATCTTGTACTGATTCAGCGCGAGGATCGGCAGTACCGCACCGTCGCGCGCCGGATTGAGGAACTTGTTGGCATGCCAGCTGGTGGCCAGCGGGCCGGTCTCCGCCTCGCCGTCACCGATCACACAGAACACCGTCAGATCCGGCTGATCCAGCGCCGCGCCGAAGGCATGCATGAGCGAATAGCCGAGTTCGCCGCCCTCGTGAAACGACCCGGGCGTCTCCGGTGCGCAGTGGCTCGGCACCCCGCCGGGGAAGGAGAACTGCCCGAAGAACGTACCCATGCCCGCCGCGTCCTGCGGAATGTGGCTGTACAGCTCGGAGTACGTGCCCTCCAGCCAGCCACACGCGTTCGGCCCCGGCCCGCCGTGACCCGGCCCGGCCACGAACACCGCATTGAGCCCACGCTGCCGGATCGCCCGGTTGGCGTGCACCCACACCAGATTCAAACCGGGCACCGTGCCGAAATGGCCGAGCAGCCGCGGCTTGATGTGTTCGGCCCGCAGCGGTTCCCGCAGCAGCGGATTCGCCATCAGATAGATCTGCCCGACGGCCAGGTAATTCGCCGCCCGCCACCAGGCGTCCATCGACACCAGTTCGTCGGGCTCCAGCGGCCCGGCTACCTCGCCCAGCCGATAGGACCGCGGCGCGACCGTCTCGCCGCTGGCGCTGCCGACATTGTCCGCCGCGGTGTCGCCACCCGCGCTCGCCATGTGGGTCATGTGCCGACTCTCCTCACGTTCTCGGGCCGTGTGGGAGCGGTACCCAGCGGAACCGCGTTCACCAGTCCGGTACGGATTCCGATCACCATCGGCATCGCCGGATGAAGGATTCATCGGCCAGCCTAATGGGATTTCGCGGTGCGGAAGGTCGACTCGGGCCTTCGCCGCCGCGATGGTCTAGGGTCCGCCGCATGCACACACTCGGCAGGATCATCGGGATCGGCACCATGGCCGCGGCAGCGTTCACTCTGGTCGCCTGTGGCTCGGACGACAAGGCGTCGTCGACTCCTTCTTCTTCCCCTTCCTCCGTCGCGAAGGCCACCGCGTCGGCGCAGGGCGCACCCGCCGCAAGCAAGGGCCGGGAATGCACCGCGGAGGACATCGGCGTGAGCGGCGACTTCGGCACCGCCCCGAAGATCACCCTCCCCGACAATTGCGACCCGCCCAAGAAGCTCATCACCAAGGACCTCATCCAGGGCACCGGCCCCGGCGCGGCCTCGGGTCAGCAGCTCACCATGAACTACGCGCTGATCACCTGGTCCAACGGGCAGAAGAAGGACAGCTCGTTCGATCGCGGCACTCCGTTCCAGCTCACCCTCGGTGGCGGACAGGTCATTCCCGGCTGGGACCAGGGACTTGTCGGCGTGCAGCAGGGCGCGCGCCGACTGCTGATCGTGCCGCCGGACCTCGGCTACGGCGCCAGCGGTCGCAGCGGCATCGCGCCGAACGAGACGCTGGTCTTCGTCACCGACGCGGTGGCGGTCGGCAAGTAGGACCCGAAAAGCGGCCGAGTGCAGCCCGCCCCGGCCGGTCAACTAACCTGGTCGGGATGCGTACGCCGCGTCCCTCGCCAACCCGGCGGGTGCCGGGGTCCCGGTAGAAGTCCGGGACAGCGGGGGATCGCGTCTCAACCAGAACAGACGACGAACAAGGAGCATGTCCGTGAAGAGCACCGTCGAGCAGCTGAGCCCGACCCGGGTCCGGATCAATGTCGAGGTGCCCTTCGAGGAACTGAAGCCGGACTTCGATCGCGCGTACAAGGCACTGGCCAAGCAGGTCAAGATCCCCGGCTTCCGTCCAGGCAAGGCCCCGGCCAAGCTGCTCGAGGCTCGTCTCGGCCGCGGCGCGGTGCTGGAGCAGGTCGTCAACGACGTGCTGCCCGGTCGCTACAGCGAGGCCGTCACCGCGGCCGACGTGAAGGTCATCGGCCAGCCGGAGATCGAGATCACCAAGATCGAAGACGGCGAAGAGCTGGCGTTCACCGCCGAGGTCGACGTCCGCCCGGAGCTCACGCTGCCGGACTACGAGACCATCGAGGTCACCGTCGACACCTTCACCATCGGCGACGAGGACATCGACGAGCAGCTGCAGTCGCTGCGCCAGCGCTTCGGCACCCTCACCGGTGTCGAGCGCGCGGTGCAGGAGGGCGACTTCGTTTCCATCGACCTGTCGGCGACTGTCGATGGCGAGGATGTCCCCGAGGCGGCCACCACCGGCCTGTCCCACGAGGTCGGCTCCGGCCAGCTCATCGAGGGCCTGGACGAGGCGCTGATCGGCCTGTCGGCCGGCGAGTCCAAGGACTTCACCTCGACCCTGGTCGCCGGTGAGCACGCGGGCAAGGAAGCCGTCATCAAGGTCACCGTGCAGTCCGTCAAGGAGCGCGAGCTGCCCGAGGCCGACGACGACTTCGCCCAGCTGGCAAGCGAATTCGACACCCTCGACGAGCTGAAGACCGACCTGCGCGGCCGGGTCGAGCGCAGCAAGAAGGTCGAGCAGGCGGGCCAGATCCGCGACAAGGTGCTGGAGACCCTGCTCGAGCAGGTCGAGGTGCCGCTGCCCGAGGCGGTCGTGCAGGCCGAGATCGACGCCGTCACCCACGACGCCGTGCACGGCTTCGACCACGACGAGGCCAAGCTGGCCGAGGCGCTGGAGGCCCAGGGCTCCAGCCGCGAGGAGTTCGACAAGGACGCCAAGGAGTCCGCCGAGAAGTCGGTGCGCACCCAGCTGCTGCTGGACGCCATCGCCGAGGCGGAGAACACCCAGGTCGGCCAGGACGAGCTCACCGAGCGGATCCTGTTCCAGTCGCAGCGCTACGGCCTGGCGCCGGAGCAGTTCATCCAGCAGGTGCAGCAGGCGGGCCAGCTCGGCGCGATCTTCGCCGACGTCCGGCGTGGCAAGGCCCTCGCGGGCGTTGTCGGCAAGGTGAAGGTGACAGACTCCGAGGGCAACGCGGTGGACACCGCCGAAATGTTCGGTGCCCCAGATGATTCTGTCGACGCCGACGATGTCGAGGTGATCACCGACGTGGCCGCCGACGACGAGTCGACCGAGACCGCCGCGGCGAAGGCCGAATAGTTTTATGAAATGCCAGCGTGACGAGTGGCTGCGAGCTGCGCTGATTGCGCTGTGAACGAGCGAAGCGAGTGAACCAAAAACACAGCGCGCCCTCGCGAACAGTGCAACTGAGCGCTAGCGAAGTTGCGCTGTGAGCGAAGAAGGGCGGTACCGGGAGTTCGGTGCCGCCCTGCTTCGTTAATGTTTGTGACAACGAACCAGAGATGGCCGTCGGCCAACGAGCCGGTAAGAAAAGGCAGGTATCCGTGACAGTCAATCAGGCAGGGGTCGTCATGACATCCGCGACTGCTGGTCTCAACCTCAGCGATTCGGTGTACGAGCGGCTGCTTACCAATCGCATCATCTTCCTCGGCACCCAGGTCGACGACGACATCGCGAATAAGCTCTGCGCGCAGATCCTGCTTCTCACGGCGGAGGATCCGACCAAGGACATCGCGCTCTACATCAACTCGCCCGGTGGTTCGGTGACCGCGGGTATGGCCATCTACGACACCATGCAGTTCGCCGAGTGCGACATCGCCACCTTCGGCATGGGCCTGGCCGCGTCGATGGGGCAGTTCCTGCTCACCGCGGGCACCAAGGGCAAGCGCTTTGCCCTGCCGCACGCCCGGATCATGATGCACCAGCCGTCCGCGGGCATCGGTGGTTCCGCCGCCGACATCGCGATCATGGCCGAGCAGTTCGCGCACACCAAGCGGGAACTCAACGAGCTGCAGGCGCTGCACACCGGCAAGTCCGTGGAGCAGGTCGCGCTCGACGCCGACCGCGACCGCTGGTTCACCGCCAAGCAGGCGCTGGAATACGGCTTCATCGATCGGGTGATCAGCCACGCCAACCAGACCAACGGCGTAAGCGACAACTAGCGCCCTCCGGACCTTTGTCCGTTCAGCGCATCCGCGGCTTACACACACAGACTTTGGAGACGAAGATGGCCAACCAGTTTGACCCACGCGCAGCGCTCGGCGGTATGGCACCGCAGGGCGCCCAGTCGCGCTATATCCTGCCGTCGTTCATCGAGCATTCGAGCTTCGGCGTCAAGGAGTCCAACCCGTACAACAAGCTGTTCGAGGAGCGCATCATCTTCCTCGGCGTGCAGGTGGACGACGCGTCGGCGAACGACGTCATGGCGCAGTTGCTGGTGCTCGAGTCGCTCGATCCCGACCGCGACATCACCATGTACATCAACTCGCCCGGTGGCTCGTTCACCTCGCTGATGGCCATCTACGACACCATGCAGTACGTGCGTGCCGATGTCGCGACCGTCTGCCTCGGCCAGGCCGCCTCGGCCGCGGCCGTGCTGCTCGCCGCCGGTACCCCCGGCAAGCGCGCCTGCCTGCCCAACGCCCGCGTGCTGATCCACCAGCCGTCGCTGGAGGGTGGCATCCAGGGGCAGGTGTCGGACCTGGAGATCCAGGCCGCCGAGATCGAGCGGATGCGTCGCCTGATGGAGACCACGCTGGCCCACCACACCGGCAAGGACGCGGATCAGATCCGCAAGGACACCGACCGCGACAAGATCCTGACCGCCGCGGAGGCCAAGGAATACGGGATCATCGACCAGGTGTTCGACTACCGCAAGCTCAGCGCTCAGAAGAAGTGAGATGAACAGGGAGAATCGCCGATCCCGGCGGCGATTCGCTCGTAAGTTGCTGTAACCCAGGGAATTCCGGCCGGGAAGTGTGCCTCGTGGCGTGCTGCCCGGCCGGACTGCTTCAGTGTCACGGCTGGCCCGGAAACGCTCAGGTCTTCAGCCTCGATGAAATAAGCGGCCGGCGCACGAAAAGGCCGCTGAACGGACACAACGCGCTCCGGTGCGGTGAGAACTCGCACAACCCGGCCGAGAAACATGCTCGAGTTGTCGACCTCCATCGCACACAACAGGTACGGTCAACCTAGGGACCTTTGCTCCTGGTTGACAGCACTGCCTCACCCACCGGAACCGGTCGATGCGTTTGCGATCACGGCCGGTGGCGCTGACAAGTAACGCGGCAGATAGCTGGCAACCTGGACGGACGGTTGCACGCGGACAAGGAAGTAGGGACCCACGAGATGGCGCGCATCGGAGATGGCGGCGATCTGCTCAAGTGCTCGTTCTGCGGAAAGAGCCAGAAGCAGGTCAAGAAGCTCATTGCGGGACCAGGGGTGTACATCTGCGACGAGTGCATCGATCTATGCAACGAGATCATCGAGGAGGAGCTCGCCGAGTCCAGCGAGGTCAAGCTCGATGAGCTGCCCAAGCCCGCGGAGATCCGGGACTTCCTGGAGAACTACGTGATCGGGCAGGACACCGCCAAGCGCACCCTCGCGGTGGCCGTTTACAACCATTACAAGCGCATTCAGGCCGGCGACAAGGGCCGCGACAGCCGCGGCGAGGTCGTCGAGCTGACCAAGTCGAACATCCTCATGCTCGGCCCCACCGGCTGCGGCAAGACCTACCTGGCGCAGACGCTGGCCAAGATGCTCAACGTCCCGTTCGCCATCGCCGACGCGACCGCGCTCACCGAGGCCGGGTATGTCGGTGAAGACGTCGAGAACATCCTGCTGAAGCTGATCCAGGCCGCCGATTACGACGTGAAGCGCGCCGAGACCGGCATCATCTACATCGACGAGGTCGACAAGATCGCCCGCAAGAGCGAGAACCCGTCGATCACGCGCGACGTCTCCGGCGAGGGCGTGCAGCAGGCGCTGCTGAAGATCCTGGAGGGCACGCAGGCGAGTGTGCCGCCGCAGGGCGGACGCAAGCACCCGCACCAGGAGTTCATCCAGATCGACACCACCAACGTGCTGTTCATCGTCGCGGGCGCGTTCGCGGGCCTGGAGCGGATCGTCTCCGAGCGCACCGGCCACCGCGGCATCGGCTTCGGCTCCGAGGTGCGGTCCAAGTCCGAGATCGACACCGCCGATCACTTCGCCGAGGTGATGCCGGAGGATCTGATCAAGTTCGGCTTGATCCCCGAGTTCATCGGCCGCCTTCCGGTCGTCGCCTCGGTGACCAACCTGGACAAGGAATCGTTGGTCAAGATCCTCTCCGAGCCGAAGAACGCGCTGGTCAAGCAGTACGTTCGACTGTTCGAGATGGACGGCGTCGACCTCGAATTCACCACCGACGCACTGGAAGCGATCGCCGATCAGGCGATCCTGCGCGGCACCGGTGCTCGTGGCCTGCGCGCCATCATGGAGGAAGTCCTGCTGCCGGTGATGTACGACATCCCCAGCCGCGATGACGTCGCCAAGGTGGTCGTCGACTCCGACACCGTCACCGAGAACGTGCTGCCGACCATCGTGCCGCGCAAGGCGCAGCGGACCGAACGCCGCGAGAAGTCGGCATAGGCCCGAGCTGATCTGAGAAAAGCCATCGCACACCGCGGTGGCTTTTTCCTTTGTGTAAAGACCCCCCATTCTGGGTACCTGGTATTCAGGGTTGAGCAGACAGCCTAGCTCTGGAGCGCATGTGCAGCCCGG
Organism: Nocardia sp. NPDC051052; assembly: GCF_044456045.1. NCBI lineage: Bacteria > Bacillati > Actinomycetota > Actinomycetes > Mycobacteriales > Nocardiaceae > Nocardia > Nocardia sp. NPDC051052. The sequence continues at coordinate 171,617 of NZ_JBITFL010000015.1, forward strand.
GGCGCAACGCATTGCCGGCAACGGACGTCAATTGCCGTGCGCGACAGGACTGAGATCCTCATGTCGACCCCTCTTGCTCCCGCTACGTTCCCCACGAGTACCACGTCGAGACCGATGTCGAACCGAGGTATGGCACCGAGTCGAGCGACATTGCCGAGTCGACCCGAGCCGGAAGCCCGGCTGAGCGTCTCCGTCACCGCTCCCAGCGAGCAGGTCACGCTGTGCGCGCTCGCGGGCGAGGTGGATTTCTACACCGCCGACCAGTTCAAGAACCAGCTGATCGGCTCGTTGAATACCGCCGCGCCGCTGGTGGTCGTAGACCTGTCTCAGGTGACGTTCTTCGGTGTCGCCGGCCTGCACGTGCTGATCGAGGCGCAGGCCTGGGCCGGGCACACCGGCCGCCGGATCCGCCTGGTCACCGGCCCGCGCTGTGTCGATCGGCTGCTGCAGGTCGCGGGTGACGTCGCGACTTTCGATACCGCCGCCAATCTTGCCGACGCGTTGCTCGGCGCCGCCTAGTTTTCAGAGGCGGTGGCGGTCACTACGATTCGATCATGTTTGCCCGCTACCGTCTCGAGCGCAAGGTCGACGCGCTGAACTACAAAGTCGACCTGATCCTCCAGCACCTGGGGATCGAGAACGTGACCGCCATTCCCGCTGAACCGATCCGGACCGTGCCGACCACCGCGCGGTCCGCTTTCAGTTGGGTCGAGATCGACGCACTCGTGGCCGACGGCAAGAAGATTCAGGCCATCAAGCGCTATCGGGAGCTGACCGGCGCTGGTCTCAAAGAGGCCAAGGACGCCGTCGAATCTCGCTTCCGGTACTGAGTTCTACAGCGGCACCGGACGTTCGAGCACCACGTGCTTCATCACCAGCGTCGAGGTCAAGTGCTGAACGCCGGGTAGCGTGGCCAGCTTCTCATCGTAAAGCTGTTGGAACGCAGGCAGATCCGCCGCGACGACGCGTAGCAGAAAATCCGGATCGCCGAACAGGCGCTGTGCCTGCAGCACCTGCGGGATCTCCGCGACGGCCTGCTCGAACGCGGCCACGGTGGTGCGATCCTCCTGCCGCATCGTCACGAAGACCAGCGCTTCGAACGTCAGCCCGATGGCCGCGGCGTCGACCAGCGCGCGATAGCCGCGGATCACCCCGGACCGTTCCAATTCCCGCAGCCGACGGTGGCACGGCGACAGGCTCAGCCGGACCCGGGCGGCGAGTTCGGTGATCGTCAAACGCCCGTCCTTTTGCAGCTCGGCAAGAATCTTCCGGTCGACGCGATCCATGGGGAAGATCCTTCCATATATGGCCACTCAGCTGCGAATACTTGGAATCACCTGCTTGATCAACTCACCTATCCTTCCTTCGGGTATTCGTTCGAAGGGAGAAGCTCCAGATGGCAGTCGGGTACATCGCAGCGTTTTGGACCGTGTCGGTCTTGCTGATCCTTGTCCCCGGCGCGGATTGGGCGTACGCGATCTCCGCCGGTCTGCGTGAGCGATCGGTGGTGCCCGCCGTCGGGGGACTGCTGCTGGGTTATGTCGCGTTGACCGCGGTGGTCGCGGCCGGCGTCGCGGCGGTGGTCGACCGGAATCCCGTTGTGCTGACGGCCCTTACGGTGTTCGGCGGGCTGTACCTGATGTGGCTCGGCGGCACGACCCTAGCCACCTCGAGCACTCCCGCCACCATGCCCGAGCAGGCGAACCCCGCCCCGTGGGGCGCCAGCGTGTTGCGCGGCATCGGCATCAGCGGACTGAATCCCAAGGCGATCCTGCTCTTCCTGGCCCTGCTGCCACAGTTCACCGACCGCACCGGCTCGTGGCCGCTCGCCGCCCAGATCGGCACCCTCGGCCTGATCCACACGCTGAGCTGCGCCGCGATCTACCTGTGCGTCGGCATCTTGGCCCGCACGGTCCTGCGCGCCCGCCCCACCGCCGCCCGCGTCGTCACCCGCGTGTCCGGTGTTGCGATGATCCTGATCGGGACGTTGCTGCTAGTGGAACGTCTAGTGTGAGTTGGCCATTCGGCCAACGCCTCGACGGGGGCTGGGGCTAGCCTGCCGCTATGGACACGCCAGAACCGGTTGGCCCCGATATCGCCGCTGATCTGCACCGATACCTCCAGCAGTCGCGCGAGAGACTGCTTTCGTCGCTGGACGGGTTGTCGGAGTACGACATCCGGCGCCCGATGACGCCTAGCGCCACCAATCTGCTCGGCCTGATCAAGCACGTCGCCGGGGTCGAATTCGACTACCTGGGTAACTGCGTCGGCAGGCAGGCACCCGTCCGGCTGCCGTGGATCGAGGACGAGTCGATCTGGGACGGTGCCGACATGTGGGCCACGGCCGAGGAAACGAAGGACGAGCTGCTCGCGCTGTACCGGACGGCGTGGCGGCACTCCGACGAGTCGATCGCGCAGCTCGAACTCGGCACGCCGGGTGAGGTGCCGTGGTGGCCCGAGGAAAAACGGCACACCACGCTGGGATCCCTGCTGGTCCGCGTGGTCGCCGAAACCGCGCAACACGCTGGTCACGCCGATATCCTGCGGGAAATGATCGACGGCCGCGGCGGCGCGGACCACGACGCGGTCGGCGACGCCGACTGGTGGGCGCGCAATGTGGCGCGGGTCCAGCAAGCGGCGGAAATTCACCGATAAATCATTGGTAACGAATCGCCGCGGCAGACGATGTATCTGTCATGGAGTTCCTTTTGGTCGCCATCGCCGCTGCATACATCGCAGTCACCGACTTCATGGGTGGAGTTGCGGGCGCCCTCGGGTCCTCCGGTAGGTAGCTAGAACCGAGTCGCGGGTGAACAACCTGCAGGCACTCGCGGCTCGTGCAACACCCACTGCCCCAAGGTTGACCTCGAACCTCAGCCTTGGGGCAGTCGCATGTCTAGCGGTCGATCTCCTCGGCGAGCATCCCCTCGACCTCCGCGCACATCGCGGCGAACCACACGGTCACCGATGGGTAGTTCGGCGCGGCCAGGAAGCCGTCGCTGCTGCCGAACCACACCGGCGGATCGGGCTCCGTCACTTGCGATCCGTCGACCACCTCGTAGAACCATCCCTCGTCCAGTTCGAGCACGGACAGCACCAGCAGGTGTCCCGGATCGGTCAGCGAGCTGTCGTATTCGGCGAAGTTCTCCGCCCGTTTGCGGTCCTCCGGGTAGATCGCGCTGACACCGAGCCGCCGACGTCCCGAGCCGCCGAGGGATTCGTAGCGGCCCAGCTCGCGACCCATCAAGCGCAGCACCTCACGGACCGCCACCGGCACCGCGGGCACCCGCTGGGCTCGCGCCATCGCATCGATCTCGGCGTCGTCGGCGCCCACCACCGTCCGCGGATCGAATCCACGGGCCACCGAGTCCGCGAAAAGTGCCCTGATCTGCGCTGCTGCATCTCGTGACATGACGACCAATCTAGTGCGCGTGCCCGCCGTCGCCGGGTGACACGGCCGTCCGGATCGAGTCCGCTCGAGCTCGGCGAACAGCCGTTTCATTACGGCCGGCACGTCGGGGATGCGCCCGTGGACGAGATAGTCCGCCGCGATGGCTCGAGCGCATGAGCTCGCCCAAATGGGCTTTGCGCCAATCTAATCGAGGAAGCCAGGCGTCGTCATCGGGGCTTTCGAATGCCGATCAGGGTTTGCGGCCTACGCCGGCCCAGATCCAGGCGGGCCCGGCATCGGGATCGACCTCGTATAGGGATTCCTCGGCGAGTTCAGGGTGCCAGTCCTCGAGCGTGACCACTCCCGGCTCCACGATTTCTGTTCCGGCGAACAGGTTTTCGATCTCGGCGCGGGTGCGCGGCACCATGGTGATACCGGCGCGCTCGCAGGCCTGCGCGGCCTCCGCCGTGGCCGTCGGATTGAAATCCGCGGTGGGGTGACTGATCGTCAGGCTGCTGCCGGAGGGCACCGTCGCCAACAGCCGCGCGATGATGCCGTGCGGATCGTCCGAATCGCGGAAATACATCATGATCATGGTCAGCGTAATGGCGACCGGTCGATCGAGGTCGATGGTGTCGGCGAGCGCCGGGCTGGTCAGAATCGACTCGGGGTCGTGCAGATCGGCGTGGATGAACGCGGTCTTGCCCTCGCGGGTACTGGCCATCAGGGCGCGGGCGTGGGCGAGCACGAGCGGATCCTTGTCGACGTAGACGACGCGGGCCGCCGGATCCACCTCCTGGGCCACCTCGTGGGTATTGCGGGCGGTCGGCAGGCCGGTGCCGATGTCGAGAAACTGGGTGATGCCCAGTTCGGTGATCGCATAGCGGACGGCGCGACCGAGGAACGCGCGGTTGTGGCGCACCATGGTACGGATGGTGGGGACATGCGCGGCGATCCTGTCGCCGAGCATCCGATCGACCGGATAGTTGTCCGCCCCGCCGAGCCAGTAATCGTAGAAACGTGCCTCGTGCGGTTTGGTGGTGTCGATCGTGACCGGCAAGGGTGAACCTGTCTGATCGTCGCCGTCCGACATGATGCTCCTCTCCGCGGGGTGGCCGCGCAGGAATCTGCCAAGCTCACCACACCAAGTTGCCGCCGACGCGTGGCGACTCGCCAAAGACTACGGCGCCAGCATATTCCGGTGATTCGTCGACATGCCGCGAATCCGTACCGAATCGGCACCGGGCTCAGCCCCGTGTGGGCGGCGGGCCCTCAAGGAACACTCGCGGCGATGCGGTGGGAGAGGTGGCCGAGGGCCAGCAGCGTGAAGATGTCGGCGAGGATCGGAATGGTGAATCGCAGCGGTCGCGGACCGATCGAGTCGGGGATGGCGGCGATGCTGCCGTCGTCGCGCTGGTGGGCCAGTAGATAGGTCACCGCGCGCTCGGCCGGCGCCGGGTCGTTCTGGCGGCACACGGCGATGAGGGCGTAGGCGGTACTGATCGGGTCGCTGGGTTCCCGGTGTTGCTGCCCCCAGCCGCCGTCGGTGTTCTGCCCGTCCAGCACCAGGGCCATGATCCGTTTGGTCATCTGCCGCAGGTAGGCGGGCTGGTGGCCGGGGTTGCGGGTGGCGGCGAGCAACGCGCGGAACACCGTGTGCAGGCGGCTGCTCGACCAGTCCGGCGGGAAGGACCCGTCCTCGCGTTGCTGGTCGGCCAGGAACTCGAGCCCGGCGGCGATGGTGTCGTGGTGTCGTTTCCACCGCGGGGTGAGCGCGTCTACCGCGGCGGCGGTCATGCAGGCTTCCGACTCTGCCCCGGCGATATAGGTGGGGAATCCGCCGTCGGGGTTGCGGACCGCCAGCAGTGACTTCTCTCCCCGGCGGATCGGTTCGCGGTACCGGACGGTGTCGAGTGCGCCCAGGAACTGGATGGCGACCGAGGTGTCATCGACGTCGGTTTGGTAGGCCAGGTCGGTGTAGGACCAGCCGCCGCCGGGCTGCTGCTGGGACTGCAGGTGCGCGGCGACGGCGTGCAGGATATCGCGCGGTGCGGAGGCGGCGGCGAGTGCGACGCCGGCGGTGGCGGTGCACCAGGTGTCGGTGTCGCCGACGAACGGCATCCCACCGTCTTCGCGCTGATGGGCCATGGCTTTGGTCAGCCCCTCAACCACCACGTCTTCGGTGTGCGGGAGGCGGTGCAGGGCGTGCAGTGCCCACAGATGAATGAGGACGTTGCTCTCCCAAACCTGGCCCTGGCGTTGGGTTTCCAGCAGTATCCGCACGTCCTCGTCGCTGATGTGGTCGTGACTGCCCGCGGCGTCGGCGAGAACTATCTTCACGGCGGTGACCTGCACCCTGGCCCAGCTGTGCAAGCCCGTCAGGTCGAAGGCGCCCGGGTCGAGCGGGTGAGGGGGTAAGCGGCCGTACAGGGCGAAGATCGCATCGAACATGGCGTGTTTGCGCGCGCCGGTGAAGCCGGGCGCTCGAGCAAGGAACACCTCGGCCAGCCCCGCAGTAGGACCTGCTGTCGCGGTGAGGGCAAGGTCGACGAGGATCCGGTCCAGCGGATCGGTCGTGGCCTGGGCGCGCAGATAATCGGTGAGGCGGCTCCGCCGTTGGGGCTGTAGACCGGTCCGCTCCAACAGGTTCAGCGCCAGCACCGACTCCAGAATCCGGCTGCGACAGGGGTCACGGACCGCGCCGTCGGGACCGACGCGCGCTATCAGATGGGACCGCAGGCGCGCGGTTGCGGAGGCGAGGGCCGACGGGAAGAGCCCAGGCGACCAGCTCGCCTGGGCTCGAGTGGGTGTCGCTAATCGCATGTGGCTGTCTTTCCGGTGTCCGAGGTCGGGGTACCTCCACATCGTCTCTCCGGAATCGGAACAGACACGTCGAAATGACGATCTTGCGGCGCGGGAGCAGTCAACTCTCGGCTAATCGCAATTAGCCTGCCCGAGACCATATTCCAGGCATGGCGGCCGCACCCGCGCAAATTCGTCTCGTCACGCGGTATGCGGAGTCTCGGGGCGGCTGTGGAAGATTCGGTGGGCATCGGCGATCGCCGTGTGGCCGAAGGCGAGGATGTCGCGTCGACGGGCGCGTCGGCTCCGATAGAGCGATCGGCGAGAATTGTTGCGCCGCAGCCGCAGCGCCTCATCGACGATGCGGTGCCAGCGGTCGGGAAATGACTCCAGTGCGTGGCGGCCCGCGCCGTCCTTCGAGGTGATGGCACCGGTGGCGATGGTGTAGTGCAGGCGCGCGATGCCTGTGACGGTCCAGACGGTGGCGTAATCGGTGAGGAGGAACAGGCCGTCTTTGCTGAGCAGCGGGGCGGCGCGAGTCAGTCCGGCAGCCCAGAATTCGTCGAGATTGGTGTTCTGCCAGGCGACCAACGCGACGGGATCGGTCCAGACGTCGAGGTCGGCGGCAGCCGGTCCGCGCAGTGTGACACCGTGCTCGGCCAGGGTGTGCCAGGTGACCGGATTATGCTGGCCGTCATAGGGTTTCAGTCGCCCGCCGTTGCTTGCTGGTCGCCCGCCAGTCGCTTGCGGTCCTGCGGCAAGGTCGTTCCAGGTCAGGTAGATCCCGTCGAAAAACGGGCGGCGGCGCCGTTCGTGCAGCCCGGCGTGTACCCGTTCGAGCGCGCCGAGCTCCGTGCTGCCCGGCGGTTCGCGGTGACCGCGACGAAGTCGATGTCACTGGCATCCGGACGGAAATCGTTGAGCGCCAACGACCCTTCCAGGTACAGACCTTCGATCAAGCCGGGCGCCTCGGCATCGACCGAGGCCAGATAAGTCTCGACGGTGTCTTCGACGATAGCGGGAAGCGACATGAATGCGAGTCTGCCGGAATCGGGTCGATCGGGTGCCGGGCTGCACGCCGCGCTTATCGCGGAGTCGCTAGCTGCGGATAGAGGAGTGCCGGGTCTTCGCCGAGGCGTGCTTTCCATGCCGCGGTCTGTTCATCGGCCAGCACCTCGAGTGCGCCTGCCTGTAGACCGTCGAGTGCCCGGCGCGCGATCAGCGCGGGATCGGTCTTGCCGGTGTCGATGGTGGCCATCATGTCGGTGTCCACACTGGCCATGGCCAGCGCGGTGACCTGGGTGCGCTGGTCGGCGAGCTCGATCCGGATGCCGTTGGTCAAGGCCCAGGCCGCGGCCTTGGAGGCGGAGTAGCTGTTGGAATGCTCATAGGCCATCCATGCCATCACCGACAACACATTGAGTACTGCCCCGCCGCCACCGGCCGCCAGCACCGGCGCGAAGGCACGGACCATCCGCAAGGTGCCGAAGTAGTTGGTCTCCATCTCTTTTCGGATATCCGGCAGCGCACCGTCCACCAGCCTCGCGAACGTCGACACACCAGCGTTGTTGATCAGCAGCGTCACGTCATCGGCCACTGCCGCCGCCGCGGCGACCGACGCGTCGTCGGTGACGTCCAGCCGGATCGGCACGACTCCGGCCATGTCGACTTCCTCCGGATGCCGGGCCGCCGCATAGATTTTGCGTGCGCCCCGGCGCTGCAATTCGGTGACGAAGCGTCGTCCGATGCCGCGATTGGCGCCGGTGACGAGGGCAATCGAGTTCTTGATTTCCATGAGGGCTACGCTAAAACCTCACGTCGGTGTGAGAGGCAAGCCCGGCGGGCGGGAAAGGGTGCCAGATCACATGCGCATTGGCGAACTCGCAGACCGTACCGGCGTCAGTGTGCGCGCCCTGCGGTACTACGAAGAACAGCAGCTACTTGTCCCCGAGCGCACCGCCTCCGGCCAGCGCGTCTACCCCGAGGAAGCGGTCGAGCGGGTACGCATCTTCCGGCAGTTCTACGCCGCCGGACTCAGCAGCCGCACCATCGCCAAGCTGCTGCCGTGCATGGACACCGGCCACAGCACTTCCGCTCAACGCGACGAACTGCTGGGTGAGCGCGACCGCCTCGCGCACCACATCGATACCATGACCCACGCCCTGCACCGACTCGAGCAGCTCATCACCATCGCCCCACGGTGAGACCTCGGTGCACTGGCTCGCCAACTCGGAACCTGCTGCCCTGGAACGTAACTGGTGGAGTTGCGCCAATTGGTCGACGGAGGAGCGGAATCTCAAACACTTTGAGATTCCGCCGCGAGTTCTGAGGACCTGCATTCCTTATGTTCAGGAGTGTGGGCGGTTGAACTGTCCGTCGAGGACCCTGGCGGTGAAGGCATCCCAGTCGCCGTGGGTGAAGAGCAGTGCGGAACCGTTGGGGTCCTTGGAGTCTCGGACTCCGATCAGACCGTTATCGAGGAACGCGACCTCTACGCACTCATTGGCCCCTTCGCTGCGGCTGCTCTTGATCCAGCAGGCTCCAGTTAGCGGGACGGTCATGCTGTGTGCTCCCTCGCTATCTGCCTGAGCAAGTTTCTGCTCTCAACGGCATCCAACGCAGCGTGCTCGATGGCGGCGTACAAATCATGGTACCGCTGTACATCATTGGGTTCTTCGAGATACATATCGACGATTGGCCCCTCCAGGTAGACCACTGTTGGCTCGGTGGGTACGCCAGCGGCTGTGGTTCCGAAGTTCAGAATCACGAAGGGCCCACCCGCCACACCACGCGGAAACCCCGCGCTGAAGGGGAGGACTCGGAGGCTGACATTTGGGCGGGTGGACATGTCGGCAAGGTGCCGTAGCTGCGCTGCCATCACCTGCCGATTGCCTGCCACTCTGCGCAGCGCTGCCTCCGAAACCACGGTGAAGAGAGCTAGCGGCCGCTGTTTGCGCGTTACGTTGACCTGCCGTTGCTGCTTAAGCTGAATCCAGCGTTCGCGCTCGGTCACGTCGTCTTGCGGATGGGCGCTGAGCAAGCCGCGAGTGTAGTCGGTGGTCTGGAGCAGGCCCGGTACGAGTTCTGGTTGGTAGGAACGCAACTCGACTGCCGAAGCCTCCAATCTCACGTAACCGTCAAAGTGAATCGGAACCTGGTCGCCAGCTTGATACCACCACGTTTTCACATTCGCCTGGCGGGCAAGCGCGATCAAAATCTCAGATTCGGCGGCGGGAATGCCGTACACATCGCAGGCCGCTTGAATTTCGCGCACCTGTACTCGGCCGTTCAAGCCGCGTTCCAGACGTTGCAGGCTGCTCGAACCGATCTCCAATAACTCGGCGGCTCGCTGCTGACTCATCCCCGCGCGACTGCGCCATTCCGTCAGATACCGGCCGAGTTGCCTGCGCGGCAGGGTAGATCCGGTGTCCGGCATGAAGTCCTCCCCACTTCGGGCGGGTCACTCGACCCGCATCGGGTAGATCATGGCAACTGCCACGGGAGGTTTGCTGGGGATTCGGGTGACTTCATTCGGGCCGCCCGAAGCCGCACACATCACCGCCCTGGCAGGTGTTTTGTTGATGTGCGCCCGGTGCAGCGGCAGGGAGTCCACAGCAAACCTAGCAGCTTCGTTATCCGCCGGGCGCACCCCAGAACCGACGATGCGAGTCGAGGCTTCTCATGGACAACCTGATGTTCGCGGACACACCAGCTTCGCGCTGCACCTACTACCGGCGCACCTGCGGTCTACCCGCGGGCATCCACCCCGAGGCGGGCCGGATCATCGTGCGAGTGGGCATGGTCGGCGCGATCACCATGCCGGCCCCGCTCGGTCAGCGCGTCCGCGACGATCTGCTGCAGCACCGAATCCCCCTCGGCCCCATCATTTCCCATCTCAGATCCCGACGCTGGACCTTCCTCTGCCGCCCCGACCTGCCGAACGACATGACCTTGTTCGCGGAACTGTTCCGCCTCAACGTCACCCTTGTCCCGCCCGGCGCCGAGATCGCCTTGCCCGCACCCAGCGACACCCGCACCGGCCACCGGCACTGGATAGTCACCCCGCGCGACACCTTCCGCCCGTCCGGTCGGATCGTTCTCGCCGCACTGCGCTCCTGTACCACGAGAGGCCCCCTGTGCTGACCGATCCACTGCCGCCGAAACACCAACTGCTGCAAGCCTGTCGGGGAGAACTGGCGGCGGATCATCCACTACTGCGGCTCGCGCGCGAGTTGACCGACCTGCACGAGCAACGGTTGTGCGCTTCCCGGGATACCATCGCCGACCGCATGCATATCGATGACATTGATTCGCGGCGTGCAGGTTTGGTCCGTGACATCGACCGCTGGATCACCCTGCAACTGCCACCTTCGCACGGTGCCGCACACATCCATACCGAAACCCTCGGCGCCGTGATCGACCGTCTTGCTCGATTTACCGCCTGTGCCTTCGCGGCGCTGGCCAGCGCATCGCAATGGGAACTTGGCGACGCGTGGGAGCAGCTCGCCGAATTGGCCATCGGCTACGACGATTTGGCTTCTGAGGTATGCGCCGGGCGCAGGCGTTTGCCCGGCGGACCGTAGTGCGACAGCATGCCCTCGGTGTTCACCACGTGGCTTTGGTCTGCTCGTTTTCCATGCGGTAGTAGCGACGGGTGAGGTCGAGGAGGCGAGCTATCTCATTGGTCATCGAGGTGGGGCTCATGGGGGTGGCGACGATGGGGTCGCCTGACTTGATGTAGTAGCGGCCGTCGTCGGCGTAGTCGGTCCAGAGGAAGCCGCGGCCATCGTTGGTCGGCCTGGAATCTATTGCGGGGCCTGGGAATACGGTGATCTCGCCGACGGCGGTGCGGTCGCGTTTGAACATGCGGTTGAGCTGATCGTTGATGCTGACCTCGTTCGCGCGGCGGCTGTAGCGCTGCCGGTCGGCGGCGATCTCATCCCTGCGGAAACTGACCGCGGCATGTGTGCCCGCCTGCGCTTTCGGTAGTGCGGCCACCGCAGCGGCGGCCACCTCGTTCGGCGCCCACAAACCCATGATCACGTCGCCGCCGGTGTCCTCGGCGGTGCCGGGTAGCTGGATGAGGGTGGCGCCGGAGCCATTTCGGACCGCGCCGTGGAATCGGAACACCGCAGCCAGCCCGGAGCCGCCGAAACCCTTGGATTCGATGCGGGTTTCGGGCTCCAGCAACGTCGACAAGGCAAGTTCCAGGTTCTCGGAATACTGGGGGAGCAGTGCCTGAACCGCCGCTTCCCGTTGCCGCACAAGGTCATCCCAATCGACCGCGGTGGTCGGTCGGAACGCCAGCGGATAGGGCAGCCGGTCGCGCCCGTAAGCCGACCAGAGGATATCGAACTCCTGGCCGGTGAATCGCCAACCGCGCACGCTCAGTCTTCCCCGATCACCGGCGGCACGGCCTTGTTCGGCTGGCCGAGCAACTCCTCCGACCAGTCCCCGATCAGGTAATCCTTCGTCTGATGCGTACCTTCGTCGTCGTCCTTCTTGCCGCCCGCACCACCCAACGGCATGCCACCCATGCCGGGGCGCCCCGCGGCACCGGTGCTGGTGCCGGCGCGAGCCGCCAGCGGAGCCACCGTTCCGGGCTGTTGCGGTCCACCGGGGATGCTGCGGCCCGGGGCCGGCGTGCCGGGAGTGCTTGGGCTGCCGGGACTTCCAGGGCTGCCAGGCGAACGAGTTGTCGTCGGGCTGCCCGGCGTGGTGCTGCGGGGAGTCACCCCCGGCGTTGTGCCGGGTGCGTTCGAGTTCGTCGTGCTGGCCGGCGTGGTGTTCTGGTTCGACGTGGGATTGTTTGCCTGGGTGGTGGATTGCGGTGTAGTGCCGGCGGGATTGTTCTGCGAGTTATCGCTGGCCGCCTGAGTGGCAGGGTTCTGATCCTTCGCCGGATCCCCGGACTTATCCCCAGTCTGGTCCCCGGTCTTGCCCTCGGGCGAAGCCGAGTTCTCCTGCTTCGACTGATCACCCGTACCGGAAGGGCTCGGGGAGTTGGACGAAGGTGATGGAGGACTGACCGGCTGATTCGGATTGTTCACCAGGGTGGGGCTATTGGGCACCACGGGAACACCGTTGTCGGTCTGATTCGCGACCTGCCAGTACACCGTCCGCAGCACACGCCGCGCTTCCGCAGTTGCCTCAGTTTGGTTGTGGTCATCGACTTTCAAGACGCCCTCGCTGGGCAAGGTCTTGCCACGCAGATCGGGGCTGCTGTCGCTGGCACGTGGCATCAGGGTCTGGGTTTGATGCAGGCCGGTGTACAGCTCGGACAGCTTCACCGAGATGAGTTCGGTGGAAAGGGTCAGTTGTTGTGACTGGTCAACATAGCGACCGACCGACTCGACTGCCGCTTTTGCGGCGTCGCCTTTCCAGCCACCGGCGACGGTCGCATTGATCGCATCGCCGAACGCGTGCGACTTTTCCCTGAATGTGGCGCTGACGTTCTGCCACATCTGCGAGGCATCCCATGCCTGGCTGGGTTTCATCGCGTCGACCTTGCTGATCAGATCCTGCAGCGTGCCGGTCTCGATCGCGAACAGGTCCTCGCCAGGGTTCGTGATCGACGGTGGGTCGTAGCCCTGCTCGAGTTCCTGTGCGAGCTTGCTGCGATGCGAGTAGATAGCAGTGCGATCGTCATTCCACTGCTGCTGAGCTGCGATGATCCGCGTTTGGTAGTCGTCCTGACTCATGAGCCGTCCTCCCCAGGGACGTTGATAGCCGCGATCTTCTGGCTGTTGCTTTCATCGACCGTTTGGTAGTTCGCCATGGCCTTTGCGAAAACTTGGCGCATGAGCTGGACTTCTTCGATGTGAGTTTGAAGCGATGCATCGACCGAGGTGTCCCCGCCCTTCGCCTTCTGCTGGAACTTCGTCTCGAGGATCGGGCCTGACGGCATGGTTCCGAAACCGGCGACTGTCCGGACCCGATAGGCCGAGGTGCGGATGTCATCTAGATCGTCGAGGTAAGTCTGGCATTTGGCGTCCAGGTCCTTGCCGACATCAGGACTCAGCCGCAATTCGCCTGCGTTTGCTGAGTCCAGCAATCTCTGCCACTCCGCGGTACCTTCAGCAGCCACGGTCAGCTCCCTCCCTTGGGCAGAAATTTCTCTAGATCTGTGGCATGACGAAGAGCTTCATCGCAAGGTTCACCAAGCCTGCCGACCGAGAGCCGCGTTGTTACACCGAAAAGGACCGAACCGTGTGTCGCCCCCTGTGTCACGTCCATTGCGACACCGCAATCGAGGTGCTTGTCGTCGCCAACGTTCGTGTAGCGCAGTGCGGGACGCCCCGCGACGGTCAGTTGCGTGAATCCCTCGAAGTCGGTCCGTTGGTGGAACTGCTGCAGTGTCACGATCGATGACATCACCGACAGGTCGTACCAACGAGCGGAGGAGCGCCAGCCGCACACCTTCCAGCCGGTTGGGTCGACTCCTGCAACGTCCTTGTTCTTCGTCTCGGGGCTGAGGCCGTCTGCCCGCAACGCATCATCCGGCAGCGCCGTACACGGATCCCAAATCCCCGCATCCGGATCCTTCGACCCCGACGGCTTCGCGCTCACACTCGTCGCACCGGTCGCACTCGCGACCCCGCTCGTCGTGGGCGTCCCGTCCGTCTTCTGACACCCCGCCAACGCCAGCACAACACCCACTACCAGGGCGATACCGCGCAGCTTGTTCCCCCTGCTGGTCATCCGTTCCCCTAATCGCCGGTGCTGAGATCCGTCAGAGGTGGATGTGTCCCGGTGCCCACCCCCGTTACCTGGGCAAACCGTACCGCTGACCCCTCGTGGGCCGCAACAACACGTGCTCATTTGGCAGCAGATCGGCAGCTCGCCTGGCGAGCCGGGCAGTGTTACCCGCGCTGCGCCCCCAGCAACGTGCTGTCATGCATCGTCCGCGGGCGATCGGGGTTGTCCTGAATGTGCTCGGTGGCCCGGGTGATCGCCTGGCTGTAGCGTGCGCTCGCCGCATTGTGGGTCAGCAGCGCGACGCCGATCATCATCGGCGCTACCGCGTGCACGCCCGCGTCGAACCATCGCGCGTCGCGCACATGCGGGTAGGTGTTCAAGCCGATTGTCAGCGCGAGCAAGACGATTTCGGCGGTGACGACCTGGGTGCGGCTGTTCAGCACGCCCCATTCGGCGAGCTTGGTGGTGCCGATCATGATGATCACCAGACAGACGCTGATCATCGCCTCGACCAGGTAACTGAACCAGTAGAGCGGATCGGTGACGCCGTCCGGTGCGATGTTGTGCTGCACGTTGACCGCCGACCACAGCATGCCCGCGATCACCACGCCCGCGAGCGCGCGCAGCGACCAGGCGCGGTGCCGGTACAGCGAGGCGAGCTGGGCGTGCGGGCTGGACTCGCGACGCTGTGCGGCAATGGCTTTGCGTGCCATCAGCAGGTCGCGGATGTCGGCCTTCTCGATGGCCTCTTTGGTCTGCCTGGCGCGGTCGGCGGCGTTGGAGACGGCCTCGGCGTATTTCCAGCGCTGCCCGCGGTCCTGGGTGCGGATGCGCTCGGCCAGTTCACGTTCGGCTTCCAGCTCGTCCTCGGCCAGTGCCTCGGTCAGCGCGGGATCGAACTGGTAGGCCAGTCGACCGCGGGCCCGCTCGACCCGCCTTGCCAACTGCGCGACTTCGTCGAAGGGGTGTTCCTCGGGCATGCTGCTCCAAAAGTGGATGGGCTGAACGGAACTCGACAAATCGGGAGATGCCGGGCTGCCCGATCACCGGGAGCTGGGTAGTAGCTCGCTGCGAGGGTAGCGGACAGGTGGCATCGACACCTACTCTTCATAGTCGATTCCGCGCGCCGAGGACACGCTCCAGCGTTATCTGCGCCGAAAACCCCGGCGAGTCACTCGGCCTTGGTGGCCATGTCTTCCTGGCTCCAGTAGGCGCGCATGCGCGTGATCTTGCCCGCGTCGTCGAATTCCATCACATCGATGGGGCTCAGGGTGAAGCGCTGTCCGGCGACCCGGGTGACGATGGTGAACTGGAAGGCGACCTCGTTGCCCGCCACGCGGACGCTGTCGGCCTGCAACTCGGTGTCCCGATCGAGCGCGCCGATCACGTCGTAGAACTCGCGGATGGCGGCGTGCCCGTGCCGGACCGGGGTGCCGACGGGATCCTCGACGGTCGCGTCGGAGGCGTAGAGCTCGACGATGGCCTCGGTCGGCCCCGCGCCGACCAGCTTGACGTACTGCTCGACCGCATCGCGGATCTGCTCGGTCATCGGAACTCCTGTCGAATTGGAACGTGTTCTAATTCGGCACAGTAGCAGCACAGCCGCGGGGGCGGTCAAGGATCGGTTCCGCGCTCTCGTTGCGCTCTCCACGACCCGGTCCGAGTGGCTCGGGCGTGCGGAATCCCCCCGAAAGTTGGAATGCCCCCGCAGGCGCTGTGCTGTTGTCGGCATCCGCGTGCTTGGACACGGTGGCGACCCGAAAACTCGATCGCGCCCGGTGCCGGAGATCGCCGTTGGTCTCCCGTGGTTCGCCGTTGAACCTTTATCCGCGCTGATGCTTTCGTTAATTCTGTCGCTTCGACCCGGCTTGGTGTTACCGCCGGTCCGTCCAGCGGAACAGGTGTTGTTTCGGTCCGCTTTGCCCGCTGATTACTGCTTTTGTCGGCCCCGAGCCAGGAAACTCATCGCTAACTCCGCCGAACCGGTCCCGGTGTGTCGGCCTTGCGCTGCCGGTGAAGTGCTGTTTACTCGGTCCGGTCAACCAGATGTTCGAGTGACGAGTGGAAGCGGAGGAGACATGGCACTGCCTACCATGACCGCGGAGCAGCGCACTGAAGCGTTGGCCAAAGCGGCAGCGGTCCGCAAGGCGCGCTCCGAACTGATCGGCAAGGTGAAGGCGGGCAAGGTTTCGGTCGCCGACCTGCTGAAGAAGGCCGACTCTGATGAGCTGGTCAAGAAGACCAAGGTCGCCGCGGTGATCAAGGCTCTGCCAGGTGTCGGACCGGTGAAGGCCGCCAAGTTGATGGATCAGGCGGAGATCCCGGAGGATCGTCGGATCGGCGGGCTCGGCGCACGTCAGCGTGCGGCGCTGCTCGACGCCCTGAAGGACTGACCAGCTAGATTCGCGGTTGATCTAACCGGGGAACGAAACCTCACGTCGGTGGCGCGGCTTTGCCTCGCGAAGGACCGCCTGCTCGCGGCCCTGACCACGTAGCTCAGCCCCCAGCCGCACAGACAGTGCAAACGCCCCACAGCGCCTCGAAGGGCTGTGGGGCGTTGGCGTCGGCACGGCAGGGGGTGCGAAAGAGCGCCAGCAGCCGGATGCGTGCCGTTTGCTCAGCGCCGGCGACGCGGGAACTTCACATTGAACGGTGCCGGATCCGACATGGGAATGTCGCCGCGCGGCGGCAGCACTACGCAGGCGAGACCGAGGGCGATCAGCAGGGCGGCCGCGACGAGACTGAACGCGAAACTGACGCCGCTCATGTCCATGGGCTGATGGAAGGCGTGGTAGACGAAATGCGGCAGGCTGAAGACCAGCCAGCCGATGCCCGCGATGCGCGCCGCCGCGGTGCTGTTGAGGACGAGCGCCGCGATGGTGACCGCGGTGAGCGCCAGGAAGAACGCGCCGACGTCGCCCGCGAGATGATGGTTGTATGGGCCGTCGGCGGCGATCCAGTGCATGCCGAAGCCGGGGAAGCTGGTGTACCAGGAATGCGGCGCGATGGTCGCCCACAGCCCGACGATGGCGCCCTGAACGGCCAAGACCGCCAAGACTATTCGGGTGATCAGCAAGCGGCGCCGGTACTGCTCGAAACGCATCCGCACGCGTAACCCCTCTTGCGTGCCCTCCACCGAAATCCGCATCGGTCTCTCCGTTCCCGCCGAACTGCTCCGATTACGTGCTGTCACGGTAAATCGGCCACCCGGTCCGGGCAAGGGGTGATCAGGCCAGCATGGATGTCGCGTTCGGTGCGGCGACTATCCGATCCGGATGGGTATAGACGTTCATCGTGTCGCCGCGCAGGAAAGCGGCGAGGGTGAGGCCCGTCTCGGCCGCCAGATCGACCGCGAGCGAACTGGGCGCGGAGACGGCACCGAGCATCGGAATGCCCGCCATCGCCGCCTTCTGGACCAGCTCGAAGGAGGCGCGTCCGCTGACGATGAGCACCAGATCGCTTGCGGGAACCAGGTTTTCCCGTAACGCCCAGCCGATCACCTTGTCCACGGCGTTGTGCCTGCCGATGTCCTCGCGGACCGCGAGTGCCGTGCCGTCGGTGGTGAACAGGCCCGCCGCGTGCAAGCCGCCGGTCACCTCGAAGAGGATCTGCTTGCTGCGCAAGGTATCCGGCATGCCCGCCAGCACCTGCGTATCCACCGCGGCCCCGCCCTGGACGATCGGGTACTTGGACAGGGTGCGCACCTCGTCGAGGGCGGTCTTGCCGCACAGGCCGCAGGCGCCGGTGGTCAGGAAGTTGCGCGGCCGCATCGAGACCGGGTTGCGCAGCGTGAGGTCGAGGACGTTGTAGGTCTGGCGGCCCTCGTCGTCGGTGCCCGCGCAGTAGCGGGCCGCCATGATCTCCTCGGCGACGCCGATCATGCCCTCGCTCAACAGGAATCCGTGCACGAGGTCGACATCGTTGCCCGGGGTGCGCATGGTGACGGTCAGCGAATCACCGCCGATCCGGATCTCGAGCGGCTCCTCGACGGCCAGGGTATCGGGGCGTTGGATCTCACCCGTCGACGAGATCCGGCGCATTCTGCGGCGGGCGGTGACTCTACTCATGGCTGGCCCGTTCCAGTCTGATGGTCACCGACTTGGACACCGGGGTATTCGACCGTGCCGCGACATGGTCGAGTGGGACAAGGGGATTCGTCTCCGGATAGTAGGCCGCCGCGTTGCCGCGCGGGGTCGGGTAGGCGATGAGCCGGAAACCCTTGACGCTGCGCTCGGTACCGTCGGTCCACTCCGAAATCACATCGACGAGATCGTCTTCCGCGAAGCCGAGGGCGGTGATGTCGTCGGGATGCACCAGCACCACCTTGCGGCCGCCGTGCACGCCGCGGTAACGATCGTCGAGGCCGTAGATGGTGGTGTTGTACTGGTCGTGACTGCGCAGCGTCTGCAGGATCAGCCTGCCCTCGGGGACCGGGGTCCAGCTGAGCTCGTTCACCGCGAAGTTGGCTTTGCCTGTGCTGGTACGGAATTCGCGGTTGTCCCGGGGCGGGTGCGGTAGCACGAAGCCGTTGCGGGCGCGCACCCGCGTGTTGTAGTCGGCGCAGCCGGGGACCACCCGGGAAATCGCGTCGCGGATGGTGTCGTAGTCGCGCCGGAAGCGCGCCCACGGGACCGGGTGGTCCGCGCCGAACAGGGTCAGCGCGACATCGCAGACGATGGCGACCTCGCTGCGCAGCTGCTCGCTCACCGGCTTGAGCCTGCCGGTGGACAGGTGCACCATCGACATCGAATCCTCTACCGACACCTGCTGTTTCAGGCCGTCACGCAGATCCTGATCGGTGCGGCCGAGGGTGGGCAGGATCAGCGCGGTCTTGCCGTGCACCACGTGGCTGCGGTTGAGCTTGGTGGAAACCTGCACGGTCAGCGCGCAATTGCGCAGCGCGGTCTCGGTCACCGCGGTGTCCGGAGTGGCCGAGACGAAATTGCCACCCATGCCGAAGAACACTTCCGCCCGGCCGTCGCGCATGGCGCGGATGGCGTCGACCGTGTCGAAGCCGTGCTTGCGCGGGCTGGCGATGCCGAATTCCTGGTCCAGCGCGTCGAGGAACGCGTCGGGCATCTTCTCCCAGATGCCCATGGTGCGGTCGCCCTGCACGTTGGAATGCCCGCGCACCGGGCAGACCCCCGCGCCGGGCTTGCCGATCATGCCGCGCAGCAGCAGCAGATTCGTCGCCTCCTCGATGGTGGCGACGCCGTGCGCCTGCTGGGTGAGGCCCATGGCCCAGCAGATGATGATGTTCTTGGACTCGGCCAATTGCTGTGCGGTGCGGTCGAGTTCTGCTCGGGTCAGGCCCGTCGCTTCGAGAACTGTGGCGAAATCTACCGCACGGACCTGCTTTTCGTATTCGGCGAATCCGGCGCAGTGCGCGTCGATGAACTCCTGGTCGACCACCGTGCCCGGCGCGCGGTCCTCGGCCTCGAACAGCAGCCTGCCGAGGGCCTGGAACAACGCCATATCGCCGCCGAGGCGGATCTGCAGGAAGTCGTCGGCGATGGACACGCCGGTGGTGAAGCCCTTCACGGTCTGCGGATCGCGGAAGCCGAGCAAGCCGGTTTCGGGCAGCGGGTTGATCGCGATGATCTTCGCGCCCTTGGTTTTGGCGTCGGCCAGCGCGCTGAGCATGCGCGGATGGTTGGTGCCCGGGTTCTGACCGGCGACGATGATCAAGTCGGCGGCGGCGAAGTCATCGATCGAGACCGAACCCTTGCCGATGCCGATCGAGCTGGTCAGCGCGGCGCCCGAGGACTCGTGACACATGTTCGAGCAGTCCGGCAGATTGTTCGTGCCGAAACTGCGGACCAGCAGCTGGTAGAGGAACGCGGTCTCGTTGCTGGTGCGGCCGGAGGTGTAGAAGATCGCCTCGTCGGGAGATGTCAAGGCGCCCAAGTGATCCGCGACCAATCGGTAAGCGTCGTCCCAGGCGATGGGGGTGTAGTGGGTATCGCCGGGGCGCAGCACCATCGGATGCGTCAGCCTGCCCTGCTGGCCGAGCCAATAGCCCGACTTGTCCGCCAGCTCATCGATCGAATGCGCGGCGAAGAACTCGGGGGTGACCGTGCGCAGCGTCGCCTCCTCGGCGACCGCCTTCGCGCCGTTCTCGCAGAACTCGGCCGGGCGGCGATGACCGGTCGGCTCCGGCCACGCGCAACCGGGACAGTCGAAGCCGTGCACCTGATTGACCCGAGCGAGGGTACGGGCGGTCCGGATCACGCCCATCTCGTCGACCGCGCGCTTCAGCGACACCGCGACCGCGGTGACACCCGCGGCCTGCTCTTTCGGCGCGGTCACGCTCAGCGCGGACTCATCGATATCCTCGGTCGGCCCATTACGGTGCATAGTTCGTATTGTCCTCTTCGCGCTGTCTGAGTCGGGCAGGGGACCAGCTAACCTCGATGGTATGCACTCGGCGCGATGCGGGTGCGGAACACGCGCTGACCTTAATAGGCGTTCGGCATCGGCGCGCGTCCCCAGATCCCACCCCAGCGCTGACTCGGCGATAGCAGCACAACTGGGCTCGCCCGAGTTGACTCCGCATAGGCGCACACCGCATTACGATGCTAGGGATCGCACGCACGTAGGCGCGGTCGTACAGAGTCCGTCATCGAACCGTGCAGGGTCGGATCGAAGGCGGTGGTACGCCTAGCGAGAGCATGGCCGATGGGGACGCTGGCACCAATTGCTGCGCGTGCCGGCGCAGCGCGTCGGCAAGTGGCGACGAGGCGCGCGACTCGGAAGTTGGTCGGCGGTGCCGGGGCTCTGTGTTGGGTTGTGCTGCTTGGTTTTCCGGGGGCTCCCGCGTTCGGGGACGCGGGTTCTGGTTGGTCGCCTGCGGTGGTCGGGGCGCAATGGTGGTCGCCAGATGGCGGGTTGACGGACCTTGGCGCTCGGGCGGGGCCAGCGGTGCTGGTTCCCGTGCGGCAGCCGACTAGTCCGCTGCCGCCGAGAGATGGTGGCGGGCCGGTGCCGCCCGCTCCGGCGCAGCAGCCGCCATCGGATAACACCGGGACGCACGAAGGGGCGTCGCCGCGTCGAGCGCACCAGCCTTGCGGCAGGGAGGACGGCCCTACTTGTCCGAGTGTTCCGCCGTCGAGTGAAACGAAACCGCCGGACGTCACGACTTCGCCGGTTACGACACCACCTGTTACGACGCCGCCGGTTACGACACCACCTATCACGACCACACCGCCACCCGATACTCCATCGACGCCGCCTGACACGACGCCGCCGCCTGACACGACGACCGAAATGGCCCCGCCGCCCCCAGAGGAGGCGATCCCGCCGCTACCTCCGCAGACCAGGCCGCCAGATGTTGTTGTGCCACCGCAGAATTCGGTTCGGGCACCGGTGATTGCGCCGCCTGCTCCTGAAGCGCTGCCGCCACCTCCGCCACCCCGATTGCTGCCTGCCGCAATGGATCTCACGCCGTCGGCGGTGGGGCCCGGTGCCGGCGTCACGGCCAGTGGGCACGGGTGTGATCCGCAGGCGCCGGTCGATGTGACGTTGGGGGGCGTTGCCGTTGCCAAGACGGTCGCCGGGGTGGACGGGGCGTTCGAGGTGCCGCTGACCACCGGGCCGGTGGATGTCGGCAGGTACCAGGTGACCGCGAAATGCGGGCCCACGTTGGTCGCGCCGCTGGACGTGGTGCTGGTCGGCAGTATCGGGGCAGGCACGTCGACGCTGACCGTGATTCTGTGCTTTCTCCTGCTCGGCGGGTGGTATTACGGCCGCCGCCTCGTTGCACAGCTACCTGCGCGGAGCGGCGAATGAGCGGTGGCGACCATGGCATTCGGCATGTTGTCTGGCTGGTGCTGATCGTGCTGGTCTGGACGGCGGCGCAGGCGGGTGCGCGGCCCGACGGGGTAGACATGTCGGCGAATATCGACGGCCACGATATCGCGGGGACGTCGGTGGAGAAGCCGTTGCGGCTCGAGCCGGACAGCACCATCCGAGTCGCGATCGAGTTGACGAACAATACGAGCGACCCGCTGGAGATCCGGCACGTCGATCTCACGGGGCACGTGCTCGGCCTGAGTTTCTTCTCCTACTCCACCGCCGTCGAATTGGCCGTTGCGCCAGGCAAATCCGAGTCACTGCGATATCGCCTGGAGTTGCGCGGGCTGTCCGGGCAAGCGATCGGCTTGATCGGCGGTGAGCTCGCGGTCTACGGCGCGAGCGGCGCGGCGGTGGCCGCGATACCGGTGATCACCGATGTGCGCGGCTCGTTGTGGTCGGTGTACGGACTGTTCGGGATCGCGCTCGCCGTACTCACCGCGCTCGGCATCGCGGACGCGGCGTTGACCATTGCGCGACATCGGCTTTCGGCCAATCGATGGCAGCGCGGGTTGCGGGTGCTCGCGCCGGGGCTCGGAATCGGGCTGGTGTTCGCGTTCACCGCGTCGGTCGCCAGGTGGTGGGTGCCCGACACCGGTCTGTGGCTGGCATTCGCGGGAGTCAGCGCGACGGTTGCGTTTCTGCTCGGCTACGCCGCGCCGACGCCGGAGCCGGACGAGGATCTCGCCGACGACGCCAACCATTCCGACGACGTCGACGAGGCCGAGACCTACCGGTTCTCGGCCGAAGGGCCGAACCCGTGACCGAGCAGGTGCGCGTCCGAGGACCGCGATGCCGCGAGCTCGCTATCTCGGCCGACCTCCCGCTCCTTCCGGTTCTCCGCCCACCACAACACGATCCGCGCCCCCGGCTCTTGCGAGCTGAGCATGGAGCCTGCGGTCGGTAAACTTTCCGGGATGCGGATCGGCGAGTTGTCCAAACGCACGGGCGTGAGTCAGCGCTCACTGCGGTACTACGAAGAGCAGGGTCTGCTGAGCAGCTCGCGCTCCGACGCCGGGCAGCGCCACTATTCCGATGCCGGGGTCCAGCGCGTATCGCTCATCCGGCAGCTGTTCGACGCGGGGATGTCCAGCCGGGTGATCGCGACCGTGCTGCCGTGCGTGGAGACGCCCGATGACCACGGCGTGGTCGAGCTGGCGTTCGAGACGATGCTGCGCGAGCGGGATCGGATCGACGCCGACATCGCGCACTTGATCGAGACCCGAGCGGCGCTCGACGTGCTGATCAAGGCCAACAGTCAGCACCAGACGGAGCTGGCCGCGGCACCGGTGCCGTCGATCTGACGCTGTGACCTGCACCTCAGCCACTTGCCCCTTACATCGGTGTGAGGGATGAGGATGGCGACAGCGCCCGGAACCACCGGGGTCGGTCACACAGGAGGCGGCAGAAAATGGGGCAGGCGTGGGGTTTCGGCAGGTACGGCGGGCCCGAGGTGCAGGAGTTCTTCGATCGTCCCGATCCCGTCCCCGGTCAGGGCGAG
This sequence comes from Nocardia sp. NPDC051052, assembly GCF_044456045.1. Lineage (NCBI taxonomy): Bacteria > Bacillati > Actinomycetota > Actinomycetes > Mycobacteriales > Nocardiaceae > Nocardia > Nocardia sp. NPDC051052. The sequence continues at coordinate 194,860 of NZ_JBITFL010000015.1, forward strand.
GTGCTGATCCGGGTCGATGTCGCCGGTGTGAATCCCCTCGACCATTTGCTGCGTTCGGGTCTGGTGCCCGGGCTCGATGGCGGGCGGCCGTTCCCCCGCGTGCTGGGCATGGAGGCAGCGGGAACTGTGCTCGCCTTGGGCGCGGATGTCGACGGGCTCGCGGTGGGTGACGCGGTCTTCGGCTTCGCATTTACTGGAGGCGGCACCTACGCCGAGACGACGGTGCTGTCCGCCCCGAACACCGCGCGCATCCCGGCGGGCCTGTCCGCGACCGTGGCGGCAACGCTGCCGGTGGCCGGGACGACCGCGGTGGATGCGCTCGACCAGCTCGGCCTCCCGGCCGGCGCCACGGTCCTGGTCAACGGCGTCGGCGGCGGGGTCGGTCTTGCTGTGGCCCGGCTGGCTGCCGGACGCGAGCTGCGGGTGACCGGCACCGGGAGTACCGCCAAGCGCGAGCACGCCGAGGCCATCGGGGTGCGATTCATCGACTACTCCACCGGGGACGTCGTCGCCGCGGCACGCGAACTGGTTCCGGACGGTGTCGACGGGATCGTCGACCTGGTCGGCGGCGCCTCGCTGCGGACGGTCGCGCCACTGGCCAGGGACCCGCGCAACGTGATCGCCGTGGGTGATTCGGCTGTGGCCGAGCTCGGCGGGCGTTTCGTCGAGCGTCGCCTCGACCGCGCGAACCTGGAGCGGTCCGCCCGGCTTGCCATCGACGGACTCCTCGCACCCGTGATCACCGCAGTTCATCCGCTCGCCGATGCCCCGGCTGCGCTCGCCACCGTCGAGAACGGTCACACCTCGGGCAAGGTCGTCATCAAGGTGACATGAGAAGCGCCGACCGCCGCCAACCCGACGGGCGATCGACTCGGGAACGCACGAATGGCGATCGGTGGATGGTCCACCGATCGCCGGTCGTACTCATGAATGTGTCATCGCGAGAGCGAGTTACGCAGTTCGGTGATGGTGGCGCGGCGCTCGTAGGCGATCCAGGCGAAGATCGCGGCGAGCACCAGCGGGAAGATCCCCATCGCGGGCATGTCGGCGAGGAAAACCTGTGACCCGGCGGCGAGCACGGTGAGAAGGGACAGACCCGCGGCGGCCAGGGCGCTGAGCCGCGGCACCAGCAGGCCGATACCGCCCGCGACCTCCGCAACTCCGATGAAGATGAGCAGCCCGAGGGGGATGGTCAGATTCGCGGGGGCGTTCTCCATCAGGGTGTTCGGCATCACCAGCTTCGGCCCGCCGGAGGCGATGATGAAGAACAGGCCGAGCACGATCTGCAGGGTCCACAGGACGCGGTTGCGGACCTTGCCCGGACGGTAGGTGACGGCGTCGGCGAAGTTGGCGGTGGCGGTGGTGGTGGTGGTCATTTTTCTAGTCCTTCTCGTGGGTCGCGCCGGGTTGGTAGCGCGTTCAAGGGATAAGACGGGACGCCTGCGGAGAACTCATCGCTGTCGGCAAAGATTTTCGGAACCTGCGGGATCGTTGCTCCCTGAACGTCGGGCATTGACTGTGCCCCCACGGCCAGGTGTCTACTACCACCACATCCAGGAGACGTATGACAGCAGGAGGACACCATGACCCATCCGGCGCGTATCGCCAGCCGGGCCTTGCACGCCGCGGTCCAGGCCCGTGACAAGGACGCTTGGCTGGCTATGTTCGCGGCGGACGCCATCGTCGAAGATCCGGTCGGCCCTTCGGATTTCGATCCGGAAGGTAAGGAGCATCGGGGCCGTGACGCCATCTCGGCGTTCTGGGACAAGGCCATCGAGCCCAACGAGTCGATCGAGTTCCTGTTCGACGACTCCTTCGCCTGCGGGAACGAAGTCGCGTTCACCGGAAAGGTGTGCAGCCACAACGGCGGCCAGGTGATCGACGCCGAGGGAGTGTTCAACTATCGAGTCGATGAGGCGGGGCAAGATCGTCGCCGTGCGTGCTTTCTGGGAGTTCGAGCGCACGATGCAGACCATGAGACCTGCCTGACTTCAGCCGGTTTCGGCGGGGCGTGACCGCCGGATTCGGCGGACGATCCTCGGCTTGCACCTGACGTAAGGTCAGGTTCTAACGTCAGCGACACCGACGCACGGTGCGTCGGTGGAAGTGGGATGAAACGGATGGACCTACCCGAAACCGAGCGTGTATGGAAGGTCGGTGAGCTCGCGGCCGAGGCCGGACTGACGGTGCGGACGCTGCATCATTACGACCACATCGGGTTGGTCTGCCCGGCGGAGCGGACCGGCACCGGCCACCGGCTCTACGTCGCGAGCGATGTCCAGCGCCTGTACCAGGTGCTGGCCCTGCGTCAGCTGGGCCTGGGACTGGACCAGATCATCGACCTGCTCGAGGGCGCCGTGCCGGTGGCCCAGGTGCTTTCCGCTCATCGCGACTATCTGGCCGCGCAACTGGCCGCGACCCAGGACCTGCACGCCTTGGTCGCGGCGCTGGCCGCCACGGCGGCGAGCAGGCCGGACACATCCGCGGATCGCTTCCTGGAATTGATCAGGAGGACCGTCATGGTCGACGACACCATCAAAGAGTATTTCACCGAGGAACAGCTGACGCAGCTCGCTCAGCGTCGAGAAGCCCTGGGAGAACAGCGCATTCAGCAAGCTGAAGCGCAATGGGGTGAGCTCGTTCCCAAGGTCGACGCGGCCATCGCGGCGGGAATGGACCCGTCCGCACCCGAGGCGCAGACCTTGGCGGCGCAGTGGATGGAGCTCTTGGAAGGGTTCCATGGCGGTGACGCAGGCTTGCGCGACAGCATGTATCAGATGCAGGTCAATCGGGCCGAAGCCGAGGCATGCGGCCCGTCACCCGCACAGATCGAGTTCATCACGGCCGCGAACTCGGCGCGTCGATAACGAATGCGGGAGGTTACGCACGGCGCCTGATGCGCGAGAACCTTTCTCTCGCATCAGGCGCCGTGCCTATATTTCGGATGGTGTCGCAGAGCCTGCCGCCACTAGCGGGACCCCCAAAAATGTGGGGATAGCCGCGAGCACGTCGGTCGCAGCATGATCGACGCACGTAATGGAGGTACGGGATGAGAACGTTGCACGTCGGATTGCGGGTGACCGATCTCGGGCGGTCGCTGGCGTTCTACCGGGCCATCGGCTACGAGGTTGTCGGTAGCGTGCCCGAGACACCGATCGGGCGTCTGAGCATGCTGAAGCTACCCGACGATCAGTTCGTCACCGTCGAGCTGGTCCACGACGGCAAGCCGGTCGAGCGTGGCACCGATGTCAGTCACTTGGTCGTACAGGTCGAGTCGATGGCCGACACGCTCGACGTGCTGGCCGAGCACGGGATCGAGCCCGTCGCCCCGGGAGAGGAACGCGAAGACGGTCTGAAGACGACGTTCATCGCCGACCCGGACGGTCGCCGGATCGAACTCGTCCAGTGGCCGGCGGGTCACACCGACGGCATGACCGCCGCCGACTGGCCAGCGGAAAGGGATTGAGAATGGTGAGGACGCCACTGCGGCTTTATATGGCCATGTCGGTCGATGGCTACATCGCCGGGCCGGACGACCGGCCGGGCCAGGAACTCGGCCGCGACGGCGGGCGGCTGTTCAACTGGCTCGACGACCGGATGTCCGAGGGAATCAACGGGCAGGTGTATGCCGAGGCCTCGGCCACCGGCGCCGTGATATCCGGACGCCGCACGTTCGAGCTGGCCAAGCGATGGCACGGCGACCACCACGACGGCGTGCCGATCAACGTGCTCACCCACCGCATCGACCCGGCCGACGAGCCACCCGGCAGCGCGAAGTTCTACACCGACGTCGACGCGTGTGCCGCCGACGCTCGAGCGGCAGCAGGCGATCGACCCGTGCTGGTCCATGGCGCGGGTGCGGCACAGGCTCTGCTGGCAGCGGGCCAGCTCGACGAACTCGAACTGCATCTCGTCCCCGTGCTGCTGGGTGCGGGACGGCGGCTGTTCGAGCCGACCGGACTCGGCCACATCGAATTGGAGCTCGTCCGGCGGCTCGAAGGACGAAACGCCACCCATCTGCGGTACTTGGTCCATCGAGAAGAACAACAGCCCTGACTGCTCTCGACGTCAGAGTAGATCAGGTGTCGCGGTGGTCTTCTGTTTGGCAGCGGTAGGTGAGGACTCGTTCGCTGATGCGGACGCTCCAGCCGGGCAGAAGTTCGGTGGGGGAGGTGCCTATTCGGGTCCACTGGTCGGTGCCGGGTGGGGCGATGTAGGTGCCGGAGGTGGCGGTGGCGTCGCGGACGAAGACCTTGCCTCGATCGACCGAGACGTAGGCGTGGACGCGGGAGACGTGGCGGTCGCGCTGGATGACGATGGGTGCGGCGCTGGCGGTGCGGACGGCGTCGTCGGTTTGCGGGCCGCGACCGATCACGTAGGGGCGGTCGAGCGGGTAGGCGGTGCCGTTCTCGAGGACCAAAGTGCCTGCGGCTTGGTCGTGTTCGGCGGCCGGGCGGATGAAGCGGGCGGCCCGGTCGGCCGAGGTCTTGTGCAGCGCAACGGGTTCGGGGCGTGCGCCGGGTTGATGGGTCTGGGACCAGGCGAGTTGGCGGTCGGCGGCGGGACGGTTGCCGATCGGCGGGCGAGGGCGGGCCCGTGGTCGCGCCGATTCGCTCGGATGGAGTCTGGTGGATGATCCGGCCGCGGCGGATCGGGTTGCCGAAGGCGCGGGCGTCGACGAGGACTGAGCCGACGATGCGCGCGCGGTCGATGACGTGGCTGAAGCCGCGGATGTCGGCGTATCCGAGGCGGCAGGGGTATCGGACTTGCCCGGACCGGTCGCAGGATCGATGGCGTCGGCGGCGCCGGTGGGTTCGGGTGTCGCGGCGAAGCCGGCGGCGGCGGTCGGCGCGAGCTCGGATGTCGACGTGGTCGCCTTGGGTTCGGACGTTGAAGTCGATGTGGATCCGGATGTCGACGCGGTGGCAGACGGCCGCGGTGTCGCGGCACCCTTTTTGCCCGCACGGCGCAGGGCGACGTTCAGGACGAAGCCACCGCCGGGAACCACACCTGCACGTAGATCGGTGCGCGGCAACGCCTTCAGTGTCGTTCCGGTGTCTGTGCCGACGGTGATCCGGCGCAGCGGTTCGCGCACGATCTCATCGACCCAGGTGAACGCGCGCGCCCCATCGAGCCGCCGCGTTCCTTCCGCACCGTTGATCTCGGCGAAGACCGGCCCGCGCAGCAGGATCAGGGTGCCGTCGCCGGTCGGTGCCACCACGCCGAACGGTGGCACCTCGGAGGTGCCGCCGAAAACCACGGCCGCCAGCCGTTGGGCCAGCGCCTCTCCGGGATGTTCTGCCTCCGCGACCGCCTCGACAGTGCCGAGTATCCGATCACTGGAGGCGGTGTCTCCAGCCAGATAGACAACTACGCCACCGAAGCGCGCGACAAGGCCATGACCTTGCGCGATACCAACGGTCGGGGGTTTGCTGCGCATCCGCGCCCTCCTTTCCGGCGCACTTACCGACATTCGAGCCCAGCATAGAGCGTGTGCGTCGCGCGGATCGGCGCGTGGCGGCGGCAATGGGCTGCAGCGGATACGTTGTCGTACTGGGCCACGGGAATTGGTGGGCCGCTGAATTCGGTAGTGCCGCCAGGATTCTGGTCGTGCGTCCGGCGGCGGTCCGATCGGTCCCTGGAACTCGATGGCGCGATGTTTGTCCCGGCCGCAAGTGTGGCGACCATCTCGCTCGACACCTGCGCTTCATCGCCGCGGTCGTGTCGCACTCCGCGTGTCGGCGCGCAAACGTCTCTGCCAGCCACCGGGCGGGTGGCTGGCAGAGACAGATCGGTGAGCGTGACTCAGTGTTCAGCTGGTGAATTCGGCGGCGTTCTCCTCGAGCCAGCTGGTGAAGGTGCGCGGCGGGCGGCCGGTGAGGGTGGCCACGGTGTCGTTGATCTCGGTCGGGACGCCGTCGCAGCGACGCCAATAGTCGAGCAGACCGTCGGCGTAGTTGGCGGGCATGTAGTCGGCCATCTGCTGCTTCCAGGCGTCGGGCGTGGCCTGTTCGACAGCGATGCTGCGCCCGGTAATGGTGGCGAGGAGGTCGATCTGCTCGGTGAAGGTGAGCGTCTCCGGGCCGGTCAGCGTGTGCTGCGCACCGCGCTGATCTGGCGCGGTGAGCAGGGCGTATGCGGCGGCGGCGACGTCGATTTCGTGGATCGGATCGGCGTAGGCGTTCGGGTAGGGCAGGTTGATCGGGCGACCGGCCTTGATCGCCCAGGCCCAGCTGCGGGCATTGCCGGCGAAGGCACCCGGACGCAGGACGCTGACCGTCATCGGGGCGTCGGCGAGTCCGAGTTCGGCGTCGAGGTGCGACTTCGCGACAGGGTTGGTGGCGGCGTCGGGATCGAGCACCGAGGACGAGGACAGCAACACGATGTGCTCGACCCCGGCTTCGGTTGCGGCGGAGACGAATTCGTTGATCGCGGCGGCTTCCGCATAGAGGAACACGGAGGTGACCCCGGCGAGGGCGGCGGGAAACGTATTCGGGTCTTTGAGATCGAGGGCGACGGCCGCGACGCCTGCGGGCAGCTGGAGTTCCCCGGGTCGGCCGGAGCCGACACGGACGGCCAGTCCGTCGGCGTGCAGGAGGGTGCAGAGCTGGGTGGCGACCGCGCCGCGGCCTCCGGTGATCAGGATCATGAGAAGTCCTTGCTGAGTGGTGAATTGGGATAGTTGATCATGCAAAGCGGCGGCGCGCTCAGTGCTCGGCGGGCGCGTTGCGTGGCAGCAAACGAACCAGCGCGCAGCTGGCGAGGGTGATGGCGGCGACGAGAACCAGGCTGATGGTCAGCGCGTGGACCTGGCCGGTGTCGGCGGAGTGGAAGTACACCGTGGTGATGGCGGCCGCGCCGACAGCATTGGCGAGCTGTTGCACGGCGGTGAGTGATCCACTGGCACTACCGGTTTCGGTCTGTTCGATATCACCGATGGTGACTCGGTAAATGGTGCCGAAGCAGGTGCCGAGACCGAGGCCGAGGATCAGGATCGGCACGGCCAGCGCCAACGGGGCGACGCCCGTTCCGGCGGTCACGGTGAGCGCCAGCAGCAGACCGGTGCCGACCAGGGTGATCAGCAGGCCGATCAGGATGAGGTTGCGACCGAGCCGGGCGATGAACCGATGCGCCGCGATCGAAGCGACCACGATGCCGGCGGCCAAGGGCGCGAGGCCGAGCGCGGCTCCGGTCGGCGTATAGCCGAGACCCATCTGCATGAACAGCGACAACACGTAGAGCAGGCCGGAGACCGCGGCGAAGAACACGAGACCGAGCAGCAGTCCCGAGGTGAAGCCCCGGTTCTTGAACAGCGTGGGTTTGATCAGCGGGTTGGTGGCGGTCAGCTGGCGCCGGGCGAACAAGCCGAAGCAGACGAGACCGGCGGCGAGGTAGCCGAGCGGCACGGCGGTCCAACCGTGGGCGGAGCCGTCGATGAGGCCGAACAGCGCGCCGAACATCGCGACACCGAGCAGCCCGGCGCCGAGCCCGTCGATGGACACCGTGCGGTCGCCGCTGTCGAACGGCAGTATGCGGTAGGCGGCGGCGAAGGCGGCGCCGCCGAGCGCGATATTGATCAAAAACATGGCGCGCCAACCGAATCCGAACAGATCGGCGTCGATCAGGAAACCGGCGAGGATCGGGCCGCCGACCCCGGAAAGGCCGAGGGCGGGACCGAACACACTGAACGCCTTGCCGAGCTGTTCGCGGGGGAAGACAGCCGTGAGGATGCCGAAACCCTGCGGAATCAGTAGCGCACCGAACGCGCCCTGGATCAGCCGGGCGGCGATGATCGAGGTCGGATCGAAGGCAAGGCCGCAGGCGACCGAGGCGACGGTGAATCCGGCCAGGCCGATCAGGAACAGGCGGCGCTTGCCGAAGCGATCGCCGAGTCGGCCGCCGACGACCAGCAGCACGCCGAGCGCGAGTGCGTAGCTCGCACCGAGCCACTGGATCAGCGACTCGCCGCCGAGTAGATCCCTGGCGATGGTCGGGGCAGCGATGTTGGTGATCGTGGAGTCGAGCAGGTCGAGGATCTCGACCGCCAGGATCACGGCGAGTACGGCCCACATCCGGCGAGTGACCTGGGGCGTTGCGGGGGTGGAGTGCGTGACGGTGGTCATGGGGCACCTCCTTCGAGGTGGAGTAGCTTCGATCGAACTTCGATCGTTACGAACGATGTTCGTTTGAGGCAACAATACGAGACGAACGCCGTTCGTGTCAAACGGTGTTCGTTAGAGGCGTATGCTCGACACCATGAGAGAGCGCGGAGAGCGACCAATGAGCACAGCCACCGCTGCGGTTATGGCGGATTCGAGCGCTGCGGAGGCCCACGCATGAACACTGCGCCCGTCAGCCGCCGGGCCCGTCCCGCGAAGGCTCCGCTGAGCCGTGACGTGATCATCGAAACCGGCCTGCGCATCCTCGATGGGGACGGCTTGGCCGCGCTGACCATGCGCCGCGTCGCGCAGGAACTGGATACCGGCGCGGCCTCGCTCTACGTCTACGTCGCCAACCGCGACGACCTGATGGCCGCCATGCTCGATCACGTGCTCGGCACGCTCGAGGAACCGGCCGGCGGCACCTGGCGCGAGCGTCTGGTCGCGCTGGTCGACGCGGCGGTGGCCGCGATGAGCCGCCATGAAGGGCTGGCCCTCGTCGCACTCGGTTCGATCCCGACCGCGCCGAACACCCTCTTGCTCATGGACCGGATGCTGGCCCTGTTCGCCGAGGGCGGGGTGGACGAAATGACCAACTCGTGGGCCGTCGACCTGCTGTTCCTGCACGTCACCGCGGCCGCCGCCGAACAGAGTGCTTACAACACCAAGGGCATGCGCGCCGAAGAACACCTCGCCGACGTCGCCAAGCGGTTCGCCGAACTACCGGCCGATCGCTATCCGATGATCGTGGGGATGCGCGAAAGTCTGATGATCGGCGACGGCGACGCGCGGGAAAAATGGGCGCTTCGGGTGCTTATCGAGGGCATTCTCGCCACACCCGTCACCTGAACTCTAAGATGTCAGGGGTGTCCGTGATCCGACCGGCGACCGAGGTCGATTTACCAGCCATGCAAGAGATCGAGATCGCGGCGGGTAAACCGTTCGCTGATATCGGCATGACCGCCGTGGCGGAGGATGAACCGCCCTCGATCGAAACGCTACGCGAATTCCAGCGCGCCGGGCGCGCGTGGGTGTGGGCCGACGAGGACGACCATCCGATCGGCTACCTGGTCCTCGGCGTTGTGGACGGCAACGCTCATATCGACCAGGTGTCGGTGCTGCCCGGATATCGGGGTAAACGCATCGGTAAGCAACTGATCGACCACGCCGTGTTCTGGGCGAAAGACCATGGGATGCAGTCGATTACCCTAACCACCTTCATCGGCGTCGCCTGGAACGGCCCCTATTACGAGCGGCTCGGTTTCCGCTACCTGAGCGACGCGGAGCAGCCGCCGGGTCTGCAAGCGATCCGCGCGGCCGAGGCGGCGCACGGCCTGGACGACTGGCCGCGCGGCTCCATGAGCGCCGATCTCGACTCGTGGTCCTTCGACGGGACCGTCTCGGAGACCTAAGGGACGGGTGCCAGCGCGGCCATCGCGGCCGGGGTGGCGGCCGCGCGGTCTTCGGCCACCAGGCCGATGCGGGTGCGGCGGTCGAGCAGATCGTCGGCGTCCAGCGCTGCCTCATGGGTGACGGCGAAGTGGAATTCCGCTGCGGTGACATCGATTCCGGCCGCCACGGGCTGGGCGAGGGCCGGATTGTGTTGTGCGGCGGCGAGCACGGTGGCGGCTTCGCTGCCGTAGCGGTCGATCAGGACCGGTGCGGCGTCGATGCGGTCGCGGGCGGCGCCGGAAACCGCGCCCACCAAGGGAAGTCGTTTGGTGCGGCACGGTCCCGCGGTGAGTCCGGCGCGGGTGACGGCGGCGTCGATGACGTCCTCGGCCATCCGGCGGTAGGTGGTGAGTTTGCCGCCGACGATGGTGATGACGCCGGTGGGGGAATACAGGACCGCGTGTTTGCGGGAGATGTCGGCGGTGCTGTCGTCGGCGGTCTTCAGCAGCGGGCGCAGCCCCGCGTAGGTGCCGCGAATATCCTTGCGGGTCAACGGTTCACGTAAAGCGGTATTGATGGTGTCGAGGAGGAAGTCGATTTCGGACTCGGTGGGTTTCGGCTCGTCCGGGACCGGGCCTGGCGCGTCCTCGTCGGTCAGGCCCAGGTAGACGCGGCCGTGCGCGGCGGGGAAGGCGAACACGAAACGGCTGGTGCTGCCCGGCACCGGGACGGTCAGCGAGGCGGTGAGGCCGCCGAACGACTCGGCGGCGAACACCAGGTGGGTGCCTCGGCTCGGGCGTAGCTCGATGCTGGGATCGACCTCGTCGGCCCACACGCCGGTGGCGTTGACGACCGCGCGGGCGCGCACGGTCATCGTCTCGCCGGTCAGGGTGTCCCGGAGGTTCGCCGAATTGCCGGTCACGTCAAGGGCTTGCACGCGGGTCAGTACCGTCGCGCCCTGTGCGGCCGCGGTGCGCGCCAAGGCGACCACCAGGCGGGCATCGTCGACGAGCTGTCCGTCCCAGGACTGCAGCCCGCCGCGCAGTCCGTCGCGGCGCACGGTCGGTGCGAGCCGCAGCGCCTCGGCGGCCGCGACGCGGCGGGAGCGGGGCAGGATCGCGGCCGGAGTACCGGCACCACGGCGCAGCGCATCGCCCGCCAGGAAACCCGCCCGCACCAGCGCGCTGTGCGCAGCACCGATACTGGGCAGCAACGGCACCAGCTGCGGCAGTGGACGCACCAGGTGCGGCGCGGTGGTGCGAATGAGAATGCCCCGCTCCACGGCACTTTCGTGGGCGATGCCGACCTGACCGCCGGCCAGATACCGCAGCCCACCGTGCACCAGCTTGGAACTCCACCGGCTGGTGCCGAACGCCAGGTCGTGCCGCTCCACCAGCACGGTCCGCAATCCGCGGGCGGCCGCGTCGAGTGCGGCGCCGACGCCGGTGACGCCGCCACCGATGACCAGGACGTCGATCTCCGGCTTGTCGCCGAGCCGTCGCAGCTCGCGGGTGCGCCGGTCCGCGTTGAGCGCGGAATCCCCCCTCGACAGTGAATCCGCCATCGTCACAGCACCTTTCGATCGGTCGGTACGAGATAGCCGTCGAGCGCGTTGGCCAGTTCGGTGTCCAGGTCGGTTCCGGCAAGCAGTGGGGCGACCGTGCCCGCCGACTGGACCGCCGACTGCGCGATCAGCAGCAGCATGGTGGCCAGGTGTTCCGGATCGCCGTCGCGAATCGACCCGTCCTGCTGTCCCTCGCGAATTCCCGCGGCGAACAACTCGATCAGTGCGCGCTGGTTGCGGCCGAGACGGCCGAAGACGTAGGTGAGCATCAGGTCGGTGTCGGTGCGGAAGATCTTGCCGAACAACGGATTCGAGCGAATCTTGACCGCGCCCGCGACGATGCCGGTGACCAGCTTGGTGCGGCCGATGCCCGCGCTGGGCATGGTGGCGGCGACGATCGCGCGCAGCTCGCGGACCAGCAGTTCGGCGACCAGCGCTCCGGTGTCCGGCCAGCGCCGGTAGACGGTCGGCCTGCTGACGCCGGCCCGCTTGGCCACCTCGGTGAGGGTGGTGCGGCGCACGCCGAACTCTTCCACGCAGCGCCGGGCCGCGTCGAGGATGGCTAGGTCGATGGCGGAGAGCGCGTCGTCGGCGGCAGGGCCGGCTGGAGCGGTCAAGGCGTCACCTTTGGGAGGTCGGGTTCGTTACTGCTTGACATTCTATGTCAAACTGTAACGCATGGTCGAGACGCAGAAGCACTCCGGCGAGGGATCGGCTCCGGCAAAAAACTCGGGCGTAACCGGGGCCGCGGCGAGTATGGTCTGGGATGCCTGGGGCATTCCGGCCGGACACAAGTCGTTATCGGCACAGATCCGGGGCCTCCTGACGCAGGTGTTCGGAGTGTCCGGCGACCCGGTGGCGCGCCGCGATGAGGGCGAAGTGTCACTCCGAGAGTCGGCGCTCACGCCTGCCCAACGAGACGGGTTGGTCGAGGTGGTCGGCGCGGACAACGTCTCGGTCGACCACCACGATCGGCTGCGGCACGCGGGCGGCAAGAGCACCCCCGACCTGCTGCGTCGCCGCGCCGAGGGTCCGCAGGACGCACCGGATGCCATCGTTTTCCCCGCTGATCACGACCAAGTACTCGCCGTGCTCGCCTACTGCGCCGAGCATGCCATCGCGGCCGTCCCGTTCGGCGGCGGCACCAGCGTGGTCGGCGGCGTCGACCCGGTGCGCGGGCGCTTCGACACGGTGCTCGCGCTCGACCTGCGCAGGCTCGACGCGGTGTCGGAGATCGACCCGATCAGCGGCATGGCCACTCTCGGGGCCGGACTTACCGGACCGCGTGCCGAGGAACTGCTTCGCGCGCAGGGACTTTCGCTCGGGCACTTCCCGCAGAGCTTCGAATTCGCCAGCATCGGCGGATTCGCCGCTACTCGGTCGTCCGGGCAGGCCTCGGCCGGTTATGGGCGTTTCGATGACATGGTGCAGCGGCTGAAGATCGCGACACCCACCGGCGCAGTGGAACTCGGCCGCCCACCCGCGTCCGCCGCGGGCCCGGACCTGCGTGAATTGTTCGTCGGCTCGGAGGGTGCGCTCGGGGTGATCACCGAGGTCACCGTGCGGGTACACCCGGTGCCGGAAACCACCGCCTACCAAGGATGGTCGTTCCCTGACTTCGAAACCGGTGCCGCCGCACTGCGTTCGGTCGTGCAGGCCGGTGCGGCGCCGACGGTGCTTCGACTGTCCGACGAGGCCGAGACCGGGATCAATCTGGCGCGGGCCGGCGATGTCGGCGGCAACGCGGTGTCCGGCTGCCTTGCCATCACCACCTTCGAAGGCTCGGCGGCGCACGTCGCCGCACGCAGCGCCGAAGCGGGCGCACTGCTCATCGCCGCGGGTGGCACCGCGCTCGGCGAAACTCCGGCCAGGGAATGGGAGCACGGCCGCTTCGGCGCGCCGTACATGCGCGACGCGCTGCTGGACGTCGGCGTGCTGTGCGAGACGCTGGAAACCGCGACCACCTGGGCGAACCTCGCCAACCTCAAGGCGAAGGTCACTGCGGCACTGACCGATTCGCTCGCCGGACAGGGCACCCCGCCGCTGGTCATGTGCCATATCTCGCACACCTACCCGACGGGTGCGTCGCTGTACTTCACCATCGTCGCCAAGCAGCTCGACGATCCGATTGCCCAGTGGCACACGGCGAAACAGGCCGTCGGCGACGCGATCGTGGCGGCCGGCGGCACCATCACGCACCATCACGCGGTCGGCACCGACCACCGCCCGTGGCTACCCGCCGAGATCGGTGACCTCGGGGTGCGCGTATTGCGCGCGGTGAAGGCCGAAGTGGACCCCGCGGGCATTCTCAATCCTGGAAAGCTGGTTCCGTGACGCAGAATTCGTCCCGCGCCGTGCGTGCGGTCACCGTGGTGACCAATCGGCACGCGGGGCTCGGCGCCGGCCAGGACGTCGCGACCGCGGCGCTGGCGCGGTTGCGTGAGCGTGGGGTCGAGGTCGCCGAGGTGCAGGCACCGTCGGCCGCCGAAACGGTGCGGCTGGTGCGGGATTCGATCGAGCGCGGCAACTCCGACGCGGTGGTCTGCATCGGCGGCGACGGCCTGATCAACGTGACCCTCGATGCCGTCGCGCGAACGGGCGTGCCGCTCGGCTTGGTCCCCGCGGGCACCGGCAACGACCTGGCCAGAGAACTCGGTGTGCCCACCGAGGATCCGATCGCCGCAGCCGACGTCGTGGTCGACGGGCACACCAGGACCATCGACCTCGGCCAGATCGACCTGCCCGCACCGGAATCCGCGCCGATGTGGTTCGCCACCGTCACCGGCACCGGGTTCGACGCCCGAGTCACCCTGCGCGCCAACGCCATGCGCTGGCCGAGGGGACGGCTCCGCTACACCGTCGCCGCGCTGGCCGAGATCTCCGGCCGGTTCACCGTGCCGTATCGGGTCGAGTTGACCGGCGCGGTCACCGAAGGCCTGACGAACCCTGGTGCGGGCTCGGCGTTGGAGTTGAACGCGGTGATGGTCGCCGTCGGCAACACTCGCACCTACGGCGGCGGCATGCTGATCTGCCCGGACGCGGTGCTCGACGACGGCCTGCTCGACCTCACCGTGGTCGGCGCGCTGTCCCGATCGGAGATGCTGCGCCTGCTGCCCGCACTGTCCGCGGGCAAACGGCAGAATCACCCCGAAGTCAAGCAGTATCGAGCCGCCGAAATCACCCTGACCGCGCCCGGTGCTCCCGCGACCGCGGACGGCGAACCGGCGGGCATGCTGCCGATCACTATCCGCGCTGTCCCCGGCGCGCTGACAGTGTTGGTCCCCTGAGACCTTGACGCCTGCGCTGTGTTGACGGGCAAGGCTTTCCGATGACCGGAGCGGTCTGCTACGCGGCGAACGTGACGCGCCGCATGCGATTGACGGTGATCCGGTCGACGATCACCAGCGACTCGGGCGCGGGTCGCAGGCCACCACCGGCGCGTAGGCGTTCCATCAGCCGTCGCCAGCGAAAGCAGTGCAGTACGAAGGTCATTCGATTGGACCGCCGCCCGCGGGCGTGCTGCCCGGCGCGAGCCACCGCGGTCGGCACATCGAGCAGGATCAGGTGCAGCTCCCTGCCGTAGCCCGCGGCCCAGAACGAAATGATCCGCCGCGCCCATCCGGTGGTCGCACAGTCGTGGATGACCACCGGCCCGTCCGTATCACGCAGTGCCGCACGAATTCCCGCGAAGTGCGCGACGTGCGCGACGGGCCGCCACAGCGAATACGGCAGCCAGCCGAGTCGGTGCCGCAACCGGTTCCGGGCTTGCAGCGAGTCCAATACCACTGACCCTTCCGGCCCACCGGACGGATCCTCGGCCTCCGTGGTCGCGCCGAAGAATCTGCGCAGCACCGTGCTCTTGCCCGCCCCGGGTATCCCGGCGACAACCAACGCCGACATGGGCGGATAGTGCAACTCGTCGACCGCCCTGCCTCGCAGATCGTGCACGGCATCCGGCGCGAGGAAGGACAGTAATGCCTCGGGGGCGAGGGCGAGCGGAGGGTTCACCTCTTCCAGAGTCCCCAGCGGCCGCTCGTCCGGCAACGGGGAAAACCCTGCATTTTCACTGAGATTTCCCTGAATCGGACTAGCGGATGCGTTCACGCCTTCCAGGGTCCGCAGCTACGGCTGATCTGGCAAGAACGGACAATACGGACACGGTCGAATCGTGACTAACCGGACTTCTTGCCGCGGGCTCGCGCGCGGACATGCATACGCTCGCCCTGACTGCCGAACGGGCGGCGTTGGACGACGGTTCCGCATGAGGTCAGTGCGCTCGAATTCCCGGGAACAGCAATATAATTTGCTGTACACGCGACGCCCCCGGCATCCTTCCCCGCGGAGGTGATCGCTAGATGAGCGACTTATATGACGTAGTGATCGTCGGCGGGGGCACCGCGGGCCTGTCCGCGGCGCTGGTACTGACCAGGTCTCGGCGCACGGTGGCGGTGGTGCGCGGTGGTGCACCACGCAACGCGCCCGCCGAACACATGCACGGATTCCTTACCCGGGACGGGATGTCGCCGGGCGAGCTGCTCGACACGGGCGCGGCGGAGGTCGCCGGATACGGCGGCGAGCTGATCGATGATCTCGTGGCCGGTGTCGAAAAGGCTGATGGCCAGCACGATTTCACCGTTCGACTGGCGGGCGGACGGACACTGACCGCACGCCGGCTGCTGATCGCGACGGGACTGCGCGACGAGCTGCCCGACCTGCCCGGCGTGCGCGAGCGGTGGGGTATCGATGTGCTGCACTGTCCGTACTGTCACGGATACGAGGTGCGCGATCAGCCACTCGGCCTGCTCGGCGGCACCGATCCCCGGGTGCCGCACCTGGCCTTGATCTTGCCGCAATGGTCCGCCGATATGACCTTGTTCCAGCACACCATGGAGTTGTCGGACACCGACCGGGCCCAGCTCGCGGCGCGCAATGTCCGGGTCGTCGAGGGTGAAATCGCGCGACTCGTCATCGACGGCACATTGCGCGGGGTGGAATTGGTCGACGGCCGGGCGGTGCCCTGCTCGGCCCTGTTCATCGCGCCCACCTTCGTGCCCAACGCCGACCTACTGCACACGGTGGGATGCGGCTTCGACGAGAAGGGCTGGCCGGTCGTCGACCCGTCCGGGCGGACCACCGTGCCCGGCGTCTGGGCGGCGGGCAACGTCTCGAACCCCGCGGCCCAGGTGGTCGGCGCGGCATCGGCGGGCTATTCCGCCGCGGTCGCGATCAACGTCGACCTCGCGCTAGCCGCCGCCCAGGTGCCTGTTTCCACCGGTTAATTCGGAGATCAAGGGTAGAAAATGCCAGATTCTGAGAATTGCTTATGGATTCCCGATCCCTTCCAGTTGGGACGGTAGGATTTCAGGTGTAGGCGGAGTCTTCGGTGTCCCTCATCCACCGAAGACTCCGCCTTCCTTTCTGTCCGATCCCGTTGTGCGGCACCATGAGCCGCCGCAGGTACGACTGCTCGGCCTCGGTCAGTAGCAGCGCACGCGCGATGCCGTCGAGCACCTGATCCGAGACGCGGGTCACTCTGCCCAGCTCCAGCCGGGTGTACTGATCGACGCTCATCGCGGCCAGCAGCGCGACCTCCTCGCGGCGCAACCCGCTCACCCGTCGCGGATTGCCGACCGGCGCGAGGCCGACCCGCTCCGGCGCGATCGACGCACGCTTGGCCCTCAGGAATTCGCCGAGCTCACTCACACCGGCAAGTCTCACACGACGCGCGGGACATAACGCCCACCATGGGCATTCGGCCCGACCGTCCGGTGCCGCCTCACACCCTGCGGAAATCGATTGAGCCGGACCACTAGAATCGTCGGGTGACCAGCGCAGCCCCTGACAAGACGCGTAATCGTGCCGATTCCCTCCCCAAGAGCTGGAACCCCGGCGAGGTAGAGGCCTCGATGTACGAGCGCTGGGTAGCCGCTGGCTATTTCGCGGCCGACGCCGCCAGTGACAAGCCGCCCTACTCGATCGTGCTGCCGCCGCCGAACGTCACCGGCAATCTGCACATGGGCCACGCCCTCGACCACACCATCATGGACGCCCTCACCCGCCGCAAGCGCATGCAGGGCTACGAGGTGCTGTGGCTGCCGGGCATGGACCACGCGGGCATCGCCACCCAGACGATCGTGGAGAAGCAGCTTGCCGTCGACGGCAAGACCAAGGAAGACTTCGGCCGCGAGCTGTTCATCGACAAGGTCTGGGACTGGAAGCGCGAATCCGGCGGCGCCATCCAGTGGCAGATGCGCGCGCTCGGCGACGGCGTCGACTGGAACCGCGACCGGTTCACCATGGACGACGGCCTGTCCCAGGCCGTGCAGACGATCTTCAAGCGGCTCTACGACGCGGGCCTGATCTACCGCGCCGAGCGACTGGTCAACTGGTCGCCCGCGCTGCGCACCGCCATCTCCGACATCGAGGTCAACTTCCAGGAGATCGAAGGCGAGCTGGTCTCGCTGCGGTACGGCTCGCTCGACGACAACGAACCGCACGTGATCGTGGCCACCACCCGCGTCGAGACGATGCTCGGCGACACCGCGGTGGCCGTGCACCCCGGCGACCCGCGCTATCAGGCGCTGATCGGCACCACCCTGGAGCACCCGATCACCGGGCGGCAGATCCCGATCATCGCCGACGACTACGTCGACCCCGAATTCGGTTCCGGCGCAGTGAAGATCACCCCCGCGCACGACCCGAACGACTTCGAGATGGGCGTGCGGCACAACCTGCCGATGCCCAACATCATGGACGAGCGCGGCCGAATCATCGGCACCGGAACCGAATTCGACGGCATGGACCGGTTCGAGGCGCGCGTCGCGGTGCGTGAGCGGCTGGCCGCCGAGGGCCGCGTGGTCGCCGAGAAGCGGCCGTACCTGCACAGCGTCGGACATTCCGAGCGCAGCGGCGAGCCGATCGAACCGCGACTCTCCATGCAGTGGTGGGTCAAGGTCGAGTCGCTGGCCAAGGCCGCCGGCGACGCGGTCCGTAACGGCGACACCGTGATCCACCCGGCCAGCTCGGAGCCGCGCTGGTTCGACTGGGTCGACAACATGCACGACTGGTGCATCTCCCGGCAGCTCTGGTGGGGTCACCGCATCCCGATCTGGTACGGCCCCGAGGGCGACGTGATCTGCGTCGGCCCCGACGAGACCGCGCCCGAGGGCTACGTGCAGGACCCGGACGTGCTCGACACCTGGTTCTCCTCGGGTCTGTGGCCGTTCTCCACCATGGGCTGGCCCGACGCCACCCCGGAACTCGAGAAGTTCTATCCGACAAGCGTTCTCGTCACCGGGTACGACATCCTGTTCTTCTGGGTGGCCCGGATGATGATGTTCGGCACCTTTGTCGGCGACGACCCCGTATTTACCGCATCGCGAAGTGATTCCGTGGGGGGTGGCGGTCGGGCGACGGGTGGGCAGGCGGGTAAGGAAGGGCATCAGGTTCCGTTCAAGGATGTGTTCCTGCACGGCCTGATTCGCGACCAGTACGGCAAGAAGATGTCGAAGTCGCGTGGCAACGGCATCGACCCGCTGGCCTGGATCAACGAATACGGCGCCGACGCACTGCGATTCACCCTGGCCCGCGGCGCGCAGCCCGGCGGCGACCTCTCGGTCGGCGAACAGCACGCACTCGCCTCGCGCAGCTTCGTGACAAAGCTGTTCAACGCCACCAAGTTCGCGCTGATGAACGGCGCACGGACCGGTGAGCTGCCGGATCGCGCCCTGCTCACCGATGCCGACCGCTGGATCCTGGATCGGCTCGAAGAGGTGCGCGCCGAGGTGGATTCGGCGCTGGACAGCTACGAGTTCGGCAAGGCCTGCGAGGCGCTGTACCACTTCGCCTGGGACGAATTGTGTGACTGGTACCTGGAATTGACCAAGGTGCAGTTCGCCGAGGAAGGCCCGCGCACCGACGCCACCCAGGTGGTGCTCGGCACCGTGCTGGACGCGGTGCTGCGCCTGCTGCATCCGGTCATCCCGTTCGTCACCGAATCGCTGTGGCAGGCGTTGACCGCCGGCGAGTCCCTGGTGATCGCGGCGTGGCCGCAGGCCTCCGGTGTGCCGACGGATCAGGTGTCGGCGCAACGTATTTCGGACACCCAGCGGTTGATCACCGAGATCCGCCGGTTCCGTGGCGATCAGGGCCTGGCCGACAAGCAGAAGGTGGCGGCCAAGCTGATCGGCCTGGACACCGCCGGCCTGACCGCACTGCACGACTCGGTCGCGAACCTGGCCCGGCTCACCGAGCCCGGCGACGAGTTCGCGGCGACCGCGACCGTGGAGGTCCGGCTGAGCGGTGCCACCGTCACCGTCGAGCTGGACACCTCGGGAGCCGTCGACCTGGACGCCGAACGCCGCCGCCTGGAGAAGGACCTGGCCGCGGCGGAAAAGGAATTGGCAGGCACCGCAGCCAAACTCGGCAACGAGGCGTTCCTCGCCAAGGCGCCGGAGCCGGTGGTCGCGAAGATCAAGGACCGCCAACAGGTCGCCGCCGCCGAGGTGGCGCGCATCGGTGCCCGACTCGCAGAACTGAGCGGTAAATGAACCACGAACCCGAACCGCAGTACGGCGACGATCTGCGCCACCCGGCCGCGGGACCGCGGCTGAGTTCCGGGCCGTCGCCGGTCGAGCTGGCCGAAATGGCTTTGGTGGAGGCCGAACTCGACACCCGCTGGCCGGAAACCAAGATCGAGCCGTCGCTCACCCGCATCGCCACCCTGATGGACCTGCTCGGTTCGCCGCAGCAGAGCTACCCCGCGATCCACGTCGCGGGCACCAACGGCAAGACCTCGGTCACCAGGATGATCGACGCGCTGCTCACCGCGCTGCACCGGCGCACCGGCCGGATCACCAGCCCGCACCTGCAGCTGGCCACCGAGCGGATCAGCATCGACAACGCGCCGATCACGCCGGCCAGGTATGTGGACACCTACCAGGAGCTGCAACCGTTCATCGAGATGATCGACGCGCAGTCGGCCGAGGCGGGCGGTCCGGCGATGAGCAAGTTCGAGGTGCTCACCGGAATGGCGTTCGCCGCCTTCGCCGAGGCGCCGGTCGACGTGGCGATCGTGGAGACCGGCATGGGCGGCACCTGGGACGCCACCAATGTGATCGACGGGCAGGTCGCGGTGATCACCCCGATCGGCCTTGACCACACCGACTACCTCGGCACCGATCTCACCGCCATCGCGGGGGAGAAGGCCGGGATCATCAAACGCGCGCCGGAGAGCCTGGTGCCGCGCGACACCGTCGTCGTCATCGCCGAGCAAGACCCGGAGGCGATGGACGTGCTGCTGCGCCGCGCCGTCGAAATGGACGCCGCGGTAGCGCGCGAAGGCGGCGAATTCCGGGTACTGGCAAGGCAGATCGCGATCGGCGGCCAGCAGCTCGAACTGCAGGGCCTCGGCGGGGTGTACGACGAGATCTTCCTGCCGCTGCACGGCGAGCACCAGGCACACAACGCGGTGCTCGCGCTCGCGGCGGTCGAGGCGTTCTTCGGTGCCGGTGCCGACCGGCAGCTCGACATCGAAGCCATCCGTGCCGGTTTCGCGAGCGTGACCAGTCCTGGGCGGCTCGAGCGGATGCGCAACGCGCCGACCATCTTCATCGACGCCGCGCACAACCCGGCGGGCGCGCAGGCGCTCGCCTCGACGCTGACCGCGGAGTTCGACTTCCGCAAGCTGGTCGGTGTGGTCTCCGTACTCGCCGACAAGGACGCCGACGGCATCCTCACCGCGCTGGAGCCGGTGCTCGACGAGATCGTCGTCACCAGCAACGGTTCGCCGCGCGCGATGGACGTCGACATGCTCGCCGACCTCGCCGTGCAGCGCTTCGGCGACGAGCGGGTGATCACCGCGCCGACCCTGCCGGACGCGCTGGAGACCGCGATCGCCATCGCCGAGGAAGTCGGCGAAGCGGGGGAGATGGTGTCCGGTGCCGGCGTAGTGGTGACCGGCTCCGTGGTGACGGCGGGCGCGACGCGCGCGCTGTTCGGAAAGGATCCCGTATGACCGAGCCTGCCCAACCCGATTCGGTACCGGCACCGACGACCGATCCGTGGAAGGGCTTCCGCGGCGTCATGGCGGGCACGCTGATCCTCGAGGCGATCGTGGTGCTGCTCGCGCTGCCGGTCGTCGGTTCGGTCGGCGGCGGGGTCACCTGGGCGTCGGGCACCTACCTGGTGGTGCTGGCCGTGGTGATGTTCCTCGGCGCGGGCGTGCAGCGCCGGTCGTGGGCGATGCCGTTCAATCTCGGGCTGCAGGTATTCGTGCTGCTCGGCACCTTCATCCATCTGTCCATCGGGGTCATCGGCATCGTCTTCGCGGTGGTCTGGGGCTTCATTCTGGTGCTGCGCGCCGACGTGCGCGGCCGGATGGAGAAGGGTTTGCTGCCGGGTCAGCGGGCTCCGCGTTCCTCCTGAATCCGGCGGCCCCAGGACGGTTTCCGGCCGTTCGCCGCAGCGCGCCGGGGTACCGATCTCACCGCGAGTTCGGTACCCGCCGGGGGTGCCGGTTAGAGTGTGCGCCGTGACTGAGCAGACGTTGGTACTCATCAAGCCGGACGGTGTGGCCCGTGGCCTCGTCGGCGAGGTGCTGGTACGAATCGAGCGCAAGGGCCTGAAGATCGCGGCCCTCGAGCTGAAGCATGTGTCCGAGGACCTGGCCAAGGGCCACTACGCCGAGCACGCCGAAAAGCCGTTCTTCGGCTCCCTGATCGAATTCATCACCTCCGGCCCCGTCGTCGCGGCCATTTTGGAGGGGCCGCGCGCCATCGCGGCATTCCGGCAGATCGCCGGCGGCACCGACCCGGTGGAAAAGGCCGTACCGGGCAGCGTTCGCGGCGACTTCGCGCTGGAAACCCAGGAGAACTTGGTACACGGGTCCGATTCGCCCGAATCGGCCAAGCGCGAGATTGCTCTGTGGTTCCCGGAGTTTCCGGCCTGAGAATATTTACGAGTGAACACAGTTGTGAGTGAGCGCAGCGGGCGAGCCGAAGGCACAGCGCCCAGCGGTGCGCGACTGACCGAGCTTCAGCGAGGTTAGTCGTGCGCCGCGGTGAGCCTGCGGCGCTCGGTATGGGATACTGACATCGGCTGCTTTTGATGCCGACTGTTCGCGCAGGTACGTGGACTATCGGGGCCATCGCAGCCGGATGACACACCGCGGTTCGATGCCGATCATCGCTGCCACGGACAAAAGGCCCGGTCGCTGGGCCTGCTGTTCGCGTCGGCACGCTGGATGAGCGCTCACAACTGTGGAGTTCAGCCAACAGCCAGGCGCCGCGTGACCAGTTAGCCCAAACCGACGAACACCATGGTGATAACCGGACATGCGGGGCGAGACCATATGACCTTGCGCCAAGCGGCGTGAGGCGAACGGACAGTGCCCCCGCGTCGGCCGCTTCACTCCTTACCGGGAGGGACGCGCCCGGGGGTCCGAGGAGACTTCGTGGCCGAAAAAGAGCCATTGGAAACAACACCACAGGATGCCGAACAATTGCCGGAGCGAATCCGAGTTCACGCACTCGCCAAGCTGCTGGGGGTAACGAGCAAGCGCATCCTGGCCAAGCTCACCGAGTTGGGGTCCGAAGCGCGCAGCGCGCAGTCGAACGTCGATCGGGCGATCGCGGAATCTGTCCGCGACGCGCTCGGTCCGCCGGAGGGCGACGCCCCAGCGTCGCAAGCCGCGGCCGAGCAGCCGGTCGAGACGCCGCCCGCGGCGCCGGTCGAATCCCCGGCCGCGCCGGAGCCCGCGCCTAGCCGCGGTCACGGCGGGCTGGTCTTCTCTGCGCCCGAGCCGCTGATCGGCAACTCCGGCGCCGAGAACCCGAACGAAGTCGCGCACCAGCCCTCGGTGCAGCTGTTCACCCACCCGGTCCGGGAAGAGCCGCACGTCGCCATGCCGGTGGTCTTCGAGTCCGCCGCCGTTGTGCAGGTGCCGCTGTTCCTGCCGCCGGATGCCGCGGCCGCCGAGCAGACCCGCCGCAAGCGCCGCACCGAGCGTGTTGTTCAGCGCGAAGAGCCGGTGGTCGAAGAGCCGCAGCCCGAGGAAGAGCCCGAGACGGTCGAGGACGACCAGGAGTCGACCGATCAGCAGGGCGACGCCGACGGTCAGCCGCGTCGCAGGCGTCGTGGCCGTCGTGGCCGCGGTCGCGGTCGCGGCGAGCAGCAGGGCGACGCCGACGACGAGAACGACTCGGACGACAACGAGGACGAGCAGGCCGGCGACACCGCCGACAACACCACCGCGGACGCCAGCGACTCGTCCGACGACACCAACGATGCCGACGACGACGAGAACGAGCCGGAGGGCGCGAGCCGACGCCGCCGTCGCCGCCGCCGTCGCAAGGTGGCGGGCGACACCGCCGAGGCCGAGGCCGCCGCAACCATCGAGGACGACCCGCCGAATACCGTCGTGCACGAGCGCGAGCCGCGGAACAAGAGCCGCAGCCGGGCCACCGCCGTCGACGAGGTGCAGGGCATCACCGGTTCCACCCGGCTCGAGGCCAAGCGGCAGCGCAGGCGCGACGGTCGCGACGCTGGTCGCCGCCGGCCGCCGATCCTCACCGAGTCGGAGTTCCTGGCCCGCCGCGAAGCGGTGGACCGGGTGATGGTGGTGCGCGAGAAGGCGTTCCCCGACCACCCGACCGCCACCCAGGTCGCCGTGCTCGAGGACAACATCCTGGTCGAGCACTTCGTCACCAGCACCGGTTCCGCGTCGATGGTCGGCAACGTCTACCTCGGCAAGGTGCAGAACGTGCTGCCCAGCATGGAGGCGGCGTTCGTCGATATCGGCCGCGGCCGCAACGGCGTGCTGTACGCGGGCGAGGTGAACTGGGAGGCCGCCGGTCTCGGCGGTAAAGAGCGCAAGATCGAACAGGCGCTCAAGCCAGGTGAACTCGTGCTCGTGCAGGTGTCCAAGGATCCGGTCGGGCACAAGGGCGCCCGGCTGACCACGCAGATCAGCCTGGCCGGCCGCTTCCTGGTGTACGTGCCCGGTGGCACCTCCACCGGCATCAGCCGCAAGCTGCCCGACACCGAACGCAAGCGGCTCAAGGAAATCCTGCGCGACATCGTCCCCAACGACGCCGGTGTGATCATCCGCACCGCGTCCGAGGGCGTCGCCGAGGACGAGCTGGCCCGCGACGTGGAACGGCTGCAGGCGACGTGGCGCACCATCGAGAAGGCCGCCGGAGGCAAGAACGACGGCCAGCCCAAGACGCTGTACGAAGAGCCCGACCTGCTGGTCAAGGTCATCCGCGACCTGTTCAACGAGGACTTCTCCAGGCTCGTCATCGAGGGTGACCGGGCCTGGAGCACGGTCGAGAAGTACATCGGCACCGTCGCGCCGGAAATGCTCGCCAGGGTCTCCCGGCACGAGAACAACGGCGTCGACGTGTTCGAGGCCTATCGGATCGACGAACAGCTCGCCAAGGCGCTCGATCGCAAGGTGTGGTTGCCCTCGGGCGGCACCCTGGTGATCGACCGCACCGAGGCGATGACCGTGGTCGACGTCAACACCGGCAAGTTCACCGGTTCCGGCGGCAGCAACCTGGAAGAGACGGTCACCCGCAACAACCTGGAGGCGGCCGAGGAGATCGTGCGCCAGATGCGGTTGCGCGATATCGGCGGCATGATCGTCGTCGACTTCATCGACATGGTGCTCGAATCGAACCGGGACCTGGTGCTGCGCAGGCTCACCGAAGCACTCGGCCGGGACCGCACCCGCCACCAGGTGTCCGAGGTGACCTCGCTCGGCCTGGTGCAGATGACCCGTAAGAAGCTGGGCACCGGCCTGGTCGAGGCGTTCTCGACCACCTGTGAGCACTGCCATGGGCGCGGCATCCTGGTGCACGCCTACCCGGTCGAGCCGTCCTCCGGCGACGACGGGGGCGCACGGGGTGTCGCCCGGGAAACCGGATCGCGTCGCCGCCGTGGCCGCGACAAGGGTGCGGCACCGGCCGTGCCGGTCGTCGCGACCACCGGGACCGCGCCGGTGGAGTCCGAGGAGGACATCGCTGTCAAGCGGGCGCATCCGGTCGCGTTGGCGATGGCCGCGCATCACGGTGACGCGGACGAGGACGAGTCGGGTATTGCCACGGACGAGTCGGTGGCGGGTCCGGACGAGTCGATCGCCGCGGCGAGTGAGTCGGTGGCGGTCGAGCCGCTCGACACCGAGGTCGTCACTGCCGAGGCCGACGCGCCTACCGAGGTGGTCGAGGCCGCACCGGTTACCGAGGCTCCGGCTCCTACGGAATCGACGGCACCGCCTGCGGCGGAGCGTGTGGTAACCAACGGTGCGCCGGAACCGGCACCGCGCACGAGCCGACGGCGCAGGGTCGCCCGTTCGGCCGCGGCTCCGGCAGCGGACAGCAGCGGTGCGGTGTTCGTGCTGCCGACCGCGGAGCAGGCTCCCGCGCCCGCTGTCGACTTCACCGCCGACGTCCCGATCGAGGTGCCGGTCCGCAAGCCGCGGCGTCGTGCTGTCGGCCGTCCCGCGGGCCCGCCGCCTGCGGAGTAGTAGCAGCTGATCTGACAGCCTCGACGCGGCCGGTCACACCCTCGGGTGGGATCGGCCGCGTCGTTGGATGGTGGCCACACAGGGCCCCGCTACGGCGGTGTCCGAGGTGCTCCGCCGCAGCGCCGGAAACGCACCGAAACCGCACGGGCAAAGGTTGCTCGCAGGCTGCCGACGGGCGGATTGTGTCGTTGAAGGGGTGCTCTGGTAACCTTGGTCGGTCGCTGCCTGGCGATGGGCGTTATACCACGCCCCGCGCAGCAAGCCAGCCAAGAACATCTCGCGTCGCGCAGTTGTGTCGCGAGAAGAAACATGACTGTACTTAATCGAGTGGAGGAAGCCGACCGATGGCAACGTACGCGATCGTCAAGACCGGCGGAAAGCAGTACAAGGTCGCGGTCGGTGACCTGGTGAAGGTCGAGAAGATCGAGGGTAAGCCGGGTACTTCCGTCGCCCTGGATCCGGTTCTCGTCGTTGACGGGGCCGACCTGACCACCGACGCCGCAAAGCTGGCCAAGGTCTCCGTGGCCGCAGAGGTCGTCGAGCAAACCAAGGGCCCGAAGATCCGCATCCACAAGTTCAAGAACAAGACCGGCTACCACAAGCGTCAAGGTCACCGTCAGCCGCTGACGGTCATCAAGGTCACCGGCATCAAGTAAGACATCCCGAGGAGATTCAGCTATGGCACACAAGAAGGGTGCTTCCAGCTCCCGGAACGGTCGCGATTCCAACGCCCAGCGCCTCGGCGTCAAGCGTTTCGGCGGCCAGAAGGTCAACGCAGGCGAGATCCTGGTGCGCCAGCGCGGAACCCACTTCCACCCCGGCGTGAACGTCGGCCGTGGCGGTGACGACACCCTGTTCGCCCTCGCGGCGGGCGCGGTGGAGTTCGGCAGCAAGCGCGGACGCAAGACCGTCAACATCGTCGTCCCGGAGCCGGTCGAGGCTTAGGCCTTACCTCTCCAGACAACAGCCGAGCGGGTCAGGGTCGCAACCCTGGCCCGCTTTCGCGTTTTCATAAGACATATCAGCGCTTTTCCTGCGCACCACTGCGATCGACCAGTCCTGAAGGAGGATGATTCGGAAATGTCCAAGTTCATCGACCGCGTCGTACTGCACGTGCGTGCCGGCAAAGGCGGACACGGGTGTGCTTCGGTACTCCGCGAGAAGTTCATGCCGCTCGGCGGCCCCAACGGCGGTAACGGCGGCAACGGCGGGGACGTGATCCTCGAGGTCGACCCCAACGTGCACACCCTGCTCGACTTCCACTTCCACCCGCATGCCAAGGCGGGCAACGGCAAGCCGGGCGAAGGCAGCAACCGCGACGGCAAGCAGGGCATCGACCTGCTGCTCAAGGTGCCCGACGGCACCATGGTGCTCGACGGCGACGGCAAGGTCCTGATGGACCTGGTCGGCGCGGGCAACCGGTTCATCGCCGCCCGTGGTGGCCGTGGTGGCCTCGGCAACGCAGCACTCGCCTCGAAGGCGCGCAAGGCCCCCGGCTTCGCGCTGCTCGGCGAGGACGGCGAAGAGATCGACCTGGTCCTCGAACTGAAGTCCGTCGCCGATGTCGGCCTCGTCGGCTTCCCGTCGGCGGGCAAGTCCTCGCTGGTGTCGGTGCTGTCGGCGGCCAAGCCGAAGATCGCCGACTACCCGTTCACCACCCTGGTGCCCAACCTCGGTGTGGTACTCAGCGGCGACACCACCTTCACCGTGGCCGACGTGCCCGGCCTGATCCCCGGTGCCAGCGAAGGTCGCGGCCTCGGCCTCGACTTCCTGCGGCACCTGGAACGCTGTGCGGTACTCGCGCACGTAGTCGACTGCGCCACCCTCGAACCCGGCCGCGACCCCGTCTCCGATGTGGACGCGCTGGAAGCCGAGCTCGCCGCCTACCGACCGGCGCTCAGCGCCGACGCCGACCTCGGCGACCTGGCCGACCGGCCGCGCGTGGTGATCCTGAACAAGATCGACGTGCCCGATGCCGCCGAGCTGGCCGAGATGGTCACCGCCGAATTCACCGCCCGCGGCTGGCCGGTCTTCGAGATCTCGGCGGTGAGCCGAGAAGGCTTGCGGCCCTTGACCTTCGCGCTCGCCGACCTGGTACTGAAATACCGGGAGGCGCATCCGAAGGCGGCGCCCGCGCGTCCGGTGATCCGGCCGATCGCGGTCAACCAGACCGGCTTCAGCGTGATCGCGGATCCGGCGGAGCCCGGTGGCTTCATCGTGCGCGGTTCGCAGCCCGAGCGCTGGGTCGTCCAGACGCAGTTCGACAACGACGAGGCCGTCGGCTACCTCGCCGACCGCCTTGCCCGCCTCGGCGTGGAGGACGAGCTGGTCAAGCAGGGTGCCGAGCCGGGCGCCCCGGTGACCATCGGCAACGTGACCTTCGAATGGGAACCGCAGATCACCGCGGGCATCGACCGGGTGCCCACCGGCCGCGGCACCGATATCCGCCTGGAACAAGACGATCGAATCAGCGCCACCGAGCGCAAGCACGCCTCCCGGGTGCGCCGTGGTCTGGTGAAGGACGACGAGGAGTAGCCGTGCGCGCTTCGGTGTCGGCGAGTTCTATTGCTGCGCAGGGAGTTTGATTGGGATGACAGTGAGTTCTGGTGCTACCGAGTCGGATTCGGGCCTGAGTGAGGCACGCCTGGCGATCGCGTCGGCGCGCCGGGTCGTGGTGAAGATCGGGTCGTCGGCGCTGACCAGCCTGAAGGGTGGGCTCGACACCGCACGCCTCGATCTGCTCGCCGATGCGGTCGAGGCGCGGATGCGCGCGGGATCCGATGTGGTGGTGGTGTCTTCGGGCGCGATCGGTGCGGGGATCGCACCGCTCGGACTGAGCAGCCGTCCTCGCGATCTGGCCACCAAGCAGGCCGCCGCCAGCGTCGGTCAGCTCGCACTGGCGCACGCGTGGGGTACCTCCTTCGCCCGTTACGGCCGCACAGTCGGCCAAGTCCTGTTGAGCGCGGACGATTTCGCCCGTCGCGAGCATCACCGCAACGCCCAGCGCACCCTGGACCGTCTCCGCTCCCTCGGCGCGATCGCCGTGGTGAACGAAAACGACACCGTCGCAACGGAAGAGATCCGCTTCGGCGACAACGACCGCCTCGCCGCCCTGGTCGCCCACCTGGTGGGTGCCGACGCCCTGGTCCTGCTCTCCGACGTCGAAGGCCTCTACGACGGCGACCCACGCAAGGGCGCCGCCACCTTCATCCCCGAGGTACACAGCAGCGCCGACCTCGACGGCGTAATCGCAGGCAGCGGTGGCGCACTCGGCACCGGCGGCATGGCATCCAAACTCTCCGCCGCCCGCCTAGCCGCCGACGCGGGCGTCCCCGTGCTCCTGGCCGCGGCCACCTCCGCCGCCGAGGCCCTGACCACCGGCCAGGTCGGCACCGCCTTCGCCGCCCGCCCCACCCGCCTGTCCGCCCGCAAGTTCTGGGTCCGCCACGCCGCCGATAGCCGAGGCGCCCTCCTGATCGACGACGGCGCCGCCCGCGCCGTAGCCGCCCGCCGCTCCCTCCTAGCCGCAGGCATCACCGCCCTAAGAGGCCCCTTCCACGGCGGCGACGTAGTAGACCTACTGACCGCCAACAACCACCTAGTAGCCCGAGGCGTAGTCGCCTACGACAGCACCGAACTAACCCCCATGCTCGGCCACTCCACCGCGGAACTCCCAGAAACCATGCAACGCCCCGTGATCCACGCCGACGACCTCGTAAACGTTTAACCCCCAACGACTTAACGCACGTTCCACGCTCTTGACGGGACTGTGGATTTAACGGTGGTTCCGGCCCAACACGCTGATTGATGTTCAGCGGGAAGGTGCCGTGATGACGACACTTGATGCCGTGACGAGGA
>NZ_JBITFL010000016.1:0-197540 GCF_044456045.1 Nocardia sp. NPDC051052
CAGTTCCAGCAGCAGTCGGTGCAGGCGGTTGACGGTGTCGGTGCGGGCGCGGCCGAGCTCGTCGCGTCGGTCGGCCAGCATGCCCAATGCGATCAGTTCCGAATCCGCGTGCACCTGACGAAGGTTCGGTGACCGCAGTGCCGCCAAAGCGACTGAATGCGCATCGACGGGGTCGGTCTTGCGACCGTTGCCGGTGGCGAATACCCGCACTTGTGCCGAGAGTTTCGCCGGCACGTCGATCACAGTCTCTCCGTCGTGGACCAGCCGGTGCGCGATATGTCGGCCGATGCCGTTGCACCCTTCGATTGCCCATACTCGCTGTGGGTATCGTTGTCCGGCGCTGAGCATTTCGGCATAGCCGGTGTTGTCGGTGCCGTATCGGCCCGTGGCCAACACCGCTGCTGCGGGGTCGATGATCTCGATCGTGGCTGAGCGTTTGTGCGGGTCCATTCCGATGATGACCGTCACCAGTGGCGTCCTTCCCAATCCGCGGATGGTGTCCGTGCGGGAAGGCACCGCTACTTCGAGCTGTGGGCAAACCCCTCTTCAGCCATTCCCGGCACGGTGACCGGTGAGACGCAAGCCATTATTGAGCCACACCAATACTGCAGGTGGGCAGCCGATTTGGGAGCTTCTCACTGGGCACCTGGACCCGATCCTGGCCGGGATCGAGTCCTACCGCCAGTGTTAAGTAGCCGAAGAACTCATCGAGGCCGGGGCGGACATCAGATGGGAAGCCCTCCCGCTGGACGGCCGCGATGTCAACGTGCTGTTCTCCCGAGACAGGGACATCACTACCCAGACCTTGCTGCTGAACTCCAAATGGAGCGGGAAGACCGGCGCCACCTTCACCATCCCGCGAGGGCAAAGGATATACAAGGCCACACTCAAGGTGCCCGCGAAATCACTGTCGATAGCAACGCTCACCGTGTGGCAAGCCGGAAACATCTCCACCGCAACGTGCTCTACAGACCGGTTCGGTACGGGATCAGCTGTCACCTGTCGGAATCTTGACGGCGAGGTCACTGTCTCGCATGACCTTCCCGCGGTCCTCACCGTGTCCTATCTCTACGACAAGAACAACATCGAGCCCCCGGCCGCGGCCTGTAACAGCGACCTCTGCGTACCAGAACTCGGCGACAAATCCTTCATCAGCAGTCTGACGGTCGAGAATACGAACCGGGACCCGGTCGAACTGCGTCTGCCCTTCGTAGTGGGAATCAGCCCACACTGACCCGCTACCGGGCGGTTCACCTGACTAGGCGACGACGGTCTTGCGGCCCGGCATGCACGCCGCGGCCAGCACCATCACGGCCGCCATCACCAAGACCGTGATGAAGACCAGATGCACCGCCGACGACAGGGTCGACGCCGCCGGATGATCGGTGTGGCCCACCCGCGCGTTCACGATCGCGCCGAAGATCGCGACGCCGACCGCGCTGCCGATCGAGCGACCGAACATATTGGCCGAGGTCACCACGCCTCGCTCGGACCAGTCCGCACTCGTCTGCGCCGCGATGAGCGTCGGCGTCGCGACCAGGCCCATGCCGATCCCGATCACGAAGCACGATCCGGCGACCTGCCACAGCGTGGAATCCTCGTTGATCAGCAGCGTTGTCGCGGCGCCCACGGTCGCCAGCCCGCTGCCGATCAGCGCGGTCGACCGAAACCCGATGCGCAGGTACAGCTTTCCGGCCTGCGAGGCGGCGATCGGCCAGCCGAGGGTGAGCACGCCGACGGTGAGTCCGGCGACCAGCGCGCCGGTGCCGAGCACCCCCTGGGTGAACGTCGGGACGTAGGAGGTCAAGCCGATCAGGATGGTGCCGACGAGCACGGAAACCAGGCTGCTCGCGATGATCACCCGGCGGGTGAACACCCATAGCGGCAGGATCGGGTTTTCCGCCCGCCGCTCGACCAGGCCGAACAGCACCAGCAGGACCGCACCGCCGACGAAGATGCCGATGCCGGCGGGGGAGTTCCACGCCCATGCCTGCCCGCCCTCGAGCAAGCCGAGGATCAGGGCGCCCGCGCCCACCGTCAAGAGGGCGGCGCCGAGATAGTCGACCTTCTGTTTGCGTCGCGGCGCGCTCTCGGTGAACTTGCGCAGCAGCATCCAGGCCGCGACGGCCGACAGCGGCAGGTTGATCAGGAAGATCCAGCGCCAGCTGAGGTAATCGGCGAAGACGCCGCCCAGCAGCGGCCCCGCCACCGAGGACATCGCCCACACGCTCGCCAGATAGCCCTGCACCTTCGCGCGTTCGGTGAGCGTGTAGAGGTCGCTGGCGATGGTCATCGTCATCGGCTGGATCGCGCCGGCGCCGATGCCCTGCACGGCGCGGAAGATGATCAGCCCGAGCATGCTCGTCGCCAGCCCGCACAGCAGCGAGCCAAGCGCGAACACCGCGATCCCGAACATGAGGACTGGCTTACGCCCGACCGTGTCGGCGAGCTTGCCGTAGATCGGGACGGTGACCGCCTGCGCCAGGAGATAGATGGAGAACAGCCAGGGGAACTGCGCGAATCCGCCGAGCGTGCTGGTGATGGTGAGCACCGCGGTGGCGATGATGGTGGAATCCAATGCCACTAGGCCCGTCGAGAGCATCAGCGCACCGAGTATGGCGCCACGCTCCGATCGGAAGCCGACCGACGATGCCACTGTCTCGGTTGCCACGCGCGCGGCCCCTTTCGTTTGTTCGACTAACCACCATCAAGGAACGTAGTCCGGCCTCAGCTATTCCCGCTCGGAATATTTTCGGCGTTCGGGTGTCGAGGTGGTCCGCGGCGAACCTGCGATCGGCTGGCTTCGGCACCGATCGAGGCCGCGCCGCGTAGGGATGCTGTGGCCCGCAGTTGGACGGCCGTACATACGATGTTGGACGCCCGCACATCTACAGCAAATAAATAGCTATCAAATTGACGTAACCCCACGTTCCATAGACCGGCGCGGAATGTTTCCGGCAGTTGAATGCCACGTGCTGAATGGTTGACGTCGTTTGTCCGACCAGGTGAAATCGGACGAAAAAATGCGGCGAATGGGACGTATGGCGCCCACTGCATGCGGAGGCCCTTACTCCGTATAAAACCGGTGTCTCAGCTCACAGGCGCTTCCAGGTGGAAGCTGTAGACAGTCATCTCAGTACGGTTGTACTGTCTGCCGATGTGTTCAGGACGACGCCGTAGGTAGGTGATGTTAGAGCTCGGGCAGTAGGGCAAATCGCCGATGTTTTCCTCAACCCGCGTGTAATTAGTTGTCCCTAGCATGAGGGCGCGGACGACCCCACTCCACTGAAATGTAAAGACCGACCCGACCGGATAGTGAACGGGGCCTCCCGATGGAAATCTTCTGCATAATTCTGCTTGTCTATCTCGTCTTTGCCGAGCCATTCTTCGAGATATTCTCGGTCCGCGTCTTCACGAAGGAATTCGGTGAGCGATCCGACGCGCGCGTCCGCCTGTATCAGGGTGGCGTCTTCCGCACCTGGGCGACGCTCGCCGTCATCATCGTCGCCTTCGCCGTCAGCGGCACCTCGGTACACGAGCTCGGGCTGACCCACTTCGACTTCTCGATCTTCCGCGGCTTCTCCCTCGCCGAGAAGATCATCAGCTTGGCCATCGTCGCCATCTACGTCTCGTATCTGCTTGGACCCGTGCTGATTCCACTGCTCGGCGGCCGGCGCGGCAAGGACTGGATCGCGCACAAGATCGAGTACGTCGTCTTCATCACGCCGGAGAGCTCGATCGAGCGGTTCTGGTGGCTGGCCAACTCGTTCAGCACCCCCGCCGAGGAGGTCGTCTACCGCGGCTTCACCATCTACGCGGTCGCGCTGCTGTGGCCGGACCTGCCGTTCTGGATCCTGATCATCGTTGCCGGTGGCGTCATCGATGGCCTGCGGCACGGATTCCGTCCCGCCGTTTCCGCTCAGGTGATATTCGGTGGTGTCGCCCTCGCGCTGACCTACAAATTGACCGGCGCGATCTGGCCGACCATCGCGGTGAAGCTCTTCCATGATCTGCGCGTGCTGGGGTTTCCGCTGGCCCAAGCCCGGCGCAACTTGGCCGAGCGTGGCTTGTCCGAGATCCCCGGGAAAACCCTCACCGACCT
The DNA here is from genome assembly GCF_044456045.1 of Nocardia sp. NPDC051052. NCBI lineage: Bacteria > Bacillati > Actinomycetota > Actinomycetes > Mycobacteriales > Nocardiaceae > Nocardia > Nocardia sp. NPDC051052. Next base: position 4,103 of record NZ_JBITFL010000016.1, read on the forward strand.
TAATGTCCCCGCCGTCGCGGACAATACTGATAATTCAGTCGAGCCACGTACTTCTGTTTCTACGTAGTAGGGATAGTGTTAGATGTCTGCAGAAATGGCCCGTCGGACGGCCGACGAGATCAGTTTGTTTCTCACCGAAACGCTCGGAGATTTATTGGACATTGCCACGGATGATGTCGCACTGAGTGAGCCTTTCTCGAGTTTCGGGCTCACCTCGGCGGTCGCCCTGGTATTCGTCGGCAAGATTTCCACCTGGATGGGTAAACCGCTACCGCCGGACCTCCCATGGGAGTACCCGACCGTGCACGCCCTGGCCGAAGGACTGGCCGCGGCACAGGACCGCGTCGAACCGGCACCGCAGGGTGCCGCGGATCGGGAGCCCACAGTCGGGGGGCGCCCGCCCCGCACCGGCGCCGCGCAGGAACCGGTGGCCATCATCGGCATCGGCTGCTCGTTCCCCGGGCTGCGCGGACCCGAACAGCTGTGGGAAACCCTGTGGCACGGCCGCGAATTGGTCGGCGAGGCACCCGACGCCAGGCACGACTGGCCCTCGGGCGGCGCCCGCCGCGACGAGCGGCGTGGTTCGTGGTTCGGCTCCTTCCTCCAGGACCCGTACGCCTTCGACGCCAACTACTTCGGCATCGGTGACGCCGAGGCCGCGGCGATGGATCCGCAGCATCGGCTGCTCGCGGAAACCGTCGCGGACGCCTTCGAGGACGCTGGCGTGCCGGTGGAGCGGCTGGCCGGGACCTCGACCGGCACCTTCGTCGGCATCACCGCGGGCGACTACGCGCGTGGCATGGGCGACGCGGCCGAGTCCGGGATGCCGATCGCGGCGGTCACCGGCAATGCCAGCAGTATCGCGGCAAACCGGCTGTCCTATCTCTACGATCTGCGCGGCCCGAGCGTCAGCGTGGACACCGCCTGCTCGTCGTCGCTGGTCGCGCTGCACATGGCGTTGCGCAGCCTGCACGACGGCGACTGCGATGTCGCGGTGGTCGGCGGCGTCAACATGACCCTCGACCCGCGGGTCACCGAATCGCTGGCCGGAGCGGGCATGATGGCCGCCGACGGCCGGTGCAAGACCTTCGACGATCGCGCCGATGGGTACGTCCGTGGCGAGGGCAGCGCCGCGGTGGTGCTGAAGCCGCTGGCGCAGGCCGAGCAGGACGGCGACCGGATCTACGCGGTGTTGCTCGGTTCGGCGATCAATCAGGACGGCCGTACCAATGGGCTGACCGCGCCCAGCTATCAGTCGCAGGTCGACGTGCTGCGTCGCGCCTACCGGCGGGCCGGGGTGAATCCGGGCGACGTGCAGTACATCGAGGCGCACGGCACCGGAACCATCCTCGGCGACGCCATCGAGGCGCGGGCGCTCGGCACCGTCTTCGCCGAGAACCGCGACGACAAGTTCCTCGTCGGCTCCGCCAAGACCGTGGTCGGTCACCTCGAGGCAGCCGCGGGCATCACCGGTCTGGTGAAGACCGCTCTCGCGCTGCACCACGGGCAGGTGCCCGCCAACTTGAACTTCGAATCGCCCAGCAAGCACATCGCTTTCGACGAGCTGCCGTTCAACGTGCCCGCCGAGAACCAGGTGTGGCCGCAGCGCCGTGGCCGCGCGCTGGCGGGCGTGAGCTCGTTCGGCTTCGGCGGCACCAACGCGCACGCCGTCCTCACCGGGGCGTCGGCGCAGGCGTCGAACAGCCCGGCGGTGGCCGCACCCGAAAAGCCGTATCTGGTCAGCATTTCCGGCCGGAGCGAGCAGTCGACGCTCGACCTGGTGGACAGCTGGATCGATGCGTTGCGCGACGGATCGGCCGCGCCGATCGCCGAGCTCGCGCAGACCTCGACCGCGCGCCGGGCCCAGCATCCGTTCCGGGTCGCCGTCACCGCCCGCGGTCACGCGGACCTGGCCGAGCAGCTCACCTCGATCTCCGGTGGTTCGTTACCACTGGGCGCTGCCGCGGGTCGAGTACCGCGCAATGGCCCCGGCAAGGTGGGCTTCGTCTTCACCGGGCAGGGAAATCAATGGATCGGCATGGGGCGCAAGCTGATTCGGCATCAGCCGGTGTTCCGTGACGCCTTGCTCGCGGTCGATCGTGAGCTGCGCATCGAGCTCGGCTGGTCCACCTTCGCCGTGCTCGACCGTGGCCGCGACGAGGAGGCGCTCGCCGACACCGGCACCGCACAGCCGGTGCTGTTCGCCCTGCAGGTCGCCCTGGCCGCGCTGTGGCAATCGTGGGGGATCACCCCGTCCGCCGTGGTGGGACACAGCGTCGGCGAGGTCGCCGCCGCGCACGTCTGCGGTGCGATCGACCTGCGCACCGCCGCGCAGATCATCGCGGCACGCGCCAAAGCCACTGCGCGCCTGCGCGACAACGGCTGCATGGCCGTTGTCAACCGGCCCGCCGCGGAACTCGAACTGCCCCAACGGGTTTACCTGGCAGGCACGAACGGCCCGCAGTGGACGCTGATCTCGGGCAACACGGGCGCGGTCGACAGCTTCCTGCACCGGCTCGACGGCGAGCAGATCATGACCCGCCGCCTGCCCGGCCGCTACGCCTTCCACTCGCCGCTGATGCGCGACTGCCTGCCGGAATTCGCGACGGACATGCCGTGCATCCAGCCTCGCGAGGGCAGCATCCCGTTCTTCTCGACCGTCACCGGCGGCCGGATCGACGGCGCGCAGCTGAACGGCCTCTACTGGACCGATCAGGTGGTGCGCCCGGTGCAGTTCGCCGAGGCGGTCGGCGCCATGATCGACGCCAATATCGGCACCTTCATCGAGATCGGCCCGCACCCGGCGCTCAACGGCATGCTGAAAAGCCTGCTCCGCCATCATGATCGGGCCGGAGTCGCGGTGCCGTCGCTGGTCCGCGACGTCGACGACCTTTCGGTGATGCTGGCGGCGCTCGGCGAACTGCATGTCCGCGGGCACGAGGCGCGCTGGTCCGGCGTGGACGCGACGACGCGGCCGCCGGCCCGATTGCCGCTGTATCCGTTCGACCGCAAGTCGTATCGGATCGTCGGCGGCGTGCCGAGCGTCGAGGCCGCCCCGGTCTCGCGCGCGAGCACGGATCTGTTCACTGCCGACGCCGACTATGTCGCGCCGCGCACCGAATACGAGCAGGTCGTCGCCGAGATGTGGGCCGAGCTGCTCGGGCTGGAGCAGGTCGGCGTCTTCGAGAACTTCTTCCGCATCGGCGGGCATTCCCTGGCCGCCACCCAGTTCGTCCGCAGGCTCCGCGAGCTCTTCGAGATCGAGTTCGCGCTCCGGCGCATGTTGCAGGAGCCGACCGTGGCTCAGGTGGCGGCGGCGCTGGAGGAGCTCATGGTCGAGCAAGCCGATGCAGCCCTTTTGGAGAGCGATCATGAACTCACCGGCTAGCAGCCTGGCCCTGGCCCGTTTGCGCGAACGCCGCGCCGCGGGCATCTCCACGACCACCGTTCCGTTGCGCGAGGGCGCGGGGCCGTTCCCGGCGACACCGGCGCAGCGCGGCATCTGGCTGCACGAGCAGCTGGCCGGTCACGCCGCGATCTACCATGTGCCGCTGGGCATTCGGATCACCGGCCCGCTCGATGTCGCGGCGCTGCGTACGGCCGCCGACGCGGTGACCACGCAGCAGCATTCGTTCCGCACCGTGTTCAAGGAGTCGCCGGAGGGTTTGCGGGCCGAGGTCGTCGACGTCGCGGGTGCCGACTGGCAGACACCGGATCTGCGCCTGGTGCCCGCGAAGGCGCGAGCGGCGGCGGTCGATCAGCTGCTCGAGTCCCTGGCGGCCGCGCCGTTCGAGCTGGCGGACCGGCCGCCGGTGCGCTGGGCGCTGATCCGGCTGGCCGAACAGGATTGGATCCTCGCGGTCGTCGCGCATCACCTGGTGCTGGACGGATTGTCGATCGCACTGCTGATCGATCAGCTGTGGGCGGCCTACGGTGCCGTCCTGCACGGCGCGGAAATCATTCTGTCGGCGCCGCCGCGGCAGTACGCCGACTACGCGGTGTGGAGTGCCGAACACGGCACGCCCGCATCGCAAACGGTGGCGGTCGAGCGACGGGCCGCGCTGCTGCGCGATGCCCCGCCGCTGGACCTGTCCATCGGCCGCCGACCGCGGCGTGTGGGCAACAACGGTGCGCGCGTCGAGAATTCGTTCCCGCGTGCGGTGGCCGACGCGGTGCGTGCCTGCGCGGCGGACAACGGAATTCCGCCGTTCGTCTTCCTGTTGGCCTGCTACGAGCTGACATTGGCGCAGCGCACGGGTCAGCGCGACTTCTGCGTCGGCATCCCGATGGCAGCCCGGCCCTACGCCGAACTCGCGAAAACCATCGGGCACTTCGTGAATACCGTCCCGGTCCGCGCCGATCTCGCCGACGGACAGACCTTCCTCGACCTGCTGCACCGCACCCGGGACAGCGCGATGGCGGCCTACGACGACGAGACCGTCCCGTTCGAGCAGGTCGTCGAGGCCATCGGCGGGCCGTGGGATCCGGCCTACAGCCCGGTATTCCAGACCTTGTTCGTGCAGCAGATGCTGGAGCGCCCCGATCTGAGCGAGTGGGGACTGACGGTCGAGTGGCAGACCATCGACACCGGCGCCACGCTCTATGACCTCGTCATGCACGTCGCCGAGTCGGGGCCGGAGCTGGTCTGCCACCTGACGTACAACACGAAGCTGCTCGGCGCGACCGCCGCGGCGGACCTGGCGCAGGACTTCCTCGCGATCGCCGCGGCGGCGGCCGCCGCGCCGACGACTCCGGTGGACGACCTGCTTGCCGCGCTGCCCGTACGTGCGTACGTGGTGAATGACGAAGCAGCCGAACCGGATTCGGACGACACCGGCGACGTGGCGTTCGAGGCCCCCATCGGCGAGCGGGAGATCCGCCTCGCAGGCCTCTGGTCCCAGGCGCTGGAGCGTGCCGAAATCGGCCGCCACGACGACTTTTTCCTGCTCGGCGGCACGTCGCTGGCGGCTACCCGGGTGATTTCGCAGATCCTCGACGAGTTCGGTGTCGGCATCTCGCTGCGCGAGCTCTTCGAGAGCCCGACGATCGTGACGGCGGCGCGGCTGATCGAAGCCGCGTCCGCCGAGCAGGATTCGCTGCCGCCGCTGCAAGCCACGCCGCGTACCGACGGCGAACTGTTGGCGGTGTCCTACGCCCAGGAACGCCTGTGGTTCCTGGAGACCATGGATCCGGGCAACGCGACCTACATCATGCCCGGCGGCCTGCGGTTGCGCGGCGATCTCGACGTCGCCGCGGTGGAAAAGGCGCTGGCACTTGTCGAACAACGGCACGAGGTGCTGCGCAGCGTCTATCGGACCACCGAGGACGGGCAGTTGCGTCAGGTGATCCGCCCGTATTCGCCACGGCCACTGGAGTTCACGGACTTCAGCACCCTCGCGCCGGAGCGGCGCGGCACCGCCGAGGCCGAACTCGCGGCGAGCGTCTACCGCGCGCCGTTCGATCTGGCCGAAGGCCCGGTGTGGCGATACCACCTCATCAAGTCGGCGCCCGGCGAGTATCTGCTCGCCATCGCGCTGCACCACATCGTGTGCGACGGCTGGTCCATTGCCGTACTGAGCCAAGAGGTTTCGGCGCACTACCAGGCGCAGGTCGCGGGTGCGCCGTCGCCGCTGCCGCCGCTTGTCGTGCAGTACGCGGACTACGCGGGCTGGCAGCGTGGCAACGCCGACGGGCTCGACGGACAGCTGGACTTCTGGCGGACCGAGCTGGCCGACCCGACCGTCACCGAGATCCCCGGGGATCGGCCACGTCCGGCGCGGCGCACCTCCCGTGGCGCGGTCGAGCGGCTCGGGGTCGACCCGCAGGTGATGGCCGAGGTGCGCGCGCTCGCGGCCCGCAGCGGCGTCACCACCTTCGCGGTGCTGCTCGCCGCCTTCTACACCGTGCTGAATCGCTATACCCGCCAACAGGATCTGATCGTCGCCTCGCCGATCGCCGGGCGCACCCGCTCGGCCGTCGAGCCGCTCGTCGGCTGCTTCCTGAACACCCTCGCGCTGCGCACCGAGGTCGATCCCGAGGAAACCTTCACCGCGCTGGTCGCGCGCGTCGGCAAGACCGTCCTTTCGGCGCACGCCAACCAGGACCTGCCGTTCGAGAAGGTCATCGAGGCGATGGTGCCGACCAGGGACATGAGCCGCACCCCGCTCGCCCAGGTCATGTTCAACTACTTGAACACGCCCCCACCGTCGCTCGGCATGCCTGGCCTCGACGTCGAACTGGTGGACGCGCCGCGGACGACGGCCAAGATGGACTTCGACCTCACCGTCGACGAGACCGACGGCCCGACGAAGCTAGTCCTGGAATACAGCGCCGACCTCTACGACGCGCCGACTGCCGTTCGGACACTGCGGCATTACGCGACCGCGCTCGCGAGCATCGTCGCCGACCCGGAACGACTCGTCGGCGAGATCGGCCTGGAGAACCCGGATCAGGCCGCCGCCGGGGCGATCTGGGCCCTACCCGGCGCCCCGATGGTGCCCGAGGCGGATCCGGACGAGCGGCTGATCGACCGGCTCGACGCCGTGATCGACCTGCGTGGCAGCGCACCGGCGCTGCGCGCGGGCGACCGGACGACAAGCTTCGCCGAACTCGACGCGATCACCGCTGTTATCGCCAAAGAGCTGATAGGTGCCGGACTCGACGGCAGCCGCGTCGCGCTGCTCTACGACCACACCCCGGAGAGTTTCGTCGCGGTGTGGGCGGCCCTGCGCGCGGGGGTGGCGTATGTGCCGCTCGACCCGCGGGCGCCGCAGGCCAGGCTGATCGAAATCCTGGAGGAGGCCGACGTTTCCGCGCTGCTGTGCGACCCGTCGCTCGCGGAGCTGGCCCGCTCGATCGCCGGCGGCGCGCATGTCTTCGCCGTGTCCGGGCGCACCGACCGACCGGACCCTGCCCTGAGCACGGTGCCCACCAACGATCTGTCGACCTGGGCGAAGTCCCATATCAGCGCCGACGATTTCGCCTATATCCTGCACACGTCCGGCTCGACCGGCCGCCCGAAGGGTGTGGCTCAGAGCAGCGGCAACGCGCTGGCCCACGCGGTCACCTATGCCCGGCGGCTGCGTATCGGGCCCGACGACGTGGTGGCCGCGCCCGCCCGCTACACCTTCGACGCCGGAGTGCTGAACTCCTTCGGCGCGGTGGCGGCCGGGGCCGAGCTGTACGTGATCGACCCGCACCTGTTCGGCCCCGCCGGTTTGCGCGACGAGATCGAACGCGCCGGTGTCACCGTGCTGCACTGCACCCCAACGCTTTTCCGCTATCTGCTCAGCGACACCGACGGCCCATGGGTGCCGGACGCGTTGCGCTTGGTAGCGCTGGGCGGCGAGGAAGTGGTCCGCGGCGACGTCGTCGACTTCGGCAAGCATTTCGCCCCGTCCTGCCGGCTGGTGAGCCTGTACGGCCCGTCCGAATGCTCGGTCGCCTTGCAGCACATCATCACTCCTGAGGACGCGGACCGCGCCGGCGTGCCGATCGGCCATCCGGTCGAGGGCGTCGAGGTCGATCTGGTCGACGGAAGTGGCCGTCCCACCGAGGTTTACGGTGAGATCGCGCTGCGCAGCCCGCACGTCGCGCTCGGCTACTGGCATCGGCCGGAACTCTCCGAGCAGGTGTTCGGCACCGGTCCCAACGGCGTGCCGTACTACCGGACCGGCGATCTCGCCCGGCGGCTGCCCGACGGCCGACTGGTCTTCGTCGGCCGCAAGGACCGCCAGGTCAAGATCCGCGGCCACCGGGTGGAACCGGGCGAGGCCGAGACGTTCCTGCGGTCGCATCCGACGGTCGCCGAGGCCGCCGTCGTACTCGACGCCGATGCGGACGTGCCCCGGCTGGTCGCCTACCTCACCCAGGACGGACCGCTGGAGCCGGACTACCTCGAGCTCTCGGCATATCTGCGTACTCGGTTGCCGGACTACATGATTCCGTCGGCATACATGGTCCTCGACAGCCTGCCGCGCGGCCTCACCGGCAAGCTCGATCGCGCGAAGCTGCCGAAGATCGCCCCGGCCGCGGCGCCGGTGTACACACCGCCGGGGACCGAGCTCGAACGCGTCGTCGCCGAGGTATGGGCGGAGGTGCTCGACCGCGAGATCGGTCTCGGGCAGAACTTCTTCGACCTCGGCGGTCATTCGCTCGCGCTGGCCAGGGTGCGTGGACTGCTCGAGCGCAGGCTCGGCGTGGACCTGGCGATGACCGACCTGTTCGCGGCGCCGACCGTCGACGGGCTGGCCAAGTCGCTGGCCGGACGTACCGCGCCGCAGGAGGACGCGGACCGAGGTAAGGACCGGCGCGCGGCCGCCGCCCGCCGCCGCGCGCACCGTCAGGCGACCGAGACCATGCCGGACAGCGTTGGGAGCCAGCGATGACACACGACGACAACGAGTTCCGGGTCGCGGTAATCGGCATGGCGTGCCGCTTTCCCGACGCGGACACGGTCACGGAGTATTGGCGCAACCTGTGCGAGGGCCGCGAATCGGTGCGCCCGCTCACCCCGGAGTCCATGCCCGTCGACCCGCCTGCCGGATACGTGCACGCGGGCGCGCTGCTGGCGGACGCGGACAAGTTCGACGCCGAGTTCTTCGAAATGCCGCCGCGCGAAGCGCAACTCACCGACCCGCAGCACCGGCTGTTCACGCTGTGCGCGTGGGAGGCCTTGGAGGACGCCGGTCATATCGCCGCCGAAAACCCCACGCCGGTCGGTGTTTTCGCGGGCGCGAGCATCAGCACCTACTTGCTGCGAAACTTGGTCGCCCACGCGAGCCTGTTCCAGACGCCGAGCTCGCAGCTGCACGCGCTGCACGGCAACGCTTCCGACTACCTGGCCACCCGGGTGTCCTACAAGCTGAACCTGACCGGACCGAGCGTCGCGGTGCAGACGGCGTGCTCCACCTCGCTGGTCGCCGTGCACCAGGCCGCGCAGGCGCTGCTCGACTTCCAGTGCGACGTGGCGCTCGCCGGTGGCGCGAGCGTGCAGGTGCCGCAGGAAGCCGGATACATCTACGAGGAGGGGTCGATCCTCTCGCCGGACGGTCACTGCCGGGCATTCGATGCCGAGGCCGGTGGCACCGTCTTCGGTTCGGGTGTCGGCGTTGTCGTGCTCAAACGGCTCGCCGACGCGATCGCCGACCGCGACCACATCCACGCCGTGATCCTCGGTTCCGCGGTGAACAACGACGGCGGCAACAAGATCGGCTTCACCGCTCCGGGCATCGCCGGTCAGCGTGCCGTGATCCGGGAAGCGTTGTCGGCGGCCGGAATCGGTGCCGACACCATCGGTTACGTCGAAGCGCACGGCACCGGAACCAAGCTGGGTGACCCGATCGAGGTGGCGGCGCTGAGCGCGGCGTACCGCGAGCACACCGAGGCGGCACAGTACTGCGCGCTCGGCTCGGTGAAATCGAATGTCGGCCATCTGAATTCGGCGGGCGGCGTGGCGGGGTTCATCAAGGCGGTGCTCGCCGTGCGCGAGGGCCGCATCCCGGCCAGCCTGCACTACACCCGGCCGAACCCCGAAATCGACTTCGCCGCAACCCCGTTCTTCGTCAACACCGAACTGCGGACCTGGCCGGACGAGGTGCGGCGGGCGGCGGTGAGCGCCTTCGGCATCGGCGGGACCAACGCCCACGTGATCATCGAACAGCCGCCGACGCAGGCGGCCGCCCCGGTGCGGTCCGGCCCACGCGCACTGCTCATCTCGGGCCGCACCGCGCGGGACGCCGACCGGATCGCGACTCGGCTCGCCGCGCACCTGCGCGAGACAACGGACGAACTGGCCTCGGTAGCACAGACTTTGGCACACGGGCGCCGTCGCTTCCCACACCGCCGCATGGTCGTGGCGAGCACCACGGCGGAGGCCGCCGCCGCGCTGAGTAAGCCAGCGGCGGGGGAGGCCCTGCCCGCCCCCGCGCTCGCCTGGCTGTTCCCCGGACAGGGTGTCGCGCTCGGCGCGGCCGTCCTCGAACTCGCCGCGACGGTCCGCCCGTTCGGCGACCGGTACCGCGCCTGCGCCGACATCCTTCGCGAGCGCACCGGCTTCGACCTGGACGCCGCGGTGCGCAACGCCGAGGGCACCGAACGGTCCCAGGTCGCCCTGTTCGCGGTCGAGTACGCGCTGGCCGGGATGTGGCGCGAGTTCGGCGCCGAACCCAAGGAACTGCTGGGGCACAGCCTCGGCGAGCTGGTCTGCGCCACCATCGCGGGCGTCTTCGAGCTCGCCGACGCGCTGGAACTGGTGGTCGAGCGCGGCCGGATCATGGCGGCCGCGCCACCCGGCGGCATGCTCGCGATCTCCAAGGGCGCGGACATCATCGCCGAGCGCCTGCCGGACGACGTCTGGCTCGCCGCCGACAACTCCGCCAGCCGCTGCGTCGTCGCAGGTGCGCCCGCCGCCCTGTTCCGGCTGGCCGGTGAGCTCTCCGAGGAGGGCGTGCCGAGCTCGCTGCTACCCGTCGGGCACGCGTTCCACACCCCGCTCATGGACGAAGCCGCGGCCCGCTTCGCCGAACTCGTGCGCGGTGTTCCCCGTAAAGCGCCGCAGGTGCCGTTCTGGTCGAATGTCACCGGCGCGCCGATCACCGCCGAGCAGGCCGTGGACCCCACCTACTGGTCCCGGCAGATGACCAGCACCGTCCGTTTCCGCGAGGCCGCACTCGGCCTGGTCGGCCGGAACCAGGGGACCGTCGCGCTGGAGGTCGGCCCCGGTAAGTCCCTCGTCTCGTTCCTGCGCACCGCCGATCGCGCGTCGGCGACGGTCGGCACGCTCGGCATCGGTCTCGGCGCGGGCGCACCGGAGACCGCGATCGTCGATGCGGCGGCCCGACTCTGGTTGTCCGGCGTCGCGGTCGATTTCGACGCCATTTATGGCGGCGAGACACCGGTGTCGGTCACCTTGCCGACGTATCCCTTTGCGCTCAAGCGCTATTGGGTCGACCCGCCCGAAAGCACTGCCACCCAACCCCGGCGTATCGAACCAGCCAAGCCCGCCGCGCCGGTCGACAGCGAGCCCGCCGCGACCTCCGACGAGGACGATTTCGTCGTCTCGGTGCGCAACCAGGTCGTCGCGGTGTGGTGCGCGGCGCTCGGTATCGAGCAGGTCGGCACCGACGCCAACTTCTTCGAACTGGGCGGAGATTCGTTACTCGCGGTGCATGTCGCGACGCAGCTGCGGTCCATCTTCCCGTTGGATCTCGCACTCGGCGAGCTGTTCGCCAGCCCGACCGCCGCGGGGATGGCCGACGCCATCGCCGCGCATCTGATGCAGCGGTTGGACGAACTGTCCGACAGCGAGGTCGAGCTGCTGCTCAACCAGCCGGGGGCGACCGAAGAACGGAGCAACAATGCCTGAACTCGTCGATACCGGCGCCTCCCGTCGCGCGTTGCTGCGGCGGTGGGCCGCGGGCGGCACACCGCGGGCCGGCATCCCACGCCGTCCCGATCCCACTGCCGCCGCGCCGCTTTCGGCCGCGCAGCAGCGAATCTGGTTCCTGGAACAGCTGTTCCCGGATCGGGCGACCTACACCATGCCGCTGGCGCTGCGCCTGCGCGGCCGCCTCGACATCGCGTCCCTGCAGGGCGCGCTGTCGCTGGTCGTCGCCCGGCACGAGTCGCTGCGCACCAGCATCGAAGTGCGCGACGGTGTTCCGGTCCAGGTGGTCGGGCCGGTGGCGCCGCTGCCGATGACCATGGTGTCGTCGTCGCAGCTGGATCCGAATCGGCCGCTGGCGGACGCGACCGCGCAGGTCGAGCAGTTCAGCCGGACCGTCTTCGACCTGTCCGGTCAGCTGGTCGAGGTGCTGCTGGTGCGGTTGAGCGAGGACGACTCGATCTTCGCCGTCGCCATGCACCACATCATTTCCGACGGTTGGTCGCTCGGGGTGTTCGCGACCGAATTGATGTCCGCCTACGCCGATCTCACGGCGGGCAAGCACCTCCCCGAGCTGCCGGAGCTGCCGCTGCAGTACCCCGACTACGCGACCTGGCTGCAGGATCTCGCGCAGCAGGACAAGTTCGGCGCCGACCTCGACTACTGGCGTGGCGTGCTCGGCGACGAGCCGCCGCTGGTGACCTTCCACCCCGACCGGCCGCGCGCGCTGGAGCCGGAAAACCGTGGCGCCCGAGTGCTGTTCACGATTCCGGCGCCGGTGCTGTCCGGCCTGCGGCGCCTCGCCGACGAGGTCAGGGTGAACGACCGTCCCGCCACCCTGTTCATCGCGTTGATGGCGGGATTCAAAGCGCTGCTTCGCTATTACACCGGCGCGGAGGACATCACGGTCGGCACGCCGATCGCCGGCCGGACCAGACCCGAGATCGAGCCGCTCATCGGGTTCTTCGTGAACGCGCTCGCGCTGCGCACGGACCTGTCCGGCGCGCCGACCTTCCGTGAACTGCTGACCAGGGAGCAGCGGGTCGTCTTCGACGCGTTCGACCACCAGGAGGCGCCGTTCGACCTCGTCGTCGAGCACGTGCGCCCCGATCGGGAACTGAGCCATTCGCCGCTGTTCCGCACCGCCGTGGTGCTGCAGAACACCTCGCTGCCCGAGCTCGCCATCCCCGGGCTCAGCGCCGAGTACGTCGAAGTGCATTCTGGCACTACCAAATTCGATGTGCTGGTAACCCTGCGCCAGGTCGGCGCGGAACTGTTCGGCGCGTTCGAGTACGACGTCGACCTCTACGACGAGCCGACCGTCGCCGCCATCGCGCGCCACTTCGTCGCCCTGCTGACCGCGGTGGTCGCCAACCCCGACACCCCGCTGCCAGAACTCGATTTTCTCGAAGCAGACGAGCGGGAACGAGCCATCGCCGCGGCACTGCCCAGCGAGCCCGGCGCCGAGCCCGCCCGCACGCTGCACGAGCTGTTCGCGGCGCAGGCGATCCAAACCCCCGACGCGGTGGCGCTCACCTTCGGCGACAGCGCGCTGAGCTACGGCGAGCTCGCGGCGGCCGCCGACCTGCTCGCCCAGCGTCTGCGCGCCCGCGGCGTCGGCCGTGGCTCGTTCGTCGGCATCCACCTCGACCGTTCCGCCGACGTGGTCGTCGCCATCCTCGCGGTGCTGCGCGCCGGAGCCGCCTACGTCCCGCTGGACCCGATGTACCCGGCCGACCGGATCGAGTTCATGATCGCCGACTCGGGTGCGCGGCTGGTGATCAGCCACAGCTCGCTCGTCTCGACCTCGGCGCCGGGCCCCGAGCTCTTGCTCATCGATGAGCAGGCCGACGAGACCGTGCCCGACCTCCCGCTGGAGAAGGCCGGGCCGAACGACCCGTGCTACGTCATCTACACCTCGGGCTCCACCGGCGTTCCGAAGGGCGTTGTCATCGAGCACGCCAACGTGGTTCGCCTGTTCTCGACCACCGCCCGCTGGTACGGCTTCGGCCCGGCCGACGTGTGGACGATGTTCCACTCGTACTCCTTCGACTTCGCCGTCTGGGAAATGTGGGGCGCGCTGCTCTACGGCGGACGCCTCGTCGTGGTGCCGGGCCCGGTCAGCCGGTCCACCGCCGAATTCGCGGAACTGCTTGCCCGCGAAAAGGTCACGGTGCTCAACCAGACCCCGTCGGCGTTCACCCAGCTGCTGCGCGCGCTGGAGAACGCGCCGGGCATCGAACTCGCGGTGCGCTGGGTGGTCTTCGGCGGCGAGGCGCTCGATTTGTCCACGCTCACACCGTGGTTCGATCGTTTCAGCGACGCTGCCCGGCTGGTGAACATGTACGGCATCACCGAGACGACCGTGCACGTCACCTATCGCGAACTCACCCGCGCCGATGTGCTGTCGGCGGCGGGCAGCCTGATCGGCGTTCCGCTGCCCGATCTCGGCGTGTTGATCGTCGATCCGGCGGGCCGTCCGGTGCCGGACGGCGTGGCCGGGGAGATGCTCGTGTCCGGGCCCGGCGTCGGGCGCGGCTACCTGAACCGCGACGACCTCACCGCCGAACGGTTCGTGCACAGCCCGGTGCTCGGCCGCCGCGTCTATCGGACCGGTGACCTCGCCCGCCGCAGAGCCGACGGCGACCTCGAATACCTGGGCCGCATCGATCAGCAGGTCAAGGTGCGTGGTTTCCGCATCGAACTCGGCGAGATCGAGGCCGCGATCACCGCGCACCCCGGCGTCGATCAGTCGGTCGTGCTGGCCCGCAAGGACACCGGCGGAAACCTGTCCCTGGTCGCCTATTTCACGCCGGGCGACGCGACCGCCGATGCGGCCGTCGCGGAGCAGGACCAGGTCGCCAACTGGCAGATCGTGTTCAACAGCACCTACCGCCAAGGCCACGACGGCGACGCTGATTTCGACATCTCCGGCTGGAACGACTCGTACACCAATGCCGCCATCCCCGAGGAGCACATGCGGGAATGGGTGGACGCGACCGTCGCCGCGGTGCGCACCCTCGCCCCCTGGGGGACGGTAGCCGGCGGAGCCGGCGGGGTGGGTAAGCACGGGCGGGTACTGGAAATCGGCTGCGGCACCGGCCTGTTGCTGTCCCGGCTGGCACCGCAGTGCGCGGTCTACGACGCCACCGATGTCTCCGCGTCGGCCATCGAGAACGTGCGCACGAAGATCATCGAGGGCAACGCGGATCTCGAGCACGTCCGGCTCGACAGGTGCGCCGCCGACGAACTGCCCTACGACGTCGCCGGACCGTACGACGTCATCCTGATCAACTCGGTGGTGCAGTACTTCCCGAGCGCGGACTACCTGACCCGGGTGCTGGATTCGGTCGTCGGCCTGCTCGCCCCCGAGGGCGTGCTGTTCGTCGGCGACGTCCGCGACCTCACCCTCAGCGAGGCGTTCCACGCGACCGTCGAGGCGACCAACGCGCCGTCCGCCGGCGCCGCCGAGCTCGCCCCTGCCGTGCGCGCCGCCCTCGATCGGGATGCCGAATTGGTGATCGCACCACGGTATTTCGAGGACTTCGTGGCCACCCACCCGACGCTGTCCGGGTCCAGGATCCGGCTCAAGCGTGGCGAGTACCTCAACGAGATGTCCCGATTCCGTTACGACGCGGTGTTGTTCGCGGGTCAACGGGGCCTGCCGGTGCGGCCGAAGCTGCTCGACGCGACGACAACACCGCAGCTGCTGGCCGAGCTGCTCGACCGGGATCGGCCCGCGGCGGTGCTGATCGCCGACGTCCTCGATGCCAGGGTGGCCGGTCCGCTCGCGGTGGTCGCCGAGTTGTCGCGCGGCCGCGCCGGTGCCGCCCAGATCCGCGCCGCGCTCGCCGATTCCGGCGGCGTCAGCCCGGAAGACTATCTCGCCCTTGCCGATCGGGTGCCGTACCGGATCGAGGCGCTGCGCCGCCCGGGCGGACGCTACGACGTGGTGGTGACCGGCTGGGACGTGGCATTGCCGTCCGTCCCCGGGGCGCGCGACGCCGAATGGCCGGACGACCTGGTCATCTCGGATCCGTTGCGGGTCAAGGCCCGCGACGATCTGGTCGTCGACGTGCGAGCCCACCTGGCCCGGCGACTGCCGCAGCACATGGTGCCCGCCGCGGTCCTCGTACTGGACGAATTCCCGTTGACCACCAACGGAAAGCTGGATCGACGCGCACTGCCCGCACCGGTGCTGCGCCGCAACACCCTGGAGTACGAGCCGCCGCGCACCCCGCTCGAGCAGCGCGTCGCGGGCGTCTTCGCGCACGTCCTCGGCATCCCCCGGGTCGGTCGTGCGGACAACTTCTTCGACCTCGGCGGCCACTCGCTGCTGGCGGCCCAGCTGATCCTGCGGCTGAAACAGACCTTCGGCGAGGACATTCCGCTCGGCTCGCTGTTCGCCCGGCCGACGGTGGCGGGCGTGGTCGCGCTGCTGGCCGGTGAGACCGCGGCCGAGGAAGCGATCGACCTCGAGGCCGAGGTGGCCGCCGCGATCGGATCGTGGCCCGCCGCACCGTGGACCGGCACGCCGCCCAGCACGGGCGAGGTGCTGCTCACCGGGGCGACCGGCTTCGTCGGCGCGTTCCTGCTGCATGAACTGCTGGCGCGCACCGACTCCCGCGTGCACTGCCTGGTGCGGGCCGACAGCCGCGAAGCGGGCCTGGCGCGGCTGGCCGCCACCTTCGACAGCTACGAGTTGCCACGCGACGGGTTCGACCGGGTGATCCCGGTCCTCGGCGACCTGGCGGCGCCGCGACTCGGACTGTCCGAAAAGCAGTTCCTGCTACTCGGCCGCACCATCGACGCGATCTATCACAACGGCGCGCAGGTGAACTTCGCGCTGCCGTACCGGGTGCTGGAGGCGGCCAACGTCCGGGGCACCCTGGAGCTCATCACGCTGGCCCGAACCAGCGGCGCCCCACTGCATTTCGTGTCCTCGCTGTACGTGCTGGGCCCCGGCGACGCGGTCGACGGCCGGGTCGCCGAACCGCTACCGGCGCAGGACCCCTCGCAGCTATCCCTCGGATATCTGCGCAGCAAATGGGTTTCCGAGCGACTGGTCACCGAGGCGGGGGAGCGCGGCCTGCCGGTGAGTGTGTTCCGCCTGGGCCGCATCGGCGGCGACAGCCGCACCGGCGCCTGCCAGACCAGCGACTTCTTCTGGCTGCTTGTCAAGGCCAGCCAGGAGGTGGGTCTCGCGCCGGAGGTCGACTTCGCGGTGGACCTGGCCCCGGCCGACTTCACCGGCTCGGCCATGGTCGAGCTGGCGCGCACACCGCGGCCGGGCACCCACATCTACCACCTGCGTAACCCGCGGCCGTGCAGCTTCACCGACGCCATCGGCTGGCTGCGGGAGAGCGGCCGGCCGGTGCGACTGGTCGCCCTCGACCAGTGGCGCGACGCGATCGCCGCGCACGCCGCCGACGCGGGGCCGGGATCGGCGTCCTTCAGCGTGCTGAGCCTGTTGAGCGCCAACGACGGGCTCACCCCGCTGATCCAGTTCGACGTCGACAAGGCCGTCACCGCACTGGATGGGGTCGGCGTGCACTGCCCGCCGGTCTCCCGCGACCTGTTCATCCGCTACCTGGATTACTTCCGGAAGGTCGGCTTCCTCGCCGCACCGTCACCACAGGAGGTCGGAGTATGACCACAACACTGCTCACCGGGGGTGCGCTCGAATACGACACGTTGGTGCGCGCGTTGACAAACCAGGCCGCGCAACGGCCGAACAAGATCGCGTACAGCTTTCTGAGCTACCCGGATTCGACCTCGAAGCACGGCGCGACCGAGTCGCTGACCTATGCCGAGATCGACCGCGCGGCACGGGCATACGCGGCCACCCTGCTCCAGGTCGCGCACCCCGGCGACCGGGCCGTGCTGCTGCTGCCGCCGGGCCTGGAGTACGTGAAGGCGTTCTTCGGCTGCCTCTACGCCGGAATCATCGCGGTGCCGCTGTACCCGCCGAGCGCGCACAACGCCAACGGACGCATCGACGCGGTCTGCGTCGACGCCGACCCGGCCTGCATCGTGACCACCGACGGCGCGCTCGCGAATGTAACCGCGTGGCTGGACAATTCGCCGACCGACACGACCCGGCTCATCGTCACCACCGGCGAGGTCGACGAGAAACTCGCGATCGACTGGGAGCCGGTCCTGGTGGACCGCGAGCAGATCGCCCTGCTGCAGTACACCTCCGGTTCCACCCGCACGCCCGCCGGGGTGATGGTGCCGCATCGCGGACTGCTGGACAACGCCAGGCAGGTCTACGAAATGATGTACCACGTCGGCATTTCCGCCGAGGACGAGGTCGGTTTCGTCAGCTGGCTGCCGCTGTTCCACGACATGGGCCTGATGATCGGCGTGGTCATGCCGATCATCAGCGGCCACGGCGTGGTGCAGATGTCGCCGACGTCGTTCCTGCGCAGGCCGGAGCGCTGGCTGCAGGCGATCAGCGACAACCCCGCGCAGGTCTTCGCGGCCTCCCCGAACGTCGGCTACGAGCTGTGCGCCGATCGCATCGGCCAGCAGGAACTCGAAGGCATCGACCTGAGCCGCTGGCGCTATGCCCTCTCCGGCGCGGAGCCGGTGCGGGTGAGCACCATCGACAAGTTCCACGCGGCGTTCGCCGGCCACGGCCTGGCCCGGTCGACGCTGATCGCCGGGTACGGGCTGGCCGAGTCGACGCTGATCGTGTCGGTGAACTGGCGCACCCTGTCCGGCGTGCAGACCGTCACGGTGGACCGCGCGGCGCTCGCCTCGGGTCAGGTGGTCGTCGCCAAGGACGGCGCGGACATCGTCAGCGGTGGTGCGGCGGCACCGGGCACCACGATCCAGATCGTGGACCCGGAGACCAAGCAGGCCTTGCCCGACGACCGGCTCGGCGAGATCTGGGTGTCCGGCCCGGCCGTCTGCACCGGCTACTACAACCGGCCCGAAGAGACCGAATACACCTTCCGCGGCGAACTCTCGCCGCGCGACGGCAAGTACTACCTGCGCACCGGCGACATCGGGTTCCGGCACGACGGCGAGATCTATCCGACCACCCGGCTCAAGGACCTGATCATCATCGACGGCCGCAACTACTATCCGCCGGACCTGGAGGACGCGGCCGAGAAGGCGCATTCCCTGGTGCTGCCCGGTCGGTGCTCGGCCTTCTCCGTCGAGGTCGGCGTGCAGGAAAAGATCGTGGTGCTCATCGAGGCCAGGATCCCCGGCGGCGATGAAACGATCGCACAGGAACTACGAAACGCGGTGCGCCAGGCCATCTTCAGCATTCACGATGTGGGTGTGCACGAGGTGGTGCTGCTCGGCCCCGGCGCGATCCCGCGCACCTCGAGCGGCAAGATCCAACGCTCCGCCTCGCGCACCGCCTACCTCGACGGCACCCTCCGGGGCTCGAAATGACCACGGCCCTCGCCACCCACGGCGACAAGCTGACCTGCTTCACCGCGGCGCTGGCCAGCGCGCTGGTGGCGCGCGGCGAAACCCAGTGGTGGCGGCCACTACTCGCGGGCGGGCCGACATTGTCCGTGCGCCCCGCCGAGGACGACCT
This sequence comes from Nocardia sp. NPDC051052, assembly GCF_044456045.1. Taxonomy (NCBI): domain Bacteria; kingdom Bacillati; phylum Actinomycetota; class Actinomycetes; order Mycobacteriales; family Nocardiaceae; genus Nocardia; species Nocardia sp. NPDC051052. Next base: position 23,044 of record NZ_JBITFL010000016.1, read on the forward strand.
GCTGCTGTTCGAGCACGACGCGACCCCGCCGCTGCCCGCGTTGGGCCTGCGCGTGAACGGCGACGACGACTGGGCGACGGCCTATCACGCGCTCGAAGAGCAAGTCGCCGAGCACGGTTCGGTAGTGCTGCTCGCCGACATCTTCCACCTGCCGTGGCAGCACGGGTACCAGCGCTGGCACGCGCCGCACTGGCTGGCCATCGTCGAGACCATCGAGGGCTGGGTGGTGGAAGATCCGCTGACGATGACCACCGAGCTCGGCAAGCAGACCGGGCAACGGATTCCGGTGCTTTCGGCGGCCGAGCTACGCGAATGGTCGGTCGGCCTGGGCCGAGACGACACGGTCGCGCTGCTGCGCGAGCGGGCGATGGCCGGTTCCGACGCGATTCACCTCGGCAAGACCTACCGATGGCTGGAATCCCATCCGGTCGCGCCACTGTCACCCCGGGAGGACCGCCTGGTGGGTGCCGACGCGCTCATCGCGCTGGCCAGTCGCTACCAGTTCGCCTCGGCACCAGACGATTTCACTCAGCTGGACGATCTGTGGCAGGCGCTGCGTCAGCGCGAACTGCTGCTGTGGGCCGCCGACCTCGACCCCGAACTGCTCGACGCGGCCGGACGCGACCACTGGGAACGCGCGGTCACGCAGTGGCGCAAGCTGCCGCCGCTGCTGATGCACGCCAGGATGCGGGCGGCCGCGGGCGGCACCGTACAGACCGCGCGCATCGCCGAGACACTGCTGTCGCTCGCCGAATACGAAGGCAAGCACCTGGCTTTCGCGCACCACCCGCGCACGGAGCGGGAGTAGACATGACAACCGATGTGGCAGTAGAACTTTCCCCCGCCGACGGTTACCTGGCGTGGACGCAGCGAGCGAAAACGCTCGCACGCGAACCCGGCCTGCCCGGGGTCGCGGTGCGGATGGCGCTGCTGGCCACCTACACCACCGACTTCCTCGCCGAACTGCTGCCGCTGGCCGGTGCGCGCGCCGGGCTGACACCCGAGCTGCTGGAATTCCCCTTCGGTCAGGTCGAACAGGTGCTGCTCGCACCCCAAACGCCGTTCCTCGAGGGCGATTACGTGGTGCTGGCCGGTACCCATCACGACGTCACCGGCACAGTAGACGAGACCGTCAACCGCTGGGTCGGGCTCTGGGACGCGGCCGCGCGTTCCGGTGTGCGGGTCGTCCAGCTCGGTTTCGCGCCGCCCGCGGTGGACGCCTACGGTCCGGCGGCCTGGCGTGCGCCGCAATCGCTGTCGTATCGCGTCCGCGAGATCAATGCGCGTCTTGCCGAACAGGCCGCAGGCCGAGTGCTTTTCGTCGACGTCGAGCAGCTCGCCGCCCAGGTCGGCCTGCGGCAGTGGGAGGACGCGCGCAGCTGGTACCGGGTGCGTCAGCCGTACGCACCCGACAGCCTGCCGTGGCTGGCCGCCGCCATCGCCGACACGATCGCCGCCGACCGCGGCCGCTCCGCGCGCTGCGTGGTCGTCGACCTCGACGGCACCCTGTGGGGCGGCGTCCTCGGCGACGACGGCATCGACGGCATTCGCGTCGGCACCGGCCCGGACGGCGAGGCGTTCGCCGACTTCCAGCGCTACCTGCGCGCGCTGACCGAGCGCGGCGTGCTGCTCGCGGTGGCCAGCAAAAACGATCGCGACCTGGCGTTGCGCGCTATCGCCGAGGCGCCGGGGATGGTGCTGCGGGTCGAGGACTTCACCCACATCGTCGCCGACTGGCGACCCAAATCCGAACAGCTTCAGGAGATTTCGGACAAGATCCGGCTCGGCCTGAACAGCTTCGCCTTCGTGGACGACAACCCCGCCGAATGCGCGCAGGTGGTGGCCGCGCGCCCGGAGGTGCGCGCGTTGTGCCTGCCCGCCTCGCCCGCGCGGTTCGCCACCGAACTCGCGGCGCTGCCCTGGCTGCATCCGGGCTCGCTGTCCAGCGAGGACTTCACCAGGCAACGCTCGTACCAGGCGCTCGCCGCCGCCGAACGGACCGTGACGGACAACCTCGACGAGTTCCTCGCGGGCCTGGAGATGGTGGCCACGATCGAGCCGATCAACAGCACCACTCTCGACCGTGCCGCGCAGTTGATCGCCAAGACCAACCAGTTCAACCTGACCACCCACAGGCACACCCAGACCCAGGTCAGGAAGATGGCCGAGGATCCGCAATGGTTCGCGGCCACCCTGCGCCTGCGGGACCGATTCGCCGACCACGGCATCGTCGGCGTGCTACTCGCCGAGGCGGTAGGCGGCGGCACCGTCGAGATCGACACCCTGCTGCTCAGCTGCCGGGTCATCGGCCGGAACGCGGAAAACAATCTCCTGGCCGCCGCTGCGGAATGGGCGCTGGCACAGGGCAGTTCGCGATTGGTGGGCCGGTATCTCCCGACCGCCCGCAACGCGCTGGTGCGCGATCTGTACCCCCGGCACGGCTTCGCGCTCGACGCGAAGTCCGAACAGGGGTCGGTATTCGGATACGACCTTTCGGGCGGCGCCCTCGCGCGCAGCCCGCATGTGCGAGAGGCGCAGAGGCAACATGGCTACTGATGTGATGGAGCAGCTGCTAGAGCTGTTCGCCGAGGTGGTCGGGGAACCGGCCGCGCACGGCCCCGACACCGTCCGCGCCGACATGGACACCTGGGATTCACTCGCCCAGGTGCGCCTCGTCTACGCGGTGGAACGCGCGTTCGCGGTGGAACTTCCGGAGAGCACGCTCACCTCGGAACCGTCGCTGGCCGAGATCGCCGCCGCCGTGGCGGCCGCACGGCAGGAGCGGGTGTCATGAACTCGCGGGTCTTCCGGGTTACGGATACGGATGTGGCGACATACGCCGCCGCGGTCGGCGACCGCAATCCGCTGCACGTGGACAACGACTTCGGCCATCGATCGCCGTACGGCAGGCCGGTGGCGCACGGTGCGCTGGTGGTCACCCTCGCGCTGGCGGCGCTGGCCGAGACGACCGATCCGATGGCGGTGCGCGATATCCGGGCGACGTTCCGGCAGCCCACCATTCCGGGCCGGCGCTACGAGGTCGACTGGACCGTGTCGGAGAGCGAGGCCCGTGGCCGGGTCAGCTTCGGCGGTATCGAGGTGGTCGGCATTCGGTGCAGGCTCGGATCGGTGCTGCCGTGGTGCGGTCCCGCCGCCGAGGACCAGCCGCGCCGGGACGCCCCTCGGGTGCTCGGCTTGGCCGACCTGGCCGGGGATTCCGCGCAGGCGCCCGGTCCGGAGAGCGGGTCCTACTCGGTGGACTATCCGCTGATCGCGGGTCTGGTGTCGCGGGTCATCGGCGGACGTGTCCCCGAACATGTTGCCGCGGTGCTGGGCTGGGCAAGCTATTGGACCGGGATGTGCACGCCCGGCCGGGATGCCCTGCTCGTCGCGTGCACCGTCGTGTTGCACGGATCCGGCTCCGGCGCAGTGGAATTCGAGACCAGCGAACCCGAGGTCGACCGGCGATCCGGCCTCGTCACCTTGCGTGCCGGTATGCGCTGCGGTGCGAGCGCCGACGTCACGGTGCAGAGTTTGATCAGGGAGTCGGTACCCGGGCCGGACCCAGCGGAACTCGCGGCGGTCCTACCGCCCTCGGACGCGCTGGCCGGACGCACCATCCTGGTCGTCGGCGGCAGTCGCGGCTTAGGTGCCGCGGTGTCACTGGGTTTGGCGAGCCAGGGCGCGCGCGTGCTGGTGAGCTGCACCCGGGCACCCGAGGTGCTCGCGGCGGCCTCGCATGCCTATCGGGATCGCCTGTGGCCGGTGCTCGCCGACGCCAGCGACGGCTGGGCATTGGCAGCCGCGCTGCCGGAAGGTCAGCTCGACGGCGTGGTTCTGCTTGCCGCACCGGCGATTCCGACCCTGCCGCTGGCACCGGACGCCGTCGAGACCGCCGCGCAGTTCATGGCGGCGAGCACCCGTCTGGTCTTCGCCCCGCTGTCGGTATGCGTGCCACGGCTGCGCAAAGGCGCGACGGTGGTGATGATCTCCTCCGAGGCGGTGCTCGCGCCGCCCCGCTGGTGGCCGCACTACGCGGCGGCCAAGGCGGCCGTCGAGGGTCTCGCGGAATACGTTGCGCGACACCACCCCTGGAACGTCGTGGTGGTGCGTCCACCGCGGCTATGGACCGACCTGACGAATACACCGGGCGGACGGGCCGTGAGCAACCCCATCGCGCCGGTCGCCGCCGACATCGTCAACGCGTTCTCCTCGGAAGCCGCTGTGCCCGGGGAAGTTTCAGTGCTCGGCGCCGCCGGATGGGGCGCCCCATGGCCAATTCTGAGTGAGGAGGTGCGCGATGCTGGAGATCGCCGACCTGAACAAGTCGTACGGTAAGAAACAGGTCCTCACCGGGATCGATCTGACCGTGCAGCCGGGCGAGATCGTCGGGCTGCTCGGCCCCAACGGCGCGGGCAAGACCACGACGGCGTCGATCGTCGCGGGCCTGACACCGGCCGATGCGGGCACGGTGCGCATCGACGGCATCGACATCACCGGCAACCCGCGCCAGGCGCGGCGCAAGCTGGGCTTCGCACCACAGGAACTCGGCGTGTATCCCACGCTCACCGCCGAGGAGAACCTGATCTTCTTCGGCAGGCTGATGGGTGTCGGGCGCAAAGACCTGACCGCGCGCATCGCCGAGGTCGGCGAGCGGCTCGGTGTCACGGCGTTCCTGAAGACGCGCGCGCACCAGCTCTCCGGCGGTCAGCAGCGTCGGCTGCACACCGCGATGGCGCTGCTGCACGAGCCGGACGTGCTCTGGCTCGACGAGCCGACCGTCGGCGCCGACGTCTCGGCGCGGCAGGACCTGCTTGTCGAGGTCCGCAAGCTGGCCGACCAGGGTGCCGCGGTCGTCTACGCGACGCACTACCTGCCCGAACTCGAGGTGCTCGACGCGCGGGTGGTCGTGCTGCACCAAGGCAAGATCCTGGCCCAGGGCAGTGCCTCGGATCTGGTGGAGCAGTACGCGCAGTCCGCGGTGAGCCTGGAATTCTCGGCCGCCATCCCCGCGAGCCTCGGCGGATTCCTCGCCGCGCCCGGCGCCGTGGTACTGGAGTCGAAGCGCTTGAACATTCCCACCAACGCGCCGGGACAGCTGCTCGCGCAACTGTTCGCCACCCTGGACACCGATACCGACCAGCTGCTGGCCGCGGAGATCCATCACCCCAACCTGGAGAACGCGTACTTGGCGATCATGCGCGCGGCGCACGACGCGGATGATCTGCCCGTGGAAGGGATCCGAGATGCTGTTGCATGACTCTGCCGTCGACCGAGTACGCGCGTTGTCCTGGGCGGACCTGCGCCGCATTCGCTCCGATCCGGCCCAGCTGATCGTGATGATGGTGCTGCCCATCGGCATGATGGCGTTCCTGACGCCGGCCAACCGGGCGCAGTTGCGCCTGACCGGCTATTTCGATGCCACCGGCATCGAACAGTCGGGGCCGGGCACCATCGTGCTGTTCGCGTTCTTCATCACCACCCTGCTTGGTGCCTCGTTCTTCCGGGAACACGAGTGGGGGACCTGGGATCGGCTGCGGGCCGCGCCGGTGCGCGCCGTGGAGATCATCATCGGGAAATCGTTCCCGTCGGTGCTGTTCTCGGTCTTCCAGCTCACCTTTCTCTGGGTGATCGCGTTCACGCTGTGGGACCTGCACAGCAAGGGGTCTACCTGGCTGCTTGTCCCGCTCACCGCGTCGCTGGCCGTGGCGACCTGGGGATTCGGTATCGCCCTGGTGTCGTTGTGCCGCAGCATCGATCAGCTGGCGATCATGGCGCAGGTGGGTTCGCTGGCCATCGGCGGGCTCGCGGGCACGATCACCCCGCGCGACACGCTGCCCGCCTGGGCGCGCGCGTTGTCGCCGTACACGCCGCAGTACTGGGCGTTGAAGGGATATCAGGACGTCATCCTGCACGGTGCCGGGTTCGGCGACATCGTCAAGCCGTGTCTGATCCTGATCGCTGTCGGCGTGGCGGGCGGACTGGTCGCGCTGTTCAAATTCCGGCTCAACCACAGCAAGGTCGGCCGGAGCTGAGCTACTCGATGGGCTGGGTGATCGCGTTGTGCTCGTCGTTGATCAGGTGGAACGCCGACGCCAGGTCATCGAGTGCGGTCTGCCAGAGCGATTCGGTGCCGTCGCCGTGCGGGTTTCCGCTGCTCAGCGAGAGCAGCACCTGGGCGGCCTCGGCGGCGCGCGCCGCGGCGTCGAGCAGCACCGGTGCCTGGTCGGAGGTGGCGCGAGGGGCCAGCGCGTCGATCCGGTTGTGTAGCCAGTGCGCGTCGAAATGCGCCTGTTCGGTGGCGTTTTCGCCGTCCAGCGCGGGCTGGGTGCTCGCCGCGGTCCAGCGCCGCGCCAGCTCGTTCTGATCCGGCGCGTTGGTGACCGCGCTGCGTAGCTCGCTGCTGAAGACGCGCTGCAGTAACGCGGCCAGTTTGGCGCGTTCGACCGCGGTGTCGTTGTGCGCGGGGGCGTCGGCGTCGCCTGGATCGATATGCAGCACCGCGAGAATTGCCCTCAGTTGCGCGATCGTGGCCACTCAACCCCTGTCTTGTCATGACTCGCCGAGCCGCTCTCGGCTACCACCCGACCCCCGGTACCCCGAACGATTAACTAAATGATAGCCGCACGGTGTCATCGCGGCACCGCAAACGCCGCGCGAATCCCAGGGCTGGGCGCGCGGTCATGGACTGGTGCGCAACCGATCTCGCCGCAAGCATCTTGTTGAACACGAAACCATCGGTGCGCTGTCTCGGCGGATTGCTGTTCACGACGACGGCTGTTCGCCGGTTGTCGACCGTGCGCTGGTACGTCGATGACAAGTACGGACCAAACGTGTGGGCGCGCCCATGGTGACCTCATTCCGAAACGTCGATGCCTACACATCTACGTTCGGTCTGGCCCCCCGTCTGGATTGTCGGCACGCCGAAGCAATATCGGCGACTTCTTCGAGGTGGGGTCGTTCAGGGGCGGGTGTAGGTGACCGCGACCATGTCGAGAACGAGATCCTGGAGTAGTCGGCGGGTGGTGTGCGCCTGCGCGATCAACGACTCCGACGACCCACCTTCGGCCAGGTCGACGAGCTGATTCATCAGATGACACACGGCGACCAGCCGTCGTACGGCTTGCCGCCGCTCACCGCATGTGAGGTCGGGACGCATGTCTTGCCCATCGCGCCACGCCGTGCCAGTGTTTCGGTCCGCCACGCCGGTGCGATGCGCGCCGCCGGTAAGGCATTGGACCGGTTCGATTTTCGCGCCTGCCGGTCCGAAGTGTGGTAGCGAAGTCTCATGTACCCCGAGCCGGGCGAGGTTCTGCACTTCTCCGAGGACCCCACCATCGACCGTTTCGTCCCGCATACCGCGCCGACCGCCCGGCAGCCCGAGGCTTACGTGTGGGCAGTCGACCGGGACCGATCGCCCGACTACTGGTTCCCGCGTGCCTGCCCGCGCGCCATGGCGTGGGTCACCGCCGACACGACCGCCACCGATCGCGACGCCATCATCGGGCGGGGCGGCGGGGAGCGCGTCCATGCCATCGAGTACGGCTGGTTCGACATGCTGCGCAGTGTCACGTTGTACGCGTACCGCTTGCCCGCGGCGCCCTTCCGTCCCTTCGGCGACCCGGTACCGCATGCCTGTGTCGCGACGGTGCCTGTCGCGCCGATCGCGCCGCCGCACAAGGTCGGTGACCTGCTGAAACTGCATGAGCACGCCGGGATTCAGCTCCGAATTCTGCCGAATCTGTGGGGTTTCTGGGACGCCGTGACTGCCAGCTCGCTGGGTTTCAGCGGCATCCGTTTGCGCGCCGCTCGGCCCCGCGGCTGAGCCCGGCGACCTATGGCGTCAGATCCAGTACCGCCGTGCCGTTCGCGAAGTCCGTCGGCACCGAACTGTGGTCGTGCACGATGAGCCATCGGCCCTCGCGCTTCTGGAAGCAGGCCGTCCAGCGGAGCCAGACGTCGGCTTCCGTGCCGTCGTTCATGGTGCCCATCATGCGGTTGAGGCTGCGGCTGAAGGCGATGTCCGCGCCGACGGTGATGTCCAGCTCGCGTATCTCGAACTGGATGGGGCCGGCGAAGTTGGCGAAGGTCTCCTCCCACGGCCTGCGATACGCGTCCGTCCCGACGTATCGCAGCGGCGGAACGATATCGAACGACACCGTATCCGCGGCATGAATCGCCATCGCCGCCTCCACATCGCGATGCCGAAACGCCTCCACCCACCTGTCGATCAAGCCCCGGATATCCGCTTCATCTGCCGCTGTGCGGGTCATCGTCCACCTCGAACTTTCCCTCACGTGCTGGAAAGCCAACCCTGCCAGAGCCCACCGACAGGTTTGCCGGGCTGGCCGCTAGCCGGGTTTCCAGAAGGTGAGCTGGTCCCGAGGGTGGGCTTCCAACCACTCCGCGAGCTTCGCGCCGGAACGGAGCCCTCCGTCGATGACCGCGCGGTAAATATCGATGGACGGCATGCGGGGGATGGACCCCGTCTGCATCAGCGATTTCAGCTCCAGAATCGTGCGCCTGCGCTCCGGCGTCAGCGCGGCCCGCAGCGGAGCTACCAGTTGCGCGGCACACGGGCCGGGATGGTCGCGGCGCAGCATCCACATGTCGATCTTCCAGTCGGTGCCGTCGCCCGCGCGGTAGTCGAGCCGCCAGTACAGACCCTCGTCCGGGTCGTTCAGGTGGTTGCCGAACCGTGCCTTGCGGACATTGTCGAGCTCCGCGCAGTCCCGCAGCACGGCGAAGCCGTCTTGGATACGTGGTGCGTCGCAATAGATCTCGATGTCGATGTCGGGAGCCATCGTCAGCTCGTAGGCCACCGCGCCGACAAGGACCGGCGTCCCGAACGCTCCCCAGCGTTCGAAAAGCCGAAGCCGGGTGAGGATTTCGTGTGCTTGCCGCGTCCGTTGCCGACTCTGCTCCACGGCATCGGGCGGGCTGGTCTCCGGACCGGGGTGGCTCATGCCGCCGACGATACGTTCCGTCGGCGTGCCGATCCGATATCAGTGGGGGTAGTACACGCTGGTCAGTTTCTCGGAGACCTCCCAAAGGCGGCCCTGGCGTTGCCTATCGTGGGAGCGGCGGCTGGATTTCACTGCGGAAGGATAGCCGTGGATTTCGAAAAGCCCTGAAGGGCCGTAGTATTCGCTGCCCGTCGCGTGGGGGTCGGTGGCGGCGCGCAGGGTTGGTAAGGCGCCCATGGCCGGGGTTCGGCCGAAGAGGCGGGCGATGGCAAGGTTCGGCAGGCGGAAGGCCATGGGGGAGTAGCGGAATACTTCAGTTCTCGCACCGCCCGGGTGGGCGGCGAGGGCTGCGGCGGGGGTGTTGGCGAGGCGGCGGTCGAGTTCGTAGGTGAACATGAGGTTCGCCAGTTTCGACTTGGCATAGTGGTTTCCGGTGGTGGCGGCGGGGTCCGCGGCATCGATGCGTCCGAAGCGATGGCCGATGCTGCTGACGGTGACGATCCGGGCACCGGGTGCTGTCGTAATCCGTTCCAGGAGTATGCCTGTCAAGGCGAAATGGCCGAGGTGGTTTATGCCGAACTGGATTTCGAAACCGTCCGCTGTGGTGCCGGACAGGCCGGTGACTCCGGCATTGTTGATCAGTAGGTCGATGTGGTCGTGGCGGTCGCGAATCGCCGCTGCGGCAGCGTGAATCGACGCCAGCGAGGTCAGGTCGAGAAGTATCGTCTCGATGGTCGCACCCGGTGCGCTCCGCCTGATCCGCGCGGCGGCGCCCGCGGCCTTCTCGTGATCGCGGCAGGCGAGTACGACGGTCGCGCCGCGCTCGGCCAGCGCTCGCGCCGTCTCGAAGCCGATGCCGGTATTCGCGCCGGTGACCACGGCGACGCGTCCGTGCTGGCTCGGGATGTCTACTTCGGTCCACTCACTCACGTGTCACTCCTAAGATGAACGATGCGTTCACCATTAAAGTGAACCAGTGGTTCATGTTCAACGCAAGGGTTGGTGAGATGACCGGAGCACGCAGACCGCGCGCGGACGCACTGCGCAATCGTGCGGCAATCCTCAGTGCCGCACGCGAACTCGTGATCAGTCAGGGGCCGCAGATCGGCATGGACGAGATCGCCGCCACTGCGGGCGTCGCGGTGGGCACGCTGTATCGGCACTTCCCGGCCAAGCGGGACCTGGTCGAGGCGATCGTGGCCGAAATCGCCACGGTGGTAGGCGAATCGCTGGACTCGGCCCTCGCGAGAGTCGATGCCGAAGCGAGCCCGGCGATCGACGAGATCGTCGCGTTGCTGCGCAGCGTGGTGATCGATATGCGGCAGGAACGCTTGCTGCGCTTCGCGGTCACCGGACTCGCGGAGGATTCGTTGCGGCAGCTACGGTTTCGCGGCCGCGCCGCCGTCGAGCACCTGGTCAGCGCGGCACATCGCGACGGCTCGCTCTACCCCGATGCCACGGTCGACGACGTCATCTTGCTGCTGACGACCGCACCGGATGACACCGTGCCCGTCGCCGGACAACGCCGCTGGCTGACCCTCGCCCGCCGTGCACTCGCGCCGGATCCCGAATAGCGTTCGCTATCCGCTCAGCGTTTGAGTACCGAGCACGGTCAGTAGCGCGAGACGTTCGGCATCCTCGGTATCCGGCTCGGCCGTGTAGATCATGATGCGCAGATCGCTGCCCGCCACCGTGAGGACGTCGCAATCCATCATCAGCGGACCTACTCGTGGATGATCGATCGTCTTCTGCGCAGCCTCGCGGCGGCTGACCGCGCCGGAGTCCCACAGCTCGGCGAATCGGACACTCTTGGCACGCAGGTCCGCGATGAGCTTCCGCAAGCGCTGGTCGGCTGGATACTGGGCCGCGGCCGCGCGCAGGTCGGAGACCAGTGATATTTCGTGTGCGCGGGTGGCCTCCGGGGTGCGACGGGAGGGAATGCCGGGGCCGACGAAATGCCGCCACACCCCATTGCGGTCAGGGTCGTGTGGTCCGGGTGGATCGCCCATCAACGCCGCATACGGTTGATTGAATTGCAGCAGTGTCCAGGATGCGTCGTACACGGCAACCGGTGTCCCGGTCAGCCTGTCCAGCACGCGTTGCACGCTGGAGGTGATGTAGCCGGGCACGGTATCCGGGTCCGGCAGTGCCAACCCCGCCAGCCGGAACAGGTGCGCGCGTTCGACCGCCGCCAATCGCAGGGCTCTGGCCAGCGCCTCGACGACCTGAGTCGACGGATTGGACGCGCGGCCCTGCTCCAGGCGGGTCACATAGTCGACGGAGATACCGGCCAGCAACGCCAACTCCTCCCGGCGCAGCCCCGGAGCTCGTCGATGCCCGCCGGCGGGCAGCCCGGCGGCCTCGGGCGCGACCCGGTCGCGCCAGCGGCGCACCGCCTTCCCGAATTCCGCTGTTGCCATGGTTCTCAGTCTGCCCGTCGAGCGTTCCACGTGCCTGGTATCGGCAGTCCCAGGAAGACCAGACGACTGGCTGGCCGCCCTGGCCGGCGCGAGGCTGGAGACATGACAACGACACTGATCACCGGATCGAACAAGGGACTCGGCTTCGAGACCGCCCGCCGGCTCGTCGCGGCGGGCCACACCGTCTATGTCGGCAGCAGGGATGCCGAACGCGGCAAACGTGCCGCTGAGCAGCTCGGTGCACGGGCGGTCGTCATCGACGTCACCGACGACATGTCCGTCGCGGCGGCGGCGAAAACCATCGAGGCGGACGGCGGCCTGGATGTGCTGATCAACAACGCGGGCATCTCGGGCTTCGAAGGACAGACTCGGGACAGCGCCGAGATCGGCGCGGCGGCCGTCACGGTCGACCTCATGCGCCCGATCTTCGACACCAACGTCTTCGGCGTGGTCCGCGTGACCCACGCCTTCCTCCCGCTGCTGCTCCGATCCGCCGCGCCGGTCGTGGTGAACGTCAGCAGCGGCCTGGCCTCATTGACCCGCGTCACCACCCCGGACACACCCACGTACGCCTATATGGGAGTCGCCTATCCTGCGTCGAAGGCCGCGGTCAACATGATCACCGTCCAATACGCGAAAGCGTTCCCGGGCATCCGAATCAACGCGGTAGAGCCCGGCTACACCGCGACAGACCTGAACGGACACGCGGGAACGCAGACCGTCGAGGAGGGCGCGGAGATCATCGTCCGGATGGCCCAGCTGACCCCCGAAGGCCCCACCGGCGGTTACTTCGACGCCGCCGGTGTCCTGCCCTGGTAGTCGAGCGGATCACTTACTGCCGGTAGAGCATTCGGGCGCGCGCGGTGTCGAGCGGCCCGTCGCGCGGAACGTGCAGGAAATGATGCAGTTGCCAGGCTTGCGAATTGGCGGCCTGACGGTTGGTGGTACTCACCCATGGCGGATAAACGCGGAACGCCCGCTTCCCGCCGTCGCCATCCACCGCGAGAACCCCGCGTTCCCGAAGCGTGTCAACCGGAAAGACGAACTGGCCCAGCCGGTCCCGATCGCCGGTGCTGATGACGAAGAGATCGATCGGGTCGGCGGCGTCGAACGGCTCGATGGGCCCGCCCGCGGACCGTTTCCACACGGTGACGAACTGACCGACCTTGGTCGGCGTCGTTCTGGCCGCACGAAACCGAACCGAGCGGCCGTCGACGGTGAACGAGTGGGCGGCATACCCGGCGCTCTCGGCTTCGGGCACCGGATCCGAGCAGGCGAACCCACAGGGGTCATAGACGAGCGCCTTCGCGGCGAGTAGATCGATGTCGACCACCATCCACGGCGCGACGGCGGTGGGTCGGAGGTCGGTGAGGTACTCGCCGGTGGTCACCCACACACCCTGGCATGAGCCACCGACACAAATCGGGATGAGCCCCCGCCGATCGGCCGCGCACGGCTGAACGCTCCGCGACAGGCAAGCGACTATCGTTGCCGCAGAATCCAATCCGCTTGCCTGTCGCGGTCTCGCACCGCAGTATCTCGGTATGCGATTCTCGATCAACATTCCGAATTTCGGGGACTTTGCTGATGCCAGGACGGTGGCGATGGCCGCCGCCGCGGCGGAAGAGGCAGGCTGGGACGCACTATTCATCTGGGACCATATGGTGCACGACAAGAAGGAGCGTCAGGGTCAGCCCTTCGGCGACCCGTGGATGCTGCTGACCGCGGCGGCGTTGGCGACCTCCCGCCTGCGGCTGGGCACCCTGGTCACCCCGGTGGCGCGGCGACGCCCCGAGCAACTCGCCCGCCAGGTCGCGACCTTGGACGCGCTCAGCGGCGGCCGGGTGATCTTCAGCGCGGGCCTCGGCGGACCGATCGCGGACGAATTCGGCAGCTTCGGCGAGCCGACCGACCCGGTCCTGCTCGCCGAGCGCCTCGATGAGGGCCTTGACCTGTTGCAGCGCTACTGGTCCGGCGAGCGGGTCGACCACATCGGAAAGCACTACCAGGTCAACGATGTCGCGCTGCTGCCCGCCTCGACGCAACGTCCGCGCCCGCCGGTCTGGATCGCCGGCTTCTGGCCGCACCGCAGGCCGATCCGCCGAGCCGCACGCTGGGACGGCGTCGTGCCCCTGTTCAGCGCCGGGCACGGCAACCTGCCGCCCGTCGACGAGCTCCGCGACCTCATCGACTACGTCGGCGATCACCGAAAAGACCGACAGGGCAGCCACTTCGAGGTGGTAGTGGGCGGCATCAGCCCCGGCGACCCCGCCAGGGCGCGTGATCTGATCGCGCCCTACGCCGACGCTGGCGCCACCTGGTGGGACGAACGCCAGCTCATGACCACCGCCGCCCTGCATCGCCTCGCCCCCGTGATGCGCCGCATCAACCAGGGCCCACCCACCCTGTAGCGCGATGCTCAGCCGAACCAGCGGGTGAGGGCGGCGTCGAATGGTTCGTCGTCGGTGGCGGACCAGGCGATGTACCCGTCGGGCCGGATCAGGACGGTGGTGGCGTCATCGTCGGCCTTGGCGATGACGTGATCGACACGGTCGGACCAGCGGTCGATCGACCTGGGTGTGTCGTCGAGCGAAAGCAGCAGGCCGCGGCCGGAACGCAGCAGTTGGCTCACCCTGGTCGGGCCGTCCGGGGTGGTCAGGTCGAGGTCGATCATGCGCGGGCCGAGTCCGGCGTACTGGGTGTCGAGGCCCGACATCAAACCCGAGATGTAGTAATTGGTTTCGGGCAGCTGGAGCAGATCGGTGAACATATCGCGGACTGCGGCGACGCTCTCGTTCTGGTCCGGGTTCACGATCACACCCTGCGCGCGGGTGGTGCGCAGTACCCGCGCGGCGACGGGATGGCGCTCGGTGTGATAGCTGTCGAGCAACCCTTCGGGCGCCCAATTATGCACTGCGGCAGCGAGTTTCCAGCCGAGATTGACCGCGTCCTGGATGCCGAGGTTCACGCCTTGACCGCCGATCGGCAGGTGGATGTGGGCCGCGTCACCGGCGAAGAACACCCTGCCCTCGCGGTAACGCTCCAGCTGACGGGTGGCGTCGCTGAACCGGGATGCCTCGCGCAACTCGCCCAACCGTGTCTCGGGTCCGTACACCGCTTGTAGCGCCTCGTCGACTTCCGCTGCGGTGACGGGTGTTTCGCGATCGGGCCGGTCGCTGGCGAGCTTGCCGAAGATCATCCGGTACAGGCCGCCCTGGATGGGGTGCAGGACAGTGAAGTACCCGTTGGCGCTCTTGAAGTACTGGCTGAAATGTGCGGACGCGGTGGGGACGGTATCGGACCGCGAGGCGAGGGTGAGATCCGCGACCGCCGAGGACATGGTGCCCGCGGTCCCGGGGAACGGGACGCCGAGCAGTTTGCGGACCGTGCTGTGCCCGCCATCGCACGCGACTAGATACCTGCCACGGATATCTCCAACAGTGACACCGTCGGAATCCTGTTCGATGGCCGACACTTCGGATCCGCGCAGCACCGGCACGCCTCGGTCGATGAGGCGCTGTTCGAGGAACGCCTCCAACTGGGCCTGCGGGATGCGGACCGGATACGGATGGCGGGTGCGCCACGGCCGGCAATCCAACTCGACCGGCAGCCCGGCGAAATGCCCTCCGAACTCGGCACCCGGCGGCACGCCGTCGAGCAGCGGATCCAGCAACCCGCGCAGGTCGAGCACCTCCGCGGTGCGCGGTTGTATCGCGCCGGCCCGGGACTGCGTGCTACGCGTGGGCCGCTTCTCCAGCACGACCACCGGTACGCCTGCCAGCGTCAGCTCATTCGCCAGCATCAACCCCGTGGGGCCCGCCCCCACCACGATCACTTCTGTCTTCATGTCATCTCCATTAGTAGACTGAGTGCAACAATACACTGAATCTACTAATGCGCTAGAGTGGAACCATGACCGAACCGATGGGACTGCGCGAACGCAAGAAGGTCCGCATCCGCGAGCAGATCGCGGCCACGGCGATCCGCATGTTCCTCGAATCAGGCTTCGACCAGGTCTCGATCACTGACATCGCGCGAGCGGCGGAAGTCTCCCGTCGCACCCTGTTCGCGTACTTCGCGACGAAGGAAGACCTTGTCCTGCAACGGATCGCCGACCACGAGGATGAACCGGCCAGAACGGTCCTGGCGCGCCGGGCCGATCAATCACCCCTGGACGCGTTGCGCGAGGCACTGCTCGAGGGGTTGCGGCGGCGAGATCCGAACACCGGCCTGAACGACGACCCCGACATCATGGCTTTCCTCCAATTGATCTGGGACACCGAGAGTTTGGTGGTAAGGCTGACCCGCTACAAGGCGCGCGGGATCGAAACACTGGCAGACGCGTTGCGCGAGAACGACTTCGACCCACTCACCGCCCGCCTCGTCGCAGCCCAGGTGATCGTGCTCCACGGCGAAATCGCCCGGATGAACCAGCAACATCTCGCCAACGGCCAGTCCGCTGCGGCCCGCTACCCAGCCGCGGTCCGAGCCACCAACCGCGCCTTCGATCTCCTGCGCGACGGCCTGGGATCGCATCCCGGGTAGCGGCGATCGCTACGATCAGAGGCGATGCACAGTGACTTGATGTTCGATTCGCTGGATGGGCTGTCGGTGGGGGACTCGTTGGGTCAGCAGTTCCCGGTGATGCGGCGGTCGATCCAGGATATTCGCGGTGGCGATCTTGCGGCGGGGCCGTGGGGGTGGACCGACGACACCGAAATGGCCTGCACGGTGGTCGCTGAGCTCGGTGCGCGCGGTGCGATCGATCAGGATCGGCTTGCCGCGGCTTTCGCGCGGCGGTTCGATCCGGGGCGCGACTATGGGTTCATCGCGGTCAGTACGTTGCGCCGGATTCAGGGCGGCGCGCAATGGCGCGAGGTGGCGGGGGCCGCGTATGACGGTCAGGGGTCCTGTGGCAATGGTGCTGCCATGCGGGTTGCTCCGCTGGGTGCCTACTACGCCGATGATCCGAAACGCATTGTTGCGGAGGCGGTTCGGTCGGCCCAGGTGACGCATATGCATCCCGAAGGGGTAGCAGGCGCGGTGGCGGTGGCGCTTGCGGCAGGGCGAGCGGCGCAGGCACGACTGACCGGGATCCGTCCCACGCCAACGGAATTCATCACCGCGGTGCTCGACAATCTCGGCAACGGTGAGACGAGCCGCCGGATTCGCCACGCCCGCACTCTGCTCGGGGCATCCGCCGAACAAGCCGCGGCCGAACTCGGAAATGGATCTCGAGTGACAGCGCAGGACACGGTGCCGTTCACGATGTGGGTCGCGGCAACCCATCTGGGCGACTACCCGTCCGCGATCACCACCTGTATCGCGGCGGACGGCGACATCGACACCACCAGCGCCATCGTCGGCGGCATCGTCGCCGCCCACACCGGCACCGCACCCGGCACCGGCATACCGCCGACCTGGCTCGCCGCACGAGAACCACTACCCACCTGGCTCACCCCGCCCCGCCGCAAGAGCCTCCTCCGCCGCTGGCTATCCCGCACTTCCTAACCCCCAGCGCCGCCCGCAGATCGAGGCGAGCCAAAGGGTGGCTTAACGATCTTCGATAGCAACCATTCAACTCACGTCAACGCCCACCCGGCCTGCCTTCCGTTGAGGTGAGTCAAATGGTCGCTGTACAAGATCATTTTGCGACCTTATGACTCGCCTCGATCGGCTCGGCACCGCCAGGGGGTGGGCGCCGACTTCGATTACTGTGGCGGTGTGGGGTTTACCGAATATGCGCCAGGCGATGTGGTCCATTTCCCGGAGGGGCCGTTCAGCGGGATCTGTGGGGTCGTACGGGAGGTCTATGCCCGTCGCGCGAAGTTGCGCATCGACTTCCGCGAGGGGACCGTCCATCGCGAGGGCAACGTGCTGCGTGAGCGTCGGCACAGCCTGACTGTCGGATACGACGAAGTCGAGTTGGGCTAAGCGCAACAGGTACCCGGATTCGAGATCGACAACTCGGGTCGGTTGTTCGCCAACCGCCTCGGCCGGGCGGTCACCGTAGCGGACTGACCGGAAGCAGTATCGGCGACCGGCGATGATCCGGTTGCCGATGCCGCTGTCAGGCAATAGAGTTCGATGTCACATCGCGATTGTGCCGCGTCCGGTACAACAGTAGAGAGGCCGCGCACAGGATCACGGTGACCATCTCCGCACCCACGCTCAACGCAGCCTGCGGCGACGGCTCCCAACCCGCCTCACTGAACCCGAAAAGTCCTGTGGTGCGTGACAATACGAACGCATTCAACGCGCCGACGGACAGCGCACCCGCCGCCACCCGCAAGGTCCACGGGCCGGCCAGCAGTAACAGTGCGAGCGTGAACGAAGCCGCAGCTTGCAGCAGGAACGACGGCCCGACGACGTGGATGTAGCGATATCCGCGGCCATAGAGGTCGGCGTGCAGGTAACCGCTGACCGCCAGGCTCGCGCTGATCCCCAGGCGGGCGAACAGATCAGCCGAGAGCAGGCGCCTCATGTCAGCATCTGTTCTTTGATCGCCAGCATCTGCTGCCCCTTCTGATAGGTCACCTCGCGAATCCCCAAGGCGTCGTGCAGCTTTCCCGCAGGCAACGTCACCGGCTTCGGCGTCGGCCCGTCACCGGGCTTCGGCAGGGGATAGGCGGTGGTGGTGCCGCTGTAGAAGGTGATGTTGCCTTCGGTTTTCGTGAACAGTTGGTGCACATGACCGTTGAGGCAGGTGACCGAGGAGAATCGCCGCAGATAGCTCAGCGCCTCGGTGGCATCGTCGGTGCCCCAACCCCATTGGGGGTACATCGCGAACAGCGGAATGTGACTGAACACGATGATCGGTGTGTCACTGGACAGCCCGGCGACATCCTTGCGCACGAACTCCAACTGGTCCTGCCCGAGATGCCCGAGCGTCTGTAGATTCAGCGTGTTCACCAGGGCGATCAGGTGGACGCCCGCGATATCGAGGCTGTACCAACCGTCGCCGCGGGTACCTTTGCCGAACACCGAACGGTACTTCTGACCGGCGTCGTCGGTCGAATCGTGTTCTCCAGGAACGGTGAACACGTGCGGCGTGTGCAAACTCTGCATCATCTGCGCGACCTGGTCGAACTGTTCCGGGGTTGCCAGGTGGGTGAGATCGCCGGTGTGGATGACGAAATCCGGTTGGTACCCCAGCGAATTCACCTGACCGATCGCCTCGGTGAAGGTGTCGGTGACATTCGCGTTGGCGGTGCCCTGGAACCCGATATGGCTGTCGCTGAGCTGGGCGAAGCGCAAGGTCGGGCGATCGTCCGCCACGGCCGGTGCGGCGCCCGCGACATGCGAGATGACCTCGCCGCCGATCACGGTCAGCCCCACCGCGGCACCGAACCAGGCACTGTGCCGGATGAGCTGTCGCCGCGTCATCGCCTGCGGATCGGTGTGTTCTCGATGCCGATCGTTCATGGCGTGACCACCACCGTTGCCTTCATGAACGGATGGATCGAGCAGATGTAGGCGAAGGTGCCCGCCTTGGCGAAGGTGAACGAATACGTCGCGCCCGCACCCATTCCCGGCGAATGGAAGCTGCCGTCGGTGGCGGCGACGGTGTGCGGCTCCTCGTCGTGGTTGACCCAGGTGACCTTGGTGCCCGCCTTGACCGTGAGAGCGGCCGGCGCGAAGGCGAAATTATCGATATTCACGGCGTTCGGTCCGGCCGGCGCGGCCGCCTGCGCCGGGGGCGGCGTCGACATGCCGGGCATGGCACCGGGCATGCCGCCGCCCGGCACGAACCCGGGAGTCTCTGTGCCGGAAGCGAATACGGGGGTCGGCGCGGGGATGGTCGAGCCTTGGCCGCCGCAGGCACTCACGACCGCCATCATTACCGCCGCCGCGACGACGACTATTGCTCGTCGGCCGCCTGGGATACGTCTCATCGATCCGGTCCTCCATCCGGGTGGGTCTGCCCGCTGGTGCGGGCCCTCACCGATAGATAGCGACCGGGGTTACACCGTCGGTTCAGGCGGGCTCGGTCGGCGCGAATACCTCTATCGCGCCGTTGTTTTCACGCACCTGCAGCCTTGGCAGCGGTGCCGGGGAAATCGGCAGCTGATGGGTGAGCACCCGGCCGTCGGCGGCGAACGAGGTCGAGTGGCATGGGCAGCGGAGCTGGGCGGCGGGGGAGTCCAGCCACAGCTTGCAGCCCTGATGGGTGCACACCCCGGACACGGCCGACACAACGCCGTCGACCCGGCGCACGAATCCGCTCAGTGTGCCGACGTCGAAGTGAATGATGCCGCCCTCGGGGAAATCGGAGCTGGCCGCGACCGCGTGCCAGGCACCGTTGTTCGGCGTCAAGGTCTCTTGTGCCGCAGGCTCGCTCGATTGCTCACGTCCGGCGACGGCATGGTCGATCGCCGCACCGGCGGCCACCGCCACCGCGGCCGCCGAGGTCCCGAGCATCACCCGGCGGCGCGGGGTCGCTACGCCGGAGTCGGATTCGGTTGCGGCGCCGTCGAGTTCGGTAGCGAGCCGGCGATGCAGGTCGGCCAGGAATTCCTCGCTGGGTGCCTGGCTGCCGAGCCGTGCGGCGCGCAGGTCGATGGCCGTACGCATCTGCTCGGCCTCGTCCGCGTCGGGCTGGAACGCGCGCGGTCTGCGCCCGGACAGCAACTGCTCGACGTACCGCCGCACGTCTCGCCCGCTCACTCGACACCTCCCGCACTCGCCCGTGCCGCCATCTGTAATGCTCGATGCTGCAGCACTTTCGCGTTCGCCACGCTGACACCCAACGTTTGCGCGGCGTCGCGCACCGACAGCCCTTGCAGGAACCGTAGCTCCAGTATCCGGCGATAGCGATCCGGCAGCCGGTCCAGCACCGCCCGCGCCCGCACCGCGGTGGCGGGATCCGGTGGCTCGAGGTCCGGCCGATCATCGACGATATCGTCCTCGATCGTGGTGATCTCCCGGCCCATCCGCGTCCGCCAGTATCCGGCGAGCACGGTGCGCGCGGTGGCCCGCAGGTACGCGCGCACCTCGGCAACGCTCGCCGACACCCGCAACGGCTTCAGCGCGGCCATGAACACCTCGGCGGTCAGATCCTCGGCGTCCGGCCGATTCCCGACCTTGGCGAACATCAGCGCGAACACCCAGGAGACGTTGTCCCGATAGACGGCCTCCCAGTCGGGATAGCCGTCGCCGGAGACCAGCCGTAACTCCCGGCTCGGCCCCGGTTCCTTCCGCGACGGCTCGGATCCCGTTCGTCCCACCATGCCCACCTTCTGAGCGCGGTGTAACCACGCTCCCTCTTAGGTGTCGCACGTGGTTACACCGTCATCGGTTCAATGGGACCGGCGAAATGACGACTGCGCCCCCTGGAGCAGGAGGCGCAGTCGGTTGTGCAGTTACTCAGTCACCTTGTGCCCGAACATCTTTGCTGGGCACGACGGCTCACTTCGCGGCGTTTTCCCGCTTCGGCAGCTTCCAGCCGGGGCGGGGGAAGTGGCAGGTGTACCCGTCCGGGTACTTCTGCAGGTAGTCCTGGTGCTCGGCCTCGGCCTGCCAGAACTCGCCGGCCGGCGTCACCTCGGTGACCACCTTGCCCGGCCACAGGCCCGAGGCGTCCACGTCGGCGATGGTGTCCAGCGCGACCCGCTTCTGGTCCTCGTCGAGGTAGAAGATCGCCGATCGGTAGCTGCTACCGATGTCGTTGCCCTGGCGGTCCTTCGTCGTCGGATCGTGGATCTGGAACAAGAACTCCAGCAGCGCACGGTAGTCGGTCTGGGCGGGGTCGTAGGCGATCTCCACGGCCTCCGCATGGCCGGGATGGTTGCGGTAGGTGGGGTGGTCGTTGCGCCCGCCGGTGTAGCCGACCCGCGTCGACACCACTCCGGGCTGCCGGCGGATCAACTCCTCCATGCCCCAGAAACATCCGCCGGCCAGAATCGCCTTGCGCGTGTCAGTCACGCATCCTCCTTCGTGAACAGAGTCCGGAACTGCCCGTAACCTTCCGCCTCGAGGTCATCGAGGTGGATGAAGCGCAGCGCCGCCGAATTGATGCAATACCGCAGGCCGCCTTCGGCGCGCGGTCCGTCGGTGAAGACATGTCCGAGATGGCTGCCACCGTGCGCCGAACGCGCCTCGGTGCGAATCATCAGATGACTGAAGTCTCGCTTCTCGACCACATTCCCGGCGTCGATCGGCTTGGTGAAACTCGGCCATCCCGATCCGCTGTCGAACTTGTCGACCGAAGCGAACAACGGCTCACCGGACACCACATCCACGTAGATGCCTGGTTCGTGATTATCCCAGTACTCGCCCGTGAACGCCCGCTCGGTCCCGTTCTCCTGGGTGACGTGGTACTGCTCAGGTGACAGGGCGGCGACGGCCGCGGGATTCCTGTTGTATTCCTGTGCCACATGACCTCCTCATATCGGCCCCACGTATAACTCGTGCTCCGGGACGGAAAGTCCCCGGCGGGCCCGACGTCACATTTCGGTCATCATTGTCCGCCACACCAGTGTGCCGCGTCGGTAAAAGCGCCGTCCACCAGCACCGGTACTACCTCGCCCGCGCCGATTTCGATCGCGACTTCAACGTCGTCGGCGAATCCGATTTCCGCGAGTTCGCGTCCGGAGGCGCAGTGGGTGATCAGCGAAGGCACGTCGGCGGTCGCGTCATAGGTGGTTTTGGCCGCCGATGCCTCCGGCGACAGCGGCCCGGCACCGTTCTCGGCGAGGGCCGAGATGACCGCGGCCGCGCCGAACCAGTCCTCGATCGCGGGCCGCAGAACGTCCTGACCGGGCCAGTGCTCGCCCGCGGCGATTACCGAGATCGGCCGCTCGGCGGTGCCCCACCCTTGCTGGACCATCCAGCGAGCAACCGCGGACGCGTTGCGCAGGCATGCCGCAAGCACCGGTACTTCGCTGACGGCGGCGGAAATCGCCGAACCATTCGGTGAGGGCAACACCAGACGTGCCGGGGCAGGTGCCCGGCGCAGCGCCGCGGGTGACAGCGACCACGGCTGCCGCTCGGACACGGCTGTACGCCCGACCGCCAATCGCGCGTCACGGTCGGCCGCGAATTGCGCCGCGGTCTCGTCACGCCAGGGATACGGAAAGACCCGGGTCCCCGCGTCGACAGCCACCGAGACCGACGTCGAAAACGACAGCACATCGACAACGGCGAGGGCCGCGCTATCGGGCCCTAAAGCCCGCGCACCCGCCAAACCCCAGTCGACCCGAACTCCCCACGGAAGTTGTTTCGACCATTCAGCAATCTCTGGCATCGGTGTTCCCCTCCCAAAAACCAGCCCGTTGACCCAGGAATGGCAATGCCCCCGCTGGAGCGGGGGCATTGGCGCAACCGTCAGAAGAAGTAGGCGGTCCCCGATGAGCTTCCGGTCCCGTACCCCATGGTCTTCAGCCAATTCTTGAAGGCGATCAGTGCGCCGCCCACCGGCCCCGGATCGGTGCACGAACCACCGACCGACGAGAAGGTGCAACCATCGTCGGCTATCGCTGACGTACCGACCGCACTGCTGACGGCCGGCCCGCTTTCCGCGGCCGCCGTCCCCGATCCTGCCAACACGCCGAAAACCACTCCGCTGGCCAAGACCACACTGCCGATCCCACGCTTCACACTGCTTTTCGATGTACTCACTCGTACGAAGCTACCGCACCGCAACGTGAAACCGTTTGCCTCGCAGCACCCCCCAACTCTGGGGTCTCGCGACATCCGACCTGCTCGGCGGGGCTACCCCAGACGGGCGGCGTTGATCACGACCGGCTCGGCAGGCAGCCCGTCGAGCGGACCGCGCTCGGTCGGCGTGATCCCCGTCGCGACCATCCGGTCCAGCACGTCCATTCCGCTCACGACCTGGCCGAGCACCGAGTAGTTCGCCGGGATATGCGCGAACGAGTGCACGATGAAGAATTCGCTGCCGTTGGTGCCCGGGCCCTGATTGCCCATGGCGACGGTGCCGCGCTCGTAGGTCTCGGTACCGTCGACCTCGTCGGGGAACTGGTAGCCGGGACCGCCCTTTTCCACCTCGACAATGTCACCGCATTGAAGCACGCCCAGCCGAGCGCTGTCGGTCAGCCGCCAGCACTGACTCTGATCGTAAAAGCGTTGCAGCACCAGGCTTGCCATGTTCTGCGCCCCGCACGGTGCCGCCCCGCCCCGGTTGAGCCGCAGGGTCACCGGGCCATAGTTGAACTGAAACGTCACATCCATGGTGCCGACGGCCAGCGCGACCGGCGGCGGCGACACCACCGGCCGGGCGGCAGGATTGTCCGGCGCGGTCGGCGTGAAGCTGCACGACACCACGGGCGGCCCGGCCGATGCCGGAACAGTGCCCGCGACCAGGCCGGACAACGATAGGACGGAGATGGCGAACGCGGCGCCCCAACGTGAATACATAGCGTGCAAAATAGCCGATAGCGCCGAAAAACATTCGGCAAAGCGGCAATCCGGCCGAGCAACCCCTACCGGGCGGCGGTGATCAGGGGTGCGAGACCGTCCGGGGCGAAGATCTGCTTTGCGTCGGTTACCTGCTGGTCGTTGATGAACACCGACGGGGTGGACTTGATGCCGATGGCGAGTATCTGGGTGGTCTTGCTGTGCAGGTACGCGTCGTACTTACGGTCGGTAATGCACTGGGCCACTGTGGGATCGGCGTAGCCGGCGGTGCGGGCGATCTCGATCAGCTGGTCGTCGGGGAGGCCGTCACCGCCTTCGGTGGGCTGCTGCTCGAACATCGCGGCGAGCCAGGCCTGGTACTTCGATGGGTCCGCTTCGGCGACGCAGTAGGACGCGTTGCCCGCGCGCGACGAGTACTGCGTGCTCGACGCTCGGTCCAGGAATGAGATGACGTTGTATTCGACGAGGGCCGAACCGCTGGTCGCGGCGTCCTCGAGCACCCTGGCGTTGGCGGCCTCGAAACCCTTGCAGGCCGGGCACTGCAGGTCGGCGACGACGCGGACAGTGACCTTCGCGCCTGGGTCACCGATCCGGATCCCACCGATGTCGGTGACGCCCGCGGGCGCGGCGGGGAGCTGGTTGGCCACCGGAACCGGGCTGGCATTCTGGACCGGTCGTGGCGTGCCGATGAAGTCCTTGGTGAGGTCCCGTGCGACCACCCCGACGCAGACCGCCGCGACGAGCGCGAAGAGCACCCCGCCCGCCACGAGCCCGACCAGAACCTTGCGATTGTGCCGGGCGCGCTCCGACTCCGATGGGAGGGTCGACCAGCCACCCTGAGTGGTGTTCACCGTGAATTCCCCCGTGCTTCTCGCCAATTGAACAGTTTCGTTCCGTCACGATAGTGGTTGCCGGACCGGTTTGGTGCCGCTGACCGGGTCGAGTACACATCCAGTACCCGTTGCCGACACCCTGACGGATATTCGCTTGCCCGCGACCAGAGCCGGAAAAGTAGGGTGGTCCGGTGATTCGCACAGCCGCGTTGGCCCACATCAGGGATCGTCGTCTGCTGCAGACGCGATCGATCGGCAAGGACATCTTCTACATGGCGGGCGGGAAGATCGATCCCGGCGAGACGCCCGAGGGCGCACTACATCGCGAAGTGCGCGAGGAACTCGGCGTCGGCGTCGTGTCCTTCGACCAGCTCGGCGTTTTCGAGGCGCAGGCCGTCGGCCACGCCGCGGGAACCCGGCTGCACATGACGTGTTTCACCGCCGAACTGGATGGTGAGCCGCAGCCGACCAGCGAGATCGCTGAGCTGCGCTACTTCACGGTGCGCGAGTACGCCGCGATGGATCAGGTCGCGCCCGGCTCGATGCTGGTGTTCCGCAAGCTGCACGAGCTCGGGATCGTCGACTGGTAGCAGCACCGGGCGTCGATCTGTGCGATGTTGTTGTCGGATGGAAGGAAGAACAGATGTCCGAGTTCGATCGAGCGGCCATCCAGGTGGTGGCCTGCGACATCTTCGGCACCACCGTGGATTGGTACACCGGGGTGTCCCAACAGGCCGCCGAGGTATTCCGCACGGCCGGTGTCGATCTCGACGCCGCGGCCTTCACCAACGCGTGGCGCGACATGTATTTGCCTGGCATGCAACGCATTCGAGACGGCGAGCGACCGTGGGTCTACCTCGACACGCTGCACCGGGAATCGCTCGACGAGCTGCTGGACCGCCACGGTGCCGCCCTCGATGATGAGTCGCGCGGCCGTCTGGTCCGTGCCTGGCATCTGCTGCCCGCCTGGCCCGACTCCGTGGAAGGTCTTGCCCGCCTGGGCAACCGGTACACCTTGGCCGCCCTGTCCAACGGTGGTTTCGCGCTGCTGACCCGGCTGGTCAAGGCGGCGGGGCTGCCGTTCGACTGCATCCTGTCCGCGCAACTGGCACAGAGCTACAAGCCCGAGCCGCAGGTGTACCGCACCGCCGCCGGCCTGCTCGACGTCGAGCCCGCCCAGGTCCTGATGGTCGCGGCGCACACCTGGGATATCGATGCCGCGGGCGCCGTAGGCATGCGCACCGCCTTCCTCGAGCGCCCGCTGGAGAAGGGGCCGGAGCACAAGGCCGATCGCGCCGACGAAACACGCAGCGATCTGACCGTCAGCAGCTTCATCGAGCTTGCCGAAACCCTAGGCTGCTGACCGGTTCCGAGATTCCCCGGCGCTCGATGGCGCCGGGGAGTTTCGGTCAGAACAGCGACTGCGCGTCCGCCGCGATGAAGAATCCGTGGCCACCCTGATCGCACCTGACGCCGGCGGACATCGAGGTGCACGCGGTGCCCCGGACGATGATGGTCTGGCCGTAGCCGAGCACCTTGCCCCCGCCCCGATTGCCACCATCCAGCGGCGGACCGACGAAAATGCCCTGGCTCAGGCAGCGGTATTGCCCTTTGCCGCCCAGTATCTGCGCCGATACCGCGCGGTTGGCGCGAGTGCCGCAGTCGGGGAGCTCCGCGGGTACCACCGACGCGTGTGCCAGCTGGCAACCGGTGCCGATGCCGTCGGCCTCGATGAACCCGCACAGTATGTTGCCGCTCGGCGACTGGAAGTAGTACTTGCCGTCGCTCGCATAGTCCCGCGCGTCCACGGTCGCGTCGTCCCGCGACGGCAGCTTTGTGGTGGCGGCGCCGGCCGCGGTCTCCGGTGCCGCGGTCGAATTACCTTGCGGTGCGCTTTCCGTGGCGCCCGCGGAAACCGGTACGCCCGCATCAGATGAGCCGCTGGTAACAGTGCCCTTCCCGCTGTCCGAACATCCAGTCAACGCACCTACCACGGCGATTGCCGCTATAGCCAACACCATTGGCTTCATATCGTCTCCCAAGTCGAGTCCACCCCAACGATCTTGTTGTTCATCGATCGGTTCGGGCACGTTGTTAACCGATCACAGGCCCGCGTCCAACGGGAAGCGCGCGTCGAGTCCGGACCGGTCGCCGAGACCGAAGTTCATGACAAGATCATCGGCGACCTGGATCAGCACGTCGCGGCCCTCGACCGTCGACGCCCAGTCCATCGGCAGCGCGGAGATACCGTGGACGGCACCGATCAGGTTGCCCGCCACCGAGCCGGTGGAATCGGAGTCACCGGAGTGGTTCACCGACAGCAGCAGGCCCGCGCGCACATCGCCGGACTTCGCCGCCTGCAGCGCGCAGTACACCGCGATGGCCAGGCACTCCTCGGCGATCCACCCCGCGCCGACCTGCTCGACCTGTTCTGCCGTCGGCGGTTCCTCGGCCATCGTGACGGCCTTGGCCAACGCGGCCACCGTCTCCGCGGTCGTCGGGACCCCGTCGAGCTGAGCGATCGTCTCCCGCACCGCGATCGGTAATGCTGTGCCGCTCACCACGCGATCGAGAATCGCCGCGAACGCGCCTGCCGCCAGATATCCCGTCGGATGGCCGTGGGTCAACTGCGCGGCCCGCGCCGCAGTGTGGAACGCCTGATCGGGCCCCATCCCCGCCAGCCCGAACGGCGCCGATCGCATCACCGTCCCGCACCCCTTCGAGTGCGGATTCACCGGCCCGTTCTCGCCGAACGGTTCCGGCGCGACATATCCCCGCGACTGCCGGGCGAGCCCGGACATACACGCGTTCCCCGGTGCCCGAGACGCATACAAAAACGGCAAACTCGCCAGCCATCCATCGGTATGCGCCGCAGGCCCTTCCTCCCGCTGAGTCTGCAACCACCGCAGGTAGGCCCGCCGCATGGCAGGCACCGGGTCGGCTCCCGCCGCCGCCCGCAACAACCCCTCGGCGGTAAACAGCGTCATCTGCGTGTCATCGGTAATCTCCTGCGGCGCACCCGCATTGTGCTGCGGCAGAAACCCCGTCACCCCCTGCTCCCCGTACCGTCCCTGAATTTGTCCCCACTTCAAGAACTCGATGGGCCACCCCAGCGCGTCCCCAATCGCCCCACCCACCAGAGATCCTCGAACCCGGTCGAATGTCGTCGCGTAATCCACCATAAGACAACATCATTACCGATCCGCCCCACCCCTGTCCCAGCACCTACAAAGTAACGCCGGCCGAGTCGAGGTGAGTTGAATGGTTGCTTTTGAAGAGGCGACCTTTTGACTCACGTCGAGGTCCTTCGCCCGGCGTGCGGGTCCAGCGGCAGACCCACGCAACTCCCAGCGGCTGTTGCCGCACCCCCTCGAATCCTGTGGATGAGGGTTGCTTCGGTTCGGTTGCCTCCAGTGGCGGAGGTACGAACTGGGAACCCATGCAACGTGTTTGGGTGTCGTAGTCGAACGAAAGACGGTCGCTGCAAATTCTGCTTAAACTGCGACAGTGCAGCCCAACCTTGTCCGGATTCCTGCCGATGGCGACAAGCGAGCAGAAGCCATCCTGCGGCGGATTCCGGACACGATCAGCGAGAGCTTCCTCGAAACCCTGGACAGGCGCGACAACGTCGCACTCGCCAGATACGGTGCGCGACAAGCCACCGTGGCATTGCGCGAAGGTTCGACTGCCCGGCTGACAGATGCACTGCTGGCAACAGCAGCGGCGGAGTTGCAAACCCCCGGCGATCCGCGCGACCTGATGGTCGGCATCGCAGTTCATTTCGTCGTGGCGGAAAGGCTGGGAGTCGATCCATCGATACTGTTCAACGCCGTCGCCGACCGCCTTCCGGTCAGCTCTGTCGCGGATCTGTTGCGGCAGTTCGGTGCCCGAGATGACATCAGCCTGCATGCGTTCGGTTGGCAACTAGTGGAGACCGAATCAGGTCCAGACTTTGCACCGGACTACCCCTGAATCCTCGACAGAGGTCAAGACCTACCGCATCTGGCCAGCAGCAACAACAGGACCTGGTCAAAGGTGGCCGAACTGGACCTCGTCTCAGTACCGCGCCAGCTTGACTGTTGGTCGGCCGATCATGGGGTACGGGTGCTGGCATCGGCCGAGAAGCCAACAGCATCAGTTCCCCGTGATCACTTGTCCAACAGCGTTATTCATGCATTCTGTCGAAGGCCGCGTAGTCCTTCAGCGTGAACGAATCGTGTAGGCGCACGCCTTTGGTGTTGAGCTTGGCGGCTGCCCGGCTTACGGGCGCGGGCAGCGCGGTGATCAGGCGGATGGCGTTGACCATGGCCCACACCTCGAAGCGGCCTGCGGGGACGAGGGTCTTCGCGGCGGTGCGGGCGAAACCACGACTGCGTCGGACGTACTCACCGATCTCGGCTTCGTATGCGGCGAAGGCGGCGGTGTGGTCGCCGGCGTGCGCGGCCAGTTCGCCCGCGAGAATGTAGGCGCCCACCACCGCCATGCTGGTGCTGCCGCCGACCGCCGGGCCTGGGCAGTACGCGGCGTCGCCGACCAGGGTGACCCGGCCACGGGACCAGGTCTCCAATCGTAATTGCGTGATGGAATCGAAGTAGAAGGATGGGGTGTGGTCCAGTTCGGCGAGCAGCCGGGGAACTTCCCACTGCATGTCGTGGAAGTGGTTACGCAGCAATGCTTTCTGTTGGTCGATGGCACGGTGGTGATAGTCCAACGGTTGTGGTGTGCGGAGAAAGAATCCCGCACGCGCGTCGTCCATATGGGCGGCGCTGTAGACGCCCGCGACCCGGCCGGGATCGACGGTCATCTCCATCACGCCATCCAGCTCGAGATGGTTGGGTACGGAAAAGATCGCCAGATACGCGCCGAGCCAGGTGGTGAACCCGGACTCCGGGCCGAACACCAATGAGCGGACGTTCGAGTGCAGCCCGTCGGCCCCGACGATCAGATCGAAGCGCCGCGCCGGGCTGCGCTCGAAGGTGACCTCGCCATCGTCGCCGATGGCGGTGATCGAGTCGGCGAAGAGGTATTCGACATCGGAACTGGTTGTGTTGTAGAGGATCTCGCTCAGATCGTCGCGCATGATTTCCACGTGATCGTCGGACACGGCAGTGAAGAGTTTGCGTAGATCCAGGGTCACCGGCTTGCCGCCGGGTCGGCGCAGCACGAGGGTGTCGGTCCCCGTGGCTTTCGCCCGGATCTCGTCGACCACTCCCATCCGTTCCACGATCCGCATGGCGGGACGGAACAGATCTACCGCATGACCGCCGCCGGTCTTGCGTGGTGCCGGGGTGCGTTCGACGACCGTGACGTCGAAGCCATACCGGTCGAGCCAGTAGGCAAGCACCGGTCCGGCGATGCTTGCGCCGGAGATGAGGATGCGCATCGATCCGCCCTCGCGATTCACGTCGGCTGTCGCCGCAATCGTGCCGCCAGCCAGAGCACCACACCGAAACCGAATGCCGCGTCGGCGCTGGATACCAGGGCGCCGGTGGGGAAGACGATGGCGTGCCGTAACCCCGCGTCGGCCAGGGTGCGGATGCGCGCGAGAATCTCTGGGGGAGTGCCGATCATGAGCCAGTCGTGCAGCACCTCGTCGGGGACCTCCGCGATCGCCGCCTGCACCTCGGCTTTGGTGAGCTGGTGCGGCATCAGATCGATCAGGCCGCGGAAGCCTTCGCCGAGAGGGTGTTTCACGCCGTAGCGCGCCCACACGGTGTCCGGTGCGAGCAAGCCGAGGTAGCGGACCGCCGGGGCGCGCAGTAGTCGCCGGATCCCGGCTCGGGTTCGCGCGGTGAGCATTTGGACCATCTGCGCGGGGACGATCGCGTCGGGGTCGCGACCCGCGGCGCGGGCGGAGGTGTGCACCAGCTTCAGTCGGCGCTCGTACTCTTCCGGGGAGAGTGTCTCCCACGGATACCAGCCGTCGGC
The DNA here is from genome assembly GCF_044456045.1 of Nocardia sp. NPDC051052. Classification (NCBI taxonomy): domain Bacteria; kingdom Bacillati; phylum Actinomycetota; class Actinomycetes; order Mycobacteriales; family Nocardiaceae; genus Nocardia; species Nocardia sp. NPDC051052. The sequence continues at coordinate 53,569 of NZ_JBITFL010000016.1, forward strand.
GTAGCGCCCGGTCAGTTCGAGCATGCGGGGCCCGTGCGCGCCGAGCCAGATTTGCGGCATCCGGTCCGCCGGAGCATTCAAATCCATTGGCGCCTTGTCGATTCGGTAGTACTTTCCGGCGAAGTCGATGGATTTCGCGTCGGTCAGTGCCGCGCGAATCACCTGCAACGCCTCCTCCAGGCGATCGACCGGACGATTCCAGGTGAACCCGTACGGATCGAGATTCTCGGTCTCGCCGGACCCGAGGCCCAAGATCGGCGGCACCTTCGTCATATGTGCCAGCGTGAGGAAGGTCTGTGCCAGCAGCACCGGATGCCTGCGGTGCGGATCGGTCACGCCGACCCCCAACTGCACCCGCCCGGCCCCGGCGGCCAGATGCGCGAGCAGCGGCGCGTAATCGAATTGCTCGTCCGGACTGTGCAGCGTCTTCGCCTGCGGGGTGAAATCGGTATCCCAGATGGCCTTGGGGAACACGCTGATCAAATGATCCGGCGCCAGCACGGAATCCAACCGGCCGAGCCGAGCCATCCGCACCAGGAAGCGCGCGGCACCCAGCGGCGGATTCACTCCGGCCATGGTGCCTACGGCAAACGATCGGGAATTGTGCGATTCGGACACGAAGGTCTCCTCTCGACCGGCGTGCCGCGGCACGCACCCCACCGATTATCCCGACGACCCCCGCCCGCGTCCGGTGATTGTCTCGGTGGCCCCTGCCTACCGCGAGCGACTCTGTCGGATCGATCAGCTAGAGCCTACAGAATTGACACGTGTTCCAGTTGCTGTCAACGTATCGAGGGACCATGAGGTGCCTGATCAGGCTGGGCGCCTCGGTGTTGTCGAATCGGAGAGTGCTCTATGGGGTTTCTCGAGCCCGAACTGCCCGTCGTCGATATGGCGGAGTGGAGCAAGGGCACTCGGAGCGAGCGAATACGGCCGATGGCCCGGCACTGGGCCGAGGTGGGCTTCGGGACGCCGGTCGCGCTACACCTGTTCTACGTCGGCAAGATATGCCTCTACGTGCTCGGCGGCTGGCTGATCGTGTTGTGCACCAAGGGCATCGATGGATTCACCAGCGTCGGTGACTGGTGGTCGGAGCCGATCGTCTTCCAGAAGGTGGTGCTGTATACGTTGCTGTTCGAGGTGGTCGGGCTCGGTTGCGGGTTCGGACCGCTGAACAACAAGTTCTTCCCGCCGTTCGGTTCGATCCTGTATTGGTTGCGGCCCAAGACCATTCGGCTGCCGCCATGGCCTGGGCGTATTCCGTTGACCAAGGGCACAAATCGGTCGGTGCTGGATGTCGCGCTGTACGCGGCGCTGCTGGTGATGACGGTGATCGCGTTGCTGGCCAACGGGACCGGCCCGATACCGGAGTTGGCTACAACGGTGGGGCTGCTGCCGGTGTGGCAGATCATGGCGATTCTCGCCCTGCTCGCGGTGCTCGGGCTGCGCGACAAGGTGATCTTCCTGGCGGCGCGCGGCGAGGTCTACGCCCCGCTGGTCGTCGCCTTCTTGTTCACCGGCGTCGACACCATTGTCGCCGCGAAATGCGTTTTCCTGGTGATCTGGATGGGCGCGGCCCTGTCGAAGCTGAACAAACACTTCCCGTTCGTGATCTCGACCATGATGTCCAACAGTCCGGTCTTCCGCCGAAAGTCGCTCAAGCGCAAATTCTTCGAGGACTTTCCCGACGATCTGCGGCCGGGTCGGTTGTCTCGCCTGTTCGCGCACGGTGCGACGGTCGTGGAGATGTTGGTCCCGCTGGTGTTGTTCTTCTCGCACGGCGGCGTCGTGACGTCGATTGCCGCGGTCGTGATGGTCGGCTTCCATCTGGGGATCCTGACCGCCGTGCCGATGGGCGTACCGCTGGAGTGGAACGTCTTCATGATCTTCGGCGTGCTGGTCTTGTTCGTCGCGCACGCCGATCTCGGCGTCGGCGATCTGCACAATCCCGCACTGGTGGTGCTGCTGTTCGTCGTGATCGCGGGCATCGTGATCGCGGGAAATCTGTTCCCGCGCGCCATCTCGTTCCTGCCGGGCATGCGCTACTACGCGGGCAACTGGGATACGACGATGTGGTGTGTCACACCGTCGGCGGCGGCGAAGATCGGCCGCGGCATCGTCGCGATCGCCAGCATGCCGCAGGCGCAGCTGGAGCGGTTCTATGGCAAGGACCGCGCGCAGATCCCGATGTACATGGGATATGCCTTCCGCGCCATGAACACTCACGGGCGCGCGCTGTTCACCCTGGTGCATCGCGCCATGCCGGCCGGACGCGAAAACGAGTACACCATCACCGACGGCGAGCGCATCTGCAGTACCGCGGTCGGCTGGAATTTCGGCGACGGCCACATGCACAACGAGCAGCTCATCGCCGCGATGCAGGAGCGGTGCCGGTTCGAGCCCGGCGAGGTACGTGTGGTGCTGCTCGACGCCCAGCCGATCAACAAGGGGACGCAGGAGTATCGCCTCGTCGACGCCGCCACGGGCGAATTCGAGCGCGGCTTCGTCTACGTCGCGGACATGGTGACCCGGCAGCCGTGGGCCGATGACGTGCCCGTGCACGTCCGTGCCCCTGCCTGACCGGAACTACGTCCGCTCCGCACCGTCCGGGAGCATTGGGCGCATGAACGTGCGCTCGTACCGAAGTACGCATCCGCTCTCTTCCCGGATGCGATCGGCCGCAATGAAGTCGGGATCGACACCGAACAGTGCTCGGTACTGCTCGTAGGCACTGAGACTGGCGAAACTGAACAGCGCCATGGCCTTGTCGCTGGCCCCTTCCGAGGGCAGGAAATAGCCATGATGGGTGCCGCCGTGCCGATCTACCAGCTCCATCCATCGGCGGCCGAATCGCTCGAACGCGTCGATCTTCGCGGGATCGATCACATATTCCACAACACAGGTGATCACCACGTCAGCCTAACGATCATGAAAGGTCCGGGCTGCCCGCGTGGCTCGGTGATGTGTTCTGGATCACACATCGTTTGGGTTGCCGGGGCCGGGGCATACTGCCCGACGGCGCACAGGGCGCCCTCGGAACCGTGCAGTGGAAGGATCGGTATCTGTCGTGGGTTTACTGCTGGTGGGAATCGGTACTGCGTCAGCCGTCGTGATCGCGACGCACGGTGTGGTGGTGGCCGCGCATTTGGCGCAGCGGCGGCCGGCGCCCCGACGTCGGGCTGTTGCCGTAGACGTCCGCACCACGCCCTCCCCGCGCGTATCCGCGTAGCGCGCACATCTGGCGCTGCATCTCTGAACCTCTTCTCCGCCTACCTCTTCGGCGTCCCTTCATCATCGAGTCGTGGCCCCGCTGTGGACTGCTGACCGCGCAGGCGACGGCAAGTCGGCCATCGACCCTTAATTCCTGTCGCGTGTCGGTTGTTCGGCCGATGGCGTGACCTCGTTACGGCGAGGAATCTGTGAGAGGCAAGAACGGACCGCCGGATAGCCGGGTGGTAACCCTGGACCTCCGGTACTGCGAAGAGGTGCACACGATGGCCGAGCACGTTCCGCCACCCGATAGTGCTCCGGCCGGTCGGCGAATCGCCGCGTGGGCGATCGACTTCGCTCTCGTTCTCGGTGTGGCCGCGCTGCTCGGCTCGGTCACGCACTACCGGATCGCCGACTACCTCTCGGGCTGGCCCGGGCTCGCGGAATCGGGCGGCTGGGACCTGTTCCGCGCGAACGGAGACTGGGGCAGCGCGGGAAAGACGTTCGGGTGGGACGTCTTCGGTGAAATCCTGCTACTGATCGCCGAGGCGTTCGTCGCACTGGTGTTGCTGGTGTTCGTGTACCACTTCGCGTCCCTGTCTTGGCAGGGGCGCACGCTCGGAAAGTTCTTGCTGGACATCCGAGTTCATTCGCTCGCGGATCCGCGAGGCGCCCTCGGCAAGTGGCAGTCGGCCCGTAGGGCATTCGCGAGCACCCTGGTGGATGTCGGACTGTACGCGGGGGCCTGTATCGCGCTCCTTGCGGGGAAGTTCGTTCTGTCCCTTATTCTTTGGGTTGTCGCCGTCGCGGCGCTGGTGCTCAACGCGGTCCCCCTGGCGGGCGGCCGAACCATGATCGACCGCGTCGCGGGGACAACGGTTGTTCGCGCGGGTCTCTACCAAAAGTCATGGCAGGCCGCGCGAGACGCGGCGATCATCGAACGGGGCACCCAGGTCGGCCGCGAGCGAATGCAAGCGGTCACCAACGCCATGAAGCAACAGGCACAACAGCTTGCCGAGGACGACCGACTCCGGCAGGTGCGCGAATCGGCCCAGGCGGCCCAGCTGCGTCGGCTAGGGCAGGACGCTGGTCGGCACACCGGCGAGGCCGCCAGGCAACTGCTCAATTCCGAGCGTGGTCAGCAAGCACACCAAACCGCCAAGAAGGCAGGCGCGAGTCTCCGTGCGGCATACGACAAGCGGCGTCGCGCAAGTAGCTGATCACCCGCCGATGCGGGCCGCCGCGATGCGGGCGAGCGGTGCGTCATCGGCGTCGGCCTGCCGCGCAAGATCGAAATCGTCTGGGGAAATACCGAACGCAAGATGATGCGCGCCCTCGAACGGTGCGCCGCGGGTCAAGACCAGCTTGCCGAACCCGGTATCCACCGTCACACGATCGTGCTCGAGGGTGACCGGAAGTCGCTCCGGTACAGGTCGGCCGCCGCATCGAGATCTGTTGTGCTGATGGTTACTTCGCGAAACTTCATAGCGGCCGCTTCGGTTCTGGCCGGTCGCGGACATCGCTAATTCCTAAGCATTGGTTGAGGTCAACCACGCCGTCGGCCCGGATGACGTTTGGGTATCCGCCACGCGGACAGCGATTGACAGGCGGTCAAACCGGACATAAAGTCCCTCCTCAAAGTAATTGGAAACTTTCCTAATAGTTCACCCGGCGCTGGGTGGGGGAGGGGTGTCACGGTGACGACGCGACAGACCCTCGCCGGCACGCCGAGCCTGCTGCGCGCCATCAACGATCGCGCCGCGCTGGAGCTGTTGCTCGCCAACGGCCCGCTGTCGCGAACCCAGATCGGCACGCTCACCGGCCTGTCCAAGCCGACTGCCTCCCAGCTGCTTTCCCGATTGGAGACGGCGGGACTGGTCGTCTCGGTCGGTACCCTGCCGGGCAGCCGTGGGCCGAATGCGCAGCTGTACCAAGTCAATCCGGCTGCGGGCTATGTGGCCGGTCTCGATGTGACAGCCTCCAGGATCCGAATCGCCGTCGCCGACATCACCGGTCGCGTGCTCGCCGAACACGAGGTCTCCACCAAGGGCTGGCCTGCCGCCGAGACCACCGCCAGGGTGGGCGTCGCGGTCGGTGCGGCCGTCGAGCTGGCCGGACTCGCCGATGGCGTCTGCTGCGAGGTGGTCATCGGTATCGGCGGTGCGCTCGACCCGGCCACCGGCAAGCTGCGGTACGCGACACACCTGCCCGGTTGGCACTCCCCGCACCTGGTCGACGAGCTGACGGCGGCCATCGGTTGCTCGGTGTCGATCGAGAACGACGTCAACCTCGCCGCCATCGCCGAGCAGGCGCACGGCGCGGCGCAGGGCTGCGAGGATTTCGTGCTGCTCTGGACCGGCGTCGGCGTTGGCGCGGCGATCGTGATCGCGGGCCGGTTGCACCGTGGCTTCCACAGTGGCGCAGGCGAAGTCGGCTATATGCCGCTGCCCGGTGCGCCCATCGTGCACGACGTGCGCCGGAAGAATTCCGGCGGATTCCAGCAATTGGCCGGTGCACCAGCGGTTTTAGCGCTGGCAAAGCGGCACGGACTGACCGCGCCGACGGCCGCCCGGGTGGTGGCCGAGGCGCTGCGGACCCCCGGCGCGGGCGACGCGTTCCTCGCCGAATTCGCCGGCCGCCTGGCCCTCGGACTGGCCTCGATCGTCTCGGTGGTCGACCCGGAACTGCTGATCCTGGCCGGTGACGTGCCGAGCGCGGGCGGCGAACGGCTGCGCGCACTCGTCGAAGACGCGCTCACCGAGCTCACCTTTCCGCGACCCGAGGTGCGCTCCAGCACCCTGCCGGGCTCGCCGGTCCTGCACGGAGCGCTCGAACGTGCCTTGGCCACCACCAGGGACACCGTGTTCTCGACCCATTGATCCACCGCACACCCAGCAGTACCAGGAGAACCGCACATGCGCAGAACCACCCGCCGCACCCTCGCCGCCCTCACCGCATGCGCGACTGCCGCGCTCTTCGTCACCGCCTGCACGGGGCAGAGCTCCAGTGGCGGCGACGACGGATCCGCCGACGGCAAAGACGTCACCATCACCTTCTGGCACGGCTGGAGTCAGGACAGCGAGGTGCAGGCGATCGAGAACAACATCGCCGCGTTCGAGAAGCTGCACCCCAACATCCACGTCAAGCCGGTCGGCAATATCGCCGACGACAAGCTCGAACAGGCGCTGCGCGGCGGCGGCCGGGACGCTCCGGATGTGGTGTCCTCGTTCACCACCGACAATGTCGGCAAGTTCTGCGCCGCCAAGGTCTGGGCCGACCTCGCGCCGTTCATGCGGAAAGACGGCATCGACCCCGCCAAGACGTTCCCGGCCGGGATGCTCGAGTACAGCCAGTTCCAGGGCAAGCAGTGTTCGCTGCCGTTGCTGGGCGACTCGTATGGCTTGTACTACAACAAGACCGCGTTCGCGTCGGCCGGAATCGCCTCGCCACCAAGGACATTCAGTGAATTCGAGGCGGCGGCGCTCAAATTGAGCATTCCCGAGGGGGATAGCTTCAAACAGCTCGGCTTCCTGCCGAACTATCACGGTTACGAGACCGCCGCCACCCGCTACCTGGCTCAGTACGGCGCCGACTACTTCGCCGCGGACGGGAAGTCGAACATCGCGACCGATCCCAAGGTCGCCGCGATGTTCGCGTGGCAGAAGAATCTGATCGCCAAACTAGGCGGGTACGACAAGCTGGAGAAATACCGCACGACCTTCGGCGAGGAGTTCAGCGCCAAGAATCCGTTCCATACCGGCCAGGTGGCCATGTCCTTGGACGGAGAGTGGCGCACCGCCTCGATCGCGGAGAGTCCGGTGAGTTTCGACTGGGCCACCGCGCCCTTCCCGGTCCCGGATGATCAGGCGGCCACCTATGGTCGCGGCTACCAGACCGGCACCATCATCGGCATCGCCAACTCCAGCCAAAAGCAGACCGCGGCTTGGCAATTGGTCAAATACCTGACGACCGACACCGACGCGGTGGTCAGCTTCGCCAATGCCATCCACAACGTGCCGAGCACCATCGAGGCGCTGAATTCGCCGAAACTGACGGCCGATCCGAACTTCAAGACCTTCATCGACATCGCGAAGAACCCGAACTCCTCGACCACGCCGTCCAGCATCAACGGTGGCGCGTACCAGCTTTCGCTGCGCAACTTCGGCTACGACTACGAGGCGGGCACCACCGATCTCGCGGCGGGCCTGGCCGCGACCGCGAAGGAAATCGACGAGGCGATCGTCCAGGCGAAGTGATGTAGCGATGGCAACGATGACCGCGACCGTCCCGGCGGCGCTGAAACGCAAGCGCCGCCGCGGCACGCTGCGCACCCTGGCGTTCCTCTCGCCGTGGCTGATCGGGTTCGGCTTCTTCTTCGCCTACCCGCTGCTGTCCACCCTCTACTTCTCCTTCATGAAGTACGACGGGTTCGCCGCGCCGACCTTCGCCGGCCTGAAGAACTGGGACTACGTCCTCGACAAGTACCCCTTCTTCTGGCAGGGACTCGGCAACACAGTGTGGCTGGTCGTGGTCATGGTGTCGCTGCGGGTGATCTTCGGGCTCGGCATCGGGCTGCTGGTCACCAAGATCAAGACCGGGCTCGGGTTCTTCCGCACGGTGTTCTATCTGCCGTTCCTCGCGCCGCCGGTGGCGGCCACGATCGCCTTCGCCTTCCTGCTGAACCCGGGGACCGGGCCGGTGAACCACCTGCTCGGCAATCTCGGTCTGCCGCAACCGGGTTGGTTCACCGATCCGGATTGGTCGAAGCCGGCGCTGACCATGCTGGCGCTGTGGGGCATCGGCGACCTGATGGTCATCTTCACGGCGGCCTTGCTGGACGTGTCCAGGGAGCAGTACGAGGCGGCCGAGTTGGACGGCGCGGGCCCCTGGCAACGATTCCGGTACGTCACGCTGCCGAACATCATGCCCATCGTGCTGTTCGCGGTGGTGACCGGCGTGATCCAGACGATGCAGTACTACACCCAGGCGATGGTCGCCGGAAAGGTGGCCAGCGGCAAGGCGGGCAACTCGGGGGAGGCGTTCGAGGCCGGCTATCCGCACGGTTCCACCTGGACGCTGCCGCAGATGGTCTACAACCTCGGCTTCCAGCGCTTCGATCTCGGCTCCGCGTGTGTCGTCGCGGTGATCTTGTTCGCCCTGTCGATGGCCTTCACCGCATTGCTGCTGCGGCGCAAATCCGGCTTCCTGCAGGAGGACTAAGCGATGACCATGACGACAACGCGGCCTGTTCCGGTCGCCGTGCCGACTATCGAGGCCAGGGGTGCGCGCCGGAAGAACACACTGAATTGGGTGGCGACGCACTCGCTCGCGCTCGCGGCCGCGGTGCTGTTCCTGATGCCGTTCGTCTTCGTCTTCTTCACCTCGGTGATGTCGGACCGGCAGGCGCTCACCGCCGACGTCTGGCCCGCCGAATGGCACTGGGGCAACTATGTAAAGGTCTGGGACACACCGGGATTCCTCACCTGGTGGCGCAATACGCTGGTGTATGCCGTGGCGGGCACCGCGCTGACACTGCTGTCCAGCGTCCCGGTGGCCTACGCGCTGGCCAAGTTTCGCTTCCGCGGTCGCAATCTGGCGCTGATGGCTGTGGTTTCGATGATGATGCTGCCGCCGCAGGTGACCGTCATCCCGATGTATCTGATCTGGGCCAAGCAGTTTCACCTCACCGGCTCGCTGTGGCCGCTGATCATCCCGCTGGCCTTCGGCGACGCCTTCTCCATCTTCCTGCTCCGGCAGTTCCTGCTGACCATCCCCAACGATTACCTCGAGGCCGCCCGCATCGACGGCTGCGGCGAACTGCGCATCCTGCTGCGGATCGTGCTGCCGATGGCCAAGCCGGCCATCGCGGCGGTCGCGCTGTTCCAGTTCTTCTATTGCTGGAACGACTATTTCGGGCCGCAGATATATGCCAGCGAGAACCCCGGCGCCTGGACCCTCAGCTATGGCCTGGAGTCGTTCAAGAGCGCCCACCACACCAACTGGAATCTCACCATGGCCGCCACCCTGCTGGTGATGGCGCCGGTGATCATCCTGTTCTTCTTCGCACAGAAAGCCTTCATCGAAGGCGTGACACTGACAGGGGTCAAAGGCTGATGCGCGCACTCAAAATAGCCATAGTCGGTGGTGGTTCCACGTATACGCCGGAGTTGATCGACGGATTCGCCCGGCTCCGTGACAGTCTGGCGATCGATGAGGTGGTACTCGTCGATCCGGCCGCGGATCGCGTAGAGCTGATCGCGGGGCTGGCCCGCCGGATCTTCGCCAAACAGAGACACGGGGCGCGGGTGACCGCGACGACCTCGGTCGCGGCCGGGGTCGCCGACGCCGACGCCGTGCTGCTCCAGTTGCGGATCGGCGGGCAGGCCGCGCGAAACGAGGACGAGACCTGGCCGCTCGAATGTGGTTGCGTCGGACAGGAAACGACCGGAGCGGGCGGGCTGGCGAAGGCACTGCGCACGGTTCCGGTGGTGCTTGACATCGCCGAGCAGGTGCGCCGGGCCAACCCGGACGCCTGGATCATCGACTTCACCAACCCGGTCGGCATCGTCACCCGCGCACTGCAATCCGCGGGACACCAGGCCGTCGGCCTGTGCAACGTCGCCATCGGGTTCCAGCGAAAGTTCGCCGCGCACTTGGGTATCGAGCCGGAGCTGGTCCGGCTCGACCACGTCGGCCTCAACCACCTCACCTGGGTGCGCGGGGTCACCGTGCTCGACCACCCACGCGCGGGCACCGGGCACGAGGCGTTACCCAAGCTCCTCGCCGACTTCGGTGCAGAGATCGCCGCCGATGTGCGGCTGCCACTGTCGCTTATCCAGCACCTCGGCGTGGTCCCGTCGTACTACCTGCGCTACTTCTATCAGCACGACGTGGTGGTCGAGGAGCTCGCGACCAAGGGTTCCCGCGCCGCCGAAGTCGCGGCCATCGAGCGGCAGCTGCTGGCGATGTACGCCGATCCGGCCCTGGATACCAAGCCGGATTTGCTCGGAACACGCGGCGGCGCTTTCTATTCCGAGGCCGCGGTGCATCTGCTCGCCGCGCTGCTCGGCACCGGCGCCAGCGTCCAAGTGGTCAACACCCGCAACAACGGCACCCTGCCGTTCCTGCCCGATGACGCCGTGATCGAAGTGCCCGCGGAGGTGGACGCCGCAGGGGTGCGTCCACTTCCGCAACACCCGGTCGAACCTCTTTACGCGGGCCTGATCGCCCACGTCACCGCCTACGAGCAACTCGCGTTGCGGGCCGCGCTCGAAGGCGGCCGCAGCCGGGTCTTCGACGCTTTACTCGCACACCCGCTGGTCGGCCAGAACGAACTGGCCGAGCAGCTGACCGACCGGCTGATCGCCCACAACCGCGCCTACCTGGATTGGGCGTGATCATGCCGACAAACACCGTTAACTGCTGGCGGGGGAAGCGTCTGATGAAACTCCCACAGAATGAACAGGTTCCGGGCGTGCTCGCCATCGATGCCGGCAACAGCAAGACCGATGTTGCCCTGGTCGCGCGCGACGGATCCATCCTCGGCGCCGCGCGAGGCGGCGGTTACCAGCCGCACAAGACCGGCGCGCGCAAGGCGATCGAGGGGCTGAGCCCGCTGGTCGAGGCGGTGGCCAGGCAGGCGGGTCTCACCCGCGGCGGGGTGCTCACCACCCGGGTCAGTGCCTGTATGGCCAATGTCGATCTGCCCATCGAGGAACAGCGGATCCATGCCGCCATCGCGGCGCGGCCGTGGGGGCTGACCGTCGGCGTCGTCAACGACACCTTCGGTCTGCTCCGCGCGGGCACCGACGGTCCGCGCGGCGTCGCGGTGGTCTGCGGCGCCGGGATCAACTGTGTCGGCCTGCTGCCGGACGGCCGTACCGCCCGTTTCCCCGCCCTCGGCGTACTGACCGGTGATTGGGGCGGCGGTGGTGGCATGGCGGCCGAGGCCATGTGGCATGCCGCGCGCGCCGAGGACGGCCGTGGTGAGCCGACCGCGCTGTCCGCCGCCATCGGCGCGTATTTCGGGCTGGCCGGTGCCAACGCGGTGGCCGAGGCGATGCACCTCGGTCAGCTGGCCGAGCACCGACTGCACGAACTGGTCCGCGTCCTGTTCACCACCGCGGAGGCGGGCGACCCGACCGCGCTGCGCCTGATCGATCGCCAAGCCGACGAGATCACCCGCCTGGCCTTCGTTGTGCTGCGCAAGCTGGACCTGCTGGATCAGCCCACCCCGGTCATCCTCGGCGGCGGCGTCCTCGCGGCCCGCCAACCGCTCCTGATCGACAACGTGAAGACCCGGCTCGCCACCGCCGCACCCCTCGCCGAACCCCGAATAGTCGTCGCCCCACCGGTTCTCGGGGCCGCGCTGCTTGGCTTGGACCACCTCGACGCGACCCCCGCCGCCCACCAACGCCTCCGCGCCGCCTACCCCACACTGCCCGCAGGCGACGGCCGGCCCGAGTTCCCGAGCGAGATGGGCCAGCCCGCCTGAACGCGGTCGAATTCGTCAGGGGCGCCAGGTGATTCGGCCGCCCTGGAAGTCCTGGGCCTTACCGTTCTCGTAGTCGTATTCGTCACCGGTGGGGTAGCCGTAGACGCCGTCGGCGCCCGCTCGCGCTTCCCAGCTGGTCCGGATGGCGCCCCACACCGCGTGTGCGCCAGTGGCTTTGGACCAGTAGATCGCGCCGTCGTTGAAGAGGTTGAAGCGGCCGCTGTTCTTGGCGGGGGCCTCATCGGTGATCGGGAAGCCGAGGGGGCTGTTCTCCGCGCCGAGGGCATACCACTTGTCGCGGATGACGCCGCTCACCTGATGCGCCGAGGTGCCCACCGACCAGTAGATCGAGCCGCCCTGGAAGTGGCTGAACCGGCCGTCCTTCACCGGGGTGGACGTTTCGCTGGTCACGGGATAGCGCAGCCCGCCGGTCTCCGCGCCGAGGCCGCGCCACTTGTCCAGGATCGGGCCACCGAGCTCGTGCGCGCCGGTGTCGGGGTGCCAGTAGATCGCGGCATTGCGGTCGAAGGTCTGGAACTTGCCGCCGTTGGCGGCGTCGGACTCGGGCGCCGTCGGGTCGCCGAGGACGCCGCCACCGCCCGCCGCGTCGTATTCGACCTCGATCGCGCCGCCCACCTCGAACGGGCCGATCGGCCGGGCTTGCGCGGTGCCCGCGGTCAGCAGCGTCGCGAGCGCGACGGTGGCCGTGGTCAGCGCGGCGCGGCCGGACGGGCGGTGGGTACGAAGGCGGGCCAAGAGAACTCCTCAGTCAGGCGTTATTCGGTGACGAGACAGGGCGGAGCGTTGGTAGGCGATGATGGCATGTGGGCTCGACCAGCGCTCGCGCAGGTCAGGGTTGCCAGGTGATGCGGCCGCCCTGGAAGTCCTGGGCTTTGCCGTTCTGGTAGTCGTACTCGTCGCTGGTCGGGTAGCCGTAGCCGCCGTTGACGCCCGCTCTGGCCTCCCAGGTGGTGCGGATCGCGCCCCAGATGACGTGCGCGCCGGTGGCGCCGGACCAGTAGATGGCACCGTCGTCGAAGAGGTTGTAGCGGCCGTTGTTCTTGGCGGTGGCCTCGTCGGTGATCGGGAAGCCGAGGGGACTGTTCTCCCAGCCGTAGGAGCCCCACTTGTCGCGGATGGCGCCGCCGATCTGATGCGCGGCGGTGCCGAGGGACCAGTAGATCGAGCCGCCCTGGAAGTGGTTGTAGCGGCCGGGTTTCGAGGGTGTCGACTCTTCCCGCGTCACGGGATAGCCGAGCAGTCCGTTCTCGAAGCCGAGGTTGCCCCATTTGTCGCGGATGGCGCCACCGATCTGGTGGGCCCCGGTGGCCGGGTGCCAGTAGATGGAGGCGTTGCGCTCGAAGGCCTGGTACTTGCCGCCGCGACCCGCATCGGATTCCGGGTTGACCGGGTCGCCGAAGACGCCGCCCCCGCCGGCCTGGTCGTACTCGACCTCGATCGCCCCGCCGACATCGAAGGGCCCGATCGGCCGTCCGGCCGCGGTCCCCGCGGTCAGCAGGACCGCGATCGCGGCGGTGGTCATCGTCAGTGTGACGCGGGTGCGGCGTAGGCGTGCCAAGAGAAACTCCCTATGCAGGTGGTCGTAGACGAGACAGAGCGGAGCCCTATCAGGGTGCGGCCAGGTGCCGATCGGCAGCGAGGTCAGCGGATGCCGGAGTGAGCAAACTCGCATGCCGCGCGCCGCACATTTCCTTACCGATTTCGGCGCTCCTTTCGTTCGACGCGCGAAAGCTACTGTCGTGGCATCCGACACCCGGCCTATCGGACGCATCGTTATCGCCGTTAGTTGTCGCTGGTCACGGCGTTGTCGACGCACTCGAGTAGTGCCGGATCAGCCAGCGCGGCGACCATTCTTTCCAGCACCCGGGGTACTGACTTCCGGGCGGGGGAGGATGATCTCGGGGCTAAGCTCGGATCCATGGTCGAGACGACGAGAATCGTGCTTGCTGCCCGCCCGGAAGGTGCGCCCACCGCGGCGAACTTCCGCACCGAAACGGCCGAGTTGCCGCCCCTGGAAGAGGGGCAGGTGCAGTTGCGAACGTTGTATCTGTCCCTCGATCCGTATATGCGTGGCCGGATGAGTGCCGCGAAGTCGTATGCGAAGCCGGTGGAGGTCGGCGCGGTGATGGTCGGCGCCACGGTCGCCGAGGTGGTCGAGTCCCGCGACGCAGGATTCGCGAAAGGTGATGTGGTGCTGGCCTATTCGGGCTGGCAGTCGCATGATGTCGCGTCCGCGTCGAGCCTGCGCAAGCTCGATCCCGACAAAGTGCCGGCATCGACGGCGCTGGGTGTGCTCGGTATGCCCGGGTTCACCGCGTACTCGGGTCTGCTGAAGATCGGCCGGCCGCGCGCGGGGGAGACCGTCGTGGTCGCTGCCGCCACCGGTCCGGTCGGTTCGGCGGTCGGGCAGATCGCCAAGATCAAGGGCGCCCGCGCGGTCGGCATCGCGGGTGGGCCGAAGAAGTGCGCCGCCCTGCTCGACGAGTTCGGCTTCGACGTCGCACTCGATCACCGCGCCCCCGACTTCGCCGAGCAGCTGAAGGCCGCGGTGCCCGACGGCATCGACGTCTACTTCGAGAACGTCGCGGGCGCCGTCGCCGACGCGGTGTACCCCCTGCTCAACACCTACGCCCGCGTTCCCGTGTGCGGCCTCATCGCCAACTACAACGCGGCAGGTAACCCCGAAGGCCCGGACCATCTCCCCGCCTTCTACGGCCGCATCCTGATCAAGAGCCTCACCATCCGCGGCTTCATCCAGTCCGAGTTCGTCGAGGAACTCTTCCCGGACTTCCTGCGCGACATGTCCGACTGGGTAGCCGACGGCCGCGTCCACTACCTCGAGGACATCACCGAGGGCCTCGACAACGCCCCCGAAGCCTTCATCGGCCTCCTGGAAGGCCACAACTTCGGCAAGGTCGTCGTGAAAGTCGCCGACTAGCAACAGCTTTCGACCCGCCGCCACCCCTCGTGGCGGCGGGTACCTCGGCAGCGGTCAGGGTTTGCGGCCGATTCCCGCCCAGTACCAGGCGGATTCGGGGTCGGCGGGGGCTTCGTCGGAGGACGGGTGCCAGGTGACCACGGGAACGACGCCCGGCTCGATGAGCTCAGTGCCCGCGAAGAGGACCTCGGTTTCGCCGCGGCTGCGCGGATGAAAGGTGATGCCCGCGTGTTCGGCGGACTCGACCACGCGCGACATGGCGTGCTCGTCGAAGTCGGCGGTGGGGTGGGTGATCACGAGGTAGCTGCCGGACGGGACCACGTCGAGCAGGTTCTTGATGATGCCGTGCGGGTCGTCCTTGTCGCGGAAATACATCATGATCGCGACCAGCATGATGGCGACCGGTTGGTCGAGGTCGAGGGTGGCGGTGAGGGTGTCGTCGCGCAGGATGCCCGCGGGGTCATGCAGGTCGGCGTGGATGAACGAGGTCTTGCCCTGCGGTTTGCTGGACATCAGGGCGCGGGCGTGCGCGAGCACGATGGGATCGTTGTCCACATAGACCACGCGGGCCGCCGGATTGAGCCGCTGCGCCACTTCGTGGGTGTTGCCCGCGGTGGGGATGCCGGTGCCGATGTCGAGGAACTGGCTGATGCCTGCCTCGCTGGTCAGATAGTCGACCGCGCGGCCGAGGAACGCGCGGTTGGCGCGGGCCATGGTGCGGATGGCGGGGATATGGGTGGCGATGGCGTCGCCGAGCGCACGATCGGCCGGATAGTTGTCCCTGCCGCCTAGCCAATAATCGTAAACGCGTGCCTCGTGCGCGACGCTTGTATCGATCTTGGTCGGTAATGCGGCGGCGGTCTGTGCCTGACTGTCCGACATGGTGGTTCCCTCCTGTGGCGGCCCGGGAGAGTCGGGTCCGTAGCCGCCGAGTCGCCCACGGCTGGCGACTACTACTGCGAAACTTGCTCGCCAAGGATATTCCAGCGAACGCCCGGCACGCGGCGATTCAGCCGGATAGGGGAGGGTTTTCGGGCGGCCATCCGGATTCGGCGAACTTTTCCGCGCGCACCGCCATGATTGCCTCGACACTACAACAAACCGGTCGGTCGTCCTGGTGTAGGTTGGGGCGTTTGTCCGGTGTGTCGGCGGGCATACGTGATCTTGATGGGGTTGAATTGCCCAGGTCACGAGTTTTTCCGGCGACGAGCGGAAAGCAGGAGACGACATGGCACGAGTCCGCAGCGTCAGCTAGCGCCGTTGTGCCGACGGTGTCGTCGAATTCTTCGGCGGCGCGATTTCTTCGATAGCCGAGTCATTAGCGAACACACCGCGATTGCTCGTGTCCGGACCCACCTCAGCCTGCGAAAAGGAGCACGAACGTGAGCATGATTCTCGCCGCGCTACACGACACCGTTCTTGCGGAGGTCGGCAATCCGACACCGGAGGCGCCGCCCCTCGCGGATAAATTGCTGCAAATGGGCCGCTACTTCACCTGGCTGGTCCAACTGTCGGGTATCACCGCCATTACTTACGGCGGCGGCCGGTTCGCTTGGGAAAAGTGGAACGGCGGCGGTTTGCAATCGCCGAAGATGATCGCCAGCGCGATGGCGGGCGGCGCGGTCGCGACCAGCGCGGGCACCATCATGAACTCCGTGATCGGCTGATCCAGCACGACTTGCTGTCGCCGGCTCGGCGAGGTCGATCTCGTTGAGCCGGGTTCGGTTGTGCCAGTGGTGTATCGGCGCCCAGTCGCTTTGGGCGCTGGACCAACAATTGGTCGCTTGGTCAAAGTTGTTGTGTAGCAATCCATTTACAAACGACTATGACGCACGTCACATTGTGGTGTGACGACTGTCTCAGATACATTGTGTGCGATGAATCGCACGCGATGTATTTTGGAAACGGCGAGCGAAACGGCCGTCGAGTACCGAAAATCCGTCGCCGACCGCATTGTTGACCTGATCGCCGAGCACAGCGATCACGTTTTCGGTGTCGGCGGCGCGAATATCGAAGACCTCTACGACGCGGTACACCGCAGCGCGGCGCCGATCACCGGCATCGTCGCCAAGCACGAGTTCGGCGCCGCGACCATGGCCGACGGCTACGCGCGCACCACCAACCGGCTCGGCGTCGTGGCCGCCACCTCGGGTGGCGGCGCCTTGAATCTGATTGCGGCACTGGGGGAATCGTTCGATTCGCGAGTTCCGGTGCTGGCCCTGGTAGGGCAGCCACCGCTCGCGCTCGAGGGTCATGGGGCGTTTCAGGACACCAGTGGCGGCGCTGGGCGGATCGATGCGGAGCGGCTGTTCGGATCGGTGGCGCGGTGCTGTGTGAAGCTCACCCGGCCCGAGGATGTCACCGCGGCCGTCGAGCGGGCGATCGAAGTCGCGATGGCAGGCGGACCGGCGGTGCTGTTGCTGCCCAAGGACATTCAGTCCCAGCCGATGCCGGATGCGGGCTTCGCGGCCCGGGACGGTCTGCTCTTCGGCCAGAGGTTTGTTCGCGATGCGCCGGACACCCAAGACGAGGTGCTCGCACTCGTTGCCGCTGCCGTGGGTACCGGCTTGACGGTGATCGTCGCGGGGCCCGAGGTGGCGCGCGCCGATGCCAGGGCCGAACTCGTGATCATGGCAAGGGCGCTGCGCGCGGTGGTGGCGGTGACGCCGGATGCCAAGGACGCCTTCCCGAACGACCACCCGCTGTTCGTGGGTATCGCGGGCAGCATGGGCCATCCTCGGGTCGCCGAGCTCCTCGGCGATGCCGCCGTGTGCGTGTTGGTAGGCACTCAGATGCCGGTGCTGGCGCGCGCCGGTCTCGAAGCGGCACTGGCAAATTGCCCCACGGTGTGGCACGTGGGCGCGGAGCCGGCGTTCGTGCGGACAGACGCGTGGCTGCGCGGGCCGCTCCGGACCCGGCTCTTGGAGGTCGCGTCGGCAACAGCGCCCGCGAAACCTGGATACGAGCCGCCGCGGCCGATACCGTCTCCCGCACTGCGCGTCCCGTCGACCTCCGGTCCGGGGGTGCGCTACCGCGACGCGATCGAAGCGATCAACGCAAGGCTCACGCCGGGCACGGATGTCGTTGTCGACGCGGGCAATACGGGCGCGGCGGCCGTGCATCACCTTCCGGTGCCGCCCGATAGCCGCTTCGTCATCGCCCTCGGCATGGGCGGCATGGGCTACGCGTTCGGCGCGGGCATCGGCAGCGCGATGGGCCGGCGTCGCAGGACATTCGTAATCGCCGGAGACGGCGCCTATTTCATGCACGGCCACGAGGTACACACCGCCGTCGAGCATCACGTGCCGGTGACCTTCGTGATCTTCAACAACAACGCGCACGCGATGTGCGTGACCCGCGAACAGCTCTACTACTCCGGCGATTACACCTACAACAGATTCGGCCCCGCGCGCATCGGTGCCGCGGTCGCGGCGATGTTCCCGCGTATTCCGGCCTACTCCACCGACACTCGCGCGGCATTCGAGGCCGCGCTCGACGCGACCCACGATGCGAAAGGTCCCGTATTCATCGAAATCCTCTGCGACCCAGACGAAATTCCACCGTTCGCGCCGTTTCTGAAGGAGATCACCGCATGACCGACACCGCACCGGCCCCGAGCAAGGCCGAGCCCATCGAAGCTCCGGACATCGACGTTCCCGGTGTGTATCGGGTCGACAATATGAGCCTGAAACAGGCCATGCCGATGGTTCTCGAGATGACCCGCGCGGTGTATCCGCACGACGAGGTGTATGGACAGTTCTGCACCGTGCACGAGTTCATCGCGGCGCCGCCGGACGAGGTGTTCGACTATCTCGCCGACACCAGGAGCCTGTGCGAATGGACCTACAGCATGCGGGGTTTCGAGCGGACCGATAAGCCGGACCTGTGGGTGTCCGACGATCGCATCGGCGATCACACCCGCATCTACACCCGGACCGTCGCCAATGCCGCCGCGCGCACCGTCGACTACCACTGCGCCTGGGATCAGCCCGACCACCTCTGGATGGTCTACATGATGCGGGTCGCCGACGCGCAGGTGGTGCTGAACAAGCCGGGATCGGTTGTCCTGTGGACCAATTGTCACCACCCGTTCTACGACGAGAACGGCTACCCGGAGACCGCGCCGCCGGAGCGCCCGGTCTGGGTCGGCGATTTCTGGAATATCTTCTACGCGGGCCATCTGCTGGAACTGCGCAATGTGAAGGCGATCTGCGAACACCGCCACGCCAACGGGCAGCCGATCAAGCCGGAGTGGATGAGCTGATGAGCACCGCGACCGACACCGTCAGCCTCGTCGACGTTTCCAGCTACCTGCCCAAAAATCGGGTCAGCGCGGACTATTTCGCCCGCTACGCCTCGCCCGAAGACGCTATCTCGAGCGCGATGTTCAAGGCGCCGCCGTTCCGCAGCCACATCGCCCCCGGCGAAACGCCCGCCGATATGGCCGAACAGGCCATCGCCGCGATGGTGGAGCGGCGCGGCACCGCATTGCTCGACGAGGTCGACATTCTCATCGTGCACACCCAGATGCCGGAGACCTTTATCGTCGGCAACGGCGGCGAGATCGCCGAGCGGTTGGGGATCACCCCGGAGTGGCTGATCGACCTGCACAACGGCGGATGCGCCGCCTTTATCCACGCTATGAAGGTCGCGCGGCAGATCCTGACGAGCAGCGACGCGCGCTCCGCGCTGATCGTGACCGTGCAGAACGCCGCGGGCCAGATATTCACCCAGGACCAGGTGCGCGGCAAGCCGCAGGCCGCCGTCCCCGGCGATGGCGCCGGCGTCGGGCTGCTCGTCAAATCCGGCGACTCACCGATTCTCGATATCGAGACCCGTCATCTCCCGGAGTTCGCCGGGCAGATGACGGTGGTCGCCGATCCGCCGCGCAAGTATTGGGAAGCAGGCACGGGCCAACTGCATGTCGGCTTCACCGAGTCCAAGATCGCGAAAGTTCTTGCCCGCGGTAACCGCATCGTCCCGGAGGCGGCACACGCCGTGTGCGCCCGCATCGGCGTGCGATCGGAAGACCTGGACGTGCTGGTGACCAACCAGCCGAACCGCGCCTTCCTGCGCAACTGGCGCGACGCCCTGCAACTACCGATCGAACGGCACCCCGACACCTTCGACGAATGCGGAAACCTGTTCGCCGCGGGCATGCCCGTCACCTTCGACCAGGCCGTGCGGGCGGGCCGGGTGCCCGCCGGATCGCTGGTAATGTTCGCCGGTTTCGCCCACGCCGGTGACTTCGCCGCGGCAGCCGCGGTGCGCTGGGGCGGGCGCTGAGGAGCCGATGATTGTGCACCCCGCGCAACTCGGTCACCAGCTTTCGCTCAACGAGAACCCGTACGGCCCACTGCCTTCGGTGCGGGCGGCGCTGACGGACGCGCTGGTCGCGGCCAATCGCTATCCCGAATTCCTGCCGCGCAGGCTGCCCGGGCTGATCGCGGAGCGGCTCGGTTACCCACCGGATCGCGTCGTGGTCGGCGCGGGGGCGACCGGCGTGATCATGCATATCCTGCAGGAGTTCGTGACGCCCGGCGCGGCCGTCGTGATGGCGGCACCGACCTTCGACGGCTACCCGCTGCTCACCGACACGGTGGGCGGCCGGGTCGTCGAAGTGCCGTTGACGCGCGACGGCCATCAGGATCTGGCGGCGATGTCGGCGACCATCGACCCCGGCACGGCGGTGGTCGTGCTGTGCAGTCCGCACAATCCCACCGGCACCTGCCTGCGGCACGACGCGCTCGCCGGGTTCCTCGAACGCACCGACCCGTCGGTGACCGTCGTTTTCGACGAGGCGTACATCGATTTCGTGCCGCCCGGCGACCGTGCCGACACCGCCGCGCTGGTCGAACGGCACCCCAACCTGGTCGTGACGCGCACGTTCTCCAAGGCGTACGGGCTCGCCGCGCTGCGCGTCGGTTACGCCTTCGGCGCGGCGCCGGTGATCGCGCGAATACGCCGCTGGCAGCTGCCTTTCGGGATGACCGCGCTGGCCGAGGCCGGTGTCCGCGCCTGCTATGCCGCGGAGGCGGAATTGGCGCTGCGCACCGAGACGATCACCCGCGAATGCGGCATACTCACCGCGGCCCTGCGCGAGCTCGGCTACCGGGTGCCGACCAGCGCCGCGAACTTCGTCTACCTGTCCGGCTGTGCCCCCGCCGAGCTCGACCGGCTGCGCGTGGGCTTCGCCCGGGACGGCATTCAAGTGAAGCACTGCGCCACCGGTATCCGGATCACCGTCGGCGACACCGCGGCGACGACGGCGGTCGTCACCGCGGCACGGTGACGCCGCTCTCCCTAATACGTTGAAACACGAACTGCTGCAACCAGTGTCGGTCCATTGAGCAATGCGCCGGTGACCGGTAAGTGAACTCGTCGCGACCTGGGCCGGTTCGCGTGGCGCAGACGGTTCCTCGTGGGTCATCGTGGATATCGACCCCTCCGCGTCGCGCGAGGAGAGTCGCCGATCGCGAGGGATGAGCCGGAGGGGGAAGTCGCGTGAGCATGGACCTCCCCGAGGATCTCCGCTGGCTCGGCTGGATCGCCGGGTCGACGTGGCCGGACGGCGACGAGGACGCGATGTGGGCGATCGCCGCGGCATGGAAGACCGCGAGCCAGGAGCTGAAAGCGCAGCTCGCGCACATCGACACGGCCAAGCAGGGCACCGTGCGGGCCTATCCGCAGGGCCACGCCGCCGAGGAGATGGGCCACCTGTTCGACGGGCTCCGCAGCGGCGACCAATCGCTGGAATCGCTGGCGCAGTACCTGGAGCAGATCTCGGACTCGACCTTCGACCTGGGCACCCAGCTGCAGGCGACCAAGCTCACGATCGTCATCTCGCTGGTCTGGCTGGCGATGGAGATCCTGTGGGCGTGGATGTTTCCGCCGACCGCGCCCGCCGTGGAGGCCGCCGCGGTCACGACCACCCGCTCGTTCCTGCGGGTGTTCGAGGACATGGTGCAGAAGATGATTCAGAACCTGGCGCGCAAGCTGGGTGCTTCGGCCGAGAAGCGGTACTTCTGGAAGACGTTGGCCGGCGGGCGGTTTGTGCTGCCGACCGCCAAGGGCTGGGGCGTTTACGGCGTGAAGTTCGCCGAAACCGCCGTCACGTCAGGCGGATTGAACGCCGCGGTGCAGCTCGGCCAGATGGCCGACGGGAAGCGGCGGCACTTCGACGGCAAAGAATTCGGCGTGTCCGTGTTCGCGTCGGTCGCGTCAGCGCTGCCGTCGCGCGAGTTCGCGCGGTACCTGGGCAACGGGATCGACAAGCTCGCCGGCAGGCAGCTGAACAATGTGTGGGGGCGCACCGGGCGCGGCGCGTTCATCGGCGCCGGGGCGGGCGTGGTCGGCTCGGCATCGGGAAACCTCGCCGTCGGTGTGGCGACCGGAGACTGGTCGTCGTTCACGACACCCCAAGGCTGGGTCGGCGGTGCCGCGCGCGGCGGACTCGTCGGTGGCGCGCGCGGCGCCTTCGCGAAGTCGAGCCCGATCTCGCGATCCGATGTGCGGTATCCGCTGTGGATGCACAAGCCGGGCTCGCCGCGGACGCCGCCGTCGAATGCGGCGAGCCGGGGTAGCTCGGTGCATGACGGTTCGACTCGATCGTCCGGCGGATCCTCGATCGAGATGCAGTCGCTGAACAGTGGCGGCCGAGGCGGTTCGGGCTCTCGGGGGTCGGAGGTTTCGGGCGGTCGAAGTGTGCAGAGCAGTTCGCATAGGACCGGATCTGCGCCGTCTGCGGTGCGGAGTGAAGGCTCGTCGCGTGGGACTGGGTCTGCGCCGTCTGTGATGACAAGTGTTGGGGGATCGCAGAATTCGCATTCGGCCCCGGTGGTGACCAACGGTTCGGGATCTCATCAGGGCCCGCCGTCGGTGAACTCGGGAGGCAGCACGGGGTCGGGTCGCAGCGACGGCGGCAGTCGGGGGACGCTCGACAGCGATGGGCGGTCGTTCCATTCCGACCGGGGGACGCTCGACAGCCAAGGGCGGTCGTTCCACACCGGCCGCGGGACGTTGGACAGTCAAGGGCAGTCGTTCCACACCGCACGGGAGTCGTACCGCACCGCGCAGGAGTCGCTCGGCGGAGATCGTTCCTCGGCGCATGCGTCGAGCGGCGACAGTCAGCCGTCGGTGCGCGGATCGAGCGGCGGCACTCAGTCGTCGGTGCACGGGTCGAGCGGCGACCAGGGGTCCACGGGATCGGGCCGGTCGTCGGGTCGTAATGGATTCGTGCCACCCACCTCGTGGGAGGCCTCGGTCGACGGCGGATGGCAGCCGCCCGCCGGTCGCGGGGCACTGGTCGAGGGGACCGCGCCGTCCGTATCTCCCCTCGGCTCGTCCGTCGGCGGCGAGACACGTTCGGTCAGCCCGATCCCCGGATCTCCGATGCCGAGCGGATCGGTCGGCGATCGGTCGAGCACGTCCGGCGCCTCCGGCTCGGGTGCCGCGATCACCCACCCGCCCTCGACGGCACCGTCGCGCGACACCGGCTCTACCCACTCCCGCGGAAACACGAATCCTCCTGTCCCACCAGACCATCACCGGGCCGCTCCACCAGATCCTTTCCTGGGTGCAAGCAAGGACATGAAGGCCAAGACCCGCCCGAAACGGCTTCCGTACTGGGAGCCGCTGCCCGGCGTTTTCCACGCACCCGAGGCGCCGGACGCCCGCGCCTGGGTGTTCGGCGATGAGGCCGAAGACGACCTTTCACCTGAGGGAACCGGCGAGGGCGTGGATGTGCCCTTCACGCTGAACCGCTAGATGACGAACGGAGAGTAGACAAATGGCAAGCATCGTCGAGGTCGACACCAACCAGCTGCGAAAAGCGGCAGTGGAGAGCGACGGGATCCACGACAGCATCTCGCGCACGCTCGGCACGCTGCGCGGCGTGGTGAGCGGCGGCGGTACCCCCTGGGGCAAGGACAGTTTCGGCGGCAAGTTCGCCGACGGCGACAAGGGATATATCGCGGCCCGCGAAAACCTGCTCGCCGCGATCGAACAGATGGCGACCACGTTCGGTGGCTACGCGGACGGCCAACGGAGTGCCGCCGACACCATGGACGCGATGGAGGCAGGCAACGCCCACCGGTAGCCGGCGCCTTTCCGGACCATATCGCCGATCAGGTCGATTCGGCCGCGCGCGTGCGGGTGGCGGTGGGTGTCTCACCGGTGTACCGACGATAGATGCGGCGGAAGGCGGCCGGATCGGCGTAACCAACTTGGCTTGCTATCGCGTCGACGGGTTCTCGGGTGGTGGTGAGCAGGATCGCGGCCTGTCCGACCCGCAGCCGATGCACGTACTCGGTGGGGGACACGCCAAGCCGGTCGCGGATACGCCGAGCCAGGGTGCGCGGCGAAACCGTTGCGGCCCTGGCTAATTCGTCGAGCGAGAGCTGGCGATTCAGATTGGCGTGCACGTACTGCTGGACTGTGCGCAGCGCCGGGTCGGTGGCGCGTAGATGCTCGAGCACCATGTACCGCGACTGCGACATGCGTGCGTCGAGCACCAGATAGCGGGCCACCTGCTCGGCGAGGGCGCCGCCGCCGAGGCGGGCGACCAGCCGCAGCAGCAGGTCGGTGTGGGCGAAAGCCGCACCGGCGGTCAGTATTTCGCCGCTATCGACGACCATGCGATCGGCTTGCAGGGCGACCTCGGGGAAGCGGCGGGCGAACAGCGGAGCCAGCCACCAGTTGGTGGTGGCGGCGCGGCCCGACAGGAGTCCGGTGGCGGCGAGCACGAAGGTGGCCGAGCAGGAGGCGGCCACCGTCGCGCCGGAATCGGCGGCCCGCCGGATGGTTTCGACGGCCAGCACCGTATCGCGCCGGGTCAGCAGTTCCTCGACGCGCGCTTCGGTGGCGGCGCCCGGGCCTGGTATCACCAAGACGTCGCCGGTCCCGAATGTGGCTGAGGCGAAGGGCGTTTCGGTATCGACACCGATGAGTCGCCCGCCACCGGATCGGATCGATGACCCGTCGACGGATACGACGCGCTGGCGCAGCGCTCCGCCCGTCAGGTCACCGGCGAGCGTGGCGGCCGTGTCGACGACGTCGATGCCAAGGCCGAGCGCTCCTTCGAGCACACCGTCCAGCGCGAGGTGCGTAATCACCTGGCGAGATTAGACCGAAGTATGGCGATATCGCCAATGGTGGTGTGCCGACCTGGTGCGACAGGATTCCTGTGTGCAGCAATCTCTCCCGCAGGACTCTCGCGACGATGACCTCGCCGATTTCACACCGCGGCCGATCACGCTCAATGGAGTCACCCGCACGGTGTATGTCAGTGGCACCGGACCGGCGGTCATCGTGATGGCGGAAATGCCCGGCATCAGCCCCGATGTGGCGCGTTTCGCTCGCTGGGTGCGGGATAGTGGGCTCCGGGTCTACCTGCCCGCACTGTTCGGCCGCGACGGCGCCTACCCCGAGGCAGAGGCCGGCATACAGGTGTTCAGACGCGCCTGCGTCAGTGCGGAATTCCGGGCCTTCGGCGCGGGCACGTCCAGTCCGGTGGCGGTGTGGCTGCGTGCCCTCGCGGCCTTTGCCCACAACGAATGCGGTGGTCAGGGCGTCGGTGCGGTGGGTATGTGCTTCACCGGCAATTTCGCGCTCACCATGATGCTCGAACCCGCGATGCTGGCGCCGGTGCTGTGCCAGCCGTCGCTGCCGCTGGACGAGCCCGGTGGTTTGGAGATCTCGCCCGGGGAGCTGGCGGCCGTGCGGGAGCGGCTCGATCGCGAGGATCTGGTGGTGCGGGCCTATCGTTTCGAGGGCGACCGCTTCTGTACCGAGCAGCGTTTCGCCGCCTATGCCGCGGCGCTCGGTCCGCGCTTCGAGTCGCGGGTGTTGCCCGCCGAGGCCGCGAATCCCGATTCGCCGCCGTTCTTCTCACAGATCATCGGCTGCCCGCACAGTGTGGTCACCGCGCATCTGGTCGACGCGGCGGGCGAGCCTACCGTCGCGGCCCGCGACGAAATCATCACCTTCCTCCTGGAGCAGCTGGCGTAAGTGATTGAATGCCCGGAAGGACACTCATTTTGCGGCGAGTTCGCGACAAATGAGTAGTTCATAGCGCGGAACATCACGCTCACTCGGCAGCGTCAACCTCGGACGCCCTGAATATTGGGCTGGAACGAATCCGACTCGGCCGCCGCCCAATCCACGGCCCACGACTACGGCGGCTCGATCAGCGATTGTCGCGCGCGCCGTCCTACTCATTTCTCTGCGACGACGGTTCCGGACTCGACATCAGGGGAGTCCGGCATCGCCGCAGTAGCGGCGTCCGCTCGCAGGATCGCTGAGGGAGCAGTGGGTCAGATATCGCCGTTGGTGCTGCCGATGTATTGATCGGACCATTTGCGCTTCATTCGCAGGCTGGCCTGGTTCACCTTGTCCCGCAGAAAGCCCATCGGCCGTCGGATATCAATGATCAGCACGATTCTGTCTTCGTCACTTTCATTGCTGACCTCGTGTTCGAAGGTATCGTCGATCAGCACGCTCTCACGCTCGCGCCAGGTGTGGTATTCGGTGTCTACACGGAGTTTGGGCGGGTTGGTGGACGGCACCTTCAGCGCAAGATGGTATCGAAGGATTCCGGCGTAGGGGCCGTTGTGTGCGTTGAGTTTCACTCCGGGTTCGAGGATCGAAATGAAGGCGTTGACCACACTCGGGGTACGTTCAGCGAACGAGACGATGGTCGGGCAGTCCCGGTACGCTCGAGGATTCGGCACGCCGAGCATATAGGCGTAGTACAGTCGCCAGTTGTCGGAGACCTCCGCGGCCCGAATCGGATCGATATCACGATACTGTGGCAGATGACGTTCGGCGATGAGTTCGGTCACCTCCTTTTTGATCTGGTCGAATTGAGATTCCAGCACTCGCGCCTCCGGAAAAAGTTTGTACGGCGACATGATGCGGAACCGCTGTTCTTTTCCGCTTGCGCGCAGGAAATAGCTGTTGACGGCGTTGCGGACAACAGGTTGATTGATGCTGAGCGAACCTTTCATGGCTGAGCTTCCTTAGGTGTTGGTCGGGATTTTGTCCGGTAGTTGAGGGACGAGCAGTCGTCGTGCCGCGAATCCGCTCAGGACGATCAGCACGCCCCACGTCACGATTACCGCGCGCACTGTCATGAACAGGGTGAGCGCGCCGAGGCCGAGCGCTACACCGAACCAGAGCGCCGACAGCACGAGTTGCGACATCGCCAGAATCCGCCCGGTGTGTTCCGGTGGGGCTTCGGCTTGGACCTGAGCGCGGAACAGCACGAGCGAGCCGAGCGCAGTGCCACCGACGAGCCCAGCGAACAACAGCGACCAGGGCAGATCGCGGGCAGTCGCGAGCAAGGTCATGGCCACGCCGGTGAGCAGCAGGGAACCGGCGAGGTATCGGTGGTTCCCTGCGAGGTTCGGCATTCTGACGCACAGCACGCTCGCGACGAAGGCACCGACGCCCCACGCGGCGTCGATGAGGCCGTAATCGGTTGCGCCCAAGTGGTTGTCATTGTTGACGAATGCCGGCAGCACGGCGTTGATGCCGGAAATCAGGCTGCCAGGCACTGCGACGAACAACGTGGTCCACATCAGCGCCCGGTGCTCGCGCAGGAGACTCCATGCTTGCGCCATGTCGCGGAAGAGAAGCCCGCTGGTTCGTTTCGCGGACGGACGTTGCATGCGCGGCAGGTGCATCGCAAGGAGGGCGGCGACAATCACCACCCGTCCCGAAATGCCGAGCAGCAGCGAGTTCGCCGCGCCGATGACCGGGATCGCCATCCCGCCCAGCGCCGCGCCGATGAAGACGCCCACCTGTGATGCCGCTTGCCACAACCCGTTGGCACGCAACAGATTCGCTCGGTCGAATAGTTGCGGCAGGAGCGCGCCGTAGCTGGCCGCCGAGAGCGAATAGAGTCCACTGACCCAGGCGCTGACCGCCAGCACATGCCAGATTCGCAGTTCACCGAAGGCCGCGAGTAGTGGGACGACACCGACGGGGAGGATCCGGCCCGCTTCGGTGGCGACGGTGACCGCGCGGCGCGAGAACCGGTCGATAAGTGGACCGCCGAAGAACGCGGCGGGCACGCCAGCGCCCGCGCTGAGTGCCGCCATGACCGCGAGCGTCATCGGTGTACCGCCGAGCACGATCACCAACCATGCGAGCACGACGATGTCGAGGCCGGTGCACAGGGTGGACAGGGTGCGGGCGCCGAGCAGGAGCCGGAATGCCGGATTGCGCAGCATCACATGGCCGTTCCAGTCCGCTGGATGCGCTCGAAACACTCGGCGAGTTCCGGTGGGCACATCGGACCGAGGTCCGCGCGCAGACTCTGCGCGGTGCCGCGGTTGTGTTCGACGGTGTCTTCCTGGGTCCAGCTCGATGGCGGGTGGAGCAGTATCGACCACACCGGGACCGGCTGGCCGCCACGCAGGAGTTTCTGGCGGTATCCGGCCACTCCGAGATCGATTTCGCGCAAGCCGCGCCGCAGACAGTAGCGCAGGGGTTCGTGGATCATCAGATTGAAGTACTCGGCGTATCGGCCGACCCGGTCGTAGTCGAGGCCCGCGGAACGACCGATCAGTGTGGTGCCGTGTTCGATGCACGACAAGGACCCGATCGCTCTGCCCTCATGGCGGCAGACGAAAGCGAACAACCTGTCCCCGAACACGGACCTGATCTGCCGGTAGCGTTCGACGAATTGTCTTGTGTCCCCGTAGGTGTCGTGTCGCCGCTGGGTTTTCTCCTGGAGCTCGGCGATTTCCTCGACATTGGCTTCCGTGATGGGTTCCACGGCAATGACGCGGCCACCCCGCTTCAGCAGACCGCGTTCCCATCGGACCCGGTCACGGTCTCGTTTGCGAAGCGTGTCCTCGTAATCGGCCTCCGGCACGGTCGGCACCGGCACCGACACCCGCACCGAGGTCAGCAGCGCGGGCCGGTCCGGCAGCACGGTCCGCAGCCGGGTCACATCCGCGCCGGTGAGATGGGGTATGAGTACCGTGCCCGCCGGTGCCGCGCCTGCGCGGTTCACCGCGGCGGACCACGCGGTCAGATCCCCAGAGACGACCGGTGTCGTGCCGTAGCCGGAGGCGCTGCCGACCACGGTGACCGGCTCCCAGCGACGCGCGACGGGATCGGACACGTGGCTGGCACCGCCGAAGAGCGTCCCGGGATGCAGATGAGAGTTGCCGGGTCCACTGTCGTACCGGAATATCGGCAACACGGCTCGAAGCCTGCCGCCGCTGTCTCGCGCGATCACGACGCTCTCGCGCGCGCCGTTCTGCCCCCGCATGGCCAGATTCCAGGAGCGCGAGGAGTAGAAGCCGATGCCGGTCGCCGGAGCCAGGTCGTCCCATTCCGCCGGGGACTCGGCGAGGCCGCATTCGGTGATGGTGAGAGCGTCCGCGTCGACACCGCTCGCAGTGCGGTGCGCGGTCATGCGGCAGGCCCGGTCATCGCGATCTGGTACCGGGGCACCAGACCCATCTTCTGTTTGAACGGCTCGTTGAGCCGCCCACACTCGGCGACCTCGACACCGCTGGCCCACATCAGCTCCAGCATGTCCCACCACATCCGGTAGTACGGACTGAACTTGATGTCGGCGCGGTCGCGCCGGTAGCCAGCCGCCCAGTACTGCAGCCGGGTCTTCTCCAGGAACGACACCCCGACCGACAAGGTGGCACCGTCGCGGTCGCGGACCTCGAGCACCCGGACAGGCTCGCCGAGCTCGTGCAGGAATGCCGCGAGTTTGGGCGGGTTGTAGTACTTCGGGGAGCCCGCCCTTGTCGCGGTGGCCGCTACGAATTCCATCAAGTCCGACAGACCCGGGTAGTCGGCGCGGTGCACAAAGCTTTGTGCCCCATGGTCTTCGGCTCGGCGAAGTTGACGACCGAACTCACGCCGCGCGGAGCCGTGCAACGAGGCCAGATACGTCGGCCGGTCCGGGGCGAGTTCGCGGGGCAGAACCCAGCGCGGCACCAGTTCCTGCTGCTTGAACCCTTGTGTCGCCAAGGACCGGATAGGGTCCGCGCTGCCTTCCACGTTGATGAACCCCCACTGCGCGCACCCGACTGCCGCGGCCTGCCTGCCGAATGCCTGCCCGAGTACCCGCAGGGACTCCTCGTCGCGGGCGAGCACACGCGCGCCCGGGCAATGCCACATAGGAGACAGGAAGGCCGATCCGCCCTCGCCCAATCCCAGCAGACTCAGCGGGTCACCCTGAACGTATGCGGGTGCGGCGGCGCGCAGCTTGTCCTGGCTGTCACGGACTTCCAGGTATCGAGGCCGCGCGATGCTCTGTACGGGGTTGCGTTCGTATGCTCGCATGAATCCGGTGGTATGGAACACCGGCGCGTCCAGGTCTTCGGCCAACTCGTCCCAGTCGGGCCCGAGATCATCGGCTGTGTGGAGTATCCGAACCGCCAGTCCTCCGGCGGTGGTCTCGTCCAGTAGGTCATACATCAGATAACTCCTTCGCTCGGCTCCCGCACGGCCCCCCGCGCGGGCGAAGCAGATCTCCCATCGCCGCCGCGACCGACGCCGAATGGAGAACAATGGGGGTGCCGCTGATCCGATTGGACGCCAGACCTTCCGCGACCACGATGTCGACCAGCGCCGTGCCGCCGTCGGTGTGGCAGCGTGTCGGCAGGCCGCGTGCGCGGAGCAGGCCCTGGATCACCTGGCCAAGAGCTTGGCCGTGCGCCCCGAAGAGTCGTCGCAGGGTCGCGATGGCGGAAACAACGGCGTCGGGCCCTCGTGCGTCGGCGAGGTCACCTGGTTCCGCGGCCTCGATCATGGTGGCCAACCAGGTCAAATTCAGGGCGCAGGCGTGACCGTGCCGCAAACCCAGATACGAGGTGAGCGGATAGGCCAGTGCGTGCGCGGCCGTGGTGCGAGTGCGGTCGATGGCCTGGCCGGCGAGGATCGCGGCTTCGCTGAGTCGATCACGCTCGGTGTGCGAGGGCAGCGGGTCCGCGTCGCGCAGAATCGGTATCAGCAGACTCAGCGCCGCCTCCGCGTACCTGCGCGACTGCTCGGTCGACCGGGTCGACCACAGCGATTCCACCGCGTGAGCCAGGGCATCGAACGCGCAACTCCAGGTCTGCGCCGCCCCGCAGCAGTCCGTCAGCGCCGGGTCGACGAGTGCGGTATCGGCCTGGATATCGGGGGCGTCGAGCGAGAATTTGCGACTTCCCCGGTAGAGCGCGGCGAATCGGGTCACCTCGCTGCCTGGTCCTGCCGTCGTCGGCACGAGTATCAGCCGCGCGTTTGCCAGCGGTGCGCGCCTGCCGTCGAGAACATCTGCGGCCGCGGATTCTTCGACGGGCAGGGCACGCGCGGCCTTCGCCACATCCAACGCCGAGCCGCCGCCGATACCGACCACGAGCTCGGCATCGCACACGTGCCGCGCCCGTGCCGCCGCCAGCGCCTGTTCGAAGGTCGGATTCGGCCGGAACTGGGAGAACAGCCGTGCCCCTGGCGGCAGCACGCGATCAAGCATGAGCCGCTTCGCCGTCCCCGCACTCGCGACGACGAAGACACTGCGCGAGTCCCACTCGGCGATGTCGGCAAGTCTGTCGAATGTGCCCCTGCCCGTGAGGATTCTGGTCGTCATGACTGGAGTCCAGTGGCGCGGAACCGCTCAGCGATCACGTCGAGCCCGATGTCCGCTGTCGCCCTGGGGTGCACCTCGTCCGGTGTCGGGGCTACCCGTAGCACACACAGCACAGGTCCGGACGATTTCAGTGCGCTTTCCAGAGTTTCGGCGAGCGACCGCTCATCCGCACAGCTCAGCACCGTGCGATAGCCGAGACCGATGCCGAGCGCGGGCCAGTCCATGCCATCCGAAGTAGAACGCTGGCAACCGGTCGACTCGTAACAGCGGTTGTCGACGACGATGTGCACCAGATTGTCCGCACCGGCCGCGGCGACGGTCGATCCGGTGCCAAGATGCATCATGAACGCACCGTCACCGTCCAACACCACCACGCCCCGGTCGGGCCGAGCGGTCGCCAGGCCGAGCCCGATCGCGGCGGCATGCCCCATGGAACCTTGCATGTACAGGGTTTCGGGCCGATCCCGTTCGTGATGTACCTGGCGTGACAGGTACCCGGTAGTGGTGACGAGCAGTTGCCCGGTCAACCGGTCGAGAAGTTCCGAAACAACCTTGGCGCGAGTCAATTCCGTGCTAGCCATCGGCCCCACCGTGGGCGGTGCTCCCAGATACGGTCCGATCGATCCTCTGGGTACCAATAGAAAAAACGGGCGATCCTCGGCGCGCGCCCGCGCCGCATCCGCCAAAGCCGCACCGAGGCCGTTCGGCCGGAGTACCTCATGTGCGACGCCGAGTTCCGTCAGCAACGCGCGACTGCTCGCACCCATCACCGCGTGCTGGGGTTCGTCGCCCGACGGATCCGGCCAACCGCGCAGGGTCATCACCACCAACACCGGGATGCGATAGGGCAGGACCAGCGAGGTGAGCGGATTGACAAGGTTGCCGAATCCCGAGTTCTGGCACAGGACCGCGGCCTGCGCACCCCCGAGCTCCCAGCCTGCGGCGATCGCGAGCGCGGCACCCTCCGACGCGGCGGGCATCAGGTCTCCGGCACGATCGAACAGTGTCCACGGTCCGGCGAGGTGACCGCACGGCACCCCGGTCACCCGCTGTACCCCGAACGCACGCAGCGCCGCCACCAACTCCGCCGCGGGCAGCGCATCGCTCATTTGGCGTTGCCCAACCACTGATTCATCCCCGACAACTCGAAAATGTCCTTCACTGTGGCGATAGTGGACTCGATCGCGGTCGTCGACCCGTCGGCGAGCACGGTCGCCCATGCGTCGCGCACCGCGCGCACCGTCGCCCGCATTCCCTGGTTCGCGTAGATCACCATGGCGATTCCCGCGTTCTTCGCTTCCGAGACGGAGAACTGCACGTAGGTCGTCGGCACGATGGCAACGGGGGCCCGGTGCTGCCAGCGATCCATGAACGAGAGCACCTCCGCCGACTCGACCGCCTTGGAGTGCACCAAAACCGCGTCCGCGCCGACGTCGACATAGTGGTGGCAGCGGCGAAGTGCTTCATCGACGCCGAGGTCGCAGATGAAGGCTTCGGTCCTGGCCATCAGTACGGTGTCCGGGAATCGTTGCGCGTCCTTCGCCGCCCGCAACTTCAACCCGAACTCCTCGGCGCCGAGGAGCTCCTGCCCCGAATCCACGAAGCTGTTCCGTTTTGGGAAAACCTTGTCCTCGATACAAACGGCGGCGATTCCGGCGGCTTCGTAGCGCATCATGGTGAACGCGGCGTTGCGGTCGTTACCGAATCCGGTGTCGCAGTCAGCTATTACGGGTAAGGACACCGCTCGTTGGATCGTCTCCGCGGCGGTCAGGAATTCCCCCATGCCGAGCAGGCTGATGTCGGGCAGACCATGCGCAGCGGAGATTTCCAGCCCGGATGCCCACACCGCGTCGAAGCCGGCCTCGGCGACCAACCGTGCGGTGAGCCCGTCATGGGCGCCGGCCACCCGCAGCAGCTTGCCATCGGCGAATGCCTGCCGCAGTAGCGCTGCCCGGATGCCTGGCGCCTGAGCGGTTTCCACGAAATTCTGGGTCATGCTTCCCCCTAGTCACTCTTGATGTCCGTTGTTGTTTTCGCCGCTCGCACGAATACGGCCAGACGGCGTGCGGCTTCCGACAGCACATCCGGCGGTACCGCCACGCACATCCGGAGGTGGCCCGGCAACCCGAAGGTCGAACCGGCCCGCAGTCGAACTCCGGCTTGTTCGGCCAGTACCGCGCACAAGAGGCGGTCATCGCGCCACTGCGGCTGTACCGCCGCGAGCGCCGACGCGTCGAGGCACAGGTAGATGCCGCCGCGCGGGCGTACTACCCGCAGCAACGGAACGTCGGCCATGGCCCGGATGGCGTGCAC
Source organism: Nocardia sp. NPDC051052 (assembly GCF_044456045.1). Classification (NCBI taxonomy): domain Bacteria; kingdom Bacillati; phylum Actinomycetota; class Actinomycetes; order Mycobacteriales; family Nocardiaceae; genus Nocardia; species Nocardia sp. NPDC051052. The sequence continues at coordinate 87,148 of NZ_JBITFL010000016.1, forward strand.
GCGTTGCCTGGTCACCCTGCGCACGCGATCCGGCATCCCGCTGTCGTTATCGAGTACCGCCGTGACCGCCGCCTGGGCCAGCGTGCTGACCGGGCCGGTTGTGTGTTCGACGACGCCGCGTACGGCCGCCGTCACTGCCGGATCCGCCCAGACCCAGCCGACCCGCACCCCCGCCAACGCGTGCACCTTTGCCGCGCCGCCCACGACAACCTCGTGCTCGTTCGCCTGCGGGCCTGCGGCGCCCTCGTCCCCGTAGGCCCAGTAGATGTCGTCGACGATGAGGCGAACGCCCAGCCGCCGTGCCCAGTCGCGGATCGCCGCCATCGTAGACGAGTCGTACACGGCCCCGGTCGGGTTGACCGGACTGTTGACGATCACCGCCTTCGTCGCCGGTGTGCGGGCGGCTTCCAAGAGGTCCGGATCCACAAGCAGGCCAGTCGCGGGCAGTCCGGGTACGAACACCGGATGGGCGCCGGCCAGCCGCATCACTTCCGGATAGTGACTCCAATGCGGCTGGGGAACAAGCACTTCTCCGCCGCGAGCCACCACTGCCGTCGCACAGAACAGCCCATGCCTTGCTCCGGCGGTGATGGTGATGTCGTCCAAGTCCGAGTCCGTCCCGCCGCGGTTCGCGTAATGGCCTGCGACCGCGGCCCGAAGCGCTGGTTCGCCGTATATCGGCGCGTAGCAGGTGATCTGTTCTTTCGAAACGACGTCGGCCAGCGCCTTGATCGCGGCGTCGGGCATCGCTTCGACCACCTGCCCCGAAGAGAGGTCGATAAGATCGCGCATTTCAGTCGGACAGCCGTATCCAGGTGCGCAACAACAGCCGCGTATGCGCGAAATCGTCCTCGAATTCCGTTCGACCGTGCAATAAAGACAGATTATCGAAAATAGCCAGCTCGCCCTCGCGCAATTTTCCCACCCGGGTGAGCGCGAGCGTTCCGATAATTCGATCCAACGTATCCAATGCCCGACGTTGACGGTCGGTCAGCGGCGTCGAACTGGAATGTTCGTGGCCGAGTTCGATATAACTACGCAGATAAGCAATGGCCTGCCGTTCGCGCTGCTCGAACAACACCGGTTTCCGCACCGTCGGCGGTTCGCCCCGCTCCTGGTCGCCACGCCGGTCGAAATGGAACGGCTCACGCAGCGTCTCCAGCACTTCGGGCCACTCCGACAGCGCACGGACCAGATCCCGGACGTGCACCACCTGTAGTGCGCCACCCCGTTCGGATTGGCGGACGCAGAGCAGGGTGAACACTTCCGGCGCCGGAAGTGGCGCCTCAACCCCGTCGGTGTGCAGGTTGCCCCCGAAACGGGAGTCCGAATATCGGGCCCGCTCGCCTTCGCCGATCGCAGTGCCACGATCACGAACGTCCTTGACGAGCAACCCTTCTCGGTTCTGCGGCAGCGGCGCACCGAGTAGGGACGTCAACCGCAGCAGCGCGGCTCTTGCCACGTCGATCTCCACCGGTATGCCCGTGAGGACCAACAAACCAGGACCGTCATCGACATAGCGGCGGAGCAGCTCGAGCAGCTCGAGCCGAGTCGCCGACCGCTGTTCGGGATCGAGTTCTTCCGCCGACAGCAGAAGCGTCCGCAGTGCGCCACTAATGGGCACTCGACATTCGTCGAAACCGTCGGATTCATAAGTAGCTGCGGCCAGCGCGCGAGCGGGCACAGAAGAATTGGACATCGAATCCCCCCAAGTAGTTTATCGAAAACAGCCGACGACCACTTTTGATCGCCGCAAATTGTTAACCTAAACGTAACCCTGGGTTAATTCGTTCTCCACTGTAGACTGCCGACTGCGGGCCGTCAACGGGCAGGTTTCGCCGTTGGTTCTATTAAAAGGTTTCGGACCGAATGCGCGGTTTGTATCGACGCTCAGGCGACATCACGCCGATGCCTCGCTATAACGGTTGCCGCTCAGTTGCATTTGCACTCGGTTGTGATCGTAACGTCATCGGGATTGCGCAGAGCTCACGCTGATGGGCTACGGGCGGGTATCACGAGACGAACACCCGATGTTTGCGATCGCGCGCGATCAGCGCCGTTATCACCGTTCTGATCGGTCGGCTCCGCTGACGCGAACTTCCTGTCAAGACAAAGGATTTGACGGCATCGACGGTGCCGTCGCAGGGGTGCCCAGAGCACATTTGGGGACACTGACTCGCCGCGAACTACTTCGGGACCAGCAGGTTCACCGTCTCGACCAATCGACGGAGCCCAGGCAATATGCTGCGTTTGTGACCGGAACCCACCCGCACAACAGCATCGACCCGACGACCCTGCCGACGACTTTCGTACCGGTAGAACTCGAAGGCGAGCTGTACGCACGGTGGGTAGACAGAGGTTACTTCGCCGCCGATGCCGCCAGCGACAAGCCCGCCTACTCCGTGGTCATTCCGCCGCCGAACGTCACCGGCCGCCTGCACATGGGCCATGCCTACGAACACACCCAGATCGACGCCATAACTCGCCGCAAGCGCATGCAAGGCTTCGAGACCCTGTGGCAGCCCGGCATGGACCACGCGGGCATCGCCACGCAGAACGTCGTCGAACGTGAACTCGCCAAAGAAGGACTCTCCCGCCACGACCTCGGCCGCGAAGCGTTCGAGCAACGCGTATGGCAATGGAAAGAACAGTCCGGTGCAGCGATCTCCGGCCAAATGCGCCGCCTCGGCGACGGCGTTGACTGGGATCGCGAACGCTTCACCATGGACGAGGGGCTGTCCCGCGCGGTTCAGACAGTCTTCCAGCGCCTCTACCACGACGAGCTGATCTACCGCGCCGAACGCATCATCAGCTGGTGCCCGCGCTGCGCCACCTCGATCTCCGACATCGAAGTCGACCACAAAGACCTCGACGGCGAGCTGGTCTCCATCCGCTACGGCGACGGTGCGGACTCGATCGTGGTCGCCACGACCCGCGTCGAGACCATGCTAGGCGACACCGCCGTCGCCGTGCACCCCGACGACGACCGCTACCGCCACCTCGTCGGCCGCGACATCGAACTGCCCCTGACCGGGCGCCGCATCCCTGTCGTCGCCGACGACCAAGTTGACCCCGGATTCGGCAGCGGCGCAGTAAAAGTGACACCGGCCCACGGCCCCAACGATTTCGAGATCGGGCAACGCCACAACCTGCCCTCGCTCACGATCATGGACGAACGAGCGACCATCATCGTCCCCGGCCCGTTCCAGGGACTCGACCGGCTCGAAGCCTGTAGCGCCGTGGTCGCCGCGCTGCGTGCGGAAGGACGCGTCGTCGCCGAGAAACGACCGTACGTGCACGCGGTGGGACACTGCTCACGCTGCGGCACCGCCATCGAGCCACGCCCGTCGATGCAATGGTGGGTCCAAGTCGCACCGCTGGCCGAGGCCGCCGGTGACGCGGTGCGCGGGGGCAAGGTCAGCATCCATCCACCCGAGTTGGCCGACCGCTACTTCGCGTGGATCGACAACCTGCGCGACTGGAACATCTCACGCCAGCTGTGGTGGGGCCACCGCATCCCGATCTGGTACGGACCTGAGGGCGAAGTCGTCTGCGTCGGCCCCGATGACACGCCGCCACACGGCTGGGTGCAAGACCCTGACGTCCTCGACACCTGGTTCTCCTCCGCGTTGTGGCCGTTTTCCACGCTGGGCTGGCCCGCCGACACCGAGAGCCTGACCAAGTTCTATCCCAACTCGGTGCTGTTCACCGGCTACGATCTGCTGTTCTTCTGGATCGCCCGGATGATGATGTTCGGGCTCTACGCCACCGGCGAGCCACCCTTCAAGGTGATAGCCCTGCATGGCATGGTCCGCGACAAGCACGGCAAGAAGATGTCGAAAAGCTTTGGCAACGTGGTCGATCCGATCGAATGGATGGACACCTACGGCACCGACGCCTTGCGTTTCGCTCTTGCCCGCGCCGCCAACCCCGGCACCGATGCACCGATCGCCGAGGAATCCGTCGAAGGTGCACGCAACTTCACCACCAAGGTCTGGAACGCCACACGCTTCGCCCTGCTCAACGGAGCCACCACGACCGGCCCGCTCCCGCGGCCAGAACAGTTGTCATCGGTTGATCGATGGATTCTGTCTCGACTCGATACCGTTGTCGCCGAGGCAGATACGCTCTTCGACACCTATCGATTCGCGAAACTGACCGAAACGATCTATCACTTCGCTTGGGACGAAGTCTTCGACTGGTACCTCGAACTTGCCAAGGCAACCTACGCAGCAGGCGGCGACCCGGCCGAAAAATCTCGACGTGTCCTCGGCCACGTCCTCGACACGTTGCTGCGGTTACTGCATCCGATAATTCCCTTCGTCACCGAGAAACTGTGGACCACTCTCACCGGCGCGGAATCCATCGTCATCGCGTCGTGGCCGACCGCCACCGGCTACCGCGATACGGTGGCAGAAGCCGAGATCGCCGAGCTGCAGCACCTCGTGACCGAAGTCCGCCGGTTCCGCTCCGAACAAGGTGTGCGAACCAGCCGACCGGTGCCCGCCCGTCTCGGACTGACCCCCGCACTGCTGCCACACGAACCCGCGATCCGGCACCTGCTCCGGCTCGAAACCGTCGGCAACGAATTCAGCCCGACAGCGACGTTGCCGATCGGTGCGGCTCGAATCAGTCTCGATCTGTCGCAAGCCATCGACGTCGAACGCGAGCGCCGCCGACTGGAAAAAGACGTCGCTGTCGCACAGAAAGAGCTCGACAGTACGTTGAAGAAACTAGGCAACCACAGTTTCCTGGCCAAGGCACCAGCGGACATCATCGAAGGAATTCGCGCCCGAAAGGACAAGGCTCAGAACGAGATCGACAGAATTCAGCGCCGACTCGAAGCACTGCTCGAGTAGTCATGCTGACGTGAGAACCATTGTCCGCCAACATCGTTGCTGTTCGGCGACTGCGACGGTTACGTTGTCATCGGGGCGCCAGCGTCCAAGAGGTCGCCGAGGGGCTCGAGGCCCATTGTCTGCGGCCACGAGCACTCGGTCTCCGGTTTCCAGGCGTGCCGCGTGGCGTAGGCCGGCCGGAAGCCATAGGTGGCACCGCCGGTGTTGCGCCAGCAACGATTTGGGCGACTGCCCGTTGACCGTCGGATAAGCACCGTAAAGGCACATGAGCAGCAGCAAACTCGCTGGCGTAAGGTGATTGAATGCCCGAAGTAGCGCATCCCAGTTCCGCGGTGCGTGTCGAACCGGCCGCAGCGCCGGGCACCACCGCAACCCCCGGGGATTCCGACCACGACCTGCTGTCGTTGGCGAACCAGCTGTGTTTCGCCCTGTACTCCACGTCACGCTCGATGACCGCGGCCTACCGGCCGTTCCTCGAGGCGATGGAAATCACCTACCCGCAGTACCTCGCCCTGCTCGCGCTGTGGGAACGGCCCGGGATGACGATGAAGGAGCTGGGCGAACAACTGCGCCTCGACTACGGCACCGTCTCGCCGCTGATCCAGCGACTACAGTCGCACGGCTTCGTGGAAAGCGTGCGCAGCGCCCACGACCGCCGCTCGGTGGAGCTCCGCGCGACCGACGCGGGCCTCGCCCTGCAACGCCAAGCCCGCGAGATGATCGAGTCGGTGATGGCGTCGGTCGGGTATCCGATCGACAACCTGATCGCCCTGCGCGATCAGGTCAACGCGCTCGGCGAACGCCTCGACGCGCTCGCCGAGGGGCGAAAGGAACGCTGAGGGTCAGGCGTCGAGCACCTTGACCTGGCGCTGCACCACCGGCGGCTGGGTGGACCACGGGAAGTTGATCCAGCGGTCGGTGTGCTTCCAGACGTATTCGCACTCGACCTCTGAGCGCGGCTTCTGATAGATCACCGCGCAGCGGACCTCGGCGACGTGGTGTTCACAGAAGTCGCGCACCAGTTTGAGGGTGGCGCCGGTGTCGGCCACGTCGTCGGCGACCAGCACGGTGGCACCGGCTAGGTCGACCGCCTGCGGCACCGGCGGCAACATCACCGGCAGGTCGAGGCGCTGGTCGATGCCGGTGTAGAACTCCACGTTCATGACGTGCAGGTTTTTCACGTCGAGGGCGTACCCGAGCGCGCCCGCGACGAACAGCCCGCCACGGGCGATCGACAGGATCAGGTCGGGCTCGAACCCGTCGTCCGCGATCGTGGTCGCCAACTCCCGACTCGCCGAACCGAACAACTCCCAGCTCAGCACTTCCCGATCCGCCATGGATCCTCCATCTCCCTCGTCGCGACTGCGCACAGAGCATACGAGTAGCCACGATGTGGCCGTCCGCACGGTCCGCCCGGGCGGCTCGGCTCAGGAGTAAAGGTCTTCGATGTCGGCGGCGTAGCGGTCGTTGATCGGCTTGCGGCGCAGCTTCATGGTCGGGGTGAGCACCTCGGTGCCCGGCTGCCAGAAGTCGGGCACGATGCTGAACTTCTTGATCTGCTCGACCCGCGACAGCTTCGAATTCGCTTGTGCGACAGCGTCGGCCACGATCTGCCGGACCCCGGGATCCTTGGCGAGCACGGCGGCGTCGAGGGCGACGCCCGCCTTGTCCGCGTACACCGCGGCCGCGTCCTGATCGAGCGCGATGAGCGCGACGTTGTACTTGCGGTTGTCGCCGATAGCCACGGCCTGGCCGATCAACGGCGCGAACGCCTTGATCCAGCTCTCGATGTTGCTGGGCGACATGTTCTTTCCGCCCGCGTTGATGATGAGCTCCTTCTTGCGGTCGACGATCCGCAGGAAGCCGTCGTCATCGAGGGCGCCGATATCGCCGCTGTGCACCCAGCCGTCGGCGTCGATGGCCTCGGCGGTCTGGTCCGGCTTGTTCAGGTAGCCCGTCATGACGATCGGGCCGCGCACGAGTACCTCGCCGTCGTCGGCGATTCGAATCTCGTTGCCCGGCACTATTTTGCCGACGGTGCCGAGCCGGACCTGTCCGGGCGGGCTCATGGTGGCCATGCCGGACAGCTCCGACATGCCCCACGCGTCGGAGGCCGCGATGCCGACGCCGTTGAAGAAGCGCAGTACGTCCGCGGAGATGGGGGCGGCGCCGGAGAGAGCGAGTCGCACGTCGGAAAGGCCGATCGCGTCGCGCAGCTTCGACAGCACCATGGCGTCGGCGAGCCGCTCTTGCAGGGCCAAGAGGGCCGGGACGGGCTTGCCGTCGAGGCGAATGTCGGACGCGGTGCGCCCGACGGTCAGCGCCCATTTCGCCAGCGCCGCTTTGACTCCGGTCGCCTCGGCCACCTTGGCTTCGATGCCGGCCTTGAGCTTCTGCCAGACCTGCGGCACCGCTCCGAACACGGTCGGGCGGGCGTCGGCCAGGGTCGCGGCGAAGTCGGCGCGGTCGGCGACGGTGGTCAGCTGATTGCCGGCCACCTGCAGGATGTAGAGCCCTGACCAGCGGTCGGCCACGTGCGCGGAGGGCAGGAAGGAGACGATCCGCTCGTCCGGGGTGATGCCCGCGAGCTGCTCGGTGCCGTCGACCATGGCCAGCATGTTGGCGTGGGTGAGCTGGACGCCCTTCGGGCTGCCGGTGGTGCCGGAGGTGTAGATGAGGGTCAGCGTGTCTTCGGGTTGTACTGCGCGCCAAGCGGCGTCGAAGTCGAAGCCCTGGACGCCGCGTGCCTTGACCTCGTCCAGCGTGATGGTGCCGTCCGGCGTGCCGTCGACGCACACGACGTGCTCGACCCGAGCACCGTCGGTGCTCGCGAATACGGTGGCCGCGTACTGCGTTTCGCAGACGACGACGGTGGCGGCGGAGTCGGTGAGCAGGTAGTTCAGCTGCTCGGGGGAGGAGGTGTTGTAGACCGAAAACGGGGTGGCGCCGAGGTGCTGCAGGGCGACGTCGATCGGATAGAACTCCGGCCGGTTGGTCATCAGCAGCGCGACCCGGTCGCCGTGCCCTACCCCGAGCGCCGCGAATCCCGCTGCGAGCGAACGGACTTGCTCGCCCCACTCGCGGTAGGTGAGGGTGCTCCGGCCGCCGAGGGTGCGCACCGCGACCTTGTTCGGGTCGCGGGCGATGGTGGCTTGGAACGCCGCACAGAGGGTGGGCGACGCGGACGCGAAGGTGGGCATACGATCTCCTGGCTCGATGGTCGCCGGTGTTCCGGCGGCTGGACCGTCAGTGCTGGTGGACGCCGACCAAGGCGTCGACAAAGATCTGGGCGAGCAGATCGACGTATTCGTCTCTGGCCATGTCGATTTCGCCGTTGTGCCAGGCGAGGGTGACGGCGGAGTTGCCGTGCACCACCACCAGCGCGGCGAGCGCGATGCGGGCATGGGTGTGCGGGTCGGTCTCGCCGTACACCGCGCAGACCTGGCGGGCGGCCTGCTCGGCGTAGCGTTTGATGCCCTCGGCTTTGCGCGCGGCGAGGTTCGGCAGGGTCGCCGCCTCGGTGTAGAGGCGAGCGCGGCGCGGTTCCTCCGCGAAGAAGTCCAAGAAGGTCGCCACCGCCACCCGCGCGCGCAGGAGCAGGTCCAGCGGCTGCGCCTCGACGGCGGCGACGGTGCGGGTGATCAGGTCGCTGATCATCGTCTCGTGCAGGGCGTCCAGGAGCTCGTCACGGTTGTGAAAGTGCTCGTAGAAGTACCGCTGGGTGAGACCGGCGCGCTCGCAGACCGAACCCATCCGCAGCCGCGCGACCCCGACCTCGGCGATCTCGTCGAGCCCGGCCTCGAGCAGATCGGCCCGCCGTTGGGCCCGCCGCTGCTCGGCGCTGACCCCGCGGAACGGGCGGACAACTGAGGACATGGGCGAATCCTGACACAGCGTCGTGTCAAGTTCCATCTTGTGGCCGGAAATCTCGATATCTCGGCCGTATCTACCGGCCAGCTGGCCGCTGAACAGTAAGAACTCGGTGGACGGTTCGGAAGTGCAGGTTCTACTGTGCCACTATGACTTTCGCTCGAACCTCGCGTCGGTGGCTGAAAACGACTGTCTTCGCCGCTGTCGTGACTGCCGTCGCGGCGTGCTCCTTCGGGTCCGCCGCGGCGGACCCAGGGCCGTGGTGGCATCCGGAGAAGGGGCTCAGCTGGCAGTGGCAGTTGCACAAAGAGCCGGTCGATACCTCGATCAACGCGCAGGTCTATGACATCGACCTGTTCGAGAACCAGGCCTCGACCGTGAAAACCCTGCACGATCAGGGGCGCAAGGTTATCTGCTACCTGTCGGGTGGCTCTTGGGAACCGTATCGGCCCGACGCCGGCGACTTTCCGGACAGTGTGAAGAGCGGCCCGGTCCCCGAGTGGGACGACGAGCGTTGGCTCGACGTCAAGCAGATCGACGTGCTGAAGCCGTTGATGGCGAAGCGGATGGATCTGTGTAAGCAGAAGGGGTTCGACGGTGTGGAACCGGATTGGGCCGATCTGCACAATCAGGACACCGGCGGTCTGGTGATCACCGCCGCCGAACAGCTGACGTACAACCGCATGCTGGCCGGCCTCGCGCACGATCGCGGGCTCGCCATCGGGTTGAAGAACGACCTCGACCAGGTTGCCACGCTGTCCGGGCTGTTCGACTTCGCGGTCAACGAGCAGTGCTTCGAGGAACGCGCGACCTGCGAGCAGCTCACGCCCTTCGTCGGCGCGGGCAAGCCGGTGTTCCATGCGGAGTACAACCTGAAGCTCACCGACTTCTGCGCCGACTCCGCTCGCCTCGGTTTCTCTTCCATCAGGAAGAATCGCGAGCTCGACGCTTGGCGTGAAACCTGCTGATTACTGGACTTTTTCGGCACTAAAGGGGTGACGTTTACCCGGTGCGCCGCGCCGATAAACATTGCGCCGGTATTCACCGACGCGTTTTGCGGGAATTTCTCTCCGGCTTTTCAGCGGGTAGGAATTCCGCCGCGACACCCGGTTTCAAATCGGACAAAGCGTCGCCCGATTCCGCTACGGTTCGCGCTATCGCGTGTTACCTCGAACCCTTATGGCCGCGTCGAAGCGCACTCCGACAAGTGCCCGCGCACACTGCGGCCGATGGACCGACACCGTACAGAATGGGGATTGTCATGCGCTTTCGCCCGGCCCGGATCGCAGCCCTCGCAGTGTTGTTCATCGCGGCGGCCGCCGGCCTGACCGCCCTCGCCTCGGCCGCCATCGCGGACGAGCAGTGGACGTATGTCTGCGACGACATCGAGGAGCCAGGGGAGGTCGGCGCGAAAGGGGCCGGGAACTGCCAGGCCGACAACGGCGCGCCGCAAACCGGTCCGATCAAACAGAAATTCAAGCTGCACCAGCGCGGCGTGCAACCGAAGCCTGAGATGGTGGCCGTCTGCGAGGGCGAATCCAAGAACGCCTACGGCGAAGCGGCCCTGCCGGGGCGGGTCGACGGATTCGGTTGCTACGTCTACGAAATGCGCTGAATACGCTACTTCGAGCCACGCTCGAGTCGCTGCATCGCCGCCAAACCGGCGGCGGACACGTCGGGCCACGGCGGGCGGCGGAACACCGCGAGCGTCGCGATCACCGCCGCCGCCAGCCCGATGAACTCACCGAACAGGGCCACCCGGGTGGTGTCGACCGCGGACTCCCACCGCACGGTGCCGTCGTGGATGACGAAGATCCCGAGCGGTGCCGCCGCGAACGGCCCGCCACCCACCCTGGTTGCGGTGATGATGGTGGAACCGTCGGAGGTTTCGTACGGTTCGCCGAATACCGGCACACCCGTCGCGCCCGGCTCGAGTCGTCGCACAGACCTACCGATGATGGTCATCTTCCCCACTCTCGCCACGTTTTCCGCGATCTAACAGGCGGCCCACCCACCCATTCGCCACCACCGTACCGCCGACGGTACGGTGGCAACTCTCGAACGGAGCGAGCTCAGGGCCGCAGGCGGTGGATGTCCCGGGGGAACAGCGTCGCCTGCCGGATGTTGTCGGCCTCGATGAGGCGGGTGACCCACCGCTCCAAGCCGATGGCGAAACCGCCGTGCGGTGGCATACCGTGCCGCATCGCTTCGAGGTAGGGGCCGTATTCGGCGGGGTCTTCGGCGCGCGCGGCCAATGCCTGGAGGTAGTCGGCGTGGTTGTGCAGGCGTTGGCCGCCGGTGACTAATTCGAGTCCGCGGAACAGTAGGTCGAACGAGTTCGTCCAGCGCGGGTCGCTCGGCTGTGGGTGGGTGTAGAAGGGGCGTTTGACCGCCGGATATCCCTCTACCGCAAGGAAATCCGAGTCGAACCTGGACTTCGCCCACTGGCCTAGGAGGCGTTCGTGCGCGGGGGCGAGGTCGGGTTCGGTGGGTGCCGCGCCGACGAGTTCGAGGGCCTCGCTGAAGTGAATGACCGGGATCTGCTCCGGCACGAACGGCAGCTCGGCACCGATGGTTCGCACTGCGGCACCGGCTTTTTCGCTGATCGAGTCGACCATCGCGGCGAGTGTGTCACGCAGCTGGGCGAGTACGTCGCGATGGTCCCGGATGAAACCGAATTCGACGTCGAGGGAAACGTATTCGGCGAGGTGCCGCGCGGTGTCGTGCGGTTCGGCGCGAAAGACCGGTCCCACTTCGTATACCCGCTCGAACACCCCGGTGAGCATCTGCTTGTACAGCTGCGGCGACTGGGCGAGATAGGCAGTCGACCCGAAGTAGTCCAGCGCGAACACATTCGCGCCGGATTCGGTGGACAGACCGACGATCTTCGGCGTGCTGACTTCGGTGAATCCGGCACCGTCGAGGTGACGACGGAAGCCGGACATCGAGGCGGCCGCCACCTGCCAGACCGCCTGCCGGGTGGGGTGGCGCCAGCTGATCGCGGCGTGGTCGAGCGCGGTGGGCAGGGTGACGCCGAGACCGGGCCGCCACAGCTCGATCGGCGGCGGTTCGGCCGCTGTGCCCAGCGGGTATACCGTCGGATCGACGATCTCGACGCCGCCGGGTGCTTTCGAGTTCGCGATCGCCATCCCGGTCACCCGGACGACAGTTTCCTCCGGCAGGTCCGAAACCTGTTCGCGGACTTGTTGGTCGGTCACCACGGCCTGTGCGAGGCCGGAGCGGTCCCGCAGCACGACGAATGTGACGGTCGCGAGCTGCCTGCGCCGATGGATCCATCCTTCGACGGTCACCGACCCGCTACCCGCGTGCAGGGCCGAACAGAGCGTGCGTGGCATCAGTTTCACCTCCTGGTTGCTATCCCCGGGAGGTGTGGGCGATCGGGTTCGTCGCGGTGCCACCACACCTTCGCAGCGCGATGCTCGCTGCCTCTGCTGGTCGAATTCTCAGTCGGTGACCGGCCGACGCGGCTCGGAGTTCGTCACGCTCGTCAGCGCCGCGGTTCTGATCTTAGCTGGCTGAATCTATTGCGCGAGCGATTAACAGGTGGTGCTCACTACCGATTGCCGCTCGGCGAGGACATGGCCGTCACGAGCCCCTTCGCATTGAACGCGACGGCGACTTCGACTCCTCGGCCCGCGATGCGCAGGTTCGAGGAATCGTGGTTGAACACGGCGTTCATGCCGCGTTGGATCGCGTAGCTGTGCAGGGCGCGCCGGTGATCGGGCAGTCCGAGTTCGAAGACGCCGTTGAGTGCGCGCATGGTTCGCGACGGCTCGGGTGCGGGCAGTGTGAGGTCGGGGTGCTCGATCAGTACCGCGAGGCGCGTGCCGCCGCCGACATCGCAGCTGTACCAGGTCCAACTGCCGGACACCGATTTCGCGAGCTCACCCATCAGCCAGGCAACCCGATTCGGCTCGGTCGGTGACCCTGGTAGCTTCGCGAACGGAACCTCGGCGCTGTGCAGTGCCGAAATCCCGTGTCGCAGCCCATAATCGCGGACGGAGCGGGCCAATTCGGTCACCTCCGGCGGATACCAATCATTGTTCGCCCAACTCCACAACCAGCTCCGCGGTCCGGGTGCCGCCGTCCCCAGTACGTGAAACCGCGTGCACGCCATCGGATGATCGCCGAAGAACTCGAACCGAGGCGGTTCATAACTCACCTGCCACCGATGCTCACCAAGGACCTCGATACTGTGCTCTTGATGTTCAAAAGACATTAACGCGGCATCATCGAGTAACTGTTCCAGCGTTGGTGATTCATGGTCGAGATAAGCGGTCACGACTATGAATCCTGTCGTACCGCACGACGCCGTGCACGCCCATAGAATTAACGTCCATTGAGTTCGCACGGAATTGGGTAGGTCGAATCTTCTGGCGAATTTTGACCGGCGTCGCGAAGCCGAACATCGCACGACTGCGCTGGGCAATTCCGGCACGACATGGCACGATCGGGGAGGTGACCAGCAACTCCGCCGATGCGTCGCACCTGCGCGACCTCGCGCGGCTGCGTCGCGTGCGCGACCGCATCGACCGGGAGTACGCGCAACCACTCGACGTCGAGGCATTGGCCCGCGACGCGCACATGTCGGCCGGGCATCTCAGCCGCCAGTTCAGGCTCGCGTACGGCGAAGCACCGTACAGCTATCTGATGACGCGGCGCATCGAGCGCGCGATGGCATTGCTGCGCCGCGGCGACCTCAGCGTTACCGAGGTGTGCTTCGCGGTGGGCTGCTCGTCGCTGGGCACCTTCAGCACCCGCTTCACCGAGCTGGTCGGGGTGCCGCCGAGCACCTACAAGCGCGACGCGCCGGCGGAGACCGCCGGGATGCCGTCCTGCGTGGCCAAACAAGTCACCAGACCGATCAGGAATCGAGAAGCGCCGGTGGCCGCGCCGGAATTAGCCTGATCACCATGAACATCACTATTCAAGCGAGCTTCCTCCCGCAGAACGACCCGGACGCCGCCGTCGCCTTCTACCGCGACATCCTCGGCTTCGAGGTCCGCAACGATGTCGGATACAACGGGATGCGCTGGATCACCGTCGGTCCCGCCGACCAGCCTGGCACCTCCATCGTGCTCTACCCGCCCGCCGCCAGCCCCGGCCTCACCGACGACGAGCGCCGCACCATCGAGGAGATGATGGCCAAGGGCAGCTACGGCAGCATCCTGCTGGCAACCAAGGATCTGGACGGGTCGTTCGAGCGGCTGCAGGCCAGCGACGCCGAGGTCGTCCAGGAGCCCACCGATCAGCCTTACGGCGTTCGCGACTGCGCGTTCCGCGATCCCGCGGGCAACATGGTCCGCATCCAGCAGCAGAGCTAGCTCACCGAACGAAGTCTGCGCAGGGTGGACGGCTCGAGATCGAGGGCCAGTTCGATCGGTCCGAGTTCGGTCGCGATGCGCGCGAACTCCGTCCCCCAGCGGCTGACCGCCTCGGCGCGATGCACCAGACCCCAGCTCAGCGTGGGATTTTTGTCGATCGGGAGGTACCCGGCCTCGCCACGGTCGTAGTACTTGATCGCCTGCCCGCACGCGAAGGCCACGGCGTCACCGGACGTGACCGCCCACAGCACGACCCATGGCAGTCGTACGCACGCACCGATACACCGTGGTCACCGGGAAGCTCGCACAGCTGCTCGAGCAGCGCAACCTGGTGCTCCGCGGGATCAGGGCGGCGAACGCGGCGTTCACCGCTGCCACCCTGGTTCGGCAGGAAGACGGGGCCTACCTCGATATCTGGCGCTGGGAGTCGGCCGAGGCGATGCACGGCGCGCCGGCCAGCCGGAACTGCCCGCTCGCCACGACCGCCGCCGCGTTGACCACCGAACACACCGTGCTCGACGGCACAGTGCTGGACGAGCGTTAACCGCCCGATAGCGTCTGCGCTAGCGCCGTACCGTTCGTCCGAACCCCGCCTAACCGCACCTATCAGGTAACTGGAGACCTCATGAATTCGACCGCGCTGCCCGCCGACAGCCACGATCTGATCCGCGTGCACGGGGCCCGCGTGAACAACCTGCGCGACGTCAGCATCGAGATCCCGAAGCGCAGGCTGACGGTGTTCACCGGCGTCTCTGGCTCGGGCAAGAGCTCGCTGGTGTTCAGCACGATCGCGGCGGAATCGCAGCGGCTGATCAACGAGACCTACAGCTCCTTCGTCCAGGGTTTCATGCCGACGCTGGCCCGGCCCGAGGTGGATGTGCTCGAGGGGCTGACCACGGTGATCACCGTCGACCAGCAGCGAATGGGTTCGGACCCGCGCTCCACGGTCGGCACCGCCACCGACGCCAACGCGATGCTGCGCATCCTGTTCAGCAGGCTCGGTAAGCCGCATATCGGTTCGCCGCAGGCGTTCTCGTTCAATGTCGCCTCGGCCAGTGGCGCGGGTGCGGTGAGCTTCGAGCGCGCCGGACGGACCGTGCGAGAGCGCCGCAGCTTCAGCATCATCGGCGGCATGTGCCCGCGGTGCGAAGGGCGCGGCTCGGTCTCCGATATCGATCTCACCCAGCTCTACGACGATTCCAAGTCACTCGCCGATGGCGCGTTCACCATTCCCGGGTGGAAGTCGGACAGCTTCTGGACGGTGCGGGTCTACGCGGAGTCGGGCTTCGTCGATCCGAACAAGCCGATCAGCAAGTACACCAAGCGGGAACTCAACGACTTCCTCTACAAGGAGCCGGTCAAGGTCAAGGTCGACGGCGTCAACCTCACCTATGAGGGGCTGATTCCCAAGATCCAGAAGTCGTTCCTGGCCAAGGACAAAGAGTCGATGCAGCCGCACATCCGGGCTTTCGTGGACCGGGCGGTCACCTTCACCACCTGTCCCGACTGCGACGGTTCCCGGCTCAGCGAGGAGGCGCGATCCTCGAAGATCAAGCGCAAGAACATCGCCGACCTCTGCAAGATGGAGATCCGCGATCTCGCCGAATGGGTTCGCGCACTTGATGAGTCATCGGTGAAGCCGTTGCTGGACTCGCTGGTGTACACGCTCGATTCGTTCGTGGAGATCGGCCTGGGTTACCTCTCGCTGGAGCGGCCCTCGGGCACCCTGTCGGGCGGAGAAGCGCAGCGCGTCAAGATGATTCGCCATCTGGGGTCGGCGCTCACCGACGTCACCTACGTGTTCGACGAGCCGACCATCGGCCTGCACCCGCACGATATTCAGCGGATGAACGATCTGTTGCTGCAATTGCGGGACAAGGGAAATACGGTGCTCGTCGTCGAGCACAAGCCGGAGACGATCGTCATCGCCGACCACGTCGTCGACCTCGGTCCCGGTGCCGGTTCGGGCGGTGGCACCGTTTGTTTCGAGGGGACCGTCGATGGGCTGCGGGGGAGTGGCAGCATTACCGGCCGTCATTTCGACGACCGGGCCGTGCTGAAGGAGACGCTGCGAGAGCCCAAGGGCGCGTTGGAGATCCGTGGCGCGTCGGCGAACAACCTGCAGAATGTCGACGTCGATATTCCGCTCGGGGTGCTGTGCGTCATCACCGGTGTCGCCGGTTCCGGGAAGAGCTCGCTGGTGCATCGGTCGGTGCCCTCGTCGGAGGGCGTGATCGCGGTCGATCAGACGCCGATCCGCGGTTCGCGGCGCAGCAATCCGGCGACGTACACCGGGTTGCTCGAGCCGATCCGGAAGGCGTTCGCGAAGGCCAACGGGGTGAAGCCCGCGCTGTTCAGCTCCAATTCCGAAGGCGCGTGCCCCAATTGCAACGGTGCCGGTGTCATCTACACCGATCTGGGGATGATGGCGGGCACCGCGAGCACCTGCGAGGTGTGTGCGGGCAAGCGGTTCGACGCGTCGGTGCTGGACTACCACCTCGGCGGCCGCGACATCAGCGAGGTGCTCGCCATGTCGGTCACCGAGGCCGAGAAGTTCTTCGGCGACGGCGACGCACGCCTCCCCGCGGCGCACACCATCCTCGAGCGGCTCGCCGATGTCGGGCTCGGCTACCTCACCATCGGCCAGCCCCTCACCACCCTGTCCGGTGGCGAACGCCAGCGCCTGAAGCTGGCCACCCACATGGGCGACAAGGGCGGCGTCTACGTCCTCGACGAACCGACCACCGGCCTGCACCTCGCCGACGTGGAAAACCTGCTGGCCCTACTCGACCGTCTCGTAGAGTCCGGCAAATCGGTGATCGTCATCGAACACCACCAGGCCGTCATGGCACACGCCGACTGGATCATCGACCTCGGCCCCGGCGCGGGTCACGACGGCGGCAAGATCGTCTTCGAAGGCACCCCCGCCGACCTCGTCGCCGCCCGCTCCACCCTCACCGGCGAGCACCTCGCCGACTACGTCGGCGCCCCCAAGAAGCGCAAGCAAGCCCGCAAGTAGCTGGTCGACTGATCACGGGGAATCGGTGTTGGTATCGGCCGAGAGGCCAACAGCGCCAATTCCCCGTGATCGCTTGTCCAGTAGTGCGTTTCGCTCAGGCGAGGCGGACGTTGGCGGTGGCGAGGCCGAAGACCTTGCGGCCCGCGGATTTTGCGACGATGACGATGACGGCGGTTTTGGTCTCGGGGTCGAGTGACTTTATCCGGCCGGTGAATTCGACGTTTCCGACGGATCGGGCGTCGATGACGGTGTAGCTCGAGAGGCGCACTCCGTATCGGATGAGGGCGCCCGGGTCGCCGAGCCAGCCGGTGACGAAGCCCGCTCCCAGGCCCATGGTGAGCATGCCGTGGGCGATCACGTCGGGGAGTCCGGTGAGTGTGGCAACGTCGTCGTGCCAATGGATCGGGTTCGCGTCACCGGCGACACCGGCGTAGTTCACCAGGTCGCCGCGCGTGAGTTGCATTGTCCGAGGCGGGAGTTCGGCACCGACGGCGAGGTCTTCGAAGCGGATTGCGGTGTGCGGGACCCGCGCTCGGGAGACCTCGGAAAGGCTCGGAGTGGGCTGGTTCGCTTCGATCGGCTGGTCTGTCGCGACTCCCGTTGCGCGGGAAGGTATTTCGATTCCGTGCATGACCACACGTTCGATCGCTTCGCTGATTCCCTCAGCGACGCTCTCGCCGGTGATGCCTGCGACGGTGGTGTGCATGATATGCACGATCTCGCCCGTCTGGTCGGTGAAGGTGTTCTTGATGGTGAGCAGGTCGTTGCCCGCTACCCGGCGAACCGAGGCGAGTTCGACGTCGCTGACCAACCGGTCGCCGGTGACCAACGGCTTGTGCATCTCGAAGACCTGATCGGTCTGCACGTACACGTCGTAACCGGTGATGACCGTTTCGAAGAGCTTGCGGTTGGCCAGCATCGCGGGGATCGAGACGAACGTCGTCGGCGCGACCAACCCGGTGTAGCCGAGTTCGTCGGCAGCGTCCTCGCTCCAGTGCACGGGGTGGAAGTCCTGCACCGCACGCGCGTATTCGCGGATCTTCTCCCGGCCGACCTCGTAATAGTCGTCGACTCGGTAGTGATGCCCGACCAAGGCGGCCACATCGAACGTTGCTTCCATCAAGCCGCTCCTCGCGTTAGAGTCCTCGGGCATCGTAATGGGCACCGGCAGAGCCGAATCCGCGAGCGGAGGGTTTCCGGTCGCGGCCCGGGCTGCGGGCCGCGACCTGGAAGTCTCGGGTGGATCAGGCGGTCCGCCGGCGGACGGTGCGCTCGAGGATACCGAGGGTGGCCTTGAGGGCGGACGCGGGGACCACCGGGAAGGTGAGGCGCTGCTTCCACTTCTCGTCGATTTCCGACCAGTCGTAGAACGACGTGACGAGGGTGCCGCCCTCGGTCGGCTCCAGCCGATAGCCGTAGATGTGGCGGACGGGCGGCCGGATCTGACCCTCGACGGTCCAGGCGATCTCCGCGTCGGGGGTGAACGAGGTGATCACCACCTCGACGTCATATTTGCCAAGGGGGAAGTCGCCCAAGGCTTCTCGGTCCATATGGACCAGGAACCTGTCGCCGGTCTGCTTGACCGGTTCCCCTTCGGCGTCGAGCAGCATGCCCGAGGCGTCGATGTCCACGTGGCCCTTCGGGTCGGTCAGCACCGCGAAGATGGCGTCGGCGGCGGCCGGGATGAGCCGGGAAACCTCGATCCGTTGGGCGCCGGGCGTTTCCGCGGTGGCGGTCAGGACAGCGCGGCCGAGGGTGTGGCCGGACATGGTGAAGCCGAGCACGGCCGGGGTGGCGTCGGCCGGGACGCCGATCGACTCGACGTCGAGGGCGTGCACCACGACGAAGTAGCGGTGCGGGCCGTGCCCGGCCGGCGGCGCGGCACCGATAAAACGCGCGGTGCGGGTGTCGTTGGGCAACTGGAAGGCACCCTCGGGCAGGCCCGCGCCGGTGTCGTCGCCGGCGCCCTCGGGCAGTTCGGTGACGCTAGCGGGGATGTCGGCCACCGCCCAGTGCCAGAACCCGGAACCCGTTGGGGCGTCGGGGTCGTAGACGGTGACGGCGTAACTCTTGGTGCCTGCCGGCGCGCCGCTCCAGGACAGCTGCGGGGAGATGTCTTTGCCGCCGGGCACGCCGGCCGAGAACTGCTCAGGCGACCAGGCGGCGCCGTCGGTGACGGTGGCGCTGGTAACCGTGAAGGTTGCCGCCTCGGGGAGGCGAGCGAAGGGGTCGTTGGCGCTCATCGCGTCTTTCCTTTCAAGCCATGCTGTGGAGTGGCGGTGATGCGGCTGAGGGAGGCCCGCAGCGTCCCATGGAAGCGACGCCATCGCCACTAGATCGACACTAGCATAGATAATCGATTATTGCGCAGATCGTCTATACTCGGCACATGACTCGGATGGCCCCCGCCTCGACCTCATCGGGGAAGCAGATGCTCAGCGAGCAGATCTACACCCACCTGCGGGACGCGATCTTGCGCGGCGACTACGCCCCCGGCGACGCCCTCAAACCGCAGGATCTCGCCAAGGAGCGGGGCGTGAGCCTGGCCGTGGTGCGCGAGGCGCTCGTCCGGGTGGTCGGCGACGGGCTGGCCGACCGGCTGCACAATCGCGGCTTCGTCGTTCCCGCCTTCTCCGATCGCCGCTGGCAGGACATCGCGGAGGCGCGCCGGACCATCGAACCCGCGATGCTGCGCATGTCGATCGAGCGTGGCGACATCGACTGGGAGGCCCGAGTCCGAGCCGCCCACCATCGCCTGGTCCGCACCCCGGCGTTCGTGCCGGACGGGGGCGAGTACTACAGCGAAGCCTGGTCCGAAGCGCACCGGCTCTTCCACCGCACCCTGGTGGAAGGTTGCGAAAACCCGGTCCTGCTGGAGACTTTCGATCGGTTATGGATCGCGAGCGAGCTGGCCCGCCGCTGGTCGGGGCACCGTAACCCCGGCCGCGACGGCGCCGACGAACACCGCAGGCTGGAGGCGGCGGCGCTGGCTCGCGATGCCGATGCCGCCGCCGAGACACTGACTCGGCACCTCACCTTGACCGCGGCCGGACTGATCGGCGACGACCCGGCGCAGGGCGCTTGATTCGCTGCGGGGCCCAGTCCGACGATGAGCGCGGTCTTGGGGCCTACCCCTGGACCGCGGGCTTCAGCACCGTTGCGCACCACTCGCGGAAGGTCGTCGGGCTCGCGGTCTGTAGGGTGCGTGGCACGTCGTTGTCGAGCCCGTCGTTCTTGGCGCACATCATGTCGACGAGGCCTTGCGCGTGCGCGTCGCCGACGCCATAGCGGGTGAGCGCCGCGCGGAAATCGTCGATCGACTGCCGCTGGTAGCGCACCGGGCGGCCGAGCACGTCGGACATGATGCGGGCCATGTCGTCGGCCGAAAGGTCCTCGGGGCCGAGCACGGGGACCTCGCCGGTTCCCGTCCACGTGCGGTCGAGCAGCAGACCCGCGGCGGCCGCGGCAATATCCCGGATCGCGACCACCGGTGCCTTATGGTCGGCCGTGACAATATCGGTGAACACGCCGTCGTCGCGGATCGAAACCACCTGCCGCAGTAGGTTATCCATGAAGGACGGGTTGGCGAGCGCCCGGTAGGCCACGCCGGTGCCCGCGATGACGTCGTCCATGGCCAGCGACGCGGTCACCTGCCCGGCGTGCCCTGCGACGGGCGTGCCGCGGCCGAGCGCCGAGACGCCGACGACGTGCCCGACCCCGTGCGCCGTGAACGCCTTCGCGGCGGCGCGGGTGAATTCGGCGAACACCGCGTCCAGGCTGGGTGCCCGCGGGTTCGGCGGGACCAGCCAGAAGACGGCGTCCGCGCCCGCGAAGGCCCGGTCGACGACGTCGGCGTCGCCGTGCGAGCCGGTGACGACATCGACGCGGGCGCGGACCGCCTCGGGCAGCTTGCCGGGGTCGCGCACGATGACGCGCAGTTCTTCAGTGCGAGTAGGGCTTTGGTTGAGCAGGAGGTCCAGCAGCGTGCTGCCGATATTGCCGGTGGGGGCGGTGATGACGATCATGCTTCGAGTCTCGGCTCGGTGACCCGCGACCGTCCAATACCCTTTCCAGCAATTGATACCCTAGGGGTATGGATCTCGATCTGCGCAAGCTCCGCTACTTCGTCGAGGTGGCCGAGCATCGGCACTTCGGCCGTGCGGCGGAAAAGCTCTACATCGCCCAGCCGGTGCTCAGCCGTCAGATCAGGGCCTTCGAGCAGGAGCTCGACTGCGCGCTGCTGGTACGGACCACCCGCAGCGTGGAGTTGACGCCCGCCGGGAAGCGGCTCTACGAGGAGGCGCAGGGGATTCTCGCGACCGTCGACGCGGCGGTGCGGCGGGTGCACGACATCGATCGGGATGTCCGCCGGATCGTGGTCGCCTTCGCCGCCGGATTGCATGTGTCCGAAGCGATTCGGGCGTTCGCGGCGCATCATCCGGAGGTGGAGACGGACCTGGTTCCGGCGCGCTGGTGGGACCCGGCCGCGCCACTGCGGGACGGCCGGGCTCAGGTCGGCTACCTGCGGCGGCCGTTCGACGACTCGGGGCTGCGAACCATCCCGATCGGCCACGAGCCCAAGGTCGCCTGCATGCCTGCGACACACCCGCTGGCCCGCCGTGCCGAACTCACCCTCGCGGACCTCGACGGCGAGCGCATGCTCGACGCACCGAACCGGCGGACGAGCTCGTTGGAGGAGAAGTTCGAACTCATCGCCGCCGGGCACGGCATCGCCCTGATCCCGCAGAGCGTCGCGCTAGCCTACGCCCGCCCCGACCTCGTCTACCGCACCGTGACCGACGCCCCAAAGATAGAGCGGTGCTTGGCCGTCGCCACGGACCGGCACGACAGTGTGTTGCGCGACTTCCTCGACATCGCCACGACGACACTGCGCAACGCCGAGCAGCCAACGCTGCCCTGAAAGGTAAAGCCTCCGGCGGACCGATTACGCGGCGTTGAACTCGCCTTCGGCCACCTGGGCGGTGAACGCATCCCACACGTCGGGGGCAAACACGAGGGCCGGTCCGGCCGGATTCTTCGAGTCCCGGACACCGACCGCGCCGCCCGCCACGAAGGCCACCTCCACACAATCCTTGGAGGCACCACTGCGACGGCTCTTGAACCACTTCGCGCCGGACAGGTCTACGTTCACGGGCATACTCCTTTGTGATCCTGAGAATGAGAGAGTGCGGCTGATGCCGCGTCCACGATAGACACAAGCCGAGTCACGATACGACCCAGTACCGTCCCCGCGCTACCCAGATTCCCGCACTCGCCAACTCAACGGAATCGACACCGGCGCAGTGTTACCGGAGAAAGTCCGCTTTGCGCGTTTTCCGAAATACCGCGCGCGCAACGTGATCCCGTGGACTTACCTCCCGCGCATTTTCTATGCTGCCGCGCACGAAATAGTCGGTGACATTGTGCGCGGCGCACGAATCAAAGCGCGGCGCTATCAATAAAAGCTTCCGGTCCAACCGATATGATGAGGGCTCTTGGGATTCGAGAGCAATAGCTAGTCCGCGTTCGCAAGATGGCGTTGGAACCAGGCGGTCAGTGCGGTGTCCACGTCGCGGGCGTGGGGGAGTTGGGGGGCGGGCTCGATGCCGGGCTCGTCGGCGAGGGGGTGGGCCAAACCGGGGATCGGTTGGAGTTCGGCGCCTTGGCCTATCGCGTCGACGAGGTCGATGGCGTCGGTGCGCAGTGCGGGGTGGTCCAGTTCGCCGCTGACGACCAGTAGCGGCGCGCGACCGATCGTGTCGGCCTCGGCGACGAAATCCATGCTGTCGACGGCCTTTTCGGAATCGGCGTCGTAGGGGTACGCGCCGGGGAACAGGTTCACGACGGAGCGCATCCGGATGGCGGCGTTGACGACGGCGCCCGCGAAGATCGGCGTGTCGGTCTCGGCGAGAACTCGCAGGGCGACGGCCCCACCGAGTGAGCCGCCGAGTACGCCGATCGGGCCGTCATCGACGGGCAGTTGTTCGCGGATCGACGCGAGCGCGGCCGGGAATTCCTCGCTCGCCTGTCGGACGAACGGGTACAGAACGGCCATCAGGACGTCCTTGCGCATCAACTCGGCGCCAGCGTCCATGGTGCCGTCGACCATGCGCGCCCCGCACATCGGCATTCCGAGGTGCACCCGCCACGCGGGCAGGCCGTTCATCGGCAGCGCGGCCGCGAACGCGGCATCCGAGCGCGGCGCGTCCAGCATGTGCCAGGTGACGATCAGCGGCGCGGCGGCGGCGTCGCGGACCGGCGGCAGCGCGGTGAACGGCACGCCGGCGGCGGTGCCCGTGATCGGTGAGTGCATGGGGGCCACGGTAGGTGCATGGCCGCGGACCGGGAACCGGTTTCGCTATGAGCGGAAGATCGCCGCAGGGTGCGCGGTTCGCAACGGCCACGTGGTTTCCGGAAGGGCAACGGCCTGAGTGTATTTCGGGCCGTTCATGTCGGTCGGGCGGCGGTAACCGCGGTCGAGATGCCCCCAAAACTCATGTCAGGAAACTGGTTTCCAGTTGGAAACACGATGCGGTACGGTCGGCTCATGCAAGACGCGCAGACACCACAGCAGGCACTCGACATCGCCGCCGCGACCACCCGACAGGCGCGCGCCGCCGCCGCCGTGCCCAGGTGGTTACCGCCGGTGGCCGGATTATTGGCAGGTATCACTATTGTGCTGCTGTGCACGGCGATCGATGACGGCGGGGATACCGCGCTTACCTGGATCGCCGGAATACTCGGAATCGCCTCGGCCGTGGTGTATTACAAGCTCGCGCAAACGGTGCGTGGTATCCGGTATGCGCGTGGCGTCGTCCCGCTCCCGCTGGCGTGGTGGAAGCAGGAAGCGGTGATGCTGCTGATAGTAGGTGCGGTACCGACCGTCAGCCTCTCGTATTCGGGCTGGGGTCTATGGCTACGAATCCTGCCCGGCGCGATTATGGCCGGCTGGGTCTGGTACGAACAGGGACGACCGTGGACCGCACCGGGGAAGTCGCGACCGCGGACCGGATCATGGGGGAACTGAACGAGCTGTTCGCCTCGCTGCCGCGCCTGAAACTGGTCGCATTCCTCGACGGCTGCAGCGAGGCCGAATTCCTCGTCGTCACCGAACTCTGTGAGCTGAACAAATCCGCTCTCTCCAAAGCGACGGCAGTGCTCGAGGCCGCCGGATACCTGCATGTCACCAAGGGCTATGTAGGCCGCAAACCGAAAACCTGGCTCGCCCTTACCCGTAAAGGCCGCACCGCCTACCACGCCCACCTCGATGCCCTAGCCGCGCTCACTCGTAAAGGCACTGAGACCACGTCCGAATCCTGATGGCCTCCGCGCTGTCAGTCCGAATCCGCTGTGGTGTCAGTGGGTTTCGCTCGCGCGGCCTTGGTCAGTAGTCGGCTGAGTTGGCGCTGCTCCGCCGGGTCGAGCCGGGCGACGGGCGACTGGGTGAGCATGGCGGTGCCGAGCCGTCGCCGGACGTCGCGGCCGCGCGCGGTCAGGGTCACGATCTTGGCCCGCCGATTCGCCGGATCGGTCTCCCGGGTGATCAGGCCCTTCTCCTGGAGGCGATCGGCGAGAAAGGTCACCGTGGACGGGTCGCAGCCGAGGTCGGCGGCGAGCCGGCGCATCGAAGGATTCGCGGACGGCCCGATCTGCCACAGGGTCTTGGCCATGACAGCGGTCAGCCCCAGGTCTCCCACAGTGTCGCTGAGCAGGGAATCGGTCTGCTCGGCGAGGGTGAATACCAGGTCCAGCACGTCGTAGACCAGCGATTCCTCCGTGCTCACGCGCTCCGCCATGACGACACGATACTTGGATCCTCAAACACTTGACAACTCCAAGTGTCGGCATGTCAGACTGGCAACACTTGGAAGCTCCAAGTGTTTGCCTCGGGAGATTTCGTATGACCACTGGTACAGACAAGCGGCTGTCCGACGGTGTCGATTCCGGCGCCAAGCTACCGTCGAGCGCTGGCAGGCCGCCCGATCGGCTGCGATATCTGTGGCTGGCCGCCGGTGCGGGCCTGTCGTTGTTCGCGGTCAACGGCCGGTGGGATATCCCGTTGGCTGCCTGGCTGGTATCGATTCTGCTGCTGCGCTTTTCGCGCTCGAGCCGCGTGGCCACCGGAGTCGGCCTGGTATGGCTGGTCTCCGCCGGGGCCGCGATGTTCTTTCTGTGGCATGTGGCCGTTCCGCTGACGGGGATGACCGCGCTGGGCGGGCTGTCCTTCGGTACCGTGCTCGCGCTGCCCTACCTGGTGGACCGACTGCTCGCGCCGCGGCTCGGCACCGCGGGAAGTCTGTTGTTGTTCCCCCTGGCGCTGTCCGCATGCGAGTTCCTGCTGGGAGTGTTCAGCCCATTCGGCACGGCCTACGGCCTGCTCGCAGACACTCAGTACACCAATCCTGCCTTGCTGCAGGTGATCTCGCTGACCGGACCGTACTTCGTGGGCTTCCTCGTCGGCGCCCTCGCCACCGTGGTGAATTACCTGTGGGAGCGTCGGCTGTCGTGGCGTACCGCCCGCGTGCTCGCCAGCTACGCGGCCGTGGTCGGCGTCGTAATCATCGGCGGCAGCGCACGGTTGGCGTTCTTTCCGGCACCCACCGCCCCGACCGTTCGCATCGCAGGCCTCAACCCGAGCATGGCGGCGATGGACGCGCAGATGAAGGCGCTCGGGCAGCCCGGACTCGACCCGATGGCCATCCCGCATTTCGACCCGGCCACGGTGCGGCGGGAATCGAACGCGGTCATCGACGGCCTGTTCGCCGACACTCGGCAAGCCGCTGGAGCTGGCGCGAAAATCGTGCTGTGGTCGGAGAACGCGGCCAGAATCTCAGTGCCGGAGGAACCGGCGTTCCTCGCCGCCGCACAGTCCCTTGCCCGGCAAGAGCAGGTGTATCTGCTCGTTGCCGTCAACGTTTATCTACCGACCGCACCCTACGGCCGCGACGAAACTCATTTCATCGATCCGGACGGTGCGATGCTGTGGACCTATCAGAAGTCCCACCCGATTCCGGGCCTGGAGACCTACACCCCCGGCGATGGCAAGGTCCCCGTGGTGGACACGCCATACGGTCGAATCGGCAACGTGATCTGTTATGACGCGGACTTTCCCGCCATGATGCACGCCGACGCCGACATCATGCTGGTGCCGGGCGGCGACTGGCCAGAATTCGGCAGGCTGCACACCCAGATGTCGAGCCTGCGCGCCATCGAGAACGGCTACGCGCTGGTCCGGCAGGACTTCAACGGCTGGTCGGCCGCCTACGACTATCACGGACAACCGATTTCGACGCAAAACACCACCGTCGATCACGACCCGTGGATCGTGGACGTCCCGACCCGCGGCACCACCACGATCTACCGGCTCACCGGCGATATCTTCTCCTGGCTATGCCTGGCGGGCACGCTCGTTCTGATCGGCATCGGCATAGTCCGGACAACGTCGAGTCGGCGAGGCTAGATCGCGGTGGCGCGGCGGAAGCCGAGGATCGGGTAGTTCGGGTCGGCGCCGCCTGGTCGAGCTTGGCCGTGGCCGAGGAACGATGAGGCCGCGGCCAAGTGAAGGTGGTGGCGGGCGCCGAGGGTGGTGAGGTGAGCGCAGGTGTCGGGGCGTGGTCGGGCTTCGGGAGACCTGTTGTCCGCCAAGCGAACCGCCGCCTCCTTGTCGGCGGTGGTGAGGAAGAGCCCGCCGGGCCGCAGGACTCTGGCCACCTCGGCGAGTACCGGTTCGGCGTCGTCGACCAAGTGCAGCAGCCACACGGCGGTGACCGTGTCGACGGAACCGCTCGGCAGCGGAAGGGCGGTGGCGTCGGCTCGCGCCACTTTGCCCGGTAGCCGCCGGGCCGCGCGACGCAGCATGCCCGCCGAGAGATCTATACCGACGACGCGGTGTCCGAGGGCGTCGAGTTCGGCGGCTACGATCCCGGTGCCGACGGCGAGGTCGAGAACCAGGCTATGCGACGGGATCAGCCCGTTGAGCGCGGCGGCGGCCGCCTCGGCTCTCGGTGTTCCGCCCCGCGTCCGGTCGTAGTGAGCCGCTTCGTTGTCATAGTCGAGCACCACACCATCATGCGTTGTGCCAGAGTTCGCGTTCGTCGGCGCGGGGGTCGGACACCAGTTGGGAGCGCGGGGTGTTGAAGGTCATGACGGATCGGGTGTCGAGGTTGTAAGAGGTCCAAGGGGTGCGCCCGGCGGCGAAATCTATCCAGGCACGGTGGATTTCGGAGGCGAGGGTCTGGGGTGGGGTGTCGGAGCCGAGCAGCATCGACGTTCCTTCGGCGGTCAAAGTGTCGAAGACGAAAGCTATTTCGATGGCGTGGCAGGCCCGAAGGTCCAGATGGCTGGTGGGCCAAGCGAATTCGTAGACGTACGCGGTAGCTGCCGCTTCGGCGAGGCGAAGGGTGGGGATGCGGAACGCGAAGTCGGTGAGGACGGCGGCCAGCACGTCGCCTGGGGTGGCGCCGGGGCGGTTGGCCGCGTAGGTGTCGGCGAGGGCCGGGTCGATGCCTCGGCTGGTGAGGACGTTGGGGAGGGCGTCGGCGGGCAGGCCGGTGGTGAGGCCGGTGGGAGCCGAGTAAAGGCGGAATTCGTCGGCGGTTGTCCCGATGATGAGTGGGATGTTGTCGGCCGCGCCCGCGGCGATGGCGTCGACGGGGAGCTGGGTCAGGGTGTGGCCGTCGATGGTGGGGTGGAAGGCCATCAGGCCCAAGCCCGCGGCGAGGGTGGATCGGCCCCAGCGGCTTGGGTTTTGGTCGACGGAGAAGTCGAGGATGAGGTTCTGTTCGGCGGCGAGCAGGGCCGGGATTTCGGCGGCTTCGGGGCTGGTGTCGAGTCGGTCGGCGAAATCGGCGGCGACCAAGCGTGCGTCGTCGAGGGTGGAGGCGATGGTTCCGTTGCCGCTCTGGATGATCGCGCGGTGGAACAGGCCCGCGGTCAAGGGGGAGGCGAGCAGCGTGGCGACGCTCATGCCTCCTGCGGATTCGCCGAAGAGGGTGACCTGGTCGGGGTCGCCGCCGAACGCCGCGATGTTGTCGCGGACCCACTGGAGGGCGGCGATCTGGTCGAGCAGGCCACGGTTGGCGGGGGACCCGTCGAGCGCGGCGAAGCCGATGGCGCCGAGGCGGTAGTTCATGCTGACCAGGACGACGCCGTCGCGGGCGAAGGCGTGGCCGTTGTACACCGAGACCGCGCTGGAGCCGAGGCGGTACGCGCCGCCGTGGATCCAGACCATAACCGGCAGCCCCGAGGCGCCAGGGTCGGGGGTCCATACGTTGAGGTTGAGGAATTCGGGGCCGTCGATGGCCGGGTTGTGCAGGATCGATCTCAACGGTTCCTGATAGCCCAACTGCGGTGCGGTGGGGCCGAAGTGGGTGGCGTCGCGCTCGTCATCCCAGCTGGGCGCCGGGCCGGGGGCTTGGAACAGGGCGGCACCCAATGGCGCTGCCGCGTACGGGATTCCAAGAAACGCATGCACTGATCCGGTGCTGCTACCGCGCACCTTGCCTTGGGGGAGGGCCACTACTGACGGGTGCATTCAGATTCCTCACAATCGCCGACGACACCTGAAAGTCTCGCACCAGAGCGGGTCACTAGGGTGAAATGATGCGGATCTTTTTGGCCGGTGCGACCGGCGTGATCGGAACACGGTTGGTGCCGCTGCTGGTCGCGGCGGGCCACGAGGTCGCGGGGATGACCCGCTCGGCCGCCAAAGCGGATCAGCTGCGCGCCGCCGGAGCAGTCCCGGCGATCTGCGATGTCTACGACCTGGACGCGCTGACCGCGGCCGTCGTGGACTTCCGTCCCGACATGGTGATGCACCAACTGACCGATCTCCCCGACGATGTCGCGCGACTCGAGGAGTCCGCCGACGCGAATACCCGCATCCGCACCGAGGGCACCCGCAACCTCATCGCCGCCGCCCGCGCCGCCGGGTCAAAGCGGTTCCTCGCGCAGAGCATCGCATGGGAACCGGCGCGCGGCGGACAGGTCATCCACGACCACGAAGCAGCCGTCCTCGCCATCGACGGCGTGGTCGTGAAGTACGGCCAGTTCTACGGCCCCGGAACCTACTACGAGGGTGAGCTCCCACCACACCCGCGCGTGCACGTGGACGACGCGGCAGCGCAAACGATTCCGCTACTCGACGCGGCGAGCGGCGTGGTGATCATCGCCGACGCCGCCTGAGCCGACGCTCATCGGTCGGTAAGCCGGAATTCGAGCAGACAGCGTTGATCGGTCAGGTCGGTCACCGTGTCCAGCACCTACGATCATCACCGTCGACGCTGTGCCCGTCCCAGCGACCCGCCGGCCAACCCACCGGTCACGCTCTCACTTCACGCCTTCGCCGCGGCCCTGAGCGGACTTCGATCAAGGAGATCCGAACTTTGTGCAGGAGTACCAGGGACCGTGATATGGGGCGCCCTCGTTTCTGTACCACCGGGTCGTCGATGAGTTCGCGGAGTTGTAGTCGCTGTGGTCGTATCGTGCGAAGAAGGTCGGCGTGGCGAGGGGCGGCCCGAGCGGATAGGAGTTCCACGAGTAGTCGTGGGCTTCGCAATTGCGGTCGCTGGGCGGCGCATTCCACGACGCGTGCGCGGAGCCGGCCGGTCCGAATAGTGCTGCACAGGTCAAAAGCAGGCCCACAGACCCCCCGACGATTGTCTTTCTAGCCCCACTGATCAAGGTGGACATCGCATTTCCTCCTCATGTTCGGACGAACCTCTGATTTCTTAGATGCGTTCAGGTGGCCGTGCGGTTCGAGGTGGGCTGTGCCACGAAAGGAGTGCCGCGCAACCCCGATCCACTGCGCGTGACCGCGAACCGATCTCGCCGCGGACGGCATCTGAATTAGCATGAACGAGCGAGCGGACATGACAGCTGGGATTGGTCGGGCAACACCAGGACGTGTCACCTACTGTCCCGAGGTGAGCGCCGGTGTCGTCCGCGCCGGGGCGGAGGGCGGTTCGGTGGAGTCGATCACCGTGAGCGTCACGGAGTCGTACCGGGGGTTATCCGGAAGCTCTTGTCGCGCGGCGCCTTCGGCCGATCAGCTGCGCACGCGGGCCGACCAGGTATGGTTGCCTACATCAGCGCGGCGCGATGAGACCCCATGAAATCATCGAAACATCTTCGCGCGCTTGATGATCGCGCATCGCGGCAAGTCGAGTGGGGTGATCGCGTGGAGTCGAATTCCTACGACGAGTGGCTGGGCCGATCGATGGCCGAAGTGCCCGAGCCACTTCGGTACCCGGTGTTCGAGTATATTTTCGGCGCCGATCTGACAACGGTGGCGGCCTATGCCGCCGATCAAGCTCGCCGAATTGTTGCTCGGGTCGACCCCGACGTGCGGGCGGATTACGAGGATGTCGCCCAAGACGTACTCATCAGGCTCACCGACAAGCTCCCCGCCGAACGGATACGGCACTGGAAGACGGTGCTGATCCAGGAATTGCAGTGGCGGGCACTGCATCTGCGCAGGGCGAGACTGGTGGCGAAACGGTACCCGGGACGCCGTATCGACTACGACGATGCTGTCGTGCACCTCCAGGACACCGGCATCGCGGATACGAACGAGCGACTGGTCCGTCGCGAAATGATCGCGGCGGCGCTGGCCGCGATAACGCATCAGGAGACCTGTGCCGTGCTGTCGGCAACTTTCGTCCTCGCGGACGACGGATCATATTTCGATGTGCGCACCACCGGTGAGGTGGCAGACCTGCTCGGCATCAGCCAAGAGAAGGTCAAGCGCCTGCGCGCGGCGGGGGTCAAGATCCTGCGAAGCATCTTGCGCGACCTACTCGACACACCCGACGAGACCGATGAGGAGGAAAAATGAACGGTCGCGAGAACAATCCAGATGGCCTGCGATTTCCCATCGACCTCGACGCATTTCTGGCCGGCGCCGACGACGCCCCCGAACTGCTCGACCCCGAGATGATGGCGGCCGGCGAACGCATCGCCGACATGCTCAGCGAGCGGTGGAAGAACGCGGCGTCGGCCACCGTGACACCGATCGCTTCGGGCCGAGCACGGGTAATGCGAGTTGCGGGCTGGACTGTACAGATCCGTGCGGCGGCGATCGACAATCAGCGGGCCGTGCAACAGCAAGCCGATGACGAACTGGGTATCGAGTTCTCACGTTCGTCCATCCATGGCGAGCAGACCCGGGTGTCTGTGCGGTCTTTGGGCGGCAAGGCAAGTCCCGGTGACATTGTGCGGGTCGGTATTGCCAGCGGGGATGATCGGATCGAATTACTGGTCGTGCTGTACCCCGACGAGGAAGACACACTGGCCGGGCAGGTGGTGACGCGGGCGGTCACGATGTCGGAGGAACTCGAGATTTCGGTCATGACTGCCGCGGCATTGGAGTCCGCGCACGCGGCAGCGATCACCGATGCGGTGCGTTGCTCGGCAACGGCCGGCCGCAACGCGTGGCGTCGCATCGCCAAGCGCCTGCCGACCGACGACCCGGTTCGTGTGGCAGTGATCAAGGGGCTCAGCTGAATACCGATATCGAACTGGGGTGGCGTGGTGACCGATAAGTCAGATGACACGCTTCTCGATGAGCTGACCGGTGCGCCGCAACGCTGGCGCGCGCTGTGCCGGGACGCGGTCAAGGCCGGCCGCGAGGCAACCGTCGACCTGCTCGGCCCTAGCGACGAGACCGCGGTCTTGGCACGCCGATCGCTGGCGCGGTGGAAGCACGTCGACCAGGACGACCTGCTCGAAGAGGAATCCGAAGGGCCTGATCCACAGGATATGCGGATCACCGCGGACCTGTCCGCGGCACGGGCGATGGCGATGCTCGCGCAAGCGCTGACCGGCGCGATCGGGATCGATCAGGCGTGTACGGACTTCCTCGACCACTGCGAGCGCGCCGGATTGCGGTCGGTCGGTACGCAGCTGCTGCCACCGGGCATTCCCATCACCAGTACGAATGCGCCGCTGCGCGATATCGTGCTGCACCTGCTCGGCCAGGGCGGGCGCTCGGCCCGCGGATATGCCATCCTCGCCGCGCTCGAGCTCGCCGGGCAGCGTCCGGTTGCCGTGCGCGGGACCGCGATGAGCGTTCTGCTCGTGAACCACGGCGGTCACGGTGAGGTGGGCGTGCTGCAACTCGAACAGGTCCGGGGCGGTCCGAGCGGATTGCATCCAGACCCTGCTCGAATGGGATTTTTGCAGGCCGATCGGGCATTTCTCGACAGCTTCACGCAGGCCTGGCAGATCAGCCGGTTGGCTACCGGCGAGGCGTGCGTCCGGTGGTCGGTGACGGTTGGCCGGGGGGCGCCCGCTAACGACATCAATGGCGCATCGATGGGTGCGGCGCTGGCGGTGGCCCTCGACGATCTCGCGCCGCGATATGGGCAGCTACGACGGTTGCGGCCATATCGCCTGGACCACATGTGTGCGGTGACTGCCGGGCTGTCCGGCACCTCGCTCACGATGGTTGACGGATATGGCGAGAAACTCAAAGCGGCACAGCAGCATTCGGTGCGCGTGGTGGTCGCGGCGGAGGGGTATGCGAAGGCGATCGCACAAGCCCCGCAGAACTACTGCGACAAGATAGCCAGCGCACGGACGGTATTCGACGCCGTCCGCCGGGCTCGCACGCGCATCAACTTTGCGCTGTGGCTCGTCTCGACGGCCGCGATTCTGGCCACCGTGCTGGTAATCGCGACCGGTGTCCAGCTCGCGCATGTGCGCGCACTGAACGCGCTTGCCCAGGCCGAGGCGAATTCCAGACTGTATGCCAACGTTGCCAGGAACAGTGGTCGTCTCAATGCTTCACTCGCACAACAGATCGCGCTGTCCTCCTACCGGGTGAGCCCGACCGAAGACGCGAGATCGGCATTGATCGAGAGCAGCGCGGCCAACGCGCCGATCAGGGTGGCGCCCGGATCGGGTGGAGTCGTTTACATCGACGACGGTCCGCGAATCGCGACGACCACCGACGGCGACCTCGTCGCTATCGGCGAAGACAACGGAACCGTCGGACTCGTGCGCGTGACGCAAACTGGACTGTCCCGCCTGCCGTGGTTTGCCACTGACAGTGGCCCGATTCGAGGATTGGCGATCAGTGCCGATCAGCATTGGCTGGTAGTCGCCGGTCAGCACGAATCATCGCTGTGGAACATCACCGACCCCGCTTCCGCATCGCGGGTGAGCACGCTGCCCACGCAAGGCCACCAGCCATGGACCGCGGCAGTGAGCCCCGACAATGGACTGCTGACCATCGGCTCCCAGGACGGCATGATCTTTACCTGGCGGTTCGGCAACGATCCGGCACACATTGTGGCGCTGCCTGCCTTCGTCGTGCCCGAAGGGCACAACGTCACCGTCACGTTGAGCGATCGTGCTCTGGTCGCAGCGGTGGATATGAGCCCGCACGGGACGTGGTCGAGCACGGTGCGCCTATGGGACACTGCGACGTTGGGCGAGAATCCGGTGCCCGTCGTCGATCGGTTGCTCGATCGACCTGCCGGCGGACTGGTGCGCTCGGTCGAATTCATCGACGCGGGCCGCGTATTGGCCCTTGGCCTGAACTCCGGCGAGGTGAAACGCTGGCGCATCGGAAACGATCTCGCAGATTGGACGGAGGTGCCGTCGTTCGTCCATGCGGGTAACGAGTACTTCGACGTTGCGGTCGATTCGACCGGCTCGAAGGCGGCAGTAGTGGAAGGCGACCTCGAGACCCGTATCCGTGACCTGACCACCGGTGAAGAGTTGGGGACGTTCGCCACCGGAATGACCGCACGAGCACGGTTCGTTCGCGGTGGGCAATCATTGGTCACCAGCGGCCTGGACCACACAATCAGCATCTTCGACCTGCCCGGTGCGACAATTGCGTCGGGACTGCTCACCGTGTTCCGGTTCCCGGCGGACACCGCCGATCGACCAGCAGCCTCGTCTCCCAACGTCTTGTTCCCGAGATTGCGTGCGGTTGCCCGGGTGCCGTTTCCCAGCGATCGCGATACGGGCGACGGTGATCCGTCCGGCTTACTCGACTTCGTGTCGATCTCGCCCGACGGGAAACGGGCCGCGACGTTGAACGAATCGAGCATCCAGGTGTGGGATATCAGCGACCCCGGACGGCCGGCCCGGTGGGGCCCGCCGCTGAATGTGAACTGGTACTACGACCAAGGCGGCACCTTCACGCCGGACGGAAAGCTGATGATCGGAAACGGACTCGATGCGTCGGTGGATATTTTCGATATCACCGATCGACGCGGGGCGCGCCTGGAATCGACGATCCGGTTCAACCGAGGATTTCCGACCGCGGTGTCCCTGAGTCCTGACGGCCGGCTGCTGGCAGTCGGTAGCTACTACACCGGCAATGTCAGCGTTTTCGAACGGGACCGCGCCGGCGCCGTGACGCCCTTCGGGGAGCTATCGGGAATCGACTCTCACGCCCTGCTCATGACGCTCGCGGTGAGTTCCCGAGACACATTGGCGGTGGGCACTGCCGCTGGAGTCGCGCTGTTTCAGCTGAAGAGAGGTGAGTCCCCCCGTCCCATCCCGCTACCGGCCGCTGCCGAAGTGACCTCCTCGGTGGCGTTCAATGCTGACGGGACCAGGCTCGCCTCGACCATTGTCCAGAGCCAGGGCGTTCGCATCTGGGATCTGAGCGATCTCGAGCACGCCGGCGTCTACGCCACGCTCCTGCGCGGACGAGCGCATTGGAAGAAGTCATCGATCTCGTTCTCCGGCTCCATCCTCACCGAATCCGCGGGCGACGGCACGCTCCGGCAATGGAATATCGACGTGCCCCAAGAGATCCGAAAGATCTGTGCCAGCGGCACAGCGCCGATCACTCCAGCGGAATGGGAGCGGGCGCTGCCCGGTAGACCGTACATTCACCCCTGCCCGCAACGGTGAACTCTCGCTGGCCGCGTCTCATCAACGACGTCGTCGGGCCGCCTCGCGAGGGTGCGCGTCAACGGCGGAGACCGCACAGCCGAACGCAGACGATCACGATCGCCGGTGCGACGAAATAGCCTCCGATGAAACCGATTCCAGAGACGATCGGCCAGACCGAATCCGCTTCGCCGCGGATCATCGATATCGACAACACCGCGGGAATCGCGGGTGGGGCGGCAAAGGTGACAGCGTGACGAATCCCGGACCCTCCTGGATTCCAATATTGAACGGTCACCACCGTGCAGGCACACAGCGCATACGCCAGAGACAAGACCGAGCCGAGCGTCAGGTCGAAGGTCGAGGCATCGGCGCCGTGACCATTCAAGTCGGAAGCCATGAGCTGAAAGGCGTTTCCCCAGGGGACTGCCGTGACCAGCCACAGAATCGGTATCCACGCGAGGACAAAGGCGGTGGCCAGCCGGGCGATGATCTTGGCACGATCGGGTCTGGCCGAGAAGGCCGCGAGTAGTTCATCAACCCGCCGAGCCACAGCCAGCACGCCGCGATACATCCCGTAAAACAAGGCAACCCAGCTGAGTACCGCAGCAAGGAACCCGATCCACGGCCGGTCGCTGAACGACTCGCCTACGATATCCCAAATATCGGGCGCGTTGTCGAGTCCTAGTGGGGCACTTGCGATTGCGTTGTTCGTCAGCCGGGCTCCGTCTCCGGGCCAGGCCCCCGTCGAGTTCTGACAGCCACCCGCCGTCGGCTCGACGAGATCGACGAGGCGGGTGACGGCCGAGCCGGTGTCCACTGTGACTGCGGACCTCAGGTTCAGCAGCCCGAAAGCGGCAGAGTGTGCATCCATTGCCGTGGTCCTTGTGTGCGCGGGACGCGCATCGAATGATGCGAGATCACCTACCGATTGATGCGCTAAGGAGCACAGTCGGTTTGGCCTCGCGCACTGTCCGCCGACCGAGAATTCACTCGGCGAACAGGTTCCTCGCCCAGCGCATCGCTTGGGAACCGGCGGGCGGCAGAATCCGCACCCTCACTCGGGAGCCGCACTGACTACTGACTCTAGGGCCCCATTCCGAGTGCGGGTCCCGAGTGAGGGTGCGGATCTTCAGCGATACCGGGGACTGGTCGCGCCGGGAGTGTCCCGCTGGCGCAACCGCGTTCGGCCTAGGAGACGCAGGTGCCGGTGCTGACGGGGGTGTCGGACTGATCTAGGTGCTGGAGGAGTTCGGGCAGGGTGGTGGCTAGGCCGGTGTTGGTATTGGTTGCGTCGATGCCGAAGACCATGCCGAGTACGCGGCCTTGGGGGTCGACGAGGGGGCCGCCTGAATCGCCCTCGTGTACGGCGCCGTTGAGGGTGTAGGTCGAGCGTTCGGTGATTGTGGTGCGGTAGATGTCGGGGACTCGGTTCACGGTGCGCTGGGCGATGCGCGCGGCGGCCGCGGTATAGAGGCCGCCTTCGGGATAGCCGAGGACGATGGCGTCGGCTCCGGGCTTGGCGGCCTCGGGTGCCACGGTGACCGGCGGTGCGGTGAGTCCTGGTACGGCGAGTACCGCCAGGTCGAGTACCGGGTCGAATTGCACGACCGTAGCGCGCAATGGGCCGCTGGGCGTGTCGACAGCGACGGTCGTGGTGCCTGCCACCACGTGGGCGTTGGACAGCACGCGTTCCGGGGCGATGACGAAGCCGGAACCGAATTGTTTTCGCGCGCAGGCGGGTGCCGAACCGGAGACGCGCAGCACGCTCTTCTGGAGGTCGGCCGGAACGCCGTTGTGCACAATGCTCGGGTCTGGCGGCGCCAGCGGCAGGACGAGTCCGGCGTCGACCAGCGGAGTGATGAGCGTGGTCGGCAGGCTCGCCAGCCAGTACGGCGCGACATCGTCCACCGTGCGGACAACCCGCGAATCACGCACGGCCGAAGCCAAGCTGGGCGACATGGTGAGCGGGGCAGCGAACAACCACACCGCGAGCGGCACCGCGACGGCGTGCACCACGGAGCCACCGACCGCGTCCGCCCGCTGCGCGGCGGGCCCGCGCACAGCCCCGCGCGCGACATGCCCGAGTCGGTGACCAGCGGTTTCGCCGACCGCCACCAACCCGACGATGAGGCACACGACGATCAGCAATCGGGTGCGCCCCGGTGCCAGCTGCGCGAGCGCCACCGTCGCGATGACGGCGCCGAGCCCGGCCCCCGCGAGAATGCCGAGGAAGCCGAGCACCGCGGTGATCGCACCCCGGCGCCAGCCGAAGAACGCGGCCGCCACGGTGACCGAAAGCGCAACGAGGTCGAGCCAATTCGGCAGGGTCACGCCTCCAATGTACTGACCGCCGCCGACAGGTCGAGATTGTCCGTTTTCACGCGGTGGTCTGCGGCAACGCGCGGCGGGCGTAGGCGCGGACGTCCGCGTCGACATCATCGATCGCGCGCTCCAGGGCGCCGATGGCGTCTCCGCGGCCCGGCCAGGTGGTCAGTGCGAGCACCGCCGCCTTGCGCACATCGAGATGCGGGTCGCGCAATGCCTCGGCCAGAATTGGCACGACAGCTTCGGGATCGGCACCGGCCAGCCCGCGAGCCGCCCCGACCCGGACTTGCCAGGCCGAATGCCGCAGCGCGGCAGACAGTTCCGCGATATCCGCCGGGTCCGCCCCGAGCACCGCGAATGCTGCCGATGCGGCGGCCCGGACGAGCGGGTCATGGTCCTTGGCGAGGATTCGGATCACCTCTGATCCACCGCCGCCGATCGCGGCGAGCCCCTGCGCCACCGCGATGCGGACCTCGCGGATATCGTCACCTACGAGGGTAGAAACCGCCTGCCGATCATCGAGCGACACCAGCGCGCGGACCGCCTCTATCCGTACGCGATGATCCGAATCGGTCAGCGCCGCAACGTATTGCGGCGCCGAACCGGCCCGCAGCGCCCGCAACAGATCGATGACCGTTGCGCGCACGACGGGATCGGGCGAACCGAGCCGCTCGGGCAACCCGGTCGCGCCGGGCAGCACCTCCACGAGCTCCCGCAGGCTCGCCGCGGCCGCGCGGCGAACCGCGGCGGCGTCATCATCGAGCGCGTCGACCAGGACCGCGGTGAAACCGTCCGGAGTGTTCTCGGTGAGCACGGAGATCGCGGCCACGCGCACGCCGCTGTCCTCATCGGTCAAGTAACTCGACAACTCGGGCACCGTCGGCGCATCGAGCGCCAGCAGCGCGACGAGCCGAGGCGAAGGGGGAGTGACGGTTTCGCGAACGGTGCTGACCGCATCGGCAGGCTGCGGCGCGCGCCCGCCGCGCGATGCGGGCTGGTGCACGGGAATGACGGCGGGATCCGTGGAGGTCAGATCATCGAGCCCGGGGACCGGAACCAAATACGGCGCAACCGGCCGCTTGTGGAATTCCATTGTCCCGTCGGCGTTCTTGCGCAGGTTGAGGTGATACCGCCAGTCGACATCGTCACGCTCGGGCATATCGGCACGATCGTGGTAAAGCCCCCACCGGGATTCGGTGCGGGTCAACGAACTGCGGGCCGCCATCTCGGCACAGTCGCGAATAAACGACACCTCGACGGCGCGCATGAGCTCATGCGGTGTCCGAGCACCGATCTCGGCTATCTCACCGCGCATCCGGTCAAAGGTTTCCACCGCGATCGACAGCTTGGCGGCGGTCTTGGGCGGCGCCACATAGTCATTCACGAACCGGCGCAACTTGTACTCGACCTGCGGCTGCGGCGGACCTTCCGGGTGCCGCAACGGCCGGTAGATCAGCTCGTGCGCCTCGGCCAGTTGCGCCTCGGGCAGCCCATCGGGTGCGGCGACCTCGTCGAGTGTCGACGCGGCGTGCGCACCGGCGAGATCTCCGAAGACGAACGCGCCGATCATGTAGTTGTGCGGCACGCACGCCAGATCACCGGCGGCGTAGAGCCCGGGCACGGTGGTGCGCGCATGCTCGTCCACCCACACCCCGGACGCGGAATGCCCACCGCACAAACCGATTTCGGAAATGTGCATCTCGATATCGTGCGTACGGTAATCGTGCCCGCGGTTGGCATGGAAGGTCC
This sequence comes from Nocardia sp. NPDC051052, assembly GCF_044456045.1. Taxonomy (NCBI): domain Bacteria; kingdom Bacillati; phylum Actinomycetota; class Actinomycetes; order Mycobacteriales; family Nocardiaceae; genus Nocardia; species Nocardia sp. NPDC051052. The sequence continues at coordinate 126,171 of NZ_JBITFL010000016.1, forward strand.
CACGGGTCGGCCGTTCCGTGGTGTGCAGGATGCCCTCCAGCGTGCTGAGGGTTTCCTCCGGCAGATGCGACACCTTGAGATAGATGGGCCCGCGCGCGGATTCGATCTCCCGCTTGACTTCCGCCATCATCGCGCCGGACCAGTAGTCGGAGTCGACGAAACGTTCACCTTGGGCGTTAACCTGGTAGCCGCCGAACGGATTGGCGACATAGGCGCACGCCGGACCGTTGTAATCCTTGATGAGCGGATTGATCTGGAAGCATTCGATGCCACTGAGCTCCGCGCCCGCGTGATAGGCCATCGAATACCCGTCACCCGCGTTCGTCGGATTCTCGTAGGTGCCATACAGATACCCGGACGCGGGCAGGCCGAGCCGGCCGCACGGACCGGTCGCCAGAATCACCGACTTGGCACCGACCGCCACGAATTCGCCGGTGCGCGTGTTCAATGCGGCCGCGCCGACCGCGCGCCCACCCTCGGTGAGCACCCGGACCGGCATCAGGCGGTTCTCGATCCGGATCTTCTCGCGCATCTTCCGTTGCCGCAGTACGCGGTACAGCGCCTTCTTGACGTCTTTACCCTCGGGCATGGGCAGCACATAGGAACCCGAGCGATGCACGCGGCGCACCGCATACTCGCCGTACTCGTCCTTCTCGAACTTCACGCCGTACCGCTCCAGCCGCTGCACCATGGCGAACCCGCGGGTCGCGGTCTGATACACCGTGCGCTGGTTGACGATTCCGTCGTTGGCCCTGGTGATCTCGGCGACGTAGTCCTCCGGTTCCGCCTTGCCGGGGATGACGGCATTGTTGACGCCGTCCATCCCCATGGCCAGCGCCCCGGAGTGCCGCACGTGCGCCTTCTCCAGCAACAGCACGTTCGCCCCCGCCTCGGCGGCGGTGAGCGCGGCCATGGTGCCCGCGGTGCCGCCGCCGATGACGAGCACATCGCAGTCCAGCCGGACCCGATCGGACAGCTCCGGAATGTTCACAGATTCTCCAAGATTTCGGCCCGCACGGCCCGCCGGTCGACGTCCGCGCGAGGGTTGGGCACATCGACGACCGCCCGCAGCGTGCCGCCGCCGAGCACGGCGATGCGGTCGCCGAGCAGCAGTGCCTCGTCCAGATCGTGGGTGACGAAGACCACGGTGGTCGGATGCGACCGCCAGGTGTCGATCAGCAAGCGCTGCATGGTCGTCCGGGTCTGGGTGTCGAGCGCGCCGAACGGCTCGTCCATGAGCACCGCGCGCGGCGCACCGGCGAGGCTGCGCGCCAATTGAACTCGCTGCCGCATGCCACCGGACAGATCCCGCGGCAGGAAGTCGGCGTACCCGGTGAGGCCGATCTCGCGCACCCAATGGTGGGCTCGCTCTTTTCGGATGCCGCGCGGCAGCCCGCGCAGGCGCAACGGCAGTTCGATGTTCTGACGGACGGTGCGCCACGGCAGCAGCGCGTCGTCCTGGAACACCAGCGCCCGGTCGGCCGACGGCCCGGTGACGGTCGCGTCGTCGGCCAGCACCGCACCACCCTGCGGCGTCCGCAATCCGGCGAGGGCGCGTAGCACGGTGGACTTGCCGCAGCCGGATTTGCCGACCAGGACCAGGATTTCGCCGGGCGCGACGTCGAGGTCGAGATGATCGATGACGGTCCGGTCACCGTAGGAGATGTGGATGCCATTGAGGCGCAACCGCATCCCCGTCGTCTCGGTCGATAAGGTCGTTGTCATTCGGACACCTCTCTCGGGAGCCAGCGGGTGATCCGGCGACCGGCCAATTCGACGATCCCCGACGTGCCGAAGCCAAGGATGCCGATGGTGATCATGCCGACGAACACCGCCGGGTAGTCGACGATGGTGTAGGCCTGCCAGGTGCGGTAACCCACGCCGAGCCGCCCGGAGATCATCTCGGCGGAGATGAGACAGATCCACGCCACGCCCATGCCGACCGACAGACCGCTGAACACGCCCGGCAGAATCCCCGGAAAGACCACGCGCACAAGCACTCCGAACCGGGAGGCGCCCAAGGTGCGCACCGCGTCCGCCCAGACGGTCGGCAGCGCGCGCACCGCGTGCCTGGTGCTGACCAGCACGGGAAACACCGATGCGGTGAAGGTGATGAACACCATGCCGGACTCGTCGCTGGGGAACATCAGGATCGCCACCGGCACCAGCGCGATCGCGGGGATGGGCCGGGCCAGCTCGGTGAGCGGCCCGAAAATGTCGGCCAGCAGCCGAGACCTACCGAGCCCGATCCCAGCGAGGACGCCGACCACCGCGGCGAGACCGAAGCCGGTGATGATGCGGATCAGCGATTGGGCGATGTCCAGGTAGTACTGGTGTGTTCCCAGGTGCTTGCCGAATTCGGTGATGATCTCGGTGACCGTGGGCAGCGTGTCGAAACGGAGTCCGGCGCGCACATTGTTGACGGTCAGCAGTTGCCACAGCCCGACAACGGCGGCGACCGAAGCCACCCGGGTCAGGCGGGATCGCCATGCGGACAGCCCGGTGTGCTGCTTGTCGGCAATTTCGATCGACGGCGCGTCAGCGGCTGCTGTTTTCGCGGGAGGGTGCACTGTCGCGCGCTGATCGTCGCTCATCGCCTGGGGCGTCGTCGTCACTTCGGTTGTCATGGGCGAACTTCCGTAACGGCTTGGTCGTACGAGACATTCACCGCGCTCGGATGCCCCTGCCGATACCGCTGCGCCGCAGCCGGAGTCGTGAAGGGCAGGAACGCGTCGCCATCACGCACCCAGCTCGCCTTGTCGGCGAACCACCGCGTGCCGAGCTCGGCGTCAGGGACATAGGCGGCCCGAATGACCTTGCCCTGTGCCTTGGCGGCCTGCACCGTCCGCAGCAGGCACCCGGCATCGGCGGCAGGCTGCGGCCGATCGGCTCCATCGATCCAGACCTCACCCGCCCGCGCCGAATCCGTCACGGCGCGACCGCAAATCGGATCCTTGCCACTGACCAGGCTCGGATTGACCGTCGAGGCCATAGCCTTGTCGTAGTCGCCGCCGTTCGCGGCGAACGCCTTCCGCAGCGGCGCGCTGTCGACGAAACCGTCGACATTCAGCTCGGCGAAGTCACCGATGGACTTCAGGTACGGCACATCGCCTTTGAGCGCGTCGACCAAACCCGGCTTGAGCGTGGTATCGAAACTCGTGCCGCCCGGCCCGTTGTAGAGATAGACGACCTCCTGCGGCAGCCCCGACCCGTCGGCCACGACCTTCGCCGCGTCGAACGGCTTGTCCCGCTGGAACGCGGTGGCGTCGAGCTGCGCCGCGAGAAACGCCTGCAGCACTTCCGGATGCTCGGCCGTATACGCCCGCCGGGCGACGACACCGTGGAAGGTGGGCACACCCAGTTCCGCGCCGTCGTAGAGCAGCTTGGCCTTGTTCTGGAATACCAGCAGTCCTGGCCACGCGACGAACTGTGAAAGCGCCTGCACCTGATGCGATTCCAACGCCGTCGCGCCGATCTGCGGCTGCTGATTGAGTACCTCGACACCCTTGCCCGCGTCGATACCGGCCCGGGTGAGCGCCTGCACCAGCGTGCCGTGCCCCGCCGATCCCACACTCGCCGAGACCTGCTGCCCCGCCAGGTCATTGATGGTCGACGCCGTCGAATCCGGCGGCACCACAACCATGTTGAGCGCACCCTTCGGGTTGTACCCGGTCACCGAGACCAGCGCGGTCTTGGCGCGCTCGTTCGCCTGCGTCCGAGACCCGTTGATCAGCAACGGATAATCACCCATCGACCCGATATCGATCTTCTCGGCAACCATCTGCGCGGTGATCGGCGCGCCGGTGTCGTAGTCCTGCCACTCGACCTGATACTTGGCGCCGCCCTGATCGGTCAGCTGCTGTAGTCGCTTTTCCAGGTACCCCTGCGCCTTCAGCAGGGTCCCCGCGGTGACGGTGTTGATGGTCTTGGATTGATAGCCGACGACGACTTTCACGGTCCCGGCAGGGGTGTCGTTCGAGCTCTCGAGTGAGCAGCCCGTCAGCGTGAGCGCGGCGGCGAGCAGGACGGGAGCGAGGCGTACTTTCATCAGACTTCCAGATCAGCGGAGCAGATAGGGCATGTTGACCGTGACGGCGCCGGTGGGACAGCGGGCGGCGCAGGGCCCGCAGTACCAGCACTCGTCCACGTGCATGAAGGCCTTGCCGTTCTCGGGATTGATCGCCAGCGAATCGAGCGGGCAGATCTCGACGCACAGCGTGCAACCCTGAATGCACAGCGATTCGTCGATGGTCACCGGAATATCGGTGCGCTGGTTCACGAGAGCCATCTAGAGGACCTTCCATTCGGGGGTGCTGCGGGTCAGGCTGCCGCGCATGGTGATTCGGTCGCCGCGCAGCCGGATGTACTCGAGATCGACCGGCCGGCCGTCATCGAGATGGGTCAGCCGTTCGAGCATCAACAGCGGTGCGCCGCCGGGGATATCGAGGGTGGACGCGGTGTGCGGGTCGGCGGGCACGGCCTCCAAGGCGAGGTCCGCGTGGCCGAGCGAGCGGCCGCTGAGCTGCTCGAGCAGCACGAAGATGTCGGTGTGCTCGAGGTCGTGGCCGAGCAGTTCGGTGCCGATATCGGGCACCAGGTAGGTGAGATCCAGGCTCAGCGGCATGTCCGCCAGGTAGCGCAGCCGCTCCAGGTAGACGACGCGCTCACCCGGCGCGAGGTGTAGTCGGCGCGCGACGGCGGCCGGAGCGGTGACGTGCATGGCGGCCCGCACCTCGTTGCGGACGGTGCCGTGGTCCTTGAATGTCTCCTGCAGGCCGAGCAGCGCGTCGAGGCCGTGATCGAGTTTGCGCGTCGCCACCCGGGTGCCGATCTTCGGCGCCCGGTCGATCAGCCCCTCGTCCTTCAGCAGCGTGAGCGCCTCGCGGACGATGTTCCGGGACGCCTCGAACTCTGCGGCGAGCTGCTGCTCGTTCGGCAGGCCGTCATCGAACGTGCCCGCGTGCAGTTGATGGCGGAGTAGATCGGCGACCCGCCGCGCCTGATCGGCGCGTAACCGCCGCACCGGTGTGGGTTCCGCCGCGACCTCCGCCGCCTTTCGCTCGCTGACCTGCATGGATAGCGACGATAGTGCGGAATTGACGGACCGGATCCCGGCAGCGGACCGACCCGGAATCAGGGGATGTTATTGCGCCGTTCCTACCCGGCTCCGACCTGGCGAAACGTCGGCCAGGTGCGTCAATACGCCACCTCGCCGAGGGCGGATCGGGTTCGGATCATGCCGATTCGAATGCGGCAAGCTAGCGGGGCCCGTAGGTGTTGAGGAACAGCACCGGCCCGGTACCGAACCCGTCCGCGGTATCGAGGTGCAGCAAGGCCGCCAATGCTTTGGCGGTGTAGACGGTTTCGAGCCGCAGCCCGTCCTGGGCCGCCAGGTTCTGCGCCTCGCGGGCGGCGGGCGTCGGATGGCCGTAGCCGGGGCCGAGCCAGTCGGTGGTGCTGGTCAGATCATTCGGGCCCAAACCGGTCGCCTCGAATTGTGCTCCGCGAGAACGCAAGAGCCGTTCCGCGCGCACGGCCAGGCGGGCGATGCGCGGGGCATCGAGGGGGAGTGAATCGTTGACCACTACGCCGACGACGCGGGTTTTCAGCCCGGCCAACCGCAGTCCGAGCGCTAAACCGGCTGCGGTGCCGCCGGATCCAACGGCCGTCACGAGATGGCTCGGTTCGGGCATCGCGCCCGCGGCGATCTGCGCGGCCAGCTCGAACGCCCCTTCGACGTAGCCGAGCGCACCGATCGGCGACGAGCCACCCACCGGGAGGTAGTACGGCCGGGTGCGGCCTTGCATGTGCCGCAGGTACAGCCAGGGGGCGGTCAGCATGGTTCGCCGCTTGGTGTGCGTGAAATGGATTGTGGCGCCGGATTTCTCCAGTCGTCGCAGCTGCTCGCGCACGTGGTCGTCCATCGGCTGGTCGACCAGCGCGAGGACGGTCTCGATGCCATGATCGCGCCCGTACAGCGCGGTGGCGAGGCCCCAGTTGGTGCCGGTGCCGCCGACGGTGAAGATGGTCCGTGCGCCGCGCCGATGCGCCTCGGGCAGTAGCCATTCCAGCTTGCGGACCTTGTTGCCGCCCCAGCCGCCGTCACCGTATCCGCTGTCGTCCTTGCACCACAGCGGAACTCCGGTCCCGACGTCGAGCGCGCGGATCGGCGTCGTGCTGCCTAGTCGCTCAAACGGCAACGTGTCGGCGAGCTCCGGAAAACGCTTGTGTAGCAGTGAGTCCGACATGTCAGCTTCCGGTGGGAGGTCTCGTGATCGCCTCGGGGATGCCCAGCAACGCGGCCTGCACCTCGTGCAGCCGGTCGACATCGCCTCGGATGCCCGCGACATTATCGTTGTACAGGAAGGCCTCGCCGAGCCGGACCAGCGTATAGGCCAGCAGATCCGGCGCCACCGGCGGCTTGTACCCGTCTTCCCGTTCGGCGCGGGCGATGAGCTCGCGCACGGTGGTGACCACCAGCGGCTGCACCGGCCCGTCGCTCGCGGTGAGAATCCGCAGCCCGGCGAGGGGTTCGTTCTCGAAGTACCGGCGGAACGGCACGTTGTCGGTCATCCAGCGATTGACCCGGTACAGCACGTCGAGGATGCGCCGGGCGCCGGTGGAGCGCCGCCTGGCGTCGGCGCGGGTGAGCAGCGCCGCGAACTCACCGGCCAGCACCGTGCCGAGCACGCCCTCACGGGAGCCGAACCAGCGGTAGACCGAGGCGCGGCTGAGCCCGAGCCGCGCGGCGATCGCCTGGATGTCCACCCGCTCGCCGGCCAGAAACGCCTGCCGCGCGAGGTCGATGACCTCTTCCCTGGTCGCCGACGCCGGTCGTCCTGGCGGGCGGGTGGTTCGCTGGCTCGGGGTGGTCATCGGAAAATGGTACATCCTTCGATGTGTGTACCGAATCAGAACCAGGCGTCTTGCATGTCCAGCGTAGTGACGTCGAGGCGGGCGAGCAGGTCCAATGCCGGTGCCGTCTTGGGCAACTCGAACCGGTAGAAGTACCGCGCCGCGTGCCGCTTGCCGTCGTAGAAGTCGCCGGTGTGCGCGGCGGCGGCCAGCAGCTGCTCGAGCCAGATCCAGGCCAGCACGATATGGCCGAAGGCCTCCAGATAGACCGAGCTGTTCGCCAGCGCGGCCTCGAAGTCGCCGGTGGCGAACAGCCCCGCGGTCACCTCCACCAGGCGCCGCCAGGACGAATCCAGTTGCGCGGCAAGCTCGGCCGCCTCGCCGCCGGCCGCGCGGGCGGCGGCAACGGTGCCCTTGACGCGGGCGTCGAGGGCGAGCAGGCTCGCACCGTTGTGCTGGGTCACCTTGCGCCCCAGCAGGTCCAGGCCCTGAATGCCGTGCGTGCCCTCGTGGATCGGGTTGAGCCGGTTGTCCCGGTAGTGCTGTTCGACGTTGTACTCGCGGGTGTAGCCGTAGCCGCCGAGCACCTGGATGGCGAGATTGTTCGCCTCCAGGCACCATTGCGACGGCCAGCTCTTGGCGATCGGGGTCAGGATGTCGAGCAACAGCGTGAGTGCCCGTTTCTCGTCCGCCGAATCGGCGGTGTGTTGTTCGTCGACCAGCCGGGCGCAGTAGAGCACCAGCGCCAGCGCGCCCTCGGTATATGACTTCTGCGCCAACAGCATTCGCTTGACGTCGGCGTGCTCGATGATCGGCCGTTGCGGCGCGGACGGATCTGCGGGCAGCTTGGCCCGGCCCTGCGCGCGGGTGCGGGCGTAGTCGAGGGACTCGAGGTAGCCGGTGTAGCCGAGCGCCGACGCGACCATGCCGACGCCGATCCGCGCCTCGTTCATCATGTGGAACATGTAGCTGAGCCCGCGGTGCGGCTCGCCGACCAGATAGCCGACCGCGCCCGCCGCGCCACCCGGCGTCCAGCGGCCCTCGCCGAAGTTGAGCACGGTATTGACGGTGCCGCGGAAGCCCATCTTGTGATTGAGCCCGGCCAGCGCGACATCGTTGCGTTCGCCGACCGCGCCGTCGTCGTCCACCAGGAACCTCGGCACGACGAACAGCGAGATACCCTTGGTGCCCACCGGACCGCCGGGGATCTTGGCCAGCACCAGGTGCACGATGTTCTCGCCGAGTTCGTGGTCGCCGCCGGAGATCCACATCTTGGTGCCGAACAGCCGGTAGGCGCCGTCGTCCTGGCGTTCGGCGCGGGTGGTGATGTCGGCCAGCGACGACCCCGCCTGCGGCTCGGACAGGCACATGGTGCCGAAGAATCGGCCGTCGAGCATCGGGCGGACGAACCGCTCGGTGAACTCCGGACCGGTGTGCGCCAGCAGCAGATTCGCGTTCGCCACGGTGAGGAACGAGTAGCCCGAGGTGCCCGGATTGGCCGCCTGGAACCACGCGTAGCTCGCCTGCGCGACGGTGACCGGCAGCTGCGCGCCGCCGAGCTCGTAGTCCATGGCCGCGGCGGGCAATCCGGCCTTCGCGAAGGCGGCCAGCGCCACGGCGACCTCGGGAATGATGGTGACCCGTTCGCCGTCGAAGGTCGGCTCGTTCGCGTCGTTGAGTTTGTTATGCGGCGCAAAGTATTTGGTGGCCAGCTGCTCGCTGAGCTCGAGCACCGCATCGAAGGTCTCGCGCGAATGGTCGGCGTAGCGCCCACGTTTGGTGAGCTCCTCGACGTTCAGCCACTCGTAGAGCAGGAAGTCGAGATCGCGCCGGGAAAGCAGCGTGGAACGCATCAGCCGTCCTTTCGAGACATGTGCGTTCCACTGTATCTTACGGCCGAAGACGATGGGTGGGCTACGGGAAGCGGCTTCGAGCCGAGGCCTGGCTCAGCTGGTCACGCGATCGATCTGCTCGGCCTGAACACCCCAGCCGGACAGCAGCTTTCGGACCTGTTCCGGATCTGCCGAGAGCGGGGCCGGGGTATCGATCGGGGTGCGGTCGAAGCGCGGCGCCGGTGCGGGCTGGAGTACGCCGTTCACCTCGATGAAGGCGTTGCGCGCCTGGTTGTGCGGATGCTCGTGCGCCTCCCACGGGCTCAGCACCGGGGCGACGCAGGCATCGGTGCCCGCGAAGACCTCGGCCCATTCGTCGCGGGTGCGTTCCTTGAACTTCGCGCCGAGCACCTCTTTGAGCTGCGGCCAGCCGTTCTTGTCGAGCTGGAACGGCAGGTCGGGGTCGTCGATGCCGAGGATGGCGAGCATCTGGTTGTAGAACGGGATCTCGACGCAGCCGACCGCCATGTACGCACCGTCGGCGCATTCGTAGGTGTCGTAGAACGGCGCGCCGCCGTCGAGCATGTTCTCGCCGCGGGGGAAGTTCCACAGGCCGAGATGGTGCAAACCGTGCATGGACGCGGTGAACAGGGCGGAACCGTCCACCATCGCGGCGTCGACCACCTGCCCCTTGCCGGAGCGTTCGCGTTCGTAGAGTGCGCCGAGCACACCGACCGCCAGCAGCAGGCCACCGCCCGCGTAGTCGCCGAGCATGTTCGCGGGCGGCACCGGTGGTTCGCCGGCCCGGCCGATGAGTCCGAGCGCGCCGGAGATCGCGATGTAGTCGATGTCGTGCCCCGCGGTGCGCGCGAGCGGGCCCTGCTGACCCCAGCCGGTCATCCGGCCGTAGATCAGGCGCGGGTTGCGCGCCGCCAGGTCGGCGGGGCCGAAGCCGAGGCGCTCGGCGACGCCGGGGCGGAACCCTTCGATGAGCACGTCCGCGTGGTCGGTGAGCGCGAGCAGCGTCTCGCGGTCGGCCGGTTGCTTGAGATCCAGTGTGATGCTGTGCTTTCCACGGTCCAGCGGGCCCTCCGGCGAGACGATGCCCGCGCCGGGTGCGCCGCCGCGATCGACGCGCAGCACCTCCGCGCCCAGATCGGCCAGGACCATGGCGCCGAACGGGCCGGGCGCGAGACTGGCGATCTCGATGACTTTCACTCCGTGCAGTGGTCCCATGTCTCCGCTTTCTGTCGTCCTCGACGAGGGCATGCGGCGGCGGCCGAACCCCACCCGTCCGGATCGGTGTCCCCGAGGTTAAGCCCGCGCGGGGGTGTCGCCAATGACCGTCGCGCTCGAGAGACCATGACCCTAGCGCTCATCGTCGGTGTCGAGCAGGTGATGGGTGTGTGCGGCGGCGGCCGCTTCGGTGCGGGTGGCGGCACCGAGTTTGGTGAGGATGCGGGACACGTGGACGCCCGCGGTGTTACCGCTGATGAAGAGTTCGGCGGCGATCTGCCGGTTGCTCAATCCCTGTGCGACGAGGCGTAAGACGTCGAGCTCTCGCGGGGTGAGGCCGAAGGTGGTGGGGCGTGCGGCCTTCGGTTCGGGCGTTCGGTCGGTGAGGGTGAGTCCGGCTCTGTCGGCGATCCGATGGGCCGTCGCGGACAGGGGAGCGGCGCCGAGATCGGCGGCGAGCTCGGCGACTTCGCGCAGCGCCGGGTGCGCGGCCGCGCGGTTGCCCACCGCCAGTTCGGCTTCGGCGGCGCCGAGCAGGGTGCAGGCCAGTTCATAGGGCTGACGTAATGCGCGCCAGGCTGATACGGCATCGTGCCAGGCTCCGGTGCGCGTGGCAGCACAGACCGCGCGGTGGGCGATGTCGACGGCGATGGTGACCGGCAGGGCGGCGGCGACCGTCGCGAGATCCGTTGCCGCTTCGGCGTTCCGGGCGGCGAGAGCGAGCAGCGGCCACACCTCGTGGTGGTGGACGGCGAGATCGTCGGCGGACAGCGCCTCGACGAGGATGTCGGTCGCGCGCTGTGCCTCGCCGAGCTCGACCGCGATCGCGTACCGCACGGTGCGCAGCTGGAGCTGATATTGCCTCGCCCACGGTCCGTCGCTCAGCAGTCCGGCGGCCGTGTCGGCGCTGGTGCTCGCCGCGGTCGAATCGCCTTGCGCCAGCCGAATTCTCGCGTGCGAGAGCAACAGCGCCGCCTTACTCAGCGGCGGCAGCTGCTCGGTCAGGAATTCGTCGATGAGAGCAAGGGCCTCCGGCCAGCGACCGAGCGCGGTCAGTGCCTGGGCCCATTTGACCAGCAGGATGGGGCTGGCCTCGGCGTAGCGAAAGGTTTCATGGGCGGCCCGCAGGCCCTGCTGGATCGCCGCTATCGCCGCGGTGTGCTCACCGCCGGCGACGAGCACGGCCGACTCCCACAGCACCACCGTGAGCAGCGTCCGCGGGTCCGTGGCCGCGGCATGTGCCTTCTCGAAATAGGCGACGGCGGTGCCGGATCGGGCATCGGCCGTGCCGGATCGGGCGGCGGCGGCCAAGCCGAGGAAGGCGTAGGCGCGGGCGGCCAGTGCGGTGGCATCGAGCTGTTCGGCCACCTCGACGGCGGCCAGCGCGCTGGTCTCGGCCGATGCCGCGTCGCCGTTGAACACCTGCGCGGCGGCGAGTTCGGCGAGGATCTCGCCGCGCAGCACGGTCGGCGGGTGTGCGGGCAGCAGCTCGAGGGCGCGGTGCAGATCGCCGTCGGAGCCCTTGCTGCTCTGGTTCTTCAGACCGGCCCGATAGTGGAACAGCCGGGCTGCCCGCTCGGGCGCGGTATCGGTGTCCACCAGGAGCAGCGCTTCGTCGGCCGCTTGGATGCCGCGCTCTACGATGCTGCCCTGGTGGCAGACCTCGACGACCTGTTCGAGCACCGCGAGGCGTTCGGTGGCTACCTGCGTCTGCGGCACCCGATCGAGAAGTTCGAGCACGCGCTCGAGGTGACGCAGCCGTTCGGTGTACGCACCGGCGCGTGCCGCGGTAGCGGCGGCGGCCAGGGACGCTTCCAGGGCCAGCGGCAACTCACCGGCGGCGTGCGCGTGATACGCCAGCTCACCGGCGTGGTCCCCGCCCGGCCAGGCGTGGTCGGCGGCCAGTGCGTGGGACAGCTTGGCGTGCAGGCGCTTCCGTTCGATCGGCAGCAGCTGGTCGTAGACGGCGTCGCGAATCAGGATGTGCCGGAACTCGTATCCGGTGTCGTGCGCGATCAGCACCTGCCGATCGATCAGCTGACGCAGCGCGCGGTGCAGCGTGTCCTCGTCGAGCTCGGCGGCCGACTCAAGCAGTGTGTGCCGCACCGGCGATCCCGCGGCCGCCGCAAGCCGCACCAAGGCCTGTGTCTGCGGTGGCAGCCCGGCCTGAGCGCCGAGTAGCAGCTCGGAAAGATCGGCGGGCGTGTCCTCCGGTGAGCCGCTGAGCGCCTCGACGAACAGCGGAATCCCTTTGCTGCGCTCGAAGATTCGCGCGATCGTGCCCGGCTCGGGTTCGCGACCGAACAGGGCGGCGAGTTGCCTGCCCACCTCGTGCCGGGTCAGCGGCTCCGGAACAACCAGCCGCACACCGGGATCGCGGCGCAGGTCGGCGACGAGCCTGCGCATCGGCTCCGAGTCGGCCGGACGATAGGTGCCGACCAGCAGCAGGTCACGCTGCGCCGAGTTGGCCACCAGAAACGCGAGCAGTTCGCGGCTCGAATCATCGGCCCAGTGCAGATCCTCCAGCACAACGACCACCCGCTGTCGCACGGCTAGCTGTTCGAGCACCGTGAGCACTTCGCCGAAGAGCCGAATCCGATCGACGTCCGCCTCGGCCGAACCCGCCTTGGCCGCCAACTCGGGTAGCCACCGCGACAATGCCGGGCGGGACACCGGCAGCAGCGTGGCCAGGCGGTCCACCCCGAGCTGCCGCACCAGCGCGCGCAGCACCGAGACGAACGGCGCGAACGGTATGCCGCTGCCGCCGAATTCGGGACACCGGCCGACCAGCACCGTCGGGTCCGTGCCGAGTCGTGACGTGAACTCGGTGACGAGCCGAGATTTGCCGAGCCCGGCCTCCCCGGCGATCAGCACGGTATGCACCGCCGGATCGGTGTAGGCCGCCCGCAGCGCCGCGACCTCCGCTGCTCGCCCAACGAAGGCACCACGGACGGGAAAGCTCACCACTCCGCGATCATGCCCGGCCCGAGCGGCTTATGCCAGTGCCGCCGGGTACCGCGCTTCGCCGCACCCGTAAAGACCGATGGGCCGCCCGAAATAACGACATCTCGTGATTCGCCGACCCGCTCGTTACCCGAAGTATTACTGGCATGACAAGCAACGAGATCCGCCCCTTCCGCATCGACATCCCGCAGGCCGACCTCGACGATCTGCGCGACCGGCTGGCCCGCACCCGCTGGATCGACGACCTGCCCGGCACCGGCTGGGAGCGCGGCGTGCCGACCGCCTACCTCAGGGAACTGGCCGGCTACTGGGCGGAGAAGTTCGACTGGCGCGCCACCGAAGCGGAGCTCAACCGGCACCCGCAGTTCATTACCACCATCGACGGACAGAACGTGCACTTCCTGCACGTCCGCTCGGCCGAGGCCGACGCCACCCCGCTGCTCCTGCTGCACGGCTGGCCGAGCTCGGTGATCGACTTCCTCGACGTGATCGGCCCGCTCACCGACCCGAAGGCGCACGGTGCGCCCGACGCACCCGCCTTCCACCTGGTCATCCCGTCGCTGCCGGGACACGGCTTCTCCGGGCCGGTGACCGAGCCGGGCTGGCACGACGGCCGGGTCGCGGCCGCGCTCGCCGAGCTGATGGCGCGCCTGGACTACGACCGCTACGGCGTGCAGGGCGGTGATCACGGCGCGTTCCTGGCGCCGCTGCTCGGCCGGGTGGACGACGACCATGTGCTCGGCGTGCACGTCAACGCGCTGGTCATCTTCCCGACCGGCGATCCAGCCGATATGGCCGCGCTGACCGACGCCGAGCGCGAGCGGCTGGGCCGGCGGCAGAAGTTCCAGGACGACGGCTCGGCCTACATGAAACTGAAGGGTTCCCGGCCGAACACCATCGCGCAGCTGGTGGCCGATTCCCCGGCCGGGCAGCTCGGCTGGATCGTGGAGAAGTACAAGGAGTGGGTCGACCAGGTGCACGAACTGCCCGAGCAGGCGATCGACAAGGACCGGATGCTGGCCAACATCAGCGTCTACTGGTTCACCGACACCGCGCGCAGCGTGGCGAACTTCTACTACGAGCGGTTCCATGACGCCGCCATGTTCGCGCCGAAGCCGAAGGGCACCGTGCCGACCGGGGTCGCGGTATTCAAGGACGGCGACTACGCCATCCGCCGCTTCGCTGAGCAGGCACACACCATCACGCACTGGTCGGAGTTCTACTCCGGCGGCCACTTTCCGGCCCTCGAAGTGCCGGAGCTGCTCGTCGGTGACATACGCGAGTTCTTCCGCACGCTGATCTGAGCGTGCGAAAGACCCAGGGGCAGGCAGCGATTCGCCGCCTGCCCCTGGGTCGATTCAGTCCAGACCCGCCAGCCTCCCGAGGATGGTGGCCGCCATTGCCGCGGGGTCGCCGTGGTCGGGGCGTAAGACGAGTTCGGCTTCGGTGGGGGACTCGTAGGGGTCGTCGATGCCGGTGAAGCCGCGGATCTCGCCGGCGCGGGCCTTGGCGTACATGCCTTTCGGATCGCGGGATTCGCAGACGTCGAGGGGGGTGTCGACGAAGACCTCTACGAAGGGGATGCCCGATTCCAGGTGTGCCGCGCGGACCCGGTCGCGGTCGGCGCGGTAGGGGCTGATCAGTGAAACCACCGCCACCACACCGGCTTCGGCGAACAGGCGGGCGACTTCGCCGACGCGGCGCACGTTCTCGACGCGGTCGGCGGCGCTGAAGCCGAGGTCCGTGTTCAGTCCGTGCCGCAGATTGTCGCCGTCGAGCAGGAAGGCGGGGCGGCCCGCGGCGACCAGGCGGCGTTCGAGTTCCACGGCGACGGTGGACTTTCCGGAGCCGGACAGGCCGGTGAGCCAGACGGTGAGACCGCGGGTCGCGCGTTCGTCCCGGCCGACCGCGGTCGAGTGCCAGACCACCCGCGAAGACGGCAGGCTCGGGCCGGTGATCATGCCTGCGCCGACGGTGTTGTTGGTGGTGTCGTCGACCAGGATGAAGCTGCCGGTGAATCGATTGCGGCGGTACGGATCGAACAGCAGCGGCTGGCGGGTGCGCAGCTGGACGCGGCCTATTTCGTTGAGCGACAACGACTCCGCGTTCTCGTCGCGATGCAGCGTATTGACGTCGAGCCGGTAGTCCAGTGTCCGCACCTCCACCGTGGCGGTGCGGGTGGTGTGCCGGATGGTGTAGGTCGAGCCGGGGGTGAGCTGTGACTCGTCGGCGAACCAGCAGACCATCGCGTCGAGATCGCGCCCCGCCGTGGGGCGATTGTTCGGGCGGCAGATCATGTCGCCACGGGACACGTCGAGGTGGTCGGCGAGCTGCATGGTCACCGCCTGTGGTGGATAGGCTTCCGCGACCGCCGTGCCGCCTGGCCCCCAGATGGCCTCGACGGTCGTGGTGAATCCGGAAGGCAGCACCGCCACCTCGTCGCCGGGCTTGAACACCCCGCCCACCACCGTGCCCGCGTAACCACGGAAATCCTGTGCGTGGCTGCGGGTTACGTATTGCACCGGGAATCGCGCGTCGATCAGGTTGCGGTCGGAGGCGATGTGCACCTCTTCGAGATGGTGCAGCAGGGGAGTGCCCTCGTACCAGGGCATGCTGGCGCCGCGGTGCACGATGTTCTCGCCGTCCAGCGCCGACATCGGCACGAAGGTCAGGTCGAAGATGTCGAGTTTCGAGGCGAACTGCGCGAATTCGGTGCGGATCTCCTCGAACCTGGCCTGCGACCAGTCGACCAGGTCCATCTTGTTGACGCACAGCACCAGGTGCGGGATGCCGAGCAGGCTGGCCAGGAACGCGTGCCTACGGGTTTGCTCCACCACGCCCTTGCGGGCGTCGACCAGGATCAGCGCGAGGTCGGCGGTGGACGCACCGGTCACCATGTTGCGGGTGTACTGGATGTGGCCGGGGGTGTCGGCGATGATGAATTTCCGTCGGGGCGTGGCGAAATAGCGGTGCGCGACGTCGATGGTGATGCCCTGTTCGCGTTCGGCGCGTAGTCCGTCGGTGAGCAGGGCCAGGTTCGGGTAGTCGTCGCCGCGGTCGCGGCTGGTCCGCTCCACGGCGGCGAGCTGATCGGTGAAGATCGTCTTGGAATCGAAGAGCAGGCGGCCGATGAGGGTCGATTTGCCGTCGTCGACGCTGCCCGCGGTGGCGAGACGCAGCAGTGTTGCGGTCATCAGAAGTAACCCTCTCGTTTGCGATCTTCCATGCCCGCCTCGGAGATTCGATCGTCGGCGCGGGTGGCGCCGCGTTCGGTGACCCTGGCCGCGGCGACCTCCGTGACCACCTCGGCGGGGGTGGCCGCGGTCGATTCCACGCAGCCGGTGCAGGTGGCATCGCCGACCGTGCGGAACCGCACCGTCGTCTCGTGCGGTTCCTCGCCGTCCAGGAGTTCCAGGAAGCGGGTGTGCGCCAACAACATTCCGTCGCGCTGCACCACCGGGCGGCGGTGCGCGTAGTAGAGCGGCGGCAGGTCGATGCCCTCGGCGGCGATGTAGGTCCAGATGTCTAGCTCGGTCCAGTTCGACAGCGGGAACACCCGAATGTGTTCGCCCGCACGGTGTCTGCCGTTGTAGAGGTTCCACAGCTCCGGTCGCTGGCTGCGCGGATCCCACTGGCCGTACTGGTCGCGGAAGCTGAACACGCGCTCCTTGGCACGCGCCTTCTCCTCGTCGCGCCGGGCGCCACCGAAGACCGCGTCGTAGCCGCCTTCCTGGATCGACCGCAGCAACGTGGTGGTCTGCAACCGGTTGCGCGAGGTGCGCGGCCCGGTCTCCTCGACGACCCGGCCCGCGTCGATATCGTCCTGCACGCTGCCGACCACCAGCCGCAGCCCGAACCGCGCGACCGTCTCGTCGCGGAAGGCGATCACCTCGTCGAAGTTGTGTCCGGTGTCGATGTGCAGCACCGGGAACGGCAGCGGCGCGGGCCAGAAGGCCTTGGCCGCCAGGTGCAGCATCACCACCGAGTCCTTGCCGCCGGAGAACAGCAACACCGGACGTTCGAATGTTGCCGCTACTTCACGGAATATATGTGCCGACTCGGCCTCGAGCGCGTCAAGATGAGGCAGCTCGTAGGTGCTCGCCGTCGACTTCGCGTACTGGCTCACACCGCAAAACTAGAACACGTTTCGACTGTTGGCAACAGCTCACCGCATTCCGGTGGGTGCCGGAATCGAGAGGTGCCGATCGGTGTCAAGTCCAGGATGACTGCTTCGCCGGTCGAACGCCACCGGAAGCGGTGGTCACGGCATCGGCCGCCGCGACTAGAGCCGTTCCGCGCCGGTCGATTTCGGCGCCGGTGATGGACGCGCCGACGTACATGGTCAGCACCATGTTCTGCCTGCCGTCGCCGCCGTAGGTCGGCGCGGCGAGCAGGCTGACCGGGTGTTCCTTGCGCGGCCGCAGATCCGTGCCGAGATACACCCGCTCGCCGAGGCTCGTCACCAGTTCGCCGACCAGTTCGCGCAGCTCATCGGGCAGCTCGCGGGCGGCGAACCCGGCCAGCATCGAGTACAGCCTGCCACCCGCGGTGGTCAGGCTTTCCACCAGATAACCGCGCTCGCGACATTCGGTGACGATCTGCCGTAGCCGCGCCTCGTCCTGCTGCAACGGCACCGTCGCCGGTTTCGCGAGCCAGGCATCGAACGCCGCGGCGGTATCCCACAGCACGTACATCAGGCCGACCGGCGGCGCGAAGTGGTAGGCCGCGCCGACCTTCACCATTCCGGGCCCGGTGCTTTCCAAGACCATGATCTGCTCGCCGACCACGGCTGACGCGGTGCAGGTGGTGCGGTATTGCGCGGCGAGTTTCTCCAGCTCGGTGCGGGCGAGCGCGGAAATCGCGAAGCTGTCCTGGGCGACCCGGCCCGCGGCGATCAGCGCAGGCCCGAGGCCGTAGGTGAGCGTGTCGGCGTCGCGGACCAGGTAGCCGCCGGCGGTGAGCTCGGTGAGAATGCCGAGGCAGGTCGGTTTCGCCAGGTCGAGGGCGCGGGCGAGCTCGGACAGGCCGAAGCGCTTGCCGCGCTGCTCGACGAGGAAATCCAATACCTGCACCACCCGCACCGTGGGGGCGGATCTACGGCTCACCATTGACCACTCCTAGAACACGTTCTAATCTTGCCTCAGACGAAATGTACCAGAGTGGTACGTATTTGGAACACCGCGATTCAATGGAGACCTTTTGCTGACACAGCCGTTCGCGGACGCCATCGCCGCCGCCGAGCAGATCATCACCGAGGCCGCGCATATCCGCACCGAACAGGACCTCGTCGAGGGCTACGACTACCTGGCGGGCAGCATCCGCGCGGCCCTGCAGATGGCGTGGGCGTACGAGCGCGACTTTCCGTTCTTCGTCCAGTCCACCGGGCCCTACACGAAAATGGGCCTCGACAACCCGGACACCCTCTACTTCCACTCCTACCTGCGACCGGACGCGGAATACGTGGTCACCGGAAAACGCGGTACCACACGGGATTTGAGCTTCCAGGTGCTGAACGGCAACTACTCGCCGGTGGATGTGCCGGACAGTCTCACGGCCTTCGACGACCGTTCCTTGGCGGTCGGGCCGGACGGTTCTTACGAACTGCGGCTCGGCCCCGGCGAAGCGCGCCCGGGCTATGTGCACCTCGCCGCGGACTCGGCCATGCTGGTTGTCCGTGAGGTCTACAGCGATTGGCCCGCCGAAAAGCCGGGCACGATCAGGATCGCGCGGGTCGACGGCATGGGCGACGCACCACCGCCGCTGACGAAAGACGTGCTGACCAAGCGGTACGGCGTCGCGGGCAAGATGCTGATCTCCCGGCTGAAGACCTTCCTGGCCTTCCCGGAGTGGTTCTATTTGAACCTGCCGGTGAACACCATGACCGAACCGCGTTCGACGCCGGGCGGTCTCACCACCCAGTTCTCCTCGGCGGGCCACTACGAGCTCGGCGACGACCAGGCGATGATCATCACGGTGCCGAAATCCGATGCGCCGTATCAGGGTTTCCAGCTCGGCAGCATGTGGTACCTGTCGCTGGACTACATCAATCATCAGACCAGCCTCACCGCCGACCAGGCGCACGTGGATGCCGACGGAATGATCCGGCTGGTGGTCAGCGAGCGAAACCCGGGGCTGGCGAACTGGATCGAACGCACGGGGCACGACCGCGGGTACCTGCAGTTCCGCTGGCAGCGGCTGGCCCGTGACATGAAACCCGAGGACGGGCCGACGGTCGAGGTGGTGCCGGTCGACGAACTGGCGCAACGACTTCCGTGCTACGACCAGGCGCGCGTCACGCCGGAACAATGGCGCGCACGAATCGCGGTACGGCAGGCGGCCGTCGCGGAAAGGATGCTCGGCTGATGTTGTTGCAGGACAAAGTGGTGGTGGTCTCCGGGGTGGGCCCCGGGCTCGGACGCGCCATCGCGGTGCAGAGCGCCAAGGCGGGTGCCGATGTGGTGCTCGCGTCGCGCACCGAATCGCGGCTCACCGAGGTGGCCAAGGAAATCACCGAACTCGGCAGGCGCGCGGTGGTGGTGCCGACCGATATCAACGACGAGGACGCCGCCGTCCACCTGGTCGAGGCCGCGCACAGCGCGTTCGGCCGGGTGGACACGCTGGTGAACAACGCGTTCGCGATTCCGCCGATCACCGACCTGGCCGACGTGGACCTCGACCAGGTGCGTGCCGGATTCGAGACCAATGTGCTTGCGGCGCTGCGGTTGACGCGGCTGTTCATTCCGGCGCTCACCGAGTCCAACGGCTCGGTGGTGATGATCAACTCCGCCGTGCTGCGGCACTCGCGGCGCACCTTCGGGCCCTACAAAATGGCCAAGGCCAGCCTGCTCGCGCTGGCGCAGAGCCTGGCCACCGAGCTAGGGCCGCGCGGCATCCGGGTGAATACCATTGCCCCCGGCTACATCTGGGCCGACAACCTGAAGTGGTACTTCAACTATCTCGCCGAACAGCGCGGCATCACCGCCGACCAGGTCTACGCCGAGACGGCCGAGATCATCGATCTGCGCAAGCTGCCCGAGCCCGACGAGATCGCCGACGCGGTGGTGTTCTTCGCCTCGCCGATGGCGCGCGCGATCACCGGCGCGTGCCTGGATGTCAACGGCGGCGAGTACCACCACTGATCGGGTGCGCGTGTCGCGCACCACTACTGAGGAGATGACGTTGATCGGTAGGGACGATGTCGGGACCATCGATGATCTGCACGCGTCGGCGACCAAGGTCGTCGGGCTGGCCGATTTCGGTGCCGGCGACTACCGCACCGGGCTCGAGGTGCTGCTCGAGTCCTATGCCAAGGATGCGGAGCTGACGCCGTTCGGCAACAAGGTGAATCGCGCGTTCCTGCGCGGGGCACTGATCGCCAGGCTGCTCAGCGAGGCCGCGTGGCAACGCTTTCCGGCGCACGCCGAGGTGGCGATCGAGCGGCCGATCTTCGTGACCGGCCTGCCGCGCTCGGGGACGACGGCGGTGCACCGGCTGCTCAACGCGGATCCGGCGCATCAGGGCTTGGAGATGTGGCTCACCGAGATGCCGCAGCCGCGGCCGCCGCGCGAGACCTGGGCGAGCAATCCGGTGTATCAGCGGATCGAGGCGGCGTTCGAGAAACATCACGTGGAGCATCCCGAATTCATGGGCGTGCACCACATTTCCGCCGACCAGGTGGAGGAGTGCTGGCAGTTGCTGCGGCAGTCGGCGATGTCGGTGTCCTACGAGTGCCTTGGGTACCTGCCGAGCTACTCCGAGTGGTTGCGGGAGCAGGACTGGACCGGCGCCTATCGCAGGCATCGGCGCAACCTGCAGCTGATCGGCATGCCCGACGCCGGGCGGCGATGGGTACTGAAGAATCCGAGCCATTTGTTTGCACTGGACGCCATTTTCGAGGTGTATCCGGACGCGCTCGTCATCCAGATGCATCGCGATCCGCGAACGATCATCGCGTCGGTGTGCAGTCTTAACGAGCAGGCTTCGGCGGGCTGGTCCGACAAGTTCCGCGGGCCGGTGGTCGGTGCCGCGCAACTGGATCTGTGGGCGCGTGGGGCCGATCGATTCCTGGCAGACCGGCAGCGCCACAACGCCGCCCAGTTCTGCGATGTGGACTATGACGACTTCGTCGCGGATCCGATCGGCACCGTCGAATCGATCTACCGGCATTTCGATCTGCCGCTGACCGAGGACGCGACCTCGGCGATGTCGGCGCTGCACGCGGAAAGCACCTCGGGCGCGGCACGTCCGGTACACCGCTACACCCTCGAGGACTTCGGACTCACCGCCGACCAAGTCGACGAACGGTTCGCAGCGTATCGAGAGGCGCACTTCCCAGGTCGCTGATCGACAGCGTTGCCGCGCACGGCAATTCGTGCATGCATGCACTGTGTGCAGCAATCGGGCGCACGGACGGCTTCGGCCGCTCCGTGCGCCCGAATCTGTGATGCCCTGGCAGCCACGACATCTCATGCATCAATGCAGAGCACGCAAAACAGGGGCGCGCGACGTGACGGTTTACGGCTGGCCGGGCTTGAGGGTGATGAACAAGCCGTGGGCTTCGGCGCAGAGGCGATCGCCGTCGTGCAGGGTGGCGCGGACGTACACCTTGCGGCCCTCTTGGCGTTCGGCCCAGGCGCGGACCTGGAGCTCGGTGCGCAGCGGGGTGATGGAGCGGTAGTCGACGGTGAGCGACGCGGTTCTGGTCACCTGACCGGCGTAGACCGCCGCGGCCATGCCGAGCAGGTCGTCGAAGCCGACCGCGACCATGCCGCCATGCGCGGCGTTGTTGCCGCCGAGGTGGAAGGTGCGGAAGGTGATGCGCGCCTCGACTCCGTCGCGGCCGACGTGATCGAAGACGAAGGGCGGCAGCGTGATGTTGCCGCGGCCGGGCAGGTCGTGCCTGGTCCAGTTCGGCGTGGACCACTCGTCGACGATCGCGGCGTCCAGCTTGTCGTTCAGCTGCTTGAGCAGGCCGATCGTTTCCACGGCCAGCTCGTCGGAGGGCGAGGCGAGCCGCACACGGTCCATCAGCCCGCGCACCTGCTCGATGAATTCGCCGTGGTGCGGTCCGCCGCGGCTGATATCGATGTTCTGCTCGTGCGCCTCGATCAGCTCGCTCATCGGCCGGAAAGCGCCCTCGTGGTGCTCCTCGCTCGGCAGCGAGTCACCGGCCTGTTGTTCGTTCATGCAGAACACGTTATAGGTTGCCCGCCGAATGCTCGCATTTCGGGCCTACTTCGGCGAAATCGTGGCCGGGCCCGAATCGCCCGATGTGGCCTAGGCTGGTTCGCGATCATCAATCCCGGTTACTCAGGGGGAACCCGAAGGGTGGCGGCGCGGTCTCGATGAACGTCGGCCACCGAGCGTAATGACAGGTCCGGCTGGCGAAAGGCGTTGGTTAGATGGGTATTACGGCAGTTGTCTTCGACATGGACGGCGTACTGATCGACTCCGAGCCGGTGTGGGAAAAGGTTCGCCGGGACTATGTCGCGGAGCGGGGCGGCCAGTGGCTGCCCGACACCCAGCAGCGGTTGATGGGCATGAGCACCCGGGAATGGTCGGAATATCTGAGTGCCGATCTAGGCGTCGACGCCGCGCCGGAGACGGTGGCGCGTGACGTGATCGAGCGGATGGCCGCGCATTACGACCGCGACGTCCCGCTGCTGCCCGGCGCCATCGACGCGGTCCAGCGGATGAGCGAGAAGTGGCCGCTCGGCGTCGCCAGCTCGTCGCCACGCGCCCTGATCGACGTCGTCCTCGGCCGCACCGGACTGATCGAATTCTTCAACGTCACCTTCTCCACCGAGGAGGTCGATCGCGGCAAACCCGCCCCCGACGTCTACGTGGCCGTCGCCGCTTTCCTCCGCCAACGCCCCGCCGACTGTGCCGCAGTAGAAGATTCGAGCAACGGCATGCGCTCGGCACACGCGGCGGGCATGCGCGTCATAGCCGCCCCTCGCCCCGAATACCCCCCGGCCCCCGACGCACTGGCTCTGGCCACGCACGTGATCAACGACCTCGCCGAACTCACCCCTACCCTCGTCACCGAGCCCGCCTGACCGGCAAGTGCCGTGCACCCCGCCGCCGTCAGGTCCTGTCCGGACGGTACGAGGTGAGCAGGGTGCGGGCGGCGGACGTGAGGTCGGTGTCCAGCCAGTCGGGGCGGGTGGGAGCGTGCGCGTGCCTGCGGAGGGCGGCGTAGGGGAGGTCGACCACGGCTCGGCTGACGGCGTCGATTTCGCGGTCGCCCGCGCGGCCGAAGAGGGCGGTGGCGAGGCGGCGGAGGTGGCCGATCAAGGGGGCATTCATGGTGCTGAGGCGGGCGCGGAAGTCGTCGTCGGGGCCGCCGTCCAAGAGATCGCTGACGCGCAGGTTGAGCAGAAGTCTTGCGTCGTCGGGTAATTCGCGGCCGAAGACGAGGGCGGCGCTGACCATGGCGACGCCCGCTTCGACGGGGTCGGGGTGCTCGTCGGCGGCGGCCAGCACGCCGCGCTGAAAGCGTTCGAGTGCGCGCAGCCAGGCGGCGGTGAGCACGCCGTTGCGGTTGCCGAAGCGGTGGTACAGCGTGCCGACGGGGGCGCCGCTGGCCTCGGCGATCGCGGCCACGCTGGCCGCGCGGGGTCCGTCGGTGAGCACCAGGGTGCGGGTTGCGTCGAGGATCACGTCGGTGTCGTGCTTGCGGGGAGGGGCCATGTACTAGTACGTTCCTTCTATATGGAGCGATTGTCTTATATTGACGAGCATGCCAGATCCATCGACGCGAATCGCGACCGGGTCTGGACCGCACTGCTGAAAGTTCTCTGTAAAGACCCGACGGATCCGGCCACCCTGCCGACCGGCTTCGTGCTGGACGCGGTGGTGGCGCCCGCCCGGCTGGCAATGAAAGGGCGGCACTGGTTTTCGAAGTACGCCCTGATCTTCGAACTCGACGACGAGGGCGCGAACCGGACCCGCGTCCGTGCGATGACCTTGGCGAATTTCCCTGGGCCGCATGGCAAGATCTATCGCGCGCTGGTCATCGGCAGCGGCGGCCACAAGATCGTGGTGCGCCGGATGCTCCGGCAGATCGCGGCCGCGGCATGATCGGCATGGTCTGGGGCGCGACGAAAGCCGAGTGCGCCGATCCGCTCCCGTGTGACGACCTGCGACCAGATGGCCTGCACGCGGATCGCGCCATCAGCATCGACGCTCCGCCCGACCTCGTCTATGCGTGGCTATGCCAATTGCGGGTCGCCCCTTACAGTTACGATCTCCTCGACCACTGGGGCCGCCCCAGCCCGCGCCATCGCGACCCGCGACTCGTCGAACTCGAAGTGGGGCAACACTTCATGGCGCACTTCGAGCTGGCGTCGTTTGCGCTGAATCAGCACATCACCCTTGTCGCCGGGAAGATCGTCGTTACCTACGCGGTGCGCCCCGAAGGAGCGGGTACGCGGCTGGTTGCCCGGGTGTGGATGAGCGGCCCACGAATTGTCGGACGCCTGCTGGCCATCGGAGACCTTGCCATGATGCGCAAGCAACTGCTGACGTTGCGGGGACTGGCCGAAGCCGAGCACCGCGCCGAGCCGAGAGCCGGACTCGGACCGCGGAGGTAAGTCCAGCCCCTGTCGGCGTGTTGCGTGCACCCGTGCGATTCGCGCAGCGGGTCTCGCATCGAGCATGATCACCATATGGCACCTGATGTTCAGCTCGGCGAAGTCCGGACTTGGTATGACGAAACCGGCGACGGCGAGCCGGTATTGCTGCTGCACGGCGGCTTCGTGGACTCGCGGTCGTTCGAACCCGCCGTCGCCGGATTGGCCGAGCATTTCCGGGTTTTCCGGATGGATCGCCGCGGCCACGGCCGCACCCCCGATGTCGAGGGGCCGATGTCCTATGACCTGATGGCACAGGACACCATCGCGTTCCTCGACACCGTGGTCGGCGGCGCCGCGCACCTGGTCGGCTACAGCGACGGTGCGATCGTCGCGCTGCTGGTGGCGTTGCGCAGGCCGGACCTGGTCCGCAAGCTGGTCTCGATCAGCGGCAACTTCCACCGCGACGGTGTGCTGCCCGGCGTGCTCGACGGTTTCGCACACGAGGAACCGATGCAGCGCTTGGCCACTCGCTACGGCGAGGTGTCGCCGGACGGGGAGGAGCACTTCAAGGTTGTCGCCGACAAGATGCTCCAGATGGCGCAGCGGGAGCCGACGATGACCGTCGAGGAACTCGGCGGCATCACCAGCAGGACCCTCGTCATCGGCGCCGACGACGACGCGATGAGCCTGGAACACACGATCGCCCTCTACCGCGCGATCCCGGATTCGGAGCTCGCGATCGTCCCCGGCACGTCGCATCTGCTCGTCGTCGAAAAGCCCGCCGAGGTCTACCGCCTCGTCGGCATCTTCCTCACCACCGACGCGACCCAAACCTGGCAGCCGATCCGCCGCGCCTGACCGACCTGAATCGAACGTTTCCACCCGGTAGCAGAAGCCGGGCCACGCTTTCGTCCGCACGACATTTCGGCAAACTATGCGCTAACGACAGCGCAGTTGGACATTTGACCGGTCATGCTGAACGGCATGGACTTCATGAAACCAGCCGAACAGCTGTTAGCGCAGGTTGCGGCCCGGTTCGGCTCCGCGGAAGCCTTCCTCGACAAGCTGGCAGACGTGCGCGCCCAGGCTACCGACGACACCATCGAGATGCCGCGTGTCGTCGGCGGGTTGCCGACAATTTACTGAAACTGATTAAGTTCGGCTACATCGAACTTCCATAGCTCGAACCCCGCCGACACGTTGTCGCCCACCGAACTAGCGACTGGTCTGTGCGCGGTCGAGCAGCAATGCGCGCTCGGCCCTGTTGCCGGTCAGCTCGGCGGCGCGCAGGAACTCCGCGCGCGCTTCCGCGTGACGACCGAGTTGGCCGAGCAGATCGCCGCGCACGGCGTTGTAGAGGTGATAAGTGTCCAGCGCGCCCGACAGTGCGTCGATCCTCGCCTCACTGCATCGAACGGCCGCCCGCTGAATCGACATCGCACGGAAGATTCGCAGGTATCGCTTGAATCACGCTTTGGTAATTCGCAATTGACATCACCACAGGTGGACGCCGATGGTGAGAAGCTACCTGCACCATGAACGGGAACACAGTGGCGCGGGTGTTGCGCATACCGATCCTGGCGGTCGCGACACTACTGTTGTCGACCGGCACCACCGCCGCGGACCCGGCCCCGAATGCCGATTGGCCGATGTGGCAATTCGATTCCCCTGGATCGCGGTACAACCGGAACGAAACCACGCTCACCCCAGGCAATGTGGGGTCGCTGCAGCTGAAGTGGGCGTTCGCCTTCCCCGGTGCCGTGGCGCAATCCAGTCAGCCCGCGGTGGTCGACGGTGTCCTCTATTCGGGCGGCCGCGACGGAAAGATGTATGCGCTCGACGCCAGGACGGGCGCCACCCGATGGGTCTTCGACACCGGCACGATGCTCGAGCACATTCCGGCCTACGGCCTGCGGGACGGACCGGCGGTGGCCGGCGGCGCGGTCTACTTCGGCGACAACGCGGCCAACCTTTGGGCGGTCGACGCCGTCACCGGCCATGAGCGGTGGCACACGCGCCTGGACAACCACCCCCTCTCGATCATCACCAGTTCGCCGCTGGTCTTCGAGGACCACGTCTATATCGGTGTGTCGAGTCAGGAGGAGGGCGGCGGGCTCGCCGATCCGCTGTACCCGTGCTGCACTTTCCGCGGCAGCGTGGTGTCGGTCGACGCGGCGAGTGGCGCCGTGCAGTGGAAGTACTCGACGCTGGCGCAGCCGACGACGCGGACCGGCCCGCCGGGGCCGTCGTTCAGCCCCAGCGGCGGGGCGGTCTGGTCGTCGCCGACGATCGACTCGGCAACCCGCACGCTGTACTACACCTCCGGCAACCCCTACACCGGCACACCCCGCGATCTGGAATCGATCGGTGCGGTCGATATCGACACCGGCACGCGCCGCTGGGTGAATTCGCTGACCCCCAACGACACCTGGAACGTGCGGTGCGCCGTCCCGCCGGCCGGGGGCGCCTGTCCCGTTCCCGGGCGTGACTTCGATTTCGGCGCCCATGCCAACATCTTCGATATCGGTGGCCGCAAGGTCGTCGGTGCGGGTCAGAAGACCGGCATCTACCATCTGCTCGACGCCACCGACGGCTCGATCGTCTGGCAGACCCAACTTTCGGTGCCGACCTCACCGCTGCCTATCGAGGGTGCCGAGTCGCTGGCCGGAATCCAGTGGGGCGCAAGCTATGACGGCAGCCGACTGTATGTTGCCACCTACGGTGCGAATCCGGGCACGCTGTTCGCGCTGGACCCCGGCGACGGTCACCTTCTGTGGCGTACGCCCAATCCGGCCAATGGCTGCCTGATCGATCTGCCGCCCGTGCCGATGGACCCACTGTGTCAGGAGTCCATGCCCAATGCGGTCTCCTCGTCGCCCGGACTGGTCTATGAGGGCAGCATGGACGGGAAGATGCGGGTCTTCGCGGCCGACACCGGGGCCATCCTCTGGGAGTACAACACCCACCGGCCGTTCGTCGGCGTGAACGGCGTGCCGGGCATCGGCGGCGGCCTCAACGGTAACGGTGCGGTCGTCGCGAACGGCATGCTGTACACGAATTCCGGTTATGCGCATCCGATCACCACCGGTATGCCGGGAAATATGTTGCTGGCCTTCGGTTTACCGTGATCACACCGCGAATTCGGCACCGTCGGTGAGCACCTCGATGCCAGCGCGCTCGACCCGCGTGCGGGCATCGGACATCGGGTCCAGCAACGGGTTGGTGTTGTTGAGGTGGGTGTAGATCTTGCGGAGATTCGGATGCCGGGCCAGGGCAGCTAGTGTGCCCCCTGGCCCGGACACCGGCAGGTGCCCCATCCGCGACTGACCCGAATCTTGTTGTCCGACCGCCGCTCCCAGCTCCGTGGCGTCGAAGAACGTACCGTCCACCAACGCGCAGTCGGCCCCGCTGAGCAGGTCGTGCAAGCCGTCCGGCCACTGTGCCAAGCACGGGGAGTACACCATCGAACCCCCGGTCGCGGGATCCTCGATGCGCAGGGCGCTCACCCAACGATCGTCCGGCTCGGGCGACGCGACATATTTCGGCGCCTTGGCACCGACCGGTAGGCCGGTGACCCGCAGCCCTCCGGTGAGCTCGATGCCGTCGAATCCCTCGCGCCAGGTCCAGGGCTCGTAGCGGTCCAACAACCCGCGCAGGGGCAAAGCTGATTCCAGCGCGGCGAGCACCGGAGGCGTGGCATAGCCAATAAGGCCCGCGCCGCGCAAAATCGTCAGTCCCAAGACGTGATCCAGTTCGGCGTCGGTGAGCAGTACGCCGCGTACCGGGGTGTCCCGTGGCCCCGGGCCCGGTTGGAGCGCCGGCGTGCCGAGTAACTGTGCGCGAATGTCGGGCGAGGCATTGAGTAGCCACCAGTCCTGAGAATTGCCGCTGATGGCAGCGGCTTCCTGCGTTCGCGCGGGCAGCCGCCCTTGCCGCACGTCGACGCATCGATCGCACACGCAATTCCATTGGGGCACACCGCCCCCGGCGGCCGTGCCCAGCAGGACGACCCTCACCCGGGGAGCTGCGTCCGCATTCGGAACTCGGCCGGGGCCGCCTCCCGCAGTGCCGTGTCCACCAGCGAACGGTGCGGCGACAGCCCGCAGACCGGGTCGGTGGCGGCGGCAACGCCGGTCATGTGGAAA
The DNA here is from genome assembly GCF_044456045.1 of Nocardia sp. NPDC051052. Lineage (NCBI taxonomy): Bacteria > Bacillati > Actinomycetota > Actinomycetes > Mycobacteriales > Nocardiaceae > Nocardia > Nocardia sp. NPDC051052. The sequence continues at coordinate 154,779 of NZ_JBITFL010000016.1, forward strand.
GCCTGACACCGGCATCCGCCGAAATCGGTGAACCGCTCCGGGCAGGATCGACACGGCTCACGCATCCATTCGGTGCCCCGATAGGCGTTGAATATCGCTCCGTCGTACCAGATCTCGGCCAGCGGCCGACGCAGCACGTTTTCTATCGGAAACGTGGTGACGATCGACGCGGCCGGGCAGGGCAGCACATCGCCGTCGGGCGTGACGGTGAATTGACGGCGGCCCCAGCCGTCCATGCACGGCTTGGGCCGGTCCGCGAAGTAGTCCGCCACCACATAGACCAATTCCGGTCCGCCAGGGCGCTTTTCGCGGGCGCGACACACGGCGGCCCGGGCAGGCTCGAGCTGGTCGACCGTCGGCAGCAGCGCCGCCCGGTTCCGCAGCCCCCAGCCGTAGAACTGGGTGTTGGCCAGCTCGATCCGATCCGCCCCGAGATCCACCGCCAGGTCGATGATCCGCTCGACCCGATCGAGATTGCCTCGGTGCAGCACCACATTAATGGTCAGCGGCAGCCCGGCATCGGTAATCGCCTGCGCCGCCCGCAGTTTGAGGTGGTGCACGGGTGCCCCGGCGATATGGTCGGCTGCCTGCTTGTCCACGTCCTGCAGCGAGAGTTGAACGTGATCGACGCCGCGGTCGGCGAGCTCCTTGGCTCGGTCGACGGTCAGGCCGACGCCGCTGGTGACCAGGTTGACATAGGCACCGAGGTCGCGGGCGTGTCCCGCCAAGTCGGGCAGATCTCGCCTGGACAGCGGCTCTCCACCGGACAAATGCACCTGGACCACGCCGAGTTCGCGCGCCTGGGTGAGGATGTCGAGCCAGTGTTCGCGGGTCAGCTCCGCGGACCGCGCCACGAGTTCCGTGGGATTGGAGCAGTACGGGCAGTGCAGCGGGCAGCGGTGGGTCAGCTCGGCGAGCATCCCCAGCGGCGCGTCAACCATCGAACGCCACCACTCGCCGCTGGGCAAGGCGGTCGAGCAGCTCGGTCACCTCCGCGGTGCGCACGCCGTCGTACTCGTCGCCGAGCCGTTGCGCGATGCGGCCGATGGTCGATACTCCGTCGCACAGTGCCAGCACCGCGGCCGCGGTGTCGTTGAGCACGACCACCCCCTCGGGCAGCAGGGCCAGCTCACCTCGGACGGCGTCGCGGGTCAACCGGACACCCGGCCGCAGTCTGGGCACCGTCGCTTCCGAAACCGTCACGCCGAACCTCCGGTGTGGTAGTCGAGAGAGTCGAGAATGCCTTGCAGGACAGCGCACTTGAAGGTCAGCGCCGTAACGCAGGCGTCCTGTTGCGCGCGTGTCCCGGCGTGCTGGACGACCAGATCCAGCAGCGAGCGCCCCTCGGCCGCTACGACATCGATGCGTGCGGTGAAGTAGGCGAACCCGTCCTCGGTGATCCAGGGGTAGTGTTCGCGCATCCGGCCGAGTCGGTAGGCCAGCAGGTCGGGGGAGAACAGTTCGGTGAGGCCCGATGCGACTGCCTCCAGCCATGGCCGCCGCCGGGCGAAATCCAGGTAGGCGTCGACGGCGAACCGGACGCCGGGCAGGACGAATCGCTCCGACAGCACTTCGTCCCGATCGAGCCCGACCGCCTCGGCCAGCCGTAGCCACTTCTCGATGCCGCCCGACCCGGCGCCGTCCCCGTCGTGATACACGATCCGGGAGAGCCAGTGTCGGCGAACCTCCGGCAGCGGGCAGTTGGCGATGATCGCGGCATCCTTCTGCGGGAGGCAGCGCTGGTAGTACCAGCGATTGGCCGCCCACAACCGGAGGTGCTCCTTGTCGAGCAGTCCCTCGTGTAATCGCCGATGAAAGGGATGACCGTCCCAGTAGGAGTTTTCGAGCGAATACAGCCGCGCTCGGAACTCCGTTGAGCTCCAAGGGGTCTGGATGTTCGACACGCGCTCAGTCGCGCGCGGAATACGCGGTGACTTCCATCCCGGTGGCGTAGAACTCGAAAGCCGGTCGCCGCCAAGGCTTTTTCGCCTCGATGGTGCTGTGAACACTGCCGGAAGCTTGCATGTGAACGCCTCCAATGATGGAAAAATGCGTACAAATCCAACGAGCAGAACACTGATGCTCTGTGAGCATAACCGTTCTGCGACCACCGGCGGCGCTGCTTCGAACAATACGTCCTTGCTGTGTGGCGCCGCCTTCGGAGGCAGGAGGCGGGCCGCATTATTCACAGCAGGCTACCAGCAACAGGTTCTATTAGTTTGCTAAGCTAATGAAGTCTGGTGCCTAGCGCGCCGTCGAGTTCCAACCTGTTCCCGTCAAGTTCCTGCTGGTCGTGGAGGTGGACCTGTTATGTCGATTGATTCTCGTGAAGAGCGGCTCGCACGCCGCATCGCTGATTTGTACGCCAACGATCCTCAGTTCGCCGCCGCCGTCCCCAAGGAGGAGGTGACCGCGGCGGTCGATGACCCGAGCCTGCGATTGCCGGCGCTCCTGCGCACGGTGCTGGCGGGTTACGCGGAGCGACCCGCGCTCGGGCAGCGCGCCGTGCGGTTCCGCGAAGATCCGGAGACCGGCCGCGTCACTACCGAACTGCTGCCCAGCTTCGACACCATCACCTATCGCGAATTGGCGGAGCGCGTCGCCGCGGTCGCCAGCGCGTTCACCGACCGCGGGGTGCGGCCCGGCGATCGGGTCTGCATCCTCGGCTTCACCAGCGTCGACTACACGACGATCGATACGGCGCTGGCCCAGGTGGGCGCGGTGTCGGTGCCGCTGCAGACCAGCGCACCCGTCGCCCAGCTGCGCCCGATCGTCGCGGAGACCGAGCCGCGGGTCATCACCTCCAGCGTCGACTACCTCGCCGACGCCATCGAACTGGCGCTGACCGGCTCCGCACCCGAGCGGATCGTCGTGTTCGACTACGTTCCGCGGGTCGACGAGCAGCGCGAGGCGGTGGAGGCTGCTCGCGCCCAGTTGGCCGAGGCGGGGATCCCGGTGGAAGTCGAAAGCTTGGCCGAGCTTATCGAGCACGGAAAAGCTTTGCCCGCAGTGGATTTCGTGTCCACCGAGGACGATCCGCTGACGCTGCTGATCTACACCTCCGGCAGCACCGGCGCGCCGAAGGGAGCCATGTACCCCGAGCGGCTGGTCGCCAACTTCTGGCGCAAGTCGACCAAGGAGTCATGGGGACAGGCGAGTCCCGAGCCGACGATCACGCTCAACTTCATGCCGATGAGCCACCTCATGGGGCGCGGCATCCTGTACTGGACGCTCGGCAACGGCGGCACCGCGTACTTCGCGGCCAAGAGCGATCTGTCGACCTTCCTGGAAGACCTCGCGCTGGTGCGGCCGACGCAGTTGAACTTCGTGCCGCGGATCTGGGAGATGCTGTTCCAGGAATTCCACAACGAGCTGGATCGGCGGTCCGTCGACGGTGTCGATCGAGCGGCGCTCGAAGCCGAAGTGATGGCGGAGCAGCGTCAGTCCGTGCTCGGCGGCCGGTTCGTGACGGCGCTGACCGGTTCCGCGCCGATCTCCAGCGAGCTGCGGGCGTTCGTCGAGTCCTACCTCGATATACATCTGCTGGAAGGGTACGGCTCGACCGAGTCGGGGGCGGTGCTCATCGACGGGCTGGTGCGGCGTCCGCCGGTCATCGATTACAAGCTCGTCGACGTGCCCGATCTCGGCTATTTCCACACCGATCGGCCGCATCCGCGAGGCGAGCTCCTCGTCCGATCGAAAGACCTGTTCCCCGGGTACTACAAACGGCCCGAGGTCACCGCCGAGGTGTTCGACGCGGACGGCTACTACCGGACCGGCGATATCGTCGCCGAGATCGGCCCCGACGAGCTGGTCTACCTCGACCGTCGCAACAACGTGCAGAAGCTGTCGCAAGGCGAGTTCGTCACCGTCTCGAAGTTGGAGGCGGCGTTCGACGACAGCCCGCTGATCCAGCAGATCTATGTCTACGGCAACAGCGCCCGCGCCTACCTGCTTGCGGTGGTCGTGCCCACCGAGGACGCGGTGGCGCGCAGCGGCGGCGATATCGAGGCGTTGCGGTCGCGGATCAATGACTCGCTGCAAGAGGTCGGCCGCACGGCCGACCTGCAGGGCTATGAGATCCCGCGCGGACTCCTCATCGAGACAACGCCTTTCACGGTGGAGAACGGTCTGCTCACCGGCATCCGCAAGCTGGCGCGGCCGAAACTCAAGGCGCGCTACGGCGAACAACTCGAGCAGCTCTACACCGAGTTGGCCGAAGGACAAGCCAGCGAGCTGAGCGCGTTGCGCCGCGGCGGTGCCGACCGCCCGGTGCTGGAGACGGTCGGCCGGGCCGCCGGTGCGCTGCTCGGCGCATCGGCCGCGGATGTTCGGCCCGCGGCGCACTTCACCGATCTCGGTGGAGATTCGTTGTCCGCGTTGACCTTCGCGAATCTGCTCCATGAGATCTTCGACCTCGACGTGCCGGTGGGCGTCATCGTGAGCCCGGCGACCGACCTACAGGCCATCGCCGACTACATCGAGGCGGAACGGACCTCCGGTGCGAAACGGCCCACCTTCGCGACGGTGCACGGCCGCGACGCCACCGAGGCGCGCGCCGCCGATCTCACGCTGGACAAGTTCATCGATGCCGAAACACTGGCCGCCGCACCGACATTGCCGCGTCCGAGCGCCCGTGTGCGGACCGTCTTGCTGACCGGCGCGAGCGGATTCCTCGGTCGCTACCTGGCCGTGGAATGGCTCGAACGGCTTGCCCTGGTCGGCGGCACGCTGATCTGCCTGGTCCGAGCGAAGGACAACGCCGCCGCCCGCGCGCGACTGGACGAGATTTTCGACAGCGGTGACCCGGAACTGTTGCGGCACTACCAAACCCTGGCCGCCGACCATCTGGAGGTCATCGCCGCGGACAAGGGCGAGGCGAACCTCGGCCTGGACCAGCGGACGTGGCAGCGGCTGGCCGACGAGGTCGATGTGATCGTCGATCCCGCGGCGCTGGTGAATCACGTGCTGCCGTACAGCCAGCTGTTCGGCCCGAACGCGGTCGGCACCGCGGAGCTGATCCGCCTCGCGCTCACCACGAAACTGAAGCCGTTCACCTATGTGTCGACCATCGGCGTCGGCGACCAGATCGCACCGTCGTCGTTCACCGAGGACGCCGATGTGCGGACCGCCAGCCCGGTGCGCAAGGTCGACGACAGCTACGCCAACGGCTACGGGAACAGCAAATGGGCGGGCGAGGTGCTGCTGCGCGAGGCCAACGATCTGTGCGGCCTGCCGGTGGCGGTCTTCCGCTGCGACATGATCCTGGTGAGCGGCAGGTATGTCGGACAGCTCAACCTGCCGGACATGTTCACCCGGATGATGCTGAGCCTGGTGGCCAGCGGCATCGCGCCGTTCTCGTTCTACGAGACCGACGCGGACGGCAACCGGCAGCGCGCGCACTACGACGGGCTGCCGGTCGATTTCATCGCCGAGGCGATCGCGACGCTCGGGACGCAGGTGACGGACGGGTTCCGCACCTATCACGTGATGAACCCGTACGACGACGGCATCGGCCTGGACGAGTACGTCGACTGGCTGATCGACGCGGGTTACTCGATCCAGCGGATCGACGAGTACGACGCGTGGTTGCGGCGATTCGAGACCGCGCTGCGCGCGCTGCCGGAACAGCAGCGTCAGTATTCGCTGCTGCCGCTACTGCACAACTATCAGCGGCCGCAAAAGCCGATTCGTGGATCGTTCGCGCCCACCGATCGATTCCGGGCCGCCGTGCAGGAGGCGAAAGTCGGCCAGGACAAAGACATTCCGCATGTCACCGCGCCGATCATCGTCAAGTACATCACCAACTTGACGTTGCTCGGTCTGCTCTGAGCCGGTGCGGCGCCACGCTCGGCGAGCGTGGCGCCGCGTTCAGTTGGGCCAGGCCGGGGCGGTGTGCGCGGCGCGGGCGGTCCAGCGGCCGTCGTAGCGGACTTCGACGGGATGGTCGAAGGCTGCGGTGACGTTGTCGGTGGTCAGCGTCTGCCGGGCCGGGCCCGCGGCGACGGTGTGGCCGTCGGCGATGAGCAAGGCGTGGGTGGTGGTGCTCGGCAGTTCCTCGAGGTGATGGGTGACCAGCACCGACGCGACCTGGGGGTGGGTATCGCCGAGGGTGTCGATGGTTTCCAGGAGTTGTTCGCGCGCGGCGAGATCCAAGCCGGTCGACGGTTCGTCGAACAGCAGCAGCCGTGGTTCGGCGATGAGGGCGCGGGCGATCAGGGTGCGGCCGCGTTCGCCCTGGGAGAGCGTGGTCCAGGTGTTGCCTCCCTTCCCGGTGAGGCCGACGGTATCGATCATCGCGTCGGCGCGGACGAGCTGTTCCGCCGTCGGCGTCCAGCGCATGGGCGTGTCGATGGTCGCGGTGAGGCCGGTGAGCACGACCTCGCGGATGGTCAGCGGATAGCGCAGCGGATGTCGCGGATTCACGTGGCCGATGGAGTGGCGCAGGCGTTGCAGCTCGACCCGGCCCAGCTGTTCGCCGAGCACCCGGACCGTCCCCGTGGTGGGGAAGGTAACGGCGCCACAGAAACCGAGCAGCGTGCTCTTGCCCGCCCCATTCGGCCCGAGCAGCGCCCAGTGTTCGCCCGCGTGCACGGTCAGCGAGATGCCGTTGATGATCTTCTTGCCCTCGCGGCGGAACGTCACGTCCGTCAGTTCGAGCACCGGAGCTCCGGTCACGTGAATGCCTCCTTCAGTGTCGTCAGATGGGCGCGGCTGTATTCGGCTGCGGCCGTAGCATTTCGGGCGACGATCGCCTCGACGAGGCGCTCGTGCGCGGCGTGGTCGGCGCGCTCGGAGGGCACGGGGCGGATCGTCAGCATGTCGATCATCGCCAGGCGAAGCCGGGGGAGGAAGCTGTCGAACAGCTGGACGAGCACCTCGTTGTGCGCCGCGACCAGCACCGCGCGATGGAACGCCATGTCCGCGTCGACGTGCTCGGCCACCGGCTCGCCGTGCGCCGCCCGCGCGACCAGCGTGGAACGGAGGATGCGCAGATCGGCGCGGGTGCGGCGCTGCGCGGCCAGCGCCGCCGCCTCGGCCTCGATGGCGATGCGCGCCTCGATCACCGAGGCGATGGTGGCGCGGCGAAGCACCACGTCCCAATCGTCCTTCGCGTCCAGCGCCGTGACGAACACGCCCGCACCCTGACGGCTGTCCAGCACGCCCTTGCCCGCCAGCTCGCGGATCGCCTCGCGCAGCGTCGAGCGGCCGACCCCGAGCTGCGCGGCGAGCGTCGTCTCGCCGGGAAGCCGGTGCCCGAGCGGCCATTCGCCCGCTTTGACGCGCGTCATGATCAGCTCGGCCGCTTGCGCGGCCAGTGGGTGCCGCCGTACCTGCGATACCATCGCGACCTCTCTACTTGTCTGAGGAGTTGTGTATAGTCTAGCCATCATGCGCAACCTGCTTCTCCTTAGCCGCCACGGCGGGGCCTGACCGGCCCCCCGCCGTGGGGCTTTGTCGTGGCCGGTCACCTCTGTTTCGTGACTGCCAGAAAGCAGGACCTCAGCATGCCGATCACTACCTCCGTTGGCGAGATTCCCGACAGCGCGCCGGTGTGGAATCCGCAGCGGCACTCCCAGATGCCGTCGCACCGCTACCGATCCGTCTACGACCGGGTGGAAGTGCCACTCACCCAGCGTGATTGGCCGAACGCGCGAATCGCCGCGGCGCCGCTGTGGGTGCCGGTCGACCTGCGCGACGGCAACCAGGCCCTCGCCGAACCGATGGACCCCGAACGCAAGCGGCGCTTCTTCGCGCTGATGGTGGCCATGGGTTACAAGGAGATCGAGGTCGGCTACCCGTCCGCCTCGCAGACCGACTTCGATTTCGTCCGGCTGATCGCCGACACCGAGCTGGCGCCCGACGACGTCGCCATCGTCGTATTCACCCCCGCCAGAACCGATCTCATCGAACGCACCGTCGAATCGGTGCGTGGCCTGCGCAACGTCGTCATCCACATGTACGCCGCGACCGCACCCACCTGGCGAAACACGGTGCTTGGCAAGGATTGTGCCGCACTGCGCGAGCTGATCCTCACCGGTGGCCGCGAGGTGCTGGCCCGCGCCGCCGACCTGCCGAACGTGCGGTTCCAGTTCTCGCCCGAGGTGTTCAACCTGACCGAACCCGACTACGTGCTCGACCTGTGCGACCGGATGACGACGCTGTGGGACGCCACCCCGCAGCGACCGGTGACCCTGAATCTGCCTGCCACGGTGGAGGTCGCGACCCCCAACGTCTACGCCGACCAGATCGAATACATGCACCGCAACCTGGCCCGCCGCGACAGCGTCATCCTGTCCGTGCATCCGCACAATGACCGCGGCACCGGCATCGCCTGCGCCGAACTCGCGGTGCTGGCCGGCGCGCAACGCGTCGAGGGCTGCCTGTTCGGCAACGGCGAACGCACCGGCAATGTCGATATCGCCACGTTGGCGCTGAATCTGCATGCGCAGGGCGTGGATCCGATGATCGACTTCTCCGACATCGACGAGGTCCGCCGGACCGTCGAATACTGCACCCGCATGCCGGTCCACGAACGCCACCCGTATGTGGGCGATCTCGTGCACACCGCGTTCTCCGGCACCCACCAGGACGCGATCAACAAGGGCATGGCCGCGCATCGGGCCCGGGCCGCGCAGACGGGAATCCCGGAGCGTCAACTGGATTGGCAGGTTCCGTACCTGCCGATCGACCCGGCCGATATCGGCCGCACCTACGACGCGGTGATCCGGGTCAATTCGCAGTCGGGCAAGGGCGGCATCGCCTATCTGCTGAAGACGGAATTCGGCATCGACCTGCCCCGGCATCGGCAGATCGACTTCGCCAGGCACGTGCAGGCGCACACCGACGACACCGGTCGCGAGATCACCGCGGCCGAGCTGCGCGACCTGTTCGAGGCCGTCTATCCGGCCATCCGGACGTCCTGACACGCGCGGTTACTTCGGGCAAAAGGCCCAGGGACGCGCGAGTCCGTGCGAAGGTAATCGGCGTGGCGCGGTACGTGACAGGCAACCTCCCCGCCGAAGTGACCAGCTTCGTCGGGCGGGCCGGCGAAGTCGCCACCGCCAGGAAACTGCTGTCCAGCACGCGCCTGCTCACCCTCACCGGCCCGGGTGGGGTCGGCAAGACCCGGCTGGCCAGGCGGGTGGGCGAGGCGGTGCGACGGGCCTTTCCCGACGGCGTGTGGCTGGTCGAGGTGGCCCACGTCAACGACGGGGACCTGGTGGCGCTCAGCGTCGCGCAGGCGCTCGGCCTGCACGACGACACCAGCGCGCCGCTGGCCGGCCTCACCGATTACCTCGGCGGCAAACACCTGCTCCTCATCCTCGACAACTGCGAGCACCTCATCGGCGCCTGTGCCGAACTCGTCGACCGGCTGATCGCCAGCACCCCCGACATGCGGGTGCTGGCGACCAGCCGGGAGCCGCTCGGCGTGCTGGGGGAGCAGGTGCTGCCGATCGCGCCGCTGCCGGTGCCCGACATCGACGAGGACTCCGGCGCCGTCGACGCGGCCGACAACGCCGCCCTACGGTTGTTGATCGACCGCGCGACCGCCGCGAACCCCGAATTCCGGGCCACCGCGACCAATCTCGGCGCGCTCGCGGCGATTTGCCTTCGCCTGGAAGGCATCCCGCTGGCACTCGAGCTGGCGGCGTTGCGGCTGCGCGCTTTTACCCCCGACCAGGTGCTGGCACGTCTCGACGACACCATGCGCCTGCTCACCACCGGCCTGCGAACCGCGCCGCAACGGCAGCAGACGCTCGAGGCCGCCATCCGCTGGAGCTACGACCTGTGTACGCCGGACGAACAGCACCTGTGGGAGCAGCTCGCCGTGTTCGCGGGCGGCCTCGACCTGGCCGCCGCCGAGGCGGTGTGCGTATTGGATCCGCCCGGCGCGCTGGTGGACGCGCTCGCCGGGCTGGTCGACAAGTCGGTGCTGAGTCATCGCAGCGACAGCGACGGCACCGGCCGCTACACCATGCTCGAGCCGCTGCGGCAGTTCGCGCTGGCGCGGCTCGCGGCACACGGCGACGAGTACGCGGTGCGGATCCGGCACCGCGACCACTACTACCGGGTCGCACGGCGGGGGCGCGTCGAATACTGGGGCGACGCGGACGTCATCTGGTTCCGCGACGTCACCCGCGAACACGCGAATATGCGTGCGGCGCTGCAATTCGCGCTCGCCGACCCCGACGGCGCACACCGGGGGTTACAGATCGCCAGCGAGTTGCGGCCGTTCTGGGAGCACTACCGGTTCTTCCTCGAGGGCTATCGCTGGTTGATGGACGCGCTCGGCAAGGATCTCGCCCGCACCAGCGACCGGGCACGGGCGCTGGCCGCCGCCTCGGTCATCGCGGGCATGCTGTCGGATACCGAGTCGGCGCACCGGTACCTGCGCGAATGTGTCGCGATAGCAACGGAATTGGATGCCGAGGAGGTGTTGGTCGAGGCCGCGTTGCTGTCGGCGGTACTGGCCTTCGCCGAGGCCGACCCGATGCGTGCGCTCGAAATAGCCGAGGCCGCCGCCGTGCGGGCCCGCGCGTGCGGGCAGCACGGCACGGAGATGGAATGCTTGGCATTCGGCTATGTGTGCGCGATGGTGCTGGCGGACGGACGGGCAGGCACGCTGGCCGAGCAGTTCCTGGCCAAGTCGACCGAGCAGGGTTCGCACCTGCTCGGTGGCCTCGCGTGGTGGGCGGTCGGCACCAACCAGTGGCGAAACGGCAACGAGGACAAGGCGATCGAGGATCTGCGCCGGGCGGTCGAACTGTTGCGCTTGTTCGATCGTTGCGTGTGGACGGCGTCGGTGTTCGACGGGCTGGCCTGGGCCGCGGCGGCCGGCGGCGATCAGCGCCGAGCCGCGCGGCTGATGGGCGCCGCGACGACGGTGCGGCGCGGCAGCACGCAGCGGCTCGCGCACGCCATGACCGACGTGGTCGGCGAGAAGGTTCGGCTTCAGGTCTATGACGCCATGGGGGACAAAGACTTCGGCGTGGAGTTCGACAGCGGTGCCGCACTCACCCTCGACGAGGCGGTGAGCTACGCCCTCGGCGTCGAACAGTCCGCCCCGCTACCGGCTCCGAAACCCGTTGCGGACAACCAGCTCACCCGTCGCGAGAAGGACGTGGCGCGCTTGGTCGCCGCCGGGTACAGCAACAAACGCATTGCCGCCGAGCTGGTCATCTCCATTCGTACGGCGGAGAGCCACGTCGACCACATCCTTACCAAGCTGGGCTTCGAATCACGCGCCCAAGTCGCGGCCTGGGTCAGCAAGCACGCGCTCTGACCAGGTCAGTCGCCGGTGGCGCCGTCGATGCGTTCGCGCAGTAGATCGGCGTGCCCGTTGTGCCTGGCGTACTCCTCGATCATGTGCAGATAGACCCAGCGGAGGTTGTATACCAAGGTGGGGCGGCGGGGGTGCGGGAAGGTGTGCTCCAGGGTCAGGTCGGCGACTGCCGCGTCGGCCAGTTCGATCTCACGGCGATACAGTGCGAAATCTGTTGCGGGGTCGGCCTGTTCGGTGTCGTCGAAGTCGCCGTCCTGGTTGTCCGAGCTGCTGTAGACGTAATCGATGTCCGCTGCCGCGGCGGCGAGCCGGAACCAGCCGCGCTCCACCTCGGTCATATGCCGGACCAGGCCGAGCAGCGACATCGTCGATGGTTCGACGGAACGCTGCTTGAGCTGCTCCTCGGCGAGCCCCGCGCACTTCGTCAGCAGGGTGGCACGGTGAAAGTCGAGCCAGCTTTGGAGCATCGGTCGCTCGTCGGCGATCAGCGGCGGTTTGGTTCGGGTGGGGTCGGGCGCAGTCCAGGTCACGTGCCGACGGTAACGCGACTAGGCCGTCGGTGGCTCGTGATTATTGTTCAGGAGTTAGCTGCGGGTGAATCGTTTCGCCTTGTCGCCACGTAACTTGTCGGCAGGCACTGTGCGTCCACACAACACCAGCAGCAGGTCCTGGGCGTCGCCGGTGACGACCTCGCCGGAGCCGTAGCGCCAATCCAGATCATCGGCGCGCAGTTCGACCCCTTTGAGGTCCACCCCGAAGAACTTGACGCTCTTCGGGGTGATGGCGTCGAGTACGAGGCGCAGCCGGTCCTCAGGCACCTTGCGGTCGAGCCCGAGCGCGACCGTGATGTCCAAACCGTGGATGACGTCGTGACTCAACGCGCCCTCGAACCCGCCATCCGGCGGCTTCCACGGATGATCAACGTTGTCCCACAACGACTTCAGCAGATCCTCCGCCGTGAGCCGCTCGGCATCTTGGCGCGCGGTACGATCGGCCATCCGATGGAAACTCCCCACCGCCCGCACCATCTCGAGCGCGAACCGCGCCCCCGAAAGCCGAAACGGCATGGTCATATGCGCGACCACCTCCCGCACCCGCCAGCCCGCACACAGCGTCGGCGCATCCCACCGTTCCGCATCGAGCCCGGCCAATAGCTCGGCAAGGTCAGTCCGCTCACCAGTGATCGCCTTGCGCACCTCGACATCCGTCATAGTGTCTCCTCGCCCGCGATCATTCCCCGTCCCGCCCCCAACCGCCACGCAACGCGAAAATTCACCGGCGAAGACAGCCCACTGCGATGTCATTTGCTGGCGACAGACCGCAATCTGCATGATGGGTGGGACATCAGCACCCTGTCTGCCGCGACCGCAAGAGCTATCCGGGAGTAGAGCTTTGACCTCACCCATCGCACCCTTCGATGCGGACTACCTCCTTGACCCGTATGCCGTGCACCGCGAGCTGCGCGACAGTGCGCCGGTGCACCGTATCGAGCTTCCCGGCGGCGCCCAAGCGTGGTTGGTCACCCGTGCGGCGGATGTCCGGCAGGCCCACAGCGACTCTCGCCTCTCGATCGCCAAAAGCTCTTCCCGCGACGGCTACAAGGGCTTTGCCCTGTCACCTGTTTTGGACGCGAATCTGCTCAATATCGACCCACCCGACCACACCCGCCTGCGTCGCTTGGTCTCCCACGCCTTCACCCGCCAGCGGATGCAGAGCTTGCAGGGCAAGATTCAAGCCGAAACCGATGTGCTGCTCGACCGGATCGTGGACCGGGCGCAGCCCGAGCTCATCGCCGACTTCGCCGCACCGCTACCGCTGACGGTGATCAGCGACCTGCTCGGCATCGTGAGCGAGGATCGAGCACAATTCCGCACCTGGACGAATACCCTGCTCGCACCCGATCCGAATGAACCGCGGCAAGCGAAGCAAGCTGTCGTCAATATGGAGCGATTCATGGTCGACCTGGTTGCGACCAAACGCGCTACTCCTGCCGACGATTTTCTGTCCGATCTGATCACCGTGCGCGATGCGGGGGATGGGCTCACCGAGGACGAACTCGTTGCCTTGGCGTTCCTGATTTTCTGGGCAGGCTACCAAAATGCTGTCGAGTTCATCGGGAAGGCCGTGCTGGCGTTGCTCGACAATCCGGATCAGCTAGCGGCGCTGCGCATTACCGCACCCCTGGTGAGCGACGCGGCGCTCGAGGAGCTGCTGCGGTACTCGCACGCCAACCAATTCGCCATCCGTCGGTTTCCCACCGAGGACATCACCATCGGCGGCGTTCGCATCCCCGCCGGTGACACCGTCCTCCTCGGTACCGCTTCGGCCAATCGGGACCCGGCACTCACGCCTGACCCGGATACCCTCGATCTGACGCGGGCCGAAAACCCACACCTCTCGTTCGGCAACGGCATTCACTATTGCCTCGGTGCCCCGTTGGCGCGGCTCGAGGGTCGCATCGCCATCGGCAGTCTGCTGCACCGCTTCCCGCGTATCGAATTGGCAATCCCGCGCGAGGAAATCCGTTGGCGATCCTCGTTCCGGGAACACGGATTAGCGGCCCTGCCACTGATCCTCGGTGCCTAGGTGTGGGCGCAGCCAGTTCTCGAAGGTCAGCATGGCGGGGTGGAGGTCGCGTAGGAGGGGGAGGTTTCGGTCCAGGGTGAGGATGTCGCGGGTCTGGAAGAACTGGAACATCGCCGCGTAGTCGTGGCCGACCTTCGGCATCGCGGACCGCAGCATGTCCAGGGGCATCGGCTGGTATGCGCAGGGTGTTCCCGTCACGCGCTCGACGGTGGCGGCTATCTCGTCGCCGGTGAGGCTGTCCGCGGTGACGGCGAGATCGCGGCTGCCCCAGCTCTGCCAGTGCCGCAACAGGAAATCAGCGAACCACGCGATGTCGTCCAGGCCGATCAACGGGTAGCTGCCGGTGCCAAGCGGTAGGGAGAACAGCAGTCCGGAGCGTCCGTCGGGGAGTGGGCCGCGTCGAGGCGCGAGCCGTTCCCGCAGATTCTCGAAGTAGGGCGAGGTCGTGAGGATCGAAACATGGCCGGTGTACCAGCCGTCGCTTTCCTGTCGCATCATCTCGTCGGACCGGAGCATGTTGATGTGTGCCGCGACGGCGGCCTTCGCGTCGAAGTGCGGCACCGGAACGGATCCGCCGGTCAGCGTGACCGCGCTGTCGAGCGAGGACCAGACGAATCGTTCGACTCGCGCCTCGCACGCCGCCTCCAGCGCGGCGACTCCCTGCCGATACTCGCCGAAAATGCTTGCGCTGGACCAGAAGTCGGTGTTGCAGAACACCTGATCCACACCGGACATGGCCGCCCGAATGCTGTCGGGATCGTCCAGATCGCCTTGGAGCATTCGGACCCTATCGCCGACGCGCGCCAGTAGGTCGGTGGCCCGCTCCGAGCGGGGATCGCGGGTGAGCACGGCCACGGTGGCATCGGGTGACTCGAGCAGGCGCCGCACGACCCTGCCGCCCATCGCGCCGGTGCCGCCGATAACGAGTGTGTCAACCATGATTGGTCCTTTTCGTTATGGAAGATGAGGTGCGAGAACATGTTCGGCGACCTGCCGGTGCGTGGCGATCCAGGCGTCCGCGCGTACCCGCTCGATATGGCCGAGGATCCGATCGAACATGCCGGACAGCAGCGGCCGTCCGCCCACATGCGCGTGCACGGTCAGGTTGAGCACACCGGGACCAGGCGCATCGAGCACGTGCCGCAGCAGATCGGCGTTGGCGTCGAGGTAGCCCCGCGGCGAGGCGCCCCCGCGCACGTCGGACAGCTCGCTGTGCATGATCGCGACGAGCGGACCGGCCGGGGTCGCCAGCACCTGGGGCAGCTCGCGGTCGTTGTAATCGCCGCACCACAGGTAGCCGGCCTCGGCCAGCAGTTCGGGGGTGTGCGCCGTGCCCGAGGCGCGGGGGCTCATCCAACCGGTCGGACGCACCCCGGTGAGGTCCTCGAGTATCGAGGTACACCGCCGGATGTTCGCGCGTTCGGCCGGCACGTCGAGCAGCGCAGGAATAACGTCCTGCGCATAGGAGTGCGCGGCGACCTCGTGGCCCGCATCGTGCATGGCCCGCACGGCATCCGGAAACCGTTCGGCCACTAGGCCGTTGACACCGAAGGTGGCGGGCATGCCATGGGCATGGAGAATCTCCAGCAGCCGCCACACTCCGGTGGTGGCGCCGTATTCGGACCAGGAGACGCTGTGCGCGTCGTGTGCTCCCGGCAGCGGCCACGCCGTGGCCATCGGCGCGTAGACCGGCCAGTGGCCCGGCGACCACAGCTCCACGGCAGCGGTGATCATGATCGCGATCTTCTTCTCGCCGGGCCACCGGATCGGTTCGTCAACCGGCATGCCTAGCACCTCCGTCCGTTGCGGTCGACGTACGGGCTGCGGGGGTCGTGACGTCCCGCCGGGCACGGACGAACGCCTCGACACAGCGCGCGATCTCCGCCTCCGTATGGGCCGCCGAGACCTGAATGCGGATGCGTGCCGCGCCCTTGGGTACGACCGGATGGGTGAAGGCGACCGCGTGGACACCGTGCGTGAACAGGGCCTGCGACGTCCGGGCGGCGACGACGGCGTCGCCGAACATGACCGGAACGATCGGATGTTCGCCGGGCAGCGGGTCGAATCCGGCAGCGGCCATCGACCGGCGGAACAACGCCGCGTTGTCTTGGAGGCTTTGCCGTTGCGCCCCAGCGGTTTGCACCAATTCGAGCGCGGCGAGCGAACCCGCCACCACGACCGGCGGCACCGCGTTCGAGAAAACATAGGGGCGAGAGCGTCTGCGCAGCAACTCGACGATCTCCGATCGGCCGCTGACATATCCGCCGGAGGCGCCGCCCAGAGCCTTGCCGAGCGTGCCGGTCAGGATGTCGACCCGGGCCTGCGCTCCGGCCGACTCAGCGGTACCGGCGCCCGTTTCCCCGAGCACCCCCACCCCGTGCGAGTCGTCGACCATGACCATCGCGTCGTACTGCTCGGCGAGGTCGCAAATAGCTTGCAGGGGTGCCAGGGAGCCGTCCATGGAGAACACCCCGTCGGTGACGAGGAGACGGCGGCGGCACCCGGCGGCCCGCCGCAGCTGCGCCTCGAGGTCGTCCATATCCCTTGTGCGATAGCGATATCGGGCCGCCTTGCTCAGCCGGATGCCGTCGATGATGGAGGCATGGTTCAACTCGTCGCTGATCACCGCGTCCTGCGCATCGAGCAGCGTCTCGAAAACCCCGCCGTTGGCATCGAAACAGGAACTCAGCACCATGGTCGCCTCCGTGCGCAGCAGGCTGGAGATCGCATGCTCGAGGTCGAGGTGCAGCGGCTGGGTCCCGCAGACGAAACGCACACTGGCCATGCCGAATCCGTGCGTGTCCAGCGCCGACTTCGCCGCGGCGCGCACCAGCGGATGGTTGGCCAGCCCTAGATAGTCGTTGGCGCAGAAGTTGAGGAGTTCGTGCCCGGCAATCGAAATCCGGGTCGACTGAGGTGTGCCGATCGGCCGTTCGTGGGTGACCTCCCCCAGCACGGCGCGAAGTTCGTCGCGGATGGTGAACACGTCGGAGCACTCCCTCACTCGATGGACATCACCGCTCATCCGGCGACCGTCTTCAGGTTCCGTCCGGTGCGGGCGGGCGTCCAATGCCCAGTGCGGACTCGGACCATGCCTGGCAGGCATGGTCCGAGGTGAGCGGCGCGGGTGGCCCGCGTGCGGCTACGGTGGGGGCATGACCGGGGTCGCTTCGCCGCTCGATCTGGACCTCCGGGTGGTCCGGTACTTCGTCGCGATCGCCGAGCACGGGCAGTTCAGCCGGGCCGCGGCCGTCCTGCACGTGGGGCAGCCGTCGCTGAGCAGGCAGATCCGTGGGCTCGAGCGGCAACTGGGGGTGCGGCTGTTCGACCGGGCACCGCACGGCGCCCCGCTCAGCGAGGCCGGGGCGGCGTTCCTGCCCAAGGCCAGGGCGTTACTGCGCACCGCGAACGAAGCCGCGGCCGCGGCCCGCGCGACGGCCGGAGCAGGCAGCATATCGATCGGCTACACCGCGGCCCTCGTGATCACCGCGGCGACCAGGGAACTGCGTCGCCGATGCCCCGAGACCACCGTGCGGACCACGTATCTCGGCTGGCATCGGCCCGGCGAGGCCCTGCTCGACCGCCGAGTCGACGCGGTCGTCGCCCGCCTGCCCTTCCCGGCCGACCGGCTGCAGGTGACACCGCTCTACGACGAGCCGCGCGTCGTCATCGTCGCCCGCGATCACCACTTGGCCGGGCGGCCGTTCGTCGACCTCGCGGACATCGCCGACGAACCCCTGCCCCGAGTATCGGGCCTCGATCCCGCATGCAACGCCTTCTGGCGCCTGGAACCACGACCGGACGGCCACCCGGCACCTACTGGCCCCGCCATGGACACGCTCGACGACACCTGGGAATCCGTCGCCTCCGGTGACACCCTCGCGGTCGCCACCCGCAGCCACGTCCACACGGCCCGATCGGACTTAGCCGTGATCCCCCTGCGTGGGGTCGCACCGAGCCGTGTCGTCCTGGCGACCCGCGCCGACGACACCGGACCCCTGGTAGCGGCCTTCCGAGACTGCGCCACAACACATTTGACCGCGTGACACCGAACGCGCAATCTCCGCTGATTTAAAGGCCTACACGGGGTGGGGAAGGTGCTTGCGGTGGCGGCCGTGCTGGCCGGAGTACGTGAAGCGAATAGCGTTGTCGCCGTGCAGTTTCTCGTCCGGCAGGATGCGGCCGCATAGGACGAGTAGGAGGTCTTGGGCGGTGCCGGAGAGGACTTCACCGAAGCCGTAGCGCCAGTCCAGGTCTTCGGCGCGGAGCTCGATACCGTCGAGGTCGACTCCGAAGAACTTGACGCTCTTCGGATTGACGGCGTCGAGTACGAGGCGCAGCCGATCCTCGGGCACCTTGCGATCCAGCCCGAGCGCGACGGTGATGTCCAGACCATGGACGACGTCGTGACCCAACGCCCCCTCGAAGCCGCCGCCCGGTGGCTTCCACGGGTGACCAACGTTGTCCCACAGCGACTTCAGCAGATCCTCGGCGGTGAAGCGCGCCGCGTCCAGGCGGGCGGCGTGGTCGGACATTCGGTGGAAACGTCCTGCCGCTCGGAGCATTTCGAGCGCGAAGCGGGGTTCGGAGAGGCGGTACGGCAGGGTGATGTGCGCGACGACCTCGCGCACCCGCCAGCCGCGGCACAGCGTCGGCGAATCCCAGCTCTCGGCGTCCAGGCTGGTCAGCACCTCGGCGAGTTCGGTCCGTTCCGCCGTGATCGCCGCGCGCACATCGGTCACCGTCTCTCCTCACCGTGATACCGCGACATGCCCGAGCCGAGCGAATAACGCCGCGGAATTACTTAGGATTTGTCGGGAAATTCCCGTTCGGTGATGCTAATCCTAAAACTGGACGAAATGCGGCAGAGTGATTTTTCGGCTTTTCAGAACGGCGTGTCGCGTATGTGGATCAGGCGGGCGTAAGGAATGTACCCGCGTGCAGAGTGGTGCCGAAGCCAGGGGTAAAGGTGCCGTATTCGTAAACGAGGTGCCCGCCGACAATGGTGGCGGCGACGGCGCGGTCATTGCGATTGACCATCCGATTCAGCCCCGCAATACCAGGAAACGGCGTTTCGGCGTATTCGGCACTGGAACCGTCGAAACCCGCCGGGTCGATCACCGCGATATCGGCGCGGGCGCCCTCGCGCAGGTGGCCGACGTCCAGGCCGTACCACTGCGCCAGCTCACCCGTCAGCCGGTGCACGGCCGCCTCGATCGGCATGAACTTGCGCTGGTGTGCCCGCTCCAGCATGCGCAGACCGAAGTTGTAGAAGGCCATATTGCGCAGGTGCGCGCCCGAATCGGCGAAGCCGACCTGCACGTGGGGAGAGCGCTGCAGCCAGTCGAGCACCTCGTCGCGATCGTTGGCGATGACGGTGCGCCAGCGCAGCTTCGCGCCGTGCGCGACGGCGAGGTCGAGCAGCGCGTCGGCCGGATGGATGCCGCGCTCGTCGGCCACCTCGCCGAACGACTTCCCGACCACCTCGGCCTCGGGGCAGGACACGATCTGCGCGTCGTACAGGTCTCGATGCCACACCCGCGGGCCGTACTTCTTCGCGAGGTCCTTGCGGAACTGCCTGCGGTAGGACTCGTCGGCGAGCAGCTCACCGCGCTTCATCACGTCGCGGATATTCAGCGCCGCGACCCCGGAGCCGAACTCCTCGAAGACCACCAGATCGACGCCGTCGGCGTAGACCTCGAACGGCACCGGCAGGTGCTGCCACCGGAATGCCGCCCCGCCAACGGTGTTCGCGATCCAGGCCGCCGTGGTCGCGGCGCGCGCCGTGGTGCGGTCGGCCTTCACGTCCATGCCCGCGATGAGGGTTGTCTTGAGCGGCTTACGGAATCGCCCGGCACTCTGCGCGAAGTAGCGCGCGATCTCCAGCCGGGAGGTGAGGTTGGGCGTGCTCTGATGAATCCGATTCCGTTGCCGCAGAATCTTGTTCAGCGCGGCGTACTCGCGCCAGCCCGCATAGGTCGACGGCAGCTGCCTGGTCGGGAAGCGCACCCCCTCCAGTTTCGAGAAGGAGCTGCGAATGGTGGACAGCCCGAGGAATCCGGCGTCGAGCGCGTCGGTCAGCATCTGCCGCATGCGATTCAGCTCGTCGCCGGTCGGCTGCGCCTGCGGGTCCACCGCGCGGCCGAGCCCCATGACGGCGACCCGGATATCCGAATGGCCGAGTAGCGCGGCCACATTCGCGCCGAGCGGGCGCGCGGCGAGCGATTCGGCGTAGGCGCGCGGTCCGTCCCAGTTCTGGTGTTCCTTGACCGCCGAATGCACGGCATCCCAGGGGAGGGCCTCCACCCTGGCGAACATGTCCGCGCAATCGTCGGCGTCGGCGTACACCGTGGACAGCGAGCAGTTCCCGATCACCACGGACGTGACACCGTGCCGCACCGACTCGCCGAGCCCCGGATTGCCGAGCACTTCCGCGTCGTAGTGCGTGTGCACGTCGAGCATGCCCGGAATGACCCATTTGCCGGTCGCATCGATGGTCTGCGCACCATCGGGCAGCGGCTCGGCGCTGACCGCGACCACCTTCCCGTCCTTGATGCCGACGTCCGCGGTGCGCGGTGGCGATCCCGCCCCGTCGAAGACCGACCCGTCCCGAACCACCGCGTCGTAGCGCGTCATCTGAGCCTCCATGCCCTCCGGTATCTGATACCACCGGTAATGAGTACATCGTCGCACGGACGGCTACCCCCGGTCATCGGTTGGGTGCACGTGGTTATCCATCCAGGCGGTGCGTGGAAACGAATACGAGAGCGGTGGGTCGCTCGGTCCACCCGCTGTCGCGGCAGCGGCGAATACGGAGAACGGGGATCATGCATGCCGGTGAGGTCCGCTCGAATCAGGATGCTGGCCGCCTATTGTGTCGTTGCGCTGGTCGGCCTGTTGCCGTCGAGTGTGGCGCGGGCGGACAGCGTTGTCGAAGGCATCGATGTCGCGGCAGCCGGCGTCGATTGGGCCGGCGTGCAGAGCAAAGGGGCAGCCTTTGCCTATATCAAGGCGACTCAGGGACGGGACGGCGTCAACGCGGCGTTCGCTGAGCTGATCAGCGGCGCGACCACGAACGGTTTGTTCCACGGCGCGTTTCACGTCGCCGCGCCGGATACGAGCAACGGTGTCGACCAAGCGAATTACTTTGTGGACCACGGCGGGGTCTGGACCCCCGATGACGATCACACCCTGCCCGGCGCGATTCTCCTGCAAGGAAAGGGCAAGGCACACGAATGCTATGGGCTCGACCCCGCGGCGATGGTCAGGTGGCTGAAGGATTTCAGCAATACGTACCGAACGAGGTCAGCCGACCGGCCGCCGGTGATCGCGACCACCGTTGAGTGGTGGAAAACCTGCACCGGCGATTCCGGAGACTTCGGTTCCGTGAACCCACTGTGGATACTGCACTCCGCTGGTTCCGCGGACGCGCTGCCCGCAGGCTGGTTATTCAGCACGATTACGCAGTACAAAGTCTCCGGCCCCAATCGAGGGATGGACAAGTTCGCCGGGGATCAAGCCGCACTGAAGCAATTCGCGACGACGACATAGCGGCGCATTGCTGCCCGTCCTTCACTCGTGACCACGCCGCCGACGACGTCGCCGTGGCACCGGAGCGGGCGGCAACGCGCTGGAACCGCCGTAAAGATCCCCTTGCGCCCGCTGATAGTTCGCCCGGATGCGGCCGCCGACCGAAGGGACACTGGGAGCGGGGATCTCGGCTACCGTGCGCGCGGGCCAGATCGGCGGTTCTGTCGCACCGCTGAGCGCCCAGGCGGCCTGCCGTGCGGCGCCGAGCGCCACATACTCGTTCGGCTGCGGAACAGTCACGGGCACACCGAATATCTGCGCGGCGATCTCGGCGACCAGGGTGGAGCGAGCGGCCCCGCCGATCAACAGGATTCGCCGCACGCCGGTGCCGCGCGAACGGAGATGGTCGAGTGCCTCGGCCATGTTGCACAGCATGCCTTCGTAGGCGGCGCGCGCAATATGGCTGGGGCGCATGGTTTCCGGACGCAGGCCGTGCAGGCTGCCGGTGGCGTGCGGCAGGTTCGGGGTGCGTTCGCCGGACAGATAGGGGAGTAGGACGAGTCCGTCGGCGCCCGGCGGTGCCTGCGTGGCAAGCGATTCGAGGGTGGCAAGGTCGACGCCGAGCAGGTCGGCGGTGTATTCGAGGACTCGCGCGGCGTTGAGGGTGCACACGAGCGGCAGGAAAGCCCCTGTCGCGTCGGCGAATCCGGCCACCGCGCCGCTGGCGTCGGCGCTGGGCGCGGCGGAGCGGGCGAAGACGGTGCCGCTGGTGCCGAGCGAAACCACCACGTCGCCGTCGCTGAGCCCGAGACCCAGTGCGGCTCCGGCATTGTCGCCGGTGCCCGCCGCGACGAGCACGCCGCCCGGCGTGTGTCCGGCGGCCTCGGACGGCCCGAGTACCCGGGGCAGCTCCGGTGTGCGGCCGCGAAAGCCAAGGGCGAGTAGGTCTTTGCGGTACTCGCAGTCGGCAGGCGACCAGTAGCCGGTGCCCGAGGCGTCACCGCGGTCGGTGGTCGGTTCGAGCGCGATGTTCGACGGTCCACCGCCGCGCAGCCGCCAGGTGAGGTAGTCGTGCGGCAGCATGACCCGGGCGGTGCGGTCGGCGAGTTCCGGCTCGTGATCGGCCAGCCAGCGCAGCTTGGTCACGGTGAAGGCGGCCAACGGGACGCTGCCGACGGCATCGGCCCACGCCTGCGCGCCGCCGAGTTCCAGGATCAGCTCGTCGGCCGCGGCCGCGGAGCGGACGTCGTTCCACAGCAACGCATCGCGCACCGGTCGGCCGTCGGCGTCGAGCGCGACCATGCCGTGCTGCTGACCGGCCACCGCGATCGCGTCGACCTGCTCGAGCAACCCGGCCCCCGCCGTGCGCAACGCGTCCCACCACGCCTCCGGCGGCACCTCGGTGCCGTCCGGATGCGGGGCGTGCGCCTGGTGCAGGATCTCGCCGGTGCCGGCATCGCAGACCACCACTTTGCAGGACTGGGTGGAGCTGTCCACCCCGGCCACCGTTGCCGCGCACATAGCTCCACCTTGCACCCGGAGCGTCCGCGCCCGGCGCATTTCGGGTATTCGATGGCCGGATCGGGCACACTGGCCCGGTGACCGACGATCCGGACCGACCTGCCGACGTGCACGTCCGGACCGGTGCCGGAACACCGGTGCCGGAGCTGACCGACGCCCTGCTCACCGAGCTACTCGACGAGCCACCCGATCCGGAATGCCCGTTCATCGTGATCAATCGCGGCGACCACGACTACATCCAGACCCGCCTGCTGCCCGACGGCGTCTACGAGATCGAGCATCGCGCCGACGGATCGGACGAGCAGTTTCAGGTGTACACCTCCGACGCCCGCCTGGTGCGCGACGTCATGTGGGCGTGGGTGGACGAGGACCCGTGGTGGCGCGACGCCGTCGCCTGGTATCGGGTCGATCCGGCGGTCGCCGAGGTGCAGTCCGTGCTCCGCGATTTCGAGGATCTGCTCGGCGGAATGTCGGTGCTGGACGGCATCGAAGCCACCATGGACGACGCACTGGCCCGCGCCGACGAACTGCTCGCCATGGATCTCGACGACCTGCCCGCCGAGCCTGACGAATCACGCTGACGGCACGGCCCGATAGCACCACGCGGTGCTGGCGATGTCCGCGTTCTCCAGCGGCAGATAGGCATCGCCCTCCCAGCCGAGTGCCTGTACGGTGACGCGCAATTCGCGGTCGAAACAGATCGGGTCGCGCGCATGCCAGCGATACATGCCGAATTGCTGGTCCGGCTGGTAGATCTGGTCCGGCGGCATCACCTGGACGAGCCCGACGTACGGCGCGGAGTACCTGCGATAGGTGCCGTCGATATCGAAATTCCAGGCACCGCCGAAGTAGTCCTCGGTGCCCGTGCCGCATATCGTGGGGAAGTCGGTGTCGCCGTCGAGGAAGAACTTGAACTCGCCCTCACCCCACCAACCGGGGGCGTTGGGCCGCATCGCCAGGTAGGTGCCGACGTAACGTCCCGGCCCGCACACCGTGTCCAGCACGGTGTGGATAGCGGGGTGTCCCAGTGGGTTTCGGCGTGACCACTGGGTGTGCAGGTAACCGGCGGCCGCCGGCACATCTTCCTCGGTGTAGGTGACTTGGTAGTACACCGGAACCGTACGGCCGGAATGGTTTTCCAGGGTGATCCTGGCGTGTTCGCGAAAAGGCATGGGCCAGTAGCTGTTCAGGCCGCCCGCCGGGCCGACCACCACCATTTCCGAGTCGACCAGCGCCAGTTCCTCCCAGCCGTTGCAGAAGAAGTACCCGACCGGCAGGTCGATCGCGGGCTCGGCGGCGTCGTCCCAGTACATCCGCAGCGTAATGTCGCGCAGCGCACCGCGATCGGTGGTCAGCCAGATATGGCGGACCACGCCGGGGCCGGAAATGTCTGCCAGGGTGGCGGTTTGACCGTTGTCGAGCAGGATCGACGGTGACACCTTCCAGCCGACCCCGAGGAACCGCGCCGCGTGCGCGCCGGTGCCGGTGGTCGCGCGACCGCCCGCGCCGGGAGCGCCCGTCGGGTTCTCGGCGCTGATCGACCGCGTGCGCGTGTTGTCCAGCTGCCATAGTTCCATCGGGCGCCTCCAGGGTGGGTTACAGGCCGGGCCAGCCATATCTACTAGGGGTCGGGGCGAGTCCCGCCATCCGTGAGGTCCCGCCTATTACGGCCGGAGTGGCCGCACCGTATGGTTCGGCCGGGACGCCGTACTGCTCGGCGAATTCCCGGCGGATCTTCTCCATGTCCAGCCATTTGATGTTCTGGACGAGTTCTTCGAGCGATTCGGCGTCCATGAAGCCCGCCTCGTTGTACACGAGCAAGCCTTCGCGATACGCCATCACCGTTGGGTACGCGCTGATCTCGGCCGCGTTCTTCATCGTCTCTTCGGCCATCGCGTCGACGGTGCCGTGCACGACGTCGTGGTGCCGCTCCGCCGAGGACTCGTAGATCGGCGCGAACCGGGTACACCAGCCGCACCAGTCGGCCCACCAGTCGACGAGCACGATGGGATGGCGGGCGATGGTGGACTCGAAATTGGCCGGGGTCAGGGGGAGTGTGGGCATGAGATCCTCGTATTGATTCCGACAGAGCAACCCTGCATCCTCGCATGGGGCGCGAGGTTCAGGAAAACACCCCCTTGCGGTGTTGTTCGCTCGCCAGGAAATGAGTAATAGCCGTACTGCATTCGTACAGTTCGCGGTAGCGCTGGTAGTACGCGTCGTATTCTGCGGTACGTCCAGGATAAGGCTCGACGGTGGCGACCACCGGATTCCAGCTCGCGGTGTCGAGGCCCGCCGCTTCGGCGGCGAGGAGCGCGTCGCCAAGGCATGCGCCGATCGTTTCGGCGGGCAGTTGCTGGGGCAGCCCGGTGACATCGGAGACGATCTGCGTCCACAGTCCGCCCTTGGTGCCGCCGCCGACCGCGACCAGCCGTCCGGCCTGGCCACCGGCCTCGGTCATCGCCGCGAGGTTGTGCCGCACGCCGTAGGCGATGCCTTCCAGCACCGCGCGATAGAGCTCGGCGCGGCCGTGTCCGAGGGTCAGGCCCGCGACAATGCCTCTGGCGTCCGGATCGAACAGCGGCGTGCGCTCGCCGGCGAAGTAGGGCAGCACGAGCAGCCCCCGGCCACCGGCGGGCACCTGCGCGGCCTCCGTGACGAGGTCGGCGAACTCGCCGCCGACCAGGTTGCGCAGCCAGTCGGTCACCGCGCCCGAGGTGGCCATGCCCGCGGCGAGAGTGTATGTGCCGGGCCAGGTTCCGCAGGTGCCCCACAGTCCGGGATGCGGGCGTGGGTCGGTCAGTACCTGGACCAGGAACATGGTGGTGCCGTACATGACCATCGCGTCGCCGGGCGCGCGCACGCCGACGCTGGCGGCCTCGGCCCAGGCATCGATGGTGCCGGTGGTGATCGGAAGACCAACGGGGAGACCGGTACTCGCCGCTGCTTCGGCGCCGACCCGCCCGACCACCTCGGTCGGCCAGGCGAGTTCGGGCAAACGCAAGCCCGGTGCGACGAGTCCGGCCCAGTCCGTGGCCCATTCGCGATTCAGCAGGTCGTACATCGGCACACACTGGCTGGCCGATTGATGATCGAGCACGTACCGGCCGGTGAGCCGGTGCACCAGAAAGGAACTCGCCATCAGCAGCATGTCGGTGGCGGCGGCCACCTGCGGCTCGTGCCTGGCCAGCCAGCGCAGCTTCGGTCCGACGGCCTGGCTGGTAAGCGGGGATCCGCTGCGTTCCAGGACGGCTTGCGCCCCGAATTCGGCGTTGAGTTCGGCGATTTCGGTGGTCGCCCTGGTGTCGACGCCGTACAGGATGGCCGGACGCAGCGGTCTGCCGGTCGCGTCGGTAGGGAGCAGGCACGGGCCGATGCCGGATACCGCGAGACCGTCGATGGCGGCACCGTCCGACGCGTCGACGAGGTCGCGGATGATCGCGACGAAATCGGCCCACCACACCAGTTCCGCGTCGTGCTCGACCCAGCCGGGGTGCGGCGTCGAAACACCATGCGCGCGTTCGGATCTAGCGAGGATGATGCCGCTCTCGTCGGTCAGCACGCCCTTGGAGCTGGCGGTACCGATGTCGACGCCGAGGAACCTCGTCACCGGACGAACTCGTCGAGGGTGACCCCGAGCAGGTCGCAGGCCGCCCGCACGGCCGCCCGATGATCGCCAGGCACGGCGTGAATGTGGTTGGCGCCGAAGCGGGACAGGAAATCCTCGGCGCGCGCGTCGAGCCGGGCGAACGCGTGCGGCCATTCCCAGGTGGACTGCTTCATCAGCGCTTCGTTGGTCTGTTCGTCGTAGGTCTCGAACTCGCCGAGCATCAATTGCATTCGGTAGTCGCCGTCTTTGCGGGTGAGGCGGGCCAGCGTCATACCGCCGGGCGCGGCCAGATGGTGCACCGAGGCGCCGCCGGCCGGGAAGAAGAAGACCTCCGGATACAGGTGCACCTTCGCGAGGTTCTCGGCGGGGTCCGCGCTGCGGGCGGCGAACCACGTCGCGTGCTGGCCGGAATTGCACAGGTCCCAGATGTCGCGATCGGCGTGGTAGTGCCGCACGTCGGCGAAAAGCACCGGGGTGCCCGCGATCTGCTTGAGCAGCTGCATGGTGAGCGCGCCGTCCATGTCCGCCTCGGTGGCGCACACATGGGTGTCCTTGGGCCCGTTCCAGTCGTACGGGTCGTTGAGGAACGCCTCGGTGATGTCCATCGTGGCGAAGTACTGGGTGAGTTCCGGTTGTCCCTTGATGCCCGAGAAGTCCAGCCGCCATTCGGCAATCAGCTCACGCACCGCCAGGTACGAACGAATCTGGCGCTCCAGGATGTCCGGCGTCAGCTTCGCGCCGTCGTAATGCACGCCCGCGGCATGGCGTTCCAGCCACTCCCGGGCCGCCTTCGCCTCGCCCGCGTCGGCCAGTTCGGCCCGCCGCACGATCTCCCACTGATCGATCTCCTCGACGTCGATGCCGAAGATCCGTTGCCACTGATCGGTATTGGCGACCGCCGTGTTCATCCCCATCGGTCGGCCGCCGAACCGCCCGAAGGTGCTGCCGCGCAGGCTCGCCACCGCGGCGGCCGCGCGGGCCCGCACGCCGATCGCCTCGATGAGCGCGGAATCGGCCGGGTCACCCCACAATCGGGCGTGGTCGCGCCCGATCTGATCCAATGCGCCGCCCGCGGCCAGCATGCCGACCATGCCGGGCTGCACCGGGTCGATATTCGACAGCAGCAGTAGCGGCCCGGGCGTCGCGCCCGCGGCCAGCATGGTGAAGTGCGGGAAAGCCCAGACGGCGTAATGGAATACGGTCAGATCGACCTCGGCGGCGGCCACCGCCCGTGCCACCGAACTCGCGAGGGCGTTGTCACTGATCGGCGCGGTACCGCGCACCACCTCGTGCCCGGCTCGGGTAAGCGCCGCGACCAAGTGATCTTCGGTCGTGCTGATGAAGTCCGAAATGCCCGCGTGCACATAGTCGCGACCGTCGGACATACTGATTACACCGATACGGGCCATGCCGGTCCCTCCGCGCGGGTGGGTGGTCGGATACACGATTCAACTCAAGAAATACCAGGCAGAACAGAACGTTTGGGCGGATTCGGCAAATCGCGCGACCACCCCGGCCGATGGCTTGCGATTTGCTAGTCTCGCGGGATGGGAACGGGCCCGGCGGGGCGGGTCGATGCGGCGTCATCGAACGGTCGGCAATACGGCACCGAGGTGCTTGTTGTCGGCGCCTACTACGCCGATCTCGTCTTTCATGGCCTCTCGCGGCCCGTTCGGCCCGGTACCGAGGTGTTTGCCCGCGGCTTCGACATACTGCCGGGCGGTGCTTTCACCTCCGCGATGGCGATGCGAAGGCTCGGGCACGACGTGGTGTGGTCGACCGACTTCGGCACCGATGTGTTCAGCGAGCAGGTGCTGGCGGCGACCCGTGCGGAGGGGCTCGACGACACCGGCTTTCGCTTCCACCAGGCGCCGGTACGCAGCGTCACCGCGGCGTTGTCCTCGCCCGAGGACCGTGCGATGGTGAGCTATCAGGATCCGGTCGCGCAGTATCCGCTCGCCGCGGTGCTGCGTGAGCACCGGGCGCGGTTGGTGATCCTGCCGCAGCTGTTCTACGGCCCGGCCGTGCAGACCGCGCTGCGGGTCGCGCATGAGCTCGAGACGAAGGTGTTCATGGACTGCCAGGACGTCCCGTGCACCCTCGAGACGCCGACGGTGCGCCAGATCCTCGCCCAGGTGGATATTTTCGCGCCCAATGCCGAGGAGGCGCTGCGACTGACCCGCGCGCCGACGCTCAACGCGGCCATCGATACCCTTGCCGGCCTGGTGGATACGGTCGTGGTCAAGCGCGGCGGCTGGGGTGCCATCGCGGTCCGGGACGGTCAGCGGTGCGAGATCGCCGCCGTGCCAGTCGATGTGGTAGACACCACGGCCGCGGGCGACTGTTTCAACGTGGGATTCCTGCACGCGCACCTGGCCGGGCATCCGCTGCGGGACTGCCTGGCCGCCGCGGTGGCCTGCGGCGCGGCCGCGACGTCGGCCCTGGGATCCAGTGCGGCACCGGACTTGACGGAGCTGCCGCAGTGGCTCGCCCGGGTGCCACACGCGCGTCAGGACTGAAATTCTGCCCGATACGATGATGTGCCCCTGCTATCGTTGCGTAGATGGCAACCGGCGAGGGTTCCAAATCCATTGAGCCGGAAGCACGTTCATCCGGCAAGCGATGTTGCGGCGTGGTCGCGGGCGACGTCGGTCCCGGCAAGATCCTGGTCACCGACCTGGACGGCACCCTGCTCGGCGGCACCGCCGCCGAGCGGCTACGACTGCGGAACACGCTGACCCGTCACCCCGAGGTGACCGTGGTATTCGCGACGGGGCGCGGGATCGAGTCGATCCGCGAGGTGCTGCGCGATCCGCTTGTGCCACAGCCACGCTGGATCATCGCCGATGTCGGCGCCAGCATCATCGACGGCATGGAGCTGACCCCGGTGGCGGCGCTGGAATCGCGTCTGTGTGCGGGCTGGCCCGGCGCCGAGGCCATTCGCGCTGCCCTGCGGCACTTTCCGGAGCTGATCCAGCAGGAGGTAGCCCAGCAAGGGCGATGCTCGTTCCATTTGCCGCCCGACGCACTGACACCGCAACTGATCGATGCCGTTGCCGCGCTGGGTTGCTCATGGCAATACTCGGCGAACACCTACTTCGACGTGCTGCCCGGGCCCGCGAACAAGGGCAACGCGCTGGTCCTGCTCGCCGAAGAACAGGGCTGGCCGATGGACGCGGTACTGGTCGCGGGCGATTCCGGCAACGACCGTTCGATGTTCGGCCGCGGCGCGCACGGCGTGATCGTCGGCAATGCCGAACGTGGCCTGCTGGCCGCAGTCCCCGTCGCCCAGGCGGCGCACCGGCCCGAACTGCCCGGCGCCGCAGGCATTCTCGCGGCACTGCGGGACCTCGGCTGGGTTGAGCCCGACTACCCCCTGGTGGTCGGATACCACCGCGCGCCGGTCACCTGGACTCCCGACGGCTGGCGCACCCCGTCCAGTCCCAACGGCATCCTGCCGACCCTGAACAGCGTGTTCGCCGGGAATCTGCGGGCGGTATGGGCGACGGGTGTCGTCATCGAACCCGACCAATCCGCCGCGCACCTCGACGATCACGACACCGGCCTGCCACTTGCTTTTCTGCCGCTGACCTCGGCCGAGTGGCGCGGATACTTCCACCGGGCCTGCAAAGAGGCGCTGTGGCCGGTCCTGATGTCGCAGCCGCACCGACTACGCTTCGACCCCGCGGCCTGGGCCGCGTATCGCGCGGTGAACACGCGCTTCGCCGACCACATCAGCGTCCGGGCCGCACCCGGCGCGACGGTGTGGCTGCACGACTACAACCTGTGGCTCGTGCCGGGCCGCCTGCGCGAGACACGGCCGGACCTGCGGATCGGCCTGTTCCACCACACGCCGTTCCCGGAGCCGGATGTCTTCGCCGCGCTGCCGCCCGCCGCCGAGATCCGCGCCTCGCTCAGCGGGTTGGATTGGGCGGGTTTCCACACCGAGGTGTTCGCCGAGCGCTTCCTCAGGTCACTCGCCGACCCGCCTCGGGTAGGCGTTCATCCCTTGGGTATCGACCGTGCCGCGATCGAGGAGTTGGCCGGCACCCGCCCGCTCGACCGGCGGAAAACCGCTGGGCCCATTGTTCTTTCGGTCGAACGCCTGGATTACATCAAAGCGCCCGTGCAGAAGGTCGAGGCCATCGCGGAGCTGCTTGTGCGCCATCCCGAGCTGCGTGGTGCGCTGCGCTTCCGGCTCGTCTGCCCGCCACCGGAACCCGGCATCACCGCATACGACGCGACCAGGCAGGTGCTCGAGCGCCGTATCGATGAAATCAACCGTGCGTGGGCATTCGGCGAATGGCGACCCATCGAATACTTCCCGACGGCCCTGAGCTTTCCCGAGGTCATCGACCAGTACCTCGACGCGGACGTGTTCTGGGTGACCTCACTGCAGGACGGCATGAACCTCACCGCCAAGGAATTCATCGCCGCCCAGGCCGCGGTGGGCCGTTGTGGTGTGCTGGTGCTCTCGCGGCATGCGGGTGCCGCCGAGCACTTGGCTGCCGGAGCTTTACTGACCGAACCGAATTCGCCCACCGACCTGGTCGAGACGCTGTACCGCGCGCTGAATCTCTCGCCCGGACAACGCCGGGAGCGGCTGTCCTGCCTGAGCGAGCTTCTCGGGCACGACAATCCGGCCCAGTGGGCCGCCGAGATCATCACCGCCATTCAGGACACTCGGCGGGCGCGGCCATCCGACCGGGCGGCGTGCCCGAAACCGGCTACCGCGGCACGGCTTTCGCGACATTCGGATCGCGTGGCTGCGGGAAGGTGAGCGTCGCGAGGTACACCCCGCCCTGACCCCAACCCGCGTGGCTGATCCACCAGCGGAGGTCGTCGTGCACCAATTCCGCCGCGTGGGCGGCGATATGGCCCACCTTGTCACCGATGCGGAAGCAGAACGGGGTGTCGCTGCGGAACACGTCGGTGCCGACATAGTCCGGGCGGGGGCCGACGAACAGATACCACCAGCCGTCCTGCTGGACGACGAAGGGCGACTCGGTATTTCCCGCCTCGGTGCCCGTGGTCGGGTCGGTGTAGGCGATGTGCCGATCGCCCCAGTGCACGAGATCGGTGCTGGTGCGATACGCGACAACGTGATTGCCGCCGGTGGGGGCGCTCGTCGCGCAGTAGTACATCACCCACTGGTCACCGACTCGGGCCACCATCGGGTCGCGCGCGTCGTAGCCGTCATAGAACAACGGGCCCGATTGTCTGCGCGTCCAGGTGAACAGGTCGGTCGAGGTGGCCACATTGATGGCCGCGGCGGTCCGATCCGCGCCGCCGCCCGCATAGAACATGTAGTAGCGCTTATACGCCGCGACCACGAACGGCGCCCACAGATGAGTCTCCCCGTAATCGGGATCGACCTGCAGCGCGGACGGTTGCTTAGTCCACGGCCCGAGCAGTTCGTCGGCGGTCGCGTGCGCGAACTCGGTCTCGTCGAACGGGTTCGCGGGCTCCGGGTGTGTGATCCCGAACAAATGCCACCGCCCATCCGCGTCCTGGACGATGGTGTGATCGTTGATATACCACGCCTCGGGCTCCCCAGCACCGGGATCGTAGATCCGTACAAAGGGGCCCGCACACACCACGTCGCGCATCGCCATAGCCCCCATCATCCTCGCCATGCCCCTCGTAGCGCCGCCGATCACCCGCACCGGTGCGGTTCGGGAATCGGACCGCGACCGGTTCACGGCCATGCTCGCAGCACCCACGCACCGGTGGCGGCCATCAGGACGACCAGCATTGGGACCGGGAGTCCGACAGCGAGACCATGGCTTTGGGGCGACGACGCCGTTCGTTCCGCGCTCGCCCCGGCCCGGCTAGCCGGTGAGACCTCGGAGCAGGCCCTCCAGATCGCGCTCGCCCTCGCGAGTCTGGGCGCCGTTGGCCATTCCGCCGCGGATCAGTTGCTCGGCCGCGGGACGCGCGAACAGGCCCGTCCAGGCATCGTGCTCGCGCAGCAGGCCATCGGTCAGGTCCTCCGGTGCGACAGCATGTTTGGCTGCCGCGATCACGCCCTCGGGCAGGGCCGCGATGTCGCGGGCGAGGCGGTCGACCAGGTCGTGGAGTTCGTCGGCCGGAACCGCCCGATTGATCCAGCCGTAGCGCGCCGCGGTCTCGGCGTCGAACAACTCGGCACCCAGCACCGCCTCCAGCGCGCGGTGCCGGCCGACTCGGCCGGCCAGGTACTGCGTGCCGCCGCCGCCAGGGACGATGCCCATGAGCGCTTCGATCTGGCCGATCCGTGCGCGACCGATCGCCGCGAACGTCATGTCAACGGCCGCAACGAATTCCGCGCCGCCGCCGCGCGCCATTCCGGCGAGTTCGACGATGGTCACCTGGGGCTGGTGCCGGAGCAACTCACCGAGCCATTGGAAGACGTTGACGCCGTCCGGCAGGTCGGCCGCCAGTTCCGCGAAGGCGTCCGGTGTGTCGACGAGTGACATGTCGACGTGCGCGATGAAGAACTCTGGGTCGGCGCTGTCGAACACGATCACCCGAATCGAATCGTCGTCCCGCAGTGCGGACAGCAGCTTGCGCAGGTCGCTCATCATGGCGACATTCAGCACGTTGACCGGCGGATTGTCGAGGGTGACGTAAGCAATGCCGTCCGCCCGGCGCACCCGCAGGGTCGGGTAGGCGTCGTGGTTCATGGAGATCTCCGATCCGTATCCGGTAGGCATCTAGGTTCCCGATGCATACTTAGATTGCGGCGGCAAGTAACCGGCGTCAATAACGCACTTTGGGCATCGTAAGGATTGCGAAGGATACCGATATGACTACTCCCGACCCCGGCCACGTCTTCCGATCCGACTGCCCAAGCCGCCCGATCCTCGACCAGATCGCCGACAAGTGGTCGATGATGGTGCTGGCAGTTCTCGACGAACCGCGCCGATTCAACGAGATCAAACGCCGCCTCGAAGGCGTGACCCAGCGAGTCTTGACCCAGACCCTGCGCCGCCTGGAACGCAACGGAATGATCGTGCGCCGCGTATTGGCAACGTCCCCGGTCGGAGTCGAATACTCGCGCACCCCACTCGGTGAATCCCTGGGCGAGCCGTTCGACCGGTTGTACGCCTGGACGGTAGACAACGCGGCCGAAATCCGTGCGCACCAAATGGATTACGACCGAAGGGAACCCGCGACGAACCCGGGCGGCTGAAACTCTGCTGCTTGCAGGCCATCTCCACGTCGGAAAGATCTTCCAGCCGACTGATTTGGGACAGCATCGGCGCGCTGGTGGCCCAGCCCCGTGTCGGGCAGTACTAAACTGGTTGTGCGGGTTCGGCGAGTGTTGATCCGGCCCGCGGAGAGTGTGATATGCCCACCGATCTCACCCCACGCCGGTGGGTGGAGTTCGCCGAGATCGACAATGTGCGCGACCTCGGTGGCTTGCCCGTGAGCGGCGGTGGCACAACTCGTTTCGGGGTTGTCTATCGTTCGAGCACACCGCAACAGCTCTCCGAAGCCGATCTGGCGTATCTGCTCGGCCCGGTGGGTTTGCGGACCCTGGTCGATCTGCGGACGCCCGTCGAGGTGGCGCAGGAGGGATACGGCCGCCTTGCGAAAAGCGCTGTGCGCCTTGTCAATCTCCCGGTGTGCAAGGTGGCGAGCACCGCGGCCCCCAGCGAACTCGTGCCGGACGCGCGCCGCTTCGACCTGTGCGAGCTGTACCACGAACTGCTCACCGGCAGCGCCGTTTCCGTGGTGTCCGCGGCCCGGCTGATCGCCGACACCACCCATCACGCGGTCGTCTTCCATTGCGCCGCGGGCAAAGACCGAACCGGCATCCTCGCCGCCATCCTGCTCGACGCGGTCGGCGTCCTTGCCGAGGCCATCGTCATGGACTACGCGCTCACCGCCGAACGCATCGTCCGCCTTCGCACCCGCCTCGACACCTTGCACTCCTACCGCGGCCTGCCACCCGCTCGAACCGGCATCCTCGCCGTCGACCCGGCCCCCATGCGCCGCTTCGTCGCCGACCTGCACGCCGTCCACGGTGGCGCCGCCCGCTGGTTACGGATGAACGGCCTCACAGACGCTGAACTGACCGCCTTGCGCCGGACCATGCTGGCATAACCGGCGCCGCGACTCAGGCCGCGTCGGCCACGCTTCGCCGCAGGTAGTCGGCGGTGATCGAGTTCTCGTCGGCCAGCAGTGCGGCGGGCGTTCCGGCGAACACGATCTCGCCGCCGTGCTTGCCGCCGTCGGGGCCGAGGTCGATGACCCAGTCCGCGCGTTTCACCACATCCAGGTCGTGTTCGATGACGAGCACGGTGTTGCCCGCGTCGACCAGGCGGTCCAGCAGCGCCATCAGGGTGTCGACATCGGCCATGTGCAGGCCGGTGGTCGGCTCGTCGAGGACGTAGACGCCGCCGCTGCGATGCAGATGGTCGGCCAGTTTGATGCGTTGGCGTTCGCCGCCGGACAGCGAGCTGAGCGAACGGCCGAGGGTGAGGTAGCCGAGGCCGACCTCGTTCAACGAGCGCAGTGGGGTGCGAATCTTGTTGTCGGCGTGGCCATCCCAGAACTCGAGGGCCTGCTCGGCGGTCATGTCCAGCACGTCGGCGATGGAGACGCCGCGTACCGCGTAGGTGAGCACCTCGGGCCGGAAACGCCTGCCGTGGCAGGTCTGGCATACGGTGGTGATCGGATCCATGTACGCGAGATCGGTGAAAATAACGCCCGCGCCACCACATTCGTGGCACGCACCGTCGGAGTTGAAGCTGAACAGGCCCGGCTTCACGCCGTGTTCCTTGGCGAACACCTGGCGCAGCGGATCCATGATGCCGATATAGGTGGCGGGGCTGGACCGGCGGGACGCGTGAATCGCAGCCTGGCTCACCGCGATCGCGTCGGGGTGCGCGGCCAGGAACGCGCCGGAGACCAGCGTGCTCTTGCCCGAACCGGCCACGCCGGTGATCGCGGTCAGCACACCGATCGGGAATCGCGCGGTGACGTTCTTCAGGTTGTGCAGCTCGACATCGGCGACGGTCAGCCATCCGGTCGGCGTGCGCGTCTCGTGCTTGACTCGTTGCACCCGGCGCAGCCGCTCGCCGGTCACCGTGCCCGAGGCCCGCAGCTTTTCGACCGTGCCCTGGAATTCGACCTGCCCGCCGTGCCCGCCCGCGCCGGGGCCCATGTCCACCACCTGGTCGGCGATCGCGATGACATCGGGGGAGTGCTCGACCACCAGCACCGTATTTCCCTTGTCGCGCAACTGGACCAGCAGGCTGTTCAGCCTGCCGACATCGCGCGGGTGCATCCCGACGCTCGGCTCGTCGAAGATGTAGGTCATGCCGGTGAGGCTCGACCCGAGATGCCGAACGACTTTGAGCCGCTGCGCCTCACCGCCGGACAGCGACGAGGTTTCCCGATCCAGCGAGAGATAGCCGAGACCGACCTCCTCGATCCGCCGCAGTCGCGCGATCGCGGCTCGGGCGATCACCTCGGCCATCGGATCGTCGATAGCGCCGAGGACCTCGATCAGATCCGACACCTCGAACCTGCCGTAGTCGGCGATGCCGAGCCCGTCGATCCGGCTGGCCAGCGCGGCCGCGCTCAGCCGCGCCCCACCGCAGGCCGGGCAGATCTCCTCGGTGACCACCTCCCGCGCGGCCGCCCGGTTCTTGTCCGACAGCGAGTCGAGATCGCGCTTGATGTACAGGCGATCGAACCGTTCGAGCAGCCCTTCATAGGCGTTGCTCCCCACACCCCCCGTCTTGTTCGGCCGCGGCACCCGAAAGCCGTTGCCGCGCAGGAACAGCTGCCACTCCTCCGCGTCGAAGTCACGTAACGGCTTGTCAGGATCGAAAAGCCCTGACTGGGCATAGAGTTGCCATTGAAAGGTGCCGATGGCGAACGGCGCGAAGGTGATCGCGCCCTCGTTGAGCGACTTGTCGGTGTCGAGTAGCTTGTCCAGGTCCGGCCGCACCACGTGGCCGAGCCCGCCGCACTCCGGGCACATGCCGAGCGGGTCGTTGAACGAATAGCTCGTTGCCTCACCGGCACTCGGCTCGCTGTGCCGGGAGAACAGCACCCGGATGATCGACTGGATGTCGGTCATGGTGCCGACCGTGGAGCGCGAGTTGCCGCCGATCGGTCGCTGGTCGACGACCACCGCGGGGGCCAGGTTGTCGATCGCGTCGGCCTCGGGACGCTCGTACTTCGGTAGCCGGTTGCGGATGAACCAGGTGTAGGTCTCGTTGAGCTGGCGCTGCGACTCGACCGCGACGGTACCGAAAACGATCGACGATTTGCCCGAGCCGGACACCCCGGTGAAGACCACGATCTTGCCCTTCGGGATCTCCAGCGAGATGTTGCGCAGGTTGTTCTCGCGGGCGCCGACGATCTGGATGGTGTCTCGCTCTGCATTCACTACACCCACGCTATGCGGCAATGAGGTCAGGATCAGTCCTCATTGCGAGCCATACTGAAACGGTGACCGAGACCGCCGCACGACTACTCCAATTGCTGTCGCTCCTGCAGACCCGCCGCGAATGGACCGGCCCGGAGCTGGCCGATCGCCTCGGCGTCACCGTGCGTACCGTGCGCCGCGATATCGAACGGCTGCGTGAGCTGGAGTATCCCGTGCACGCGAGCCTCGGCTCGGTCGGCGGCTACCGCCTGGAAGCGGGCACCGACCTGCCGCCGCTGCTGCTCGACGACGAGGAGGCGGTCGCGATCACCCTCGGCTTACGCAGCGCCGCCCAGGGTTCGGTGGCGGGTATCGAAGAGTCGGCCGCCCGGGCATTGGTCAAACTCCAGCAGGTGCTGCCCTCGCGCCTGCGCGGCCGGGTGGACGCGATCGACTCGGCGACCGTCTCGCTGGGCGGCCCGGCCGCCGGACCGCGCGTCGACCCGGAAACCCTGGTCGTGCTGGCCGCCGCGGCCCGCGACGGCGAGCGGATCCGCTTCCACTATCGCGACAAGAGCGACGCGCAGAGCAAGCGATTCGCCGAGCCACACAGCCTCGTCTCGGCGGGCCGCCGCTGGTACCTGGTGGCCTGGGACATCGACCGTGCCGATTGGCGGACCTTCCGGCTGGACCGTCTCGACACCCCATTCCCGACCGGAGTGCGTTGCCCGCCAAGGGAATTGCCCGGCGATGACGCGGCGGCCTTCGTCGCGGCCCAGCTGGCCCACGCGCGGCCGACGCGCAGCGTGGTGTTCCTCGTGCACGCCTCGGCCGAGCGATTGGCCGAAACCTTCCGTGTGCGACCGGAAGAGGTCGAACCGATCGACGACCGCAGCTGCCTGATCCGCACCAGTGCCGACTCGCTCGAATGGACCGCCGTCCGGATCGCCCACCTCGATATCGAGTTCGAGGTCAAGGAACCACCCGAGATGCGGCGCATGCTGCACGACGTCGGCACCAAACTGCTTCGCGCAGCCGGAATTTGCGGCAACCAAGCGCGGGCTGACGTGCACTGATCGTCACCGGCGGCCCGGACCTGGAAAATGACCGATTCGCCTGTTTTCAATACCGGTATACGACCGGTCGTGCGTTGCTATCGTTCCGCCATGTCGAACACGGCGGGCGAGCGTTTGGAATCCGAGGCGCCCGTGGAAGATCGGCCCACGTTGCTGGAGGTCGATGATGAGGAGCGGCCCGCCCGGGTACTGACCGGCTGGGCCGAGCGGGTGGTCGCGGCGACGTCCTTCGTGGTCGCGATCCTGGTGGTGTGGCAGGTATTTCGGCCACTGCCGCAGGGGAGTCAGTACTACCTGGTGGTGTTCCTCGCCGCGACCTTGCCAATGGTGTTCCTGGCGTACCGATCCGGCCTGCGGTTCCTCGATCGGGGCGATGGGCCAGGCGCATTCGATTGGCTGCTCGCCGTGGTCGCCGTGCTGGTCTGCCTCTATCCGGTGCTGCCGTTCTCGATCGGTTCGGGCGGCGGCGGGTACAACGCCTTCCTGGACCGGCAGGGGCTGCTGGATCCCGTCGACGTCGCCATGGGCGCGGTGCTGCTCGTCCTCGTGCTGGAGGCGTGCCGGCGGGCCACGGGCTGGGTGCTCGTCGCGGTCTGTCTGGTGTTCGTGGCGTACGGGTATTACGGCGGATTCCTGCCGCAGGACTGGACAATCGCGCACGCGGGCTTGGACTTCGGGCAGATCGTCGACGCGCTGTACAACTCGGGCAGCGGGTTCTACGGCACGCCTTTGGATGTCGCGGCCACCTACATCGTGCTGTTCACGCTGTACGGCGCGGTGCTCGAATTCTCCGGTGCGGCACAGTTTTTCGTGGACCTGTCGGTGGCATTGTTCCGGCGCTCACGCGGCGCCGCCGGACGCACCGCCGTCGCCTCGGGATTCCTGCTCGGCACGGTATCGGGTTCGGGCACCGCGACCGCCGTGACCATCGGCGCGGTCACCTGGCCGATCCTGAAGCGGGCCGGTTACCCGCCGGAGCAGGCAGGCGGCATGCTCGCCGCCGCCGGAGTCGGCGCGATTCTCTCGCCGCCCACCCTGGGCGTCGCCGCGTTCATCGTCGCCGAATACCTCGACGTCTCGTACGTGACGGTGCTCGGCTGGGCCTTGATCCCGACCTTGCTCTACTACCTCGGCATCCTGCTGGCCGTGGAGATCGACGCGCGCCGGCTCGGCACCAAACCGGTGGAGACCGGCGGCGTCTCGGCGTGGCGGCTGTTGCTGCGCTTCGGCTACCACTTCCTGTCGCTGATCGCGATCGTCGTCCTGCTGCTGCTCGACGTCAGCGCCACCAAGGCCGTGGTGTACGCGACGGCGCTGGCCTTCCTCCTCGCCTTCTTCGACCCGCGCACCCGCGAGACCGCGCTCTCGCCGCGCCGGGTGTTCTACGCGATCGGCAGCGGGGTGCGGGCCGCGCTGCCGGTGGTCGCGGTGTGTGCCTCGGCGGGCGTGATCACCGCGATGACCACCAAGACCGGGCTTGGCGCACAACTCGCGTCGCTGCTGGTGCGCGCCGCGAAGTCGGTGTCGGACAACCACACCGTGGTGCTGGCCTGCACCGTCGTGCTCGCGGCGATCGCGCTGGCGCTGCTCGGCCTCGCCGTGCCGGTGACCGCGTCGTTCATCATCGGCTGGGCGATCATCGGTCCCGCGCTGCTCGCGCTCGACGTGTCACCGGCGGCGGCCGCCATGTTCGTCTTCTACTACTCGGTGCTGTCCGAGGTGACGCCGCCGACGGCGCTCGCCGCGGTGGGTGCCGCCGCCGTCACCGGTGCCCGCACGGTGCCGACCATGTGGCAGGCGCTGAAGTACGCGCTGCCCGCCTTCCTGGTCCCGGTCGTTTTCGTGCTCACCGAACCAGGCGAATACCTGCTCGGCCGCGGCCCGGTGCTCGGCATCCTGTGGACCACGGCCGTCGCCTGCCTCGGCGTCGCGGCCCTGGCTGTGGCCACCGGCGGCTGGATCCTCGGGATCGGCCCGGCCAAGCCGCTCGCCAGGGCGCTGGCCGCGCTCGGCGGTCTGTTGCTGCTGTACCTGAAGACCGGCGCGCTCATCGCCGGCCTGGTCGCGTTGGCCGCGGCCGTCGGGATCACTCTGCTCTCTCGAAGGAGGACGATATGAGAAGAGTCGCCATAGTTTTCGCCGTCGCCGCGGTATCGGCCGGGCTGCTGACCGGATGCGGCGGCCGCCGGGACGCGCCGCAGCATGACGCGGGCGGCGCGATCACCTGCGAGGCGAAACAAGAGACCAGGGTCGGTATCGCCACCGGCAACGCGACGGGCGTCTACTTCGCGCTGGGCAACGCCTACGCCGACCAGATCTCCCAGGCCACCAACGGCAAGGTGAAGGCCACCGCCGCGGAGACCGGCGCGTCCGTGCAGAACATCCAGCAACTCGTCGCAGGCACCTATCAAGTGGCGTTCTCGCTCGCCGACACCGCCTCGGACGCCGTGCTCGGCGCAGGCAGCTTCGACGGCAAAAAGCAACCGGTGCAAGCCCTTTCGCGGCTCTACCCGAACTACACCCAGGTGGTCGCGCGCACCGGCGCAGGCATCAATTCCGTCGCCGACCTGCGCGGCAAGCGCGTGTCCACCGGCTCGCCCAAGTCCGGCACCGAGGTGATCGCTCAGCGCGTACTGCAGTCCGCGGGCCTGAATCCCGACAGCGACATCTCCGCTCAGCGCCTGGATCTCACCAAAACGGTCGACGGTATGAAGGACGGCTCCATCGACGCGATGTTCTTCTCCGGCGGCCTGCCGACGCCCGGCATCACCGATCTGTTCACCTCCGCCAAGGACAAGGTCCGCTTCCTCGACCTCACCGACCAGCTCCCCGCCATGCGGAAGCTGAGCCCCGTCTACGAGGCAGGCACCATCCCCGCCGCCACCTACGGCCTGCCCGCCGACGCGAAAACCATCGTCGTCCCCAACGTCCTGCTGGTTCGCGACGACCTCGACGCCGACCTGGCCTGCGTCCTCACCAAGGCCCTCTTCGACCGCAAACCCCAACTGGAACAGGCAAACTCGGCCGCCAAAGACATCACCCGCGACGATGCGCGCAAAACCGAGCCGGTCCCGCTGCACCGCGGCGCGGACCACGCCCTGGCCAAGTAGGAACGGCCAGCTGTCGCGTTGCTGGAACGCTGAAAAACGACCGGATACCAACGTTTTTCATTAGCTGGGAGTGTCGCGTTGCTATCGTCACGCCTTGTCGAACATCGGTGTTGGTCGATGACGTTGCGCTGCCCGCACGGGTGTCGAGTAGGTGGGCGAACGGGTTGGTCGGCCGACGTGGCCGCCCGGCTCGCGCCAGGGAGGACAAGATGAGAAGAGTGGCGATCGTGGTCACCGTGGTCGCGGTGTCGGCGGGATTCGTGGCGGGGTGCGGGAAGAGTAAGGACGAGTCGCTCACCGACTCGGGTGCCCCGGTCACCTGCGAGGTGAAGCAGGCGACCAAGCTCGGGATCGCCACCGGCAACGCCACCGGGGTGTTCGCCACGCTCGGCAGTGCCTACGCCGATCAGATATCACTGGCCACCGACGGCAAGATATCGGCGACGGCCGCGGAGACCATGGCCTCGGTACAGAACATCCAGCAGTTGGTGGCGGGGAAGTACCAGGTGGCGTTCGCGCAGACCGACACGGCCGCCGACGCGGTGCTCGGCATCGGCACCTTCGACGGCGAGAAGCAGCCGGTGCAGGCGCTGGCCAGGCTCTACCCCAGCTATACCGAGGTGGTGGTGCGTGCCGACTCCGGCATCACCTCCATCGCCGAGCTGCGCGGTAAGCGGGTGTCTACCGGTTCTCCGAAATCAGGCACGGAGATGCTGGCGCGCCGCATCCTGCGGGCCGGCGGCCTGAACCCGGACAGCGACATCGCGGTCAACCGCTTGGATCTCACCAAGGCTGTCGCCGGTATGAAGGACGGGTCGATCGACGCACTGTTCTTTACCGGCGGCCTGCCGACGCCGGGCCTCGCCGAGCTGTTCGCCTCGGCCAAGGACAAGTTCCGCTTCCTCGACACCTCCGAGGAGTTGGCCGGGATGCGCATCCTGAGCCCGGTCTACGAATTGGGGACCATTCCCGCGGCTACCTATGGACTGTCCGAGGATGTGCCATCGATCGTCGTGCCCAACGTGCTGTTGGTGCGCGACAACCTGGATGCCGACGTGGCGTGTGTTCTCACCAAGGCACTCTTCGATCGCAAACCTCAGTTGGAGCAGGCGAACGCCGCGGCCAGGGGGATCGTGCGCGACACCGCCCGGGATACGAATCCGGTACCGCTGCATCGCGGGGCAGAGCACGCGCTGGACAACTGACGGGGCCCGCGAGGCGGCCGCGTGGACTCGTTCGGATGAAGTCTGGGTGGTCTGGGTCACATTCGGGTGACTCAGGCCGATCCTCGGCCGATGCCAGGGGCCTTGACCTGCGAATTCTCGGGCTGCGCAGGCGATTTGACGTGGCGTTCGCCGCCGCGTAACTTAGTTCAAGTCAGAGCGACACGGACACCGACCCGGAGCCGAGAAGCCCAGCGGAAACGCTGAGCGGATGGACCGGGAAACGAGGTAGGACGAGGAGCGCCTGACGCTCACACTGGCAAGACCGGTACCCCGATTTCACGTCGGGTTCATGGTTGCGCTAAGCTTGAAAAGTTGCCTCACCGACCGACCGGGCCAAGCCCGCGAAGTGGTGTGTGCGTGTGTTCTTTGAGAACTCAATAGTGTGTCGATGAATGTCAGTGCCAATTGTTTAATTGGTTCCGGCCTCTCATACCCCCCGGTTGTTGA